>NZ_JARVSD010000021.1 GCF_030209445.1 Promicromonospora sp. MEB111
ACTCACCAACCGACCGACTCACCAACCGACCGACTCACCAACCACCTGACTCGGCGGATCAGGCGGGTCGAGTCAGCGGGTTGGTCCGACCAACCACCTGACTCGGCGGATCGGGTGGGTCGAGTCAGTGGGTTGGTCGGACCAACCACCTGACTCGGCAGATCGGGCAACCACCTGACTCGGCAGATGGGTGGGTCGAGTCAGTGGGTTGGTCGGACCAACCACCTGACTCGGCGGAGTCGGGATGGCGAGTCAGGCGGGTGGTCGCCTCACTGTCCGCCCGCCGCCGGCACCGCAAGGCCCGCCGGCACCGCAAGGCCCGCCGGGAGCAGGCCGGGCAGCACGTCGCGCAGCGCGCCGACCCGCTCGGCCCGCGCCGTGCCCCGCAGCCGCTCCACGGGAGCCGTGATGCTGACGGCCGCGACGGCCCGCCCCGCGCGCAGCAGCGGCACGGCGACGCAGGCGATGCCGCGCTCGTTCTCCTCGGTCTCCCCGGCGACCCCGCTCCGCCGCGCCTCGGCCAGCACGTCGCGCAGGTGCCCCGTCCCGGTGTCCGTGCCGGCGAACCGGTCGAGCGCGGCGTCGTCGAGGTCCTGCACCGACAGCAGGGCACGGCCCAGCGCGGTGGTGGCGGCGGCGCGCCGCCGTCCGACGGCCGACCAGACGCGGACCGCGCGCTGCGGCTCGACCTTGTCGAGGTAGACCACCTCGCGCCCGGCGAGCACGCCCAGGTGCACCAGCTCGTCGACCTCCGCGCTGAGCGCGGTCAGGGCCGGGTGCAGCAGCGCGGGCAGGTTCTCCTCGGCCAGGTAGGAGCTGCCCAGCGCCAGCGCGGAGGGGCCGAGGCGGTAGGCGCCGTCCGCGGTCTGTTCGGCGTAGCCGCGGTGCCGCAGCGCGGCGAGCGTGCGGTGCAGGGTCGGCTTGCTGACCCCGACGGCCTGGGCCAGCGTGGCCAGGGGCGCGCCCGCGGCGCCGAAGCCCGCGAGGGTGTCGAGGGCCAGCAGCGCCTTGTCCACGCCGCCGAGCGGGCTGGCTTCCATGGGACTCCCTCACGTAGCATGCGTTTCGCAGTGAACAACAAGCGTTCACCATAGCGAAACGGAGCACGCATGTCATCCCCCGACAACCCGGTCCTCGAGGCGCTCGCCGCGCACCGGCTCGTGCCGGTCGTCGTGGTCGACGGCGCCGACGAGGGCGCCCGGCTCGCGGACGCGCTCGTCGCCGGCGGGCTGCCCGTCGCCGAGATCACGCTGCGGCTCGCGGGCGGCCTCGACGCCATCCGCGCGGTCGCGAAGAACCAGCCCGACGTCGTGGTCGGAGCGGGCACCGTGACCACGGTGGCCCAGGTCGACGACGTCGTCGACGCCGGCGCCCGCTACATCGTCTCCCCGGGGCTGTCGGCCGCCGTCGTGCGCCGCGCGCAGGAGCACGGCATCCCCGTGCTGCCTGGCGTCGCCACGCCGTCGGAGATCATGGCGGCGCTCGACCTCGGCGTCGACGTGGTCAAGCTGTTCCCCGCGTCCGTGGTGGGCGGGCCGGCCGCCATCAAGGCGTTCTCCGCGCCGTTCCCCGGCCTGCGGTTCGTGCCGACCGGCGGCGTCAGCGCCGCCAACCTCGGCGACTACCTCGGTCTGAAGCCGGTCCTGGCCGTCGGCGGCTCCTGGATGGTCGACCGCGCGCTCGTCACCGCGGGGGACTGGGCCGAGATCACTCGCCGCACCCGTGACGCCGTGGACCTCGCGGCCAAGATTGACCAGGAGAAGAACCGATGACCTCGCTCAACGTCCGCCCCGCCGCCGAGAGCGCCTACGACGTCGTCGCCCTCGGCGAGGTCATGCTCCGTCTCGACCCGGGCGACCGCCGGGTGCGCACCGCCCGCAGCTTCGACGTGTGGGAGGGCGGCGGCGAGTACAACGTGGCGCGCGGCCTGCGGCGCTGCTTCGGCCTGCGTGGCGCGATCGTCACGGCGCTGGCCGACAACGAGATCGGCCGGCTCGTCGAGGACTTCATGCTCACGGGCGGCCTCGACACGCAGTACGTGCAGTGGGTGCCCTACGACGGTATCGGCCGCACGGTGCGCAACGGCCTCAACTTCACCGAGCGCGGCTTCGGCGCGCGCGGCGCGGTGGGCGTCAGCGACCGCGGTCACACCGCCATCGCGCAGATGCAGCCCGACGACGTGGACTGGGACGCGCTGTTCTCCCGCGGCGTGCGCTGGCTGCACACCGGCGGCATCTTCGCGGCCCTCTCGGAGTCGTCGGCCGACGTCGCCGAGGCCGCCATGTCCGCGGCCCGCCGGCACGGCACGATCGTCTCGTACGACCTGAACTACCGGCCCTCGCTGTGGAAGGGCATCGGCGGGGAGGAGCGGGCACGCGAGGTCAACCGGCGCCTGGCCGAGCACGTGGACGTGATGATCGGCAACGAGGAGGACTTCACGGCCTCGCTCGGCTTCGAGGTCGAGGGCGTCGACGAGAACCTGACCGACCTGCACACGGGCGCGTTCCGGGCCATGATCGAGACGGCGTCGGAGGCGTACCCCAACTTCCAGGTGATCGCCACGACGCTGCGCGGGGTGCGGTCGGCGTCGCGCAACGACTGGGGCGCGATCGCCTGGTCCCGCAAGGAGGGCTTCGCCGAGGCGACGCACCGGGCGGACCTGGAGATCTTCGACCGCGTGGGCGGCGGCGACTCGTTCGCCTCCGGCCTGGCCTACGGGCTGATGGAGCTCGGCTCGCTCCAGGAGGCCGTCGAGTACGGCGCGGCGCACGGTGCGCTGGCCATGACCACCCCCGGCGACACCACCATGGCGACGCTCGCCGAGGTGGCCAAGCTGGCGGGCGGGGGCAGCGCGCGCGTGCAGCGCTGACGAGGGTCGCGGGGCGAGGTCGGGGGTCCGGTCGGCGGGTGTCCGCAGACCGGACCGATCTCGCCCCCGACCAGCGCAGACAGGGTGCACGGTGCAAGGATTGGTGCCATGTCCAAGAGCATCCTGTTCATCGGTGGAAGCGGAATCATCAGTCATGCCTCGGTGGCCAGAGCCGCACGGCTCGGGCACCGGGTGACGGTGCTCAACCGGGGCAGATCCTCGATCCGGACGGTGCCGTCCGAGGTGGAGACGCTGGTCGCGGACGCGAACGACGCCGAGGCCGTGGCGGCCGCCCTGCGCGGCCGTGAGTTCGACGTCGTCGCCCAGTTCCGGGCGTTCGGGCCGGAGCACGTGGCGCGCGACGTCGCGCAGTTCGCGGGCCGCACCGGGCAGTACGTGTTCATCTCGTCGGCGTCGGCGTACCAGACGCCGCCGTCGCGGCTGCCCGTGCGGGAGTCGACGCCGCTGCGCAACCCGTTCTGGCAGTACTCCCGCGACAAGATCGCGTGCGAGGACCTGCTGGTGCGGGAGTACCGGGAGAACGGGTTCCCCGTCACGATCGTGCGGCCGTCGCACACCTACGACCGCACGGTGCTGCCGACGTCGGGCGGTTGGACGGACGTCGCCCGCATGCGCGCGGGCAAGCCCGTCGTCGTGCACGGGGACGGCACCTCGCTGTGGACCATCACGCACACCGAGGACTTCGCGGTCGGGTTCGTGGGCCTGCTCGGCCACCCGCTCGCGGTGGGGGACACCTTCCACATCACCGGCACGCACGCGCCCACCTGGGACCAGATCTACACGTGGCTGGCCGAGGCCGCGGGCGTGCGCAGCCCCGACCTGGTGCACGTCGCGTCCGAGACGATCGCGCGGGTGCTGCCCGACCTGGGCCCCGGTCTGGTGGGCGACAAGGCGCACTCGATGGTCTTCGACATCTCGAAGGTGCGCACGCTCGTCCCCGAGTTCGGCACCACCATCACCTACGACATCGGCGCCGAGGAGCAGGTGTCCTGGTTCGACAACCACCCCGAGGCGCAGGTGGTCGACGCCGAGCTGGACGCGGCCTTCGACCGGCTCGCGGCGCACGCCCGCTCGGTCTGAGGGCGCGCGCCCTGGTCCCCGGCCCGACCGGACCGGCGACCAGGGCGCGCGGACGCCCCTGGTGCCGGCGTCTCAGACGAACCGGTCAGGCCGGCAGCCCGCGAGCTCGGGCGCCGCGACCCCCGTCGTGATCTCCTCGGCGGCGAGGCGGCCGGCCGCGGCGGCCAGCGTGACGCCCGCGTGCATCACGGCGAGGTACAGCCCGGACGTGCCCGGTTCGGCTCCGACGATCGGTTCGCCGTCCGCCGGCATCGGCCGCCAGCCGATCTCCGCGGAGACGATCTCGACGTCCGACGCCCCGGGAAAGAACCGGAGCAGGGACCGCCGGGCGGCCTCGGCGGTGTCCTGGAGGGCAGCTCGGTTCGTCTGTCCCTCGTAGGCCAGCGGAAGCAGCAGGGTCCCGTCCGGACGCTGCCGCACCTCCAGCTCGGGGCCGGCGACGATCGTCCGTACCAGCCCCGGCGTGGCGCGGAGACGCACCAGGACGGCCGGTGACGACTCGACCGGCACCTCGACACCGATGCCGGCGCACAGGGTGGCGGTCCCGGCCCCTGCGGCCACGACGACGGTCGTGGCCGGGAGCACCCCGGCACCGGTCCGGACGCCCGTCACGGCCGAGCCGTCGCGCACGAGCCCGATCGCCGGGGTACCGACGCGGAGCTCGGCGCCACGCTCGACGGCCGCCGCGACGAGCAGCTCCGTGACCTCGACGGGGTCGAGGGCGCCGTCGTCCGGGGCGTGGTGCGGGGTGCCGGGACCCGGCACGAGGCCGGGTTCGATCGCACGGACGTCGGCGGCCGCGCCGCCGGGCCGGCCCGCCTCGCCGGAGCCTTCGCCGGACCCGTCGCCGGAATCGTCCCCAGTGCCGTCCCAGGTGAGGGACCCGGACCACGAGATACGGAGGCCGGGCAGCTCACGCTGAAGCCGCCGGTACTCGTCCAGGGCGAGAAACCGCAGCGGCGCCGAGGGAAGGTCGGAGGTCTCCGGCCGCCCGATCCACGCGAACGACGATCCGGTGGCGCCGGAGGCGGGCAGGCCCGCGTCCAGCAGGGTCACCGCCTGCCCGCGCGCGGCGAGGTGGTACGCGAGCGACGCACCGACGATGCCGGCGCCCACCACGATCACTCGGTTCGACATGAACCCCACCCTCTCAGGTCAGGGGTGCCGTCGACTCCCGGACCACCAGCTCCGTGGAGAGGTTGAGCCGGCGGACCTTGGGCGACCTGCCCCGGGCGATGTCGAGCAGGATCTGGGTGGCGGCCGCGCCCATCTCGCGGAGCGGCTGTCGCACCGTCGTGAGCGGCGGGCCCACCCAGGAGGCCAGCGGCAGGTCGTCGTAGCCCACCACGGAGAGGTCCTCCGGCACCCGCAGGCCGAGCTGGTGCGCGGCCCGGAGCACGCCGAGGGCCTGCATGTCGGACCCCGCGAACACCGCCGTGGGGCGGTCCGGCCGGGACAGCAGATCCAGCCCCATCTCGAAGCCCGCCTCGACGTAGAAGTTCCCCTCGCGCACGAGCGCGGGGTCCACGGCGGCGCCCGCCTCCTCGTGCGCCGACCGGAACCCGTCGACGCGGGCGCGGCTGCACAGCATGTTCCACGGCCCGGTGATCATGCCGATCCGGCGGTGGCCCAGCGCGAGCAGGTGCCGCGTGGCCTGCAGCCCGCCGTTCCAGTTGTCGGAGCCCACGGAGGCGACGTCGGCCGGCGGCTCGCCGTCGGTGTCGATCACCACGTACGGGATGCCGCGCCGGTCGAGCTGCTGGTGCTGCGCCTCCGAGAGGTTCGCGGCGACGAGCAGCACGCCCAGCGGCGGCCGCGCGATGGTGGTGTCGAGCCACCGGGCCGGCGGCCGGTGCTCGCCGCCCAGCTCGGACAGGATCACGCTGGTCCGCAGCTCGGCGGCGGCGTCCTCCACGCCCCGGATGATCTCCATGGACCAGGCCGAGCCCAGGCGGTGGAAGACCAGGTCGATCAGCCCGCTGCCCGCGGGCGCCGTCGCGGGACGGCGCCGCCGGTACTGGTGCTTCTCCAGCGCGGCCTCGACGCGGTCGCGCGTCGCGGGGGCGACGTCGGCCCGGCCGTTGAGCACCTTGGACACGGTGGGCACCGAGAGACCGAGCTCGCGCGCGATCGACGCGATGGTCGGCCCGGGGCTCACGCCGGTCATCGCACCCACCTTTCGGTCATGTCTGCGGAACTTTCGACCCGAAGGTACACCGTCTCGCGCCAGTATCAGGTCTCGTTCACGGCATGGAATGCCGTGTCTGGATCGTAATCGCCACGTTCTGGGCATGTCTTGACGTGTCGCCGGATCTCACCCTACTGTCCCTCACGACAAGCACTATCGGCATCGATGTCGATAGTTTCGAAAACGTTCCACAACGAGGTGGGGATGGCAACAGAGCTACGCGGCAAGGAAACGTGGGGCCTCGCCCTGCGCAAGCACTGGCGCCTCTACACGCTCGCGCTCCTGCCGATCATCTGGTTCCTGGTGTTCCGTTACCTGCCCATGGCCGGCAACGTCATCGCCTTCCGCCGGTTCCGGCCGGGCGGGTCGATCTTCGGCGAGGAATGGGTCGGCTTCTACTACATCGAGCGGTTCATCCAGGACCAGGCGTTCTGGCAGGCGTTCCAGAACACGGTGATCATCGGCGCGCTGACGCTCGTGATCGTGTTCCCGCTGCCGATCATCCTGGCGCTCCTGCTCAACGAGCTCCGCTCGCGGGTGTTCAAGCGGTTCGTGCAGACGGTCAGCTACCTGCCGCACTTCATGTCCGTCGTGATCGTGGCGGGCTTCGTGTTCGAGCTGACGTCGCTGGACGGCACGGTCAACCGGCTGGTCAAGCTGTTCGGCGGGGACCCGATCTCGTTCATGCAGCAGGCCGACTGGTTCCGCACCATCTACGTGTCGTCCGAGGTCTGGCAGACGGTGGGCTGGGGCACGATCCTCTACCTGGCCTCGCTGACCACCATCGACGCGCAGCTCTACGAGGCGGCCCGCATCGACGGCGCCAACCGCTGGCAGCAGACGTGGCACGTCACGCTGCCCGGCATCCGGCCCACGATGATGGTCCTGCTCATCCTGAACATCGGCCAGTTCATGCAGGTGGGCTTCGAGAAGATCTTCCTGCTCTACAACACGCTGACCCAGCCGACGGCGGACGTGATCTCCACGTACATCTACCGCGTCGGCCTCACCTCCGGGCAGCTGAGCTACGCCACGGCGATCGGCCTGTTCGAGGCCGTGATCGGCCTGGTCCTCGTCTTCTCCGCCAACGCCATCTCGCGCCGAGTCACCGGGAGCTCCCTGTGGTGAACACCGCCCCCGCCCCGACCACCGACCCGGTGGGCTCCGACGTGCCCGACCTGACCCGGCCCCGCCCGGAGACCACCACCGTCAAGGACACGCCCGGCTACACGGTGTTCCGCTGGGTCAACACGACGATCCTCGTGCTCGTCGCCGCCGTCACGCTCTACCCGTTCCTCAACCTGGCGGCGCGGGCGTTCAGCTCCGAGGCGGCGATCCGCAGCGGCGACGTCACGGTCTGGCCCATCGGCTTCAACACGACCACCCTCATGTCCGTGCTGGAGCAGGACCTGTTCTGGCGCAACTACCTCAACACCGTGGTCTACACGGTGGTGGGCACCGCGATCGCCATGGCGCTGACCACGACGTTCGCCTACGTACTGTCGAAAAAGTACCTCAAGGGCCGCATGATCCTGATCGGGTTCGCGGTCTTCACGATGTTCTTCACCGGCGGCCTCATCCCGAACTACATCCTGGTCAGCGAGCTCGGCTTCAAGAACACCATCTGGGCCGTCGTGGTGCCGCAGGCGATCAACGTCTTCAACCTGCTCGTCATGAAGTCGTTCTTCGAGAACTTCCCGGAGGAGCTCGAGGAGGCCGCGGCGATCGACGGCCTGACCACCTACGGGATCTTCTTCCGCGTGGTGCTGCCGCTCAGCAAGGCGGTGCTCGCGACGATGGTCCTCTTCTACGCGGTCTGGTTCTGGAACTCCTGGTTCCCCGCGTTCCTCTACATGGACGACCCGCAGATGTACCCGGTCACGGTGTTCCTGCGGAACATCATCGCCGGCGCCACCGGCACCGGCGAGGGGCTGAGCGACGTCGCCGTCCAGATCGGGGCCAACGTCAAGGCAGTGACGATGCTGCTCACGGCCCTGCCCATCGTCTGCCTCTACCCGTTCGTCCAGAAGTACTTCGTGTCCGGCGTGATGCTCGGCTCCGTCAAGGGCTGAGCACACCCGACCACCGCACCGATCCGCCGTCGGACGACGACGTTCACACCCCGGAGGAAGTCAATGATGATCACCCCTAGAAAGGCTGCCGCGGCGACCGCCGCGGTCGCCCTCGGACTCACGCTCACGGCGTGCTCGTCCGGCGACGACGACGGCGCCGCCGTCGACATGGCCGACAAGATGGTCGGCGCCATGGAGGACTACGGCGTCGGCACCACCTTCAAGGCGACCGAGCCGCTGGAGTTCGGGCTCATGTACCGCGACCACCCGAACTACCCGCTCCAGGAGGACTGGTCGATCCTCAAGGCGTTCGAGGAGGAGCACAACGTCACCTTCGACATCCAGTCGGTGCCCCTGGCCGACTGGCAGCAGAAGCGGGCGCTCCTGATCAGCTCCGGCGACGCCGCCGACCTGATCCCGTCCACCTACGCGGCCGACGTCGAGACGCTCACCTCGGGCGGCGCCGTCCTGCCGATCTCGGACTACCTCGACTACCTGCCGAACTTCCAGGACAAGGTCGAGAAGTGGGGCCTGCAGGAGGACCTGGACCGGCTGCGGCAGGCCGACGGCAAGTTCTACGTGCTGCCCGGCCTGCACGAGAACCCGAAGCCCTCGTACTCCATCGCCATCCGCGAGGACTGGTGGGAGGACGCCGGCCTGGAGGACCCGAAGACCTGGGACGAGTTCGCGGACCAGCTCGAGGTGATCAAGGAGGAGCACCCCGAGCTCGACTACCCGTACACCGAGCGCTGGTCCATCAACGGCCCCATGGAGGCCACCCTCCAGGCCGCGGCCGGCAACTTCGGCACCGAGGCGGGCTGGGGCTACGGCGACGGCGTGACCTGGAACGGCTCCGAGTACGAGTACACGGGCGCGTCCGAGGGCTACAAGGAGCTCGTCTCCTACTTCGCCGACCTGGTGGACCGCGGCCTCCTGGACCCCGAGGGGCTCACGCAGGAGGACGACCCGGCCATCGCCAAGCTGACCACCGGCAAGGTCGCCGCCCTCGGCGTCAACGACCAGGAGATGACGCGGTACCGGACCGGCTTCGAGGAGGCCGGGGACAAGGACGCGAAGCTCAAGGAGATCGTGGTCCCGGCCGGTCCCGCCGGCAACATCATGGACGCCACCACCGGCGGCCAGTTCGAGTCCGGCATCGCGCTCTCGTCCAGCGCCGCCGAGCGCGACGACTTCGTGGCGATGCTGCAGTTCGTCGACTGGCTCTACTACTCCGACGAGGGCCTCGAGTTCGCCAAGTGGGGCATCGAGGGCGAGACCTACACCAAGGACGCCGACGGCACCCGCACCCTGGCCGACGACGTCGACTGGGGCGGGCTCAACGCGGGTGCCCCGAAGCTGCTGAACACCGACTTCGGCTACTACAACGGCGTCTGGTCGCTGGCCCACGGGTCCACCTCGGACCTGGTCAAGTCGACGCTCACGCCCGAGGTGCAGGACTTCCTCGACCAGATGAACCAGAAGGACGTCGCGGAGAAGGGTCCGGGCATCGCCATGGACGAGATGCAGCGCGAGGAGTCCTCGCTGCTGCAGACCAACCTGCAGGACCTGGTCATGACGGCGACGGCCCAGTTCATCCTGGGTGACCGGCCGCTCGACGAGTGGGACGCGTACGTCGGCGAGCTGGAGAGCGCCGGCATGCAGACCTACGTCGACACGGTCAACCAGGCCGCGGGCGTCACCGAGTAACAACTCGTTGAGTGCGGGATTTTCGCCCTCCGAACGCCGTTCGGAGGGCGAAAATCCCGCACTCAACACCGGAGGGGGAGTGTTGTGGAGCGGGTTCTCGTACCGGGTTCAGGGGCCGGCGTGCTCGGGGACGCCTGGCGTACCTGCGTGGGCACCGGGCGGTTCAACCTGGCGCTGCGCCAGGACTACCAGGAGTCGCTGACGCTGGTGCAGCGGGAGATCGGCTTCCGGTACATCCGTGGCCACGGCATCCTGCACGACGACGTCGCCGTGCACCGCACGTACGACGCCGCCGGCCACCGGGGCACGGCCTACGTGTTCACCTACGTGGACCAGGTGGTCGACGCCTACCTGAAGCTCGGGATCAAGCCGTTCCTGGAGCTCGGGTTCATGCCGAAGGCCCTCGCCTCCGGCGACCAGACCGTGTTCTGGTGGCTGGGCAACGTGACCCCGCCCCGCGACCCCGCCGAGTGGGCGAGCCTGGTGCGCGCCCTGCTGCGGCACCTCGTGGACCGGTACGGCCTCGACGAGGTGCGGACCTGGCCCGTCGAGGTCTGGAACGAGCCCAACCTCACGCACTTCTGGCAGGACGCGGACCAGGAGGCGTACTTCCGCCTCTACGAGACCTCCGTGCACGCGGTGAAGGACGTCGACGCGTCGCTCCAGGTGGGCGGCCCCGCCATCTCCCCGGGGGCGGACGACTGGTGGGAGCCCTTCGCGGAGTTCGTCACGCGGCGGGACCTGCCCGCCGACTTCCTCTCCGTGCACGCGTACAGCTCCGGCCCGGCACAGCACGTGCCGTTCGGCGTCTACCAGACCTTCCGGCGGCCCGAGCACCTGCTCGACCAGTTCGCCCGGCCCGGCAAGATCCTCGCCGGGACGGCGCTCGCTGGCCGGCCCCTGCACGTCACGGAGTTCAACACCAGCTACCGGCCCGACAACCCGGTGCACGACACGGCCTGGAACGCCGCCTACCTCGCGCCCGTGCTCGCGGGCGGCGGCGAGCACGCCGACTCCTTCTCCTACTGGACGTTCTGCGACGTCTTCGAGGAGGAGGGAGTGCCGGCGTCGTTCTTCCACGGCGGGTTCGGCATGCTGGGCCACCGTCAGGTGCGCAAGCCGACCTATCACCTGTACGCGTTCATGGCGCGGATGGGTCAGGAGGTGCTGGCGCGCGGCGTCGACCACCTGGTCACGCGCCACGCCGCCACGGGACGGGTGACGGTACTCGCCTGGCAGCCCGTGGGTGGCACCGACGACCCGGCCGAGCCGGACCGCCACGAGATCCGGCTGAGCCTCCCGGTCGGGTCGGTCGCACAGGTCACCGGAGGGACCCACGGGTCTGACCCGTCGCGGGTGTTCGCGATGCGGTACGACGTGGACGAGACCGCCGGCAACGCGTGGGCGGCGTGGCGCGAGATGGGCCGGCCCGCGTCGCCGTCGGGCAGACAGCTGGACGCGCTGCACGAGGCGAGCGAACCCGCCCGGCGCGCCTTCAGCCTTCCCGTCGTCCCGGCGGCGGACGGCGGCCGGGTCGAGCTCGACCTGACGCTCGGCCGGCACGGCATCACCCTGGTGACCCTGGACCCGGTCCGCGACGAGACCCCGCCCTGGCTGGACGACGCGCGGATCCTGGGCCGGACACCGAACCCGAACGACAGCCGGACCTCGAACGACAAGGACGACGCGTGACCGACTCGAAGATCCTGTACGGCGGCGACTACAACCCGGAGCAGTGGCCACGCGCCGTCTGGGAGGACGACTACGCGGCCTTCGACAAGGCGTCGATCGACACGGTCACGCTCAACGTCTTCTCCTGGGCCACGCTCCAGCCGGACGAGGACACCTACGACTTCGCACGGCTCGACGAGATCGTGGCCCGCGCGGTCGAGGGCGGGCGCGGCATCGTGCTGGCGACGTCCACCGGCGCGCTGCCGCCGTGGCTGGCGCACCGGCACCCCGAGGTCGAGCGCACCGACTTCCAGGGCCGGCGCCACGTGTTCGGGCAGCGGCACAACGCGTGCCCCAGCTCGCCGGTCTACCGGCGGCTGTCGGCGGAGCTGGCCGGCCGGATCGCCGGGCGGTACGCCGGCACGCCCGGCCTGGTCGCGTGGCACGTCGGCAACGAGTACGGCGGGTTCGACGGCGGCTGCTGGTGCGACCTGTGCGCCGCCGGCTTCCGCGACTGGCTGTGCGCGCGGTACGGCACGCTGGAGCGGCTGAACGAGGCGTGGAACGCGACGTTCTGGTCGCACACGTTCTCCGACTGGGCGCAGATCGTGCCGCCGAACATGCTCAGCGAGCACTGGCGCGGACCGGACCACACGGCGTTCCAGGGCATCACGCTCGACTACCGCCGGTTCATGTCGGACGCGATGCTGGCCAACTACCGCGACGAGAAGGCGCGCATCCGCGAGCACGACGCGACCACGCCGGTGACGACCAACTTCATGGGCATGTTCCGGCCGATCGACTACCACCGGTGGGCCGACGACCTCGACTTCGCCTCCTGGGACAACTACCCGCCGGGGCCGCGCGAGCAGGCGCGCATGGCGCTCGCGCACGACGTCATGCGCGGGCTCAAGGACGGCGCGCCCTTCTGGGTCATGGAGCAGACGCCGACCATCACCGCCTCGCGCGACGTGAACCCGGTGAAGCGGCCGGGCGTGCTGCGGCTGTGGTCGTGGCAGGCCGTGGCGCACGGCGCCGACGCCGTCCTCTACTTCCAGATGCGGCAGGCGAAGGGCGCGAGCGAGAAGTACCACGGCGCCGTCCTGGACCACGCCGGGCGCACGGACACGCGGTCGTTCCGCGAGGTCGCGGCCCTGGGCGGCGAGCTGGCCGGGCTGGGGGACGCCGTGGTCGGCGCCCGGACGCCCGCCCGCGTCGCGCTGCTCTTCGACTGGGACTCCTGGTGGGTCGCCGAGATGACGGACGGCTTCAACCGGCACGCGCGCTACGTCGACACGGTGCTGGCCTACTACCGCGCGCTGTGGCAGGCGGGCGCCCAGGTCGACGTGGTGCCCACGACGGCCGACCTGGCGCGGTACGACGTGGTGCTCGCCCCCATGCTGCACGTGCTGAAGGGCGACGTCGCCACGCGGCTCGCGGCCGTGACGGAGCGTGGGGGCTCGGTGCTCGCGTCGTTCTGGTCGGGGCGCGCGGACGAGGACGCCAACGCCTACCTCATGGACGCGCCCGGCCCGCTGGCCCCGTTGTTCGGTGTCCGGGTCGAGGAGACCGACTCGGCCGAGCCGGGCGTCACCAATCCCGTGGCCCTGACCGACGGGTCCGGCGAGGCGGTCTCCGCTGCGCAGCTCGTGTTCGAGGTGCTCGTGCCGGAGGGCGCCGAGGTGGTCGGCACCTACGGCGCCGAGTTCTACGCGGGCACGCCCGCGGTGACGCGGCACCGGCCCGGCGGGGCCGACGGCGGCGAGGCCTGGTACGTCGCGACCGGCCTGGACGACGCCGGGGTCGGGTGGGTGGTGCGCCGGGTGCTGGACCGGCACGGGCTCGTGGGCCCGTACGCCGACGTGCCCGACGTCGAGCTCGCCGTGCGGTCCAAGGACGGCGTGCGGTTCGCCTTCGTGCTGTCGCACGCGACCGGGCCCGTCGAGGTCGCGGCGCACGCGTCCGGCGTCGACCTGCTGACCGGCCGGACCGTGCGGCAGGGGGAGACGCTCCGGCTCGACCCGACCGACGTCGTGCTGCTGCGCGAGGACCTGCCCGGGGAGCCGGCGTGAGCTCCGGCGGGGCGGGCGGCCCGGGCTCCGGGCGTCGGGGGGACGGCGAGCGGCGCGAGTTCGGCGAGGGTGTGCTCGGCCGCGCCACCGCGCTCGTGTACTGGCACCTGATCGTCGAGCTGCTGCTCGTCGTCGCCGTGCTGCCGGGCGCGCTGGCGTCGCTCCTGCTGGAGCGGGCGCCGGGCAACGCGCTGCTCTTCGCGCTGTGCCTGCTTCCGGTGGGGCCGGCCGTGGCGGCGGGGCTGTTCGCCCTCCGGGACCGCACGCGGGCCGAGGGGCTCACCCCGGCGGCGTCGTTCTGGCGTGGGTACCGGCTGAACTGGGCGGACGCCCTGCGGGTGTGGGTGCCCGCGCTCGTCGTGGGCGTGGTGGTCGTGCTGGGACTGGCGAACGTGGGTGCGGGCGGCGTGCCCGGCTGGTACGCGGGAGTGCTGGTCGTGGTGGGCGCGGGCCTGGCCCTGTGGGCCGTGAACGCGCTGGTGATCGTGTCGTTCTTCGGGTTCCGCACCCGGGACTCGGTGCGGCTCGCGGCGCACTACCTGGGCGCCCGGCCGCTCGTGACGCTGGGCACGCTCTCGCTGCTCGTGCTGGCCGCCGGGATCGTGGTGCTGACCACTGAGGCGGTGTTCGGCCTGCTCGCGGTGGTCTGGCTCGCCCTCGTGCTGCGCAACGCGGCGCCCGTCCTGGCCGACGTCGAGCAGCGGTTCACGCCCGCGAGCTGAGGCACGATCAGGACAGCATTGTCCGATCTGCGGCTCGTGCGCCAAGGTGTGCGCATGGCTATCAAGCAGGGGGACCCGGGACGGCTGACCTACCGCTATCTACGCGTGGCGATCGTGGCCGTGGTGCTGGTGCTGTTCGTGTCGCTGACCATGCAGATCGTCGCCGACCACGGGCGGCTGGACTCCGGCGAGGAGTGGTGGCACGCGTCCATCAGCGCCTACTTCTACTCGCCGGTGCAGAGCATCTTCGTGGGCACGCTGGTGGCCATCGGCACGTGCCTCATCGCGATCAAGGGCCGGCACGGCGCCGAGGAGGTGCTGCTCAACTTCGCGGGCATGTTCGCCGTGGTCGTCGCCCTGGTGCCCACGCCGCTCGACGTCGCGATGTGCACCGGCGAGCCGTACTGCGTGGACGTGCCCGAGCGGGTCGGCAACAACATCGGCACGCTGCTGCTGGTCGGCGGCCTGGTGCTGGTGCTCGCCACCTGGCCGCGGCGCCGCGACCTGGGCGGCCACCACGGCTGGGACCTGTGGCTCACGTGGCTGACGTGGGCAGCGACCGGTGTCTGGCTGCTGGTGTGGCCCGGCAGCTTTCTCACGACGGCGCACTACGCCGCGGCCGTGCTGCTGTTCGGCTGCCTGATCGCCGTCGCGTGGATCAACGGCTCCGACCAGGCCGTGACCGCCCAGGCGCTCGAACGGCTGCGCGGCCTGTCGCCCGCGGCCTACCGGGTCTGGTACCGGTGGATCGCCGGGGTGATGGCCGTGGTGCTCGTGGTGGGCCTGGCGACCATGGTGGTGCTCGACCGCTTCGTCCCGGACCTGTTCCCGCAGACGCTGTTCGTGGTCGAGACCGTGCTGATGCTGGTCTTCGCGCTGTTCTGGACGCTGCAGACCATCCAGTTCTGGGACATCGGCCTGCCGGCGCGGGCGCGGGTGGAGACCAGCAAGGCCCCGGGCGACACCCCTGGCGCGTAACGTCACCCCGGTGACCGTGATCCGTTCGATCGTCCTGTTCGTGGCCGCGGCCGTCCTCGAGATCGGCGGTGCCTGGCTCGTCTGGCAGGGCGTGCGCGAGCACAAGGGCTGGCTGTGGATCGGCGCGGGGGTCATCGCGCTGGGCCTGTACGGGTTCTTCGCCACCCTGCAGCCGGACGCCGGCTTCGGCCGCATCCTCGCCGCCTACGGCGGCGTCTTCGTCGCGGGCTCCCTGGTCTGGGCCATGGCCGTCGACGGCTTCCGGCCCGACCGCTGGGACGTGATCGGCGCGCTCATCTGTCTGGTGGGCGTCGCCGTCATCATGTACGCCCCGCGGCCGGACGCGGGCTAGGCGCCTGCCCGCGAGGCGCCCAGCCCGCGAAGTGCCACAGGGTGCGGCTGATGGGGCCGGGCAGGCCGGATCGTCAGCACAGTGGCACCCGCGCCGATGACTTTTCCTGGTCCGCCCCGTCGGACCTGGCATGGGCGACGACGCTGCGGCTGACGTACGGGCACGTGTCCAGCACGCGGTCGACCGGCTCGTGGCCGACGGCGGCGAGGTCGGCCTCCAGGTGGCGGTCGTCCACCGGGGCGACCTCGTGGTCGACGCCGTGGGCGGGCTGGCCGACGCCCGGCGAGGAGCGGCCGTCGCCCCCGACACCCTGTTCTTCGCCGCGTCGACGGCCAAGGGGATCGCCTCCGCCGTCGCGCACGTGCTGGTGGAGCGCGGCGAGCTGGACTACGACCTGCGGATCGCCGACGTCTGGCCCGGGTTCGCCACGCACGGCAAGGGCGGCGCGACGCTGCGGCACGTGCTGATGCACTCGGTCGGCGTGCCCGCCCCGCCGTACACGACGACCGTCGGGGACCTGTGCGACTGGGACCGGATGTGCCGGCTGCTCGCCGACGAGGAGCCCTGGTGGGAGCCGGGCACCGGGTTCGGGTACCACGCCCAGACCTTCGGCTTCCTGCTCGGCGAGACGGTGCGCCGGGCCACCGGGCGCACGCTGTCGTGGTGGCTCCGCGAGGCCGTCACGCGGCCGCTCGGCGTCGAGGACGACGTGCACTTCGGCGTGCCCCCGGCACTGCTGGGGCGGGTGGCGCGGCAGGAGCCGGCCCCCGGGCCGCCCTCGTGGCCCGAACCGGGCTCGCCCGCCGACCGTGCGCTCCCGCCCGGGATGCGACCCGACGCCGCTTTCGCCAACCGGCGTGACGTGCTCACGAGCGACATCCCCTCCGGGGGCACGATGTCGGCACGCGGCGCGGCCCGCGTGTTCGCGGGCCTGCTCGGGTACGGCGACGCCGCCCTGGTGTCGCCGGCCCGGCTGGCCGAGATGGCGCGGCCCGCGTTCGAGGGGCGCGACGCCGTGCTGGACGTGCCCTCGACGTGGGCGTTCGGGTTCGCCCCGTCGCGCCCGGGCGTCCTCCCCTCCCGCCCGGGGTCGGCCTTCGGTATGTTCGGCGCGAACGGCTCCGGGGTCTGGGCCGACATCGACACCGGTGTCGCGGTCGCCGTGATGCGCAACCGGTTCAGCCCGGGCTGGAGCACCGCCGGCGAGATCGACCGGCTCGTCGCAGAGCACTTTCCGACGTCGTCAGAAGGAGAAGCCTCGTGGACAACCCAGTGACCGAGCTCGACGCACGGTTCAGCGACCCCGGCGTGCAGCCGACCGCGTGGGAGGAGACGCAGGGGGTGCTGGAGAACGCCCAGCTCACCTGGCTGACCACCGTGCGCGCCGACGGGCGCCCGCACGTCACGCCGCTCGTCGCCGTCTGGCTGGAGGGGGCTCTGCACTTCTGCACCGGCCCCGAGGAGCAGAAGGCCGTCAACCTGGAGGGCAACCCGAACGTGGTGCTGACCACCGGCGACAGCACCTGGAACAAGGGGCTGGACGTCATGGTCGAGGGCCCGGCCCGGCGCGTGACCGACCAGCGGACGCTGGAGAAGCTCGCCGAGGCGTGGCGCACCAAGTGGACCGGGCAGTGGCAGTACGAGGTGGGCGAGGAGGCCTTCACCAACGACATCGGCGGGACCGCGCTCGTGTTCGCGGTCCAGCCGACCAAGGTGCTGGCCTTCGGCAAGGGCACGTACAGCCACACCCGCTACACGCCGCGCTAGCCCGCGGCGCGCCCGGCCTCCGCCGGGCCGCACCGGCTCAGTACAACCACGGCGCCTCCCGCCGCACCGCGTCGCCGAGCGCCGACGTGAGCGTGCCCACGTACGTGGCCGACAGGTGCGAGCCGTCCCGGTAGACCAGCACGTTCCCGATCACGGGCGGGCACGACTCGGGCTCGCAGATCAGGTCCGACAGGTCGACGTGCGCGGCGCTCGCGGGCATGCCGGGGTACGTCGGCACCGGGTTGCGCTCCGCGAACACCTCGGACCGGTCCAGCACGCACCGCGCGGCGTCGCGGCCGTGCGACGACACGCAGTTCGGCGGGCTCCACTCGAACCGCGGGTTGTCGCGGATCGTGACCACGGGGATGCCCGCGGCGTCGAGCTGCTGCCAGGCCGCCACCTCGGCGGGGAGCACCACCTCGGGCGCGTCCTCGTACGTGTGCGTACCGGTCACGAACACCGCGTCCGGGTCCAGCTCGACGGCCTCGGCCAGCAGGTTGGCGCTCCAGCGTGCGCAGTCGTCGGTGGGCACCGCCTCCAGCCGCACGCGGCACTGCCCCTTGCCCGCCAGCAGCACGCGCCACCCGTTCTGCTCGCCGACCTCGGTGAGGGCCGGTGCCCACTGGTACGTGTGCGAGCCGCCCGCCACGAGCACCGTCCGGACGGGGTGGTCCGGGTCGTGGAGGGTGCACACCCGCACCTCGTCGAACCCCGGCCCGTTCCCGTGCTCCTGGATGCAGCGCGGGTCGTGGTCGGTCGGGGGCAGGTCGTGCTTCGCCACCTCGGGGTCGGGCTGCACCGGCGCCGGGTCGGGCGCCTCCGTGGTCGTGGTGTTCGGCGCCGCCGTGGCGCCCGCGGGTGCGGCGAGCCCGTCCGACGTCGCCTGCGGGCGCAGCGCCCCGGCCCCCGCGTACTCGGTGCCGAGGTGCTCCAGCTGCTCCAGCTTGGCCGCCTCGCGCGTCTCGACGCCGATGCTCGCGGCGGCCGTCGGCACGATGACGAGCGCCGTGGCGGCGCCGGCGGCCACCAGGGCGGCGACCGACCGGCGCAGCGTCAGCGCGCGCGGCACCGCGAGGCCCACGGGGCGCGCGACCACCTGCCGCGTGGCCCAGGCCAGCACCACGGACACCGCCAGCACCAGCGTCGCCCCGCGCCAGCCGACGGCCGGGAAGCCCCGGACGGCCAGGTAGAAGATGAGCACCGGCCAGTGCCACAGGTACAGCTCGTACGAGATGCCGGCCAGGAACCGGAGCGGCGCCAGGTCGAGCACGCGCCGGGGGCCCCACGACGCCGGTGTGCCCGCGCCCGCGAGCACCAGCAGCGCCCCCGTCACCGGCCAGAGCGTCCAGACGCCGGGAAAGAGCGTGCCGCCGTCGAGCAGGAAGCCGGACGAGAGGACGAGGCCGAGGCCGACCCACGCGCCCGCGGTGCGCAGACGCTCGGCGCCGTGCAGCGGGACGAGCGCGAGCAGCGCGCCCAGGCCGAGCTCCCAGAACCGGGTGGCGGTGTGGAAGTAGGCCACCGGCTGCAGCACCCCGGTGAGGTACAGGGCGCCCGCGAACGAGGCGGCGGACCCGACGGCGACGACCAGCGCGAGCCGCCGTCGGACCAGGACGCCCGCCCGCCGGCAGAGCCAGGCCATCGCGAGCACGACCAGCGGCCAGGCCAGCAGGAACTGTCCCTGCACGGAGAGCGACCAGAAGTGCTGGAGCGGGCTGGCCCCGGGGCCCGCGGCCCCGTAGGCCAGCTCGTTCGAGATCAGGTCCCAGTTCTCCACGTACAGGGCCGACGCGACGACCTGCCGCCACACGTCGAGCCAGCGCGCGGCCGGCAGCAGCACCCACGCGGCGAGCGCGACGGCCCCCAGCACCACGAGGGCCGACGGCGCCAGGCGGGCCGCGTTCCGCGCGTACACCGCCCCGAGCCGGAGGGTGCGCGACTCGGCGCGCCGCACGAGCGACCCGGTCACCAGGAACCCGGAGATCACCAGGAAGACGTCCACGCCCCCGGACACCCGGCCGGCGCCGAAGAGGTGGAACAGCACCACGAGCAGGAGCGCGAGCCCGCGCAGGCCGTGCACCTCGGTGAGGTGCTGTCGGGTCGTCGTCGTGGAGGCGTGCGGGGCCGGCGGGGCGGCGTCGGGCATGGGGGACCACCAGGTGCGAAGGGATTCGATCTACACACCTGGGGACGAAGTCCTCGGTCCTACCGTTGTGGTCGTTACCGAAGCGGGACCGGAGATCACCCGCTCAGTAGATGGTGCGTCCTCTTTCGTCCGGAATGCCAGACTTCCTGAGGAAGTAGGTGTTCACCTGGTCCCGCCACTCGGTGGCGCTGCGGAGCTGCTCGGCGAGCCGTTCGGAGACCCGCTCCGCGACGCGCCCCTCGACGTGCCCCGACACCTCCGACCACGCGCCGATCATCGCCTCCACCCGGGCCACGCCCTCGAAGTGGGTGTCGTAGATGTGCTGCACCACGGTCTTGCCGCTGTGCAGCACGTGCGTGTACGGCACGTGGTGGAAGAACAGCAGCAGCTCGTCGGGGCAGGTCGACGGCGACTCGAAGGCCGCCGACCACGGCGCCGGGTACTGCCCCGCGTAGCCGGTGCCGGTCCGGACCGTGCGGTCCACGCCGATGCCGTCGCGGTCCGCGAAGTGGTACGTGCCCCACGGGGTGTACTCGTAGCCGTCGACGTCGGGTCCGTAGTGGTGGCCCGGGCGCACCATGAAGCCCACCCCGAGCGGCGCGGTGTACTGCTCGTACGTCTCCCACGACCGGTCCAGCACGGCGTGCAGGGCCTGCCGGACGGCGTCCGGCGTACCCGGGAACGTGAGGCCCGCCCACTCGTCGAGCACGGCGGCCGGGTCGAGCGTCGGGTCCCAGCACAGCCGCCCGTACGCGTAGAGGTTGGCCTGCGCGAACGGGTGGCCCGTCCAGAACTCGTCGTCGCCCACGTTGGAGACGGCGGCGAACCCGCCCGCCGGCTTGCGCCAGGTGCCCGTGCCCGGGTCCTCGACGGCCTTGCCGCGGCCCGTGGCGAGGTCCGCCACGGTGGGCGAGCCCCCCTCCCGGCCGGCCGGGTCCCAGAAGCGGAACCCGAGGATCTGGCTCCACTGCGGGCCGAGGTACACGGCGTGCTGCTGCTGGCCGGTGTACTCCTGGGTGATCTGCACCTCCAGCGCCACCCGGGTGTGCGGCATCGCGGCCAGCACGGGGGAGAGGGGCTCGCGCACCTGGAAGTCCAGCGGCCCGTACTTGACCTGCAGCACCACGTTGTCCGAGAACGCCCCGTCCAGCGGGTGGAAGTGGTCGTACGCGGCGCGGGCGCGGTCGGTCGACCGGTCGCGCCAGTCCTGCCGGTGGTCGTAGACGAACGCCCGCCAGTGGATCAGGCCGTCGTACGGCTCGACCGCCGCGGCCAGCATGTTCGCGCCGTCGGCGTGCGTGCGCCCGTAGGCGAACGGCCCGGGCTGGCCCTCGGAGTCGGCCTTGACCACGAAGCCGCCGAAGTCCGGGATCGCGTCCCAGACGCGCGCCGCCGCGCGCGCCCACCAGTGGGCGACGCCCTGGTCGAGGGGGTCCGAGGTGGGCAGGCCGCCGAGCGTGATGGGCGACGCGAACGACACCGACAGGTGCACGCGGATGCCCCACCGCCGGAAGACGGCGGCCACGCGGACGACGTCGCCCAGGTCCTCCGTGAGCAGGCGCGCCTCGCGCGCGTGCACGTTGACGTTGTTGATCGCCACGCGGTTGATCCCGACGGCGGCCAGCAGCCGCGCGTACCGCTCGACCCGGGACAGGTCGGCGTGGACAAAACCGTTGTCGTAGAAGATGGAGCCGCCCGAGTAGCCCCGTTCGACCTGGCCCATCACGGGGTGCACGTCCACGTTGTCCCAGTGGTCGAGCATCCGGAGGTCCGTGGCGGGGGCGTGGGTCTCGTCGACGTCCGGGCCGTCGAACGCGGCCTCGCCCAGGCGCACCACGTGGAACAGCCCGTGCAGCAGCCCGGCGTCGCACGCGGCCTGCACGACGACGGCGCCCGCCTCCCGCGTGAGCCGGAAGCTCTCGTCCGTGCCCGGGGCGGCGTCCGCGGCGGCGACGGCGCTCGCGCCGCCCGCGTCCGGGGGCGTCAGGGTGAGCACCAGCTCGGCGTCGGCCACGCCGTCCCCCACCTCGAGGCGGGAGAACGCGCCGCCGAACCGGGAGGTCGCCGCGGCGACCTCCTCGGCGACGGTGCCGGCGAGCGCGCCGTCACCGGCCACCACCACCCGGCGGCTGCCGATCGCGGCGAACGCGTCGTCGGGCAGCCAGGCCGGGTGGGTGGCGTGGTCGGTGATCGGGCGCGGGGAGTCAGCGGTCACGGGGTTTCCCATCCGTCTTAGAGGTTGATGTGCGGATATATGGGGGTCTACTGGAACTTTGCCCCAGTGACACCGCCCGGGTCCACCCGGGGCGCCCGGTCTGTCCGGTCCGTGAAAAAGCCGCGACCGGACCTCCTCTTCGAAGCCTAGGTTTCTCCGCTTTGAGGCGCCTCAAAGCGGAGAAACCCAGGCCTCGAAGGGGAGGATCGACGGCGCGCCCGGCTCAGCGGGGCGCGTACGCCGTCTTCGGCAGGTGGTAGGCCAGGTCCGCGGCGGTCTCCACGGCCTCGTCCAGGTCGAGGCGGTGCTCCGCGACCAGCCGGGCGAGGTAGCCGGCGTCGACCCGGCGGGCCAGGTCGTGCCGGGCGGGGATCGAGCAGAACGCGCGGGTGTCGTCCACGAAGCCCGACATGTTCGAGAACCCGGCCGTCTCGGTCGCGGCCTCCCGGAACCGGCGCATCGCGTCGGGCGCGTCCAGGAACCACCAGGGCGCGCCCAGCCGCAGGGCCGGGTACACACCGGCCAGCGGCGCGAGCTCGCGCGAGTACACGTCCTCGTCGATGGTGAACGCGATCATCCGGAAGGTCTGCGAGCTGCCGAACGCCTCCAGCACGGGCCGCAGGCCGGTCGCGAACTCGGTGGCCACGGGGATGTCGTAGCCCTTGTCGGGGCCGAACGCCGCGGCGACGGCGGGGTCGTGGTCGCGCAGCACGCCCGGGTGGAACTGCATGACCAGGCCGTCCTCCGCCGACATCGCGGCCATCTGGAACAGCATGTGCGCGGAGAACGCCGCCTCCTCGGCGGCGGAGAGCACCGCGCCCTCCGCGGCCGGCTCGGCCGCCAGGGCCTTCTCGAAGAGGGCGCGCGCCACGTCGTCGGGCAGCGGGGTGGTGTCCGCGCTGAAGTGGCCGTGGTCCGTGGCCAGGCCGCCCGCCGCGACAAAGGCGGCGCGGCGCTCGCGGAGCGCCGCCAGGTACCCGGCGTACGTGTCGGTGGCGATGCCGGACGCCGTCGCCAGGCGCTCCAGGTCGCCCCGCCAGGTCGCGCGGGCGGGGTGCAGCAGCGGGTCGGGCCGGAAGGTCGGCAGCACGCGGCCGGGCAGCTCGGCGGCGAGGCGCGCGTGCTCGTCGAGTGTGCTCCAGGCCGGGTCCGTGGTGGCGATGACCTCGATGCCGAACCGGTCCAGGAGCGCGCGGGGGCGGAAGTCGGGGTCGGCGAGCCGCTCGGCGACCTGGTCGTAGACCTGGTCCGCCGTCTCCGCCGACGGCCGCACCGTCACGCCGAAGATCTCGACGAGCTCGTGCTCCGTCCAGTAGCGCGTGGGCGTCCCGCGGAAGTGCCTCCAGCCCGCGCAGAACCGGCGGAAGATCTCGCGCGGGTCGGCCTCGAACCCGGGCGCACCGGCGGGGCCGACCCCCAGCTCGGGGAGCATGGCGCCCTGCGACACGAGCATCCGCGTGAGGTAGTGGTCGGGCACCACGAGGAGCTGGGCGGGGTCGGGGAACGGTTCGTCGTCCGCGAAGGCGGCGACGTCGACGTGGCCGTGCATCGACACGATCGGGAGGTCCCGGACCGCCGCGTAGATCTCGCGGGCGATGGGCCGCGTCACGGGGTCGGCGGGCAGGGCCCGATCGGGGTGCAGCGTCCAGGTGTCGGTCACATTGTCCTCCTGCGGGCATCGTTGCCGGTTCGGGTAAGCGCTTCCACATCGTAGGCACGGCCCCGGCCTCGATACGAACGAGAGGCTCTCTCCACATGAGACAGACGGGACGTTGCGAACGTTTGCAGTCAAACCCTACGATAGGTGCAAACGTTCGCAGTGTCGCGAATCACCCAGGAGGTGGCATGGTCACGGTGCACGACGTCGCGCGCGCCGCCGGGGTCTCGATCTCCACGGTGTCGCGCGCCCTGACCGCCCCCGAGCGGGTGGCCGCCGCGACCCGCGACCGCGTCACGAGGGCCGCCGCCGAGCTCGGCTACCGGCCCAACGTCGCGGCGAGCGGCCTGCGGATGGGCCGTACGCACGCCGTCGGTCTGCTGGTCCCCGACCTGGAGAACCCGTACTTCGCGTCCGTGACCAAGAGCGTGCAGGCCCGCGCCCGCGCGGAGGGCTACGAGGTGTTCGTCGCCGACTCGGACGAGGACCCCGACGTCGAGCCCGAGCTGATCGGGGCGCTCGCCGCCCGGACCGACGGGCTGCTCGTGGCGTCGCCGCGGTCGGGCGAGGCGGAGCTGCGTACCGCGCTCGTGGGCCTGACCGCGGTGCTGGCCAACCGGGAGCTGCCCGCCGTCGCCGCGGAGCCCCGTTCGGGATCGGGCTCCGGCGGCGCGGCCGAGGGTGAGGGCGCGGCGCAGGAGATCCCGTTCGTGTCGGTGGACGACGCCGACGGCGTGGCCCAGATCGTCGGGCACCTGCACGCGCTCGGGCACCGGTCCGTGGGCGTGGCCGCCGGCCCCGCGTCGTCGTGGTCGGGTGCCCGCCGGGTCGCCGGGCTGGTCGACGCCGCCGCCCGCTGGGACCTCGACCTGGTGCGGCTGGGCACCTTCCAGCCGTACTTCGCGGGCGGCACGCAGGCGGCCGACCACGCGGTCGCGAGCGGCGTCACCGCCGTCGTCGCGTTCAACGACCTCATGGCGCTCGGCATCCTGAGCCGGCTGCGCCAGCGCGGGGTCGACGTGCCGGGCCAGATGTCCGTGGTGGGGTTCGACGACGTCCAGCTCGCCACGCTGGTCTCGCCCGCGCTGACCACCGTGCACGCCCCGCTGGCCCGCCTGGGCCGGCGCGCCGTCGACCTGCTGCTCGCGCGCCTGCGCGGCGGCACGCCGGCGAGCGTCCAGCTCCCCGTGGAGCTCACGATCCGCGGGTCCTCCGGGCCCGCTCCCGCCGGGACGGTCAACTGACGCCCGTCCTGGCAGACCCTGGGCGAAGGAGCCCGAGAGAGAGGAAGCACCATGCGCACCTCGAAGAAGGCTGCGGCGCTCGTCGGCGTCGCCGCACTGACCCTGCTCACCGCCTGTGCCCCGCCCGCCCCGCCCGGAGGCGAGAGCGGGGGCGCGGTCACCGACGCGGCCGACGTCCCCGGGACGCCGTCGGAGCCGGTCACCCTGAACATCCTCGACGTCGCGGGCAACCAGCGGCTCACCGAGGGCATGGTCGACGAGTTCGTCGAGAACAACCCGGACGTCATCGAGTCGGTGACCTGGGAGACGGGCGGTGCGCCGGACGTCACGGGCATCGTCAAGCCGCAGGTGGACAGCGGCAACCTGTCCATCGACGTGGTGTTCACCGGGAACGACGGGCTCGCGGCCGGCATCAGCCAGGACCTGTGGATCCCGGTCGTGGACGACTACGGCGACCGGCTGACCAACCAGGAGAACTACCTGGAGCCCGCCGCGAACATGCAGGAGCTCGCCGAGGGCTACGGCGTGGTGACGACGTACTACCCGTCCGGGCCGCTGCTCCAGTACGACCCCGAGGTGGTCGGCACCCCGCCGGCCACGCCCGAGGAGCTCCTGGAGTGGGCCAAGGCCAACCCCGGCAAGTTCGGCTACGCGCGCCCCGCCAACTCCGGCCCGGGCCGCACCTTCCTCATGGGGCTGCCCTACATCCTGGGTGACAAGGACCCGAAGGACCCCGAGAACGGCTGGGACAAGACCTGGGCGTACCTCGAGGAGCTGGGCCAGTACGTCGACACCTACCCCACGGGCACCGGCCAGGTCGTGACCAACATGGCCGACGGCACCTGGGCGATGATCCCGACCACCACCGGCTGGGACATCGCGCCGCGTGCCGAGGGGCAGCTCCCGAACACGCTGGAGGCTGCCGCGTTCGACGACTTCACGTGGGTCACCGACGCGCACTACGCCGCGATCCCGAAGGGGCAGAGCGCCGACAAGATCAGCGCGATCCTGCTCCTGCTGCAGGACATGCTCACTCCTGAGCAGAACGCCAAGGCGTACGACGCCGGCTACTTCTACCCGGGCCCGGCGATCGAAGGCGCGACGCTCGACCTCGCCCCGCAGGAGTCGCAGGACGTGATCGAGGAGTTCGGCCGCCCCCTGTTCGACGAGCTCATCGAGTCGCAGGACGCCGTGACGCCGCTCGACGCGGACTCCATGGTGACCGCGTTCGACATCTGGGACCGCGAGGTCGGCGGCGGCAAGGTGGAGGAAGAGGCAGAGTGAGCGACTTCGAGTCCCTGGAGCTGCGGGGCGTCGGCCGCAGCTTCGGCGGGATGGACGCGCTGGCCGGGCTGGACCTGACGATCAGGGCGGGCGAGTTCGTGGCCCTGCTGGGCCCGTCGGGCTGCGGCAAGTCGACGGCGCTGAACTGCCTGGCCGGCCTGCTGCCGCTGACGCACGGCGAGATCCGGCTGGACCGGAGGCGGATCGACACCCTGCCCCCGGAGCGGCGCGGGTTCGGCATGGTCTTCCAGTCGTACGCGCTGTTCCCGCACCTGAGCGTGGAGAAGAACGTCGCGTTCGGGCTGCAGATGCAGGGCGTGCCGCGGGCCGAGATCGCCTCGCGGGTGCGCGCGGCGATCGACCTGGTCAAGCTCGGCGAGCACGCCAGGAAGCTGCCCGGCCAGCTCTCGGGCGGGCAGCAGCAGCGGGTCGCCATCGCGCGCGCCGTGGTGCTCGAACCGTCGCTCGTGCTCATGGACGAGCCGCTGTCGAACCTCGACGCCAAGCTGCGGCTCGACATGCGCACCGAGATCCGGCGGCTGCACCAGTCCCTGGGGCTCACGACGATCTACGTGACGCACGACCAGGAGGAGGCGCTGTCCCTGGCCGACCGCCTGGTCGTCATGCGCGAGGGTCGCGTGCAGCAGGTGGGCACGCCCGACGAGCTCTACGAGAGCCCGACGAGCTGGTACGTCGCCGACTTCATGGGCTACCGGAACATCCTGCCCGCGACCGTCGTCTCGGCGTCCGGGGGCGAGGTCGTGGTGGAGCTGCCGGGCACGCGTGGCTCGGCCGGGTCGGTCGGGTCGGGCGGCGGCGGTGTGTTGCTCACCGGTCGCGCGGTCGGCGCCCTGGGCGCGGGGGACCGCGTGCGGGTGGCGGTGCGCCCGGAGGACTTCTCCGTGGCCGGCTCGGGCCCGGCGGGGACCGGCGGGTCGATCCCCGGGTCCGTCTCGGTGGTCGAGTACCACGGGCGCGAGTTCGCCGTCGGGGTGCAGGCCGGCGACACCATGCTCCACGCCCGCGCCACGACGGCGCCCGACGTCGGCGGGGCGGTCACGCTGACGGCCCCCGTCGAGCGGGTGCTGGTGTTCCCGGAGGCGCTGGACGCCGTCGTGCCGCAGGCGGTGGCGGCGTGAGCGTCGGTCAACGGCCGGGGCGCGCCACCGCGAGCCTGCGGCACCGCCTGGCCGAGCGGGGCGTGGACCCCGCCCTGCTCCTGCTCCTGCCGGGTCTCGTGGTCGCCGTCGCGCTGTTCGTGTACCCGTTCTCGTACGGGATCGGGCTCACGATCCAGCCCACCGCGGCGATGCAGGAGCAGTGGGGCGGCGGCGTCCTCGCCAACTACGTCGCGTTCTTCCGCGACCCGTTCGTGTTCGACTCGGTGTGGCTCACGATGCGCCTCGCCCTGCCTGCCGCCCTGTTCAACGTGCTGGCGTCGGTCCCGGTGGCGATGGTGCTGCGGCACCGGTTCCGCGGCAAGCGGCTGCTGACGTCGCTGCTGGTGCTGCCGATCACCCTGGGCACCGTGCTCACCGCGCAGGGGCTGCTGATCTTCGCGGGGCGGCAGGGCTGGATCAACCGGGCGCTGCTGGAGGTCGGCCTGATCGACGAGCCGCTCAAGCTCGTGAACAACTACCTGGGCGTCATGTTCTCCCTGGTCATCACCGGCTTCCCGTTTGCGTTCCTGCTCATCTCGTCGTACCTGTCGGGCATCGACCCGTCGCTGGAGCAGGCCGCGAAGACGCTCGGCGCCGGCTGGTGGCAGCGGTTCCGGCGGATCGTGCTGCCGCTGCTGGCGCCCGGGCTGGCCACCACGTTCATCCTGACGTTCGTGCTCGCCTTCTCGGTGTTCCCGTCGGCCCGGCTGGTCGGTGACGCCATGGGCGAGACCCGGGTCATGTCCCTCATGGCGTTCCGGGCGTTCGGCGAGCAGAACGACTACGCCATGGCGTCCACCATCGCGCTGATGATGGGCGCGGTCGAGCTGCTCGTCGTCGTCGCCGTGCTGGGCCTGCGCTCGCTGCTGTACCGCGGGACCACGGGAGGGAAGGGCTGATGGCCACGTCAACGCTGGAGCGGCCGCTCGCCGCACGGCCGTCCACCTGGTTCGTCTGGGCCGGCATGACGGCGTTCGGGGTGTTCCTGCTCGGGATCCTCGTCGCCGTCGTGGTCGACTCGTTCGGCCGGCAGTGGTTCGACACGTGGCTGCCCGACGGGCTGACCACCGAGCGGTACGTCGAGGCCTGGGACCGGTTCGCCCTGGGCGAGGTGGTGGGTGTCACCGTCGGCGTCGCCGTGCTCGTCGTCGTCATCTCGGTGCTCGTGGGCGTGCCCGCCGCCTACGTGCTGGCCCGCCGCGACTTCCCGGGCAAGCGCGCCGTCATGCTGCTGTTCCTGCTGCCGGTGCTCATGCCGCCCATCACGTACGGCATCCCGCTCGCGACCGTCATGTACTCGTTCGGGCTGGGCCGCACGCTGACCGCGGTCGTGCTCGTCAACCTCGTGCCGTCGGTGCCGTTCGTGATCCTGACGATGACGCCGTTCATCGAGCAGATCAACCCCGCCATCGAGTCGGCCGCCCGGATGTGCGGGGCCCGCACCTGGCAGGTGTTCACGCGGATCCTGGCCCCGCTGCTCGTCCCGGGTATCCTCGCGGCGGCCATCCTGGTGCTCGTGCGGACCGTCGGTCTCTTCGAGCTGACCTTCCTCGTGTCGGGCCCTGGTTCGGACACACTCGTCGTCGCCATCTACCGTGGCATGACGGCTGCCGGCGGTGGTGAGGCGAGACAGCTCATCTCGGCCCTGTCGGTGATCTACACCGCGACGATGCTCGTCATGCTCGTGGTGGCGCTGCGGTTCGTGAACCCGACGCAGCTCGTGGCACAAGTCAAGGAGACACGTGATGACTGAGGACCGCCTGCACCGGGACCACCTCCCGGGCGGCATCGACGCACCCGTGATGCCGACGTCGGTGGGGATCGTCCACCTCGGCATCGGCGCGTTCCACCGGGCGCACCAGGCCGTGTACACGGAGCGCGCCGCGATCGCGACGGGCGACACCACCTGGGGCATCCTGGGCGTCACCCAGCGCTCCGCGACCGTGCGCGACCAGCTCCGCCCCCAGGGCGGTGTGTACTCGGTGCTCACCGCGGGGGAGCAGGAGTCCTCGGTCGAGCTCGTCGGGTCCGTGGTCGACGTCGCCTACCCCGCCGAGGAGACCGAGCGCGTGCTGGCGGCGCTCGCGGCGCCGTCGACCCACGTGGTCACGCTGACGATCACGGAGAAGGGCTACGCCCGGCGGCCCGACGGGTCGCTGGACACCGAGGCGGTGGCCGGGGACCTCGCGGCGCTGGCCGCGGTGGTCGCCGCCGGGGGCGCGGCCGAGACGGTGCGGCCGGCGGCGTCGGCCATCGGGCTGCTGGTGCGCGGGCTCGCCCAGCGCGCCGCGTCCGGCGCGCCCATCACCGTGCTGACCTGCGACAACATGGTCGACAACGGCCGGGTGCTCGAACGCCTGGTGCGGGAGGCCGCGGACGCGGCCCTGCCCGGGCCCGAGGGCGACACCCTGCGCGCGTTCATCGACGCGAGCGTCACGTTCCCGTGCTCCATGGTCGACCGGATCGTGCCGGCGACGAGCCCAGAGCAGCGCGACCAGGTGGAGCGGACGCTCGGCGTGCGGGACGAGGGCCTCGTGGTGGGCGAGCCGTTCGCGCAGTGGGTGATCGAGGACCGGTTCGCCGGCCCGCGCCCCGCGTGGGAGGCGGCGGGCGCCACGCTGACCAAGGACGTCGCGCCGTTCGAGCAGGCCAAGCTGCGGCTGCTCAACGGGACGCACTCGCTGGTCGCGTACTCCGGGTGGCTCGCGGGGCACTCGACGATCGCGGGCGGCGTGACCGACCCGGTGATCGCCGAGCGGGCGCGGCAGTACCTCTTCGAGGACGCGCTGCCGACGCTCACCGCGCCCGAGGGCCTGGACCTGCGGCAGTACGGCGAGCAGATCCTGTCCCGGTTCGCGAACCCGCACACGGGGCACACCACGGCCCAGGTGGCGATGGACGGCACCCAGAAGATCCCGTTCCGCTGGGGCGGCGTGCTCGCGGACTCGCTCGCCGCAGGGCGGGAGCCGCAGGGGGTGGCGTTCGGCCTGGCCGCGTGGGCCGAGTTCGTCCGACGCCGGACGCACTCCGGCGAGGGCATCGACGACCCGCGGGCCGCGGAGCTGGAGGCGCTGGTCGGCGCCGCCGAGGTGCCGGGCGGCTCGGACGGGCTCGGCGACGTCGAGGGGCTGGCCGGCGCCGAGGAGGACCTCCGGGCGCTGCTCGCGCTGCCGGGGCTGCTGCCTGCCGGGACGCCGGAGTCGTTCGTCGACGTGGTGGCCGCGGAGATCGAGTCGGTCCTGGGCTGACCTCTCGGGCTGGCTGGGTCTGGCTTGGTCGGATGCTCCGGCCGGCCGGGCGGGCCGGCGCGCTCCGTCCCCTTCGAGGCCTAAGTTTCTTCGCTTTGGACAGCTCCAAAGCGAAGAAACTTAGGCCTCGAAAGGGATCGGGACGGCCTTCCGTGTGTCCGGTCCGGGCCACCGTGGCGGGAAAGCCCTTTCCATCGACGAGGGTCACGGGTAGGGTTCCTGCGGATCGGCGCGGCCGGGTCGCGTCGACTCGATAGGGTGATCGATCACACGCGTCGACGAGGACGGAGCACGATGAGAGTCACGATCCTGGGCACAGGTGCCATCGCCGGAGCCCACGCACGAGCGATCGCGGACCTGCCGGCGCACGGCGTGGACGCGACCCTGGTGCACGCCGTCGACATCGACGCGGCGCGGGCGGAGGAGTTCGCCCGCGAGCACGGCGTCGCCGCGCACGGGACCTCCCTGGACGACGTGCTCGCCGAGACGGACGTGCTGCACGTCTGCACGCCGCCGGGTGTGCACGCGGACGTCGCCGTGGCCGCGCTCCAGGCGGGCGTGCACGTGGTGGTCGAGAAGCCTGCCACGCTGTCCCTCGCCGAGATCGACCGCATCGCGGACGCCGAGGCCGCCTCGACGGCGTCGTTCACGCAGGTGGTGCAGCACCGGTTCGGGCACGGGGCGCGCCAGCTCCGCCGCCTGCTCGACGACGGCGCCCTGGGCCGACCCCTGGTCGCCACGTGCGACACCCTGTGGTTCCGGGCGCCCGCGTACTTCGAGGTGCCGTGGCGCGGCCGGTGGGACACCGAGGGCGGTGGGCCGACGATGGGCCACGGCATCCACCAGTTCGACCTGCTGCTGGCGACGCTCGGGCCGTGGTCCGAGGTGACGGCCATGGCGGGCCGCCTCGCCCGGCACGTCGACACCGAGGACGTCTCGATGGCGATCCTCCGCTTCGAGAGCGGCGCGATGGCCACGATCACCAATTCGTTGCTGTCGCCGCGGGAGACCTCTGACCTGCGGTTCGACACCGAGGCGGCGACGATCGAGCTGTCGCACCTGTACGGGTACACCGACGCCGACTGGACGTTCACGCCGGCGGCGGGCCATGACGACGTCGGGCAGCTGTGGCAGCCGGACCCCGAGGCGCTGCCGTCGGGGCACCTCGCCCAGTTCGTGCCGACGTACCGGGCGTTCGCCGCGGGCGAGGCGCCGCCGGTCACCGCGGCCGACGCGCGCGGCACCCTGGAGCTGGTCGCCGCGATCTACCGGTCGGCATTCACGGGCGCGATCGTGCGGGCGGGCGAGATCGGCCCGGGCGACCCGTTCCACGAGTCCATGCGCGGCACGGGCCCGAGCTGGGCCCCGCTGAAGGACACGCCGACCCCGGCCCCCGCCGCGAGCTGACGCCGCCGCCCGGCTGCGGGCTGCGGCGTCGGCCGGGTGCCCGCCGTCGAACGTAGGCCTGGTCGCCCCATGAGCCCTCATGCGCCGACGACTCCTACGTTCGACGGCCTGGGTTGAGCCCGGCGCGGGCGGCGGCTTGAGCCCGGCGCGGGCGGCGGCGTTCAGTGCTGACCAGTCGGCGCCGTGGCAGTGGCGTGATCAGTGGCGACAGCGCCACCAGATCAGCGCTCGCCGACGTTCAGGCCCCCGTGGTGGGCCGGGTTCCAACGATGCAGTTCGTTACGAATTCCTGACCTGGGGCTCTGGACAACGCTTCCCGGAGCGGTATTGTATCGATTCAGTCGGCGGTCGAGGATGCAGCCGGCCACCAGCAGCACACAGAGCAAGGAGGCTCACGTGGTCCGCACACGCACCACCCGAAAGACTGCGGCCGTCCAGGTCACGGCCCTCGCAGCGGCTTCGGCCCTGGCCCTCTCTGCCTGCGGCGGCGGGACGACCGCCTCGGCCGAGGCGGCGCCGGTAGCCACCGACCGGGACATCGAGCTGTCCCTCGTCTGGTGGGGGGACGACGACCGCGCGGCCCGGTACGAGGAGGCGGTGGCGCTCTTCGAGGAGCAGCACCCGAACATCGACGTGCAGACGCAGTTCCAGGCCTGGGACGACTACTGGACCGCGCGCAGCACCGAGGCAGCGGGCCAGACCCTGCCCGACGTCTTCCAGATGGACCTCGCGTACATCCACCAGTACGCGTCGAACAACCAGCTCCTGGACCTGTCGAACCAGCTCGGCGTGAACCTGGACACCGACGACTTCGACGAGACGGTGCTCGCCTCCGGCTCGGTCGACGACGGCCAGTACGGGATCCCGACCAGCACCAACACCCTCGGCATGATCCACCACGACGACCTCCTGGACGAGCTCGGCATCGAGCCGCCGGAAGAGGGTCTGACCTGGGACGAGTACGACGCCTGGATCCGCGAGGTCAGCGCGGCGGGCGCCGACCACGACCCGCAGATCTACGGCGGCACCGACTACACCGGCACGCTGTGGCTCTTCATCCAGTGGCTGGTGCAGCAGGGCAAGACGGCGTTCGCCGACGACGGCTCCCCGGCCTTCGAGAAGGCCGACCTCGTCGCCTGGGCTGAGCGCACCCAGCCGCTGCGTGACGACGGCGTCTTCTTCCCGGTCGAGCGGGCCAAGCAGGTCGAGCCCCTCACCGGTATGCAGGTGGGCCAGGCCGCTACCGAGATGACCTGGGACAACATGATGGCCGGCTACTCGGCCGGCGCGGGCTCCGAGAACCTCGACCTGCTCCCGGTGCCGACCGGCGCCGACGGCTCGGCGCAGTTCTGGAAGCCGTCGATGCTGCTCTCGTCGTCGGCGACGACACAGGAGCCGGACGCCGCCGCGGCGCTCATCGACTTCCTCGTCAACGACCCCGAGGTGGGCAAGATCTTCGGCACCTCGAAGGGCGTGCCCGCCGTGGCGGCCCAGCGTGACGCCATGGAGGTCGAGGAGGGCTCGATCGACGACAAGATCGTCGGCTACGAGGAGCACGTCGCCGAGCGCGTCACGGAGGACACCCCGCTGCCCGTCGAGGGCTACGGCGTGGTCGAGGCCGAGTTCAAGCGGCTGGGTGAGGAGCTGTCCTACGGCAACATCACGCCGGAGGAGTTCGCCGACCAGTGGTTCCAGAGCGCCGAATCGAACCTCGGCGGGTCCTGACCATGTCCGCGACCACCACCGAGCGCGGGCGCTCGGCCGGGCGCGGCGGCGTGCGGGGGACGGCGACGTCGTCGTCCCCCGCACGGGGCGGCGGCAAGCCGCAGCGCGACCGGTCCGACGTGAAGGCCGGGTACGCGTTCCTGTCCCCGTGGCTCCTCGGGTTCGTGCTGCTGACGGCGGGCCCCATGCTGATGTCGCTGTACCTCGCGTTCACCGACTACAACCTGTTCCGGGCCCCCACGTTCGTGGGCATCGACAACTTCACCGCCCTGTTCGCTGACCCGCGGTTCCTCAAGTCCGCCCAGGTGACGGCGGTCTACGTGCTGGTGGGCGTGCCGGTCAAGCTGGCCGCCGCGCTCGCCGTCGCCGTGCTGCTCAACGCGAAGCACCGCGGCCAGGGCGCGTACCGCTCGATGTTCTACGCGCCGTCGCTCATCGGGGCCAGCGTCTCCGTGGCGATCGTGTGGCGCGCCATGTTCATCGACGACGGCATCGCCGACCAGGTCCAGCAGTTCTTCGGCCTGCCGGCCGGCGGCTGGGTGGGCGACCCGAGCATGACCATGCCGATGATGATCCTGCTGGCCGTGTGGCAGTTCGGCGCCCCCATGGTGATCTTCCTGGCGGGGCTCAAGCAGATCCCGGCCGAGCTGCACGAGGCGGCCGCCGTCGACGGCGCCGGGCCGATCCGCCGGTTCGTCTCCGTGACGCTGCCGATGCTGTCGCCGGTGCTGTTCTTCAACCTGCTGCTCGAGACGATCGGCGCGTTCCAGGTGTTCAGCTCCGCCTTCATCATCTCCGGCGGCACCGGCGGTCCCGCCGACTCGACGCTGTTCTACACGTTCTACCTCTACCTCAAGGGCTTCACGGAGTTCCGGATGGGGTACGCCTCGGCCATGGCCTGGGTGCTCGTGCTCGTGGTCGGCATCATCACCGCCGTCCTGTTCCGCACCTCGCGTGCCTGGGTCCACTACACGGGAGACGTGCGATGACGACAGCGACGACCACCGCCCCGAGCCCCGTCGTGGACTCCTCCCCGAGCGTGACGGCGACCCGGCGCAAGCGCCTGCGGTCCGTCGTGTTCCACGTGCTCGTGATCGCCGTCGCCGTGGTGATCCTGTACCCCGGCGTGTGGATGGTCATGAGCTCGTTCAAGCCGAGCGGCGACATCGTCGGCAACGTGAACCTGTGGCCCGAGACGTGGACGCTGGCGAACTACACGTCGGCGCTGAGCGGCATCGGCGGCGTCTCGTTCTGGACGTTCGTGCTCAACTCGCTGATCCTCGCGGTCGGGTCGGTCGTGGGCATCGTCCTGTCGGCCACCGTGTCCGCCTACGCGTTCGCCCGCATCAGCTTCCCGGGTCGCGGGGTGTACTTCGCGGTGATGATCGGCACGATGCTCCTGCCGTTCCACGTGGTGATCATCCCGCAGTACATCCTGTTCAACTCCATGGGCCTGGTGAACACGTTCGTGCCGCTGCTGGCGCCCAAGTTCCTGGCCACGGAGGCGTTCTTCGTCTTTCTCATGGTGCAGTTCCTCCGAGGGCTGCCGCGTGAGCTCGACGAGGCGGCGCGCATCGACGGCTGCGGGCACTGGGGGATCTTCCGGCTCGTGCTGCTCCCGCTCATGCGGCCGGCGGTGATCACCAGCTCGATCTTCGCCTTCATCTGGTCGTGGAACGACTTCCTCGGCCCGCTGCTCTACCTCAAGCGGCCCGACACCTACCCCCTGCCCATCGCGCTGCGGCTGTACGTGGACCAGACGTCGGTCTCCGACTACGGCGCGCAGATGGCCATGGCCGTGCTCGCGCTCGTGCCGGTGCTGCTGTTCTTCGTGGTCTTCCAGCGGTACCTGGTGGACGGCGTCGCGACGCAGGGCCTCAAGGGCTGAGCGCCGTGAGCGCACAGGAGCAGGCCGACGAGTCCGCCGCGCCGCCGGCCCGCGGACGCCGTCTGGCCGGTGAGGGCTGGTTCCCCCTGCTGGGGGAGACGCTGCTGACCGGGCTGCTCGTGCTCGGCGGCAGCCTGCCCGTGGTGACCGCCCCGGCGGCGGTCGCCGCGGGGGCCGCGCACCTGCGGCGGCACCTCGGCGGCTATGACACCTCGGTCCGTTCGTTCTGGCGGGACTGGCTCGCGGCCGTGCGTGGACTGTGGGTGCTGGGCGTGCTCGTGCTGGTCGCCGCGGTCGCCGTGACGGTCAACACCGGGCTGACGGCGTCGGGCGCGCTGCCGGGCGCGTCCGCCGTGCGCTGGGTGACGTGGGCGGCCGCGGCCTGCGGCGCGGTGGTCCTGGTCCGCACGACGGCGGCGTGGTCGGACGGCGGTGCGGGGGCCGGGGCGGACGACGGCGGCGTCTGGCGGCTGCTGTCCCGCGGCGCGGCGCGCTCCCGTGACGACCTGGTGGGTTCGGCGCTGCTGCTGGCGGCCGTGGTGATGTGCGTGGTGCTCGTCTGGATGTTGACGCCGCTCGTCCTGGTGACGGGTGGCCTGCTCAGCCTGGCGGCGGTCGCCGTCGAGACCCGGCGGGCACAGCCGCGCCCGGTCGACTGAAAGTGCGCCTCTACCCAGCCATCTGGCCCGAAACCCAGCAGGTTCCGGGCCAGATGACTGGGTAGAAGCGCACGTCTTCGTGAGATCGAGAATTCAGAGAGGAATTCGACAATGATCCCGAGAACTATCCGGACCGGAGCCGTGCTGGCGACGGCACTCAGCCTCGGCCTGAGCGGGGTGGGCGCCGTGGCGTTCGCGGCCACCGCCTCGACCGCCGTCCCCGCCAGCACCCTGACCACGGTCCCGGCCGCCGACGCGACCACCGCCCAGGGCGACCCGAGCGCCCAGGGCGAGCGGCCGACGTCGGGCACCGGGAACTCGACAGGCACCGAGAAGCTGGGCCGCGGGCTCGTGGCCGCCGCGACCAGCGAGGGCGTCTTCCTGAGCTGGCGCCTGCTCGCGCCGGAGGTCACCGGCCACACCGACGCGGGGCTCAAGGGTCCGGGCTTCGCGGTGTACCGCGACGGCCGGCGCGTCGCGACGGTCACGGGCGCGACCAACTACCTCGACGCCGCGGGCACGGCGGACGCCCGCTACCGGGTGGTGCCGCTGAGCGGTCCGGACAGGGGCCGGGCGGCGTCGGCCGACGTGTGGGGCGACGGGCACCTGGACATCCCCCTGAACAAGCCGGCCGACGGCGTCACGCCCGCGGGCGAGGCGTACACGTACCGGGCCAACGACGCCTCGGTCGCGGACCTCGACGGCGACGACGAGTACGAGATCGTCGTGAAGTGGGACCCGTCCAACTCCAAGGACGTGTCCCAGGTGGGCTACACGGGCAACGTCTACCTCGACGCCTACGAGCTGGACGGCACGCAGCTCTGGCGCATCGACATGGGCGTGAACATCCGCGCGGGCGCGCACTACACGCAGTTCCCCGTCTACGACTACGACGGCGACGGCCGCGCCGAGCTGATGGTCAAGACCGCCCCCGGCACGCGGGTGACCACCTACCGGGACGGGAAGCCGGCCGGGCAGCGCTACGTGCCGATCGCCACGGACGACCGGGCGGCCGGGGTGCGGGACACCGACGACTACCGGATGTCCGCCGGGGACTACTACGAGCACCTCGTGGACACGTTCCGCGGCTGGTCGACGCGTCCGGAGGTCGTCTCCGGTCAGTGGCCGGCCACGCTGGAGGAGGCGTGGGGCATCGACGCGCGGTGGACCTACCCGCTGTCCGACGCCGACGCCCGCGCCGCCGTCGACCACTTCATCGACGTGTATGCGCCGTCCCGCTCGACGCGCAACCAGCTCCGGCTCTTCGAGGGCTTCGTGATCAGCGGTCCGGAGTACCTCACCGTCTTCGACGGGCTCAGGGGGCGTCCGCTGGAGACCGTCGACTACGAGCCCGGGCGCACCGACGACGGGCTGCGCTGGGGCGACTACGCGATGGCGCGCATCGAGCCCGGCAACCGGGTGGACCGCTTCCTGTCGGGGGTCGCGTACCTGTCCGAGGGCAAGGCCAGCGCCATCTTCGCGCGCGGCTACTACACGCGCTCGACCATCGCCGCGTACGACTGGAACGGCAGGCACCTGACCCGGCGCTGGCTCGCGGACTCGGGCTGGACGCCCATGTCCAACCCGTTCGACGACAGCCCGCACGGCGTGCCGGGTACCTCGCCCGAGTGGGGGAGCATCACCACGCAGGGCTTCCACTCGCTGTCGGCGGCCGACGTCGACGGGGACGGCCGGCAGGAGATCGTCTACGGCTCCGCGACGCTCGACGACGACGGCTCGCTCCTGTACTCGTCGTTCGACACCCTGCCGGACGGCTCCGCGAACCCCGGGGCGACCGCGGGTCTGGGCCACGGTGACGCCATGCACGTGACGGACATCGACCCGGACCGGCCGGGGCTGGAGATCTGGACCGCGCACGAGGGCGCCACGTGGGCGCCCTACGGCTCCGTGATGCGTTCGGCCGAGGACGGCGAGGTGCTGTTCGGGCAGTACTCCGGGCGGGACACCGGTCGCTCGATGATCGGCGACGTGCTGCCCGGCGTGCCGGGCATCGAGGTGTGGGCGTCCATGCCGGACGGCACCCTCGGGTCGGGCACGCTGAGCGCCACGGGTGAGCAGGTGGCGACGTCGACCATGGGGACCAACCAGTCCGTGCGGTGGGCGGGCGACGGCACCACGCAGATCGTGGACGGCGCCGACCCCGCCGTGCCGACGATCAAGGGCTGGTCGCGCGGCGTCGTCGCGACCCTGGACGGGACGCTGACCAACAACGGCACCAAGGGCAACCCGTCGCTCGTGGCCGACGTGCTCGGCGACTGGCGCGAGGAGGTGCTGGTGCGCACCACCGACTCGACCGCGCTGCGGCTGTTCACCACGACGGAGCCCAGCGACATCGCGCTGTACACGCTCATGCAGGACCCGCAGTACCGCGTCGAGGTGGCGCGGCAGCAGACGACGTACAACCAGCCGTCGTACCCGAGCTTCTACCTGGCCTCGGACACGGACTGGTCCACGGTGCCGATCCCGGGCCGGGACTGACCGCCGGCTGAGGAGGGCGGGCCGGCCGGCCCGCCCTCCTCCCCGCGGGTCCCACCCTGGGCGGAGGCCGTGTCCGAGATGTCCTTCGTGCGGGGGATCCGTCGGCCGTCCGGCCCCCAGCAGACTGACGGGGTGCCGAGACGAAGGAGCATCCCCATGAATGCACACCGCCGAGTCAGGGCAGCCCTGGGCGTCGTGGTGGCCGGCGCGCTGCCGCTCACCGGCGCGGGTATGGCGACGACGGCGTCCGCCGCCAGCGCGGTGCCCGCGACGCCCGCGGTGACCGCGGAACCGGCCGCACGAGCGGCGGACGCGACGCCCGCGGCCGCCGTCGACGACCCCCTGGCGTTGTCCCGCCAGGTCCGGGACGCGGCCGAGCAGGCCGCCTCCGCCCCCGCCGCCCGCACCCTGACCGCCGACGCGGGCATCCGGCGTCAGCTCGACCGGGCGGTCTCCACCCTGGTGGACGACGGCGCCGTCGCCGTCACCGCACGCGTCGAGACGCCGGACCTCACCTGGTCGGGCGCGGACGGCGTCCGCGAGCTCGGGGGCCACGCGCCCGCCCGGGCCGACGACCCGTTCCGCGTGGCGAGCAACACCAAGCCGATGATCGCGACGCTGGTGATGCAGGAGATCGAGAAGGGCACCTGGACGCTGGACACCAGCGTGGAGGACGTGCTGCCGGGCGCCCTGCCGCGGGACGTGACGATCGAGCAGCTGCTCAGCCACACGTCGGGCGCCCCGACGGCGTCGGAGTACCTGATCCTCGACAAGATGCAGGACCCGACGGACATCGACGAGTACTTCGAGGTGCTGGGCGAGCACTACTCGGACGGCGATCACGTCCGGGCCGTGCACACCGCGCCCTGGATGCTGGAGCCGGGCACCGGCTTCTCCTACTCCAACGCCGGGTTCGTGACGCTCGGCATGATGCTGGAGAAGGTGAACCGGACCGACCTCGACGAGCTCCTGGAGGAGCGCGTGTTCGAGCCGGCCGGCATGCGCCGCAGCGACTACCCCGAGAGCCCCCGGAAGCGCGGGCCGTTCCTGGCCGACGCCGCCTACACGGGCGCCGACGGCGCGGGCTGGTACTCGATCAGGCACTTCGACCCGACGCTGTTCCGTGCGGCGGGCGCCGTGACCAGCACGACGAAGGACCTCGCGGCCTTCAACGAGGCCCTGGTGACCGGTGAGCTGGTTGAGCCGGAGACCGTGACCGACATGCTGACGCCGCGCAGCGCCGAGACGATCGAGTACGGCCTCGGCACGTACCGCCTGCCCGACCCGTGCGTGCCCGGCGAGTACCTGTACGGGCACGACGGCGCGAGCTTCGGCACGCTGAGCGTCAACCTGACCTCGCTCGACGGCGAACGGCAGGTGTCGCTGGGCGTGACCGGCCGCAACGTCACGGCGGACCCGGAGGCGCTGTACGACCTGAGCGACCTGCTGGTCCCGATGTTCGAGGCGACCTGCTGACCCACCCCGCCCCACGACGTGTCAGACCCTCAGGTCACCCGGGTGACCTGAGGGTCTGACACGTCGTCATCCGACCGCGGAGCTGGAGCCGCGGACCACCAGCGTGGGCTGGAACATCACGTGCTCGGCCGCGGCGTCCGGCCCGTCGAGCAGGAGGTCGGCGGCGCGGACCCCGATCTCGTGGGTCGGCTGGCGCACGGAGGTCAGGGGCGTGGACAGCTCGGCGGCGAACGCGACGTCGTCGTACCCCACCACCGCGACGTCGGCGGGGACGGCGATGTTCTCCGTGCGCAGCGTGCGCAGCACGCCCAGCGCGACCAGGTCGTTGACGCAGAAGACGGCGGTGGGCCGGTCGCCGGACTCCAGCAGCCCCCGGATCGCGGCCTCCCCGCCCTCGGCGTTGAGGCTGGACACGGTGATCTCCACGAGCGCCGTCGCGGGGTCGAGCCCGGCCGCGACCAGCTCCTTGACCACGCCCTCGTACCGGTCGGCGCACTGCCGGATCGTGTGCGGGCCGTTGAGGAACGCGATGCGCGTGTGCCCCTCGTCGAGCAGGTGCCGCGCGGCGAGCTCGCCGCCGCGCACGTCGTCGACGGCCACGGACGAGATGCTCGGGTCGGACGACGGGCGGTCCAGCAGCACCACCCCGGTGCCGCGCCGGCGCACCGCCAGGAGGTGCTCGATGTCGTCGGTGGCCGGCACGACCATGACGCCCTGCACGCCGTGCTCCTCGAACAGGCGCAGGTAGCGCTGCTCGCGGTCCGGCTTGTCGTCCGACGACGCGACCATCAGCGTGAAGTCGTCCCGGTCCAGGCGCTCCTCGATGCCCCGCGCGACGTCGGTGAAGAACGGGTTGGCGATGTCCAGCACGATGGCGCCGACCGTGGTGATGGTGCCCGCGCGGAGCTGCCGGGCCGAGCCGTTGCGCACGAAGCTCAGCTCGTCGATCGCGGCCTCGACCCGCTCGCGCGTGCCGGGCAGCACCCGCTCGGGACGGTTGAGCACGTTGGACACGGTACCGACGGAGACGCCGGCGGCGCGGGCGACGTCGGCGATGGATGCTCGGCGGTGAGCGGCCGGCTGTGTCATGGAGCCCTCCTTGCTTCGGGCTACATTATGAACCGTTTCATGGCGCAGGTGGTCGAGGAGGACCGGACATGTCGAGCAACACGGCGGGCGCACGCGTCTGCTTCACGTCGCGGGTGCGGGCGGACCGGCTGGACGAGTACCGGGCGGCCCACGCCGCCGTCTGGCCGGAGATGCTCCGGGCCCTGCGCGACACGGGGTGGCGCGACTACCACCTGTACCTGCGCGACGACGGACTGCTGGTCGGGATCCTCGTGACCGACGACTACGCGGCGGCGCAGCGCGGGATGGCCGCTACCGAGGTCAACGCGCGCTGGCAGGCGGCGATGTCGGGCTTCTTCGTCGACGAGGGCAACCCGGACGACGGCTTCGTGCTGCTGGACGAGGTGTTCCACCTGGAGGCCCAGCTCGCGGCCCTCCCGGACGAGCACTGACGTGTCAGACGTACAGGTCACGCGGGTGACCTGTACGTCTGACACGTCGGGGGCGGGGGCTAGTTGACGCCGCCCTCCGGCTCGTTGAGCGCCTCGATGTCGGTGATCCCGGTGCGCTGGCCGAGCAGCCGGTTCGTGATCCATGTCAGGATCCACAGGACGAAGCCGATGCCGAGGAGCCAGCCGGCGATCTGGTACTGGATGACGTCCCGCCCGGTCCACGGCCCCACGAGGAACAGGCAGCAGATCGCCCCGACGATCGGCAGCACGGTCGGCGCCACGAAGTGCTTCCGGTCGATCGGGTCGCGGCGCAGCACCAGCACACAGACGTTGACGATGGCGAACACGGCCAGGAGCAGCAGCGCCGTGGTGCCGCCGAGCGCGGCGACCACGTCGTTCTCCGGGTCGCGGCTGACGAAGTAGATCAGTCCGAACGAGATGGCCGTAGTGACCAGGATGGCGACCCATGGCGTCTGGCGGCGGGCGCCCACCCGCCCCAGCGCGCTGGGCAGCACGTTCTGCTTGGCCATGCCGTACAGCAGGCGGCTGGCCATGAGCATGTTGATGAGCGCCGAGTTGGCGACGGCGAACATCGAGATGAAGGGCAGGATCGTCCCGGCCGGGATGCCCGGCGCCGCCGTCTCGACCACGGTCACCAGCGGGGTGTCGCTCTCCGCCAGCACGCCGACCGGGACGATCGCGACCGCGAACAGGGAGACGAGCACGTAGATGACCCCGGTGATGCCGATGCCGGTGATCATCATCTTGGGGAAGTTCTTGACGGGGTCGTGCGTCTCCTCCGCCATGTTGACCGAGTCCTCGAACCCGACCATCGCGAAGAACGCCAGTGACGTCGCGGCGGTGACGGCGAAGAACGCCCCCTTGTCACCCGGGTCGTCGAACACGATGGTGCGGGAGAAGTCGACGTTGCCCGCGAACGCGGCGTAGAAGCCGATGAGGATCACGAGCAGCAGACCCGACAGCTCCACCAGGGTGAGGAAGACGTTGGCCTTGACGCTCTCGCCGACGCCGCGCAGGTTGATCGCCGCGACCAGCCCCATGAAGATCAGCGCGACCGTGATGATGAGGGTCGCGTTCGTCTCGTCGAGCCCGAAGCCGACGGCGAGGTTGGACGCGAACGCGCGGGCCGCCGTCGACGCCGAGGTGATGCCCGAGCACATGACGGTGAAGCACACCATGAAGGTGAACAGGTGGATGCCGAACGCCTTGTGCGTGTAGAGCGCCGCGCCCGCTGCCCGGGGGTACTTGGTGACGAGCTCCAGGTACGAGAACGCGGTGATGAGGGCGACGAGGAACGCGACGATGAACGGCGCCCACGCCGCACCGCCGACCTCGGCCGCGACGTCTCCGGTCAGTGCGTAGACGCCCGTACCGAGGATGTCACCCACAATGAAGAGCAGGAGGAGCTTGGGCCCCATGACCCGCTTGAGCTCGGTCGGTTCCTCGCCGAGGGCTGCGTGCTCCCCGGCCGTTGGCTGGCTCATTTCCGTCGCCTCCGTTCTGGGGCGGCACGTCGTCGGGCCGCCTCCGTAGCTGCGGGCAGTGTGCACCCCTGATCGGCCAAGGGTTCCGCAACGGGCACGACTCGGCAACGGACGCGCCGCAAGTTCTTGACGCTCTGACCTGGCAGGTCTATCTTCCGAAGTATCTGTTTGAACGATTCAAACGCCAGATAGCGGTCAATGCAGACCGCCCGCATCTCGACGGAGAGACATGCAGAACGCCGCACCGACGCTGCGCCTGGAGGGGGTCGCCAAGTCCTTCGGGCCCGTGGCCGCGCTCCGCTCGGGCACCCTGGTGGTGCAGCCCGGCAGCATCCACGCCCTCGTCGGCGAGAACGGCGCGGGCAAGTCCACGCTGGTCAAGATCGTGGGCGGCGTGCACCGCCGGGACGCGGGCGTGGTCGAGCTCGACGGCGAGCCCGTGGACTTCACCGGTCCCGCCGAGGCCAAGGCGGCCGGCGTCGCCGTGATCCACCAGGAGCCCGCGAGCTTTCCCGACCTGACGGTCGCCGAGAACATCTACCTCGGCCGCGAGCCGCTGGGCCGGTTCCGCCGCATCGACCGGCGCGCCATGCGCGCGGGGGCGCGCGAGCTGTTCCGGGACCTCGGCGTGGACCTCGACCCGGACCGCCCCGCGGAGGGCCTGTCCATCGCGGACCAGCAGATCGTCGAGATCGCCAAGGCGATCTCCCTGGACGCCCGCCTCCTGGTCATGGACGAGCCGACGGCGGCGCTCAGCGCCGTCGAGGTGCGCCGCCTGTTCGCCGTCGCCCGCGGGCTGCGCGACGCCGGCCGCGCCGTCGTCTTCATCTCGCACCGCCTCGACGAGGTCGCCGACCTCTGCGACACCGTCACCGTGATGCGCGACGGCGAGCACGTCTCCACCGACCCGGTCGCCGGCGTGACGGCGGACGAGCTGGTGCGGCGCATGGTCGGCCGCGCCGTCTCCGACCTCTACCCCAAGGTGCCGAGCACGCCCGGCGAGGTGGTGCTCCGGGTCGAGGGACTGCAGTCCACCGGCACCTTCCACGACGTGTCCTTCGAGGTGCGGGCGGGCGAGATCGTCGGCCTGGCCGGCCTGGTCGGAGCCGGGCGCAGCGAGATCGCCCGCGCCGTGTTCGGCGTCGACCGGTACGACGCCGGGCGCGTTGCCGTCGACGGGCGGACCCTGCGCCCGGGCGACCCGACCGCGGCCATCGCCGCGGGCCTCGCCCTGGTCCCCGAGGACCGGCGCCTGGAGGGCCTGGTCACCGAGTCCTCCGTGGCGCGGAACGTCTCCGCCGTCTCCCGACGCCGCCTGGCACGCCTGGGCATCCTGCTGCCCGACGCCGAGGCGCGGCTCGCGCGCGACTGGTCCGGTCGGCTGGCGGTGAAGGCCGGGGCACTCGACGCCGTGGCCACGACCATGAGCGGCGGCAACCAGCAGAAGGTGGTGCTGGCCAAGTGGCTGGCCACCGGGCCGAAGGTGCTGATCGTGGACGAGCCCACCCGCGGCATCGACGTGGGCACCAAGGCCGAGGTGCACCGGCTGCTGTCCACGCTGGCCGCCGAGGGGCTGGCGGTCCTGATGATCTCGTCCGAGCTGCCGGAGGTGCTGGGCATGGCCGACCGCGTGCTCGTGGTCCGCGAGGGGCGGATCGTCGCGGCGCTGGACCGCGCGGACGCCACGCCGGAGACCGTGATGCGCGCCGCGACGCCGGGTGCGTCGTCCGAGCGGGGTGACGCCGCATGACCGCCCTGACCGCCCTGCTGCGCCGGCGCGAGGCCGGCATCGCGCTGGCCCTCCTGGTCGTGATCGGCGTGACCACCGCGATCCAGCCCGGCTTCCTGCTCAGCTCGGGCGGCTGGCGGGACCTGCTGCTCACGCCCGCGATCCTCGTGGTGCTCGCCGTGGGTCAGGCCGTGGTGGTCATCACGCGCAACGTCGACCTCTCCGTGGGCTCGATGCTCGGCCTGACCGCCTACCTGGCCGGCCGGCTGTTCATCGACGTGCCGGACCTGCCGATCGTCGTGGTGGCGCTGGTCGCGGTCGCGGCCGGGGCGGTGCTGGGCCTGGTCAACGGCTCGATCGTGGCGTTCGCCCGTGTGCCGGCCCTCGTCATCACGCTCGGCACGCTGTACGTCTACCGAGGGGTGGCCCTGACCTGGGCGGGCAGCGACCGGATCGACGCCGGCGACATGCCGCGCGCGTTCCTCGCCCTGGGCACGCGGCAGGTGCTCGGCGTGCCCGTGCTGACGATCGTCGCCGCCGTCGTGCTGGCCGTCGTCGCCTACTACATGTACACGTCGCGCGGCGGGCGGCAGCTCTACGCGATCGGGTCCGACCCCGACGCCGCCGAGCTGCAGGGCCTGCCCGTCCGGCGTCGGCTGCTCGGGGCGTTCGCCCTGAACGGGGCGCTCGCCGGGCTGGCCGGCGTGATGTTCGCCGCGCGGTACGGCACCGTCTCGTCCGGCGCGGGGGTGGGCCTGGAGCTGCAGGTCGTGGGCGCCGTCGTGGTGGGCGGCGTCGCGATCTTCGGCGGCAGCGGCACCGTCGTCGGGGCGGCGCTCGGCGCGATGCTGCTGCTCACCATCAACCGGGCCCTGCCCGTGGTGGGCATCCCCGACTTCTGGCAGCGCGCGGTGGTGGGCGCGCTCATCATCGGCGCCATCGCGCTGGACCGCGTGCTGGCCCGGCGGCGGTCGCACCGCCTCGCGGCCGAGCGAGATACCGACCAACCCGGCGGCGCCGGCCCGGCCGACCGCGAGGAGGCGACCCCATGAGGACCCACGCCCGCCCGTGGTGGCAGCGCGCGCTGCTCACCCGCGAGATGCTGACGATCCTGATCCTGGTCGCGGCCTGGGTGGTCGCGTCCGCCGTCGTGCAGGGCTTCGACGGCCCGCTCACCATCACCTACCTGGTGCTCGACGTCGCCCCCGTGCTGCTCATCGCCCTGCCCATGACGCTGATCATCGCCACGGGCGAGATCGACCTGTCGGTCGCGTCGGTCGTGGGCCTGTCCAGCGTGACCTTCGGGCTGCTGCACCAGGCCGGGTTCGGCCTGTGGGTCGCCCTGCCGGCGTCGGTGCTGCTGGGCGCGGTGTGCGGCGCCGTCAACGGGACGCTGGTCGCGTACGGCGGGCTGCCCTCGCTGGCCGTCACCATCGGCTCGCTCGCCCTCTACCGCGGCCTCGCCGTGGGCCTCCTGGGCACCACGGCCGTCACCGACTTCCCCGAGTCCTGGACCGACGGCGCCACCGAGAACCTGGGGGAGTCGCCCTGGCCGGTGGTCACGCTCGGGCTGGTCGTGCTGATCGCCGTCTTCGCCGTCCTGCTGCACGCCACGCCGTTCGGCCGGAACGTGCTGGACATCGGCCGCAGCAGCGAGGCCGCCCGGTTCTCCGGCGTCGACGTCAAGCGGACCCTCCTCGTCCTGTTCGTGCTGTCCGGGGCGGTCTCTGCGCTCGCTGGCGTCTATTACACGCTCCGCTACGGCAGCGCCCGCGGCGACAACGCGACCGGCATGGAGCTCCAGGTCGTGGCGGCGGTGCTGCTCGGCGGGGTGTCCATCTTCGGCGGGCGCGGTGCGATCCACGGCGTGGTCGCGGGCGTGCTGCTCATCGGCGTGCTCAGCAGTGCCCTCCGGCTGGAGGGGGTCACCGTCAACGTCATCAACATCGTGATCGGCACGGCGCTCGTCGTGTCGGTGGTCGCGCCGCGCATCGCGGGCGGCCTCAGGGTCCGACGGCGTCCGGCGGTCGGGCAAGGAAGCTAGGGAGACGAACGATGAGGTTCACATCTGTGCTCGCGGCCGGCACGGCCGCTGTGCTCGCACTGGGGCTGACCGCCTGCGGCGGCGGGGGCGACGAGGGTGGTGACGGCGCCAGCGGCGAGACCGAGGGCGCCACCATCACGATGCTGCCCAAGAATCTGGGCAACCCGTACTTCGAGGCGTCCACCGCGGGCGCGGAGGAGGCGGCCGAGGAGCTGGGGGCCACCGTCGACGAGGTGGGGCCGGACACGGCGTCGCCCGACTCGCAGGTGCCGTTCATCAACACCGCCGCCCAGCAGGGCGTGAGCGCGCTGGTGATCTCGGCGAACGACCCGACGGCGATCGGCGACGCGCTCGACGAGGCGCGGTCCGCGGGCACCAAGGTGGTCACGTTCGACTCGGACACCGAGCCGCAGTACCGCGACCTGTTCGTCAACCAGGCCTCGGCCGAGGGCATCGCGGACAAGCAGCTCGAGCTCATCTCCGACCAGATCGGTGGCGAGGGCGAGATCGCCATCCTCTCGGCGTCGGCCAACGCGACCAACCAGAACGCGTGGATCGCGATCATGGAGGAGAAGCTGGCCTCCGACTACCCGGACATCGAGCTCGTCGAGACCGCCTACGGCGACGACGACGACCAGACGTCGTTCGACAAGACGGCGGCGCTGCTCCAGTCCCACCCGGACCTCAAGGGGATCGTGTCACCCACGACCGTGGGCATCGCCGCGGCGGCGCGCTACGTGTCGACGTCCGAGTACAAGGGCAAGGTCGCGGTCACGGGCCTCGGCACGCCCAACCAGATGCGCGAGTACGTCGACGACGGCACCGTCGAGGCGTTCGCGCTGTGGAACCCGACCGACCTGGGCTACCTGGCGACGCAGGCCGCCGCGGCTCTCGTGGCGGGCGACATCACGGGCGAGGAGGGCGACACCTTCGAGGCCGGCCGGCTCGGTGAGTACACCGTGGGGGCCGACGGCGAGGTGCTGCTCGGCGAGCCGTTCGTGTTCGACAAGAGCAACATCGACGACTTCGACTTCTGACCCTGCTCCGGCCTCGTCGTCGAGCCGCGTGCCGTGACGTGACATGCCGTGACGTGATGTGACGTCCGGCCGAGCTCCCCTTTGAGGCCGGGGTTGCTCCTCTTTGCGACCCTTCAAAGCGGAGTAACCCCGGCTCCAAGGGGGAGTTCGGGTTGTCCCCGGCGACTGCCGTGCCCTCCGGCGCCCCCCGGGTGATCCAGGCGGTGTCCAGGAAAAGATCACCCGCTCCGCAGGGGTGAAACCTGGGGGCGTCGTGCCTGGTCACCACTAACGTCACCCTGTTCTTCGCGTCGGCCGCACCCCGTGCGGCCGACGCGTTTCGATGCGAGGAGGACACAGTGGTTCGGCACGCGGCAGCACCGGCATCCAGGTCGAAGCAGGGTCCCCGGCACAGCGCGGGCAAGCCGGCGCTCGCCGGGACCGCGGTGGGCAGGACGATCATCCTCGGCGTGGCGCCGGCGATGGTGCTCGGCGGCGCGCTGGCTCCGGCGGCGACGGCGCTGACGGCGGAACCGTCCCTGGAGCCCGAGGGCATCGCGGCCCCCGCGGACTCCGCGCTGCCCGACGCCGGCACCACGGAGGCGCAGGTCGAGACCGTCGAGGTCGCCGCGGCCCCGGCCGAGGAGACCGCCGTGGTCGACGACGTCACGGGTGCGGACCCGGAGGCGGCCGCCGGGACCGCCACGGCGGCGGACGGCGCCGTGGTGCTCGACACCGCCGACACCGACGGACGGATCGCGGGCGCCATCGAGGTGCCGGACGGGTTCCAGACGGTCGGGCTGTCCTGGCCGGCCGAGATCGATCACGTCGTTCCCGAGATGCAGGTGCGTACCCGGGCCACCGATGGGACCTGGAGCGGCTGGAGCCACCTGGAGAAGTCCACGGACGGCGCCGACGGCGGCTCCGCCGTCGTGACGTCCGCGCCGGTCTACGTGGGCGAGGCCGACGCCGTGCAGCTCGCGACGGTGGACGAGGCCGCCGAGTTCCCGGCGGGCGTGGAGCTCAGCCTCGTCTCGTCGGCGCAGGTCACCACGGCCGCGGCGACGACGTCGGGCACGGTCGCGCCGTCGGCCACCACGGCGGGGCCCACGATCATCACGCGCGAGGAGTGGGGCGCCGCGCCCCGCTGCCTCGAGCCGGGCACCGGCCCCACCTGGTTCCCTGCCGAGGGCGGCCTCAAGGCCGCGGCCGTGCACCACACGGTGAACCCGAACGACTACGCCACCGTGGCCGAGGCCATGCAGGCCATCCGCAACGACCAGGCGTACCACCAGCAGACGCACGGCTGGTGCGACATCGGCTACAACTTCCTGGTCGACAAGTGGGGCAACATCTACGAGGGCGCCGACGGCAGCATCGAGGAGCCGATCATCGGCGCCCACACCGGCGGCTTCAACACCGGCACGGTCGGCGTCGCGATGATCGGCACGTACACGACGGCGGCGGGCGTGAAGCCCACCACCGCCCAGCGGGACGGCGTGGCCAAGATCATCGGCAGCCGCCTCGCGCAGTACGACGTGAACCCGGACGAGACGACGGTCCTCACCGCCGCCGGCCACACCGACGGCGGTCGCTACTACGCGGGCGACCAGGTGACGCTGCCGCGGGTCTTCGGGCACCGCGACACGCACCAGACCGAGTGCCCGGGCGAGCTCGCCTACCCGCTGCTGTCCGGGATCCAGGACCAGGCTGCCGTGTACGCGAAGCAGTACGCGGAGGTGGACGAGCAGTCCAAGAACTTCGTGCAGGCGATGTACCAGGACTACCTCGGCCGGGCGGCCACGGCCACGGACATCGAGAGCTGGTCCTACCGCGTCTCGGTGGACGGGCCGGGCGTGCTGGCCGACGGCATGGCCAAGTCGGACAACTACCGCAAGGTCCGCATCAGCCAGGCGTTCCAGGCGACCCTCGGCTACACGCCGTCGGCCACCCAGACGGCCAACTACCTCGCCATGGTCAAGAAGAAGACGCGGACGATCGACCAGATCGAGCCGTACCTGATGGGCACCTCGACCTACTACAAGCACGTGGGCGGCACCGACGCGAAGTACGTCACCGCGCTGTACCAGCACATCCTGCACCGGCCGCCGACGTCGGACCAGCTCAAGCACTGGATGCCGCGGCTGAACACCCTGGGCCGCGCGGGCGTGGTCAATGCCCTGTGGAAGAACCCGCAGGCGGTGCGGTACCGGGTCGTGGCGACCTACCAGCACTACCTCGGCGTCGCGCCGACCACCGCCCAGGCCGACACCTGGGTCAAGCGCCTCACGACGGCCGGTACCACCGAGGACGAGGCCACGCTGCGCCGCGCGATCGTGGTGACCACGAAGTACCTGGCCGCGGCGGACGCGAGGTACTGACGGGGTGGCTCGGGTGGTCGGTGGTTCGTCAGGTGATCGGCAGCCCGGGCTGCCGATCACCTGACGAACCACCGACCACCCGCCGTGGCGCGTGGCGCCGTGCTCCCCTTGCGTCTTGACCCTTGGGCGGGTGGGGAATAGGCTCGTAATGAATCGTTTCAAGGTGCGCACGAGGGCGTGCGCGGAGAGGGAGGACGCCATGGCGGCATCCACACGTGTCGAGGCGGCCAGGTCCGCGCTCCGGCAGCAGACGATCGAGCTGCCGTCCTGGGCCTTCGGCAACTCGGGCACGAGGTTCAAGGTCTTCAGCCAGCCGGGCGTGCCGCGTGACCCGTTCGAGAAGATCGCCGACGCCGCCCAGGTGCACCGGTACACCGGTGTCGCCCCGCGCGTCAGCCTGCACATCCCGTGGGACCTCGTCGACGACTTCGGCGCGCTCGCCCGGCACGCCGCCGACCTGGGCGTGCAGATCGGCATGATCAACTCCAACGTCTTCCAGGACGAGGACTTCATGCTGGGCTCGCTCGCCCACCCCGACCCGCGGGTGCGGGCCAAGGCCGTGGACCACCACAAGCAGTGCATCGACGTCATGCGCGCCACGGGGTCCAAGGACCTCAAGGTCTGGCTGTCCGACGGCCTCAACTACCCCGGCCAGGACTCGATCCGGGCCCGTCAGGACCGGATCGCCGAGTCGCTGGCCGAGATCTACGCCGCGCTCGACGACGACCAGCACATGGTGCTCGAGTACAAGTTCTTCGAGCCGGCCTTCTACGTCACCGACGTGCCGGACTGGGGCACGTCGCTGCTGCACGTCATGGCGCTCGGCGACCGGGCGAAGGTCGTGCTGGACACGGGCCACCACGCGCCCGGCACCAACATCGAGTTCATCGTGGCGCAGCTCCTGCGCCAGGGCCGGCTCGGCGCCTTCGACTTCAACAGCCGGTTCTACGCCGACGACGACCTCATGGTCGGCGCCGCGGACCCGTTCCAGCTCTTCCGGATCATGCACGAGATCGTGTCCGCCGGGGCGCACGCCCCGGACAGCGGCGTGAACTTCATGCTCGACCAGTGCCACAACATCGAGCCGAAGATCCCCGCCCAGATCCGGTCCGTCATGAACGTCCAGGAGGCGACGGCCAAGGCGCTGCTCGTCGACGTCGAGGCCCTGGAGGCGGCGCAGCTCGCGGGGGACGTGCTCGGCGCGCACGGCGTGCTCATGGACGCCTACGACACCGACGTCCGGCCGCTCGTGGCGCAGGTGCGCGAGGAGATGGGGCTGGACCCGAACCCGACTGCGGCCTTCGCGGCGTCGGGCTATGCCGAGAAGATCGCGAGCGAGCGCGTCGGTGGCGCGCAGGCGGGATGGGGAGCATGAACGACGTCAGCGGATCCGGCGTGGTCGAGGACCTGGTGGGCCGGTCGAACCGGCTGGGCTCCGATCCCCGGGTGACCAACTACGCGGGCGGCAACACGTCCGCGAAGGGGACCGCCACCGACCCCGTGACGGGCGAGGCCGTCGAGCTGCTGTGGGTCAAGGGCTCCGGCGGCGACCTCGGCACGCTCACCGAGCAGGGCCTGGCCGTGCTGCGGCTGGACCGGATGCGCGCCCTCGTGGACGTGTACCCGGGTGAGGAGCGCGAGGACGAGATGGTCGCCGCGTTCGACTACTGCCTGCACGGCAAGGGCGGCGCGGCGCCGTCGATCGACACGGCGATGCACGGCCTGGTCGACGCCGCCCACGTGGACCACCTGCACCCCGACGCCGGCATCGCGATCGCCGCGGCCGCCGACGGCGAGACGCTGACCGCCGAGATCTTCGGCGACGAGGTCGTGTGGGTGCCCTGGCGCCGGCCGGGCTTCCAGCTCGGCCTCGACATCGCGGCCATCAAGGCGGCCAACCCGCAGGCGGTCGGGTGCGTCCTGGGCGGCCACGGCATCACCGCGTGGGGCGACACCTCGGCCGAGGCGGAGGAGCGGTCCCTCGGGATCATCCGCCGGGCCGAGGAGTTCATCGCGGCCCGGGCCGCGGCCCGGGAGACCCACGCCTTCGGCGCGGTGCGCCCCGGCTACGAGCCCCTGCCCGACGCCGAACGCAGGGCGCGGGCCGCCGCGCTCGCGCCGGTGATCCGTGGCCTGGCCAGCATCGACGCCCCGCAGGTGGGCCACTTCACCGACTCGGAGCCGGTGCTGGACTTCGTCGCGCGCGAGCGGCTGGTGCCCCTGGCCGAGCTCGGCACGAGCTGCCCCGACCACTTCCTGCGCACCAAGGTGAAGCCGCTGGTGGTCGACGTGCCGACGTCGGCCACGGTCGAGGAGACCGTGACCGCGCTCCGGGCCGCGCACGAGGCCTACCGCGCCGACTACGCCGCCTACTACGACCGGGGCGCCGCGGCGGCCCGGGCCCGCGGCGAGGAGCCGCCCGCCATGCGCGGTGCCGACCCGGCGATCGTGCTGGTCCCGGGCGTGGGCATGTTCTCCTTCGGCCGGAACAAGCAGACGGCACGCGTGGCCGGCGAGTTCTACGTCAACGCGATCAACGTGATGCGCGGCGCGGAGACGATCTCGACCTACGCCCCCATCGCGGAGGCCGAGAAGTTCCGCATCGAGTACTGGGCGCTGGAGGAGGCCAAGCTGCGGCGCATGCCCGCGCCCAAGCCCCTGGCGACCCGGGTCGCACTGGTGACCGGGGCGGCGTCGGGCATCGGCAGGGCGATCGCCACCCGGCTGGCGGCCGAGGGCGCGTGCGTGGTGGTCGCGGACCTCGACCTGGAGAAGGCGACCGCGTCGGCGGCCGAGCTCGGATCGGCCGACGTCGCGATCGGCGTGGCCGTGGACGTGTCCTCCGAGGCCGCCGTCCAGGCGGCGGTCCAGGAGGCGGTGCTCGCGTTCGGCGGCGTGGACCTCGTGGTCAACAACGCCGGGCTCTCCCTGTCGCGGTCGCTGTTCGACACCACCGAGGCCGACTGGGACCTGCAGCACAACGTGATGGCCAAGGGCTCGTTCCTGGTCTCGCGGGAAGCGGCGCGGGTGCTGGTGGACCAGGGCATGGGCGGCGACATCGTCTACATCTCGTCCAAGAACTCTGTGTTCGCGGGGCCCAACAACATCGCCTACTCGGCGACCAAGGCCGACCAGGCGCACCAGGTGCGCCTGCTGGCCGCCGAGCTGGGGCAGTACGGCATCCGCGTGAACGGCGTGAACCCCGACGGCGTGGTGCGCGGGTCCGAGATCTTCGCGTCCGGCTGGGGCGCCAACCGGGCGGCGGTCTACGGCGTTCCGGAGGAGAAGCTCGGCGAGTTCTACGCGCAGCGCACCCTGCTCAAGCGCGAGGTGCTGCCGGAGAACGTGGCGAACGCCGTGTTCGCGCTGTGCACCTCCGACTTCTCGCACACGACGGGCCTGCACGTGCCGGTCGACGCGGGCGTGGCAGCGGCGTTCCTGCGGTGAGCGAGTCCGTGGGCGGGGCCGGCGCGGCGCGGGGCGGGGCCGTGCCACCGGCGGCCGGCCCGGCCGAAGCCGGGTTCGTCGCGATCGACCTGGGCGCGACCAGCGGCCGGGTGATGCTCGGGGTGGTGCACGGCGAACCGAGGGTCGAGCTCGTCGAGTGCGGCCGGTTCCCGAACGGGCCCCGGGCGGACGAGCACGGCGCCCTGCGGTGGGACGTGCGCGCGCTGTGGCGCGGGATCCTCGACGGGCTGCGGGCCGCGGGAGATCTCGCGCGGGAGCGCGGCGTCGAGGTCCGGGGGATCGGCGTGGACGCGTGGGCCGTGGACCACGCGTTCCTCGACGCCGCCGGGGACCTGGTGGCGGACCCGTTCTGCTACCGCGACGCCCGCACGGACCACGTGGCCGACGAGGTGTACGAGCACGTGCCGTTCGCCGACCACTACGCGATCAACGGGCTGCAGCACCTGCAGTTCACCACCGAGTTCCAGCTCGTCGCGGGGGTCTCGACCGGCGTCGGCGGCGAGGAGTGGGCGCAGGCCCGGCACCTGCTGCTGGTGCCCGACCTGATCACGTACCGGCTCACCGGCCGCCGGGTCGCGGAGGTGACCAACGCGTCCACCACGGGGCTGCTCGACGCCCGCTCCCGCAGCTGGTCGGGCGAGCTCCTGGACGGGCTCGGGGCGGAGTACGCCGGGCTCGCGGGGCTGCGGGACCGGCTGCCGGAGCTCGTCGAGCCCGGCGCCGTCGTCGGGCACCTCGTGCCCGAGGTGCGGGAGGCGACCGGCCTCGGCGACGTGCCGGTGCTCGCCGTCGCCTCGCACGACACCGCGTCCGCCGTGGCGGCCACGCCGCTGGGGGCCGCCGGGGCGTACGTCTCGTCGGGCACGTGGTCGCTGGTCGGGCTGGAGCTGCCCGAGCCCGTGCTCTCCGCGGCGAGCCGCGAGGCGAACTTCACCAACGAGCTCGGCCTCGACGGGACCGTGCGCTACCTGCGCAACGTCATGGGCCTGTGGGTGCTGGACGAGTGCGTCCGGGCGTGGGCGCACGACGACGGCGCGCCCGTGGACCTGCCCGGCCTGCTGGCGGCGGCCGCCGCCGAGCCGGGCGGCCGCTGCCTGGTCGACGTGGACGGCGACGAGTTCCTCGCCCCGGGCGACATGCCGCGCCGGGTGTCGGACGCCGTCGCGCGCCTCGGCGTCGACCTCCCCTCGGACGGCCCCGCCGCGCGGCCCGCCCTGGTCCGGGTGGTCCTCGACAGCCTCGCGGCCGCCTCGGCGCGGGCGGTCTCGAACGCGTCGGCGCTGGCGGGCGTGGTCGTGGACACCGTGCACGTGGTGGGCGGCGGCTCGCGGAACGAGCTGCTGTGCCGGCTGACCGCCGAGGCGACCGGGCTGCCCGTGGTCGCCGGCCCGGTCGAGGCCACGGCGCTCGGGAACGTGCTGGTGCAGGCCCGCGCCGTCGGGGTGCTGTCGGGCGACCTGACGGCGCTGCGCGACGTCGTGCGCGCGAGCGTCACGCTGCGGCGGTACGACCCTGAGCCTCGACGACCTGAGCCGCTACACCCCTGAGCCGGCGCTCGACCCGCGGACGATCAGCCGGGGGCTCAGCTCGATCCGGTGCACCGGGCGCTCGGCGTCCGCGAGCCGGCGCGTCAGCAGCTCCACCGCACCCGCGCCGATCGCGGCCTTGGGCGGGCTCACCGCGGTGAGCGGCGGGTCGGCCAGGGCGGCCACCTCGTCGTCGTAGGCGACCACCGCGAGGTCCGCGGGCACCCGCACGCCGCGTTCGCGCGCCAGCTCCACCAGCGAGATCGCCTCCCGGTCGGAGTGCACCAGCACCGCGGTCACGCCCGTCTCGGCGCACCGGTCCAGCACGGACGCGGCGTCGGCGGCCCAGTCGGGGTCGGCCAGCGGCGCGGTCTCCAGGTCGAGCACCACGTCGAACGCCAGATCCTCCGCCGCCGCGAGGAACCCGCGGCGGACGGCCCCGGAGTGCGGGCTGGTCCGCGACGTCACCAGACCCACCTGCCGGTGGCCACGCTCCGCGAGGTGGCGCGCCGCCGTGCCCGAGCCGAGCGCGTGGTCGGTGGCGACCGACTCCAGGGGCTCGCGGTACGGGCCCCCCACCAGGCGCCGTTCCATCAGCACCACGGGCAGGTCCAGGCCGGCGAGCCAGTCGCCCAGCTCGGTGGCGTCGGGCCCGGAGGCGGGCGGCGCGACGAGCAGGCCGTCGACCCCCGGACCGCCGTCCTCCCCGACGAGCGCCGCGAGCTGGTGTCGGATCTGGTCCACGTCGTAGGACCCGCCCCGCAGGATCAGCCGCGCCGTGCCGTCCGCGGCACCCCGCGCGCCGCGGATCACCTCGGGCCAGTAGTAGTCGAGCGACGGCACGACCACGCCGATGGTCGGCTGCCCGGCGTCGGCCGTGTCCTCGACGTCCTGCTTCCCGGCCGTGCGGGCCGGGATGCGGGCCCCGCCGTGCACCTTCTCCAGCGCGCCGTCCATGACGAGCACGGCGAGATCGCGCCGCACCGTCACCGGCGTGACACCGAGCACGCGCGACAGGTCGCTCACGCGTGCCGAACCCGTCTCCCGCACCCGCGCGATCAGGCGCGCCCGACGCTCGCTCGGGAGCGGCGCTTCCTGCGTCATGCAACCTCCTGCGATCCCGACCCGGTGGGTCTCATGGTGACCCGGAACGCGCCCGACTGCGCCTCTGCGCGCGCCGTGAGTCGCAACCGGGTCAGGTGTTCACCCCATACGGCGGACAGCTCCGGGTCGTCCAGCGCGCGCACGTCGAGCTCGGCGTCGACGTCCGCGACGTCCCAGGTGAGGGCGAGCGTACGGGGGGTCGACCCGTCCGGGGTACCGTCCGGCGCGAACCCGACGACCGCCCGGCCGGGGGTGAGCGTCACGTCGCCGGCGAGCAGCCAGTGCCACGCCGTCGGACCGGCCGGATCGCCCGACGCCGCGGGCGAGAACTCCCAGGAGTCCTCGACGGTCATGGTCTCGGCGCCGGGGTCCAGCCGCACGTCCCGCCACCAGTGCTCCAGCCCACCGACCGGGTAGGCGCCGGCCAGGTCCACCCGCGCCCGCCAGCCCGCCGCCGGACCGGCGTCGGCCCCGCCGGTCCGGTCGGCCCCATCGGTCTCGTCAGCGCCGTCGCCCCCGTCGTCCGACACCTCGAAGGCGCGGGCGGCGAACTCCGGGCCCGGCGCCTGCTCCACCCCGCGGACCCGGGGGACGTTGTGCCAGTCGCCCCGGACCACCCACAGGTCGTACCGGTCGGGCCCGAAGGTGCCCGCGCGGTAGGTGGGCTTGCCCGCGTCCACGACGACGGGCACGCCGTCGAGCGCCACGATCACCGAGCCGACGTCCACGTGGTTGTGGTTCTCGTCGTTGTGCCCACCCTTGACCGACACCGCGACGCCACGCGCCGACCCGGGCGCGGAGCGCGCGACCGCGACGCCCGTCGACGGGAACACCGAACGCCCCACCAGCGGCGGCGCGGCGGCGGGAGCGTCCGCCCAGGATCCGGTCAGCAGGCCCACGGCTCGGGGCAGGGAGGCGCGCTCGTCGAACAGCCCGCCGGGCCGCCCGCGGTACGACGCCGCATGCCGTGCCGCCGCCTCGTCGCCCACGCGCAGCGCCCACGCGTGCACGACGTTCCACGGCCAGGTGGCGAGCGGCCGCGCGGCGCTGTCGGCCACGTTGACGTACCAGTCGCCGCCCAGGTGCATCGCGTGCGGGAACGCCACGGTCGCGCGGATCCGTGCCAGGGCCTCGGGAGCCGGCTCGATCCCCGCGAACGCGAGCAGGTCCTGCGCCTCCAGGGCCCGGGCGGCGCCCTGCCACCAGTAGTGGTAGCCCTCGTCGACGCCGCCGTCGTCCGGCAGGGACGCCCAGTACGCGGCGATGCCCTCCGCGACGAGGGCCGAGGTGGCCCGGCGCCGGTCCGGGTCCTCCTCCAGCACGAGGTTGGCGGCGAGCACGTTGCCCTGGATCCAGGGGCTCCAGTTCATGATCGGGTGGTCGACGCCGAGCCACCACCAGTCACGCCGCTCGGTGAACGGCCGCAGGACCCTGGCCTGCGCCTCCTGCCGGACGCGCCAGCGCACGCCGGGCGCGCGCTCGTCGAGGGCCGGGCCGAGCAGGTGGTCGACCCACCCGAGCTGCGCGGCCACCTCGCCCGCGCCGAGGTCCAGGTACGGCTCGGTGACCGTGGGCGTGATCCGGCCGAACCGGTCGAACGTGTCGTCGTGCGCGGCCCAGCACCACGAGGACTGCTCGCACAGCAGCAGCACGCCGTCGACCACCTCGTCGACACGCTCGTCGCTCGGGTCGACGAGGGCAGCGAGCGTGGCGCGGGTCAGCCGCGCCTGCCGGGCCGCGACCTGCGCCTCGTAGACCGTGCGGACGCCGTCGCGGAAGAACCGGGCGTACTGCGAGGCCAGGGGCTGCGGCCAGGGGGTACCGCGCTCGGCGTCGGCAGCGGCGAGCGTGGCGGCGAGCGCGCCCGCCATGCCCGGGCCGGCCCAGAGGCTCCGGGCCGTGACGTCGGGCGCAGGCAGCGACGGTGCTGTCATGTGCGTATCTCCAATGATCGAAAATGATCGTAGTGGAACTCTTTCCCGAATGCCAGGGGCTTGCCAACGGCCAGTCGGGTGGGCTTCAATGGGCCATCGTTCGATCGTAGGTGATCGGAATTGTTCGTCTGAACGGTCAGGCGAACGCGGACTCGATGGAGAGGAGCGCGGTGGTGCGGCGACCTGAGGCCCTGCTCGTCATGGACGATCGGGCACTGCGTATGCAGTTCGGCCCGGACGAGGACTCCCGGCTGCGCGCGATCGCGAGGCTCGGCGAGCCCGCCCGTGTGACCGCGTACGACACCCCCGAGGCCAAGGCCCGGCTGGCCGACGTCGAGGTGCTCCTCACCTCCTGGGGCGCTCCGCGCATCACCGCCGACGTGCTCGACCTCGCGCCGAACCTGCGCGCCGTGCTGCACTGCGCGGGCTCGGTCCGGTCGCTCGTGTCCGACGCCGTCTGGGACCGCGGGCTGCTCGTGACCAACGCCGTGGCCGAGAACGCGCTGCCGGTCGCGGAGTTCACGGTCGCCGCGATCCTGATGGCCGGCAAGAAGGCGCCCTTCCTCGCGAACATCGCGCGCAAGCGCCGCGACGACTGGTCCTACCTGGGCGAGCACGGCGAGCTGTCCAACCGCGGCCGGGTCGTCGGCATCGTCGGCTTCTCCCGGACCGGGCGCCAGGTGGTCGCGCGGCTGACCGTGCCGGGCTCCGGCCCCGAGACCCGCGAGATCCTCGTGGCGGACCCGCTCGCGGACCCGGCCGCGGTGGCCGACGCCGGCGCGCGGCTGGTGCCCCTCGACGAGCTGCTGGCGGCCTCCGACATCGTCTCGCTGCACGCCCCCGACCTGCCCTCGACGCGCAACCTGATCGGCGCGCGCGAGCTCGCGCTGCTGCCCGACGGCGCCACGCTGATCAACACCGCCCGCGGCGCCGTCGTCGACACCGCGGCGCTGGAGCGCGCGTGCGAGACCGGACGCATCTACGCGATGCTCGACGTCACCGAGCCCGAGCCGCTGCCCGCGTCGTCGGTGCTGTACGACCTGCCGAACGTCATGATCACGCCGCACATCGCGGGGTCGCTTGGCACGGAGGCGCGCCGCATGACCGCGGCCGCGCTCGACGAGCTGGAGCGGTACGCGCGGGGCGAGGCGTCCCGCAGCGCCGTGACGCGCGAGGACATGGAGTTCGTCGCATGACCCACCACAACTCGTCCGTCCCGGCCGGCGCGGGCGCGTCCGGTCCCGAGGCCCGCGCCTGGCTCGCGGCCTACGCCGACCGGCTCCTGGCCGCCGTCGAGCCGTACGCGTCGCCGAGCGGCTCGCTCATCACGCTGCCCGGCACGCCGGGCGGGTACGGCACCGCCGTCGACGGGCTGGAGGGCTTCGCCCGCACGTTCCTGCTCGCGGGCTTCCGGCTCGCGGGGGAGGACGGCGCGGACCCGACCGGCCTCGCCGAGCGGTACGCGGCCGGTCTGGCCGCGGGCACCGACCCCGCGCACCCCGAGCGCTGGACCCGGCCCGACGAGCACGGCCAGGCCAAGGTCGAGGCGGCGTCGCTCGCCCTGATCCTCGACCTGACACGGCCCTGGATCTGGGACCGCATGGCGCCGTCGGCCCAGGAGCACGTGGTCGACTACCTCGGGACCGTCGTGGGCGACGAGGACTACCCGGACAACAACTGGGTCTGGTTCCGGATCGTCGTGGAGACCTTCCTGCGCTCGGTCGGCGGCCCGTTCTCCGCGGACGACGTGGCCCGCGACCTCGCCGCGCACGACCGGTTCCGCCGGCCCGGCGGCTGGTTCGCCGACGGCCCGGAGCGGAGCTTCGACCACTACGCCGGCTGGGCCCTGCACCTGTACCCCGCGCTGTGGGCGCGGATGTCCGGCGCGGCGGAGGTCGCGGCGGCGGCGGGGGACGACCTGGCCGTCCGCTCGGCGTCCGACCGCGAGCACCTGGCCCGCTACCTGGACGACGCCCTGGCGCTCGTGGGCGCCGACGGCTCCCCGCTGCTGCAGGGCCGCAGCCTCACCTACCGTTTCGCGGCCGCCGCGCCGTTCTGGGCCGGCGCCGTGTCGGGCGTGGGCCGGCCCGGCCAGCTCCGGGAGGCGGCGACGCGCATCGTGCGGCACTTCGCCGACCACGACGTGCCGGGCGACGACGGCCTGCTGACCCTCGGCTGGCACCACCCGTGGCGCCCCCTCGCGCAGCGGTACAGCGGCACCGGTTCGCCGTACTGGGCGAGCAAGGGCCTCCTGGGCCTGGCGCTGCCCTCCGCGCACGAGGTGTGGACGGCGGCTCCCGAGCCGCTCCCGGTCGACGTCGGCGACGTGCTCACCGTGGCGGCCGCTCCCGGCTGGGCGATCAGCGCCACGCGCGACGACGGCATCGTCCGCGTGATCAACCACGGCACCGACCACGCCCTGCCCGGGGCCGACGGGGGCGACTCGCCCCTGTACGCGCGGCTCGGCTACTCGACCGCGACGTCCCCGCTGCTGGACGCGGACGCCTGGCGCTCCCCGCTGGACCAGTCGGTGGCGCTCCTGGACGCGGCGGACGAGGCGACCCACCGCACGGGCTTCGAACCGGTCCCGGTCGAGACGACGGGACCGGCCGTGGCGCTGGCCTCCGTGGCCTCCGCGCACTGGGTCGAGGCCGATCCGGCCGCGCCCGACCACGGGTCCGGGCGGCCCGGGGTGGCGACGCCGGCCGGTCGGGTCACCACCGTCTCGATCGTCCGCGGCGCCTGGGAGGTCCGGCTGGTCCGGGTCGCGGACGACGTCGACGCCCGGGCGGCGGCCCTCCGGATCGGGGGCTGGGCCGCCGGGCCCGGCCTCGACTCGACGCTCGTACCGCTGCTGGGCGACATCGCGCCGGTCAGCGGCACGGCCGCGGCCGCGGACGCGACGCCGCTCGCCGGCCCGACGACCACCCCCTGGCTGCGGTACGCCCCGGTGCCGGAGGGCTGGACCGGCGTCGCCGTCCACCTCGGGCGGGCCTCCGCCGACGACCAGGGTGCACCGACGGCCCCGGCCGCCGCACCGCAGCTCGACCTCACCGCCGGACAGGCCCTCGTGACCTGGCCGGACGGGGAACGGACCACGGCAGCTCTGCCCTGAACCACACGCACCCGGTGGTTCGTCACCGGGGCGTCGCAGTACGACTCACTCGAAGGAGAGTAGGAATGAACCGCAAGATCATGAGCGCGTTCGGCATCGCCGCCGCCGCGTCGCTGGCCCTGACGGGGTGCGGCGGACAGGACGAGCCCGCGGCCGCCGACGGCCCGGTCACCATCAGCCTGGCCGGCTGGGACTTCGCGTCCACGCCGGAGTTCCAGACGCTCGCGGACGCCTATCACGAGGCGAACCCGGACGTCACCGTGGAGCTCAAGGAGTACCCGGCCGGCGACGACTACGACACGGCACTGACGGCCGACCTGTCCGCGGGCGCCGCGCCCGACATCTTCATCGTGAAGAACCTGAAGAACTACATCACGTTCCAGGAGGGCGGCACGCTCCTCGACATCTCCGACGTGGCGGGCGAGCTCGACCCGGCGACGGGCGGCCTGGAGCCGATGGCCGTCGACGGCAAGACCTATGCGGTGCCCTACCGCCAGGACTCGTGGCTGCTCTACTACAACAAGGAGCTGTTCGAGAAGGCCGGCGTGGACCTGCCCGACGGCTCCTGGACCTGGGACGACTACGCCGAGGCCGCCGAGCAGCTGACCAAGGGCATCGGCGAGAAGGAGGTCACGGGCACCTACCTGCACAGCTGGCAGTCCACCGTGCAGGGCTTCGCGCTCGCGCAGACCGAGGGCGCCTCGCTCGACGGCGGCGACTTCTCGTACCTGGCGCCGTACTACGAGCGGCAGCTCGCGCTGCAGGACAACGGCTCGCAGCCGTCGTTCGCGACGGTCACCACGAACGAGCTGGCCTACCAGTCGCAGTTCGGCACCCAGAAGGCAGCGATGCTCCCGATGGGTTCCTGGTACATCGGCACGCTGGTCGCCGAGCAGGCGTCGGGGGCGGCGGACACGTTCGAGTGGGGCATCGCGCCGATCCCGCAGCTCGACGAGTCGACGACCGGCACGGAGAACACCCCGGCCACGTTCGGTGACCCGACCACGATGGGCATCAGCTCGAACATCGACGAGTCCAAGATCGAGACGGCCAAGGACTTCCTGCGGTTCGCCGCCGGCCCCGAGGGCGCCGCCGCGCTCGCCGAGATCGGCATCACGCCGGCCCTGATCGACGACGCCGTGGCCGACGCGATCTTCGCGCTCGACGGCGTGCCGCAGGACGACCTGTCCCGCTTCACCTACACCACGCACGACACGCTGCCGGAGAACCCGGTGGGCCAGAAGACCGCGGCCATCCAGACCATCCTCGGCGAGATGCACTCGGCGATCATGTCGGAGTCCACCCCGGTGGACGAGGCGATCACCGAGGCCGAGGAGCGCGTCGCCAACGAGGTCGGCTGATGGCGACACCCGTCGCCGACGACCGGCGGACGCTCGGGCTCGTGCAGCCCGGGCGCCCGCCCGTCCGGGCACCCCGCACGTCGCTCAAGGTCCGCAACGCGCTGGTCGGCTGGACGTTCATCCTGCCGAACTTCGCCGGCTTCGCGGTGCTCACCCTCGTCCCCGTGGTCACGCTGTTCTACATCTCCCTGACGAGCTGGAACATCTTCGGTGCCGCGCAATGGGTGGGCCTCGACAACTTCACGCGCCTGGTGGGGGACAAGAGCTTCCACACCGCGCTGGGCAACACCTTCTACTACGCCGCGCTGCACATCCCGATCACCATCGTCGTGTCGCTGAGCCTGGCGCTGCTGCTGAACCAGAAGCTGCGCGGCGCCGCCTTCTTCCGCACGGTGGCCTTCTTCCCGTACATCACGTCGATCGTCGCGGTCGCCGTGGTGTGGAACATGCTGTTCAGCCCCGAGTACGGGCCGATCAACCAGTTCCTGAGCCTGTTCGTCGACGGCGAGATGCCCGGCTGGACGGTCTCCAAGGACTGGGCGATGCCCGCGGTGATCATCGTGGGCACGTGGAAGGACATGGGCTACTACATGCTCCTGTTCCTGGCCGGCCTGCAGACCGTGCCCGGTGAGCTGCACGAGGCGGCGCGGATCGACGGCGCCAACGCGTGGCAGCGGTTCTGGAACGTCACGCTGCCGTGCCTGCGGCCCACGATGTTCTTCGTGACGGTCATGGTCACGATCCAGAGCTTCAAGGTCTTCGACCTGATCCTCGTCATGACCGACGGCGGTCCGGGCCAGGCCACGCTGGTGCTCAGCCAGTACATCTACCAGAAGGGCTTCCAGCAGTTCGAGTTCGGCTACGCCTCGGCCGTCGCCGTCGTCCTGTTCTTCATCTGCATCCTCGTGACCGTGGTGCAGTTCCTGTACAACAAGCGGAAGGAGGCGTGATGGCCGCCCGTCCGTCCGCGCTCCGGAGGTCCGGCCGGGTGCTGCTCTACGCGGTGATGATCCTTGCCGCGGCGGGCATCATGCTCCCGTTCGCCTGGATGGTGATCTCGTCCCTGAAGCAGAACAACCAGGTGTTCACCGCGCCGGTGGAGTGGATCCCCGATCCCGTGCAGTGGCGCAACTACCTCGACATCTGGGTCAAGGCCGACATGGTCACGTGGGTGCGCAACACCCTCGTCCTGTCCGTCGCCGTGACGCTGCTGCAGGTGCTGACCGGCAGCTTCGCCGCCTACGGCTTCGCCAAGATGCGCTTCCCCGGCCGCGACGCGCTGTTCCTGCTGTACATCGGGACCATCGCGGTGCCCTGGCAGTCGTACATGATCCCGCAGTTCCAGATGCTCTCGAGCTGGGGCCTGAACAACACCCTGTGGGCGATCATGCTGCTGCAGGCGTTCGGCGCCTTCGGCGTGTTCCTCATGAAGCAGTACTACGAGTCGATCCCCGACTCGCTGTCGGAGGCGGCGCGCATCGACGGGCTCTCCGAGTACGGGATCTGGTGGCGCATCATCATGCCGCTGTCTGTGCCGGCCCTGGCGTCGCTGACGATCATCACCTTCGTCTCGACGTGGAACGACTATCTCGGGCCGCTCATCTACCTGCGCGACCGCGAGCTGTGGACCATCCAGATCGGCCTCCAGTCGTTCATCGGCGAGTACAACGCCGAGCACGCGCTGATCATGACGGGCTCCGTGCTGTCGGTCCTGCCGATCGCGCTGATCTTCCTGCTCGGCCAGCGGTACTTCGTGCAGGGCATCGCGACGACGGGCGTGAAGGGGTGAGTGCCGCGGGGATCGCGGGTCCGGCGGGCGCTGCCGGGGCGGCGGCCGGGACGGCCGGTACCGGCGCGCCGCGCCGTCGGCGGACCCTGCTCGGGCCCGAGACCTACGAGCTGGTGTTCGGCACCGTCTACACGGGCCTGATGACCAACCTGCTCCTGGCGGTCGCGTGCCTGCCCCTGCTGGTGCTGGTCGCGGCGACCGACCTCGCCGCGACCTGGCCGTTCGCCGCCCTGGCGGCGCCGCTGCTGGGCCCGGCCCTGGTCGCGGCCTTCGCGGTGTTCGGCGCCTTCAGCGCCGACGGGTCGACGGCGGTGGTCCGCACCTTCGCCCGGGCCTGGCGCCGGCACCTGCGCCGCGGCCTGGCGATCGGGTCGCTCGCGACCGGCGCCGTCGTGGTGGCCGCCGTCGACGTGGCCTTCTTCTGGGGCCGGACGGCGGGGGCGGCCGCCATCCCCGTGCTGGTCACGCTGGCCGCCGTCGCCGTGCTGACCGCGATCCTCGCGCTGGCCGCCGTGCCCGAGATGCCGGGCGCGCGCCTGCGCGACGTGCTGCTCGCGGCCCTCGTGCTCGGGGTGCGGCGCTGGTACCTCTCGGCCGGGGCACTGGTCGTCCTGGGCCTGCTGGTGGGCGTCGTGGCGACCCGCCCGGCCGTGGGCCTGGGCTTCGCCGCGGCCCCGCTCCTCTTCGCGACCTGGGGCGTCTGCCGCTTCGTCCTGCGTGCCGCGGCGCTGTCGGCGTCGACGCCGCCCCGCTGACCGGCTCCACCCGGGGCGATCGACCACAGCGGTTGCTGCCAGCCGAACCCTCGGTCTGGCAGCAACCGCTGTGGTCAACGCCGTCAGCGGGTCAGAGGTGCGGGGCCACGTGCTGCTCGTAGCGGGCCAGGACCGTCTCCGCCGTCTTCGCCGTGGGCTCGGCCCAGATCTGCTCGTTGAAGATCTCGGTCTCGACGTCGCCCACGTACCCCGCGTCGCGCACCCAACCGGTGATCGTCGCGAAGTCGACGTACCCGTCGCCCACGTGCCCGCGCGAGTTCAGCGGCTCGGCCGCGAGCGGCAGGGCCCAGTCGCACACCTGGTACGACGCGATGCGGTCCTCCCGCCCGGCCCGCGCGATCGACGTGCGCAGTGCCGGGTCCCACCACACGTGATAGGTGTCCACGACCACGCCCACCTCGGACGCCGCGAACGGCGCCGCCAGGTCCAGGGCCTGCGCGAGCGTGGAGATCACGGCCCGGTCGGCGGCGAAGATCGGGTGCAGCGGCTCCAGCACGATCCGCACGCCGTGCTCGGCGGCGAACGGCACCAGGTCGGCGATCCGGTCGGCCACCCGGCCGCGCGTGGCCACCAGGTCGCGGTCCACGTCCGACGTCGGGGCACCGCCCGGCGTCGAGCCCACCAGCCCGCCGACCACGAAGACCAGCTCCGCGGTGCCGATCGTCGCGGCCTCCTCGATCGCCCGCCTGTTGTCGTCGAGCGCGGCGCGGATGCCGGCGTCGTCCGCCGCGGTGAGGAAACCGCCGCGGCACAGGGACGACGCGCGGAGACCGGCGTCGGCGATGATGCGCGCCGCCTGCGGCGCGCCGACGGCCTGGACCACGTCGCGCCACGGGCCGACGGCGCCGAAGCCGGCGTCCGCCGCCGCCTCGCACGCCTCGGCCAGCGAGGCGTGCTTGACGGTGGCGGTGTTCAGGGAGGCCCTGCTCATGCGGTCACCCCGTTCGTGGTCAGGAAGGCGCGCAGGCGTGCGGCGGCCATGGGCGGGTCGAGCAGCATGCCGCAGCCGTCGGCCAGGCGGGCCAGCTCGACCAGGTGCCGCAGCGACCGGCCGGAGTGCAGGCCGCCCACCAGGGAGAACCCGGGCTGGAAGCCGTTGAGCCAGGACAGGAACGCGATCCCGGTCTTGTAGTAGTACGTGGGCGCGGCGAAGATGTGCCGCCCCAGCGCCTCGGTCGAGGCCAGGATCTTGTGCCCGCGGTCGGCGTCCCCGGCGTCGAACGCCTGGAGCGCCGTGGAGGCGGCCGGGTAGATCGCCGCGAAGATGCCGAGCAGCGCGTCCGAGTGCCCCTGCTCGTCGCCCGCGATGAGCTCGGGGTAGTTGAAGTCGTCGCCGGTGTACAGGCGGGGCCGCACGCCGTCGTCCGACGCCGGGAGGGCAGCCAGCGCACGGCGCAGACCGACCTCGTGGGCGGCGTCGAGCAGCGAGACCTTGACGCCGTCGATCCGGGGCTGGTGCGCGCGGATCAGGTCGAGGAACGTCTTCGTGGCGTCGTCCACCGAGTCGGAGCCCCAGTAGCCCGCCAGCGCCGGGTCGAACATGGTGCCCAGCCAGTGCAGCACCACGGGCCGGTCGGCCTCGGCGAGCACGGCGTCGTAGACGCGGGCGTAGTCCTCGGGTCCGCGGGCGACCTGGGCCAGCGCGCGGGAGGCCATGACGATCACCTGCGCCCCGGCGTCCTGCACCACGCCCACCTGCTCGCGGTAGGCCTCGGTGACGACGGCGAGGCCAGCCTCACCCGGTTCGAGCGCCGCGACGACGGCGGGGTCGAGCTGGTCCGTGCCCGCGCCGCACGCGACGCGCGCGCCCACGGAGGCGGCCTCCGCCGCCGAGCGGCGGATGAGCTCCTGGGTCGCCGCCCAGTCGAGGCCCATGCCGCGCTGGGCGGTGTCCATGGCGTCGGCTACCCCGAGCCCGTGCTCCCAGATGCGGTGCCGGTAGGCGAGCGTCGCGTCCCAGTCGACGACGGCGGGTGCGCCCGGCACGTTCTCCGCCCCGACCCGCGGCACCACGTGGGCGGCCGCGAAGGCGATGCGGGACGTGATCGGGCCCGACGGCGTCGTCCACGGGCCGGGGGCGTTCAGCTCGACGGCGTCGGAACCGGTCACCCGGCCCTCGGCGTCGAACAGGGGGAGGACGACGGCGGCCCCGCTCACAGGGTGATCTCCGGGATGTCGATGCGGCGGCCCTCCGCCGACGACCTCAGGCCCAGCTCCGCGAGCTGCACGCCGCGCGCCGCCGACAGCAGGTCGTAGCGGTGCGGGCGCCCGGCCACGACGTCGCGCAGGAACTCCTCCCACTGCAGCTTGAAGCCGTTGTCGAGGTCGGCGTTGGCGGGGACGTCGAGCCACTGGTCGCGGAACGGCTCGGTGACCGGCAGGTCCGGGTTCCACACGGGCTTCGGGGTGTGCGCGCGGTGCTGGGCGCGGCACTCGCGCAGACCTGCGACGGCGGAGCCGTGCGTGCCGTCCACCTGGAACTCGACCAGCTCGTCGCGGAACACCCGCACGGCCCAGGACGAGTTGATCTGCGCCACGACGTCGTCGCCGCCCGGCGTGGTGACGTCGAAGATGCCGTACGCGGCGTCGTCGGCGGTCGCGGCGTACTCGCGGCCCTGCTCGTCCCAGCGGGTCGGGATGTGCGTGGCGGTCTTCGCGGTCACCGTCCTGACCTGCCCGAGGATGCCCTCCAGCACGTAGTTCCAGTGGCAGAACATGTCGGTGGTGATGCCGCCGCCGTCCTCGGTGCGGTAGTTCCACGACGGGCGCTGGGCGGGCTGCGAGTCGCCCTCGAACACCCAGTAGCCGAACTCGCCGCGCAGCGACAGGATGCGGCCGAAGAAGCCCTCGTCCACCAGGCGGCGCAGCTTCACCAGGCCCGGCAGGTACAGCTTGTCGTGCACCACGCCGACGGTCACGCCCGTGGTGGCCTGCAGCCGGGCGAGCTCGATGGCCTCGGCGAGCGTCTCCGCCGTCGGCTTCTCGGTGAAGACGTGCTTGCCCTGCTTCATCGCCTTGGACAGCGTCGCGGGGCGCAGGTTGGTCATGGCGGCGTCGAACACGATGTCGGCGTCCGCGATGGCGGCGTCGACGTCGGTGGACCAGTGCTCGACGTCGTGCAGGGCCGCGAGCTCCTTGAGCTTGTCCGCGTTGCGGCCCACCAGCACGGGCTCGACCTGGACGCGCGAACCGTCGGGGAGCGTGACGCCGCCCTGGTCGCGGATCGGCAGGATCGAGCGCACGAGGTGCTGGCGGTAGCCCATGCGGCCGGTGACGCCGTTCATGGCGATGCGAAGTGTGGTCACGGGCGAGACTCCATCGTCGTGGGAATGCGCTTTCCAGGCGAGAATAGCGCACGTTTCCGGGGGAGTACATGGGCCGTCCGTGGTGAGCGGTGGTGCGGGAGCGTGCGGCGGGGGAACGCGGCGGGGGAGCGCGGCGGGGTGGCGGTGTGGTGCGTGGGGGGCACGCGGCGGCCGCCGGCGTCGGCAGTTTGCCGTGCGGACTCGGCAGTCCGCCTGCCGGGTCGGCAGTTTGCCGTGCGGACTCGGCAGTTGGCATCGAGATCGGCACAGGCCTGTGCCGATCTCGATGCCAACTGCCGACCTCTTGCCCTGGTGTGGGTGAACTGCCGAGCTCAGGCGTCCGGCGTCGGTGCTCCAGCGGGCCTGCGCGGCGTCGAGTCGCGCAGGACCACCTCGCCGCGGACCGCGGTGCGCGTTCCCTCCGACCTGCCGAGCGCCAGGTCGGTCGCCAGCTCGCCGACCTCCGCGAGCGGGATCCGCACCGTCGTCAGCCCCGGGGAGACGTCGCGCAGGGTGTGGATGTCGTCGAACCCGGCCACGGCGACGTCCTCTGGGACACTCAGGCCCGCATCGCGGACGGCGGCCATCGCGCCGACCGCCATGACGTCGTTGACGGCGAAGACGAGCTCGGGCAGCCCGCCGGCGCGCTCGATCAGGCCGCGCATCGCGGAGTACCCGCCGTCGCGCGTGAACGGGCAGGCCAGGACGTCGTCGGGCGCGACGGGGCTGCCCAGCTCGGCCAGCGCGCCGGTGAAGCCGCTCGTCCGGTCCGCCGCCGTGCGGTGACCCGCGGGGCCCGCGAGCACGGCGAACCGGCGGTAGCCGTGGTCGTGCAGGGCGCGGGCGAGGTCGGCCGCGCCGTCCGCGTTCGCGATCTCGACCACGGGCAGCCCGCCGATCGGCTGGCCGATCAGCGCGACACCGCCGCCCGCCTCCTGGAACGCGTTCAGCGCGGCCTCCAGCGCGCCCGGGGCGGGTCCGGCACCGCCGGACGCCGGCGCATCGCTGCTCGGCTCCGGCACACGGCCGTCGGACGCCGGTACGCCGCTGCCGCCCGGCACCGTCGCGCTACCGTCCACCGTCGCGCCGCCGTCCGCCACCGCGCCGCCCTCCGCCGTCGGACCCTCCGCCGGCTCCAGCCGGCCGCCCGCCAGGATGATCGCGCGCGACCGCTGGCGCCGCGCGAGCTCGACGAAGGCGAGCTCGCGCTCGGAGCTGTGCTCCGTGGACGCGAGCGTGACGATCAGTCCGGCCTGTTCCGCCGCGCGCGCCACACCGGCGGCGATCGTGGAGAAGTACGGGTCGGCGATGTCGTGCACCACGAGCCCGAGCGCCGTGGTGCGGCCGCGGGCCATGGCCTGTGCGCTGGGGTCGGGCGAGTAGGCGAGGCGGCGCGCGGCCTCCAGGACGCGCTCGCGCAGGTCCTCGCGGACGCTGCGCGTGGCGCTGCCGTTGATCGCGCGCGACGCCGTGGCGAGCGAGACGCCGGCCTCGCGGGCGACCTGGCTCAGGGTGACGGGGGCGTCGGACATGAGGTCATCCTGCCGTGTCCGGCGCTCTCGTGGTCGCCGAGCGGACGGAGTGGGCGCGGCGAGAGTCCGTTGATCGGTAGGACGAACCGCCGTCGTGCGCGACACCCGGGCCGCGCCTAGCGTGGGGACGGACGACGGAGGGCTGCCATGACCCCACATCAGGACGTCCCGTTCGACCCGACGCTCACGGACCTGTACCAGGACCTGCACCGACATCCCGAGCTCGGCTTCCAGGAGCATCGCACCGCGCGGATCGTCGCGGACCGGCTCACCGCCTCCGGGTTCGAGGTGACGACGGGCGTCGGCAAGACCGGCGTGGTCGGCGTCCTGCGGAACGGGTCCGGCCCGACGGCGCTGCTCCGCGCCGACATGGACGCCCTGCCGGTCCAGGAGGAGACCGGCCTGGTCTACGCCAGCACCGCGACCGCGACGGACGAGGCCGGGAAGACGGTCCCGGTGGACCACGCCTGCGGGCACGACCTGCACACCACGTGCCTCCTGGGCGCCGCCGACGTGCTGGCGCACGCCCGCGAGAGCTGGGCCGGCACCCTGCTCGTGGTGTTCCAGCCCGCGGAGGAGCTGGGCCAGGGCGCCCAGGCGCTGGTCGACGACGGCCTCTACGACCGCTTCCCGACCCCCGACGTCGTGCTCGGCCAGCACGTGGCGCCGCTGCCCGCGGGCAAGATCGCGGGGCATCCCGGCGCGTCGTACGCGGGCTCCGACTCGCTCGGGGTCCGGCTCGCCGGGCGCGGCGCGCACGGCTCGATGCCCCAGGCGTCGGTCGACCCGATCGTGATGGCGGCGGAGACCGTGCTGCGCCTGCAGACGGTCGTGTCCCGCGAGATCCCGAGCACGGCCACCGCCGTGCTCACCGTGGGCTCGATCCACGCCGGCGACGCCGCCAACGTCATCCCCGGCGAGGCCGAGCTGCAGCTCAACATCCGTAGCTACGACGAGGCGGTGCGGCAGCGGATCCTCGACGCCGTCGAGCGCATCGTTCGGGGTGAGGCGATCACCGCCGGTGCGACCGAGGAGCCCGCGATCACCCCGATCGAGCGGTTCCCCGTGGTCGTCAACGACGACGCCGCGCTCGCCCGGACGTTCGCCGCCTTCGCCTCGTGGCTCGGCCCCGAGAACCTGCTCGATCCCGGCGCGGGGGCGGGGAGCGAGGACGTGGGCATCCTGGCGACGAGCGCGGGCGCGCCCCTCTCGTACTGGCTGCTCGGCGGCACCGACCCGGGCCTGTTCACGACCGGCGACATGAGCGACCCGGCGCTCCTGACCGTGCCGTCCAACCACTCGCCGCACTATGCGCCGGTGCCGCACCCGACCCTGGAGACCGGCGTGACGGCCCTGGTCACGGCCGCCCGCACCTGGCTGCCGGCCGCGGCGTAGTGCGTGTGGTCGGCGGGACGTCAGGTGATCGGCACCCCGGGGTACCGATCACCTGACGTTCTGCCGATCACCCGGGCGGCGCCCGGACCTGGGCGACGCCCGGACCTGGGCGGCGCCCGGACCTGGGCGGCGCCCGGACCTGGGCGGCGCCCGGACCCGGCTAGACCCGCGCCATGCGTAAGCCCGCGTCGCGGTGGGTGCGCTCGATGATGCTCGAGTACCCGGCGATCATCCGGACGTGGCTGAACCGAGGCCGCACGGCTGTGCGCGCCGACTCCAGCTCCTCCCGGCGGGCGGCCGCCTCGATCCAGGTCGAGGCGATCTCGTCGGGGTCGAACGACGTCACGAACCCGATCCGCTCGACGATCGACGGCGCGTCGCCCACCGGCGTCGTGACCGGCACGGCGCCGCACATCGAGCCCTCGATGAGGCACAGCGGCGCGGCCTCGCCGAACGTCGACGTGAGCGCCACGACGTCGGCCGTCGCGTAGACCAGCTCCATGTCGTGCCGCACGCCCAGCAGGTCCAGGCGCTCGAGCAGGTCCGGGCGGTCGCCGAAGATCCGCTCCAGGTCGGCCGCCAGGTCGGGGTTGGCCGAGCTCATGCCGGCGCCGCACATCAGCACCCGCCCGTGGGGCTCCATCGCGAGGAACAGCCGGGCCGACCGGAGGAACAGCTCGGGGTTCTTCATCTCGTCGTACCGCGCGGCGTAGACCACCACGGTCGCGTCGGCCGGGATCCCGGCCGCGCCCCGCAGGGCGAGCCGGCGCGCGCCCTGGACCGGGCGGAACCGGGCGAGGTTGATGCCGTTGGGCACCACGCGCAGCAGCTCGGCGGGCACGCCCGCCTCCCGGTACGCGTCGCGCGTGGACTCCGCGCAGCAGACGACGGCGGCCAGCCGGCCGCGCTCCGCCGCGGTCAGCAGGTCGCCGAGGGCATCTCCCTGGTGCTCCGGGTCGGACCGGTGCAGGCAGGCGATGACGGGGCGCTGCGGGAACGCGTCCTGGTTCACGAGCCGGAGCGGCTGCTCCTTGAGCGACAGGATGACGTGCGAGCCCTCGGCCTGGTGGGCCGCGGCCCGGAGCTCGGCCTCGCTGAACACCCGCGGGTCGTGGTTCGCGTCGGTGCTCCGGCCCAGGGAGCCGATCCGGACGCCCGCGGCGCGCAGCGCGCGGTAGCGGGGGTCGTCCTCCATCCGCTGGAGGGTGGCCTCGCGCCGGACCTCGTGGTGCAGGCTCAGCACGGAATGCTGCTGACGACCGCCCTGATGCAGACCGGCGACCACCGTCGAGTGCAGGACACGAGCCCCGCCGCTGAAGAAGCCCTCGTAGAGCGAGAGCACACGCAAGCCGTTGCGCTGGATCACAGACACCACCTCCTGCGCCCAGGGTGAGCCTCACGGATGTGCATTACATGGCAATTCGGTTACACGAGGATTACGTATCCGAGGACTTCTGCACAAGGAGGTTTCGGATGTCCTTCTCGGCCTGAGCGGGTGATGTTTCGCGGCAGCCCAGCGCCACCCACCGCTCGATCATGGCCGGCTCCGCCCGGAACAGCGAGGTGCCGCGGCGCACCAGGGTGCCGAGCGGCTTGCGCGCCTCCGCGACGTCGCGCAGGAACCGGAACCAGAAGGTGACCAGGCGCGGCCGCGACAGGCAGATCGCGTCCGCGAGCAGCCCCTCCGCGCGGCACTCCTCGACGAGCTGCGCCGCGAAGATCCCCTCGGCGAGGATCAGCGGCGAGTCGCCGATGTCGAGGCGGCGCATGCCCGTGCGGCGCGACGTCGGGATGTCGTAGACCGGGACCTCGGCGCGGCCCTCCGTGGCCAGCTCCTGCAGCGCGGCCAGGGCGCCCTTGCCGTCCCAGCTCGCCGGGCTGTCCCAGTCCACGCTGCCGTACCGCTGCGGCAGGCCGGGGTGGTCGATGTCGAGGTAGAAGTCGTCGAGCTGGACCACCGGCAGGCCGAGCCGCTGGGTGAGCGAGGTCTTGCCCGAACCGGACGGACCGGTCAGCAGCACCACCCGCGCGCGGGGGCGCCGGGCACCCGGGGGCAGTTCGAAGAGGGTGGGCTCGGGCACGGGGTCGGTCACGAGAGGCCATTCTCCCGTATCGGGTGCCCTGCCGCTGCGGCGCGCGGGGCGTGCCAGGCGTGACGCTCCTCCCTTTCGAGGCCCGACTTTCTTCGCTTTGAGGCGGTCGAAAGCGAAGAAAGTCGGGCCTCGAAGAGGAGGAGGGCCGCCCCTGCTGGGCCCGGCCCGGTCAGCCCCGCTGGTAGCGGCCCGGCGTCGTGCGCAGCAGACGGCGGAAGTGGCGGGTCAGGTGTGCCTGGTCGTGGAACCCCGTCGCGGCCGCGACGGACGCCGCCGGTTCGCCGGCCAGCAGTCGCCGTCGGGCCAGGTCCAGACGGCGTCCTACCAGGTACCGGTGGGGCGGCAGGCCCAGCTCCCGGGTGAACGCGCGCACCAGGTGCGGCACGGTGACGTCCAGCGCGGCGGCCACCTCGGCGAGCCGGACGGGCCGGGTGGGGTCGGCGTCGAGCAGGTCGCGGGCGCGCCGGGCGGTGGAGGCGGCGGGCGGCTCGCGCGGCGGCGGCGGACGGCCGGAGAGGTGCCAGGCCAGACCCTCGGTGACCAGCGCGAGCAGGCTCTCGGCCGCGACGTCCTCGCGGACGGTCAGCGCCCTGTCGAGGCCGGCGAACCGTGTGCGGAGCCTGTCGTCCGGGACCAGCGGGGCGTCGACCGCCCGGCCGACCAAGGCGCCGTCGAGCACCGTCGGCTCCAGGTAGACCACGCGCTTGCTGAAGCCCGCCGCGGTCACGGACCGCCCGTCGTGCACCACGCCGGGCGGCAGCACGGTCACCCCCGTGCGCCGCGCGGCGTGCTCGTGACCGTCCAGCTCGTAGCCGATGAGGCCGCTCTCGACGATCAGCACGGTCCAGGTGTCGTGGGTGTGCGCCGGGTAGGCGTGCTCGTGCCAGGCGGCGTGCAGCACCTCGGCGACGCCCGGGACCTCGGGCCGCCAGGCGCGCACCACGTCCGGGGCCGGACGGGCGGAGCGATCGAGCGGGGGCACATCAAGAACGTACAAGATCGGGGCCCCGGCCCGCCCGCACGCTGAGGGCCATGACCTTCGAACAGCCCAAGATCGTGATCGTCCTGCGGGACGACCTGCTCGCCTGGCAGGAGAACAACGTCACCGCCTTCCTGTCGAGCGCGGTGACCGCCGCCTACCCGGAGCTGGTCGGCGAGACCTACCGGGACGCCGACGGCCAGGAGTACCTCGCGATGCTCGGCACCCCGGTCATGGTCATGGTGGCCGACGGCGCCCGGCTGGCCACCTTCCGGGAGCGCGCCGCGACCCGGGGGCTGCGCATCGGCGTCTACACGGCCGACCTGTTCGCCACGGGGAACGACGTCGACAACCGCGTCGCCGTCGCGGGTGTCGCCACCGAGAAGCTCGACCTGGTCGGGATCGCGGTGGCCGGCGAGCGGCGCGTCGTGGACAAGGTGGTCAAGGGCGCGCGGCTGCACCCCTGAGCGGCCAAGGCCCGCACGCCGCCCGGTGCCGCCCGACGCCGTCAGGACACGAGCGCCACGTGCAGCGTGCGGGGCCCGTGCACGCCCTCGACCCGGTCGAGCTCGATGTCGCTCGTCGCGCTCGGCCCGCTGATCCAGGTCTGGGGCCGGCCGGGATCGGCGTCGAGCAGCCGCACGGCCTCCGGCACGGTCTGCACCACCTGGTCGGTCCGCACCACGCACACGTGCACGTCGGGGACCAGGGAGACCGCGCGCCGGCCCTGGTCGGGCTCGCCGTCCAGCACGATGGTGCCGGTCTCGGCCACGGCTACGCGTGCGGCCGTCACCACGGCGTCGATCCCGTCGAGCTCGGTCGCGGAGAGCGGCGCCTCCCGCGAGTCGGTCCGCACCTCGACGTCGGCCAACGCCCCGAGCCACGCGCCCTCGACCCCGGCCGGCACGACGACGGAGCTCGCGGGCACCTCGGCCAGCAGCCTCGCGAGCAGGGCCGGCAGGTCCGCCGCCGTGACCCGGTGCACGCGGGCCTTGTAGTCCTCCAGCCGGTCGACCAGCAGGTCCAGCACCTCCGCCGCCCCGGGGGCGTGGTCACCCAGGGACCGGTACTCCCGCGGGACCGCCGTCGAGACAGTCCCGGGCTCCGGCGTGGAGCTGCCCAGCGCCGTGCGGATGCGGGACAGGATCTCGGTCCTGGCGTCGCTCATCGGTCGTCCTCTCGCTCGGCCCACCAGTCGCGGAACGTCTGCCGCGGCGGCTCCATCAGGTCCCGCGACCGGGTCCAGAGCGAGCCGGGGAACGGCAGCCGCCGGATCACGCCGTGCCGGGAGATGGCCCGCAGTGCCCGTGGCAGCCGGGCGGCCCGGCGGAAGCGCGCGCCGTCGGCCATCGCGTACGACGCCGCCTTCATGGCCGCCTTCCAGACGCGGTCCGCGGCGTCCGGCGAGGAGCCGGCGAGCTCGACCTCGCGTGCCCGGAGCTCCACCAGGATCGACGGGATGTCGATCTTGACCGGGCAGACCTGGTAGCACGCGCCGCACAGCGTGGAGGCGTACGGCAGGTCCGACTTCTCGCCCGTGAGCTGCGGGGTGAGGATCGCGCCGATCGGGCCGGGGTAGACCGAGCCGTAGGCGTGCCCGCCCACCCGCTCGTACACGGGGCAGACGTTGAGGCACGCCGAGCAGCGGATGCAGTGCAGGGCCGAGCGCCCGGCCTCGTCGGCGAGCACCTTGGTGCGGCCGTTGTCGAGCAGCACCAGGTGGAACTCCTGGGGGCCGTCGCCCGGCGTCACGCCCGTCCACAGGGAGGTGTACGGGTTCATCCGCTCGCCCGTCGAGGAGCGCGGCAGGAGCTGGAGGAACACCTCCAGGTCGCGATAGGTCGGCACCAGCTTCTCGATGCCCATGACGGTGATCAGCGTCTCGGGCAGCGTGAGGCACATGCGCCCGTTGCCCTCGGACTCCACCACGGCGAGCGTGCCGCTGTCCGCGACGGCGAAGTTGGCGCCGCTGATCGCGACCTTCGCTGAGAGGAACTTGCGCCGCAGGTGCGCCCGGGCCGCCATCGCGAGCTCGTGCGGCACGTCCGTCAGGTCCGGCGGGGCGTCGGCCATGCGCTCCAGGAAGATGTCGCGGATCTCGGTGCGGTTGCGGTGGATCGCGGGCACCAGGATGTGTGACGGCATGTCGTCGGCGAGCTGCACGATCAGCTCCGCCAGGTCGGTCTCGACCGCCGCGATGCCCTCCTCGGCCAGCGCCTCGTTCAGCCCGATCTCCTGGGTGGCCATGGACTTGACCTTGACCACCTCGTCGGCCTGCTTCTCCCGGACGATCCCGGCGACGATCCGGTTGGCCTCGGCGGCGTCCCGCGCCCAGTGCACGACGCCGCCGCGCGCGGTCACGTTGCGCTCCAAGGCCTCCAGGAGCTCGGGCAGGCGCGCCATGACGTCGGTCTTGATCGCCGAGCCGGCGTCGCGCAGGGCCTCCCAGTCCGGCACCTCCCCGACCACGCGCGCCCGCTTGGACCGGATGGTGGAGGTGGCGTTGCCCAGGTTGCGGCGCAGCTGCTCGTTCGCCAGCGCGGCCTTCGCGGCGTGCGGGAACGTCGCCCCCCAGTGCAACGGGTCCTCCGGGCGGCCCACGCCCCCGAGCGTGCCGGGCGCGGCGTCCGGGCTGGGACCGCGGCCGGCGCGCGTGGCGGGCATGCCGAGGAAGGTGCTCATCGGGCCACCTCCTGGCGGTCGCCGGGGTGCACCGGTGCCTCGCGGGTCGAGGCGAGGATCTCGGCGAGGTGCATGGGCCGCACGCCCGTGCCGCCACGCGAGAGCCCGCCGCCGATGTGCATCAGGCACGACCAGTCGCCGGCGGTGAGCACCTCGGCGCCCGTGCCGACCACGTCCGCCACCTTGTCGTCGAGCATCGCCGCCGACGTGTCGGCGTTCTTCAACGAGAACGTGCCGCCGAACCCGCAGCAGCCCTCGGCCTGCTCCAGCGGCAGGAGCTCCAGACCCTCGACCGCCCGCAGCAGCCGTTCGGGCTTGTCACCGACGCCGAGCATCCGCAGCGAGTGGCACGTGGGGTGGTAGGTGACGCGGTGCGGGAACCAGGCGCCGACGTCGGTCACGCCGAGCACGTCGACCAGCAGCTCCGAGAGCTCGTAGGTGCGCGCGGAGACCGCCGTCGCGGTGCGCGCCTCGGAGCTCAGCCCCGCGCGTTCCAGGACCATCTTCTGCTGGTGCCGGATCGAGCCGGTGCACGAGCCGGAGGGCACCACGACGGCGTCCCACTCGCCGTCCGCCACCGGGGCGAAGGTCCGCACGTGGTTCCGCACCACCGGCACGGCCTCGGCGAGGTAGCCGGTGTTCACGTGCATCTGGCCGCAGCACGCCTGCGCGGCCGGGAACACGACCTCGTGGCCCAGCCGCTCCAGGAGCGTGACGACGGCCTTCGGGGCCTGCGGGAACATCGCGTCGGCGATACAGGTGGCGGCCAGGGCGATACGCATGGGCACTCTCCTTCGAGGTCTGTCCTCACCTTAGCCCACTGTGGACAGACCACTGAAGTAGCATGGCGACCGTGCGAACCCACGAGCGCGTCCTGGCCCAGATCGAGGCGGGTCTCACCGCGGGCAAGTGGTCCATCGGCGAGCGGCTCCCGGCGGAGCGGGCGCTCGCGGAGGAGCTGGGTGTGTCCCGCCCGTCCGTACGCGAGGCCATCCGGATCCTGGAGGCGATGGGCATCGTGCGCACCGCCGTCGGCTCCGGTCCCACCGCGGGTGCCACGGTGATCGACCGGCCCGCGGCCGGCCTGGGTGCGGCGGTGCGGCTGCACGTCGCCTCCGGCACCCTGCCCGTGTCCGACGTCGTCCGCACGCGCGTGCTGCTGGAGACCGGAGCGGTGCGCGACGCCGCCGAGGGGCGGTGGGACGACGACGCCCTGGAGCCCCTGCGCGGGCACCTCGCCGCGATGGCCGAACCCGGGCTCGGCGTGGCCGAGTTCCTGGAGCGCGACCAGGACCTGCACCTCGGGATCGCCCGGCTGGGCGGCAACCAGCTCGTCGAGGCGATCCTGAGCGGCATGCGGGCCGCCGTCGCCTCCTACGTGGCGGCCGGCGCCGAGGCGGTCGCGGACTGGCCGCGCACCGCGGCGCGCCTGTGCGCGGAGCACGAGGGCATCGTCGACGCCGTCGTGCGGCACGACGCCGCCGAGGCGGAACGCCTCATGCGCGAGCACATCGAGGGCTTCTACCGCGAGACGGGCCTGGGCCAGGCGTGACGTCGTGTCAGGCGCTCAGGTCACCCTGGTGACCTGAGCGCCTGACACGTCACCGGGCGTCCGGCGCAGCCGCGCCCGGCCGGGTCGCCTGGACCACCGTGCGGCACGGGTCGTGGTCCGGGCCGGTGCCCGTGGCGGCCTGCTCCAGCAGCTCGCGGAGCACCGCGCGCTGCGCCGGCTCGAGCCCGGAGAGCAGCTCCTCCTCCGCCGCGGCCACGCGCGCGTCCATCGCGGCGAGCACCTCCAGCCCGTGGTCCGTCGCGACGATGCGGCGCGCCCGACGGTCGGCCGGGTCCTGCTGCCGCTCGACCAGTCCGCAACCCTCGAAGGCGTCGAGCAGGTAGGTCATGACCGTGCGGTCGATCCCGAGCGAGGCGGCGAGCGCGGCCTGGCTCGGCAGATCGCCGTGCACCACGGCCGTGAGCAGCTGGTAGCCGCGCGTGCCCTGGGGCAGGTCGTCGGCGGCGGCGTCGACCCGGGCGCTCCACTCGCGCAGGAGCGCGGCGAGCGACCAGCCGAACAGGGAGTGCTGGCCCGTGCGGGTCTCGGTGGGCGCGGTGCTCATGCCCCCATCCTAGGGGAATGTGCAGCGAACCAGAAGAGTTGTGAGTAATATCGTCTGCTAGACAGACGATCTGCCGCGAGGCGCGGCAGGCGCAGAGCGACACGAGGGACACCGCACGCATGACCGACTACGGGCACGACCTGCTCTTCGGCACCTTCATCACCCCGGCCAACGCGGACCCGCAGGTTCCCGTCCGGCTCGCCCAGCTCTCCGAGCAGCTGGGCCTGGACCTGGTCACGTTCCAGGACCACCCGTACCAGCCGTCGTTCCTGGACACCTGGACGCTCCTGTCGTGGGTGGCCGCGCAGACCGAGCGCATCCACCTCTCCGGGAACGTGCTCAACCTGGGCATGCGCCCGCCCGCCCACCTCGCGCGCGCCGCCGCGAGCCTCGACCTGCTCAGCGGCGGGCGCTTCGAGATGGGCGTGGGCACGGGCGGCTTCTGGGATGCCATGGTCGCGATGGGCGCCACGCGTCTGACGCCCGGCGAGGGCGTCACCGCCCTCGAGGAGGGCATCGAGATCATGCGCGGCATCTGGGACGCCGGGAACCGCACGCCGCTGCGCGTGCCCGGGCAGTTCCACCACGTCGACGGCGCCAAGCGCGGCCCGGCCCCCGCGCACGACATCCCCGTCTGGCTCGGGGCCTACAAGAAGCGGATGCTCCGGCTCACCGGTGCCAAGGCCGACGGCTGGCTGCCCTCGCTGCCCTACTTCAAGGAGGGCGACCTGGCGCGCGGCAACGCGACCATCGACGAGGCGGCCGAGGAGGCCGGGCGCTCGCCGAGCGAGATCCGCCGCCTGCTGAACCTCGGTGGTTCCATTGCCGACCGGTCCACCGGCCCGCTGCAGGGCCCGGCCGACCAGTGGGTCGAGGAGCTCACCCTCATGGCGCTGGAGGACGGCGTCAGCGGGTTCATCGCCATGGGCGACGACCCCGACCAGATCCGCGCGTTCGCGCAGGAGGTGGCGCCCGCCGTCCGGGAGGCCGTGGCGGCGGAGCGGCGCTCCGCCGGGACGACGCCGGCGGCGGCCCGCCGGGGCGCGACGGCGCTGGCCGCGCGCCGCACCGGCATCGACTACGACTCGCTCCCGCCGGAGCTCGCAGCGCACGCCGTGGAGCCCGGCGACCGGGAGTACGGCGCGGTGCGGCACAACTACCTCCGGTCCGGTGCCCCGGGCCTGGTGCTGCGGCCGCAGGGCGTCGACGAGGTCGCGTCCGGGCTGGCGTGGGTGCAGAAGCAGGACGTCGAGTTCGCCGTCCGCTCCGCGGGGCACGGCATCTCCGGCCGCTCCACGAACGACGGCGGCGTGGTGCTCAGCCTGAGCCGGATGCGCTCGGTCGAGGTGGTCGACGAGGCCACGCGCCGGGTGCGGATCGGCGCCGGGGCCACCTGGGGCGAGGTCGCGGAGATCCTGGCCCCGCGCGGCTGGGCCATCACGTCGGGCGACTACGGCGGCGTGGGCGTCGGCGGGCTCGGCACGACCGGGGGCATCGGCTTCCTGGGCCGGCTCCAGGGTCTGACCATCGACCACGTGGTTGCCGCGGAGGTCGTCACGGCCGACGGGCGCGTGCTGCACGCCTCGCGCGACGAGCACCCGGACCTGTTCTGGGCGCTGCGCGGGGCCGGCGGCAACATGGGCGTGGTCACCTGGCTGGAGGTCGAGGCCGGCGCAGTCGGCGACGTGGTCTTCTCCCAGATGACGCTGGACGCCTCCGACACGGCCGGCCTGCTGGAGCGCTGGGGCGCGACCGTCGAGGCGGCGCCGCGCGGGCTCACGTCGTTCATGATCCTGGGCGGCGGACGGCGCGGGCAGACGCCGATGGCGCAGCTCCTGACCGTGTTCGCGGCCGAGGGCGCCGACGCCGACCCGGACGAGGCGATCGCCCAGCTCGAGCTCCTGGCCGACGCCGGCCCGCTGCTCGGGCACCAGGCCCAGCTCCTGCCGTACTCGGGCGTGGTGCGCAAGGAGGACGCCCACCACTCCGGCGGCGGCGACCCGTCGGCGCGGTCCGGCCTGCTGACGCACCTGGACCAGGGCACCAGCCGGGCGATCGAGCGCCTGCTGGGCACCGGTGAGTCGTACTTCACGTCGATCCGGGCCACGGGCGGGGCGGGGAACGACGTCGCCCCGGACGCGACCGCCTACGCGCACCGGCACCAGAACTTCGCGCTCTCGGCCCTGGGCTCGAACCAGGACCGGCTCAACCAGGCGTGGGACACCGAGATCGGGTCCGTGATGGACGGCTCGTACCTGTCGTTCGACACCGACAGCCGGCCCGAGCGGCTGCTGGAGGCGTTCCCGGAGCCGACGTACACGCGGCTGCGGGAGGTGAAGGCGGTCTACGATCCCTCGAACGTCTTCCGGACGAACTTCCCGATCCCGCCGGCCGACCCGGCCGAGGTCACCTCGGGGAGCGATGCCTGACATGTCCGCCTTGTGACGCTGGGTTGTGGATAACTTCACGTGCGTGTGGGTGAGAACCCGTAGGTTCGACGCGTCCGGGACGGCCGGACGCGTTCCACCGCTCACGACCACCGCAGGGGTACCCATGAACCTTGTCGCCGCCTCGCGCCTCGCGCGCGACCTGATGGACCAGCACGGGCTGAAGACCTGGACGTTCGAGTTCGACGACGCCGTCCGGCGCGCCGGGATGTGCAGCTACGGCAAACGGCGCATCAGCCTGTCCGCGCCGCTCACGCGCATCCACGACGAGCGGGAGGTGCGGGACACGATCCTGCACGAGGTGGCGCACGCGCTCGCGGGTCCCAAGGCGAAGCACGGCCCGGCGTGGCGCGAGGTGGCGGTGCGGATCGGGTGCTCGGGGCTGCGCTGCGTGGACCCGTCGGCGCCGTCGATCGACGGGCCGTGGGTGGGCACGTGCCCGGCCGGTCACCGGAGCACCCGGTTCCGGCGGCCGCCGGGCATCATGTCCTGCCGCTCGTGCGGTCCCCGGTTCGCCCTGGCCAACCTCATCGCGTGGACCTACAAGGGGCGCAACGCGGCCATGGGGGAGCGGTACGACTCCCAGCTGCGCGGGGCCTTCCGCGAGGTGGGCGAGGTGCCGGCCACCGGACCGGGCGCCGAGGAGCGCGTGGCGCGGGCGGCGCGGGAGCTCACTGCCGGGACCGTCATGGAGCCGTTCGACCTCGGCGCGCTACGTTGACCTCATGGCTACCGCTCTCACGCTCCCGTCCGGCGCCGCCGGCTCCCGCATCGTCGGCCTGGGGCACCACCAGCCACCGCAGACGCTGACGAACGACGACATCGCCCAGCGGGTCGAGACCAACGACGAGTGGATCCGGTCGCGCACCGGCATCGTCACGCGTCACGTGGCGGCCGACGACGTCACCGTCGCCGAGATGGCGACCGCCGCGGCGGAGCACGCGCTGGCCGACGCCGGCCTGACCGCCGACGCCGTGGACCTGGTGATCGTCGCGACGGCCACCAACGACGACCGGTCGCCGAACACGGCCGGCCGGGTGGCCTATGCGCTGCACACGGGCGTCCAGCCCGGCGCCTCCACGCCGGAGGGCGAGGAGGCGCCGGACCTGCGCAACGTGGTGGGCCCGGCGGCGCTGGACCTCAACGTGGCGTGCTCCGGGTTCGCGCACGGGGTCGGTGTGGCCGACCAGGCGATCCGTACGGGTTCCGCGCGCACGGCGCTGGTGATCGGCGCGGAGAAGCTCACCGCGTACACCGACTGGACCGACCGCTCGACGTGCATCCTCACGGCGGACGGCGCCGGGGCGGCGGTGCTGCAGGCGGCGGACGCGCCCGCCGTCGGGCCCGTGGTGTGGGGCACCGAGCCGGAGCTCACGCCGGCGGTGCGCATCGAGGCGCCGGAGGTGAAGTTCCAGCAGGACGGCCGCTCGGTGTTCAAGTGGGCCATCACGCGCGCCGCGGACCGGGCGCGGGACGTCGTGGCGGCGTCCGGGCTGAGCCTCGACGACGTCGAGGTGCTCGTGGCGCACCAGGCGAACCTGCGGATCATCGAGCCGCTGGCCAAGGCGCTCGGCATGGAGGGCAAGGTGGTCGTCACGGACATCACCGAGTCGGGCAACACGTCGGCGGCGTCGATCCCCCTGGGGCTGTCCAAGTGGTGGCACGCGGGCAAGATCCCCGCGGGCGCGCCCGCGCTGCTGTTCGGGTTCGGCGGCGGGTTCGCCTGGGCGGGCCAGGTGGTGATCACGCCGGAGCGGTGACCCCGGTCGCGGGCGCTCGCCTGCCGGAGCGGTGCCGGCCGGGTGACCCGGCGGAGGGCATGGACAGCGCTTTCCCGGCGTCGTATCGTTTCAATCCCATCCACCCGACGTCGACGACGACCGAAGGAGCTCTCCACCGATGCCCGAGCCGACCACTGAGCCGACCACCGAGCCGATCACCGGTCCGACCCAAGAGCCTGTGCCGCCGTCGGGCCCGCTGCCCGAGGGGCGCCGCCGCTACGCGGTGGTGGGGACGGGGCACCGTGCGTCCATGTACGTCGACGCCCTGATCGGCACCCACGCGCCCGACGGCGAGATCGTCGCCTGGGTCGAGCCCAACCCCGTGCGCGCAGCGGCCTACGAGGCGCGCGTCGCCGCCGCGTTCGGCGGCGTCCGCCCCGTGTACGGGCCGGACGACCTGGAGAAGGCGATCGCGGAGCAGTCCGTCGACCGCGTGATCGTCACGTCGATCGACCGCACGCACGGCGACCTCGTCACCCGCGCCCTGCGGGCCGGCGCCGACGTCGTCGTGGAGAAGCCCATCGCCGCGCACCCCGACCAGGCCCGGCAGATCGTGGACGCCGTGGCCGAGACGGGCCGCGACCTGGTCACGACGTTCAACTACCGCTACTCGCCCCGCAACAGCGCATTGCGCGAGGTGATCGCGAGCGGCGAGATCGGGCGCGTGCTGTCGGTCCACTTCGACTGGGCTCTCGACACCGTGCACGGCGCCGACTACTTCCGCCGCTGGCACCGCGAGAAGGTGAACAACGGCGGCCTGCTGGTGCACAAGTCGAGCCACCACTTCGACCTGGTCAACTGGTGGATCGACGGCGTGCCGCAGCGTGTCTTCGCCACGGGCGGCCGGCGCTTCTACGGCGACGACGGCGCGCACGAGTCCGGCTACGAGCCCACGGCCGGCGAGCGCGCCCTGAACGAGCGTGGCATCGACCCGTGGCAGCTCTCCGTGGAGGACAACGAGTGGCTGTCCACCCTCTACGGGCCCGAGGCCCAGGCGGTCGACGGTTACGTGCGCAACCGCTCGGTGTTCGACGCGGGCATCACCACCGAGGACACGCTCGGTCTCGTCGTCGAGTACGAGGGCGGCGCGCTGCTGACCTACTCGCTCACCGCGCACGCGCCCTGGGAGGGCTACCGCGTGGTGGTCAACGGCACGCGCGGCCGGGCGGAGCTGGAGGTCACCGAGCGCGGGTCGGTGGAGTTCGGCGACAAGGCCGCGATCCTCGACCCGAGCGCGACCGAGGTGTTCGAGGAGGACCTGGTACGGCCCATCGGCGAGCGGCTCGTGGTGCAGCGGCACTGGGAGCGCGCCGAGGAGCGGCCGATCGTGCGCGGTGGCGGCGGGCACGGCGGCGGTGACGCGCTGCTGCTGGCCGACGTCTTCAGGCCGTCGTCCGAGCCCGACCCGCTGGCCCGCGCGGCCGGCTACGTCGACGGCGTCCGGGCGTCGTCGGTCGGCTACGCGGGCAACCGCTCGCTGGAGACGGGCGCCCCGGTCCCGGTCAAGGACCTGAACCTGGGCATCTGACCCGACGGCCGGGTCCAGTTCTACCTGGGTGACCTCTCCGCGACCGTAGCCCTCCCCTTCGAGACCTAAGTTTCTTCGCTTTGGGCCGCCCCAAAGCGAAGAAACTTAGGTCTCGAAGGAGAGGCCCTCCGCCGGGGAGGCCGTCAGACCAGCAGCGCGCCGATCACCACGAGCACCGGCACGCACAGCGCCGTCGTCCAGACGGTCGCGCGCGCCGCGACGCCGTCGAACACGCCGTACCGCGTCGCGTAGGTCGTGACGTTCACGGCCGTGGGCAGCGCGGCCATCGTCACCACGAGGGCGAGGGCCGGCGCGTCCAGCCCCACCGCCGACCCGAGGGCCCACGCCGCCAGCGGGTGCAGCAGGTTGCGCACCAGCACCGCGATCGTGATCACCCAGCCCACCAGCCGGCGGCCCCGCCCGGCGGTCACGCCGAGGTCGGCGTCCGCGGCCGGCATCGGCACGGCGAGCGTCATCCCGAACGTGAGCAGGCCCAGCGGCGGCGCCGCGGCGCCGATCAGGTCGAAGGGGAGCAGCACGACGTCGGGCAGCCGTGCGCCGGTCAGCTCGGCCACCACCGCGACGAGCAGGCCCGCGACCGTGCCGAGCGTGATCGGGTTCCGGAACGCCGCGAGGAACACCTGCCCCATCGACCGCCAGCCCGACCGGGCGGGTGTCCCGCCGTCGGCGGACGCCGTCGCCCGGTCGAGCACGGAGAGCGTCAGCGGCGCCAGCACCAGGAGCTGGAACAGCAGCGTGGGCACCACGGCGAGGGCGTCGTCGAAGAGGTAGACCGCCAGAGGGATCCCGATGTTGCCGCCGTTCACGTAGACGGCGGCGAGCGTCGTGACGGCGGCGGGGCCCGCGGGCAGGCGCAGGAGCCAGCGCGCCGCCGCGGCCGTGGCCAGGCCGAGCACCGCCGTCGTCGCCCAGGTGACCGCGGCGCCGCGCGAGAGCACGTGCGCCAGGTCCGTCGAGGCGAGGGTGCTGAACATCAGCGCCGGCGCGCAGATCGTGAACGACAGCGTCGCCAGGGTCTGCCGGGCGCCCGCCCCGCCGTCACCCGCCCCGCCGTCACCCGCCCCGTCGCGGGCGATCCCGCGGGGGAGTCCGCGGCCGGCCAGCAGGCCGGTCCGCTGGATCACCCAGCCGAGGGCGACCACGCAGGCCATGGAACCGATGGCAGTCAGGACGGGCAGCACCCGAGCACCATGTCACGCTCTCCGGATCTACCTCGCGAGCGTCCACGGGGCACCGAGCTCCGTGAACGTGCGCTGCTCGCGCGCGGCGCGCTCGCACCACGCGGCGACGTCGCGCACCACCGGGTGCCGCGCGTCGCCCTCGGGATTCCCCTGCCCGACGCCGCCCGGCGCGCCCGGCCCCGGCACGCCCGGCCCCGGCACGCCCGGCCCCGGCGCGCCCGGCCCGCCCGCGACCGGCGCGACGCCGTCCACCCAGTCCACGAACGCGTCGTCCACGGGCGCCGGGTCCGGCGCGGTGCGCACGGCCTCGAGCACCCGCATGAACGCGCCGGTGTCCCGCACGTCGCACAGGAGCCGCTCGCCCTCGCCCGCCCGCACGCGCAGCAGGTTCTCCAGCAGACCGGTGCGTTCGTACCGCTTCTCGGCGACCACGCGCCCGGTGCGCAGCCGCACCAGGTCGTGCTCGTACCCGAGCTCGATCTCGCCCTCGGTGCCCTGCACGATCACGCGCGCCGGGGTGCGCTCCGCCGCGCACAGTGTGAGGCCGAACCCGTAGCGGGTCCCGTCGGTGCCGACGGCGCGCAGGGACGAGGTGTCGTCGGCCTCGATCGGGTTGGCCCGCCACAGGTCCGTCTTCACGTACGCGAGGTCCGCGGCGGTCCGGGCGCCGCCCACCCACAGGGCGGTCGCCACGGCGTGCGCCAGCGGGTTGGTCACCACGCCGTCGACCACCGCGCGGTCGCCCATGCGTCGCCGCCCCGCCCACGGCGAGCGCGCCCAGTAGGCCGCGGTCCGCACCCAGGTGCCGACGGCGCCGATGCCGGTCACCTGCCCCACCTCGCCGCGCGCGACCATGTCGGCGACGGCGGGCAGCGCGTGCGACCCGAAGGTCTGGAACCCGACCTGGCACAGCCGCCCGGTCCGCTCGGCGACGGCGACGAGCTCGGCGTGCTCCGCGAGCGACGCGGTGGTCGGCTTCTCCAGCAGCACGTCGATCCCCGCCTCCAGCGCGGCGCGCGCGAGCGGCAGGTGCGTGTGGATGGGCGTCGAGAGCACCACGACGTCGGGCAGTGCGCCGGCGCCGGCCGAGAGCAGGTCGCCCAGGCTCGAGAACCACGGGGCCGGTGCGATGTCAGGCTCCCGCGGGTCGACGACGGCGCTCAGCCGCGCCAGGCCGCGCGCCTCCAGGTCCGCGACCGCCCGCAGGTGCGAGCCGCCGTGGCCGTGGATGCCGACCACGGCCACCTGGGGCAGGCTCACCGCCGGCCGCCGTCGGTCAGGTCGGCGGCCAGCGCCTCGGCCGCGGCGGCCGTGAGCTCCGTGTCCAGCAGCACGGCCACGAGGTCGAGCTGCACGGAACCGCCGTCGGGCACGAGCAAGGGCGCGTCCCAGGCCAGGGCCGGGCAGGCGCCGGGGTACTCGGCGGAACGCAGGAACCACGGCCGCACCTGGCCCGGCTGCACCAGCAGGAGGGTCGTGGACCGGCCGCCCTGCTGCTGCACGAACGCCACCCAGGGCGACGTGCTGCCGTGCGCCCGGTTCTCGCCCGCGCCCGCCGCCGACAGGACCGTGGTGCTCTCGGCGATCGGCAGGCGCCAGAACAGGCCGCCGTACCCGGCGCCCGGCCGGCCGTTCGTGGCGGGCGAGCGGATCTCCAGCGGGCCGTGGTCGGCGTGCAGCGTGGAGCGCCAGTCGAGCACCCAGCCGGGGGCGGCGTCGGACCCGGGCGCCAGGGGGAGCAGGCGCGCCGAGACGCGGCGCTCCTCGCGGAGCTGCGGCTCGCCGTGCTCGTCGGACCACAGCACGTCCTCGACCAGGGTCTCGCCGGCCGTACCCACAGCGCCGAGAGCGCCGGGAACACCCGGCTCCACGTGGATCCCCGACGAGGTCTGCCGCCCGTGGTTCTTCAGGAGCGTGGGGCCCACGTCCTCGATGAAGGTGCGGCCGCCCCAGTGGCTGGTGCCGTTCACGTCGGGCACCGCGATGCCCACGCCGTAGTGGTGGCGGTGGTCCACGGGGCTCACGTCGGTGAGCGGCACCCCCGCCAGCGTGTGCACGGGGTGCAGGTAGGGCCGGCGGGCGTGCACCTTGGGCATCCGGTCGCCCGCGTCGCGCCGCACCAGCTCCAGCCCGTCACCGCAGGTCAGCACGACGGCGTCGGCGGAAGGATCGGCGGGTACGGACCAGACCGGCGTGGCGGTCGGGGGCACGGTGGGCACCTCCTCCGGCTGCCCGACAGCGAGGTCGTCGTCCGTGATGTGCACCCGTTCCGGGCCCTGGGGCACGGGTCCGGTGCTCCCGCGCACCTCCAGGCTGGGTGTGAACCGTGCAGAGCGTGCGGGGTGGGCGTCGTCGTCGATCACGGCGTGCAGCTCCCTCCAGGCGTGGCGGCCGAGCTCGGCCTGCGGCACCGCGACCGTCGTCAGCGCGGGTGTGGCGTAGCGGGACAGTTCGATGTCGTCGAAACCGGCCACCGAGATGTCGGCGGGCACGGCCACCCCGGCCTCGTTCAGCCCTGCGAGCAGGCCGAACGCGACGAGGTCGTTGAAGGCCACCGCCGCGGTGGCGCGGGTGGCGAGGACGGCGGCCGCGGCGGCGTGGCCCGCCTGGATGTCCGGTCCGGCGGGCAGGTCGAGGATCTCGAGGTCGGCGTGCCGCTGCCGGGCGCGGGCCAGGCCGGCTCGCCGCAGCTCGTCGGACGCGCTGCGCACGGGTCCGCCCAGGTAGACCAGGCGGCGGTGGCCGAGCGCCACGAGGTGCTCCACCACCTGGACGGCGGCGTCCTCGTAGTCCACGACCAGGCTCGGTGCCGTCCCGCCGGTCTCCCGGTTGACCAGCACCACGGGCTCGACGTCCGCGATGAGCGCGCTGAGCTCGGCGTCCCCGATGCGGGGCGACACGAGCACCAGGGCGTCGCACCGCATGCGCGCCTCGAGCGCGATGGCGCCCTCCTGCTGGTCGTCCTCGACCGTGTCCGCGACGAGCACGCGGTACCCGTCCTCGGCGGCGCCGTCCATGACGCCGCGCAGGATCTGCTGGAACACGGGGTTGCCGAGGTCCGGCACCACCAGCGCCACGGTCTGCGTGCGGCCGAGCGCGAGGCTGCGAGCCGCGTTGCTCGGCCGGTAGCTGAGCTCCGCGGCGACGCCGCGCACGCGCTCGGCGATGGCGGCGTCGACCGTGCTGCGCCCGTTCATCACGCGGGACACCGTCGCCCGGGAGACCCCGGCCGCCGCCGCGACGTCCCCGATCGTGGCGACCGCACGGCGCTGACCTGCGCCTCGAACGCTGCCGCTGCCCATGTGCTCTCCGTCCGTGACCTTGTCCGACCGGATGGCGCGTGGCGCGCGCCCTCGTCGGCGTGGCCCCCCGCGTTACCGGTTTCCCGATGTGACCGTACACCATGGGAAACCGGTTCCTCATGTGGTACGTTCCTCCACCAGAGACCGGTTTCTCACCGACGAGCCGGGGATCGACGACGATCCGGAGGACAACGCGATGCGCCACCCGAACCGCGAGCCCGGACCCTGGCGGTCCGAGCCCCCGCCCGCCCTGACGGGGCCCGACCGCGCGGGGGTGAACCCATGTCAGTGATCCAGGAGCTCTCGCGCGGCAAGCAGGCCGGCGCCGTCCGCAAGAAGGGCGACGGGCGCTGGGCGCTGCTGTTCCTCGCGCCGTGGTTCGTGGGCCTCGCGCTCATCACGGCGGGACCCATGGGGGCGTCGCTCTACCTGTCCTTCACGGACTACGACCTGCTCTCCGCACCCGAGTGGGTGGGCCTGGAGAACTACACGCGGATGTTCGACGACCCGCGGTTCCTCCAGTCCCTCGGCGTCACGTTCACCTACGTGTTCGTCTCGGTGCCGCTGCAGCTCGCCGCGGCCCTGGGCCTGGCGCTGCTGCTCGACAAGGGCATGCGCGGGCTCGCCCTGTACCGCTCGGTGTACTACCTGCCCTCCCTGCTCGGCGGGTCGGTGGCCATCGCGATCCTGTGGCGCCAGATCTTCGGCGCGGACGGCCTGGTCAACCAGGTCCTGGCGCTCTTCGGGATCCAGGGCCAGGGCTGGGTCTCGCACCCGGACTACGCGCTCGGCACCCTGATGGCGCTGAACGTCTGGACGTTCGGCGCGCCCATGGTGATCTTCCTGGCCGGCCTGCGGCAGATCCCGCAGATGTACTACGAGGCGGCCGCGATCGACGGCGCCTCCCGGTGGCGGCAGTTCCGCAGCATCACCGTGCCGCTGCTCACGCCGATCATCTTCTTCAACCTCGTGCTGCAGCTCATCGAGGCGTTCCAGTCGTTCACGCGGGCGTTCGTCGTCAGCGGCGGCAACGGCGGCCCGTCCGACTCCACGCTGCTCTACACGCTCTACCTCTACCTCAAGGGGTTCGGCTCGCTCGACATGGGCTACGCCTCGGCCATGGCCTGGTTCCTGCTGCTGATCATCGGCGGCATGACGGTCGTCAACTTCCTCGCCTCCAAGTACTGGGTCTTCTACGATGACTGACGCCTCGACGACCGCACAGACCACGACGCCGACGGCGGTGCGCCCGCCGTCCGACACCGCCTCCGGCACCCGGCGTGCCGGGCCGGGCGACCGCCGTCCGACCGCCGTCCGTCCCCACGGCCGGCGCGTACGGGCCCGGGTGGGGAGCGTGCTCAAGCACGCGGGTCTCATCGCCTTCGGGTTCGTGATGCTGTACCCGCTGCTCTGGATGCTGGCCAGCTCGTTCAAGCCGAACGCGCTGATCTTCCGCGAGCCGGGGCTCATCCCCACCGACATCGACCTGTCCAACTACACGGACGGGTGGAACGCCCTGCTGCACCCGTTCAGCCACTACCTGATCAACTCGGCGCTGGTGGTGCTCGGGTCGCTGCTCGGCAACCTGCTGTCCTGCTCCCTGGCGGCGTACGCGTTCGCTCGGCTGGAGTTCCGGGGCAAGCGGCTGTGGTTCGCGGTCATGCTGATGTCGATCATGCTGCCGATCCACGTGGTGATCGTGCCGCAGTACGTGCTGTTCTCCCAGCTCGAGTGGATCAACACGTTCCTGCCGCTGATCGTGCCCAAGCTGCTCGCGACGGACGCGTTCTTCATCTTCCTGATGGTCCAGTTCTTCCGGGGCATCCCCCGCGAGCTGGACGAGGCGGCGACCCTCGACGGCTGCAACCACCTGCGGATCTACCTGCAGATCATGCTGCCGCTGTCCATGCCGGCCCTCGCCACCACCGCGATCTTCACGTTCATCTGGACGTGGAACGACTTCTTCAGCCAGCTGATCTTCCTGACGCGGCCGGAGATGTACACCGTGCCGATCGCGCTGCGCACCTTTGTCGACTCCACGGGCGAGAGCTCGTGGGGCTCGCTGTTCGCGATGTCGATCGTCTCCCTGATCCCCGTCTTCATCGCCTTCCTGTTCGGACAGAAGTACCTGGTCAAGGGCATTGCGACCACCGGGATCAAGTAGCTCCACCCGCGATGCGACAACGACGTCAACGTCACCGAAGGAGAAATACATGAGCACCACCGGCAACCCACGTCCCACGAGGCGCGGCAAGCGGCTCGCCGGCTCGGCCGCGGGCATCGCGGCCGTGGCCCTGACCCTCGCGGCCTGCGGCGGCGGCGACTCGGGCATCGGCGGGGGCGGCGACGACGCCCCCGCCGCCGCAGAGGAGTGCCCCTGCGAGATCCGCTTCTCGTGGTGGGGCTCGGACAGCCGCCACGAGTCGACGCAGCAGATCATCGAGGCGTTCGAGGCGGAGAACCCGGACATCACCGTGGTCCCCGACTTCACCGACTGGGACGGCTACTGGGACAAGCTCGCCACCTCGGTGGCCGCGGGCGACACCCCGGACGTCATCACCCAGGAGGAGCGCTACATCTCCGACTACTCGACCAAGAACGTGCTCGCCGACCTGGGCACGCTCGACATCGACACGTCCAAGGTGGACGACGGCGTGCTGGCCGGCGGCCAGATCGAGGGGACCCAGTACGGCATCCCGACCGGCATCAACGCCTACGCGCTCGTCGCCGACCCGGAGCTCTTCGCCGACGCCGGCGTCGACGTCCCGGACGACACCACCTGGACGTGGGAGGACTACGTCACCACGGCGAACGCCGTCGCGAAGGGGGCCGGCGACGGCGTCTGGGGCACGCAGGACTACGGCTTCAACGAGGCCGGCCTCAACGTGATGGCCCGCCAGCGCGGCGAGACCCTGTTCACGGCCGACGGTGAGCTCGGCGTCTCCGAGGAGACCGTCGCCGACTTCTTCCAGGTCTCCCTCGACCTCGTCGAGGGCGGTGGCCAGCCCGACGCCGCCCGCACCGTCGAGTACCAGGCGGCCGGCCCCGAGGGCGGTCTGCTCGGCACCAACAAGGGCGCCATGGGCGTCTGGTGGACCAACCAGCTCGGCGCGCTGTCCGACTCGTCGGGCCACGAGCTCGAGCTGCTGCGGCTCCCGGGCGAGTCGGAGGGCGAGCGGACCGGCATGTACTACAAGCCGGCGATGTTCTACTCCGTCTCCGCGGACACGGAGTACCCGGAGTCGTCCGCGAAGTTCGTGGACTTCCTGCTGAACTCCGAGGAGGCGGCCAAGATCATGCTGACCGACCGCGGCCTCCCGGCGAACACCGACGTGCGCGAGGCGATCCTGGGTGACCTGTCGCCCACCGACCAGAAGGTCGCCGACTTCATGGCGGACATCGAGGACGAGATCGTCGACAACCCGGCGGTCCCGCCGCACGGCAGCGCCGAGCTCGCCGACATCATGGAGCGCATCAACACGGAGGTCCTCTTCGAGCGCATCACCCCGGAAGAGGCCGCCACCCAGCTCATCGATGAGATCAACGCGGCGATCGCCAACTGACCCACGACGTGTCAGACGTACAGGTCACCCGGGTGACCTGTACGTCTGACACGTTCTGGGGCTGGGTAGGATGAAACGGTTCAGAGGAGAGGTGCCACAGGTGTCACAAGATCTGCTCGTGTTGCGGAAGGGCGACGACGTCGCCGTCGCCACGCGGGACCTGGGCCCGGGCGACGCCGCCGCGGTTCCCGGGAGCGGCCCGCTCGCCGTCCGGCAGCCGGTGCCGCGCGGGCACAAGATCGCCCTCCGCCCCGTGTCGGCAGGCGGCCAGGTGCGCAAGTACGGGCAGGTCATCGGGGTCGCCACCACGGACATCGTCCCCGGCGACCACGTGCACTCCCACAACCTCGGGTTCGAGGAGGGCGAGCGGGACACGCCCCTGGGCGGCACGCACCACGAGCTCCCGGTGCCCGACGACGAGCCCCGGCCCACCTTCCGCGGTTTCCGCCGGGCCGACGGCCGGGTCGGCACCCGCAACTTCGTCGCCATCCTGACCAGCGTGAACTGCTCGGCCTCGACGGCCAAGATGATCGCCGACCAGTTCCGCGGCGCCGCGCTGGACGAGTTCGAGAACGTGGACGGCGTCATCGCCCTGACGCACACCTCGGGCTGCGGGCTGGTCCCGGACTCCGAGGGCGGGCAGATCCTGCTGCGCACCCTGCGGGGCTACGCCGCGCACCCGAACGTCGCGGGCCTGCTGGTGCTCGGGCTGGGCTGCGAGATGGTGCCGGGCGCGGCGCTGTCGGCCCGCTCGGGCCAGGTCGCCGACCTCGGCATGCCCGGCATCGGCGCCCCCGACGAGACCCGGTCCGGGCTGCTGGCCGCCATCGCCGACGACACCGTGGTGCGGAGCCTGACCATCCAGGAGGCCGGCGGTGTGCGGGCCTCGGTGCGGGCCGGCGTCGCCGCTGTCCGCGAGATGCTGCCGCTGGTCGACGCGCGCGAGCGCGTCGAGTGCGACGTGTCCGAGCTGGTGCTCGCGCTGAACTGCGGCGGGTCGGACGGCTACTCCGGCATCACGGCCAACCCGGCCCTCGGCTGGGCTTCCGACCGCCTGGTCGCGTACGGCGCCACGTCGGTGCTGGCCGAGACGCCCGAGGTCTACGGGGCGGAGCACCTGCTCACCGCGCGGGCCGCCGAGCCGGCGGTCGCCAAGAAGCTGCTGGACCGCATCGACTGGTGGCGCGACTACGTCAGGGCCGGCGGCGGCACGCTCGACAACAACCCGTCGCCGGGCAACAAGGCCGGCGGGCTCACGACGATCCTGGAGAAGTCCCTCGGGGCGGTCGCCAAGGGCGGCCAGGCCGACCTGGGCGCCGTCTACGAGTACGCCGAGCCCATCACGGAGCGCGGGTTCGGCTTCATGGACACCCCCGGCTACGACCCGGTCTCCGTGACCGGCCTGGTCGCGGGCGGTGCCAACGTGGTCGTCTTCACCACGGGCCGCGGTTCGGTCTTCGGGTGCCGCCCCACGCCGTCGATCAAGGTGGCGACCAACACGCCGATGTACTCGGTGATGTCCGAGGACATGGACGTCAACGCGGGCGTGATCGTGGACGGCACCGCGACCGTGGCCGAGGTGGGCCGGCAGATCTTCGACCGGATCCTCGCGGTGGCCTCGGGGGAGCAGACGGTCAGCGAGGAGCTGGAGATCGGCGCCGAGGAGTTCATCCCCTGGCACATGGGCGCCGTCACCTGACCTTCCCCAGACGTGTCAGACGCTCAGGTCACCCGGGTGACCTGAGCGTCTGACACGTGCGGGGTGGGTTACGGGTAGCTCACCACCTTCGCCGGGATCGTCTCCGTGCCTGCCGCGCGCGGGCCGACGCCGTTGATGACGTGCTCGTACGTGCCCACCCCGCCGAGCGACACGGTGAGCAGCGAGTGCATCCGCACGCCCGGAGCGACCGGCACCTCGAAGCCGTTGTCCGAGGTGATCGACGCGTCCGACGTGAACACGCAGTACGAGCCCAGACCCCAGGCCTCGTGCTGCGTCACGCCGTCCGCGACCTTGTACGCCGCCCAGCCCCGGACGCCGTCGTGGTTCCACGCCGCCTGGTTCGGCGGGTCGTACGGCAGCTCGTTCTGGTAGAAGATCGTGCGGCCGCGCTCCCCGGTCCACAGGGTGTTGTACTCCTGGTAGTGCTCCACGAAGAGCCCGTACCCGTCCACGTCGTCGCCGGTCACCACCAGGCCGTTGCGGGCGGTGTTCACGTCCCAGCCCACACCGTCGCCGTGGTCGCCGCGCCACGACCAGATGTGGTCCACGATCGTGTCGTCGGCGTTCACGACGATCGCCTGGTCCACCCGCCCGGCGTGCGCGCCGCCCACGCGGACGAACACGTCGTGCAGCGAGATCGGGTCGTCGGCGTGGTCCGCCGTCGACCCCGCGGTGCCCACGGTGAGCATCGACGGCGACTCGGCCGCGCCGGCGTCGAACAGCACGCCTGCCACACGGACGCCGTCCACGTCGCCCACGCGCATCGCCGTCTGCCCGGCCGTCGGTACGATCGTGGCGTACCCGAGCCCGAGCACGACGGTGTCGGCGCGGTCCACCTCGATCGTCCCCGTCGTCTCGTAGATGCCGGGCGTGAGCAGCAGGTTCAGGCCCTGGTCGAGCGCCTGGTTGATCCGCGCGGCGGAGTCGCCGGGGCGCGCCACGTAGAAGTCGTCCAGCGGGATCGAGGTGCCCGACGTCGTCCCGCCGTCCCACGTCGCGCCGCGCGTGCCCGACCGGGCCGACGGCACGAACACCGCGTAGTCGTCCCCGTCGAGGTACAGGTACGGCTTCTCGCGGATGACGCCCGTGGTGTCCAGGGTGGTCACCGCGGGTTCGGGGAACGACGTCGGCGGGGCGTTCTCGACGCCGGAGAACACCATGTTCCACAGCGTCCCGGCCCAGCCGCCCGTCAGCGTCGAGTCGCGGGTGTACCACTGCTGCTGGGTCCAGGCGCGGACCTGGCCGTCGACCACGGAGTCGGCGATGTAGCCGCCCGAGGCCCAGCCGTACCGCGACGAGTGCAGCATGAGGTTGCCCTTGACGTGCACGCGGCGCATGGGCGCGGCCTGGGAGACCGCCCACCGCATGTCGCCGCCCGACGGCGTGACCGCCAGGTTCTCGACGGACCGCCAGAAGTTCTGCGTGGCGTTGCCCTCGAACCACTCCGCGTCGGCCCAGACGCCGCCGGTGATGTTCACGTCGTCCGGCCTCGTCCCCAGGCCGGAGATCGAGGTGTGGAAACCGGCGTTGACGTGCACCGGGTAGGTGCCCGGCTCGAAGAGGAACTGGTGCCGCCCGTCGCCGAACTGGTCCGCCTCCTGCTGGTCGTAGACGGCGTCCACGGCCGCCTGGACCTGTGCGGCCGGCGTGTCCGGGCCGAAGACGTGCACGTTCGGCCCGAGGTCACCGCCGCCGGGGATCGGGTCGCCGGGCACGGTGCCGCCGTCACCGGTGAACACCTTCAGCTCCCAGAGCGAGTAGCCGTACCCGGTGCCGCGCTCCGTGCCGGTGAGCCGCACGTACCGGCCCGACCCCGCCACGTCGAGGGACTGGTTGCCGCCGGTCCCGTCCGTGACGGTCTTCAGCGTGCGCCACGTGGTGCCGTCGTCGGAGGCCTCGATCCGGAAGTCCCGGCCGTACGCGGTCTCCCAGGCGAGCTCGACGCGGCACAGGTCCTGGACCGAGCCGAGGTCCACGCGGATCCACTGCGGGTCGGCGGCCGCGCTGCTCCAGCGGGTGCCGGGGTCGCCGTCCACGGCTGACGCCGCGCCGAACGGCCCCTCGGTCGACGATGCCGTCGCCGGTCGCCCGAGGGCCGCGTTGGTGGTGCCGCAGGCGGCGGCCGCCGCGCGGTCCGGGCCGGACGCGAGGCCCGGCGCGGGCCGCGCCGGGAC
>NZ_JARVSD010000024.1 GCF_030209445.1 Promicromonospora sp. MEB111
GACAGGGGGTGGGAGCAGTCGCAACAGCGACCGACTCCCACCCCCTCTCGGCATTCCCGGACGACACACGACCACCGCAGCCGGCCGTCCGGCACTCAGGCAGGTTGCGGGCCGCACAGCGGCCGCGGCTATCGTGGCGGTGTGAACGCAGACACCACCCGCACTGCCGCGGGCTCCACCAGCACCCAGCCCGCAAGCAGCGCCGACGCGGCGTGGCGCCGCGACCATTTCGTCTCGCTGCTGCGTTTCGCCGAGGCCTCGATCCGCGCGGACGGCGCCGCGTGCTGGCTCGACGACGAGGGTCGCCCGGACGGCTCCCACCCTGTCGAGACGTGGATCACGGCACGTATGGCGCACACCTTCGCCGTCGGGCACCTGCTGGGCGTGACCGGAGCGGAGGAGTACGCGACGCGCGCCCTCACCGGGCTGCGCGAGGTGCTGGCCGACGCCGAGTTCGGCGGGTGGCTGGCCGCACGTGGTGAGGGTGACGAGCTCGTCGGTACCAAGGAGGCCTACGCGCACGCGTTCGTGGTGCTCGCGGCCTCGACCGGCAAGGTGGCCGGCATCGCCGGCGCGTCGGAGCTGCTCACCGAGGCCCTCGCGGTGCTCGACGCGCGGTTCTGGGAGCCCGAGCGGAACCTGCACCTGGACGAGCGGTCGCGCGACTGGCTGTCCGCGTCGGACTACCGGGGCGTGAACGCGAACATGCACTCCGTCGAGGCCCTGCTCGCGGCGCACGCCGCGACCGGGGACGGGCTGTGGCTGGAGCGGGCGTCGGCGATCGGTGACCAGGTCGTCGCCTGGGCCGAGGCCAACGACTGGCGGATCCCCGAGCACTTCGACGCGGACTGGAACCCGCTCCTCGAGTACAACGCGGACCGGCCCCGCGACCAGTTCAAGCCCTACGGCGCGACGCCGGGGCACGGGCTCGAGTGGGCCCGCCTGCTGCTGCAGATCGACGCCGAGGCGGGCACACCCGGCCGCCGGACCGCGGCCGCCGCCGCGCTCTTCGACCGTGCAGTGACGGACGGCTGGGACGGCGAGGGCGGAGGCGGGTTCGTCTACACGACGGACTGGGCCGGCACGCCCGTCGAGCCACGGCGCTTCCACTGGGTGGCGGCCGAGGGGACCGCCACGGCAAACGTGCTGGCGCGCGTCACCGGGGACGAGCGCTACGCCGAGCTCGAGCGCGAGTGGTGGGCCTGGATCCGAGAGCACCTCGTCGACGCCGAGCACGGGTCGTGGCACCACGAGCTCGACACCGAGAACCGCCCGTCCGGGCTCACCTGGGTGGGCAAGCCCGACGTCTACCACGCAGCCCAGGCGGTGATCCTGCCGGAGCTCCCGCTCACGGGGTCGTTCGCGGCGTCGGCCCAGAAGGCGGGCCGGATCCTGGCCTGACGACGGCGCACGGGCGGGGCGCGTCCAGGGCGTCGTGCGTGTCGGCGCGGCGGGCGGGAGACAATGGGGCCATGAGGATCTCCGCACGAGCCGACTACGCCGTCCGTGCCGCCGCCGAGCTGGCGGCGGCCGATCACGACGGGCCTGTCCGCGCCGAGGCCCTGGCCCGGGCGCAGGACATCCCGCACCGCTTCCTGGAGGGGATCCTGAGCGACCTGCGTCGCGACGGGCTCGTCACCAGCCACCGTGGCGCCGGCGGTGGGTACCGTCTCGCCCGGCCGGCCGACTCGATCACCATCGCCGACGTGGTGCGTGCCGTGGACGGGCCGCTGGTCTTCGTCCGCGGCAACCGGCCGTCCGACCTGGAGTTCCAGGGGGCGGCCGCGCCGCTCCTGCACGTGTGGGTGGCGCTGCGGGCCAACGTGCGCGCGGTGCTGGAGGCCGTGTCCCTCGCGGACCTCGTGAGCGGCGCGCTGCCGGACGAGGTCCGCGCGCTGACCGAGGGCGACTCGGCCTGGTCGAACTCCTGAACCTGACCGGACGTTGACGCTCGGCCGCACCCGGTCTGGCTGAACTCCGACGGACCGCGGGACTTTCACCCGACCTTCCCGTGCACGGTTATCCGATCTCTGAGATGCTTGTTGTTTCCGACCGGGTTAGGTGGTTACCTTGACGCGGGCCTGACTTTGCCATGGCCCTGTGTCGTATCCCCCCGGACCTGGAAGGTCACGACCATGAGAACCCTGATCCTGCTGGCGCTCGTCGGCCTCGGCGCGCAGCTGGTGGACGGCAGTCTGGGCATGGCCTACGGCGTCACCTCCACGACGCTTCTGCTGGCTATCGGCACCAACCCCGCCGCCGCGTCGGCGACCGTGCACCTCGCGGAGATCGGTACGACCCTTGCGTCCGGCGCCTCCCACTGGCGCTTCGGCAACGTGGACTGGAAGGTCGTCGCCAAGATCGGCATCCCCGGCGCGATCGGCGCGTTCGCCGGCGCCACGTTCCTCTCGTCGCTGTCGACGGAGGTCGCCGGACCGGTCATGTCGGTGATCCTGCTCCTGCTGGGCCTCTACGTGCTGCTGCGCTTCACGGTGCAGGGCCTCCCGACCCGCTCGGACAAGCCGCTGCGCAAGCGGTTCCTTGCTCCGCTCGGCCTGGTGGCCGGCTTCTTCGACGCCACCGGTGGCGGCGGCTGGGGCCCCGTCGGCACGCCCGCGATCCTCGCGAGCGGCCGCCTGGAGCCGCGCAAGGTGATCGGCTCGATCGACACCAGCGAGTTCCTGGTGGCGGTCGCCGCCAGCGTCGGCTTCTTCGTCGGCCTCAGCGGCGAGGGCATCGACTTCACCTGGGTGCTCGCCCTGCTCATCGGTGGCCTGATTGCGGCGCCGATCGCGGCCTGGCTGGTCCGCCTGGTGCCGCCGCGCATCCTGGGCTCGCTCGTGGGTGGCGTCATCGTGCTCACCAACTCGCGCACGCTGCTCAACAGCGACTGGATCGCCGCCTCCGACCCGGTCAAGATCCCGATCTACGTGGTGATCTGGCTGGGCTGGGCCGCCGCCGTCGTCTGGTCCGTGCGGGCGCACCGCAAGGCCCTGGCCGAGGAGGCCGCCGTGAGCGAGAAGCCGGAGGCCGATAGCGTGTCGGCATGACGTCCGACCAGGTAGCGGTGATCACCGTCTCCGACCGCTGTGCCCGCGGCGAGGCCGAGGACCGTTCCGGTCCCACGGCGGCGCGGATCCTGCGTGAGGCGGGGTTCACCGACCTGGTCACCCATCTGGTACCCGACGGCGTCGAGCCGGTCCGTGACGTGCTGCGGACCGTGCTCGACGCCGGCGCTCGTCTGGTGGTGACCACCGGGGGCACGGGGATCACGCCTCGCGACCTCACGCCCGAGGGCACGCGCGAGGTGCTGGACTACGAGGTACCGGGCGTCGCCGAGGCCGTGCGGCAGCGGGGCACCGGCGCGGGCATCCCCACCGCGGCGCTCTCGCGAGGGCTGGTGGGCGTGGCCCGGTCCGCGACCGGGGCGCGGGCGCTCGTGGTGAACCTGCCCGGGTCGTCCGGGGGCGTGCGGGACGGCCTCGACGTGGTGCTCGGCCTCTGGCCGCACGTCCGCTCCCAGCTCGACGGCGGCGACCACCCGGCTCCCGTGCCGGGGTAGCACCGCCGGAACTCGTGCCGTCAGGCGCCAGCGGCCCGCCGGCCGGGCGTCAGCCGCCCGCGAAGGGCGGGAGCACGTCGACCGTGACGCCGTCCGGGACGGTCGCCTCGTCCGCCGTGGCGCGGGCGCCCGCGACCAGCAGCGCACACTTCGGCAGCACGTCACCGAGGGCCGGGTGGGCGGCGGCGAGGGCACCGCGGAGGGCGGCGACCGACGTCGGGCCGTCGAGCTGTTCGGTGGTGCGCCCCGCGGCCTCCCGGGCGCCGGCGAAGTAGCGGACCGTGATCACTCGGCACGCACCCAGTCGCCCGACTTGCCGCCCGTCTTGCGCTCCAGCCGCACGTCCGCGAGCGAGACCGACTTGTCCAGGCCCTTCACCATGTCGATCACGGCCAGGCCGGCGACCGCGACGGCGGTGAGCGCCTCCATCTCGACGCCGGTGCGGTCGGCCGTGCGGACGGTCGCGGTGACGACGACGCCGTCGTCGGTCACCTCCAGGTCCACCGCCGCGCCGTGCACGCCGATCACGTGGGCCAGCGGCAGCAGGTCCGGCGTCTTCTTGGCCGCGGCGATGCCCGCGACGCGGGCCACGGCCAGCACGTCGCCCTTGGGCACGGCGCCTTCGCGCAGGGCCTGGACGACGGCGGGGGCGCAGCGGACGAGGCCCGAGGCCGTCGCCGAGCGGACGGTCGGCTGCTTGGCGGTGACGTCGACCATGCGGGCCTGGCCGCGGTCATCGAGGTGCGTGAAGCTCACGGCACCAGGGTGTCATGCCCTCACACGGCGCTGCGCCGTGCGGCGATCCGCACCGCGGCGCGGTGCGCGCCCTTCGCGGCGAGCCGCTTGGCGAACACCGCGGTCCCGGCGGCGACGGCCGCGAACACGGTCGCCTGCACCATGTCGAGCTCGGGGTCGTCCGGCTTGTTCGGCGCGTCGTTGCCCGTCACGCCCTTCCAGATCATGCTGACGGCCTTCTGCGCGACCCAGCCGGCCGCGAGCGTCAGGGCGAGAGTGCCGACCTTCTCGGCGAGTGTCTGTTCCGTCTCAATCTTGGCCACCTCCACACCGTAGCCCTCGCGGGCCGACTAGGCTGCATGGAAACGACAGGGGAGCGCCCCGATGGCGCTGAGAGTGCGGAGAGCCGCAGACCCTTGAACCTGATCCGGGTAACACCGGCGGAGGAAGTCGGAGGAACGATGTCGCGTCTTTCCGGTGCCCACGGGGGCACCATCCCTACCGTCGCGGTCGCGCTGTCGGCGGCACTGCTGCTCGCCGGCTGCTCCGGCGGCTCCGGCTCCGGCGACGACGCGTCCGGCGCGGGCGACCCGGGGACCGTGACGCTGGTGACCCACGACTCCTGGGCGCTCGACGAGAAGCTGATCGACCAGTTCGAGCAGGAGTCCGGCACGACGGTCGAGGTCAGCGCCGCGGGCGACGCCGGCACGCTGGTGAACCAGCTCGTGCTGACCAAGGACGCCCCGCTCGGGGACGCCGTGTTCGGCATCGACAACACGTTCGCCTCCCGCGCGCTGGAGGCGGGCGTGGTCGAGGAGTACACGCCCGCCGACCTCCCGGAGGGGGCCGAGCAGCTCGGCGGGGCGCTCACGCCCGTCGACCAGGGCGACGTCTGCGTGAACGCCGACGAGGCCTGGTTCGAGGAGTCGGGCCTCGACGTGCCGACGACGCTGGAGGACCTGGCCGACCCGCAGTACAAGGACCTGCTCGTGGTGACCAACCCGGCGACGTCGTCCCCGGGGCTCGCGTTCCTGCTGGCGACGATCGGGGCGTTCGGCGAGGACGGGTTCGAGGACTACTGGGCCTCGCTGGTGGACAACGGCGTCAAGGTCGCCGACTCGTGGGAGGACGCCTACTACGTCGACTTCTCCGGGGCGGGCGAGGGCGGCGAGCGGCCCCTCGCGCTGTCCTACGCGACGTCGCCGGCGTTCACGGTGAGCGAGGACGGCTCGGAGTCGACCACCAGTGCGCTGCTGGAGACGTGCTTCCGGCAGGTCGAGTACGCGGGCGTGCTCGCGGGGTCGGACAACCCGGAGGGCGCCCGGGCGCTGGTGGACTTCCTGCTCACGCACGACGTCCAGGCCGCCCTGCCGGAGTCGATGTACATGTACCCGGCCGACGCCGCCGTGGAGCTGCCCGCCGACTGGCAGAAGTTCGCGCCCCAGGCCGACGCCCCGTTCGAGGTGGACCCGGCCGACGTGAGCGAGCACCGCGACGAGTGGATCGAACGGTGGACCGAGACAGTCGTGGGCTGAGCCGGAGGCGCGGAGCCGCAGGCTCAGCCCACCACGGGTGGAGCCGGAGCCCGAGCCTGACCGGGAGCAGGGGGCACGGCCTCCGGCCCGCGCCCCTGCTCTGGGGGGCAGCGGTCGCCGTCCCCCTCGGCTTCCTCGCGGTCTTCTTCGCGTGGCCGGTGGCGGCGCTCGTGGTCCGCGGGTTCGTGCCCGACGGCGCGCTCGACCTCACCGGGTTCGTCGAGGTGCTCACCCGCCCGCGCACGTGGCGGCTCGTGGGGCTCACGCTCACCCAGGCCGTGCTCGGCACGGCGTTCTCGGTGCTGCTCGGCCTGCCGCTCGCCTACCTCCTGTACCGACGGTCGTTCGCCGGGCGCAGCCTGGCGCGCGGGCTGGTGACCGTGCCGTTCGTGCTGCCCGCCGTGGTGGTCGGCGTGGCGTTCCGCGCACTGTTCGCGCCGAGCGGCGCGCTCGGGTTCCTCGGGCTGGAGGAGTCGCTCGCCGGGATCGTCGTCGCGCTCGTCTTCTTCAACGTGTCCGTGGTGGTGCGCACCGTGGGCGGGCTCTGGGAGCGCCTCGATCCCCGGGCCGAGGAGGCAGCGGCCTCGCTCGGCGCCGGTCCGGCCCGCGTGTTCCGGACGGTCACGCTGCCGTCGCTCGCGCCCGCGATCACGTCGGCCGCGTCGGTCGTGTTCCTGTTCTGCGCCACGGCGTTCGGGGTGGTGCTGGTGCTCGGCGGCGTGCGGTACGGCACCATCGAGACCGAGATCTGGACCCGCACCACCCAGTTCCTCGACCTGCGGTCCGCCTCCGTGCTGTCGATCCTGCAGCTCGTCGTCATCACCGCGGCCCTGGCCGTGTCCGCGCGCGCCCGCCGGCGGCGCGAGGCCGCGCTGCACCTCGTCTCCGCGCGGCGCTCGGCACGTCCGCTGTCCTGGCGCTCGCCCGCCGACGTGGGCGCGGCCCTCGCGGGCACCGCGATCGTCGCCGGGCTCGTCGCGCTGCCGCTCGCCGGGCTGGTCGTCCGCTCGTTCCGGGAGCCGGACGGGTCCTGGGGCCCGGGCAACTACCTGGCGCTCGGCACCACCGGCGAGCGGAACGCGCTCGTCGTGACCGTGTGGGAGGCCACCGCGACCTCGCTGCGGATCGCGCTGACCGCCACCCTGATCGCCCTGGTCGTGGGCGGTCTCGTGGCGCTCGTCGTGTCCCGGCGGCCCCGATCCGTGGGCGCGCGCCGCGCCATCGGCACGCTCGACGGGCTGTTCATGCTGCCGCTGGGCGTGTCCGCGGTGACCGTCGGCTTCGGGTTCCTGATCACCATGGACCAGCCCGTGCTCGGCCTGGACCTGCGCACCTCCGGGCTGCTCGTACCCGTGGCCCAGGCCGTCGTCGCCGTACCGCTCGTCGTGCGCACCGTGCTGCCGGTGCTCCGGGCGATCGACCCCCGCCTGCGGGAGGTCGCCGCCGTGCTGGGCTCCGGCCCGGGGCGCGTGCTGCGTACCGTGGACCTGCCGATCGCCCTGCGGTCGGTCGGGCTGGCCACCGGGTTCGCGTTCGCGGTGTCGCTCGGCGAGTTCGGCGCCACGTCGTTCCTCGCGCGGCCCGACGGCGCCACCCTCCCGGTCGTGATCTACCGCCTCATCGGGCGGCCCGGGGCGGAGAACTACGGTATGGCGCTCGCGGCGTCCGTGGTGCTCGCCGCGCTGACCGCGACCGTGATGATGGTGGCGGAGCGACTGCGCGACGACCGCGCGGGAGGAGAGTTCTGATGGCGGGGCTGGAGATCCGGGACGTCTCGGTCCGGTACGAGACCGGCGCGGCCGGCGTGACGGCGGTGGACGGCGTCTCGCTGACCGTGGCGCCAGGCGAGGTGCTGGCGCTGCTCGGGCCGAGCGGGTGCGGCAAGTCCTCCCTGCTGCGCGCCGTGGCGGGGCTGGAACCGCTGGCGGGCGGGCAGGTGCTGTACGACGGCGCCGACGTCGGCCGGCTGCCGGTGCACCGGCGCCGGTTCGGGCTGATGTTCCAGGACGGCCAGCTCTTTCCGCACCGGGACGTGCGGCGCAACGTGGCCTACGGGCTGGAGACCCTGCCGCTCACCCGCCCGGAACGGGACGCGCGCGTCACGGAGCTGCTGGAGCTCGTGGGCCTCGCCGGGTACGAGCAGCGGGCGGTCCCCACGCTGTCCGGCGGGGAGCAGCAGCGGGTCGCCCTCGCGCGCGCCCTGGCGCCGCGGCCCCGGCTGCTGCTGCTCGACGAGCCGCTGTCCGCGCTCGACCGGCAGCTCCGCGAACGCCTGGCGGGCGAGGTGCGGGCGGCGCTCGTCGAGACCGGGACCACCGCCGTGTTCGTGACGCACGACCACGCCGAGGCCTCCGCGGTGGCCGACCGGGTCGGGGTCATGGACCGGGGGCGGCTGCTCCAGGTGGCCGCGCCGGAGGAGCTGCGCACCGCGCCGGCGTCGGACCGGGTGGCGGAGTTCCTGGGGCTGCGCGCCTGACCCGGCAGTCTCAGGCCGCGCCGGCCTGCTGGACGAGCAGCGCCACCTGGGTGCGGTTCTCCACGCCCAGCTTCACCAGCACGCTCGAGACGTGCGCCTTCACGGTCGGGACGCTGAGGTAGAGCCGTCGTCCGATCTCCGCATTGGACGAGCCCCGCCCGATCTCGACGGCGACGTCGCGCTCCCGGCTCGTGAGCCGGTCCAGGGCGCTCCGGGCGTCCCGCGCCTCGCCACCCCCGGCGGCGACGGTCTCCATCAGGCGGCGGGCGATGTCCGGCGCGAGCACGGGCTCGCCGTCGGCCGCCGCGCGCACCGCCGCGGCGATCCGCGCGGGCGGCATGTCCTTGAGCAGGTACCCCGCGGCCCCGGCGCGGAGCGCGCCCACCACCTCGGTGTCGGTGTCGAAGGTCGTGAGCACGACGACGGCCGGCGGCGAGGGCCGGGCCCGCACCCGGCGGGTGGCCTCGATCCCGTCGACGCCGGGCATGCGCAGGTCCATGAGCACGACGTCGGCCGGGTGGGCGTCGAGCACCTCCGCCACGTCCCCGCCGTCGGGGGCCTCGCCGACCACGCGGATGCCCTCGGCGCCGTCGAGCATGAGGCGCAGGCCCGCGCGGACCAGCGCGTCGTCGTCGACGATCACGAGGCGGGTCTCCATCAGGCCCACGGTATCCGGGCCTCCAGCGTGAAACCAGCAGGTGAGCGGCCTGCGTCGAGCGTGCCGTCGAGCAGCTCCACCCGTTCGCGCAGGCCGACCAGGCCGGTCCCGGGCGCGCCGTCGGGGGCGCGCTCCGGGCCGTCGTCCGCAACGACGACCCGGACCTCGTCCGCGCGCGTGGTCACCGTGACCCGGACGGCCGCGCCCGGCGCGTGCCGGCGGGCGTTGGTCAGGCCCTCCTGGACCACGCGGTAGGCGGCGACGGCGACCGCGGGCGAGGGCTCGGCGTCGCCGGGCGTGGTGGACGCCCGTTCGTCGGTCTGGTCGAGCGTCACGGCGGCGCCCACGGACCGGGCCGCGTCCACCAGCCCCGGGATGTCGAGGAGCGTGGGCGGCGGGGCCAGCCGGTCCGACCCGCCGCGCAGGAGCCGCACGAGCTGTCGCAGGTCCTCCAGGGCCTCCGCGGCCCCGGTGCGCACCCGCCCGGCCGCGGCGGCGAGCTGCTCCGGGGGCGCGTCCGGGCGGTACTCGACGGCGCCCGCGGTGGCGGCCAGCAGCGACAGCCGGTGCCCGAGGGCGTCGTGCATCTCGGCGGCGATCCGGTTGCGCTCCCCGGACCGGGCCGTCTCCAGCGCCTGCTCGCGGTCGGCCTCGGCGCGGCGGGCGCGGGCCCGCAGGTCGGCGAGGAGCTGGGCGCGCGCCTGCAGGTAGGCGCCCCAGCCGAGCAGCGCGGCGTGCACGGCGACGTCGCACAGGAGCCACCAGCCCAGGGGGAACGACGGCGGCCGCCACAGGCCCTGCACCGCATGCGCCGCCGTGCTCGCCGCGGCGACGAGGACCGCCGTGCGCAGCGGCGACCACCGGGCGATCAGCAGCACGCCCGACGTCGCCGCCGGCGTCGCGCCCGGCGAGAGCACCGACAGCGCCGCCAGCGTGAGCGCGACGGGGACCGACCGGCGGGCCCACATCAGCGGCAGCAGGGCCAGAGAGACAACCGCGACCGTCAGGTCCAGGAGCTCCAGGGGCAGCGCCTCGGGTCCGCCCGGACGGCGGGACAGCACCGTCGCGAGGGTCAGGGTCCCGAGCAGCAGCATGGCCCCGACCACGGAACGCCGTCGGGGGCGCACTGGGTCGTCGGGTAGGCAGTCCCGCGGTTCGCCTGTCATGGCGGTGACACTACGCACGGCGCGCGGCGCCGGACACCGACCAAGGTCGGGGGTGCCGCTACCGAAGGGTGACCCGGCTCGGTACCACGGACGGATGTCGCGACCGGCCCGGTCGAGAAGGCTGTGACCAGGCGCGACGGACGCGCCGAGGAGTGAGGAGACGTCATGGCCGAGAACCTGGTGACCCGCAGTCCCTGGCCCGCCTGGGTGGTGCCGTTCGCCGCCGCGGCGGCCGCCGTCGTGGTGTGGCTCATCGGTACGACGCTCGGCGTCGACCCCGAGGCACGGACCGGGGCGAGCGTCCAGCCCGTGACCGTCGTCGCGGCCCTGGCCGCCGCGCTGGTGGCCGGGTTCGCCGGCTGGGGCGCGCGGGCCGTCGTCGGACGCGTCGCGAAGGGCGGCGGCGAGGTGGCGTGGCTCGTGCTGTGCGGCGTGGCCCTGCTGGTGTCGCTCCTGGGCGCGGCCTCGGGCACGACGCCGGCGTCGGTGGCGCTCCTGGTGGCCGAGCACGTGGTGGTGGGCGCCGTCATCGCGCTGGGCCTGCGCAGGGCCTAGTGGTCGTCCTCCTGGTCGAGGACGGACGGGTGCCGGGCTCCCCACTCGGCGAGGGGCCGGAGCGCGGCGACGAGCTCGGCCCCCGCCGGGGTGGGCGTGTACAGGATCTGCACCGGCATGGTCGGCACCACCTCGCGCGTGATGAACCCCTGCCGTTCCAGCTCCCGCAGCCGCTGGGTCAGGACCCGGTCGGAGATGCCGCGCACGTAGCGGCGGTACTCGACGAAGCGTCGTGCGCCGGCGACCCCGGCGTAGAGGATCGCCCCCGACCAGCGTCGTCCCGCGCGTTCGAGGGTGCGCTGGAAGAGCCCGCACTCGTCCTCGGACACGTTCCGGTCGGTGGTCGTCCCAGAAGTCACTTACCAATGGTTAGTCGCTAACCCGGCCCTTGGCAAGGCCCGCCGGGTACCGGACGATGCGGGAGGCGTCCGGACGGATGCCCTGGTCGCGCCGGACACCACCCGGCCGTCGTCCCCCGGAGGACCCGTGTTCGTCGCTTCTGTCATCGTCTCGTCGCTCCTGATCCTGGCCACCGCGTTCAGCGGGTACGGCAAGCTGACGGGCAACCCGCAGGTCGTCGAGCCGCTCACCACCAAGCTCGGTGTGCCGCGGCGGCTCATCCCCGTGCTCGGCTCGCTGCTCGTCGCCGGAGCGCTCGGCACCCTCGCCGGGATCTGGTGGGCGCCGATCGGCATCGCGGCCACCGGATGCTTCGTCCTGTACTTCCTCGGCGCCGTCGTCACGCACGTCCGCGCCAAGGACTGGGCCGGCGTGGGCCCGACGGGTGCCCTGATGCTGCTCTCGGCGGCGGCCCTGGTGCTGCGGCTGCTCTCGCTCTGAGCCGGGCGCTCTGAGCCGGGCGCTCTGAGCCGCCGGGCGGCCGGGCGGCCGGATCAGGCCCGGCGGATACCGTGCCCTCATGCCCTTCCACGAGACTCCCGCCCGACCTGACACCGACGCACTGATCGAGGACCTCCGGACCCTGGTCGAGTGCGAGTCGCCGTCGGAGGACCCGGCCGCGCTGGCCCGGTCCGCCGACCTGGTGGCCCGGCTCGGCACGGCGCACCTCGGCGTCCCGCCCGAACGGCTCGGCATCCACCTGAGGTGGCGGCTCGGCGGCCCCACCCGGGTGCTGGTGCTCGCGCACCACGACACGGTGTGGCCGCTGGGCACGCTGCGCACGCACCCGTTCGGCATCGCGGACGGCGTGCTGCGCGGTCCCGGCTGCTTCGACATGAAGACCGGCCTGGCCATGGCGCTGCACGTGCTGGGGTCCCTGGAGGACCGCTCCGGCGTCACGCTGCTGGTGACGGGTGACGAGGAGCTCGGCTCGCCGTCGTCCCAGGCCCTGATCGAGGACGAGGCGCGCGGGGCGGCGGCCGCGCTCGTGCTGGAGGCCTCCGCCGACGGCGGCGCGCTCAAGCTGGAGCGCAAGGGCACCTCGATCTACCGCGTGGTGGTCAAGGGCCGGGCCGCGCACGCGGGCCTGGAGCCCGAGAAGGGCGTGAACGCCTCGGTCGAGCTGGCGCACCAGGTGCTCGCGATCGCGGCCCTGGGCGACCCGGCGCTCGGCACGACGGTGGTGCCGACGGTTGCCGCCGGGGGTACCACGCGCAACACGGTCCCGGCCGAGGCATCGGTCGCGGTGGACGTCCGCGCGCGGTCGGTCGCCGAGCAGGAGCGGGTCGACGCCGCCCTGCGGGCGCTGGAGCCCGTGCTGCCCGGCGCCGCGCTGGAGATCGAGGGCGGGATCAACCGGCCGCCGCTGGAGCGGGAGCTGTCCGCGGACCTGTTCGCCCGGGCCTCCCGCCTCGCGGAGGAGGCCGGGCTGCCCGCGCTCACCGGCGTGGCCGTGGGCGGGGCGTCCGACGGCAACTTCACCGCGGGCGTGGGCACGCCCACCCTCGACGGGCTCGGCGCCGTGGGCGGCGGAGCGCACGCCGACGACGAGCACGTGCTCGTGGACCGGATCGCCGACCGCACGGCGCTGCTGCGCGCACTGGTCGTGGACCTGGTCGGGGCCTGACCCCACGTGTCAGACGTACAGGTCACCAGAGGGACCTGTACGTCTGACACGTCACGGTTGGGCGGGCGGGCCGAAGCCCGTCGCGCCCCAGGGTGACGCCGGCGGGCGCGGCAGCCGGGCGACGAACGTGGCCCGCGCCTGCTGCATGACCCACACCAGGTACTGCCGCTGCTGCTCCAGGCCGTGCGGGTCCAGGTCGCGCTGGGCGCCCGCCCGCTGGTGCAGCAGCGCGAGCTCGGTGGCGGCCTGCTGGTAGTCGGTCATGGCGCGCTCCGCCCCGCGGCCGCCCGCCGCCCGGGCCCAGCGGCGGGCCGCCCGGCGGCCCGGCAGGCTGGACAGCATGCGCAGGTCGTCGTGGGTCACGATGCCCACCGGCCCGTACAGCGGCAGGTAGTGCTCGATGAGCTGGACGATCCGGCGCCGGTCGCGGGCCAGGATCACGACCAGCACGATCAGCACGACGAATCCGACCAGGTAGGCGAACCCGAGGCCGACCAGGCCGAACTTCGTGGAGCCGTTCCACAGGCTGTGGAGGGCGATCGCGCCGAGCAGACCCCACAGGGGCGCCGTGCGGCGCAGCCGGCCCGGTCCCGCCAGGGCCGCGACCGCGACGCCGATTCCCGTCATCGCCGTGCACAACGGGTGCAGCAGCGGCGAGACGACGGCCCGCAGCACGAACACGTAGCCGAGCTGGTCCGACTCGAGGGCGTCGATGAAGTACTGGACGTTCTCCGTCGCGGCGAAGCCGAGCCCCACCATCGCGGCATAGATGACGCCGTCGGTGGCACCGTTCAGCTCCTGCCGCCGCCACCACAGCATGCCGAACAGGACGGCGCCCTTGAGCAGCTCCTCGACCACCGGCGCGCCGAAGGTCGCGACGAGGTACCAGCCCTCCTCCTCGCCCGTGAGCTCGGTCTCGGTGAGCAGCGACAGCCCCAGCGTGTTCAGGATGCTCGCGAACAGCGCGGCAACGCCCGCGCCCCACAGGAACGCGAAGATCAGCGCGTTGGGCGGTTCCGGCTCCAGCCGGTCCAGCGCGAGCACCAGCGGCAGCCACACCGCGACCGGCAGCAGCGCCAGCAGCAGCCCCACGACGAACGACGCCCCGCCCGTGACGGCGTCGAACGCCAGGACGAGCAGCAGGCAGACCGAGGCGAAGACGATCCCGACGATCACTCCGACGGGGGCACGCCCGGGGGCGCGACCCTGGAGGATCGCACTGGGATCGATGGCCATGCCATGGGACCCTACCGACTCGGTCCCCGTCACGGCGGGCGAACGGCCGCCCCGCGCACGACTACGCTGACGCACGTGCCCCAACGTGTCGCGCTCGAGCTCGCTGTCCAGGACCCTGCCGGGGCGGTGATCGCCGCCGACGTCGGTGCCCGGCGCGTCGAGCTCTGCTCCGCGCTCGGCGCCACCGGGGGCATCACCCCCAGCGCCGCGCTGGTCGAGGCGGTGATCGACGCCGCGGCGGTGGTCCCGACGTCGGACAGCGCGCCGATCCTCGAGGTGCACGTGCTGGTCCGGCCCCGGCCCGGCGGGTTCGTCTATTCGCCCGCCGAGCACGACCTGATGCTCCGCGAGGTCGTCCTGTCGGTCGACGCCGGCGCGGACGGTGTGGTGGTGGGCGCGCTGACGCCGTCGGGCACGGTGGACGTGGCGCGCGTGCGCGACCTGGTCGCCGCCGCCGACGACGCCGAGGTGACGTTCCACCGGGCGATCGACGTGGTCGCGGACCCGCTCGCGGCGCTGGACACGCTCGCCGACCTGGGCGTCGCCCGCGTGCTCACCTCCGGCGGCGCGGCCCGCGCGGCCGACGGCCTGGACCGGCTGGCCGCCCTGGTCGAGCGCAGCGCCGAGCTCGGCATCGAGATCATGGCCGGGGGCGGCGTCACGGCGGCGGACGTCCCGGCCCTGCTCGCCGTGGGAGTGGACGCCGTCCACCTGTCCGCGAAGCGCACCGTGACCGACGCCGGCGGCCCCGGCGGCGGGGGTGACGCCGGCTACGAGGTGACGGATCAGACACTCGCCGAGGCTGCGGCCAGGGCTCTCCGCACTACGGTTGAGTCATGACCTCAGAGCCGGCCCGTGTGCCTGTCGACGCCACCACCACCAACGCCTGGGGCTCGCTCACCGAGCTCTCCAAGAACCTCCGGCCCGACCTGCGCGGCTGGTTCGCCGCGGACCCGGCTCGCGCCGCACGCCTGAGCCACCAGGCCGCCGACCTGCACGTCGACCTGTCGAAGAACCTGGTCACGGACGACGTGCTCGCCGCCCTCCTCGCCCTGGCCGAGGAGGTTGGCCTCGCGGAGCACCGGGACGCCATGTTCGCGGGGCAGCACATCAACGTCACCGAGGACCGCGCCGTGCTGCACACCGCGCTGCGCCGCCCGTCGGACGAGGACCTGACCGTCGACGGCCAGGACATCACCGCGGACGTGGCCGACGAGCTCGCGAAGGTCTACGCGTTCGCCGAGAAGGTGCGCTCCGGGGAGTGGACCGGCGTCACCGGCGAGGCCGTGCGCACCATCGTGAACATCGGCATCGGCGGCTCCGACCTCGGCCCCGTCATGGCGTACGAGGCCCTGGAGCCCTACGTCCAGGACGGCCTGGAGGTGCGGTTCGTCTCGAACATCGACCCCACCGACGTCGCGCAGAAGACCGCCGACCTGGACCCGACGACGACGCTGTTCATCGTCGCCTCCAAGACCTTCGGCACGCTGGAGACCCTCACCAACGCGCGGCTCGCGCGAGACTGGCTGTGGCGCTCGCTGGTCGCCGCGGGGGCCATCGAGGACTCCGAGGACGGGCGCGCCGACGCCGTCGCGAAGCACTTCGTCGCGGTGTCCACCGCCCTGGACAAGGTCGAGGCGTTCGGCATCGACCCCGCCAACGCGTTCGGGTTCTGGGACTGGGTGGGCGGCCGCTACTCCGTGGACTCGGCCATCGGCACCTCGCTCGCCGTGGCGATCGGGCCCGACGCGTTCGCCGACTTCCTCGGCGGCTTCCACGCGATCGACGAGCACTTCCGCACCACGCCGTTCGAGCGCAACGTGCCCGCGCTGATGGGCCTGCTGAACGTCTGGTACGTGAACTTCCGCGACGCGCACACGCACGCCGTGCTGCCGTACGCGCAGCAGCTCCACCGCTTCCCGGCGTACCTGCAGCAGCTCACCATGGAGTCCAACGGCAAGTCCGTGCGCTGGGACGGCACGCCCGTCACCTCCGAGACCGGCGAGGTGTTCTGGGGCGAGCCGGGCACGAACGGCCAGCACGCGTTCTACCAGCTCATCCACCAGGGCACGCGGCTCATCCCGGCCGACTTCATCGCCGTGGCCAACCCCGCCTACCCGCTGGCCGACGCCGTGGGCGACGGCGGCGCGGTCGCCGCCGGGGCCGACGTGCACGGCCTGTTCCTCGCGAACTTCTTCGCGCAGACCAAGGCGCTCGCGTTCGGCAAGACGGCGGACGAGGTGCGGGCCGAGGGCGTCGCGGAGGACCTGGTCTCGGCGAAGGTGTTCAGCGGCAACCGGCCCACGACGTCGATCCTGGCGCCCGCGCTGACCCCGTCGGTGCTGGGGCAGCTCGTCGCGCTCTACGAGCACATCACGTTCGTGCAGGGCGTCGTGTGGGGCATCGACTCGTTCGACCAGTGGGGTGTCGAGCTCGGCAAGAAGCTCGCGCTGGAGATCGCTCCGGCGGTCGCGGGCGACGAGGCCGCCCTGGCGGCGCAGGACCCGTCGACCGCGGCCCTGATCGCGAAGTACCGGGAGCTGCGCGCCTGACGACGTCGGCCTGACGCCCGGGGAGACGAGTACGCCTGGGGAGGGTTGACGGAGAGGTAGCAGTGCTAGCTCTCCGTCAACCCTCCCCAGGCGCATGTCTTTCCCCGGGAGAGTATCGCCGCAGGTTAGAGGATTCTCATGCGAAACCGAGCGCTTCTGCCTGCGCCGGCTGCGAGGATGACGTGGTGACCACCCACCTCGACCTGCTGACCGGCGAGTCCGCCGCGGGGCTTCTCGACGCCGCCGTGGCGACGGCCGGCGGGGAGCTCGTCGACTGGCGGGTGCGTCAGGTGGACCACCGGCCCGGCTCGACGACGACGGTGGCGTACCGCGCGACGGTGCGCTGGAACGGGGTGGAGCGCTCGGAGACGCTCGGCGCGAGCGTGGGCCGGGCCCGCGACGGGCGCAAGCCGGGCGTGGTCACGCTGTCCGACGGCGACGCGACCGTCGCCGTCTGGCGGTTCCCCGGCGACCCGGCGCTGCCCGCCCTGCCGCGCGCGTTCGACCCCGCCGCCGTCGAGGAGCTCCTGGCGGGGCTCGGCGTGGGCCCGCGGGAGCGCGCGCACCCCGAGCTCAAGGTGCGCGCCTACCGGCCCACCCGGCGGGCGGTGCTGGAGGCCACGGCGGCATCGTCCCGGGTGTTCCTCAAGGTGCTGCGGCCGCGCAAGGTCGCGGACCTGCACCAGCGGCACGCGCTGCTGTCGCGGGCCGGGCTGCCGGTCCCGCGCCCGCTCGGCTGGTCCGACGACGGCCTGCTGGTGCTGTCCCCGCTGCACGGCACCGAGATGCGCACCGCCGTCCGCGACGGGGGCCGCATCCCGTCGCCGTCCGCGATCCTGGACCTGCTCGACCGGCTGCCCGCCGAGGTGCGCGACCTGCCGCGGCGTCCGGCCTGGAGCGAGTCGGCGCAGCACTACGCGGGCGTGATCGGGGCGGCGCTGCCCGCCGAGGCCGGCCGCGCGAACGACCTGGCCGGCGCGGTCGCCGAGCGCCTCGCGGAGCGCGGCGCCGGGACCGACCCGACCCACGGCGACCTGTACGAGGCACAGATCATGCTCACCGACGGGCGGGTCACCGGCCTGCTCGACGTCGACTCCGCGGGGCCCGGCCATCGCGCCGACGACCTGGCCTGCCTGGTGGCGCACATCGACGTGCTGTCGCTCGTGGGCGGGTCGGACCCCACGCACGTGGCCCGGGCGTCCCGGATGCGCCGGCTCGCGGCGGACTACGCGGCGGGGTTCGTGACCGCGCCCGGCACCCGGGGCGCGGACCGCAGCGACCTCGCCGCCCGCGTCGCGGGCGTGCTGCTCTCCCTGGCCACCGGCCCGCACCGGGTCCAGGAGCGGCACTGGCAGGCGGCGACGTCGCGCCGCCTGGACGTCGTGGCGGCCTGGCTCGACGGGTCGCGCCTCGCGACCGCCGGCGTGGGCGGCGCATGAGCCTGCGCCGTCCGTCCGTCCGGGCCAAGGTGGTGGCCGTGGTCGTGGCGGTGACCGCCATCGGCCTCCTCGGGGCCGGCCTGCTCACGCACGCGATCCAGTCCCAGCAGATCATGGACGACATCTCCGAGGACTTCGACCAGGAGATCGGCGAGCTGCAGCGCCTCGCGGCCGACGGCGTGGACCCGGAGACGGGCGAGGACTTCCACGGCGCGGGCCGGCTCATGAGCGTGGCCATGGAGCGGAACGTCCCGGGCTCGAACGAGATGTTCGTGAGCTATCTGGACGGCGCGCACCAGCAGTCCAACCCGCCCGCGGCGAGCCGCGTGGTCGTGGAGAGCGAGCTCGTCCAGGACGTCGTGGACGGCCTGACGCCGCAGTCGTCCACGACCGTCCAGCGTGAGATCGAGACCGAGATCGGCCGGGTGTGGTTCGTCGTCGTGCCGGTGACCGTGCCGGACCGGCAGGAGGTGGGCGCCTACGTCATGGCGTCCGCGCTGGACCAGTCGCTCGAGGCCGAGACCGCCGTGATGCGCACCTACGCGATCGTCTGCAGCGTGGCGCTGGTGCTCCTGGGCCTGTTCGCCTGGCTCGTGGTCAGCCGCCTGCTGCGCCCGCTGCGCCAGCTCAGCGCCACCGCGACCCGGGTGACCGAGACGGACCTGTCGCAGCGCGTGCCCGTCGCGACCGACGACGACCTCGGCGAGCTGGCGGGCGCCTTCAACACCATGCTCGACCGCCTGTCCACGGCCATCGAGACGCAGCGCCAGTTCCTGGACGACGCCGGGCACGAGCTCCGCACGCCGCTGACGGTGCTGCGCGGGCACCTGGAGGTGCTCGACCCGGACGACCCGGCGGACGTGCGCGAGACCCGGGACCTGCTGCTGGACGAGACCTCCCGGATGGGGCAGATCGTCGAGGAGCTGGTCCTGCTCGCCAAGGCGGAACGGTCGGACTTCGTGGCCCCGGCCCCGGTGGACCTGGGCCGGTTCACGGACGACGTGCACGACAAGGCGCGGGCGCTGGGCGACCGCCGCTGGGTGGTGGACGCGCGCGCCGACGTCGAGGTCTCCGCCGACGCGCACCGGCTCACCCAGGCCGTGCTCCAGCTCGCGGACAACGCGGTGAAGTTCACCGGTGCCGACGACGAGGTGGGGATCGGCACGCAGGTGTTCGACGGCCCGTCCGGCCGCGTCGTCCGGCTCTGGGTGCGGGACACCGGACCGGGCGTGCCGCCCGAGGAGGCGGACCGCATCTTCGACCGGTTCGCGCGGGGGAGCACGACGGGCGGCGTGCCGGGCTCCGGCCTGGGCCTCGCGATCGTGCGGGCCATCGCGCAGGGGCACGGCGGGGACGTGGTGGTGGAACGGTCCGACGGCGGCGGCGCGCGGTTCGTGATGACCTGGCCCGCGGCCGGGCCAGGGCAGGGCGCACAGCCGGCGGCCCGGGGCGCGACGGCGGAGGAGGCGGCGTGAACCAGATCCTGATCGCGGAGGACGAGGAGCGCATCGCGCAGTTCGTGCGGAAGGGCCTCAAGGCGCACGGGTTCCAGCCCACCGTGGTGTCCGACGGCGCCTCGGCGCTCGGCCACGCCATGTCGGGCGGCTACGACCTGATGGTGCTGGACATCGGCCTGCCCGTGCTGGACGGGTTCACGGTGCTGCAGCGCCTGCGCGACGTCGGCTCCACGCTGCCCGTGGTCATCCTCACCGCGCGCGACTCGTTGTCGGACCGGGTGGCGGGCCTGGAGGGCGGGGCGGACGACTACATGTCCAAGCCGTTCGGGTTCGACGAGCTGCTCGCCCGCATCCGGCTGCGGCTGCGCAGGGCGGCGTCGGAGGCCGCGCCGTCGGACCGGCTGGAGCACGGCGGCGTCGGGCTGGACCTGCGCACGCGCACCGCGACCGTGGCCGGCCGGGAGGTGGAGCTGTCCGCGCGGGAGTTCGCGCTCGCGGAGGTGTTCCTCCAGCACCCGGGGCAGGTCATGTCGCGCGAACAGCTGCTGTCGCGCGTGTGGGGGTACGACTTCGACCCCGGGTCCAACGTGGTGGACGTGTACGTGCGCTACCTGCGCAGAAAGCTGGGGGCGGACCGGATCGAGACCGTGCGGGGCGCGGGCTACCGGTTCCGGGGATGACGCCCCGCGGTACCGCGCCCGCCCGCACCACATGAGAGCTGTCTCATCCGGCTCTCCTCGTCGCCTCATCCTGGCGCAGCAGACTCGTCATCAGCAGGCACCCGACGGGGGTGCCGGGAGACCCGGGAGGTCGGTCGCATGAACCCCTCGACCATGAAGAAGCGCTGGGCCGTCGTCGGGACGGCCGCCGTGATCGGCATCGCGGGCGCGAGCACGGCCGCCGCGCTCAACGACCCCGCCCCGCGGGCCGAGTCGACCGCCGCCGTCGCGCTGTCCGGCGGAACGGCGCCCGCCGGCGGGACGACCGCCGCGCCCGCCGACGACTCGCCGGAGTCGGCGGACTCGCCCAACGAGTCGGCGCGGGACACCCCCGGGTCCGCGCAGTCGGCGGACTCGCCGGGCGACGCGAACTACGACCCGTCGCCGGAGTCGGCGGACTCCCCGAACGAGTCGGCGCACGACACGGCGGGCTCCGCGCAGTCGGCGGACTCGCCGGACGACGCGAACTACCAGTCCCCGGCCGACGACACCCCGAACGACGACACGGCGGACGACGCGGACGACTGATCCGCGTTCGCCACGTGTCAGAACCTCAGGTCACCCCGGTGACCTGAGGTTCTGACATGTCAGGACATGTACTGAAGTAGTAACCCGACCCGCCTACACTGCGCGCGTGACCCGTACCCACCGTCGACCGCGGATCGCGATCTGTGGCATGGCGATCGAGTCCAGCACGTTCTCCCCGCACCGCTCGGGCTGGGAGGCGTTCACCCTGCTGCGCGGCAACGAGCTCGTGCGGCGGTACCCGTTCCTGCGGGACGGCACCGCCCTGCGCCGGGAGGCCGAGTGGGTGGGCATCCTGCGGGCCGGGGCGCTGCCGGGCGGCGCGGTCCCGGCGGACGTCTACGAGACGGTCCGCACCGAGATCGGCCTGGCGCTGGAGGCGCAGGGCCCGTTCGACGGGGTGCTGCTGGAGATCCACGGGGCCATGTCCGTGCTCGGGTACACCGACGCGGAGGCGGACCTCGCCCGGGCGGTGCGCGCCGCCGTCGGCCCGGACTGCCTGGTCTCCGCGTCCATGGACCTGCACGGCAACGTGTCCCGGGACCTCGCTGCGACCGTCGACCTCATCGCCTGCCACCGCACGGCCCCGCACGAGGACGAGGACGAGGCGCGCGAGCGCGCGGCCACCGACCTGCTGCGGCGCGTCGACGGGGCGGGGCGGCCGCGCAAGGCCTGGGTGCAGGTGCCGGTGCTGCTGGCGGGCGAGCGGGCGAGCACCCGGCAGGAGCCGGCGAAGGGCATCTACGAGGACGTCGCGCGGGTCGGGGCGCTGGACGGCGTGCTGGACGCCTCCGTCTGGGTCGGCTACGCGTGGGCGGACGAGCCGCGCTGCCGGGCCGCCGTGGTGGTCATGGGCGACGACGACGCCGTCATCTCCCGGGAGGCCGAGCGCCTGGCCCGCCGGTACTGGGACGCCCGCGCGGAGTTCGGCTTCGTGGCGCCCGCCGGGTCCTACGAGGAGTGCCTGCGGGCCGTGCTGGCGAGCGACGCGCGGCCGTTCGTCCTGTCGGACACGGGCGACAACCCCATGGCCGGCGGCGCCGGCGACGTGACCTGGACCCTCGCGCGGCTCCTGGCGGAGCCCGCCTTCGCGGCCCCGCCCGCCGACGGCGGCCGCACCGCGATCTACGCCGCCCTGCCCGACGCCGACGCCGCCCGCACGGTGGCCGCCGCCGGGGTGGGCGCCACCGTCGAGGTGGAGGCCGGGGCCCGGGTCGACGCCGGCCCGCACGGACCGGTCACGCTGCGGGGCGTCGTCGAGCACGTGCGCGCGGACGACCCCCTCGCGGGGATCGTGTGCGTCGTGGCGGTGGGCGGCCTGCGGGTGGTCCTCACCGAGCGGCGCCGGGCGTACCACCTGGAGTCGGACTTCACGGCGATCGGCCTGGACCCCCGGGGCACCGACGTGGTGGTGGTGAAGATCGGCAACCTCGAGACCGAGCTCTACGAGATGGCCGAGGACTGGATGCTCGTGCTCACGCCCGGCGGCGTGGACCAGGACCTGCGCCGCCTGCGCCACACCGGCCTGGGCGGGCCGGTGTGGCCCTTCGACGACGACGCCGCGTTCGGCGACGGCCCGGACCTCACCCCCGAGCTGCTCTGACCCGCCCCGGCACGCTCCCCGGCGTCAGGCCGGCCGGGTCAGAGCGGGCCCTGGAAGTTGGCGCAGCCGCCCGCCGGGACGAACCCGAGCGCGATGTTGATCGCGAGCATGTGCGGGTTCTCCTCGTTGTTCCAGGTGTAGATCCGCTGCGCCTCCGGGCGCAGGCGTGCGTGCTCGCGCAGGTTCACGGCCTTGACGAGCATCCCGAGCCGGTGCCCCCGGTGCGTCCTGAGCACCACGGTCGCCTGCTGGTTGGTGTGCTCGGGCTGGAGGTCGTTCCACTGGAGCATGGTCATCGCGACCAGCTCGCCCGTGGCCACGTGCTCGGCCGCCGTCACCACGTACTGGTCGCCCTTGGCGGCGATCGCCGCCTCCTCGGTGCGGATCCGCTCCACGTCCCAGACGTCGGACTCGACGTCCAGGCCGCCGCGCGGTTCGTCGTCGGACAGCGCCTGCTCCAGGGCGGCATACTGCTCGATCCACTCCTCCGGCGTGGGCGCCGTCCAGGTGTGGACGCGGTACGCGTCGCCCGCCACGGCACGGGACTCGGCCTCGAAGCGGGACACCGCCTCCGGCAGCACCGGCAGGTCGATCCGGGAGCGGCGCTCGACGAGCTGGAGCGTCAGGCCCAGCTTCTGCGCGAGCAGGACGCCAGGCAGGTCCGCGGCGACCTCGCCGCTGCCCGACGCCGGGGTCAGCGTCTCGCCCGCCGGCTTCTCCGGGCCGAAGTCGACGTACGTCATGAACGACGTCCGGCCCTCCGCCCGGGCCGTGTCGCGCGACCACTGCGCGAGGGCCGAGGCGATGCCGCGCCGCCGGTGCTCCGGGTGCACCACGATGCCGCCGATCGCCAGCTCGGGGTTGGCGCGGACCTGCAGGAACACCGTCGCCTCGCCCACCACCTGCGGTCCGGCGGGCGTGTCCACCACCGCGATCTGCCGCAGCTTGCGCACGTAGCTCTGGTTGTTCATCCCGACCAGGATCCCGATCGGCGTCGGAGCGGCGTCCGCGTTGCCGAGGTCCACGACCGCGGCCGCGGCGTGCAGCTCCGCGATGCCGCGGTACGCCCAGGCGTCGGCCTCGTCGAGCGAGGTCGCGTGGGGCGGGGTCATGAGCCGCCACGCCGACGTCGCCGGGGCGGGTGCTGCAGGGGATGTGCTCATGGACCCAGGGTGCTCCCGGCGCTCCGGGGGCGCACGACTTTATTCGGCACCGCTGGACCCGGCGCGCCTGGACCTGGCACGCCTGGCCGCTAGCGTGACCGCATGACGAAGAAGTCGCGCGCCCGGGCCGCCGGGGTCTCTGCGCCTGCCCCGGCCGCCGGTCCGGCCGACCCGGCGGCGATCGTCCGGAAGCTGACCGTCGAGCAGAAGGCCCGGCTCCTGTCCGGGGCCTCGTTCTGGTCCGCCGCCGAGGCGCCCGGCGTCCCGCCGGTCTACGTGGCCGACGGGCCGCACGGCGTGCGACGGCTCGCCCCCGACGTCGGCGACGTCGAGGGGGCTCTCCCGGCCACGTGCTTTCCGCCCGCGGTGGCGCTGGGCAGCACCTTCGACGTCGCCCTCGTGGCGCGCGTCGGGGCCGCCGTGGCAGCCGAGGCCCGGGAGCGCGACGTCGACGTGGTGCTCGGCCCGGGTATCAACATCAAGCGCAGCCCGCTGTGCGGGCGCAACTTCGAGTACGTCTCGGAGGACCCGCTGCTCGCCGGGGAGATCGGCGCGGCCCTGGTCTCCGGGATCCAGGACCACGGCGTGGCCGCGTGCGTCAAGCACTTCGCCGCGAACAACCAGGAGACCGAGCGCATGCGCGTCTCCGCCGACATCGACGAGCGCACCCTGCGCGAGATCTACCTGCGTGGCTTCCAGCGCGTGGTGACCCGGGCGCGGCCCGCCACGCTCATGTCCTCCTACAACCGCGTCAACGGCACGCACACCGGCGAGGACCGCCGGCTCACCACCGACGTGCTCCGTGGCGAGTGGGGCTTCGAGGGGCTGGTCATGTCCGACTGGGGCGCCGTCCACGACCGCCTCGCCGGCATCCGCGCGGGCCTCGACCTGGAGATGCCCGCCGCAGGCGAGGCCCGGGTCGCGGAGATCGTCGCCGCCGTCCGGTCCGGCGCGCTCGACCCGGCCGACGTCGACCGCTCGGCAGGCCGGGTGGTCGCGCTGGCGCTCGCGGCGCGAGCTGCCCGGCCCGCCGCCGGGACCGCCCTCGCGGAGCGGGGCGACGACCCCGAGACCTGGCACGACGACGTCCACCACGCCCTGGCCCGCGATGCCGCGGGCCGGGCGATCGTGCTGCTCAAGAACGACGGCGGCCTGCTGCCGCTGGCCCCGCGGACGCGCCTGGCCGTGATCGGCGAGCTCGCGCGGACGCCGCGGTTCCAGGGCGCGGGCTCGTCCCAGATCGTGCCGACCCGGGTCGACGACGCCCTCGCGGCGATCCGCGACTCGGCGACCGACGTCGTGTTCGCACCGGGGTACGGGCCGGGCGCGGGATCGGCCGACGAGCTCGCCGACGAGGCGCTCGCGGACGAGGCCGTCGCCGCGGCCCGCGACGCCGGGGTGGTGCTGTTCTTCGCTGGCCTGCCGCAGTCGGCCGAGGCCGAGGGCCGCGACCGCGAGCACATCGAGCTCCCGGCGGCCCAGCTCGAGGTGCTGGACCGGGTGCTGGCGGTCAACCCGCGCGTGGTCGTGGTGCTCTCCAACGGCTCGGTGGTGCGGCTGTCCGGGTTCGCGGACCGGGTGCCCGCGATCGTCGAGGGCTGGCTGCTGGGCCAGGCGGGCGGCGGGGCGACGGCTGACGTCCTGTTCGGTCGGGTCAACCCGTCCGGCAGGCTGGCCGAGACGGTCCCGCTCCGCATCGAGGACACCCCCGCGTGGACCAGGTTTCCCGGCACCGGGCTGCACGTCACCTACGGCGAGGGCATCTTCGTGGGCTACCGCTGGTACGACGCGCGGGACATGGCGGTGCAGTACCCCTTCGGCCACGGGCTCTCGTACACGACGTTCGCCTACGCGGACCTGACGGTCGCCGCCGGGCCGGCCGACGGCGTCGTCGGCCTCACCGCGAGACTGACCGTCACCAACACCGGCGGCGTGGCCGGGCGCGAGGTGGTCCAGTGCTACGTGTCCCTGCCGGGATCCGCGGTCCCGCGGGCCCCGCGCGCGCTGGCCGCGTTCGCCGTCGTCGACCTGGCGCCGGGGGAGTCCCGGGAGGTCGAGCTGGTCGTGGACCGTTCCGACCTCGCGTTCTGGGACGTGCGCGCCGACCGGTGGCACGTGGAGGGCGGCGCCTACCGCGTCGAGGTGGGCGCGTCGAGCCGCGACCTGCGCGTCGCGGCCGAGGCCGAGGTGCCGGGGGACGCCGTCACTCATCTGCTCACACCGGGGTCCTCGGTGGGCGAGGCGATGACGCACCCCGTCGTCGGCCCCACGGTCACCGCGCTGCTCAGGGCGGCGGGCCTGTCGGACGACGTCATGATCATGACGCAGGCCATGCCCCTGGAACGGCTCCCGTACCAGCCGGGCTCGGGCGTGACCCACCGTCGGCTCCGCCACCTGCTCGGGATCGCGAACGGCCCGCTGGCCACCCTCCTCGCCCGCCGCCGCCGTTGAGTGCTGGATATTCGCCCTCTCGAACCGTTTCGATAGGGCGAATATCCAGCACTCAACGAGTCGGGAGGCGCTTCTGGAGGGCTGCCTCCGCGCCCGACGGGCGGAAGCCCAGGGACACGTTGATGTTCAGCATGTGCGCGTTCTCCTCCGCGTTGAACGTGTGCACGCGCTCGGTGTCCGGGTACCGGGCGGCCAGCTCGCGCAGGTTCACCGCCTTGACGAGCATCCCGAGCCGGTGCCCGCGATGGGCCTTGAGCGCGATGGTCTCCTCCTGGAAGACGTACGCCGGCTTGCCGTCCTGCAGCAGGAACGAGGTGCCGGCCGCGATCTCGCCGGACGGTACGTGCTCCACCAGGGTGGTCAGCAGGCGCTGGCCGCCGCTCTCGCGCTCCTCGAGGTAGACACGGACGCGCTCGGCATCCCACGTCTCCTCGCCGAAGTCGAGCTCACCCTGCGGCACGTCCGTGGACATCCGGGTCATGAGCTGGGCGTACCCCTCGTGCCACTCCTCGGGGATGCCCTCCCACGTGTGCGTCACGTAGTCGGGGCCGGCCTTCGCGCGCGCCTCCGCCTCGAACGTCGCCAGCGTGGCAGGGTCCACCGGCAGGTCGAGCCGCGACATGCGCTCCACCTGCTCCAGGGTGTACCCGCGGCCGAGAGCGAACCGGACACCGGCCGCGTCGGACGGCAGCCGCCCGGCGCCGGTGGCCGGCACCAGCGCCTCCTCGCCGTCGGTCGCCTCCCGGGCCGAGAGCGACCAGCTGAAGAAGGTGGTCCGGCCCGCGTCGGTCGCCACCCGTTCCGCCTGTTCCGCCAGGGCGCTGCCGATCCCGCGGCGCCGGTGGTCCGGGTGGACGCCCAGGTAGAGGTCGGCGGTGTGCGTGTTGTGGTCGCGCGTCATCGAGGCGTACCCGTAACCGACGACGTCGTCGGCGGTCGGCGCGTCGCCGTCCGCGCGGTCCAGGACGGCGACGAAGCACCGCTTCTCGGAGTACTCCTGGTGCAGCATGCTGCTGACGAGCTGCTGCACGGTGCGGGCGAGGTCGTCGTACCCGAGGTTCGCGGTCTCGACGGCGCGGTCCACGGCGGCGATGCCGTGGTACGCCCAGGCGTCGGGGTGGTCGGTCACGGGGGCGGCGGCCACCTCGAGGATGCGCCACGTCGTCGGCTCGGGCGCGTAGCCGGTCGGGGAGGTCATACGACCAGGGTGCCCCGCACGCCGTCGGGCGGCGAGAGAATATCGACGGCGTGCGGGGCTATGCCGACGGGGGCGCCGTGCTCGACCGCTGCACCAGCCGCGTGGGCAGGCGGGTGTGGTGGCCGGCCGAGGGGCCGGACTCGAGCATCGCGATGACCATGCGGAGCGCCTCGGCGCCCATCTCGTGCAGGGACTGCGCCACCGTCGTCAGGGGCGGGGTGGACCCGGCGGCCTCGGGGACGTCGTCGAACCCGATGACGGACAGGTCCTCCGGGACGCGCAGGCCCAGCTCCTGGGCCACCTGGATGACGTGGATCGCGGACAGGTCGTTCGCGGCGAAGACCGCGGTGGGCCGGTCGGGGCGTTCGAGCAGGTCGTGGGTGGGCCGGTCGGACCGGTCCGGCCGGTAGCCGCCCTCCAGCACCAGGCTCGGGTCCGGGGTGAGTCCCGCGGCCTCCATCGCCTCGAAGAAGCCCAGCTCGCGCAGGCGGGCCGACTCCAGGTCACCGCGTCCGCCCAGGTAGCCGATGCGCGTGTGGCCCAGGCCGATCAGATGCTCGGTGGCGGTGCGGGCGCCGCCCAGGTTGTCGGAGTCGACGGTGGCCGGACCCGTGGGGCCGGTGTGCGGGTCGATGGCGACGATGGGCACGCCGTCGTGCTGGGGGAGGGCGAGCGTGGGCGTCACGATGACCACGCCGTCGATCAGGGTGCCCGCGAGGCGGGACAGGGAGCGCCGCTCCCAGCCCACGTGGTCCGAGCGGCCGGCGTCGCCGCAGTAGGCGAGGAGCTCGTAGCCCGTGCCCGCGATCGCGGCGGAGATGCCCTTGAGGAGCTCGGTGCTGAACGGCTCGAACTCGGCCACGAGCACGCCGATCACGTTGGTCTGCCGGCGGCGCAGGCTGCGCGCGACCAGGGACGACTCGTACCCCAGGTCGGCGACCACGCCGAGCACGCGCTCGGCGGTGGCGGCGGCCACGCCGTACCGGCCGTTGACGACCTTGGACACGGTGGCGACCGAGACCCCGGCGACGCGCGCGACGTCGGTGATGGTGGCGCGGCCGGTCGCGCGCTCCTCGGTGGCGGACGGCCCGGGGGTCCCGGGGCCGTCCGTCACGCCGTCACCCGGTCCGGCGGTGGACCCGGGTGAGTCTGTCCCACTGTGCACGGAAGAGACAGTACATCCGGGCGAGGTGGTGTGTGCGACGGGCCGATCTGTTTCGAAATCGATATCGAAACCGTTTGACGAAACCATGGCGAGACTGTCACGCTCCTGCTTGACGGACCTCGTCGTCCGTCAATCGGCAGCCATCTGCCGACCGTCGATGACGACTTACAAGGGATTCCACAATGATGAGGAAAACGCGCGGCGCGGCGCTGATCGCGCTCGGCGGCTCCGTCGCCCTGGTCCTGTCCGGCTGCATCGGCGCCGGCTCCGGTTCCGGTGGCGAGGAGACGAGCCAGAACGCCGATGCCCAGGAGATCACCTGGTGGCACAACTCCAACCAGGGTGAGGGCCAGGCCTACTACGAGCAGGTCGCCAAGGACTTCGAGGCCGACACGGGCGTCAAGGTCGACGTCCAGGCCATGCAGCACGAGGACATGCTCACCAAGCTGCAGGCGGCCTTCCAGTCCGGCGACGGGTCGCAGATCCCGGACGTCTACATGAGCCGCGGCGGCGGCGAGCTCGCCGCCGAGGTCGAGGCCGGTCTCGTGCGCGACCTCACCGAGGACTCGGCCGACACGATCAGCAACATCTCGAACTTCACCGACCAGTACACCGTGGACGACAAGGTGTACGCCCTGCCGTACTCCATCGGCCTGGTCGGCTTCTGGTACAACAAGGACCTCTTCGAGGCCGCGGGTATCACCGACGTGTCGCCGAACCCGACCATCGAGGAGTTCGAGGGCTACCTCGACAAGCTCAAGGACGCCGGCACCACGCCGCTGTCCGTGGGTGCGGGTGACAAGTGGCCGGCCGCGCACTACTGGTACTACAGCGTGGTCCGCGAGTGCCCGTACGACGTGGTCGAGGCCGCGATCGAGAGCGCCGACTACTCCGACCCCTGCTTCATCAAGGCCGGGGAGCACACCGAGGAGATCATCGGCAAGGAGCCCTTCAACAGGGGCTTCCTCACCACCCCGGCGCAGTCGGGCCCGACGTCGGCGTCCGGCCTGCTCGCGACCGGCAAGGTCGGCATGGAGCTCGCCGGTCACTGGGAGCCCGGCGTGGCCGGCGGCCTGACCGAGGACGGCGCGGTGCCCGACTTCCTCGGCTGGTTCGCCTTCCCGACGTTCGACGGCCAGGGCGGCGACCCCGCCGACCAGATGGGCGGCGGCGACGCCTGGTCCGTCTCGGCCTCCGCGCCCGACGCGGCGGTCGACTTCGCCAACTACCTGCTCTCGGACGAGGTCCAGCAGGGCTTCGCCGAGCGCGACATGGGCCTGCCGACCAACCCGACGGCCACCGGCTCGCTCGCCAACGAGACCCTCGCGCAGCTCATCCCGGTGCGCGACGGCGGCGGCGTGACGCAGCTCTACCTCGACACGCGCCTCGGCCAGTCGATCGGTGGTGCCATGAACGACGAGATCGCCCTCATGTTCGCCGGCGAGGCGGGCCCGCAGGACGTCGTCGACGCCATCCAGACAGCGGCCGAAGCGGAGCAGTGAGCAGGTGACGGCACCAGCCCGGGGCGGGCGCGGCAGAGTGAGCTCTGCGTGGCGCAAGCGTCTCGAGATCGCATTCTTCGTCACGCCCGCCCTGGCGCTGTTCGCCCTGTTCGTGGTCTGGCCCATCGTCACGGCCGTCCAGCTCTCGGTGTTCCGCTGGAAGGGCTTCGGGCCGCTGACCGACTTCGTCGGCCTGCGGAACTACGTGACCGTCCTGGGCGACGACGTCTTCGTCGACTCCGTCGTCCACAACCTGATCATCGTCGGCGGGTCGATCGCGCTCCAGCTCCCGCTGGGGCTGGCCATCGCCCTGCTGCTCAACCGCAAGATGTGGGGCCAGGGCCTGCTGCGCACGATCATCTTCGTGCCGTATGTGCTCGCCGAGGTCATCGCGGGCGTGGTCTGGTTCCAGCTGCTGCAGCCGGAGTACGGCGTGATCGACGGGCTGCTCGGCGCCGTCGGCCTCCAGGCGCCGGAGCAGGGCTGGCTCGGTGACCCCGACCTCGCGCTGCTGACCGTGCTGATCGTGCTCACGTGGAAGTACCTCGGCCTGGCCGTGATCCTCTTCCTGGCCGGCCTGCAGGGCGTCCCCGAGGAGCTGTACGAGGCGGCCCAGCTCGACGGCGCCTCGTGGTGGCAGACGCAGCGCAAGATCAGCGTGCCGCTGCTCGGCCCGACCATGCGCACCTGGGCGTTCCTGTCGATGATCGGCTCGCTCCAGCTCTTCGACATGGTGTGGATCCTGACCGGCGGCGGGCCCGCCAACTCCACGACCACCATGGCGACCTACCTCATCAACCAGGGCACCCGCAGCCAGAACTTCGGCATCGCCGGGGCGGCCTCGGTGATCCTGTTCGTCATCGCGCTCGTCATGGCGGTGCTCTACCAGCAGCTCGTCCTGAGCCGGGACACGCGCTCCGACGTGGTGACGGTGAAGCGCAGCAGGAAGAAGGTGACCCGGTGAGCGCCCCGACCACGAACGTGCTCATGAGCGCCCCGACCGCCCGGAACACCGGCCGCGAGCCGGCCCGGAGGCGGCGCTCGAACGGGGGCAGCCAGCCCCTCGTCTACGCGATCGCCCTGGTGGTCGTGGCCCTGACCCTGGGACCCGTGCTCTACGGCGTGCTGGGTGGGTTCCGCACCAACGCCCAGATCGCCCAGGACCCGTCGGGCCTGCCGGACCCGTGGGTGCTCGACAACTACGTGGGCGTGCTGACCAGCGCCAGCTTCTGGCAGTACGCCGTCAACTCGGCGGTCATCGCCGTGCTGACCACCGCGATCACGGTCGTGCTCGGCGTGATGGCCGCCTACCCCCTGGCCCGGTACCGGTTCAAGGGGCGCGAGGCGCTGTTCATGGTGTTCGTCGTCGGCCTGCTCTTCCCGGCCACGGTGGCGATCGTCCCGCTGTTCATCCTCATCACGCAGAACCTGCAGCTCGGCAACACGTGGCTCGGCGTCGCCCTGCCGCAGGCGGCGTTCGCGCTGCCCGTGACCGTGGTGATCCTGCGGCCGTTCCTGGCCGCGATCCCGCAGGAGCTCGAGGAGGCGGCCCAGCTCGACGGCACGTCCCGCATCGGGTTCTTCTGGCGCGTCCTGCTGCCGCTGTCCGGGCCGGGCATGGTCACGGTCGGCGTGCTCGCGTTCGTCGGGTCCTGGAACGCCTACCTGCTGCCGCTGCTCCTGCTCCAGTCGGACATGAAGACGCTGCCGCTCGGCGTGGCCGACTTCTCGTCGGAGCACTCCGCCGACACCGCCGGCGTCTTCGCCTTCACCACGCTAGCCATGATTCCCGCCCTGGTGTTCTTCCTCGCCATGCAGAAGCGCATCGTCAACGGGCTGCAGGGGGCGGTCAAGGGTTAGGTCCCCGCCGGGGACCCGCCTTCGACCAGCCTGATCACGAGAGGAAACGTTTGATGACCGAACTGCCGGTGGCGCTGAGGGCGATGCCCGAGGTGTCGGAGCGCGTGCGCGACCTGCACGCACGGATGACCCTCGAGGAGAAGCTGGCCCAGCTGGTCGGGTACTGGCTGGACCAGGGCGGCAACGTCGTGGCACCGATGCAGGGCGAGATGGCCGGGGGCCAGGGGTCCACCGCGCTCCCGGACATCACCAGGCACGGCCTGGGGCACTACACCCGCGTGTACGGCACGCGGCCGGTGGACCCGGCGGAGCGCGCCGCGTGGCTCTGGGCCGAGCAGCGCCGGATCAAGCGCGAGACGCGCCTCGGGATCCCCGCGCTGGTCCACGAGGAGTGCCTCACGGGCCTGGCGGCCTGGAAGGCGGCCACCTTCCCGACGCCGCTCGCGTGGGGCGCGTCGTTCGACCCGGAGCTGGTCACCGAGATGGGCCGCCTCATCGGCGAGTCCATGCGGGAGCTGGGGATCCACCAGGGCCTCGCGCCGGTGCTCGACGTCGTCCGGGACCCCCGCTGGGGCCGGGTCGACGAGTGCATCGGCGAGGACCCGTACCTCGTCGGCACGGTCGGCACCTCGTACGTCCGCGGGCTGCAGGGCGCGGGCGTGCACGCCACGCTCAAGCACTTCGTCGCCTACTCCGGGTCCAAGGCGGGGCGCAACCACGCCCCGGTGAGCGCGGGCCCGCGCGAGATCGCCGACGTCTTCCTGCCGCCCTTCGAGATGGCCGTGGTCGACGGCGGGGTGCGGTCCGTCATGGCCTCGTACAACGACGTCGACGGCGTGCCGATGCACTCGTCGGCCGAGTACCTCACGGAGCTGCTCCGCGAGCAGTGGGGGTTCGACGGCGTCGTGGTCGCCGACTACTTCGGCGTCGCGTTCCTCACCGTGATGCACGCGATCGCCGCCGACCGGGGTGCCGCGGCGGCGGCGGCCCTGCAGGCCGGCGTCGACGTCGAGCTGCCCTCCGGTGACGCCTACCTCGAGCCGCTCGCCGCGCTCGTCAAGGACGGCGAGGTGCCGGTCGAGGTCGTGGACCGGGCCGTGCTGCGCGCACTGAAGCAGAAGGAGGAGCTCGGGCTCCTCGAGCCGGACGTGTACGAGGACGAGCCGCCCGCCGTCGTGGACCTCGACTCGCCCGCGCACCGCGACGTCGCCCGGCGGCTCGCCGAGGAGTCGGTGGTGCTCCTGGCGAACGACGGCGTGCTGCCGCTCGGCTCCTGGCACGACAAGCCGGCCCGGGTGGCCGTGATCGGGCCCAACGCCGACCGCCCCGAGGCCCTGATGGGCTGCTACTCGTTCGCCAACCACGTGCTGGCGCACCACCCCGGCGTGCCCACAGGGTTCGAGATCCCGTCCCTCGCCGAGGCCCTGGCCACGGAGCTCGGCGGCACGGACGCGCCCGAGCTCACGTTCGCGCGGGGCTGCGACGTCGAGGGCGACGACACCTCCGGGTTCGCCGAGGCCGTCGCCGCCGCCGAGGCCGCCGACGTGGCGGTCGTCGTGGTGGGCGACCAGGCCGGGCTGTTCGGCCGCGGCACCGTGGGCGAGGGCAACGACAGCGAGTCGCTCGACCTGCCCGGCGTGCAGCGCGAGCTCGTCGAGGCGGTGCTCGCCACCGGCAGGCCGGTCGTGATGGTGCTGCTCACCGGCCGCCCGTACGCGATCGGCTGGGCGCTCGACGGCGACGGCTCCGGTGGCCGGACGCCGGGTGCCGTGCTCCAGGCGTTCTTCCCGGGCGAGGAGGGCGGAACGGCGCTCGCGGGCGTGCTCTCGGGCCGCGTGAACCCGTCCGGGCGCCTGCCCGTGTCGCTGCCGCGGTCGGCGGGCGCGCAGCCCTACTCGTACCTCCACCCGATCCTGGGCGGGGCGTCCGAGGTGACGTCGACCGACTCGACGCCGGTGCGTGCCTTCGGGTTCGGCCTGTCGTACACGACATTCGAGCGCGAGCTCGTGTCCGTGGACCCGTCGGTCGAGGCGGGCGGGACGTTCCGCGCCGTCGTCGCGGTGACGAACACGGGCGAGGTGGCCGGGTCCGACGTCGTGCAGCTCTACGGGCACGACGTGGTGAGCTCGGTGGCACGGCCCACGACGCAGCTGCTCGGCTACCACCGGGTGGACCTGGCGCCGGGGGAGTCGACGACCATCGCGTTCGACGTGCCGACCACGCGGTTCGCGTTCAGCGACCGCAAGATGGTCCGGATCGTCGAGCCCGGGGACGTCGAGGTGTGGGTCGGCGCGCACGCGGCTGACAACGTTGTCAGGGTGGTGGCCGAGGGCATCGCCGACCTGGACGAGCCGAACGGCGCCGAGCCCGTCCTGCCGCCGTCGGCCCGCCGGGTGGTCGCGATCACGGGCGACGTGCACGAGGTCACCCCGGCCGACGCCCGCTGGGTCCGGGTCCAGCCCGACTGACCCCGTTCGTCGAGTGCTGGGTATGTGTAGCTTCCCGGCCCTGGGAACAACACATACCCGGCACTCGACGAGGGGCGAGGGGGTGGGAGGATGGAGCGGTGCGCATCGACGTCTGGCTGTGGGCGGTGCGGCTGACCAAGAGCCGGTCGGTCGCGGCGGAGCTGTGCCGGAGCGGCCGGGTCCGGATCAACGACAAGGTGGCCAAGCCGTCGGCGTCCGTCGCCGTCGGCGACCGGGTGACGTGGCGCGACCCGCTCCGGGACCGGGACATCGAGGTCGTCGAGCTGCTGCTCAAGCGCGTGGGAGCACCCCTGGCGGTCAAGGCGTACCTGGACCACAGCCCCGCCCTGCCGACGCGGGTGGAGCGCGAGGCCGTCGGGCTGCGCGACCGCGGCACCGGGCGGCCCACCAAGCGGGAGCGGCGCGACATCGACCGGCTGCGCGGACGGCGCTGAGAGCGCTTCCCCCCGCCGGGAGCCCGAACGGGTGATTTCTGGCAATTTAAGCGGTCTGCGGGCGGTCCGGCCGCTAGTGTGCGGCTGTCTTCCCTGCCGTGGCCGGCGGGGTCTCCGCCCGTGACGGGGCACCCCTCACCCTTTCGGAGCGGCCCTATGTCTCGTCGCACGTTAGTGACCCGCGCCGTCGCCTCCGCGGCGACCGTCGCGTTCCTCGCCTCCCCGGCCGCGGCCGTCGCGGCGCCCGACCCCGCCGACGACGGCGGACCGTCGTCCCGGCCCGCCGCGGCCCCGCAGGTGGCGCGCGGCGCCGTCGACCCGGCGGACAAGATCACCACCGCGGCCACCAAGGCGTTCCGCGCCGAGGAAGAGACCGACTTCTGGCTGCGGTTCGCCGGCGAGACCGACCTGTCGGCGGCCGGCGGCATCACGAGCTGGTCCGAGCGCGGCGACTACGTGTACGAGACCCTCAAGGCGGCCGCCGAGGCGTCCCAGGAGCAGGCGATCGCCGCCCTGGAGGAGTCCGGCACCGAGTACACCTCGTACTGGGCCACCAACGCGATCCTCGTCGAGGACGGCTCGCTCGAGCTGGCGACCGACCTCGCGGCGGACGCGCAGGTCCTGGAGGTGCGCCCGACGACGCGCCACGCGCTCGAGGAGCCCGAGTCGACGGACGGCGCCGTGCCCGACGCGGCGGCCACCTCGACGTACGGCATCAAGGCGATCAACGCCGACGACATGTGGGCCGAGGGCTTCACCGGCGACGGCATCGTCGTGGCCGGCCTGGACACCGGCGTGAGCCGCACCCACCCGGCGCTGTCCGCGCAGTACCGCGGCGCGACGTCGGGCAGCAACTACAACTGGTTCGACTCCACGGGCGCCGGCGCCACCAGCCCCCGGGACGACGACGGGCACGGCACGCACACCATGGGCACCATGGTCGGCACCGACGACGGCGCGATGAACATCGGCGTCGCCCCCGGTGCGCAGTGGATCGCGGCGAACGGCTGCGCCGACGACTGCGCGGACGCCACGCTCATCGCGTCCGGTCAGTGGCTCCTGGCGCCGACCCGTCTCGACGGCACCGGCGCCGACCCGGCCAAGCGCCCGCACGTCGTGAACAACTCGTGGGGCCTGTCGCTGTCGAGCGACCCGTTCATGGAGGACGTCATCGGCGCCTGGGAGGCGGCGGGCATCTTCAGCACCTGGTCCAACGGCAACGACGGCGAGTTCGGCTGCGAGTCCTCCGGCAGCCCGGGCTCGCGGCAGGCGTCGTACTCGGTCGGCGCGTTCACGCCCACGGGCGCCATCGCCCCGTGGTCCTCGCGCGGTCCGGGGCAGAGCGGCACCGTGAAGCCCGACATCGCCGCGCCCGGAGGGTCGGTCCGTTCGGCCGTCCCCGGCGGCGGGTACGAGCAGTGGGACGGCACCTCGATGGCCGCACCGCACGTCGCGGGCGCCGTCGCGCTCCTGTGGGACGCCGTGCCGGCGCTGGTGGGCAACGTGCCCGCCACCCGCGCGCTCCTGGACGGCTCCGCCAAGGACGTGAACGACACCTCCTGTGGCGGGAACGCCGACGACAACAACGTGTGGGGCGAGGGCAAGCTCGACGTCCTCGCGGCGTACGAGGCGGCGCAGGGGCAGACGTTCGCCGCCACGCCCGCACCCGTGATCCACGCGATCGAGCCCTCTGTGGGCGGCGCGCTGGTCGTGGACCCGGACCCGGTCTGGGACCCGGTGGCCGACTTCACCTACCAGTGGCGTCGTGACGGCGCGATGATCTCCGGCGCGAACAGGTTCCTGTACCAGCCGCAGCCGGCGGACGCGGGCGCGCGCATCACCGTGACCGTCGTCGGCTCCGCCGAGGGCTACCTGCCGACCGCGGTGACCAGCGAGCCCACCGAGCCCATCGGCATCGGTGACCTCGCCTCCACCGCCCCGACGATCAGCCCGACCGCCAAGGTGGGCACCACCCTCTACGCGAAGTCGGGCGCCTGGACCTCGGGCACCACGTTCACGTACCAGTGGTTCGCGAACGGCGCGGCGATCTCCGGCGCCACCGGCTTCACCTTCGTGCCCACCAGCACGCACCGCGGCAAGCAGCTGACCGTCACGATCTCCGGCAAGCGGGCGGGCTACACGCCCGAGTCGCGCACGAGCCCGGCCGTCACGGTGGGCTACGGCGCGTTCGTGATGGCCGCGCCGCGCATCTCCGGGATGTCCTACCCGGGCGCCACCGTGTCCGCGGTCGCCCCGCCGGCCACGCCCGCGCGCACCACCACCACGTACCAGTGGAAGGTCGACGGCAAGAACATCTCCGGCGCGACGAGGTCGACGTTCAAGATCCCTGCGTCGTACGACGGGCGCAAGCTCACGGTGACCGTGACGGGCAAGCGCCCGGGCATCTCGACGAAGTCCGTGACCTCGGCCCACTCCACGGTCGACGCCAAGTTCTCGGCGTCGCCCACGCCGACCATCTCGGGCAGCGCCCGGGTAGGTGCGAAGCTCACGGTCAAGACCGGTACCTGGAAGCCGTCGCCCGCGTTCACCTACCAGTGGCTCGCCGACGGCGTCCCGATCTCGGGCGCCACCAGCTCGTCGTACACCGTCAAGGGCCCGCAGCTCGGCAAGAAGATCTCGGTGGTGGTGACCGCCCGGAAGTTCGGGTACGCGACCGTCGTCCGGACCGGTGGCCCCACCGGCGCCGTCGCCAAGCCGGCCGCGGTGATCCCCGCGAACGGCGGGTACCTCGTGGGCAGCGGCAGCGTCCCCGCGGGCACCTACGTGGCCCAGGCGGGCACGCGCTTCTGCTCCTGGCAGCGTGAGTCCCGCTCGGAGGTCCTGGGCTGGGACTACGGGTTCGGCCAGCGGATCGCCACCGTGAAGTCGACCGACTACGGCTTCTGGTCCGACGACTGCGGCGCGTGGAGCAAGTACTACTCGGGTATGGCGGCGCCGAAGACGCGCACGTTCAACAACGGCGTCTACGTGCTCGGCGACCAGCTCCAGCGCGGCACCTACGTGACCACCGGTCCGGCCGACGGGGAGGGGGGCGGCTGCTACTACGCGATCATGAAGGAGTTCACCGCCGACGCGAACCGTGACCAGCTCGTGGAGTACGCCTCGGTGACCGAGCCGACGACGGTCACGCTGCCGTCGACGGCCAAGGGGTTCGAGACGGGCAACTGCACCTGGCAGCGGGTGAGCTGACGTCGCTACCGTCAGGCCTGCAGGTCACCGAGGGGTGACCTGCAGGCCTGACCTGTTTGCCGAGACCCGTCCGCACGGAGACCTGGAGGCACGTTGGCCGACACGTGGCACCCCGGCATCCGGCGCGACGTCCTGCCCGGCAGGTCCGAGGCCGAGCTCGCAGGGCTCTCGCTCGGCGCGACGGTGGCCGGGATGACCGCCGCCGTCCTCGTGCTGGTCCTGCTCTTCCTCGATGCGGGGCTCTGGGTCTGGGCGCTGGTGCCCTCAGCGGTCGCCGTCGCCGGGATCGCAGCGGGCGGCCTGCTCGACCGGTCGGCGGCCCGGCGGCAGGTGCGGGAGGCGCGGGCCGGGTACACGACCGTCGCGACCCAGCAGACCGACCTGGAGCACGTCGACGCCCGGACGGGTCTGCTCGTGCGGCACGCGGGCGAGCTCCTCACCACCTACGAGCTCCAGGTGCGGCTCAGCAGGGTCCGGGCGGCGCGGTAGCGTCGCCCGCATGACGACCGCAGACCGCCTCGCCGCGCTCCTCGAGAAGCACCCCGTCTGGGACGGGCACAACGACCTCCCGTGGGAGCTGCGCGAGCAGTCGTCCTACGACCTCGACGCGGTCGACATCGCCCAGCGGCTCACCACCACCCACACGGACCTGCCCCGGCTGCGCGACGGCGGCGTGGGCGCCCAGTTCTGGTCCGTGTACGTGCCCTCGAAGCTCCAGGGCGGCGCCGCCGTGACGGCCACGCTCGAGCAGGTCGACTGCGTGCACCGTCTGGCCGAGAGGTACCCGGACAGCCTGCGGCTCGCCCGCACGGCCGCCGACGTCGAGCAGGCCTGGAGCGACGGCCGCATCGCGAGCCTCATGGGCGCCGAGGGCGGCCACTCGATCGACGGGTCGCTGGGCGTGCTGCGCATGCTGCACGCCCTCGGCGTGCGCTACATGACCCTCACGCACAACGACAACGTGCCGTGGGCGGACTCCGCCACCGACGAGGAGGTGCTGGGCGGCCTCTCGCCGTTCGGTGAGGACGTGGTGCGCGAGATGAACCGCATCGGCATGCTGGTGGACCTCTCGCACACCTCCGCGGGCACCATGCGGCACGCGCTGCGGGTCACGTCGGCCCCCGTGATCTTCAGCCACTCCAGCGCCCGCGCCGTCTGCGACGTCCCCCGCAACGTGCCCGACGACGTGCTCGGCACCCTCGCCGCCAACGGTGGCGTGTGCATGGTGACGTTCGTGCCGCAGTTCGTGTCGCCCGCCGTGGCGGAGTGGCGGGCCGAGGGCGCCCGGGCCGCCGTGGAGGAGGGGATCGCGAACACGGACCTCGGGGCGTTCGAGCCGTTCATGGCGCGGTGGCGCGACGAGCACCCGCAGCCGCGCAGCACCCTGTCCGACGTCGTCGCGCACGTCGAGCACGTCCGGGAGGTCGCCGGCGTCGACCACGTGGGCCTCGGCGGCGACCACGACGGCACGCCCAACCTGCCCGAGGGCCTGGAGGACGTCACGGGCTACCCGCGCCTGCTCGCGGCCCTGGCGGACAACGGCTGGTCCGACGCCGACCTCGGCAAGCTGACCAGCGGCAACACGCTGCGGGTGCTGCGTGACGCGGAGTCGGTGGCGGCCCGGACCGTGGTGGGCTGACTCAGCTCGGGAGCTGGACCACCTTGCGCTGGAAGCCCAGGGCCACCTTCTGCAGCGACTCGAGCGGTTCCTGCTCGTTGTGGTAGCTGATCTGCCGCAGCATCGACCCGGACGACGCGAGCAGCGCGACGATCACGTCGCGTGCGTCCTCGCGCGTCTCGAGCGCCTCCTGCAACAGGTCCTGGACGTGAGGTGATCTGAGACCGTCCTCCTCGGGATCGAGCAGCGCTGTCAGGAGCGCGATCGACAACGAGCTCCCGTGGATGCTTGCCATGGTGGTCTCCCCCGGTCGGGGCCCGGAGTCCCGGGCATCAGCCACCCGCGGGCAGGCCCGCGGGGTACTCGTCCGATGCCCCACCCCCTGTGGCCTCGGCCGTGCACCCTTGTGTACCGCACGTCAGGGCGTCGCGCCTGTTGACAGGGGCGAATTGCTGCGGCCCGCCGATGAGATTCCGCTGTGCGGAATCGTTCGTGCGGAGATCGGCGGTGCGCGGCTAGCCGTGCAGGATGAGCTGGAACACGACGTGGTCCTGCCACTCGCCGGCGATCTTGAGGTAGCTGGGCGCGAACCCGATCTGCTCGAAGCCGACCTGCGTCAGCACCGCCTGCGACGCCGTGTTGTGCGGCAGCGTGGCCGCCTGCAGGCGGTGCAGGCCCAGCTCGTCCCGGGCATGGGCCACGAGCGCCTCGACGGCCCGGGTCATCAGGCCGCGCCCGGTGAACCCGGCGTCCAGCCAGTAGCCGAGGTGCCCGTTCTCGAAGGCCCCGTGCACCACGTCGGTGAGGTTCAGCCGGCCCACGATCAGGCCGTCCGACTCGAGCACGGTGTACAGCGCGCGGCCGGTCGAGTTCTCCAGGACCTGGGTCCACAGGCGCTCCCGGTGCCAGTCGGCGGTGTAGAACTCCTCGGGCCGCTCGGGCTCCCACGGGGCGAGGTGCTCTCGGTTGCGGGCATAGGCGTCGGCGAGTGCGACGGCATCGTCCTTGCTGAGCTCGCGCAGCACGACGTCGGCCGTCAGGGCGGCATGGAAGGGCATGCTGCTCACGATAATCCTGCCGGGAACTTTTCAGCCACGCCCGTAGTTGAGTGAAGTGGACTCAACTTTGCGAGGGTCAGCTTGCTTCCTTGCGAGCACCGGCTTAAGTTGAGTGCAGCAGACTCAATCTGTCGAAGGAAGGCAGCAGACATGGCACGCGCAGTAGGTATCGACCTCGGTACGACGAACTCGGTGGTGGCGGTCCTCGAGGGTGGGGAGCCCACCGTCATCGCCAACGCGGAGGGCTCGCGGACCACCCCGTCGGTGGTCGCGTTCTCCAAGACGGGCGAGGTCCTGGTCGGTGAGGTCGCCAAGCGGCAGGCCGTCACCAACGTGGACCGCACCATCTCCTCGGTCAAGCGCCACATGGGCACCGACTGGACGGTGGACATCGACGACAAGAAGTACACCGCGCAGGAGATCTCGGCCCGCATCCTGGGCAAGCTCAAGCGCGACGCCGAGGAGTACCTGGGCGAGCCCGTCACGGAGGCCGTGATCACGGTCCCGGCGTACTTCAACGACGCCGAGCGCCAGGCGACCAAGGACGCCGGCCAGATCGCCGGCCTGGACGTCAAGCGCATCGTCAACGAGCCCACCGCCGCCGCGCTGGCCTACGGCCTGGAGAAGGGCAAGGAGGACGAGCTCATCCTGGTCTTCGACCTCGGTGGCGGCACGTTCGACGTCTCCCTGCTCGAGGTGGGCAAGGACGAGGACGACTTCTCGACCATCCAGGTGCGCGCCACCTCCGGCGACAACCGCCTCGGTGGTGACGACTGGGACCAGCGCGTCGTGGAGCACCTCATCAAGCAGGTGAAGAACTCCTCGGGCGTCGACCTGTCGAAGGACAAGATCGCCCTGCAGCGCCTCCGCGAGGCGGCCGAGCAGGCCAAGAAGGAGCTCTCGTCCGCGACGAGCACCAACATCTCGATGCAGTACCTCTCGATGAGCGAGAACGGCCCCATCCACCTGGACGAGAAGCTCACGCGCGCTCAGTTCCAGCAGATGACGCAGGACCTCATCGACCGCACCAAGGCGCCGTTCCACGCCGTGATCCGCGACGCCGGCATCTCCGTCTCCGACATCGACCACGTGGTGCTCGTGGGTGGTTCCACCCGCATGCCCGCCGTGACCGAGGTCGTCAAGGAGCTCACCGGTGGCCGCGAGCCCAACAAGGGCGTGAACCCGGACGAGGTCGTCGCCGTCGGCGCCGTGCTGCAGGCCGGTGTCATCTCCGGTGACCGCAAGGACGTCCTGCTGATCGACGTCACCCCGCTGTCCCTCGGCATCGAGACCAAGGGTGGCGTGATGACCAAGCTCATCGAGCGCAACACCGCGATCCCGACCAAGCGCAGCGAGGTCTTCTCCACGGCGGACGACAACCAGCCGTCGGTCGCGATCCAGGTGTTCCAGGGCGAGCGCGAGTTCACCCGCGACAACAAGCCGCTGGGCGTCTTCGAGCTCACCGGCATCGCGCCGGCCCCGCGCGGCGTGCCGCAGATCGAGGTCACCTTCGACATCGACGCGAACGGCATCGTGCACGTGTCCGCCAAGGACCGCGGTACGGGCATGGAGCAGTCGATGAAGATCACGGGCGGCTCCGCGCTCCCCAAGGACGACATCGACCGCATGGTCAAGGACGCCGAGCTGCACGCCGAGGAGGACAAGAAGCGGCGCGAGGAGGCGGACACCCGCAACCAGGCCGAGGCCTTCGCGTACTCCATGGAGAAGCAGATCGCGGACAACCGCGACAAGCTCCCGGCCGAGGTCGTCTCGGAGGTCGAGGCGGACATCGCCGCCGTGAAGTCCGCGCTCGAGGGTGAGGACGCCGACGCCGTGAAGAGCTCGTACGAGAAGCTCGGCGCGTCGTCGCAGAAGATCGGCGAGGCGCTGTACGCGGCCGAGCAGCCGGCGGCGCAGGGTGCCGAGGGCGCCCCGCAGACGGCGAACGCCCAGTCCGCCAAGGACGAGGACGTCGTGGACGCCGAGATCGTGGACGACGAGGACGAGCGCAAGTGACGGACGAGCACCAGCAGGGACCCCCCGAGCCCGAGGGCTCGGGGGAGCACCCCTTCCAGTTCACGGACAAGCGCAAGGTGAACGCCTCCGGCGACGAGGCGCAGCCGGTCGAGCCCGCTCCGGCGGACGAGACGGCCGAGCCCGAGGCCGCCGAGCCGTCCGCGCAGGACGCCAGGGACCCGCTGGCCGGGCTCGACTTCGAGCCCTCCGGTGAAGCCGCCGAGGCGTCCGAGGTCCTCAAGGCGAAGGCCGAGGCGGCGGAGCACCTGGACGCGCTGCAGCGCGAGCGGGCCAGCTTCACGAACTACCGCAACCGGGCGCTGCGCGACCAGGAGGCCGCGCGGGACCGGGGCGTGCAGGACGTGCTGGCGGCGCTGCTGCCCGTGCTCGACGACGTCGAGCGCGCGAAGCAGCATGGCGAGCTGAGCGGTCCCATGGCGGCGATCGCGGAGAAGCTCGACCAGAGCCTGCAGAAGTTCGGCGTCGAGCGGTTCGGCAAGGTGGGGGAGGAGTTCGACCCCACCCTGCACGAGGCGCTCATGCACTCGACCGACGCGGACGCGACGGCCGCCACGGTGAACCTCGTGGTGGAGCCCGGGTACAAGATCGGCGACAAGGTGGTCCGGGCGGCGCGCGTGGGCGTCGTCGGACCGGAGTAGTCCCGTTCCCGGTGGCCGGGCCCGACCCTGACAGGGCGGGCCCGGCCGCCGGGAGCACACTGCGGAAGGAGGTGCCATGACCGGTCAGGACTGGATGGAGAAGGACTTCTACGCCGTGCTGGGCGTGTCCAAGGACGCCGACGACGCGGCCATCAAGAAGGCCTACCGCAAGCTCGCGCGCCAGTACCACCCCGACCAGAACCAGGGGGACGCGGCGGCGGAGTCCAAGTTCAAGGAGATCGGCGAGGCCTACGCGGTGCTCTCCGACGCGGAGCAGCGCCGCCAGTACGACGCCGTGCGCGCCATGGCGGGCGGGGCTCGCTTCTCGGCCGGCCCCGGCGGACCCGGTGCCGGTGGCTTCGAGGACATCATGGGTGCCATGTTCGGTGGCGCCCAGGGCGGCCGGGGCGGGCCGCGCGTCCGCTACTCGCAGGGCGGGAACGGCGGCGCGGGCTTCGAGGACATCCTCGGCTCCATGTTCGGCGGAGGCCGGACGGCCTACGGCGCGGGGACCACCGGGTACGCCTCACCGACCCCGGGCGCGGACGTCGTCGCCCAGGTCACGCTGCCGTTCCGGGCGGCCGTGGAGGGCACGACGGCGGAGCTCGAGGTCAACGGCCGCACCATCACGGCCCGGATCCCCGCGGGGATCAACGACGGCAAGAAGATCCGGCTGCGCGGCAAGGGCCGGCCGGGGGTCGCCGGGGGCCCGGCGGGTGACCTCGTGGTCACGGTGCACGTCACGCCGCACCCGGTCTGGACGCTGGACGGCATGGACCTGCGCATGACCGTGCCCGTCACGTTCGTGGAGGCGGCGCTCGGCACCACGCTGGAGGTGCCGACCCTGGACGGCACCACCGTGCGGCTCAAGGTGCCCGCGGGCACGCCGTCGGGCCGGGTGCTGCGCGTCAAGGGCCGTGGCGTGGGGACGGCGAAGGCGACCGGCGACCTGCTCTTCACGGTGCAGGTGGCCGTGCCGCAGAAGCTCAGCAAGAAGGCCAGGCAGGCGCTCGAGGCGTTCGCCGCCGAGAGCGACGGCGAGGACGTGCGCGCCGGGCTGGCCGCGCGGGCGGCGGAGTGACGGCCGGTGCGGTGGGGCGGCTGCCCTGCCGCACCGGGTTCGGCTAACCTGCCCGCACCAACAGTGCAAGAGAGACTTGGGAGGTGCGCATGGTCGACGACGACACACCCGTGCTCACCGTGTCCAAGGCCGCCGAGCTCGCGGGCATGCACCCGCAGACGCTGCGGCAGTACGACCGCCTCGGCCTGGTGGTGCCCCGGCGCACGCGCGGCCGCGGCCGCCGGTACTCGCGCCGCGACGTGGCGCGCCTGCTGCAGGTGCAGCGGCTCGCCCAGGGCGAGGGCATCAACCTCGCCGGGATCAAGCGCATCCTCGACCTGGAGGCGCACGTCTCCGTGCTGGAGGAGCGCCTCGGCGACCTGCTGATGCGGGTCCAGGAGGAGGGGCGCGTGTTCGCCGCCGGACCGGCGGCGGGCGACGTCGTGGTGGTCCAGCGTGGTCAGCGCGTCCGCAGCGCGGCCGTGCGCGTGGACCTGGAGCACCGCGCCACCGGCGGGGGCGCCGTGGTGCTCTGGCGTCCGGCTCCGCGGCGCGAGGAGTAAGCGCGTCCTCGGTGCGTGGCTGATTTCAGCGATGCCATTCTTTCGTTAATCAAGAATGCTCGCAGGAGTATAGGTAAGGCATTCCTTGCTCTACGCGATCTGCCATTTCGGAATACGATCGGGATATTCCGCAGGAGTGACGCACCGAGCGAGGAGAGATGCCATGAGCACGCTGATGGAGATGCCCGAGGTCGTCGAGTGCTCGATCGACGGCTGCGGGTACAACCACGACCACGGCTGTCACGCCGGCGCCGTCACCATCGGAGGGCACATGGGCGACGCCTCCTGTGCCACGTTCATCCCGCTGAGCACCAAGGGCGGCCTGGACAAGGTGATCGCCCATGTCGGCGCCTGCCAGCGTGCGGAGTGCACCCACAACGACCACCTGGAGTGCAACGCGGCGTCGATCCGCGTGGGACCGGGCCCCGAGGACCCGGCGCACGCCGACTGCCTCACCTTCGAGCAGGGCTGAACCGGCGAGCAGGGCCGAACCGGGCTGAGGCCCGGGTGCTCAGCGCGCCAGGTGGTCCAGGAGCAGCAGGGCGTCGCCGTGCGTCCCGGGAAGCCGCTCGACCCACACCCGGGTCGGGCGGCGCACCTCTGTCGTGAGGCCGAGCACCTCGGCGTTGCGCTCCACGACGCGGCGCAGCGACTGGCCGAGCTCGGCCGTCGTCGGGCCCCGCTCGCACAGCACCACGAAGGTGCCGTCGCCCACGGCGGCCATCGGGTGGCCCTCGCCGAACACCTGGTGCAGCGTGCGGCCGATCGCGGCGGAGCGCGCCAGGCGCTGCCAGGTGTCGAGGTTCTCCAGGCCGACGTCGAGCACCAGCAGGCAGTGGGACTCGCCCGCGGTGGAGCCGGTGCGCTGGGCGACGCCGTAGGTCTCGCGCAGCCGCTCGCCCAGGTACTCGCCCGTGGGCAGGCCGGTCGAGGGGTCGTGCGTGGCGATCTGGTAGGGCACGCGCTCGCGCTCCCCGACCCAGCCGATCGCCGCGGCGCGCAGCGCGCCGACATCCGTGGGCCGCCCGAAGGCGGCGTAGAGGCAGGCGACGTCGTCCAGGGCTTCGGTGATCCCGGCGCCCACGCCGGCGCGCGCCGCACCGAGCCGCTCGGCCGGCGCGATCACGCCACGGCCCTCGGCCAGTGCCTCTGCTAGCGCTTCTGCGGCGGGGTGCTCCCAGTCGTTCGGCCGGATCCAAACCGACGCCAGACTCGTAGCTCGCCACCGCTCGCGCAGGTCGTGCACACGCACCCGCGCCTCCTGCTGTGCCTCGCTCATAATGATGGGACCCTCACGGGGATACATCATGACGCACCTTCGGCTGTGACGTGCCGGACTTCACCCGGGCGTCACCCCGGAATCTGGAATTCCACCCCCTAAATCCTCCGCCTGGCTCTATAGTCTTGGCAGGACGGCGACAGTCAACGGCAGCGCGACCACCGCGAGAGTCTGGGCAGACGTGAGGCAAGTCGAGAGCAGCACAGGGGAAACCCCGAGTGACGCGGAACTGATTCTGCAGGTCAGGGCAGGTGACCGCGACGCTTTTGGTGTGCTCTACGAGCGTCACTCAGCCGCCGCTCGAGCCCTCGCCCGCCAGTACGTCACGGCCGCTGACGCGGAGGACGTCGTCGCCGACGCCTTCAGCAAGCTGTTCGAGATGCTCCGTCGCGGGGTCGGCCCCGACGCCGGGTTCCGCCCCTACCTGTACACGATGGTCCGCCACCGGTCGTTCGACGTGTCACGTGGCGCCGCACGCACCCGCCCGAGCACCGACGACGAGATCGAGTCCGTCCTCGGCCGGGTGGCCTCGAAGGACGACCCGGCACTCCAGGGCTTCGAGCGCAGCGTGATCGCCAAGGCCTACGTCGACCTGCCGGAGCGGTGGCGCGAGGTCCTCTGGTACGTGCTCGTGGACGAGCTCAAGCCCGCCCAGGTCGCGCCCGTGCTCGGCCTCAGCCCCAACGGGGTGTCCGCGCTGCTCTACCGCGCCAAGGAGGCGCTGCGGGCCGGGTACCTCCAGCAGCACCTGACGCACGCGCCGTCCGACACCTGCCGCACCGTCAACCCGCTGCTCGGCGGGTACGTGCGCGCGAGCCTGTCGAAGCGCGAGACCACCAAGATCGACGAGCACCTCTCCACCTGCGCCACCTGCAGCGCCCTCGTGCTCGAGCTGCACGACGTGGCGCACGGCATGAAGACCGTCATCGCCCCGCTGGTGCTGGGCGCGGGCGGCCTCGCCCTCGTCGGCGCCGGCGCCCCGATCGGCGGCATGGTCGTCGCCGCCAAGGCCGGCGCGGGCGCGGCGGCCGGTGGCGCGCACTCCGCCTCCGCCGTGAGCGCGGCGTCGAGCGGCTCGTTCTCCGGCGCGGTGTCGTCGGCCGTGTCCACCACCGCGGGTGCCGTCGCCTCCGCCGCGGCCGCCGCGACGGGTGGCAGCATGGCCGCGGGCGCGCTCGCCGTCGCCGCCGTCGGCCTGGTCGCGGCGCTGCAGATCACGGCGCCGCCCGAGGCGGACCCGCTGATCGACACGGTGATCGCCACGAACGACGCCCGGGAGCTGCCGGGTGGCGGTCCCGCCGAGAGGGTCAAGGGCGGCGAGCCCGTGCTGCCCACCGACGTGGTGCCGAACGAGGACACCGCGTACATCGAGGTCGACTACGCGGACGCCGCGCAGCCGCTTGCGCCCCGCCAGAGCCAGAACCTGTCGTTCACCGTGGAGAACACGGGTGCCGCCGACGCGACGGGCGCCCAGCTCGAGGTCACGCTCCCTAGCGGGCTCACCTCGGTGAAGCCGGAGGGTTCCTTCGGCACGGGGATCGGCGGCCGTCTGGTCTCCAGCACCCGCCCGGCGGCGAGTGCGACCCCCACCGCCGAGGCCACGCCGACGCCCGGCGCGACCGGCAGCACGTCGTCGGAGGCGAAGGCCGACGCCTCGGCGGGCTCGTCCACCGGCGAGATCGCGGTGCCGACGACGCCGAGCGCGTCACCCAGCGCCCCCGCCACCGAGGGCACCGTCCCGGTCGAGACCCCGGTCGGCTGCGCGCCGACGGAGCGGACGAACGTCCTGCTCTGCTCGATCGGCGAGCTCGCGCAGGGCGCGACGCGCAGCGTCGTCGTGCCGGTGCAGGCCAACGCCGGTGGCGACTACCCGGTCAGCGCCAAGGTCTGGGCCGACGGCCTCGAGCCGATGAGCGCCGACCTGCCGAGCCGCACGGTCGCGCCGTTCGGCCAGGAGCTGTCCGCGCAGAGCAGGGACGTCTCGCTGTCCAGCCCCGGCACCGCCCCGCTGCCCGTCACCCTGGTCAGCACCGGTGACCGCACGGTGGCCCCGGGCTGGGCCGTCGCCGTGTCCCTGCCGGACGGCGTCAAGCCGGCGTCGGCGCAGTCGCAGCTCTCCTGCGCGGCCGGTGACCTGCCGAACAGCTGGCTCTGCACGCCCCTCGCCGGGATCTTCGGTTCGACGCTGCAGCTCGAGCCGGGCGCGGCCGTCGACATGTCGCTGAACGTGACCACCGCCGCGTCGTCCACGGCGCAGCCAGCCGAGCTGGGCGTCGCGAACGTCCGGCCGGTCCTCGACGGCAGCGCGCGCTCCGCCTCGGCCACGCTGGTCGCCACCTCGGCCTGGACCAACGCCGGTGCCGGCGTGGGCACCGTGACCGCGTCCTGCCTCGCCGAGGGCGGGGCCGACAAGGCCGACGCCGCCGTGATCGGCAGCTACACCAACACGACCCAGCGCGTCGTGCGCGTCGCCCTCGAGGCGGCCGGCAGCCGCGAGGCCACGGGCCAGGACGTGGCGCCCGGCGAGTCCGCGCGGGTCACCGTGCACGACGGCATGCGTGTCCCGGCCGGCCTGGCCACGTTCGTGCTGACCACCGACGTGGACGGCAGCACCTACGAGACCCGTGTCGCGGCCGGTGACCACCGCGCGGTGGACTGCTACCGGCCCACGTGGGACACCGCGACGAGCGTGCAGACCGTCAACGCCGGCGGCACCGTGGGCGTCAAGGGCACGATCACCAACAAGACCGGCGAGTCGATGTTCGCCGTCATGTCGGTGCCCGTGGGCGGTGACACGCTCAAGTCGGTCAAGGTGCCCGTCGCGGCAGACGGCACGTGGGACCTCTCCGTGGACACGGGCCGCACGCACGTGCCGGCGGGCGACGTCACGTTCCACCTCTCCCGTGAGGTCGCGGACTCGGACGGCGACCTGGCGGACGCCGTGAGCGCGCCCGCCAACAACCCGACGCAGTCCTTCGCCGCCGCCCAGATCCAGCCCGCCGCGGGCGAGCGGACCATGTCGTCGGAGTCCTGCGTCTTCGACGCGGCCCAGGACCGCTCGGTGCAGACCTTCACGGTCACCGCCGACAACACGGCCTCGACCCTGCCCGTGCCCTTCCACGTCGGGGACGTCACCCGGACCGTGCCCGCCGGGCAGACCGAGGTGATCGAGTTCCCGGTGGTCTGGGGCACCGACACCGTGCCGCTGACGGCGGCCGGCCAGACGCTCGACCAGCTCGACGTCCGGTTCAAGTCCTGTGCCGAGGTGACCTGGCCGACGGTCGAGCAGCTCACGGTCGCCACCGCGGCCGAGTGCGTCGACCAGAACGTGCAGGTCCAGGCGACGGTCGAGAACGGGACCGGCCGCGAGTGGCGCGGCGTGCTCGTCCAGGACGCCACCGGCGCGACGAGCGAGGAGCAGGCGGTCCCCGCCGGGTCGACCACGTTCGTGCTGCCCCAGCAGCCCCTGTTCACCCTCGACGGCAACGTCACCGTGCGGCTGACGCGTGAGCTGGAGGGCAACTCCTTCACGGTGGAGAAGTCGTTCGCCGTGAAGGGCGAGAACTGCGTGCTGCCCGATCCGACCTGCGAGCCGACCGGGGACCAGAGCGCCGAGCAGGCCGCGTTCGTGCCCCGGGTCGCGGCTCCGACGGACAGCCCCTGGCGACGGCTGATGGGCCTCGACGGTTGCGAGCCCGCCGACACCCCCGAGCCCGAGCAGCCGCAGGCCTAGCACCCGGGGCGCCCCATCAGGGGCGCCACGCCGGCGTCAGACGATGCCGTACAGCCGGTCCCCGGCGTCGCCCAGGCCGGGCACGATGTAGGCCTTCTCGTTGAGGCGCTCGTCCACGGCCGCGACCACGACCGACAGGTTCGCGCGGTCGCCCACGTGCTCCTCCAGGAGCGCGATGCCCTCCGGGGCGGCCAGCAGGCAGACCGCCGTGACCTCGCGCGCGCCGCGCTCCAGCACGTAGTCGATCGCCGCGACCAGCGTGCCGCCCGTGGCGAGCATCGGGTCGATGAGGAACACGTGCCGGCCGGTGAGGTCGTCGGGCAGGCGGTTCGCGTACGTGACGGCCTTGAACGTCTCCTCGTCGCGCACCAGGCCGAGGAATCCGACCTCCGCCGTCGGGAGCAGGCGGCTCATACCGTCCAGCATGCCCAGCCCCGCGCGCAGGATCGGCACCACCAGCGGCGGCGGGGACGCGAGGCGCGTGCCCGTCATGGTGGTGATCGGCGTCTTCACCTCGTGCGGCTCGGTGGCGATCTCGCGCGTGGCCTCGTAGGCCAGGAGCGTGACCAGCTCGTCGACCAGCAGGCGGAAGGTGGGCGAGTCCGTGGTCTCGTCCCGCAGGACGGTCAGCTTGTGGGCTACCAGGGGATGATCGACGACGTGAAGGCGCATGGGGCCAACGCTACCGGGCGGTCGAACGGCGAGGCGGTGCGGAGGCCCGGAAAGTCGCCAGTCCCACACTAGGGTGACCTGTGTGTCCGACACAGCAAGCCTGAGCGCCGCCGAGCGCCGCGCGCACTGGGAACGGTGGATGGGCGTCGCCCTCGACGAGGCCCGGCGTGCCCTGGACACCGGCGACGTGCCGGTCGGCGCCCTGGTGCTCGACGAGGCGGGCGACGTGATCGGCGTCGGGCACAACGAGCGCGAGGCGACGGGGGACCCGACCGCCCACGCCGAGGTGCTCGCGATGCGGGCGGCCGCGGCCGCGCGCGGCGAGTGGCGGCTGTCCGGCTGCACGCTCGTGGTCACGCTGGAGCCGTGCCCGATGTGCGCGGGCGCCCTGGTGCAGTCGAGGGTGCGGCGGCTGGTCCTCGGAGCCTGGGACCCGAAGGCCGGCGCCACGGGCTCCGTGTGGGACCTGGTGCGCGACCAGCGGGCGCTGCACGAGGTCGAGGTGCTGGGCGGCTTCCGCGAGGACGAGTGCGGGGCGCTGCTCCGGGAGTTCTTCGGGGCGCGGCGGGGCTGACGGGCGGGGCCGCGTCAGACCTGCGGCAGCGCCGCGCTGAGCTGGTCGAGCAGCGTGCGCAGGCGCAGCAGGTACAGCCGCTCGTTGGCCAGGCTGGACATGTTCGCGACGGCGTCGTCGCCGTCCTGGTACTTGACGATCATGAGCTCGAACTCCGTGAGGTCGCGGCGCCAGTTGTAACCCTGGACCCGCTCCCGCCAGCGGTGCAGCTTCTCGACCAGGGCGCTGTCGGGCGCCCGGCTCAGCACGCCCGAGGCGAGTGCGACGTCGACCGCCGACAGAGCCAGCCGGGGGCTGACCGAGAGGGCGCGGTCGCCGCCCGTCCGCAGCCCGGCGAGCCGGCGCTCGACGATGGCGCGGTTCTGGCGCAGCTCGAAGATCACCGAGGCGACCAGCTCCGAGCGGCGCTCCGTCTCGGCGTTCTGCCGCTCCACGATCAGCCCGGTGACACCCGCGAGCAGGGTCAGCGAGTTGACCCAGGGTTCCCACTCCGGGCCGACGCCGAGGATCCACAGGATGCCCAGCACGAACGCGACGCCCAGAAGGGTGTAGGTCACGACGGCGACGGTCACGCGCCGTCGTCGGGCCCAGCGGCGCCCGGACCAGGCGGTCCCGGCCCGCTGCCGCAGCAGCCTCAGCCGCGCGCGGACCGCCTCCGGCGCCCCGCGCACACCCGGGCCCCGGGTCACTTCCACACGTCGAACGTCGGCCGCTCGGCGGGAGCGTTCTCGTCGGGCGCCAGCAGCCGCAGCTCCAGCCCGAACGGGTTCTGCCGCCGGGTGTACCGGAACCGTTCCCGCTGCACGTGGGTGGTGCGCAGGCCGGCGTCGGCCACGAGCTGGTCGATCCGCTCGGTCGTGTACTTGCGCGTCGTGTACAGCCGGATGGTGTCCAGCGGCTTGAGGTGCACCGGCCGGCTGCCCGGGATCAGCATCCGCAGGGTCTCGCTGCCCACGTTCTGCCAGAACACCTTCAGGAGGATGCTCTCGTCCTCGACCGAACCGGTGAACCGGACCTGTTCGAGGTCGATCTTGAGGTCGGTGTTGTAGCGCACGGCGCTCGCCACGAACTCCACGAACCCCCGCGTCTGGCGGTACTCGGCCTCGGCGGCGTGCACGGCGTCCTGGCTCAGGCTCTCGGTCGTGGCGAACTCGACGAGCATCCGGTCCTGCGGCCGGAGCACCTTCGCGACGCCGTCGAGGAACTCCGCGTCGTCGTCGAAGTTCGCCACGGTGTTGCCGACCAGCGAGAAGAGGATCGCCTCGTCGCCCACGAGGCGGTCGAGGAACTGCTTGAGCTCCTCGAGGTTGCCGTCCAGGGAGAGGTCGATCTGCAGGCCCAGCGAGCGGTCCAGGGGGAAGTGCGCGTCCCGGACGGCGGTGCGCGACCCGGTCCGGAGCATCTCGGCGCTCATGTCCACGGGCACGTAGAGCATCGACGGGTGCGCCTGGTGCATCGTCTCCAGGAACATCCCGTCCTTGGCGCCGGTACCGACGCCGAGGCTCACCAGGTGCACGCACTCGTCCGTCACCAGCGGCGAGATGCTGCGCCACTGCCTGCGGAACATCTCGGTGCCGACCTTGATGACCATGTAGGTGGGGTCGTTCGAGGCGTTGAACCAGGCGATGGTCGGGCCGATGCCCCAGTAGGCGTAGCCGGACGGGACGCGCTTGCCGTCCCCGGACGTCGAGTGCCCGTCGTCGAGGTACTGGGCCAGGGTGGCGAGCTTGTCGGACTGGTCCTCGCCCACCAGCGTCACGGACCACGCGAAGTCGTCGCCCGCGAGGGTGCTGTCGATCCTTGAAATCGCTGAGTCGCCCACGCGGTCCCCTCGTGCTCCGATGCAGTGCTCCGACGCAAAGAGATCCCAGGCTAGCGGGACGACCCGTGGTGCGAAATGGAACACACCCCGGGTGCGCGGGGCAGTCGGCGGCATACCCTCGTAGGCGTGTTCCCTCAAGCTCGCCCCACCACGTGGCAGCCCGAGCCCGTCGAGGTCGCCCGCACCACCGTGGACGACGCCGTGGACGTGCTCTCGGGCCTCCGGATCACGGCGCTCACGGGCGCCGGGGTCTCGACGGACTCCGGCATCCCCGACTACCGCGGCCCCGACTCGCCGCCGCGCAGCCCCATGACCTACCAGCAGTTCGTCGGCGACGAGGAGTTCCGCCGGCACTACTGGGCGCGCAACCACGTGGGCTGGCAGCACGTGGACCGCACGGCGCCGAACGCCGGGCACCGCGCGCTCGTCGAGCTGGAGGAGCGCCGGATCCTCGCCGGGATCATCACGCAGAACGTGGACCTGCTGCACGAGGACGCCGGCTCCCGCAACGTCATCGACCTGCACGGACGCTACGACCGCGTGATCTGCCTCAACTGCGGCCGGGTCATCTCGCGCACGCACCTCGCGGAGCGGCTCACCGAGCTCAACCCGGGCTTCCTGGAGTCCGTGGGCGACGTCGCGGACGTGGAGATCGCGCCCGACGCCGACGCCGTCATCGAGTCGACCGCGCACTTCAAGCCCGCCCCCTGCGAGTTCTGCGGGGGCGTGCTCAAGCCGGAGATCGTCTACTTCGGCGAGAACGTGCCGCGCGAGCGGGTGGAGCGGGCGTTCGCGCTGGTCGACTCCGCCGACGCCCTGCTCGTCGCCGGCTCGTCGCTGACCGTGATGAGCGGGCTGCGGTTCGTGCGGCACGCGGCCGAGGCGGGCAAGCCCGTCGTCATCGTGAACCGCGGCATCACCCGTGGCGACAAGTACGCGACGGTGAAGATCGACGCCGGGACGAGCGACGTCCTGCGGGAGCTGGTGCTTCGCCTGCCGCAGCCCAGCTAGCGGGTGGTGAGGTCCGTGATCCCGTCATGGCCCGTCGGGGAGAGCGTGAGCACGCGGCCGCCCGGGTGCAGCCGCGAGTCCCCGTGGTACAGCTCGGCGAGCTGGTCGGCCGCCTCGCCGTCCCCGGAGTCGGCGGCCACGAGCAGGTAGGCGAGCTCGTCGGCCACGGCGTCGAACTCGGCGTCGGACATCTCGGCGCCCGGCAGGCCCGCCTCCTGGACCCAGGTCTCTGCCTGGCCGCCCGCGGCCTCACGGACGTACGACGTGCCCAGCTCGGGGCCCCACAGGTCCCAGAGCAGCAGCTCGTCGCGGTGCCGGTGCGCCACCTCGTACAGCACGTAGAAGCGCACGAAGTCCTTGCCGTGCAGGTCCGGTACCTCCGCCGTCACGCCGAAGGTCGCGGGGTCGACGGTCCCGGCACGGATCGCCAGCCATGCCTCGGCCGCCGTCACGAACGGCGACTCCGGCCCGGTGGGCATGTCGTGCACGTCGAAGTCGAAGTCCTTCTGGTCGAGCTCGGGGTCGAACCGCAGCCAGCGCCTGCCGTCCCAGCGCTCGCCCACGACGTGGTCGGCGTTCCAGCCCGGCACGAAGTAGGTGGCGAAGCCGATCCGGGACCGCGCCGGCACGTCGTGCGTGCGCAGCACACCGAGCGTCAGGAGCGTGTGGTCGCGGCAGCATCCCGCGACCTGCTGGGCCTGCGTGCGCGGCCCGTCGAGAGGCGCGCGCAGCTCCGCGGCGCCCAGGATCGAGGTGAGCCAGCGCCGGTCGGGGTCGCTCTTCTGCTCGTCGGTCAGCGTCGGGTCACCGGCCCGGTAGTGCACGACGGCGGTGCAGGCGAACCGGTGCAGCTCTTCCGGGTCGGTGCTCAGCTCGGTGAAGTATCCGGTGTGATTTCCGGGGTTCGAGTACGGGCTGTGGTCCGCGTAGTCGAAGAGTGTGGGCGCGGGCATCGGTGTCCTCCCTCGGCGGTGTCCGGAACACTACCCCGCACCCCCGGCGAAATCCCACCCCCTTTCCGGGGATTCCGCCGGGTGAGGTGTCTCAGCGCCCCGTGGTGGCCGGGACGTCGCCGGCCGTGGCCGTGGCGACCTCCGCGCCGTCGGCCTGGATCGTGTAGGTCTCGCCCGTGGTCACGTTCTCCGAGGCCAGGACCAGGGACTGGGTGTCCTTGGTCAGGGTCTCCGCCGCAACCGTGGTGCCGGACGAGTCGACCACGGTCACGTCCGTGCCCGCGGCCAGGGTGTCGAAGGTCGCGGCGACCCAGCCCTCCGAGCCGTCGCCCGGCGTCTGCAGCATGCTCGACGTGCCGACGGCGAGCAGGGTGCCGCCCTGCACCGTGAGCGCGCCGGCGCTGTCGAGGGTGCCGTTGCCGCCGTCCGTGGGGCCGAACACCGTGACGTCACCGCCCGAGATCGTCAGGGTCCCGTTCGAGTCCAGGCCGTCGCCCCCGGCGTCGACCGTGACGTCGCCGCCGGTGATCGTCAGCGAGAAGTCGCCCGCGGCCTCGCCCGGCATGCCGCCACCGCCACCGCCGCCCCCGCCGCCCTGCGGCGGCTCGCCGCCCGGCATGGTGCCCGACGCCGGCGGCTCCGCCGCGGTGTCGTCGGTCGTCGCGGCACCGTCGGTCGTCGTGCTCGTGCCGCCCGCGGCGTTGAAGCCGTCGTCGGACGAGGTGACGTCCAACACAGTGCCGCTCGCGACCAGGATGTGCGCCGCCTCCAGGCCCTCGACGGACTCGGCGACGGTGACCGTGGCGCCGTCGACGACGAGGTCGCTCTCCGCGTGGACGCCGTCGTCGCCGGACGCGACGGTGACGGTGCCACCGAGGAGCGCCGCGTAGCCGACGGTCTCGCCGGCGTCGTCGGTGCCGTCCTCGTTGTCCGCCTTGAGGCCGTCGCCCTCGGCGTCGACGTCGAGCGTGCCGTCGGTGACGACCAGGAAGTCCTTGCCGCGCACGCCGTCGTCCACCGCGGTGACGGTGATGTCGCCGCCTGCGATCACGAGGCCGTCCTTCGAGGCGATCCCGTCGTTCGCGTTGCCGGTGACGTCCAGCGAACCCGTGCCGGAGACGACCATCGAGTCGGCCGAGAACAGGGCGGCGTTGGGCGCGTCCTCGCTGGTGTCCGCGTACGTCGCGGCGTCGGTCAGACTGTTGGACGAGCCGTCCGCGAGCACCACGGACACGTCGTCGGCCTGCGTGACAGCGACGGCGGACCCGGTCGAGCTGGTGATGTCCGCGCCGTCGAGCACGAGCCGCACGAGGCCGTCGGCCTCGGAGCCCACCACGATCTGGCCGTCGTCGAGGGTGCCGCTGATCCGGTAGGTGCCGGGCGCCGAGATGGTGACGGTGGAGCCGTCGGCGATGGCGCCGTCGCCCGAGACGGTGGCGCTGTCGCCGTCGAGCGAGACGCTGGTCTCGTCCCCGGTGTCCCAGGTCTCGTCGGCGAGGGCAGCGAGGTCCGAGTAGTCCTCGTTGTCGGCCAGCGCGTCGTCGGTGGTCGTCGCCACCTCCGAGATGGTGGTCGTGTTCGTGCTGCTCGTGGTCTCGGCGGTGGCCGTGCCGCACCCGGCGAGGGCGCCGAGCACGAGGGCGCCGGAGATCGTGGCGGTCAGGACGGGGCGGGGCCGGCGGATCTTCATGCTGAGGTCCTCTCGCTGGTCAGGATGTGTCGTGCGGTGGTGGGCGTGCTCACGGTGAGCCGACGCCGCACGAGGCGCCGCCAGGGCATGTCAGGCAGGCCGGGCTCCAGCACGGCCAGTCCGGTGGCGTACTTGGAGATGCGGTCGGGACGGTGGCCCGCGCGCCACAGGAGGCGGTCCACGGACGAGGGTCCGGAGCCGGCGGCGGTCTTGGTCTCGACCACCACGAGGTCGCCGATCGTGGCGCTGCGGCGCACGTCCGGGCCGGTGTCGGTGTGGCCGGTGTCGGCGTGGCCCGGTGCGGCCGGGACCAGCAGGTCCCAGACGAGGCCGGAGTCGAGCGTGACGCGGGCGTCGTCGAGCAGCAGGGTGGTGCGGTGGTACCGCGACCGCAGGGTCGGGGTGAGCACGGGCGCCGAGGGCGCCCCGGCGTCGGCCAGGCGGTCGGCGACGAAGGTGCGGGCCAGGCCGAGGTGGTCGGCGTCGTCGTGCGGCTGCCGCTCCTTGACCGTGGTGCCGCGGCCCGCACGGGTCTTCACCTCGACGAAGCACGACCCGGTGTCCACATAGGTCCGCGTCCGGACCTTGAACCGACGGCGGCGGCGCGTCGCCGCGAGGCGGTACGCGTCCAGCTCCGGGGTGTCGAAGTAGGTGGAGTCGTAGGCGAACGTGCGGGACCCATCGATCTCCAGCACGCGGGCCGGCGGGAGGGCCGCGAGCAGGTCGTCGAGCTCGTCCGGCGTCAGCACGTACTTGCGGTCGCGCCGGGTCTGGAGCGCGGCGGCCTCGTTCAGCTCGTCGAGGGTCACGGGGGCGAGGGTGTCGATCATCGGGCCGCCGCCAGCTCGGGACGTTCGTGCAGGGCGGTGGGGGCACCCGTGCCGTCGTCGGTCACGATCGGCAGCCGGCGCGCCTCGGAGTAGCGGACGTCCACCCAGGTGGAGTCGTTCACGAGGTCCAGGCGCTGCACGGACAGGGTGTGCACGCGGGCCCCGAGCAGCTGCTCCAGGTGCGCGGTCAGCTCCGTCTGGTCGGGGATCGCACGATCGAGGATGACCAGCTCGCTGTGGTGCCTCGCGAACAGGCGGGGATGGTCGGCCAACGCCATGACCAGGAGGATCAGGCCGCTGCCCGCGAGCCCGAGCCAGCCGGCGCTCGTCCCCAGCCCGCCCAGCAGGCCGAGCGCGAGCGACGCGAAGTAGTAGGCGACCTCGTGCTGCGACAGCTCCGTGGAGCGCAGCCGGATGATCGACAGCACGCCGAACAGGCCGAGGCCGAGGCCCGCGGCGACGGCGCTCGCGGAGAGCGTCGCGGACACCGCGAGCACCCCCACGTTGACGCCGAGGTAGGCGACGACGAGGTCGCGTCGGCGGTGTCGCGGGAAGTAGAGCGCGAAGGTGAGGATGGTGACGGCGACGAGGTCGACCGCGTAGAGCATGAGCTGGTTCATCGGAACTCCGGGGTTATCGGGGTGATGAACACGAGGTAAACGCATCGACCCGGCCGGTTCCTGGGGCAGGGCTGGGGCGAGCCTGTGGCCCGCTGGGAGGCGGCTGGGAGCCGGGTTGTCCGGCGTGCCGGGGGCGCTCCAGACGCCGTCGGGGAACCGATTCGTGGAACCGGGCCCGGACCGGGTATCCTCCTACGGTCTGCTACTGAGGTAGCGGGCGAAGGTAGCGTGTCCGAGCGGCCTAAGGAGCACGCCTCGAAAGCGTGTGTGGGTGAAAGTCCACCGTGGGTTCAAATCCCACCGCTACCGCACCCGCAGTACTGATCAAGCCCCTGACCCGTGCGGTCAGGGGCTTGTTCGTCTCGGTGGGGACCCGCGGTCTGCGGGCACTGCGGCCGCGGGGCGACCGCGCTTAGCGCCGGCTCACCATGCCCACGACGGCCACCGCGGCCGCCAGCACCGTCACGACCATCGCGACGGTCAGGACCGTCGCGTCCGTTGCGAGCATCGGGCAGCCGGCAGCGGCGTCGTCGTCCGGGCAGGTGCGCCAGGGCTGCAGAAAGTAGGTGAACGACACGAGCACGCCCAGCACAGCGAGTGCCCCACCGCCGATGATCAGTGTCAGCGAGGTCCTTGTCGTCATCCGGCGAGGGTAGGGGAAGCGGCGGGTCCTTGTCGCGCATCCGAAGCCACGTGTTCACCCTGTAGCGTCGCGCGCATGTCGCGACAACCCTCGCCCCGACCTGCTGTTTCATCCCTCCGGAAGCTGGAGCCCGGCGACGCCGTCGCGCTCGTCTCCCCGGCGAGCTGGAGCGACGAGTCCTGGCTGGCGGAGAGCGTCGCGACCGTCGAGTCGTGGGGCTTCGAGGCGCGTCTGGGCAAGCACGCCGACGACCGGTTCGGCTACATGGCCGGCGGCGACCCGGAGCGCGCGTCGGACCTCAACGACGCGATCCGGGACCCGGAGGTCCGCGCCATCCTCACCCTGCGTGGGGGGAGCGGGAGCCTCCGCCTGCTGCCCGACGTCGACACCGATGCGCTCCGGGCGGACCCCAAGCCGCTCGTCGGGTTCAGCGACATCACGGCCCTGCACCAGGTCTGGCACCGGATCGGCGTCCCGTCGGTCCACGGCGCCGTTGCCGGGACTCGGGCGGAGACAGTGCTGCGCCTCCTGCGAGGTGAGTCCGGCGAGCCGGTGCGGAGGGACAACGGCCAGTACGGCGCCTACCTCACCACGACGGGCACGGCCTCGGGACCGCTGTTCGGCGGCAATCTCGAGATGCTGGCGCGCAGCGTCGGCATCGTCGACAACGATCTCGACGGTCACGTCCTGCTGCTGGAGATCAACCGGACGGTCGGGCTGGGGATGGTCGACCGGGCTCTGACCCAGCTCCTGCTTTCCGGCGCGCTCGCGGGGATCTCGGGCGTGGCGGTGGGCACGCTCGAAGGGTTCGACGACCACGCGGACCGCGGCTGGAACGTCCTCGACGTGCTCCGGGACCGGCTGAGCCCGCTCGGCGTGCCGATCCTCGCGGGGCTCCCGCTCGGGCACCTGGAGAACCCGGTCTCCGTGCCGCTCGGGGTCGAGTGCGAGCTCGACGCCGACGCCGGGACGCTGACGGTCGCGGCGCTGAGCGCCTGAACCCGGGCCGCGACTATGCCCCGCGGCGACCCGACAGCTTGTTCGCCAGCCAGCGTCCGGCCTTGCGCAGGTCGGCCGCCAGATAGCGGAACTGCCCGAGCTGCGTCCGCAGCACGTCGACCTGACGGCTCGCAAACGTTGCTCGGGGTGAGTCTCCGAGTCGACTGAGCTCTTTTCCCTCAAACTTCGCGTCGTCCGCTGGCATGGGGGGATCGTACTGGGATGCCCGGTGTGTGTCCGCCGCCCAGGGCGCGGGCTCGTACGTTCGTCTCGGCGGCCGAGTCGTCCGTCCCGGACCCGGCCCGGCGGCGGCTACGCCTCTCGGCGACCCGACAGCTTGTTCGCCAGCCACCGCACGGCCTTGCGCAGGTCGGCGGCCAGGTCGCGCAGCTCCCGGAGGTCCGCCCGCAGCGAGTCCAGGAGGCGGCTCTCCGGGGTGCCCTCGTGAGGGTCTCCCCAGCGACGGATGTGTCGCGCCTCGTGGGGCTCGTCCTCAGCGGGCATGCGCGGATCCTACTGGTGGCCGGACGGGCGGCCGTCGACCAGAAAACGCTCGACCGCCCGGCGGGACCGCAGCCGGTGGAACGTCAGGTGGGCGTTCGCGGGGTCGGTCATCGCGGCGCCGTAGCGCTCGGGGTGGCGCTTCCGCTGGTCCCACGACCACCGGACGATCGTGCCCTCCCGCCAGGGCGCGAGCGCGTCGCCCCAGGGCTGACGGTTGCCCGTGCCCGGCCACAGCTCGGCGCGGCTCACCGCGAGCGACAGCGTGCGCCAATACACCTGGGCGAGCACGATCGGCGTCGGCGGGTCGAGCCAGACCACCGTGTCGGCGCGCGCCCAGATCGCGGGCTGGAGGCTCGAGTAGTTGCCGTCGACCACCCACGCCTCGTCGGTGATCACGCGCTCCGTGTCCCGCACGAAGTCCTCCTGCGGGCGCGGGTTCCACCCCGGGCCCCAGTAGAGCGCGTCCAGCTCCACGTGCCGGACGTCGAGGCGTGCCGCCAGCCGTCGCGCGAACGTGGACTTGCCCGACCCGGCTGCGCCGACCACCGACACCCTGTGCACCGGACGACGTTAGCCCGGCCGCGCGCCCGAGCCATCCGTATTTTCGACGTGCCCGGCCTCGTCGTGCGGGGCGTCCGGCGGAATGCGACCTCGGAAAGACCAGTTGACCAGGGCATATATCACCCGCGAGGTCTTGCATCCCCGGGCCGTCATGGGCTGGACTTGGGACCGCGCCCACCGGCGCTTGCCCTCGTGGCCATCGAACGAGCCCACAACACCCCTTGCAGGCAGCCCAGAAGGAGAAAAATCGATGTCTGAGAACGAGACATTGCGTGCGGAACGGTTCGCATCCGGCAAGGCGGCCCTCGACGCGATCCACGACGACGCGGGCCACGGGGTCATCGAGTCGCTGTCCGACATCGCTCCTGAGCTCGGGCACCAGATCGTCGCGTGGGGTTACGGAGACATCCTCTCCCGGCCCGGGCTGGAGCCCCAGCAGCGCCAGCTCGTGACCCTCGGGATCCTCACCGCGATGGGGGGCAGCGAACCGCAGCTCGAGGTGCACATCGGCGCCTCGCTCAACGTGGGGCTCACCCCGCAGCAGATCATCGAGGTCTTTCTGCACAGCTCCGTCTACTGCGGGTTCCCGCGGGCCCTGAACGCCGTCGCCGCCGCGAAGCGCGTGTTCGCCGAGCGCGGCCTGATGCCGCTGGCCGACGAGACCCACGAGGCCTGAGGGCCTAGAGGTACGCCACCCCGGTCAGCTCCTCCGCGGTCGTCCACAGCCGCCGCCCGACGGCGGGATCGGTCGCCTCGGCGGAGGCCCGCACCTCCGTGACACGCCCGCGGACCTCGCGGAACCCCGCAGGGCCGAAGAACTGCCCGCCGCGCACCCCGCTCGCCGTCGCGGCGTGGAGCTGGGGGAGCGCGCCGGCCTCGACGGACTGGGTCACGAGCAGGCCGAGCCGCGCCGCCCACCGGCCGGCCCGGCCCCGGTCCTCCCAGGCGCGCGGCGTGAGGTTCGTGCCGGAGAGCCCGGGATGGGCGAGCGTGCTGAGCACCGGTGAGCCCGCGGCGCGCAAGCGGCGGTCCAGCTCGATGCCGAACACGGTGTTCGCGAGCTTCGACGCCCCGTAGGCCGGGGAGGCGCGGTAGCCGCGCTCGACCATGAGGTCGTCGAAGTCGAGGTGCGCGGTCTTGTGGGTGATCGAGCTGAGCGAGACGACGCGCGGTGCGTCCCCGCGGCCGAGCAGCGGGAGCAGCAGGCCGGTGAGCGCGAAGTGGCCCAGCAGGTTGGTGCCGAGGTGCAGCTCGAAGCCGTCGGACGTGGTCTGCCGCGGCCCCAGCAGCACGAGCCCGGCGTTGTTGACGAGCAGGTCGACCTGCCCGGTCTCCTCGGCGAGGCGGTCGGCGAACGTCCGCACCGACGCGAGCGCGGCGAGATCGAGTGCCCGTACCCGGAGCTTGGCGCCCGGTACGGCCGCGGCGATGGCGCGCGCGGCGTCGTCGCCCGCGGCGACGTTCCGGACGGCGAGGACGACGTCGGCGCCGTGCCGGGCGAGCTCGGTCGCGGTGACGAGCCCCAGGCCGGAGTTGGCCCCGGTCACCACGGCGAGCCGGCCGGTCTGGTCAGGGATGTCTGCTGCGTTCCAGGTCATGGCCGGTGACGCTAGGCCGCTCCGGCCGGGCCTCACGCGTCCTCGCCTCCCTCGGTCTGCCAGGACCACCCTGCGTCCGTCCTCCAGGCGCACACTGGTGGGCATGACGGCGGAGCAGACCTACGCGCGCGAGCTCGGCGACTTCCTGCGTGCCCGCCGGCAGCGCACCACGCCCGAGGACCTGGGGCTGGAGCCCGGCCCCCGACGCAAGGTCGACGGCCTGCGCCGCGAGGAGGTCGCGATGCTCGCGGGACTGAGCACCGACTACTACCAGCGCCTGGAGCAGGGCCGGAACGTGCGTCCGTCGGACGCCGTGCTCGACTCGCTCGCCGACGCGCTGGAGCTCGACGAGATCGAGCGGCGGCACATGCTGATGCTCGCGCGGGCGACCCGGCAGCCCGCGGCGCCGCCCGTCCGGCGTCGGCAGGAGGCGGTGCCCGCGAGCACCGCGCGCCTGCTGGCGCACATGGGGGTGCCCGCCGTCGTGCTGGGCCGCCACCTCGACCTGCTCGCGTGGAACGACCTCGCCGCCACACTGCTCGGCGACCCGGAGGCCTACCCGCCCGAACGCCGCAACTTCCTGACCGCCCTGTTCGACGAGGAAGGGATGCGGCTGCACTGCGCGGACTGGGAGACGACCGCCCTCGACTACATCGGGATGCTGCGCACCGCCGTCGCGGCCGACCCGGACCACCCGCGCGCCGTGGCCCTCGTGGGCGAGCTCAGCATCCGCAGCGCGGAGTTCCGCCGTTTGTGGGCGCGGCACGACGTGCGCGAGAGCGTGCACGGCGCCAAGCTGATCCACCACCCGCGGGTCGGCGACATCGCGATGGAGTGGGACGCGTACCCGCTGCCCGGCAGCCCGGGCCCGGTCATGGTCGTGTTCACCCCGCAGCCCGGCGCCGCCGACGACCAGCTCCGCCTGCTCGGCTCGCTCAGCGACCTGGACGCCGGCTAGGGCCGGGGGAGCGCGTCGGCGTCGCGGTGCTCGACCAGCTCCGACCGCTCCCGCCTGAGCCGGTCCACGCCCCAGGCCCCGAGCGGCGCGAGCGCGGCGTTGAGCGTGCGGCCGTGCTCCGTCAGCGTGTACTCGACGCGCGGCGGCACCTCGGCGTGCACCCGCCGGTGCACCAGGCCGTCCGCCTCCATCTCGCGCAGGTGCTGGGTCAGCATCTTCTCGCTCACCCCGGGGAGCCCGCGCCGCAGCTCGGCGAACCGGCGCACGCCGTGCTCGTCGAGCTCCCAGAGGATCAGGCCCTTCCACTTGCCGCTGACCACGTCGAGCGCGGCGTCGATGCCGCAGATGTAGGGGCCGTTGCGGGGTGCCTTCGCCATCGTGCGCTCCTCGGGTCGGGGTACGTACCAAGAGGTAAGTACCCCAGTAAATAGTGGGTACTTCCGCGATGGTACGTCGCCCGGTGAGCATGGTCAGGTCCCCACGACCTGAGGAGATCACCCGAATGACCACCCCCGGAAGCACCGGCGTCACGGTGCTCGGACTGGGCGCGATGGGCAGCGCCCTGGCCGCCGCGCTGCTCGACGCCGGCCATCCCACCGCCGTCTGGAACCGCACCCCCGCCCGCGCCGCCGACCTGGTCGCCCGCGGGGCCACGGCGCCGTCGGACATCGCCGACGCCGTGACCGCCCACCGGCTGGTCGTCGTCTGCCTGCTCGACCACGCGTCCGTGCACGAGACGCTCGACCCCGTCATCGGCACGATGCGGGGGAGCGCGCTGGTCAACCTCACGACCACCACCCCGAACGAGGCCCGCGAGCTCGCCGCCTGGGCGGAGCGGCACGGTGTCGACCACCTTGACGGCGCGATCATGGCCACGCCGCCGATGATCGGCACCGCCGAGGCATCGATCCTGTACAGCGGCTCCGCAGAGGTGTTCGACGCCGCGCGGGCCGTGCTCGACCGCTGGGCCACCAGCACGTACGACGGCGCCGACAGCGGCCTGGCCTCCCTGTACGACCTCGCCATGCTCTCGGGCATGTACACGATGTTCGCGGGGTTCCTGCACGGGGCCGCGATGGTCGGCTCCGTCGGGGTGTCCGCCACCGAGTTCGCGGCCCGAGCCACGCCGTTCCTCAGCGAGATGACGGCCGGCTTCGCCCACGACGCCGCGGTGGTCGACGGCGGCGACTACACCGTCGCGGGTCAGCAGAGCCTGGACTTCTCCGACCTCAGCCACATCGTGCGCGCCAGCGAGGAGCAGGGCGTCGACCCCGCACCCGTCGCCGCGGTCCAGGAGCTCATCAGCCGCCAGATCGCGGCCGGCCACGGCGCCGAGGGCTTCGCCCGGCTCTACGAGAGCCTCCGGGCAGGCCGGGCGGAGGTCGTGCGATGAGCGCCCCCGTCACCCTGATCGGCCTGGGCCCGATGGGCCAGGCCATGGTCCGGTCGCTGCTCGCCGCGGGCCATCCCGTCACCGTCTGGAACCGGACGCCGGGCCGTGCGGCCGACGTCGTCGCGGCCGGGGCGCGGCTCGCGGCCACACCCGCCGACGCCGTGGCCGCGAGCGACCTGGTGATCCTCAGCCTCACCGACTACCAGGCCATGTACGACATCCTCGGGCCGACGACAACGGCGCCGGCGGCGCTCGCGGGCCGCACGCTCGTGAACCTCAGCTCGGACTCGCCCGACCGGTCCCGCGAGGGCGCCGCCTGGGCGGCGGAGCACGGCGCGTGGTTCCTGACCGGCGGCGTGATGACCCCCGCGCCGATGGTGGGCACGGCGGCGGCGTACGTCTACTACAGCGGCCCGGCCGAGCTGCTGGAGACCCACCGAGCGGCGCTGGGCACGATCGGCGCGCCGCGCTACCTCGGGGCGGACCCCGGGCTGGCGCAGCTCATGTACCAGGCCAACCTCGACGTGTTCCTCACGTCGCTCGCGGCGCTGATGCACGCCACGGCGCTGCTGGAGACCGCGGGAGTGTCGCCGACGGCGGCGCTGCCGGAGCTTCTGCAGACCCTGTCCGGTACCGCCGAGATGCTGGAGGCGGGCGAGAACCCGGCCGCGCAGCTCGAGGCCGGCGAGCACCCGGGCCACCTGAGCACCGTGACGATGATGGGCGCGACCGCCGACCACATCATGGCAGCGAGCGAGGCCGTGGGGGTCGACGCCGGGCTGCCCGCCGCCGTCCGCGCGTACTACACGTGGGCCCGCGAGCACGGCCACGGCGGCGACAACTGGACCCGGATCATCGACGCGATGCGGCCGGTCAGCCCCGGCCGATCCTCCGGCGGGGGTCCAGACCCGAGTCGGCGAGGCTCGTGACCATGCTCCCGGGCTCGAACGCCCGCTCCGAGCGCAGGTCGTGCACCACGGAGCGGAGCAGGCCCGGGAGAAAGTCGCGTCCCCGCCGCACGCACCACGGCAGCCCGGCCCGCAGGAGCCAGACCAGTCGCTGGCGCGCCGACGGCGGGTCGGGCGCCCCCGGGAGCCGGGCGGCGCGGGCGGCCGCCGCGTAGGCCGGGTCGACGTCCGCCAGCGCGGTCGCGACGCCGAGCGCCAGCCGCCGGTGCCCGGCGGGCGACGGGTGCACCCGGTCGACGTGCCAGGCCTTGGCACCGGCCGGGGCGATCGCCTCCGCGGCGTCGATCACGACGACGCGTCCCCGGGCCGGGTTCGTGCCGGCGACGTCCGGGCCCTCTGCCGTGGCCGCCGCCGCGACCTCGTCGACCGCCGCGTTGATCGCCGCGACCCGGCGCCGCATCACGCGCCGGACCAGCCGGGGCGTGAGCTCGAAGAGACCGATCACGGGGAGCCGCACGAGCACGACGTCGGTCCCGGCGCGGCGCAGCTCGCCGACGCAACGGTGCAGGTCGGCGAGCGTGAACCGGGCGTCGAAGTCGCTGCGCAGCACGTCGTTCCCGCCCACCAGCACGGTGGCGAGCGCGGGGCGGAGCGCGAGCGCGGCGTCGAGCTGGGTGTCCGCGACGTCGCGGGAGCGGGCGCCGTTGGTGGCGAGGTTCGAGAACTCTGCCACGCCGAGCACGGCGGCGAGGTGCGCGGCCCAGCCGGGGCCGTGAGCGGCGTCCGGGCCGACGGTGTCGCCCACGCCCGCGGTGATCGAGTCACCGAGGGCGACCAGTCGGAAGCAGCTCTCGCGTCCCGCCGGCGCCGTCATCTCACCGTCGCCCCCCGGTGCCGACGTCCGCCAGGTCGAAGGCCTTGCGCGAGTGCAGGTCGAGCATCGCGTCGCCGGTGGCGCTCCACGGGAAGAGCTCGGCGCGGGCCCGGGCCTCCTTGCGCCGCACCTCCACGTCGCGGTCCAGCACCTCGTGCAGGGCGAGGGCGAGTGCCGACGCCTCCGGCGGGGCGGCGGCCCCGGCGGTGCCGACCACCTCGGGGAGCGCGCTCGACGAGCTGCAGACCACGGGCGTCCCGGAGGCCAGAGCCTCCAGCGCGGCGAGGCCGAACGTCTCGATCGGCCCGGGGGCGATGACCGCGTCGGCGCAGGTCAGCAGGGTTGCGAGGCGGTCGCGGTCGGGGATGAACGAGAGGAACCGGTGCGGGAGCCCGGCGGCCTCGGCGCGGCGCCGCATCTTGGGCAGCAGCGGTCCGGAGCCGGCGACGACGAGCCGCACGGGGCGCCCGTCACGCACGAGCTGGGCGGCGGCGTCGATCGCGAGGTCGGGCCGCTTCTCCGTGGACTGGCGGCTCGCGAGCACGATGAGCGCGGTGCCGGGCGGCGCGTACTCGGCGCGGGCCTCGGCCGAGTACCGGTCGGGCCGGAACCGTTCCAGATCGACACCGAGCGGCACCCGGTACAGCGGCGGCAGCGTGGTGCCCCGCACACGCTCGGCCAGGCGCTCCACCTCGCCCGCGGCGAAGTGGGTGGTGGCCACGAGCCGGTCGAACCGGGTGAGCGTGGCGAGGTTGTACCGGTCGGCGAGCGCGGGCGTCGCCGCCGCGCCGAACTCGGCCGCGTAGCCGCCCTCGGCGCCGCCGGGGAGCCAGGACCGCAGCACGCCGTCGACCCGCTCGTGCAGCATCATCAGCGACGGGATGCCGGCCTCGCGCGCCCAGTCGCCCAGGCCGGCGAGGGTGGTGCGGTCGCTCACCTCGAGGCGGTCGGGCGCCAGCGTCTCCAGCAGCCCCCGCATCTTGCCGGGCCGCACCACCGCGCGGTACCCGCCGCTGAACGGCACGCGCGGCGCCGCCAGGCTGACCACCCGCACCCCGTCCACGTGCGTCACTCCGTCCCGCCTGTCCGGCACGACGAGCACGGGTTCGTGCCCCCGGGAGAGGTACTGCCCGGCCATGGCGTGCATCGCAGTTCGGATGCCCCCGGAACGAGGGCTGTAGAAGTTCGCGACGTGGACGATTCGCAAGTTATACCTCCGCTGAGCCGGCTCTCGCGTGCACCCGGATCGCGTCGTCGTAGTGCCCCATGAGCTCGGAGCAGATGTCGTGCCACGTGCGGCCCTCGGCGCGCTCGCGCGCCGCGGTCCCGAAGGCCCGCCGCTTGCGCTCGTCGCCCACCAGGTCGACGACGCGGGCGCGGAGCGCCTCGTGGTCACCTGGAGGGTACAGCCAGCCGTCGTGGGAGTGCCGGACGATGTCCAGCGGGCCGCCCGCGGCGGGCGCGACGACGGGGACGCCGCTGGCGTGCGCCTCCTGCAGCGTCTGGCCGAAGGTCTCCAGCTCGCCCGGGTGCACGAACACGTCGAGGCTCGCCATCGCCCGGGACAGCTCGGCCCCGCGCAGCAGGCCGGTGAAGTGGGCGGCGGGCAGGACCTGCCGCAGCTCGTCCCGCTCGGGCCCGTCGCCGACGATCACGAGGCGCACGTTCGGCAGGTCCTGCACCACGCGCAGCGCCTCGACCTGCTTCTCGGCGGCCAGGCGGCCCACGTAGCCCACCAGGATCTCGTGCCCGGCACCGACCCGGCGGCGCCAGGCCTCGTCCCGGAACTGCGGGTGGAACGCGCGCGTGTCCACGCCGCGGCCCCACAGGCGCAGGTTGGGGATGCCGTGGTTCTCGAGCTGGCGCATGGTCGCGGTCGACGGCGCGAGCGTCATCGTCGCGCGCTCGTGGATGTCCTTGACCCGCTTCCAGAGCAGCGGCTCGAAGTGGCCCAGCCCGTACCGCGCCGCGTAACCGGGCACCTCGGTCTGGTAGACGGCGACGCTCGGCAGGCCCAGCCGCTCGGCGGCGAGGATGCCGCGCCAGCCGAGGATGAAGGGGGAGGCCAGGTGGACGACGTCGGGCGCGAACGTGGCCAGCGTGCGCTCGGTGCGCCACTTCTTGCCCACGACCAGGCGCACGTCCGGATACCCGGGAAAGCCGATGGAGCCGAGCTCGACCACGGGGGCACCGCTCACGAAGGGCGGGACGTGGCCGATCGACGCGTCGGCGTCGGGCGCGAGGACCATGGCCTGGTCCCCACGCTCGTGAAGGTGCTCAAGGACCCGCAGGACGGAGTTGGTGACTCCGTTCACCTGCGGGAGGAAGCTCTCCGCAACGATGGCTACTCGCACGCTACGAACCTGCCGGTCGTCGATGTCCGGACGAAGTCCTCCGTGCGGCGAGTCGGGGAACGGGTGGCGTCGAGACGGTAACCGCTACACACGATGTCACAATCCTGACCGTAGCGGAGCCACCAGGCCCCTGGCATGGGGAACACCCCTGAAGTGACCCTCAACTCGTTCTGGTCGGCACCTTGCGGGCAAAGGCGAGCTGGGACAGCCGGATGATCGCGCCGACGAGCAGGGCCACCAGCAGCACGTTGCGCAGCGCGCCGACGCTCGTCGCCAGCGGCCAGCCGCCCAGGAACTCGCCGTACCGGAGCGGGTAGATCTCCATGGTCAGCCGGGCCACGACCAGGGTGCCGACCGCGGGCACGAACCACGTGCGCCGCGTGCCCTGGCTGCGGCTGCCGAGCGCGATCGCCGCCGCGACGGGCGGACCGATCCACGCGATGAACTGCGGCGAGCCCACCTTGTTGAAGACGATCAGCGCGAGCAGCTCGGCGGCCGCGCCGACCAGCAGGATGTCGCCGACGCGCTCCGGCCGGCGCCGGGCCGCCCACCAGATCAGGGCCGCGATCAGGAGCGCGGCGACCGGGAGGGCCACGTCGAGCGCCTGCGCGACGGCGTCGGCGCCGTCGCCGAGCACCTCGTAGGTGAAGATGACGTCGTCGTACTCGACCTGGATCGAGGAGTCCCAGAGCCGGGCCACCGTGAACGGCGTGGCGGCGACGGCCTCGACCTGCAGCTGCCGGTCGCCCTGCTCGCCGAACACGTCCAGCACGTTGTCCTGGCCGCCGCCCGCGAAGGCGATGCCGATGACGACGGCGGACACCGCCGCGCCCGGCAGCACCACGTTCCTCAGGAAGGCCTTGGCGTCCGACGCCGTGGCGGCCAGCGCCAGGGCCACTGCACCCGGGGCGATCTTGATCCACGCGCCCACGGTGGCCAGGGCCATCGCGAGGGCCGGCCGCCGCGCCGCGATCAGCAGGGCGACGAGGATGATCGGCGCCAGCAGGCCGTCGAGCCGGCCGATCCAGATGGGTCCGAGCATGACGAGGAAGAACAGCCAGAACCAGACGGCGGCGCGCCCGTGGGGCTTGGCCCGGCCGAGCAGGGCGACGGCCCCGGCGTTGGCGGCGGTGACCATGCCCATCCATACCCAGTCGTACGCGGGCGTGGTGTCGGTGAACAGCGCGGGGATCGTCATCGGTCCCAGGGCGCCGAGCGGGTAGACCCAGGCGTAGGTGAACACGGGCCACGACCCGGTGTTCATGCCGTTGCGGACCCACCACTCGTACAGGTTCACGTCGCCGAGGATCTGCCCCCCGAAGACCCAGGCCTGAAAGATGATCCAGGCGTGGGTGAGGGCGAACGCGACCCACAGGGCCGGCCAGGACGAGAGCACGCGGACGGCGGACCGCAGGATGTCCTGGCCCACGGCCTTGGGCGATGTCGACAGGTCTGACGGGCTCGGCACGGGCCACATCCTTGCACTGATCGAGGGCCGCGTCGGCGATCGGCCGGGACGGGTACAAGTTCGGACATTCGCGAGTTAGAGTTCGGGGACCCGAACTTTCTGGAGCCCAGATGACTCGCACCGCCGCGCAGCCACGTACCGGCCGCGCCCGCCTCTTCGTGCTGCTCGGACCCGCCTTCGTGGCGGCCATCGCCTACGTGGATCCCGGCAACGTGGCCGCGAACCTCACCGCGGGCGCGCGGTTCGGGTACCTGCTCGTCTGGGTGCTCGTGGCGGCCAACGCGATGGCGGTGCTGGTGCAGTACCTGTCGGCCAAGCTCGGCGTGGTCACGGGCCGGTCGCTGCCCGAGGTGCTGGGGGAGCGGCTGCCCCGCCCGGCGCGGCTGGCGTACTGGGCGCAGGCGGAGGTCGTCGCCGCGGCGACCGACCTCGCCGAGGTGATCGGCGGTGCCATCGCGCTGAACCTGCTGTTCGGCGTGCCGCTCGTGCTGGGCGGCGTCATCACCGGGGTGGTGTCCCTGCTCGTGCTGGCGGTGCAGCAGCGGCGCGGCCAGCGGGCCTTCGAGGGCGTCGTCACCTCGATGCTCGCCGTGCTCACGGTCGGCTTCTGCGCCGGCCTGTTCTTCTCCCCGCCCGACCCGGCCGCCATGCTGGCCGGCCTCGTGCCCCGCCTCCAGGGCGCCGACTCCGTGCTCCTGGCCGCCTCCATGCTCGGCGCCACGGTGATGCCGCACGCGATCTACCTGCACTCCTCGCTGGCCCGCGACCACCTGCACGCACCGTCCACGTCGGTGCCGCGCATCCTGCGCGCCACGCGCGTCGACGTGGTGCTGGCCCTGATCCTGGCCGGGAGCGTGAACATCGCGATGCTGCTGCTCGCCGCCGCGAACCTCGCGGGCCGGGAGGGGACCGACACCATCGAGGGCGCGCACGCCGCCATCGCCGGCACCCTCGGGCCGGTCGTGGGCGTGCTGTTCGCGGTCGGGCTGCTGGCCTCGGGGCTGGCGTCCACGTCCGTCGGGGCCTACGCGGGGGCGGAGATCATGTCCGGCCTGCTCCGGATCCGCGTGTCGCTGCTGACCCGCCGCCTGGTCACGCTGCTGCCCGCGATCGTGCTGCTCATGACCGGGATCTCGCCCACGTGGCTGCTGGTCGTGAGCCAGGTGGTGCTGAGCTTCGGCATCCCGTTCGCGATGATCCCGCTCGTGCGGCTCACCCGGGACCGCGAGCTGCTGGGCGAGCACCGGAACGCCGTGACCACCCAGGTGCTGGCCTGGGTGGTCGCGGGCGTGATCGTGGCGCTGAACGTCACCCTGCTCTGGCTGACGTTCACCGGCTGAACGTCGCGCGGGGCGGGCCGGCGACGTCGCCTACTCGTCGAGGTAGGCGACGTCCCCGTTCGAGCTGCGCATCTCGACGGTGCGGGCGGCATCCGGGTCGACCGGGCCCTCGACGATCTCGTCGCCGTTCGACGTCCGCATCGTCAGGGCCACCGGCTCGCCGTCGCCGTGCACCGTGATCCGGCCGTTGCTGGTCTCGGCGTAGACGTTCCCGGCCACGGCCGAGATCTCCACCGACCCGTTGCTGGTCGTCGCCGAGGCGTCGCCCGTCACCGAGTCGACGGTGATCCGGCCGTTGCTGGTGTCGCCGGTGACCGTGCCGTCCACGTCGCCCACGGAGATCTCGCCGTTGGAGGTGGAGACCTCCACGTCGGCGCCCGCGTTCGCGACCGTGATGTCGCCGTTGCTGGAGCGGGCCGACAGCGGGCCGGCGATGTCGGTGGCCTCGACCCGGCCGTTGCTCGTGTGCACGGACACGTCGCCGGCCACGCCGCTCGCGACGACGTCGCCGTTCTCGGTGCGCACCACCACCTCGGTGCCGGCGGGCAGCGTCACGTCGAGCTCGCCGGAGCAGCGGGAGAAGATGACGGACGACCCGCAGCGGTGCGTGATCTCCAGCCGGTTCGCGGACTCGTCCGCCGCGTACCGCGGCTCCCGCACGCCGCTGTGGGCGACGGCGTCCACCACGACGTCGCCGTCGCCCGCGGTGACCGTCACGTCGCCGTCGGCGACCAGCTCGACGGTCTCCGCGGCCGCGTACGTGTGCCGGGTCGTGGTGGTCTCGGACACCATCAGGTCCACGAGGAACAGCGCCCCGAAGCCGACGACGACGACTCCGAGCACCACGCCGAGCGTGGTCAGCACGCGGGCGGTCGCCCCGCGCTGGGGCGGCACCGGCGGGTATCCGGCGTCCTGCACGTAGTCGTCCGGGGGAGGCTGGGTCATCAGCGTGCTCCGTTCTGGTCGAGCCAGCGCAGCACGGCGAGCACCCGGCGGTGGTCGTCGGCGGCCGGCGGGAGGCCGAGCTTGGTCAGGATGTTGGTGACGTGCTTCTCCACGGCGGCCAGCCCCACGACGAGGCGGTCCGCGATGGCGGCGTTGGAACGTCCCTCGGCCATGAGCGCGAGCACCTCGCGCTCGCGGCGGGTCAGGACGTCGAGGTCGGAGCCGGGATGGCGGGCGATGATCTGCGTGACCACCTCGGGGTCAACGACGGTGCCGCCCCCGGACACCCGGGCGACGGCGTCGAGGAACTCGTCGACGTCGGCCACGCGGTCCTTGAGCACATAGCCCAGGCCGCGCGCGCCGCGGGCGAACAGCTCGCTCGCGTAGCTCTGCTCCACGTACTGCGACAGCACGAGCACGGGCAGGTCCGGGTGCAGGCTGCGCAGGTGCACGGCGGCGCGCAGTCCCTCGTCGGTGTGCGACGGCGGCATGCGGACGTCGGTGATGAGCAGGTCGGGCAGCGGAGCCCCCGGCGTCGACAGCGCGAGGACGAGACGGTCGGCCGTGCCGTACCCGGTCACCTCGTGGCCCTCCGCCACGAGCAGGCGGGTGAGGCCGTCCAGGAGGAGCACTGAGTCCTCCGCGATCACGATGCGCACGGGACCTCCACGGTCAGGCGGGTTCCCGCGCCGGGCGGGCTGTCGAGCTCGAAGGTGCCGTCCAGGGCCGCGACCCGGCCGCGCAGGCCGGCGAGGCCGCTGCCGGGCGACAGCTCGGCGCCGCCGCGGCCGTCGTCGGACACCGCGACGCGCAGGCGCGCCGGGTGGTCGTCCGGCACCAGGCTCGCGTGCACCAGGACCATGTCCGCCGCGGCGTGCTTGGCCACGTTGGTCAGGGCCTCCGCGACCACGAAGTACGCGGCGGCTTGTGCGGCAGCGCTGGCGGGCGAGAGGTCGCCCGTGACCTCCACGCGCACCGGGACCGGGCTGCGGCCCGCGAGCGCGGACAGGGCCGCGTCGAGCCCGCGGTCGGAGAGGACGGCGGGGTGGATGCCGCGCACCAGGTCGCGCAGCTCGGCGAGGGTCTCCTTGATCTCGCGGTGCGCGAGCTCCAGGGCGGCGACGGCGTGCTCGGGGTCCTTGTCGGCCAGCCGGCGCGCGACGCCGAGCTCGACGCCGAGGGCGACCAGGCGCTGCTGGGCACCGTCGTGCAGGTCGCGTTCGATGCGGCGGCGCTCGGTGTCGGCGGCGGACACCGCCGCGGTGCGCGACTCGGTGAGCACCACGGCGCGCTCGCGGGCGGTGTGCGCGGCGGCCTCGGCCAGGCGCGTCTCCCGCTCGGCGGCGGCGGCGCGGGCATGGGCCACCTCGGCCGCGGACGGGCCGAGCAGGACCGTCGCGAGGCGCACCATGAGGTACGACCCGTACTGCGCGAGGGCGGCGGCCGCCCACCCGAGCACGACGGCCCCGACGAGCGCGCCGACCACGGTGGCCGGCCAGGACAGTGCGATCGAAACCGCCACCCGGTCGCCGGACCATTCGGCGAGGGAGCTGCCCCGGCCCAGTGCCACGAAGGCCACCGCGGCGGCCGCTCCCGCAGCCAGGCCGGTGGAGACCGCGAAGAACACGGAGGTCAGGAGCATCGCGAGGAACGCATAGAGCGTGGCTGCCCAGGCGCGGCCGTCGCGGATCGGCGCCCACAGCCTCGACCAGAAGCCGCGCGGTGCGCTGCCCAGGGGCAGTGGGGCGGGGATGGCGACCCCGGTCTGGGCGGCGATGCGGGCGCGCTCGGCCGCGCCGAACCAGCGCGCCGCGACCAGGGAGATCGCGAGGAGCGGGAGCCCGATGCCGAGCGCCGGGACGATCCCGGCCGAGACCACCACGAGGATCCACAGGATCAGGCCACCCGTGAGGTGCCAGATCCAGCCGACCGCGAGGGCGGCGAAGGCGCGTCCGGTGGCGGCGTCGTACGGGGCGCGGAAGAACGCCGGGCCCGAGACGAGCGCGGGGGCCACCTGGTCCGCGAGGGTGCGGGGCGGGGGCGCCGGCGTCGGGCCGTCATCGCTGGTCATGGACACGACACTAGGCGGACCGGCGCCCCCGGCACATTGAGTGACCCCACCGGGTGCGGGTGGGGTTTTCCCTACCTACGGAGCGCTCAGGCGAAGGCGCTGGTGCCCGTGATCTCGCGGCCGATGATGAGGGCCTGCATGCTCTCGGTGCCCTCGTAGGTGTGCAGGGCCTCGATGTCGGCGAAGTGCCGGGCCACGCGGTTCTCCAGCAGGATGCCGTTGCCGCCGAGCAGGTCGCGGGCGATCGACGCGATCTCGCGGGCGCCGCGCGTGCAGGTGTACTTCGCGAGCGAGGCCTGCGGGCCGGTGAGCTGCTCGGCCTCGTCGAGCCGTGTCATCTGCTTCACGAGGAGCTGCATCTGGGTGAGGATCGACAGCATCTTCGTCAGGCGCTCCTGCACCATCTGGCTCGCCGCGAGCGGCCGGCCGAACTGCACGCGCTGCTTGGCGTAGGCCACGGCCGTCTCGTAGCAGGCGATGGCCTGCCCCACGGCGCCCCAGGCCACGCCGAGCCGCGTGGCGAACAGCACGCGGCCGGTGTCCTTGAAGGACCGGGACTTGGGCAGCAGGCTGTCGGCCGGCACGAACACGTCGTTCAGCACGATGTGCGCCTGGTGGATGGCGCGCAGGGAGAGCTTGCCCTGGATGGTCGTGGCCTCGTAGCCCGGGGTGTCCTGCGGCACGATGTAGCCGTGGACTGCGTTGTCGCCGCCGTCCCCCACGTGTCTGGCCCACACCACCGAGATGTCGCCGATCGAGCCGAAGCCGATCCACTTCTTCTCGCCGTTGATCACGTACCCCTCGACGCCGTCACGCGTCTCCTTCACGGCGGAGGTCTCCAGACCCACGGAGTCCGAGCCGTGCGTGGGCTCCGTGAGCGCGAAGGCGCCCAGGATCTCGCCGCGGGCCATCGGGCCGGCGTACCTCTCGATCTGCTCGTCGGAGCCGAGCATCACGATCGAGCGCAGCGCGAGGCCGCCCTGCACGCCGCAGATGGTGGTCACGGAGCCGTCGCCGCGCGACATCTCCATCGCGGACAGACCCTCGGCCATCTTGGAGATCTTCGGGAAGCCGGGCACGTCCACGCCGTCGCGCAGGAAGTCCAGCTCGGCCATGCGCTTGACCAGGTCCATCGGTACCTCGTACCGCTCCCAGTAGCCGTCGATGACGGGGAGCACCTCGTCCTGCACGAACTGGCGGACGGCGAGCTGCTGGGCCCGCTCCTCCTCCGTGATGTCGGCGAACACGCCGGCGAAGTCGATGTCGAGCGGTTGCGAGACGTCGTAGGCGGGCGCCGTCACCCCGGGGGTCTGAGTCATGCCTCCCATGGTGCGCCGGTACCGGATCTCAGGTCAAGCGATACTACGTCTCACCCGATCGACGCCTCGGTGTGGCGGCAGGCGTGCCCGTGCGCCCACGGCTGCGGCCGGGTCCGCACCCGTTCGCCCGACGCCGCGGCGCGGCGCACCTCGAGCTGGAGGTACTGGTCCTGCGCCGCCTCGGCCACGGAGTACGGCGGCGTCGCCCCGTGCAGCACGTGGTCGGCCATGTCGGCCACGATGCGCGCGATCGACAGCTCGTCGTCGGGCAGGCGGGCTGGGCGGAACGCGTTGCGGTACGCCCACTCGCCGTCGAGCGTGTACCCGCGCAGGAACAGGCCCTCGTGGCTGCCGGCGCCGCCCGCGGCCACCCGCTCCAGCGTGGAGCGCAGGGGCTGTCCGTCGGTACCGATCGTGCGTACGACGTCGTCGCGCAGCTCACCCCGTTCGCCGCGGACCAGCAGGGCGGGGGAGCGGACCCAGGAGCGGTACTGGACGTCGTCGAACTCGTAGGTGCCGAGGCGGTCGCCGAAGTCCAGCCACGCGGTCGCGTGCACGGTGTCGACGAGGGTGAGGTCGTCGGGGTCGTCCGCCCGGCTGGGGCTCGGCAGCACCCGGCGGGCGTCGCGCCGGGCGGTGATCTCGACGTCCTCGAAGCCGGCGCCCAGGGCGCGGCGCAGCACGCTGATGCCATGGTAGTCGTGCGCGACGGCGACGTGCGCGTCCGTCACGGTGCCCAGCAGGCCGGACGCCGCGACCGCGAGCTGCGCCTCGATCAGCGGCTCCAGGTGGTACTGCTCGGCCACGTGCACGCAGGCGCCGTCGTCCACGAGCCGCTGCAGCGCGGCCAGCTCCTCGACCGTGCCGGCCGCCGGCGTCTCCGTGAGCACGGGTACCCCGGCGGCGGCCAGGTCGCGGATCACCGGCTGGGCCGCGCCCGCGGGGAGCGTCAGCAGCACCAGGTCCGGGGCGCCGCCGTCGAGCAGCTCCGGCACCGAGGCGAAGGCCGGGGCGGGAAGCCCCGGCAGCCCGGCGGCGGGCAGGCCGCGGCTCGCCAGCCCCTCGCGGTCCGCCGCGTTGCGGGTGGCGACCCCGGCCACCTCGAAGCGGTCCGGCAGGGCGTGCAGCACCCGCAGCATGGTGCGGGCGCGAAAGCCCGAGCCGACGATCCCGATCCTGGCCGTGCGCTCCTGTGCGTTCACGAGCGCCGACGGTACGCGATCAGGCCGTCGCGACCGCCGTGCGGTCCGGCCCGGCGTTCTCCCGGCGGCTGATGCGCCACCACGCGAAGAAGCCGAACAGCGTGAACGCCCCGTAGATCACGTACATCAGCGCGGTGGCCCAGTACCCGGCGGAGAACAGCAGCGGGACGCCCACGAGGTCGACGGCCACCCAGATCAGCCAGAACTCGACCCAGCCCTTGGCCATGCCGTAGGTGGCGAGCACGGAGCCCGTGAAGATCCAGGCGTCGGCCCAGACCGGCTCGAACGAGCCGAGGGCGCGGAAGAGGGGGGTCAGGAGCAGGGTCCCGGCGAGCATGCCGGTCACGAGGCCGATGCGGACCCGCCACGAGGCCCAGCGCGGGTGCACCGCGACGGTGCCGGCGCCGCCGGCCCGCTGGGTCTGCCGCCAGCGGTACCAGCCGTAGATCGAGACCGCGATGAACATGATCTGCCGGGCGGCCTGGCCCAGCATGTCGGCCCGCCCCGTCTCGCCGAACCAGGAGCCCATGAAGACGGTGAAGAGCAGGATGTTGCCGACGATGCCCACCGGCCACGCCCACACCTTGCGGCGCAGGCCGCCGAGCGCGGAGGTCAGGCCGAACAGGTTGCCGATGACCTCGCGCCAGTAGATCTGCTGGTCGCCGACCAGGAATGTCGCGTCATAGGCGGCGCGGAACCAGTCCATTTCTCTTCCCTCTCCAGGTCCGCACACGGGGACTCCGGGGTGAGGGCCGGCGCGCCACGAGGGCGCCGACGACGGTGCGGTACCGGGACCCCGAGGGGTCGACGGCGCGCGCCGCACGTGCTTCCTCCCATCCGGACTTTCACCGTCGGTCCTGGAGTTCCACCAGGTCAACCGGGTTCTCCCGAAGGAGCGACCCGGGTCGCGGACTGTCACCGCCGGCTCGGAATTTCACCGACCCCGGAGCACGTGTGCAACTGCTGCTGCACGATGTCTAGCGGAACACAGGATGCCACGGCGGCATTCCCGGCCGGAAGCACCGCAGGCCTCGGACGGCCGCCGGGTGTCAGACGAGCGCGTCCCGGACGGCGCGGGCCACCTCGTCGGGACCGGCCACCCCCTCGACGACGGTGACGACGACGCGGCGGGTGACCGGGGTGCCGTCGTCGGCCAGGGGGCTGGCGGCCGTGCCGAGCACGGCGGCGCGCCGCAGGTCGGCGAAGGCCTCCTCCAGCTCGGGCCGCAGCTCGAGCGACGGCGTGCGCAGCCAGCGCCGCAGGATCGCGTTGTGCACCGCGACCACCGAGGCCGCGAACGCGATCGACGCCGTGGAGGCGGAGCGCTCGGGCGGCAGGGTGTCGCGCAGGTAGTGCGTGAACGCCCGTTCGTAGCGGTGCGTGGTGATGAGCTCCCGGTCGCGCAGGGCCGGGACCTGCTGCAGCAGGGCGTACCGGGCCAGCGAGGTCTCGCGCTGGCCCACGTGGTGGTCGAACACCATGCGCGCCGCGCGGCACACCTCGAGGTACGGGTCGACGTCGGGGTCCCAGCCCCGGCCCAGGTCGTGGCCGGACTCCTCGCTCGCCCGCGCGTCGGGGCGGGTCGCGGCCAGCATGACCACCACCTCCTCGAGCAGCAGCTCGTGGTCCGCGAAGACCACGTCCTCCTTCGAGCGGAACCGGCGGAAGAACGTCGCACGACTCACCTTGGCGGCGTCGGCGATCTCCTCGACGGTGGTTCCCTCGTACCCCTGTCGGGTGAACAGGTCCACCGCGGCGTCGACTGCCTGCGCGTGCGTGTGGGTACGGACGGCGGTCATGCCAGGCAGGCTACCGCGTGTCCCCCGGGCGCCGTGAAGAGTCTTTGAGCGAAGAATGCGGTTCATGATGCGAATTTTCCCGTTTGCCGGAGATCTTCCCTGACTGCAGTCTGCGCAGGTAGCGCACCTCGCGCACGGCCATCAGCAGGCCGAGAACACCGGGTACCGCGGACCACGGATGACCGAGGATCACACCCACCAGACACACCAGAAAGATCACCCCGCCACCCACGACGGTGGCGAGACTTCCCCATCGGATCCCGGTCACGCAGTGAGCGTAGTCTGCTGCGCGTGACCGAGACCGCAGCCCGTCCCGTCGTCGACGTCTACGTCGACCCCCTCTGCCCCTTCGCCTGGATCACGTCGCGCTGGGCCCTCGAGGTGGCCCAGATCCGCGACGTCGAGCTCACCTTCAAGCTGATGAGCCTCTACCTGCTCAACAAGGACCGGGACATCCCCGACGACTACCGGGCGCGCATCGAGCGCTCCCGCGGGATCGGCCGCGTCGCGGCGGCCGTCCAGACCGACCACGGCCCCGAGGCCTTCTCGGCCTTCTACACCGCCGCCGGCACGCGCATCCACAACCAGCAGGACAAGGACTTCGACGCAGTGGCCGTCGCGGCGCTCGCCGAGGCCGGCCTGCCCGCGGAGCTCGCGCGGGCCGGGGTGTCGGAGGACTACGACGAGGAGCTCGCGGCCTCCCACGAGGCCGGCATGAAGCCCGTCGGGGACGACGTCGGCACGCCCACCCTCCACGTCGACGGCGTCGCGTTCTTCGGCCCCGTGCTCACGCGCATCCCGCGCGGCGAGGAGGCGGGCGCGCTGTTCGACGCCTCGGTGGCGCTGGCGCGCTACCCGTACTTCTACGAGATCAAGCGGTCGCGCACCACCGACCCTCAGTTCGACTGACCGACGGCACCAGAGGAAACATGACTCTCGACCTGCGCATCTTCATCGAGCCCCAGCAGGGCGCCTCCTACGACGACCAGCTCGCCGTCGCCCGGGCGACCGAGCGGCTCGGGTTCAGCGCGTTCTTCCGCTCCGACCACTACCTCGCCATGGGTGACCGCGACGGCCTGCCCGGCCCCACCGACTCCTGGATCACGCTCGCCGGGCTCGCCCGCGAGACGTCCACGGTGCGGCTCGGCACGCTCGTCTCCTCGGCGACGTTCCGGCACCCCGGCGTGCTGGCCATCCAGGTGGCGCAGGTGGACCAGATGTCCGGCGGCCGCGTGGAGCTGGGCCTCGGCACCGGCTGGTTCGCTGCCGAGCATGCCGCGTACGGGATCCCGTTCCCCGAGAAGCGGTTCGGCATCCTCGAGGAGCAGCTCGCCGTCGTCACCGGGCTGTGGGGCACGCCCGTGGGCGAGAAGTTCTCCTTCTCCGGCGAGCACTACCAGGTCACCGACTCGCCGGCGCTGCCCAAGCCCGCGCAGGCGAAGATCCCCGTGCTCGTCGGGGGCGGCGGCCCGCGCCGCACGCCCGCGCTGGCGGCGCGGTACGGCGACGAGTACAACCAGTCCTTCCCGGAGATCGACGCGATCGGCCCGCGGATCAAGGTGGTCGAGAAGGCGCTGTCCGACGCCGGGCGCGCGCCCGGCTCGATCGTCCAGTCCGTCGCGCTCGTTGCCGCGATCGGTCAGGACGAGGCCGAGTTCACCCGCCGCGCCGCCGCGATCGGGCGCGAGCCCGGCGAGCTGCGCGAGCACGGCATCGCCGGCACCGTCGCCGAGGCCGCGGACCGGCTCAAGGCCCTGGAGGCAGAGGGTGTCCAGCGGGTCTACCTGCAGGTGCTCGACCTGGCGGACCTCGACCACCTCGACCTGGTGGCGCGCGAGGTGCGCCCGCAGCTCGGCTGACGCGTCCTCGCCTGGCTCCCGGGCCGCCCCGTCACCGCGGGGCGGCCCGTTCGCTTCCGCAGGCCGTCGCGGTGAATGTTCCCTAGGGTCGTCTCAGCCGCTCCCCGCGACGCACCCAGGAGAAGTCATGCAGAGCTTTTCTCGTGTTGCCCGTGCTTCTCTGGCAGCGACGGCGCTCGTCGCCGGGACGTTCGTCGTCGGGCCGGCCGCCGCTGCCGGCGGCGGCTTCCAGCGGGGTCCGGATCCGACCGAGGCGAGCGTCGAGGCGCCGCTGGGCGCGTTCGACGTCGGCGTCGCCGTCATCTCCCGGGCCGCCGCCGTCGGGTTCGGCGGCGGCACGGTCTACTACCCGACCGACACCTCCGAGGGCACGTTCGGCGCGGTCGCCGTCTCGCCGGGCTACACGGGCACGCAGGCGAGCATCGCGTGGCTCGGCCCGCGGCTGGCCTCGCAGGGCTTCGTGGTCGTGACCATCGACACGTTCACCGGCGGCGACTCGCCCGCCAGCCGCGGCGACCAGCTCCTCGCCGCGCTGGACCAGCTGCGGGACACCGCGGTGGCGGACCGGATCGACCCCGCCCGCCTGGCGGTGATGGGCCACTCGATGGGCGGCGGCGGCAGCCTGGAGGCGGCCAAGGACCGGCCCGGGCTGCGGGCGGTCGTGCCGCTCACGCCGTGGAACGTGGACAAGACGTTTCCCGAGGTCAGCGCACCGACCCTGGTGGTCGGGGCCGAGCGTGACACGGTCGCCCGGGTGCGCCTGCACGCCGAGCCGATGTACGAGTCGCTCCCGGCCGGTGGCGACAAGGCCTACCTCGAGCTGCGCGGCGCGAGGCACGACGCGCCGAACTTCCCCGACCCGACCATCGCCAGGTACAGCATCTCGTGGCTCAAGCTTTACGTGGACGACGACGAGCGCTACGCCCGGTTCCTCTGCCCCGCGCCGGAGCCGGACGAGCAGATCAGCGAGTACCGCGGCACCTGCTGACCCGGCCGCACCTGTTGACCTATAGGATCCGCGCGACAATCCCGTTGCGAGATCAAGGACAACACAATGCGACTCGGCTGGAAGCTGCACGGTGACGGTGCCCGCATCGCACCCGGAGAGGTGGTGGCACCGCACGAGCGGCTGAGCTGGCCACGGACCATCGGGATCGGCCTGCAGCACATCGTCGCGATGTTCGGCGCCACCTTCCTGGTGCCGGTCCTCACCGACTTCGACCCGGCGACCACGCTGTTCTTCTCGGCGATCGGCACCATCACCTTCCTGCTCGTCACGGGCAACAAGCTCCCGAGCTACCTGGGGTCGAGCTTCGCGTTCATCGCGCCGATCACCGCGGCCACGGCGTCGGGCGGGCAGTCCGTGGCGATCGGCGGCATCCTCGCCACCGGCCTGCTCCTGGCCCTCGTCGGCGTGGTGGTGCACTTCGCCGGGCCGCGCTGGATCCAGATCGCCATGCCGCCGGTCGTGACCGGTGTGATCGTGGCGCTCATCGGGCTCAACCTGGCGCCGGTGGCCTGGAGCAACTTCCAGAAGTTCCCGGTCACGGCGGTGGTGACCCTCGCCTCGATCATCCTGATCCAGGTGCTGTTCCGGGGCATCGTCGGCCGCCTGGCGATCCTGCTCGGCGTGGTGATCGGCTACGCCTTCGCCGCGGCCCGCGGCGAGGTCAGCTTCGAGAAGGTCGAGGCGGCCGGCTGGCTCGGCCTGCCGCACTTCACCGCGCCGTCGTTCGACCCGAGCGTGCTCGGGCTGTTCCTCCCGGTGGTCCTGGTGCTCATCGCGGAGAACGTGGGCCACGTGAAGTCGGTGGCCGCGATGACGGGCCGGGACTACGACCGGCTCACCGGCCGCGCCCTCCTGGCCGACGGCGTGGCGACCACCCTCGCCGGCCTCGGCGGCGGCTCCGGCACCACCACGTACGCGGAGAACATCGGCGTGATGGCCGCCTCCCGCGTGTACTCCACGGCGGCGTACTGGGTGGCCGCGTTCGGCGCGCTGCTCCTCAGCCTCTCGCCGAAGTTCGGCGCGCTGATCGCCACCGTGCCGGACGGCGTGCTCGGCGGTGTGACGACGATGCTCTACGGGATGATCGGCATCCTCGGTGCCCGCATCTGGGTGCAGGCGAACGTCAACTTCTCCGACCCGGTGAACCTGACCACGGCGGCCGTGCCGCTCGTCATCGGCATCGCCGACTTCACGTGGACGGCCGGCGACCTGCAGTTCGGCGGCATCGCACTCGGCACCGCATCGGCCCTGGTCATCTACCACGTCATGCGCGCGATCGGCCGCTGGCGCGGCACCGCGGAGGGCTGACCCTGGACAGTGGGCTGAACGCGTGGTTAGCATGTTGAACATGCGTTCAGCCCACTCCGGACCAGCCGGTCCGGAGGACCTCACCGCCCGCGCCCGGATCCGCGATGCCGCGATCCGCCGGTTCGCGGTGGAGGGCTTCGGCGCGCCCGTCCGGGCCGTCGCGGCCGACGCCGGGGTGAGCGCCGGCCTGGTGATGCACCACTTCGGCTCCAAGGACAAGCTCCGCGCCGAGTGCGACGCGCAGGTGCTGGCCACGATCCGCCGGCTCAAGCAGGAGAACGTCGAGATCGTCGCGTCCGGCCAGAGCTTCTTCCACCGGTTCGCGGCCGTCGACGAGAACGCGCCGCTGGTCGGCTACATCCTGCGGTCCATGCAGGACGGCAGCCCCCTGGCCCGCGAGTTCATCGACCACATGGTCACGGACTCCGTCGGCTACATCCGGGACGGGGTCGCCGCCGGCGTGATCGTGCCCAGCCGGGACGACGCCGCCCGGGCCCGGTACCTCACGCTCTCGTCCCTCGGCGCGCTGCTGCTCGAGGTGACGCTCAGCCCGCCGTCCGACCCCGCCGACCTGGTGGGCATCGTCCGCGGCTACCTCACGAGCAGCTACCTCCCCATGATGGAGCTGTTCACCGAGGGGTTCCTCACGTCCCGCCGCATGCTCGACGAGTACCTCCTGTACGTTCCCGACCCGCCTCCGTCGGACGAGGTGGCGCCCACGCCTGCCCCAGGTTGACCGGACCGCCGGTCGAGCGCCGCCCTGCCACGTCCCCCTCCCGACGTCAGAGAGCGAACCAGCCATGACCGCAACACCCGCGATCGAGATCCACGACCTGCACAAGTCGTTCGGCGCCGTGAAGGCGCTCGACGGCCTGAACCTGATCGTCCGCCCGGGAGAGGTCGCGGGATTCCTCGGCCCCAACGGGGCGGGCAAGTCCACCACCATCCGCGTGCTGCTCGGCCTGCTCCGGCCCGACTCCGGACGGGCCAGCCTGCTCGGCGGCGACCCGTTCGCCCAGGCCGTCGACCTGCACGGGCGCCTCGCGTACGTGCCGGGCGACGTCACGCTCTGGCCCAAGCTGACCGGTGGCGAGGCGATCGACCTCCTCCTCCGGCTCCGCGGGGTCAAGGTCGACCGGGCGCGCAAGGAGCGCATGCTCCAGCGTTTCGAGCTGGACCCCACCAAGCGGGCCGGCACCTACTCGAAGGGCAACCGGCAGAAGGTCGCCCTGGTCGCGGCGCTGAGCGCCGACGCGGAGCTGCTGGTGCTCGACGAGCCCACCTCGGGTCTGGACCCCCTCATGGAGGCGGTGTTCCAGGACTCCATCCGTGAGGCGACGGCCACGGGCACCTCGGTGCTGCTCTCGAGCCACATCCTCGGCGAGGTCGAGGCGTTGTGCGACACCGTGACGATCATCCGCAACGGTAAGGACGTGCAGTCCGGCACGCTCGCCGAGCTGCGCCACCTCACGCGGTCCAAGGTCTCGGCCGTGGTCAGCGGGGACGTCACGGTGCTGGACTCGGTCGCGGGCGTGCACGACCTCGTCGTGAGCGACGGCGGCGGCGCGGCGGCGTCGGGGGCGGCGTCGTCCCGCATCGCGTTCCACGTGGACGACGACGCTCTGCCCCGGGTCACCCAGGCCCTGGCGAGCCTGGAGCCGCACGGCCTGACCATCGAGCCGCCGTCGCTGGAGGAGCTGTTCCTGCGGCAGTACGGCGACGAGCTCGAGCGGCTCGAGGACGCGCCCGCCGACGGCGGCTCCCTGAAGGCGGGCCGGCGATGAGCGCGACGACGCTGCCGGCCGTCCCGGTCCTGGAGCGTCCCGCGCTCGCGCTGCGCGGCGCGTTCGCGGGCACGGGAGACCTGCTGCGGCTCGCGCTGCGCCGCGACCGCGTGCTCCTGCCCGCGCAGATCCTCGTGTGCGTGCTGCTGTTCGTCAGCACCCTGAGCTCCGTGTCCGAGCTGTACGGGACCCAGGAGCAGCGCGACACGATCCAGGCCACCCTGGTGACCAACCCGGCGTTCCTGGTGCTGCTCGGGCCCTACGAGAACACGGGGTCGATCGCGTCGACCGTCTCGTGGCGCGTCGGCATCTTCATGGTCGCCGTCTTCGGCGTGCTCGCCGCCATGGCGGTGGTGCGGCACACCCGCAAGGAGGAGCAGCTCGGCCGGCTGGAGCTCGTGCGGGCCGCCCGGGTCGGATCGCTGGCGCCGCTCGTCACCGGCCTGGTCGTCGGCGTGCTCTTCTCGATCGTCTCGGGCGCGCTGACCACCGCGGTGGTGTGGCCGGAGGGGCCGTCCGCCGGCGCCGTGGCCCTCGGCGCGCAGGTCGCCGCGATCGGCCTGGCGGCGTCCGGCCTCGCGGCGGTGGCGGCGCAGGTCGCGTCGTCGTCCCGCGCGGCGAACGCGATCGGCGTGTGGATCGTCATCGGCGGCTACCTGCTGCGCGGCGGGGCCGATGTCGACCCGGACGAGCTGGGCTGGCTCCACTGGGTCTCCCCGGTCGGCTGGGCGCAGCAGATCGACCCCTACGGCGCGAACGACCACGGGCCGTTCCTGCTGTGCGCCGCGCTGTTCGTCGTGGGCGGGGTGGCCGCCGGCTGGCTCACGCTGCACCGCGACCTGGGCGCGGGCCTGATCGCGGAACGGCGCGGGCCGGCGCACTCCACGTCGCTCACCTCGACCGTGGCGCTCATGGCACGGCTCACCCGCTCCTCGTTCGTCATCTGGGCGGTCTCGATCGGCGTCTACATGTTCTTCGTCGGGTACCTCATGGCGACCGCCGGGAACCTGGTGACCGAGAACGAGCAGTTCGCCGAGTACGTCGCCGCCATGGGCGTCCGGGGTTCCGACATCGCCGCGGGCTTCGCCGCGCTCATCATGTCCTGGACGGCCTACGCGGGTGCCGGCTACGGCGTCACGGTGGTCCAGGACATCCGCGGGGAGGAGGCACTGGGGCGCACCGAGGCGGTGCTCGCCACCCGTACGTCCCGGTCCGGATACCTCGCTGCCTGGCTGGCCGGGGCGGTCGGCGGGGCGATCCTGCTGCTCGGCGTGGCGGGGCTCGCCCTCGGGGCGGGCAACGCCCTGGCGTCCGACACCGGGTGGGGCGAGTCGCTCGGCGACGGCCTCGGCGCGGCCGTGGTGCACGTGCCGGCCGTGCTGGTCGTGATCGGACTCACGTCGGCGCTGTTCGGCTGGTTCCCTCGGCTGGTGGGTCTGGGGTGGGCCGTCATCGCGGCGAGCTTCCTGGTGACGCTGCTCGGCAGCCTGCTCGACCTGCCGGACGCCGTCGTCGACCTGTCGCCGTTCGCACACGCCCCGGCCGTGCCGGCAGTGGCGTGGGCCGACGTGGACTGGGCTCCGCTGGGCTGGTTGCTGCTGATCGCGTTCGCCCTGCTCACGCTCGCGTTCGCCGGATTCCGGCGCCGCGACGTGCCGGTCGTCTGACCGCCGCCGGGCTGGGCGCCAACTGTTCTCGGCATCCGCGTTCCGGTAGGGTTCAGGGCGCCGTCCGGTGTCAGCAGGCAGGTTCGCACAGCCGCTCCCGGACCGTGCCCCCGCCGAGTCCAGTGAGGACGGACCGATGATCTTCAAGGCCGTAGGAGACGGCCGCCCGTACCCCGAGCACGGGCGGACGCGCACCCGTGACTGGGTCGACGTGCCGCCCCGCCAGGTGCGGCTCGACGAGCTGGTGACCACCAAGCGCACCCTCGACCTCGACCAGCTCCTCGCGGAGGACTCCACGTTCTACGGCGACCTGTTCGCCCACGTCGTGGAGTACGAGGGCACGCTCTACCTGGAGGACGGCCTGCACCGCGCCGTGCGCGCCGCCCTCCAGCAACGTCCAGTCCTGCACGCTCGCGTGCTCACCATCCGCTGACCTCAGGTAGGTTCATCGCGTGACATCCCCCGGGTACGACCAGGCGCGCGTGGAGCGCCGGCGCCGAGAGCACGAGCGCCAGGCCGTGGTCTTCGGTGTGCTCATCGCGTTCCTGGCGGTCTGCGGCATCTTTGCGCTCGCGGTCTACTCCGGCGCCATCAGCTCGCCGTTCAACCGCCCCTTCACCACGGTCGGCGTGGGGGAGCAGGAGACCTATCCCGTCCCGTGCCTGCCGCCGGTGAAGGGCCAGCCCGACGGCGCCCTGCCGACCGCCTACTCGGACGTCGAGGTCCGCCTGCTGAACGCGTCGGAGGAGATCGGCCTGGCCAGCGCGCACGAGTCGGTGCTCGCGGACCGCGGGTTCAGCATCGTGGCCAAGGGCAACGTGCCGATGCAGCTCCAGGAGTCGGAGATCCGGTTCGGCCGCAAGGGCATCGTGCAGGCGTACACGCTCGCCGCGCAGTTCCCCGAGATCCGGCTGGTCCTCGACGACCGCACCGACCGCAAGATCGACCTGCTCATCGGCGAGGAGTTCGAGGCACCCCTCGACGCCGAGGACGTCGAGCTGGCGTCCGACCAGCCGCTGCTGAACGCCGAGGGCTGCGTGCCGGCGAAGTCGATCGAGCCCGTGGAGCAGGTCAAGCGCACCAAGACCGGCGACGAGGGCCAGCCCGCCAAGTAGGGTCTGTGCCGTGCTGACGCCGTCCTCGGGAGCAGTGGGCCTCGGCCGCGCGCTCCTGTGGGCGGCGGTCGTGCTGGCGCTCTCCCTGACCGCGCACGTCGAGGCGGGCGGTCACGTCCCGCCGGCCGAGGCGATCGCCCTGCTGGGCGCCCTGCTGCTCGCGGCCGCCGCGTTCGCCGTCCGGCGGCAGATCCGCTGGCCGGGCGGCCTGGCCCTGGCGGGCCTCGGCCAGTACGCCTCGCACCAGGCGTTCTCGTACCTCGCCGGCGCCTGCCCGCCGTCCGTGCTGCCCGACGGCGGGGCCGCGCACGCGCACCTGGCCGGCGCCGTCTCCGGGGTGTACGGGTCGTGCGTCGGGGCCGCCGAGCCGGCGGCGATCGCCCCCGGGATGCTCGCGTGGCACGTGGTGGCGACCCTCGTCTCCGTCGGCCTCCTCGTGGGCGTCGAGCGTGGCGTCTGGCTGCTCGCGTCGTGGCTGGTGCGGCCGCTCGCCGCGGAGCCGCTGCGGCTCCCGGCGGTGCGGCGCGCCCCCGTGCCGGCGGTGCTCCGCACGGTACCGGGCCGGGTGGACGTGCACGTCGCGCCGGAGCGGGGGCCGCCGTCGTCGGCCCTGGTGATGCGCCTCGCGGCCTGACGGTGTCGGGCGGGAGGCGGGTCGCCGTACGCCCTCCCACCCACCCCGTACCGAAGGACCGAGCACATGACTCGCTTCAGCCTGCCCACCCGCCGCGCCCTCGCGGCCGTCCCCGCCACCGCCGTCCTCGTGCTGCTGCCCACCGTGGCGTACGCGCACGTCGGTGTGAGTCCGGACACGACCGCCGCCGAGAGCTACGCGAGCCTCACGTTCCGGGTGCCGACCGAGTCGGACAACGCGTCGACGGAGCAGCTCGTCGTCGACCTGCCCACGGACACCCCGTTCCTCAGCGTCACGCCGCGCAGCCTGCCCGGCTGGGACGTCGAGGTGGAGGTGGAGAAGCTCGACGAGCCGTTCGAGGTCGAGGGTGCGACCGTCGACGAGGCCCCCGCGCGCGTGACCTGGACGGCCCAGAAGGGCCACGAGGTGCCGCCGCACGAGTACCAGGAGTTCGCCGTGCGCGTCGGGGCGCTGCCCGCGGAGGGCACCGAGGTGGTGCTCCCCGCCCACCAGACGTACACCGACGGCAGCGTCGTCGACTGGGACGACCTGGTCGGTGACGACGGCAAGGAGCCGGAGGCCCCCGCCCCCGTGTTCACGACCACCGCCGCCGAGGGCGACGGGCACGGCGCCACGGCCGGCCACACGGACACCGCCGCGGCGGGCGCGGACGGCGCCGCTGCCGCCGCCGACGAGCCCGCCGTCGACCCCGTGGGCCGCTGGCTCGGCGCGGCCGGGATCCTGGTCGGCGCCGTGGGGATCGGCGTCGCGCTGGTCACCCGCCGCCGCGTCTGACGGCCGTCGGGGTGGCGGTCCCGCGTGCGAGACTGGAGCTCACGCGCCGGACGACGGGCACGTGAGCAGCATCGGAGGACGACCGTGACCGCCACCCCGACGCGCAGGCAGCGACTACGTGCCGAGCTGTTGCGCGACGCGCGTGCCGCCGGCCGCCGGCTCCTCGCCGAGCACGGCGTGGACGGCGTGACGATGGTCGCGGTCGCCAAGGAGGTCGGGATCGCCGGCCCGGGGATGTACCGGTACTTCGACGGGCGCCCCGGGCTGCTCGCCGCCGTCTACGACGACACGCTGGACGAGCTCATCGCCTACCTGGAGGCCGCGGTCGGGCGTCAGCCGGACGACGACCACGCCGCGCGACTCCACGCCGCGACGCACGCGCTGTTCGTGTGGTGCAGGGCCCACCGGAACGAGTTCGACCTCCTGCTCGGCGCCGACGCGCAGCACGCCGTCGGGGTCTCCGGTGCGGCCCGGCCGCACTTCGTGCACCGGCTCGGTTCCGTGTTCGTGCCGACCTTCGCCGCCCTGTGGCGGCAGGGCGCTCCCTTCCCGGCGGACGCCGACGTCGCCCCCGGCCTGGCGCCGGAGCTCGACACGTACCGGGCGGTCCTCACGCAGGACTGCCCGGGCGTGGCCGAGGAGGTCCCCGTGGGCGTGGTCCACACGATCATGGTGTTCTGGCGCCAGGTCTACGGCCTGCTGTGCATGGTGGCGTACGACCAGCTCGACTACGCGTTCGGCAACTTCGACGCGATGTTCGACGACATGATGCGCGGTCTCCTGGCGTCGCTGGGGCTCGAGCCCAGCCCCCGGGTGCGGCTCGTCGAGCCCTGAGCTCCTCGCCCCCGCGAGGCTCGTACGGCCGGGTCAGGTGAGCAGCCGCTCGGTCGCCTCCCACAGCTCGTGCTGGACGTCCGCGTCGCGGCCCGGCTCCGGGCACCGCAGCGGCCTGGCGTCCCGCACGGAGAAGTAGCCGCCCGTCCGGGTCGCGAGCTCCGGATCGGTCACCAGTCGCGTGATGATCCCGGCCCCGCGCGCGGGGTCGCCGATCCGCAGGCGGTGCAGGACCTTCTCCAGAACCCCGGCGAACGGGAGCTCGCGCCCGAGCCCGGTGGTGTTGAACCCCGGGTCGCAGCAGTTGGCCGTGACGCCCGTGCCCGCGAGCCGGCGCGCCAGCTCCTGGCTGAACATGATGTCCATCAGCTTGGTCCGTCCGTAGCGCGCGGCCGACGCGCGCCGGCCGTACGGAGCCGTGAGGGTGAGGTCATGGGCCGGATCGATGCCGCCGGAGTGCCGCGCCGCCTCGGACGCGACGGTGACCACGCGGGCCGGAGCGGACGCGACGAGCCTGTCGAGCAGCGTGTTCGTGAGGAGCCAGGGCGCGACGTAGTTCACCGCGGTCATCTCGTCGAGGCCGTCCACGGTGAGGCGCCGGCTGAACGCGTGCAGCCCGGCGTTGTTGACGAGGGCGTCGATCCGGTCGTAGCGGGCTTCGACGGCCCGGCCCAGCCGGCGCACCTCGTCCACGGAGGAGAGGTCGGCCACGAAGACGTCGACGACGGTGGCCGGGGCGACGTGCGCGATCTCGGCGCGCAGCGCGTCCGCCCGGGCGGCGCTGCGGGCGACGATCCCCAGGTCCAGGCCCTGTCGGGCGAGGTCAAGCGCGACGAGCTGGCCGAGCCCGTGCGTCGCTCCGGTGATGACGGCTGTGGTCATGAGGGATCTCCCTTATCGTGAGGTACCTCAATGATGCACGATACTGAGGTACCTCACGAAATCAAGGGAGCGAGCATGGGCGACAGCCCTGGCGCGGGGGAGATCGGCCTGCGCTACCTGACGACGTCGGCCCGGCTGCGGCGGACGGTCGACGAGCACCTGGCCCGGGGCGGCGTGTCGCTGGCGCAGACGAAGATCCTCCAGGTGCTGGCCCGCAGCGGCCCGATCAGGCAGGCGCGGCTGGCCGTGGAGCTCGGGTACGCGGCTCGCTCGATCACCCAGGCCGTCGAGGCCATGGAGCGGGACGGCCTCGTCCGGCGCGCGGCGGATCCGGCGGACCTGCGCGCGAAGGTGGTGACGGTGACCGAGGAGGGCGCCCGGGCGCTCGCCGTCGGTGAGGCCGCGGGCGACGAGATCCTGCGGCAGATCTTCGGTGACCTCGGCCCGGACCGGCTGGCGGCCCTGGGCGAGGTGCTCGCCGTCCTCGACGACGCCACGGCACGGGTCGTGGAAGGGTCGTGAAACGGCGATGACGCGAGACATCGGTGATGTCTCGCGTCATCGGACTGCGGAGGATGGGGGATTCGAACCCCCGAGGGCGTTAACCCAACACGCTTTCCAAGCGTGCGCCATAGGCCACTAGGCGAATCCTCCTCGCGCGCCGCACAACGGCGGGCGCACGACCACGGACCGGAGTCTGGCGCGGCCTGACGAGGATACCGGACGCTGCGCTCGGACAACGAATCGGAATCCAGGGCCGGCATCGTGAGGTCGCTGACAGCGGGTCCGGCGCGGTTCGGTCCGGGCGTCCGGATCGGTTAGGCTAGCGGCAGACCCCTCGTGCGGCACCATCTCGCCGAACTCCCCCAGGGCCGGAAGGCAGCAAGGGTAAGTGAGCTCTGGTGGGTGTGCGAGGGGTCCTTTCGCGCCTGCGATCCGGCCGGTCCGCCACGATGTGGACGGCCGATCGTCCGCATGATGGGATTTTCCCCGCGGAGATTGGCTTCGACGTCGTGCAGTGACGCACGATGTCCGTATGACCCGCACCTGGACCTCCACCACGACGTCGCGCACCTGTCGCGACGCCATGTGTCGCGGTCGCGTGCGTGGCGGGCGAATGCGCGAGCGCTGACAGCGCCGCACGTTCCCGCGGTCCGTCCAGGACCGCCCCGCATCGTCCTGAGCTCGCCACGTTGCTGATGGCCGTGGCCCGCCGTCGTCTCACACCCTCGGCCTGCGCCTGACGCAGGCCCCCCGCATCCTGAGCACAGGCAGACCTGCGCCCGTGCGCCCGAGAGGACCACCCATGTCTCGTTTCACCTCCGTCCTGACCACCGGCCTCGCCGTCACCGCCGTCCTCGCGCTGAGCGCCTGCGGCGGCGCCGACGAGGCCGCGCCCGCCACCGGCTCGGCCGACGACCCGGTCCGCATCGGCGTCGTCAACTCCGGCGACGACTACTGGACCACGTTCACCGACCTGGCCGAGGAGGAGGGCATCAGCGTCGAGCTGGTGAACTTCAGCGACTACCAGCTGCCCAACCAGGGCCTGACCGACGGGGACCTGGACCTGAACCAGTTCCAGCACCTGCAGTTCCTCGCCAACTACAACACCGCCACGGGGTCGGACCTCACGCCGATCGCGGCGACCGCCGTCTACCCGCTGGGTCTCTACTCGCTGAAGCACGACAGCGTCGAGGACATCCCCGACGGCGGCGAGATCGCCATCCCCAACGACGACACGAACCAGGCCCGCGCGCTGCTCGTGCTGCAGGAGGCCGGCCTGGTCGCCCTGCGTGACGGCGGCAGCGCGTTCTCCACGCCGGCCGACGTGCTGGAGGACGAGTCCAAGGTCACCGTGACCCCGGTCGACGCGGCCCAGACGGCGCTCGCGCTGCAGGACGTCGACGCCTCGATCATCAACAACGACTTCGTGGGCGACGCCGACCTGACCGCTGAGGACGCCATCTTCTCGGACGACCCGGACTCCTCCGCCGCCGAGCCGTACATCAACGTGTGGGTGGCCCGTGGTGCCGACGCCGACAACGAGGTGTTCCAGCAGCTCGTCGAGATCTACCACTCCCCGGAGGTCGAGGAGGGCGTGATCGAGGCGTCCGGCGGCACCGGCGTGATCAAGAACAACTCGGCGGCCGAGCTGCAGGAGATCCTGGCCGGCATCCAGGAGGACGCCTCCTGATGCCTGCGGCGACCAGCAGCATCATCCGGTTCGAGGGCGCCAGCAAGGTGTTCCCCGGCCGGGGGAAGGGCGCCGAGGTGCGCGCCGTCGACGACGTCACCCTCGACATCCGCGAGGGCGAGATCTTCGGCGTCATCGGGCAGTCGGGGGCCGGCAAGTCCACCCTGGTCCGGCTGATCAACGCGCTCGAGCGGACCACCGGCGGCGACGTGGTGGTCGACGGGCTCTCGCTCGGCTCGCTGAGCGAGGCCCGGCTCCGGCCGGTCCGGGCCGGGATCGGGATGGTCTTCCAGCAGTTCAACCTGCTGGCCTCCCGGACGGTAGCGGGGAACGTCGCCTACCCGCTGGAGGTCGCCGGCTGGCCGCGCACGAAGCGCGACGCGCGGGTCGCGGAGCTGCTGGAGTTCGTCGGCCTGGCGGACAAGGCGGATGTCTACCCGTCCACGCTGTCGGGCGGGCAGAAGCAGCGCGTCGGGATCGCCCGGGCGCTCGCCACGAACCCGCGCATCCTGCTGGCGGACGAGGCGACGTCGGCCCTGGACCCCGAGACCACGCGTGACGTGCTGGACCTGCTCCAGCGCGTCAACCGTGAGCTCGGGATCACCGTGGTCGTGATCACGCACGAGATGGACGTGGTCCGCTCGATCTGTCACCGCGTCGCGGTGATGGAGCGGGGGCGCGTCGTAGAGGTGGGCGAGGCCTACCAGGTGTTCAGCTCGCCCGCGCACGGCACCACGCGGCGGTTCGTCGCCACGGCGCTGCGCGACCGGCCCTCGCCGGAGGTGCTGGCACGGCTGCGGACACGCCACTCCGGGCACATCGTGACGGTGGGCGTGGACGAGGTGGCCGGCTCGTCGGCGGTGCTGACGCGCACGCTGCGCGAGCACGGCGTGGACGGGACCGTCGTGTTCGGCGGCATCACCGAGGTCGCGGAGCGGCCGTACGGGTCGCTGACGGTGGAGCTCGTCGGCGACGGGGGCGCGGTGGAGGCCGCCGTCGCGGCGCTGCGCGCCGTGACCTGGGTGGACGACCACGGGAGGGTGGACGCATGAGCGCGGACTGGGAGCGGCTGACGCCGCTGCTGTGGGAGGCCGCGGGCCAGACGGCCTACATGGTGCTGATCACCCTGCTGGTGGGTGGGTTCTTCGGGCTGGCGCTCGGGCTCGGGCTGTACCTGACCCGGCCGGGCAACCTGCTGCAGCACCGGTTCGTGTTCGCCGTGCTGAACCTGGCGGTGAACATCGTGCGGCCCATCCCGTTCATCATCTTCCTCGTGGCGCTGGGCCCGCTGACCCGGGCCGTCATCGGCTCGACGATCGGCATCGAGGCGTTCACGTTCGCGATGTGCATCATGGCGACGTTCGTCTTCGCCCGGCTCGTGGAGCAGAACCTCGTCTCGATCGACCCCGGCGTGGTCGAGGCGGCGCGGGCCATGGGCGCGTCGCCGCTGCGGATCGTGCGCACGGTGCTGGTCCCCGAGGCGCTCGCGCCGCTGGTCCTCGGGTACACCTTCCTGTTCGTCGGTGTGCTCGACATGTCCGCGATCGGCGGCTACCTGGGCGCGGGCGGTCTGGGCGACTTCGCGATCGTCCAGGGCTACCGGCAGTACGACTGGGCGGTGACCGCCGTCGTGGTGGTGATCATCGTGCTGATCGTCCAGGCGGTGCAGTGGCTCGGGAACGGCCTGGCGCGCCGCGCGCTGCGCCGCTGACGTGGGAGAGTGTGGCCCATGTCGGACCAGCAGCAAGCCCCGTACCCGGCCCAGCACCCGCCTGCACCGCGACCGGTCAGCGCCGCCTACCGGAAGTGGGCCACAGCCCTCGTCTGGATCGCGGTGATCGTGCTGGCCTTCGTGGTGGTCGCGTTCGTGGGGAGCTTCGTGCTGCTCGGCCTGGCCAACGCGAGCACCGACGCCGCCGCGTACGGGTACCTCGCGATCTTCCTCTGGTTCGCGATCGCCGCGGCCTTCCCGGTCCTCCTGGGCACCGGGATCCCCGGCCTGGTCATGCGGGCGCGCGTGCGGCGCACGCCGCAGGCCCTCGGCGGCACCGCGGTGTGACCTGACGACGTGGCCGTCCGCCTGTGGACGGCCACGTCGTCAGTGTCGGTGGTGGCGTCTATCGTTGCGGGGGTGAGCACCGCCCTCTACCGCCGCTACCGGCCCGAGACGTTCGCCGAGGTGATCGGCCAGGACCACGTCACGGGCCCCCTCATGCAGGCCCTGCGCAGCGGACGGGTGAACCACGCCTATCTGTTCAGCGGCCCGCGTGGCTGCGGCAAGACGACGTCGGCCCGGATCCTCGCGCGCACGCTGAACTGCGCCAAGAACACGCCGGAGTCCCCCGTCGACACCCCGTGCGGCGAGTGCCCCTCGTGCGTCGAGCTGGCGCGCGGCGGCCCCGGCTCGCTCGACGTGGTGGAGATCGACGCCGCGTCGCACAACGGTGTCGACGACGCGCGCGACCTGCGCGAGCGCGCCACGTTCGCCCCGGCCCGCGACCGGTACAAGATCTTCATCCTGGACGAGGCGCACATGGTGACGCCCCAGGGCTTCAACGCGCTGCTCAAGATCGTCGAGGAGCCGCCGCCGCACATCAAGTTCATCTTCGCGACCACGGAGCCGGACAAGGTGATCGGCACCATCCGCTCGCGCACGCACCACTACCCGTTCCGGCTCGTGCCGCCGGACGTGCTGTCCCCGTACCTGGAGCAGCTCTGCGGAGCCGAGGGCATCGAGGTGGGCGGGGGAGTGCTGCCGCTCGTCACGCGCGCGGGCGGGGGCTCGGTGCGCGACTCCCTCTCCGTGATGGACCAGCTCATCGCGGGTGCCACGGGCGGCGTCGTGGACTACGACCTCGCCGTCGGCCTGCTCGGCTTCACCCACGCCACCCTGCTGGACGACGTCGTGGACGCGCTCGCGGCGCGCGACGGCGGCTCGATCTTCCGGGTCGTGGACCAGATCATCGCGACGGGGCACGAGCCGCGCCGGTTCGTCGAGGACGTCCTGGAACGACTGCGCGACCTCATCGTCATCGGAGTCTCGGGCGACGCCGCGGACGCCGTGCTGCGCGGCATCCCCTCCGACCAGCTCGAGCGGATGCGCACCCAGGCGGGCCGGCTCGGGGTGGCCGAGCTCTCCCGGGCGGCCGACCTCGTGAACGTGGCCCTCACCGAGATGACCGGCGCCACCTCGCCGCGCCTGCACCTGGAGCTCCTGTGCGCGCGCCTGCTCCTGCCCGGGGCCGACGACGGCGCCGCGGGCCTCGCCGCGCGGATCGACCGCCTCGAACGGGGCGGCATCGTGGCGTCGGCGCCGGCCGGCTCGGGTGGGGCGATCGCTTCCGGCGGCGCGGCCGACGGCGGCGCGGCCGGGTCGGGCAGCCCCGTCCCGGCCCAGGACCCGGCGGCGGTCGGGCTCGCCGGCGCAGCCGCCGCGCGAGCGGTGCTCGACGCACGC
>NZ_JARVSD010000029.1 GCF_030209445.1 Promicromonospora sp. MEB111
GCGCCCGCCGGCCGCGCTCGGGTGCGGGGACGACGATGGGCTCGGCGTGCGTCGCGGCGCGCACCACGGCGTCGATCAGCGCGGCGCCGTCGGCGACGGCGTGCGCGCAGGTGAGCGAGACGACCGACCCGACCACGGGCCCGGCGCCGCCGGCGCCCGGGCGGCCCGCGACGTCCGCGGCGGAGATCCGCCAGGAGAGGCCCCGAGCAGGGTCGAGCGGCACGTCGGCCTGGGCCTGCGCCCAGGCGCCGACGCCGCCCTCGGGCACGGGCGCCGTCTGCAGGTCCAGCACGGGCAGGGTGCCGGCGGGCGCCCAGCGGTGCCGCGCGCCGGGTACGCGGGCGCGTACCACGCGCCGGTGCAGCGCCCCGGCGGCGAGGCGTCCGGCCAGGTCACGCAGCCGATCGGCGTCGAAGGGGCCGTCGAGGCGCCACAGCACCTGGTTCACGGCGGGGCTCGTGCCGCCGTCGTGCCGGCGCAGGAACATGTCGTCGGCGAACTGCAGGCGCAGTGCGGGTGGCGGGTCCGTCACGCTCGTCTCCCCGGTCGGTTCCGGTCCCGGAGGGGACCGTGGGCTTCTGAAGCCCGACCATACCGGGCATTACGGGGGGACTAACTTTCACCCGGCGAATCCGGTATAAAGGTCGCCGCAAGGGGACCGCGGAACTCGTCCGACGTCGTGCTGGCCGTGCCCACAGACCGATCGAGGGACCGACCGCATGGAATACACCGAGCTTTCGGCCTACGACCTGCCCGCCGGGGTCGTGACGTCCTGGACGCCGCGGGCCGACGCCGGACGGTGGCAGCAGGACCCGCGCGACCTCTCCCCGGGGCACGAGGCGCACCTGCGCGACTCCGAGCCGGGCTCCTGGATCGGCTCGGTGCTGCGGGTCCCCGGGCCGTACGAGCCGGAGCCGCTGCGCCGCGCCATCCACGCCTGGGTGAGCCGGCACGAGGTGCTGCGCACCACCGTGACCCGCGACGCCGGCTCCGGCTGGCGGCGCGTGACCGCGCCGGCCGAGGCCGTCGCCGTCCGGGACCTCGTGGTGGGCGACCTGACCGCCGCGCAGGTCACGACCCTGCTGCCCAGCCTGCTCGCCGACGTCTCGCCAACCGCCTGGCCGCACTGCGTCCTGGCCAGCGTCGTGCCGGAGCCGGCGGGCGAGGGCTCCGGGAGCCAGCCCGGCGCCGACGGCTTCGTGCTCGCGTTCGGCGCCGACCACTCGGTCATGGACGCCTACTCCCAGCTCCTCTGGTTCGAGGAGATCGTCTCCCTGTACGACGCCGCCCGCCGGGGCGTGCCCGACGCCGAGCTGCGCGCGCTGGAGGTGGGCTCCCACGTGGACTTCTCCGCCGAGGACCGCAAGCTCGCCATGACGCTCGCCGCCGACGGCGAACCCGTGCACCGCTGGCTCGACTTCCTCGGGCCGGACGCCACCTTCCCGCGCTACGGCGCCGAGGGCGTCACGCACCCGGCCGCCGACGCCGCCGAGGCCGCCCGCCCGCAGGCCTCCCGGTCGGCGTGGCTCGCCACCGCCGACCAGACCGACGACCTGAGCGCCCGCAGCCGGGCGCGCGGCGCGTCCGCCCAGTCCGGCGTGCTGGCCACGTTCGCGCACGCCGCGCGGCGGGTGCACGGGATCGACCGGCTCCGGTTCGTGCTGCCGATGCACACCCGGTACGCGCCGCAGCACGCCGCCGCCGTCGGCTGGTACGTGGGCCTGTGCCCCGTGGACCTCGACCTCGCCGGCGTGGACCCGGTGCTGCGCGAGGTCGACGCGGGCGGGGCCGGCGGGGGCCGTGCCGGTGCGGGCGGGGCCGGTGCGGGCGGGGCCGGCGCGGGCCGGGTGGTCGACGGCAACGCGCTGACCGCCGCCGTCGAGCGTGCGCACGCCGCGGTCGCGGCGGGCAAGCCCCTGGTGCGGTATTCGTTCGCGCGCATCGCCGAGCTGGGCGGCATCACCGACGGCCCGCACCTCGCCGTCTCCTACGTGGACACGCGGTTCGTGCCCGGGGCCGAGCGGTGGAGCACCTGGGACGCCCGCACCCTGCGCAGCCCCGCGTACGGCACCGACGAGCTCTACCTCTGGTTCCTGCGCACGCACGACGGCCTCAACGTCTCCACCCGCTATCCCGACACCCCGGAGGCGCACGCCGCGACGGACGCCCTGATCGAGGAGCTGCGCTCCTGCTTCCGGGCCTTCGGCACCGCCGGCCTGAGCGAGGCGGTCGCATGATCCTCGGCGCCCTGGGCACCTGGTCCCCGCGCGCCGGGCAGGTGGTGCACGTGCGGCCCACTGCGGCGGCGCTCGACGCGGCCCGGCAGGCTCCGGTGGACCCCGGGCCGCCGTCGTTCCTCCAGGGCGACCACCTGCGCGCCTTCGCGGCGCGCCGGGCCTCCGGCGGCCGGCACCGCGCGTGGACCGGTACCGCGTCCCGCCTCGACGGGCCGTTCGACGGCGCCGCCCTGGCCCGGGCCCTGACCCGGTTCGTGCGGCGGCACGAGGGCCTGCGCACCTGGTTCGACGTCGATGCCTGCGCCGACGGCGGCGACGCGGTGCGCCACCTGGTCCCGGCGGACGGCGTCGCCTTCGCGCCCGTGGACGTCCCCGCGCTCTCGCCCGTGCCCGGCATCCCGTGGGACGAGTGGGTGACCGGACACGTCAACGCGACCTTCGACGCCGCGTGCCGCCCCGACTCCTGGGCCCCGTTCGCGCTCGGCGCCGTCGTGACCGACGACGGGTTCGGGCTGTTCTGGGGCTGCGACCACGCGTTCACGGACGGCGGGTCGCAGCTCATGGTGCTGAGCGAGATCGAGGAGCTGTACGGGCAGGAGCTGGCGGCAGGGGACGCCGGGTCGGGCGACACCGGGCCGGGCGACGCAGGGTCGGGCGACGGCGGTCCGGCCGCCGACGGCGCGCCCGGACCCGCGCGTCCCGAGCCCACGACCGCAGGGTCCTTCCTGGACCACGCCCGGGCCGAGCACGAGCTCGCCGCGGCGACCCCGGCGGACGCGCCCCAGATCCGCGCCTGGTCCGACGCCGTGACCGCGCAAGGCGGCCGCCTGCCGCAGTTCGCGCTGGACCTCGGCCTGCCGCCGGGAGAGACCGCCCCGGTGAAGATCCGCTCCGCGACCCTGCTCGACGCCGCCGGCCTCGCGCGCATCGACGAGCTGGCCGCCGCGCACGGCGCCCGGTTCACCGGCGCGGTGTTCGCCGGGATCGCGCTCACGGACGCCCGGCTGACCGGCGCGGCCGACTGGTTCGGCGTCACCGTGGTCGGCACGCGCGGTCCCGGCTTCGAGACCACGCAGGGCTGGCTGTGCAACTTCGCGCCGGTCACGTTCCCGGTGCCCGAAGGCGGCCCGGCGTCCTTCGCCGCCGTCCTGCCCGCCGCCGACACGGCGTTCCGCCAGGCCCGGAAGGTGGCCGAGGTGCCGGTGCACGCGGCGCTCGGCGTCATGCTGGCCGGCGGTGTGCTCGACCCCGCGTCCCTCGGCAGCCCGCAGCTCATCAGCTACCTCGACCTGCGGCGGTTCCCCGGCGTCGGGCGCCCGGCCTACGACAACGGCCTGCACTTCACGGGGGAGGGCCGCACCGCGAACGCGTCCCTGTGGGTCAACCGCGACCACGAGCGGCTGTACGTCGTCACGCAGACGCCGGACACCCCGGCGGCGCAGGCCGCCGTGGACCGCTACCTCGCGGAGCTGACGGCGACGTTCGCCGCTGCCGTCGCCGAGGCCGCCGCCGCGGGTGTCGCTGCGGGTCCTGATGCGGGTGCCGATGCGGGTGCCGCCGTGCGGGACGAGCACCTGGAGGCGACCGGTGCGGGTTCTCTCGGCTGACCTCTGGGAGCCGGCGCCCGGCCGGGTCCTCGCCTGGGACGTCACGCCCGGGGCGGGACGTCGTCCGGCCGCGGCGGCCCTGACCTGGAACCAGCGCAACCACCTCCTCGGCGCCGGCTCCGGCGAGCCGAGCGTGTGGATCACCGCCGCGTTCGACGTCGACGGGCCGATCGACCCCGGGGCGCTGGAGGCCGCCTTCCGTGACCTCGTGGCCGACCACCCCGGGCTGCGGGTCGAGGCGGTCCGGCGGCCCGCGCCCGAGCGGGTGGGCCTCGTGCGGCACGAGGTCGACGGCCTCGTCTGGCGGCGGCACGACGGACCCGTCACCCGCACGGTCGCGGAGACGCGCGAGCACCTGGCGGCCGAGCTCACCCGGCGCTGTGCGCCGTTCGGCTACCCGGCGTTCCTGCCCGCCGCGATCAGCCGTCCCGACCGCTCGACGATCGTGCTCGGGATGGACCACCTGCACACCGACGCCTGGTCCACCACCGTCGTGATCGACGAGCTGGCCGCCCGCTACGCCGAGCGCACGGGTGGCAGGTCCCCCGCGGAGGGGACCGGGCGCCTCGCCGGAGCGCCGTCCGGCGACACGGCCGGACCGCCGCCCGTCGGCGCCGACGACCCGCGCCTCGCGACCTGGCACGGGTTCCTGCGCGACCGCGGCTGGGCGCTGCCCACGTTCCCCCTGCCGCTCGGCGTGCCCGACGGCGAGCGGGTGCCGCAGCGCACCGTCGTGCGCCCGCTGGCCGACGCCGCGACCGCGGGCGACGTCGCGGAGCGCGCCCGGGCGGCCGGCGCGTCGACGTCGGCGGCCGTGCTGGTCACGCTGGCCCGAGCCGTCGCGGACCTCGGCGGCCCCGCCGTCCTGGAGACCCTGCTGCCGGTGCACACCCGCGACGACGTGGCGGCCCGCGGCGCCGTCGGCTGGCACACCACCACGGTGCCGCTGCGCATCGACTCCGGCGCCGGGGGCACTCCCGCGGGGGTTCGGCCCTGGGCCGTGCCCGCGGGCCCCGCCGTCCGGCACACCGTGCCCGACACCGCGCTGGCCGCGACCGGCAAGGCCCTGCGGGCCGCGCGCGAGCTGGCCGCGGTGCCGCTGGAGCAGGTGGTGACGTCGCTGCCCCAGCCGCTGCGGTTCCCGCGGACGGACATCTTCCAGGTGTCCTACCTGGACTACCGGCGCCTGCCGGGGCACGCCGCGGCCGCCGGACGGCGGGCCCACCACGTCTCGGCCGCCACCCGCGCCGACGACCTCCAGGTCTGGGTCTCCCGCTCGGACGACGGCATCGCCGTCCGCGCCCGCATGCCCCGCACCCCCACGGCGACGGAGACGATCGACGCCGTGCTGGACCGCTGGTCGGAGCTGCTGACGGAACACGCCCGAACGGAGGAGTAGTCGCTCTCCCAGGGCTGGGGAAGCGATTACTCCTCCGTTCGATGCTCCGGTGCGACCAGACCCGGCGCTCAGGCGCCCGCGGTGACCTTCTCGGCCGAGGTGAGCTGCGCGGCGTCGTAGTCCACGTCGCCGCCGAGGCTCGGCATCATCGAGGTGAGCTGCGGCTTCCACTCGGCGTACTTCGCGGGGAAGCAGCGCTCCAGCAGGCCGGTCATGGCGGCGACGGCGGTCGAGGCGCCCGGGGACGCGCCCAGCAGGCCGGCGATCGTGCCGTCCTGGGCCGCGACGACCTCGGTGCCGAACTCCAGCACGCCGCCCTTGCCCTTGACCCACTTGATGACCTGGACGCGCTGGCCGGCGGTGATCTTCTCCCAGTCGGCGGGCTGCGCCGTGGGCATGAACCGCTGCAGCTCGTGGAACTTGGTCTCCGGCGCGGCCGCGACCTGCCCGACGAGGTAGCCGGTGAGGTCGAGGTTCTTCACGCCGGCACCCAGCATCGAGAAGACGTTGTGCAGGCGCAGCGACGTGATCAGGCCGAGGTACTTGCCCTTCTTGAGGTACTTGGGGCTGAACCCGGCGTACGGGCCGAACATGAGGTAGCTCTGGCCGTCCACGATGCGCGTGTCCAGGTGGGGCACGGACATCGGCGGGGCGCCGACGTCGGCCTTGCCGTAGACCTTCGCGTGGTGCTGGGCCACGAGCTCGGGGTTCGCGGTGCGCAGGAACTCGCCCGAGATCGGGAAGCCGCCGTACCCGCGCGCCTCCTTGATGCCCGACGCCTGCAGCAGGGGCAGCGCGCCGCCGCCGGCGCCGACGAAGACGAACTTCGCGGTGACGGTGCGACGGCGGGTGCCGGCGTTCCAGGAGCGGTCGTTCAGGGTCAGGCGCCAGCGGCCGTCCCGGAGCTTCTTGAGCCCGCGCACCTCGTGGTTCACGTGCAGCTCGGTGTTGTGCGCGGTGGCGAAGCCGATCAGCTTCCTGGTGAGCGACCCGAAGTCGACGTCGGTGCCCGCGGCGGCGCGCGTGGCGGCGATGGGCTCGTCGGTGTCGCGGTCCAGCGTCATCAGCGGGGCCCACGAGCCGATCACGGCCGGGTCGGAGCTGAACTCCATGTCGCCGAACAGCGGGTGCGCGCTCAGCGCGTCGAAGCGGCGGCGCAGGAAGTCGACGTTCTCGGCGCCGCGCACGAACGTCATGTGCGGCGTGACGTTGATGAAGTCGGTGCCCTCCATCAGGCCCGCGGTGAGCAGGTGGTTCCAGAACTCGCGGGAGGTGTGGAACTGCTCGTTGATCTTCACCGCCTTGGAGATGTCGACGGAGCCGTCCTTGCGCTCCGGCGTGTAGTTCAGCTCGCAGAGGGCGGCGTGGCCGGTGCCCGCGTTGTTCCACGGGTTCGACGACTCGAGTGCCACCTCGTCGAGGCGCTCGTAGATCCCGACACGCCAGGTCGGCTCAAGGATCGTGAGCAGCGCGCCGAGGGTGGCGCTCATGATCCCTCCGCCGATCAGCGCGACGTCGACCTCTTCGGAGGGACGCGGGGCTGTCTGGAGGTAAGAAGTCACGCTCAGAAAGATAGCGCGCTTGTGAAAAGCGGAACGAGCGCTGTGGCATGAATCACGTGATGTGTACCGTGACCTCGCTCACGGTATGAGCGCTGACGGTGATGTCCGCTCTGCGCGCGTCAGCGCACCTCCTGCGGCCCGAGCACGGACAGCAGCCGCAGCTTCTCGTAGCTCTCGCTGCCGGGCAGGGCCGTGTACACGAGCAGCCGGTGCGACTGGTCCGGGCCGAGGAGGGACTGGCAGGTCAGCTCCAGCGCCCCGACCTCGGGGTGCACGAAGTGCTTCACCTCGTGCGGGCGGACGCCGATCTCGTGGGCCTCCCACACCTGACGGAACTCCTCGCTGCGCTCCAGGAGGATCTCGGCGTACCGCGCGGCGCGCGAGCCCGGCCCGCGGACGGTCGCGATCTCGCGCAGTCCCGAGGCGAACATGCGCGTCAGGAACGGGTGCTCCTCGGGCGCGTAGAGCGCACGCGTGGCCGGGTCGGTGAACCAGCGGAACCCGATGCTGCGCTCCGGCCCGGTGTAGCCGGTCGTCTCCCCGGTCAGGGCCACGCCCGTCGGCGTCTGCCGCAGGGTCTCGCCGAGCTCGGTGACGATCTCCGCGGGGGTGTCGTCGAGCCGGTCGAGGATGCGCAGCAGCCCGGGGCTGATGTGCTCGCTGGTGGTGCCGCGCACCGGCGGATGGTGCCCGGCCAGCCGGAACAGGTGGTCGCGCTCGTCCAGCGACAGGTGCAGGCCCTGCGCGATCGACGCGATCATCTGCTCGGACGGTTGGGGTCCGCGCTCCCGCTCCAGCCGGGAGTAGTAGTCGGTCGACATGTTGCACAGCACGGCGACCTCCTCCCGTCGCAGCCCGCTCGTGCGGCGGCGCTGCCCCCGCGGCATCCCGACGTCCTCCGGCTGCAGCAGCTCGCGGCGTCGGCGCAGGAACTCCGCCAGCCCGGTGCGATCGATCACGGTTCCCCCTGTCTCGCGTACGGCTTCTTTCTACCCCGCGCCGGACGACGGAGCCACGGCCCGCCGATCCCCCCGTACGGGGCGGACCCGTGACCCGGCGAGCCTGTGATCGCCAGGCCCTGGATAGGTCCCCGGCGTCCGCCCAGGATCGAGGTCGACGACGAACCGATCTCGACGAACTGATCTCGACCACACGAGGGAGAAGTGCCCATGTCACGCACACCGATCGACATCACCGTGCCGAGCCTGGCCGGGAAGCGCGCGCTGGTCACCGGAGCGAGCGACGGGATGGGGCTGGGCATGGCGACCCGGCTGGCCGCGGCCGGCGCCGAGGTGGTCATGCCCGTGCGCAACCCGCGCAAGGGCGAGGCGGCGGTCGCCGCCATCCGGCGCACGGTGCCCGACGCGCGGCTCTCGCTGCGCACGCTCGACCTGTCCTCCCTGGACTCTGTGGCGGCGCTGGGTGACACCCTGCGCGAGGAGGGCCGGCCGATCCACGTGATGATCAACAACGCCGGCGTCATGCGGCCGCCGACCCGCCAGACCACCGCCGACGGGTTCGAGCTGCAGACGGGTACCAACCACCTGGGCCACTTCGCGCTGGTCGGTCATCTGCTCCCGCTGCTGCGCGACGGCGGCGCGCGCGTCACCTCGCAGGTCAGCGTCGCGGCGCGGCGCGGCAGCATCAACTGGGACGACCTGAACTGGGAGCGCTCGTACGACGGCATGGACGCCTACGCGCAGTCCAAGATCGCGTTCGGCCTGTTCGGACTGGAGCTGGAGCGCCGCAGCCGGACCCACGGCTGGGGTCTCACCAGCAACCTCTCCCACCCCGGCGTCGCGCCCACCAGCCTCCTGGCCGCGCGTCCCGAGCTCGGCCGGAGCACCGACACGCCCGCGGTCCGGCTGATCCGTGCGCTCTCGGCCCGCGGCATCCTGGTCGGTACCGTCGAGACCGCGAAGCTGCCCGCCCTCATGGCCGCGACCGACCCCGCGGCCAGGCCCGGCGCCCTCTACGGGCCGAGCGGCCCCGGCAACCTCGGCGGCCGGCCCGCCGAGCAGGCGATGTACGGGCCGCTGCGCAGCGCCGAGGAGGCCGCGCGCGTCTGGGAGGCGTCGGAGCGGCTCACGGGGGTTCGGTTCGCGGCGGCGGTGGGCGACAACTCGTGAGCCCGGCCGTCCTGCCGTCGCCGTGCCCGGACCGGTCGGACGCTCAGCTCTCCCGGGTGGCCTGAGCGTCCGACACGGTGCTCAGCGGGCGGGCGTCGACGACGGCCACGGTCCCAGCTCGGGCAGGTCGCCCGGCAGCGGCGTCGCCGGGACCCGTCCGGCCAGCCAGGCGGTGACGTCGCGCGGGTCGCCGGCGACGTCGTCCACGGACACGCCGTCGGGCAGCCGGACGGCCAGGAACTCGCGGAGGTGGGCGCACAGCGCGTCGTCCCACGTCTCGTACCCGACCTCCTGCGTGGTGCCGGCCAGCGCGTCGACCGAGTGGATGCGCACCTCGCGCCACCAGGCGAGCAGGCAGCCGGACAGCGGCCCGCCGCGATACCCGCTCGGGGCCTCCCACAGCGGCGAGCCGGGCTGCGGCCAGGCCTCGGCCAGGCTGTCGCGGAGGTCGCCGAGGACGGTCAGGTGCTCGGCCACGGTGCGTCCGGCGCCCGCCTCGATCCCCGCGCTGCGGGCCTCCGGGCTGGCGTAGACCGGCACCACCTCGCCGCGCTCGGCGGCCCGCGCCTGCCCGAGCATCGCCGTGGCCAGGCCCGCGACGTGCGCGAGCACGTGCCCTCGGGTCCAGCCGTCCAGGGTCGACGGCCCGGCGAGGTCGTCGGCGTTCAGCCGCCCGACGGCGGACAGGAGCGCGTCCAGCCCCGCCGCCGCGTCGGCACGGGCGTGGGCGATCAGGCCGGTGCTCGGGCCGGTGCTCGCCGGGGTGGTGCGTGGGAGGGTCGTCACGGGGGTATCCCTTCGTCGGGGCCGATCTGTTCGGCGGCCTGTCAGGCGTGCGTGCGTGTGTCAGCCGCACAGGTCGCCCGGGTGACCTGTACGTCTGACACGTCGGCTGAGGCGGGCGAGCGGCCGGTCAGGGCCACAGCAGGCCGGTCGACCAGCCGTCGGCCGTCGCCCGGTACAGCAGCCGCGTGTGCGGGCCGTCGTCCGGCGCCTGCCAGAACTCGACCTCGGTCGGCGCGAGCACGTACGCGGTCCAGTCCGGGGCAGCCAGCCCGGGGTCGGCGGTGACCGTGCGCAGCGCCTCGGCGAACGCGTCCGCGTACTCCTCCTGCGACCCGAGCGGCTCGCTCTGGTGGTTCACCAACCCCGCGGCGCGCGACAGGTCCGGCCGTGCGAGGAAGTCCGCCCGGCTCGCCTCCGCCCCGGCCGACGCCGCCGTGCCCGTCACCTTGACCTGGCGGCCCAGCTCCGGCCAGAAGAACGTCAGCGCGGCGTTCGGGTTCGCCGCCAGGTCGCGCCCCTTGGGCCCCGTGGACTGCGACGCGAACCACCAGCCGTCCGCCGTCACGTCCTTGAGCACCAGCGTGCGGGCGTGGACCCGCCCGGCGGCGTCCGCCGTCGACAGCGTCGCGGCCTGCGGGGCCAGCAGCCCGCCGTCGATCGCCTGCTCGATCCACGTCACGAACAGGTCGTGCGGGGTGGACGGCGCGGCCGCGGTGTCGAGGACCGGCAGCCCCGGCCGGGCAAAGGTGGGCAGCGCGCGCAGGCGCTCGCGGAGTGTCACGAGTTCTCCTTCTGGTTCGGCGGGCTCTGGTTCAGCGTGCCCTGGTGCGGCGGGTCCTGGTTCAGCAGGCCGACGAAGCCGCGCACCGCGGCGTCGAGCGCGCCGGGATCCCGCGTGGCCCGGGCCAGGACGTACCCGCCCTGGATGATGGCGAGGGCGGCGTGCGCACGGTCGCGGGCGACGTCGTCGGGCAGCCCGGTCTCGCGGAAGATCTGCGTGACGGCGCCGAGCAGCCGCACGAAGTAGGCGGTCACCACGTCGTGCAGGCCGTCGTCGTCCATCACTGCCTGGTCGGCGGTGAGGCGGCCGATCTTGCAGCCGGCCAGCGCCTCGCGCGGCCGTTCGAGGTAGGCGACGAGGCGTTCGACGGCGGGGGAGTCGCCGCCGAGCGTGCGCATCGCGCGCGTCAGCGCGTCGTCCACGGTGGCGCCGACGGCGGTCACGGCGAGGTCGTGCTTGGTGGGGAAGTGGTGGTACAGGCTGCCCTGCCCGACGCCGGACGCCGCCAGCACGGCGCGCGGGCTCGTGGGCCCGACCCCCTGGGCGGCGAAGAGATCCTGCGCGGCGCCGACGAGCCGCTCACGTGCGGATGTGCTGCTGCTCATGCCCGCACCATACCTACCTCCAGGTATGGTGCCAACCTCGGACGGCCAGAGCATGCGTCGAGATCTGGTGGCGCACGGTCAGGTCCCGGTGCGGCCACCAGATCTCGACGACGTCAGAGGAGGGTGAGCACGCCCAGCACGCCCAGCACGCCGACCGCGAGGGCCAGGGCGAGCGAGACCCCGATGAGCACGCTGTGCACGGTGAGGAACGTCGTGGCCCGGCCGTCGGCGTCGCGCGAGCGGGGGTCGGCGACGATGCGCTGCCAGAACCGCGGCCAGATGAGCAGGTTCCACAGCGCGGTGACGATGAGTACGACGGACCAGCCGACAGGAATATCCACCCGCCGATTATCCGCCGCGCCAAACACGGCCCCGACGCGCCCCCGAGGGCGCTCGAGCACAGCGGTTGCTGCCAGGCGGACGCCGGTCGTGGCAGGAAGTGCTGTGGTCAACACCGTCCGGCTGGAGGCGGGCGCCGGCCGGCGTGGGTCAGAAGTAGTCGCGGACGTGGACCTGGCGGCCCGCGAACAGCGCGGTCAGGACGGCGTCGTGGTCCGCCGGGCCGGTGAGGTGGCCCGCGATCCGCAGGTTCGCCGCCGACTGCGCGCCCGGGTACAGCAGCGCCAGCCCGTTCGGGCTGAGCACAGGCCGCTCGTGGTGCGCGTCGTCGACGGCGACGTCGTCCCGCTCCAGATGCGTGACGCCGTCCGAGACCGTGAGCGTCCAGGCGCCCGCGAGATCCTCCGCGCCCCGGACGGCGAACGGCACGCGGGCGCCCTCCAGCGGCGTCGCGAGCCCGCCCAGCGCACCGGCCACGTCCAGGACACGCAGCATGTACGGGTGGGCGGAGTGCACGGTCGTGGTCAGGTCGGGCAGCACCAACCACGCGGGATCCAGGCCCGACGTCGCCACGCGCGCCGTGCCGACCACCGTCGAGAAGCTGCCGAGGGTGCGCCACAGGGCCCGGGCGGCGTCGGGCGTCAGCGCGACGAGGTCGTCGATCTCCATGACCGTCGTGGCCGGCGTGTACCCCTCGCCGCGGGTCCAGCTCGCGAAGCCGACCACCTCGCCCGCGGTGTCGAGGGCCAGCGTGACGCCCGTGTAGTCGGCGAAGAACTTCTCCGGCGGGGTCCAGAACGGCTTCTCCGCCCGCGAGACCGGCCCGTTCTGTGCCCCGGCCCAGCGGCGGTGCACGGCGACGACGGCGTCGAAGTCGGCCGTCGCGGCCCGGCGGGTCACCACGCCGTCGGGCGCCGCCACCCGGTTCAGGTTCTGCAGCGGCACGTCGACGTCGTCGAACGAGCCGACCACCTCGTAACCCATTCGGCGGTAGATGCCCGGCGCGGACGGGAAGAGCGTGGAGAGGACGTCGCCCTGCTCGCGGGCCTCGTCGAGCGCGGTGCGGAACAGGCGCGCGAGGTGCCCGGAGCCGCGCCGCTCGGGCTCGACGGCGACCCCCGCCACGCCCGCCGTCGGCACGCGGGCGCCGTGGAACCACGACGTGAACCCGTAGACGCGCAGACGGGCGGCCAGCCCGTCGCCGTCGAACGCACCCCACTCCCGAAAGCCCGAGGCGGCCCACTCCTCTGCCGTCGGGACCGCGCGGCCCCCGGCAGGCACGCCAAACGCCTCGCCGCCCAGCCGGGTGTAGTCGGGCTGGTCGGCGTACTCGATCCGGCGCACGGTGAGGGTCATGCAGGCGACCCTAGGCAACGGGTGAGGGAGCGGGCGAGCCCAAAAGAAGGACAGCTCAGGCTCTGCTTGTCTGGCGACTGAGCCTGCGGCTCCGCTGCGGGCGCGTGCCTCGTCCCTCGGCCCGCACCCTCCGCTGCGCCTCCGGCACAGTCTCTACGGATCGCGACTGAGCCTGCGGCTCCGCTGCGGGCGCGTGCCTCGTCCCTCGGCCCGCACCCTCCGCTGCGCCTCCGGCTCAGTCGCCGAAGTACGCGACCTGGTCCTCCGCCGGGTGCGGGCGCAGCAACGGGGTGCGCGTGACCTCCAGCGGTTCGGGCGTGAGCAGGCCTTGCAGCTCGGCGTCGGCGGTGCGGTTGCCGGGGGCGAGGCCGTCGTCGGCCACGAGGTCGCGCTGGAACAGGACGGCGTCGCGCCAGGCGCCCAGCTTCCAGCCGATCTTCTCGAACGAGCCCGCGCGCTGGAACCCGACCGCCTCGTGCAGCGCGATCGCGGGGTCGTTCGGCAGCACGATGCTCGCGACGACGCGGTGGTAGCCGCGGCGCGCGAGCCGCGCCAGGAGCGCCTCGTACAGGGCGCGGCCTCCGCCGACACGCTGGTGCTCCGTCGCGACGTAGACGTTGGTCTCGAGCGTCCACCGGAACGTCGGACGGTCCGCGAACGGCTTGGCGTAGGCGAAGCCCACGACCGTGCCGTGCGACTCCAGCACCAGCCACGTCTCGCGGCCGAAGAAGCGCTCGATGCGGCGCGTCATCTCGCGGGCGTCCGGCGGGCGGGTCTCGAACGTCGCCGCCGAGTCGGCGACGAAGGGGGCGTAGATGGCGGCGCAGGCTGCGGCGTCGTCGGGAGTCGCGACGCGGACGATGCTGTCCATGCACGGATCCTTTCGTGTTCCGTGCGGCCAGGATGATCGCAACACTGAATTGACGGCGACCGGCCGAGCGGGTAGATCAGCCGGGCTCGCCGGCTGGCGGCGCGTCCCCGAGCCCGGGCGCCAGGTCCTTCTGCAGCCGCATGACGTCGTGCCACCGGCCGTGCTTCCAGCCGATCTGGTGGAACGTGCCGACCACCTCGAACCCGAGGGCGGTGTGCAGGCCCAGGCTGGCCTCGTTCGGCAGGGCCAGGCCTGCCACCAGCCGGCGGAAGCCGCGCGCGGAGAGCCGGTCGAAGAGCTCCTCGTACAGTGCACGGCCCGCGCCCGTCCGGCGTCGGCCCTGCTGGAGGTAGACGCTGGTCTCGGCCGACCAGCGGTAGGCCTCGCGCGGCGAGTAGGGCGCGGCGTACGCGAAGCCGACGACGTCGGTCGTGCCCGCCTCCAGGGCGACGAGCCACGCGTGGCCGGCCGAGTAGCTCGCGATGCGCCGCGCCATCTCCTCGGCGTCCGGCGGCTCGGACTCGAAGCTGATGTGGGTCTCGCGCACGTAGTAGGAGTAGATGTCGGCGCACGCCGCGGCGTCGTCGAGGGTCGCGGGGCGGATCGTCAGGTCCATGGGGCGATCGTGCCGGATGTTCGGGCGTGGTCGGGACACGACGGGGTCGAGGCCGGCTGCCTCGGGCGAAATCCTGGCGGCGGGGCGGTTGTCGGTGGCCGGGCATAGCGTGAGGCCCGTGACCACACTCCAGAGACGAGTCCTCGTCGTCGCCGTCCTCGGCTCCTTCGTATCGTTCCTCGACGGCACGGTGGTGAGCGTCGCCCTGCCCGCGATCGCGGACGAGCTGGCGGGGCCCGGCATGGAGGCGCTGCCCCTGCAGCAGTGGGTCGTGGACGCGTACCTGATCACCCTCGGCGCGCTGATGCTCGTGGCCGGTTCGATCTCCGACGTCTACGGCCGGCGCCGCGTGCTGGCCGCCGGGCTCGTCGGGTTCGCCCTCGCCTCCATCCTGTGCGCCGTCGCGCCCACCGGTCCCTTCCTCGTGCTCGCGCGTGCCCTGCAGGGGGTGGCCGGTGCCCTGCTGGTGCCGAGCTCCCTGGCGCTGATCATCGCGACGTTCAGCGGCGAGGCGCAGTCCCGCGCGATCGGCCGGTGGACCGCGCTGACCACCAGCGCGATGATCGTGGGCCCGTTCGTGGGCGGCATGCTGGTGGACTTCGCATCGTGGCGCTGGGTGTTCTGGATCAACGTGCCCGTCATCGCCGTGACGCTCTGGCTCCTGCGCGGCGTCCCCGCCGCGGAGGGCGAGCCGGGCCGGCACATCGACGTGCCCGGCGCGATGCTGGCCGCGCTCGGCCTCGCGGGCGTGGTGTTCGGGCTGATCGAGGGGGAGCGGCTCGGCTGGACGTCGCCCGTCATCCTCGTCTCGATCATCGCCGGCGCCGTGATGCTGGTGGCGTTCGTGCTCTACCAGCGGCGGGCGGCGGACCCGATGCTGCCGCTGCGCCTGTTCCGGGCGCGCAACTTCGCCTGGGGCAACCTGGCCACCACGGCGATCTACGGCGCGCTGTCGCTGGGCGGCTTCGTGCTCACCCTGTTCCTGCAGCAGGTCGCGGGGTACTCCGCCACCGCGTCCGGGGTGGCGCAGCTGCCGACGACGATCGCGATGATCGCCCTGTCGGCATGGTTCGGCACGCTCGCCGGCCGGTACGGGCCGCGGCTCTTCATGACCGTGGGGCCGATCGTGGCCGGGGTCGGCTACCTGCTCATGCTCGCCATGGACGAGACCGCGTACTACCCCACGCAGGTGCTGCCCGGTCAGCTCGTCTTCGGGCTCGGCCTCGCGATCACCGTGGCGCCCCTGACGGCCGCGATCCTGGGCGCCGTCCCGACGCACGACGCCGGCATCGGCTCCGCCGTGAACAACGCCGTGGCGCGCGTGGCGGGCCTGGTGACCGTGGCGTTCGCGGGGATCATCACGGGCGGCGTGCTCGACGTCGCGTCGTTCCACCGGGCCCTCCTGGTGACGGCGGGCCTCCTGTTCCTCGGCGGGCTGCTGTCGCTGGTGGGGATCCGGAACGTGCGTGGAGTAGATCCCGACGCAAACCTGGTCAAAACCAGTTAGGTATGCCTAACCTCAGTGCATGGCATTCAAGGGGCGCAAGGCCGTCGACCCGCACGTCGTGATGGCCGAGGTCATCAGCACCAAGCAGGTCTCGCCGAACATGATGCGCGTGACCCTCGGCGGCGACGAGCTCGACCGGTTCACGCCCGCCGGCTACGACCAGTGGTTCCGCCTGTTCCTGCCGCGCGCCGAGCAGGACATGCTGCGCCTGCCCACGCGCACCTCCGGGCTCTGGTACGCCGAGTACCTCACCACGCCCAAGGCCCGCCGGCCGTGGGTGCGCAACTACACCGTCCGCGCCGCGCGCCCCGACCTGAACGAGCTCGACGTCGACTTCGTGCTGCACGCGGGGGACGACGAGGAGGCCGGGCACGACGGCGGACATGCCGTCGGACCGGGGGCCGGCTTCGCCCAGGCCGCCGAGCAGGGCCTGCGCGTCGGCCTGCTCGACCAGGGCGTCGCCTACAACCCGCGGCACGACCACGACTGGACGCTCCTGGTCGCCGACGAGTCCGGCCTGCCCGCCGTCGCGGGCATCTGCGAGTCCCTGCCCGACGACGCGCGCGGCCTCGCCGTCGTCGAGGTACCCACGGCCGCGGACAAGCAGGAGTTCCGCGCCCCGACCGGCGTCGAGGTGCGCTGGGTGGTGCGGTCCGACGCCGACCCGCACGCCGTCCCCGGGCAGGCGGCGCTCGCGGAGCTGTGCGCCCTGGACCTGGCGGGGCGCACCGGTGACGTGTACGCCTTCACGATCGGCGAGTCGGCGCTGGCCACGGGCGCGCGCCGGCACCTGGTGGGCGATCGCGGGGTGCCCAAGGCGCACGTCGACTTCGTCGGCTACTGGCGCCACGGCCGCTCGTCCCCGAGCTGAGCTCCGGCGCCGGGCCGGGCTGGTGCTCGCCTGCCGACCACCCAGCCGCGCGGTTAATGCGTTGGCGCGTGGGGGCGGCTGTGCCAGGGTCCCCGCATGACTTCATTCGTCTCGCACGTGACCGTGGACTCCTCCGACGCGTACACGCTGTCCGAGTGGTGGAAACCGGTGCTCGGCTACCAGGACGTGCCCGGCGACCCGAACCTGCCCGGTCATGAGGAGTGCATGATCGTCGACCCCGACGGCGAGGGGGTGGACGTGCTGTTCGTCGAGGTGCCGGAGGCCAAGACGGTCAAGAACCGGGTGCACCTCGACCTGCGTCCGCGCGCGGACCTGCGCGACGTCGAGGTCGAGCGGGTCAAGGCGCTCGGGGCCACCGTCGTCGACGACCACCGCGGGATCTACGGTCCCGGATCGGGCTGGGTGACCTTCGCCGACCCGGAGGGCAACGAGTTCTGCGTCCTGCGCTCGCGGGAAGAGGTCGGCGCCGCCGACCAAGCGGCCGACCAAGTAGCCGAGCAGGCCGCCGAGCAAGCGACCCAGCAGTCCGCCCCGGCCGAACCCGCCGACGCATGAGCGACTGGACGATCCGGCCCGAGGCGCCGGAGGACTTCCCCGCGATCCGCACGGTGCAGGTCGCGGCCTTCGACGAGGACCGGGTCGCCGACGGCGTCGACCGCATCCGCGAGTCCTGGATCTACCGCCCGGCGCTCTCGCTGGTGGCGGTGTCCGACGGCGCGGTGGTGGGCCACGTCATGATCACCGGCTGCACCGTCACGGGCGAGGCCGGAGAGCGCGAGGTCGCGATGCTCACCCCGCTCGGCGTCGTACCGGAGCACCAGCGGCGCGGCATCGGTTCGGCCCTGGTCCGGGCCGTGCTCGCGGGTGCCGAGCAGGCGGGCGAGCCCTTCGTCGTGCTGGAGGGCAGTCCGGCGTACTACGGGGCGCTCGGATTCGTCGCGGCCCGCGACCACGGGATCGAGATGCAGCTGCCGGACTGGGCCCCGCCCGAGGCGGGCCAGGTCCACCTCCTGCCGGCCTACGACCCGGCCGACGCGAGCCTGCGCGGCGCGATCAGCTACCCACCGGTCTACGGCTGATCCCCACGCGGGCCCGGGCCCGGCCTGATCCCAGGCCTGCCTCCCTGCGGTCGGCAGTACTCGGGTGGCCGGCCCCCCGAGCCACCCGGCCAGGGGGGAGGGTCAGACCCGGACCACGACCTTGCCGCGGGTGTGGCCGGACTCGTTGGCCCGGTGGGCGTCGGCCGCGTCGGCGAGGTCGAAGACCTGCGCCACCTCGACGGACAGCTTGCCGGCGTCGAACAGCGCGGTGAGCGCGTCGAGGTCGGCGGTCGACGGACGCACCCACACGTAGTGCCCGCCGTGCTCGGAGCGGGCGGTGGGGTCCGTGATCGAGGCGACCGTGCCGCCGTCGGCCAGGAGCTCGGTGCTGGCGGCGACCGTGCCGCCGCCCACGAAGTCCAGGACCACGTCGACGCCCTCCGGGGCGAGCGCGCGGACGCGGTCGGCCAGGCCGTCGCCGTAGGTGACGGGCTCGGCGCCGAGGCCGCGCAGGAACTCGTGGTTCCGCTCGCTCGCCGTGCCGATGACGCGGGCGCCCAGCGCCCTGGCGATCTGCACCGCGAACGCGCCGACGCCGCCGGCCGCGGCGTGCACCAGCACGGTCTGGCCGTCCCGCACACCGGCCCGCTGGATCGCCTGGTAGGCGGTGAGGCCCGCGAGCGGCACCGCCGCGGCCTCCTCGAAGCTCAGCGACGCCGGCTTGCGCGCCAGGGTGCGCACGGGCGCGGCGACGAGCTCGGCGAACGTGCCGCCGTGCACGGTGTCCTTGCGCACGTAGCCGTACACCTCGTCGCCGACCTGGTACTCGGGGGTGTCCAGGCCCACCTGCTCGATGACGCCCGCGACGTCCCAGCCCGGGATCGCCGGCAGCTCCGCGTCGATGAGGCCCTGCAGGTAGCCCTCGCGGATCTTCCAGTCGACCGGGTTCACCGACGCCGCCCGCACTCGCACCACGACGGTGTCGGGGCCGATGTGCGGGTCGGGCTGCTCGGTGAGCTCCAGGACGTCGGCGCTGCCGAACCGTGCATACGTGATCGCTCGCATGCAGGCGACAACCTGCCTGGCGGACGCCGGTATTCCGCGCACGCCGCACCAGCCGGGCACAGACCGCTGTTGCATCGGTAATAGTGTGCCAAGCGCCCCCGGGTCGCCCGACCTCGGTGCGCTTCTACCCAGCCATTGGGCCCGGAAACGACCTGATCACGGGCCCGATGACTGGGTAGAAACGCACTTCGCGGCACGTCGCCGCGCTCGTCCGGCCCACGGCGTCACCCGTGACCAGGGGTGTCCACGACGACCTCCGCCGGCGTCTTCTCCGGACGCCAGCCCCGCCACACCGAGTGCCGCATGCGCCGCTCGCCCGACGCGCCGTCCGGACCCTCGGCCCAGTCCGCGTACGTCACCTCGCCCACCAGGCTGGGCGTGACCCAGCGGGCGTCCGAGGCGTCCTCCGCGGGCACGCCGGACACGCCCGGCGTCTTGCGCTCCATGCCCCGCAGCCGCGTGGTGATCTCCCGGCGCTCGCGCTCGGAGAAGCCCGTGCCCACCCGGCCGACGTAGCGCAGGCCGGAGTCGTCGCCGCTCGCGTCCGGCACCGCCATGAGCAGCGAGCCCATCACGGAGGCGTCGGCGCGGCCCGGCCGCCAGCCCACGACCACCACCTCCTGCATGGCCTGGTGCTTGATCTTGAGCCACTCGTGCGAGCGCCGTCCGGCGTAGGTGGAGGTGCGGCGCTTGGCGACCACGCCCTCCAGCCGGAGGGTGCGCGACGTGCGGAGGGCGGCCTCCAGGTCACCGTCGAACGCGGGCGGGAGGTGCACGGGCGCGCTCGGCGTGACCAGGGACTCCAGGAGCTCCCGCCGCTCGGTGTAGGGGCGGGCGGTGACGTCGTCGCCGTCGGCGACCAGCACGTCGAACAGCATGAGGTCCACCTGGACCTGGGCCTTGGCGCGCGCGACGTCGCGCTCCTTGCGCAGGTTGGCGCGGTGCTGGAGGCGGCGGAAGTCGGGGCGGCCGGCGCGGTCGAGGGCGACGATCTCGCCGTCGAGCACGACGGGCAGGCGGGCGGCGTCGACCTGGCCCGCGAGCGCGGCGAGCTCGGGGAACGTGACGGTGAGGTCCTGCCCGGAGCGGCTGACCAGGCGCAGGGTCTCGGGGTCCTGGACGTGGGCGAGGGTGCGGAAGCCGTCCCACTTCATCTCGAAGGCCCAGTCGTCGGGCCGGGTGAGGTCCCCGGGTGCGGCGGCGGTGGCGAGCATGGGCCGACGCCGTTCGTCCCGCTGGGTACCGGTCGTCCGGCTGGTCGGTGCTGTCGTGCGCGACGCCGGCGCCGCGCCGTCCGGTCCTGTGCCGTCCGCTCCGGTGCCGTCCGCTCCGGTGTCGTCCGGGGAGGCGGTGCTCGTGTGGCCGGCGGGGCCCGGCGCGCCGGCGCCGTCCGGCTGGGCCTTGGTCAGGTGGATCAGCCAGTTGTTCTCGGCGTCGCCGTCGCGCCCGCCGGTGCGGATCAGGGCGAGCCGCCGGGCCCCGCGCTCGGCGGAGCGCAGCGTGACGATCACCTCGTCGTCGCGCCACTTCTCCAGCTCGTAGGTGCCGGAGTCCCAGATCGTGACGGCGCCCGCGCCGTACTCGCCGCCGGGGATGCTGCCCTCGAACGTGCCGTACTCGAGGGGGTGGTCCTCGGTCTGGACGGCCAGGTGGTTCTTCGCGGGGTCGGTGGGTTCGCCGCGGGGGAGGGCCCAGCTCACCAGGACGCCCTCGTGCTCCAGCCGGAAGTCCCAGTGCAGGCGGCGGGCGTGGTGCTCCTGGATGACGAAGGTGGGGGCGGCCTCTTGGTCCGCGTCGCCCGGGGAGGCCGCGGAGCCCGCGTCGCCCTGGCCGGCCTCGTCGTCCGTGCCGGACGGCGAGGCGCTGGTCGCGGGCCCGAACGGCTCCGGGGTCTTCGCCGGATCACGCTTGGCGCGGTAGGTCTCCAGCTTCTGGAAGGTGGCCAGGCGCTCCGACGTCGGTTCCAGGGCGGCGAGGTGCCCTTCCAGCAGAGGTGCGAGGAGGTCGCCGTCGGCCGCGATGCGCGCGACCACGTCCTCGGGCGTGAGCTGGGCGAGGTCCGGGTCCTCCAGCTCCGCCCAGGTGCGGGGCGCGGCGACCCAGGGCCGGTCGAGCCCGCGCAGGGAGTAGGGCGCGATGGTGGTCTTGCTGCCGTTGTTCTGCGACCAGTCGACCAGCACCTTGCCCGACCGCAGGGCCTTGCTCATGTCGCTGACGACCAGGTCGGGGTGCTCGGCCTCCAGGTACCGGGCGAGCTCGTGCGCCACGGCGGACACGGCGTCGGAGTCGAGCCGGGTGTCGGCCGCCTTGCCGAGGGCCGCGTACAGGTGGATGCCCTTGGACCCGGACGTGACGGGGTACGGCTCCAGGTCCATGCCGCGCAGGATCTCGCGGGCCCAGCGCGCCACCTCGGCGCACTCGGCGAGCCCGGCGCCGGGCCCGGGGTCGAGGTCCAGCACGAGGCGGTCCGGGTCGAGGCGCGCCCCCGTGCGGCCGAACTGCCACTGCGGGGTGTGCAGCTCCAACGTCGCGGTCTGGCCGAGCCAGGTCAGGGTCGCCAGGTCGTTGACCAGCACGTAGTCGTTGGCCGACTTCTTGTGCTGGATCGACCGGCGCTTGACCCAGTCGGGGGTGGAGGCGTCGAGGTTCTTCTGGAAGAACATCTGCCCGCTGGTGCCGTCGGGCCAGCGCTTGCGGGTCGCGGGGCGGTTGGCCGCGTGCGGCAGCAGCACGGGGGCCACCTCCGCCAGGTAGTGCAGCACCTCGCCCTTGGTGGTGCCCGACGCCGGGTACAGCACCTTGTCGAGGTTGCTCAGGCGCAGGCGGTGGCCGTCCACCGTGACCGTCTGCGTCGTCGCCATCCCACCATCGTGCCGCCGGTCGGCCTCGTGCGCTCGGAGTCGTGCCCGGAGTCGGCGAGATCACTCGAACGGTGTAGAGGCCGGGTGAAGAACTCCGCTAGGCTCCCGCGAGTGATTTCTGACATCTCGATCGACGTGTCCGTGGCGCCCCTCTCGGCTGCCGCCGCCGCTCCCTCGATCGGCCGGCCCGAGCGGCTCACCGTCTACGGCGCCGAGTGGTGCCGGGACTGCCGGCGCAGCAAGGCCGTGCTCGACGTCCGGCGCGTGGACTACGTCTACGTGGACCTCGCCGCGCACCCCACCCGGGCCGACGAGGCCGAGGCGCTGACCGGGCGAAAGACCATCCCGGTGCTGGTCTTCCCGGACGGCGAGCAGCTCGTGGAGCCCACCAACGCCGAGCTCTGCGCGAAGCTGGACCGCGCGGGCCTCTGACGCCGGCCCAGGACTAAACCTGGGCATGTCGTGCGCTTGGGGCGCACCATAGAAGGATGAGGGCGATCTGGAAGGGTGCCGTGACCTTCGGTCTCGTCAACGTCCCGGTCAAGCTGTACAGCGCGACCGAGGACCACGACGTGCCGTTGCACCAGGTGCATGACGCCGACGGCGGACGCATCAGGTACAAGCGCGTGTGCGAGATCGACGGCGAGGTGGTGCCGTACGAGCACATCGACCGGGCCTACGACGACGGTGAGCGCACCGTGGTGCTCACCAAGCAGGACCTCGCCGACCTGCCCGCCGAGCGGGACCGGGAGATCTCGGTGGTCGAGTTCGTGCCCAGCGAGCAGATCGACCCGATCATGTTCGACCGGACCTACTACCTGGAGCCGGACTCCAAGTCCACGAAGGCGTACGTGCTGCTGCGCCGCACGCTGGAGGAGACCGACCGCACGGCGGTCGTGAAGTTCGCGCTCCGGCAGCGCACCCGGCTCGCGGCGCTGCGGGTCCGGGAGGAGATCCTGGTGCTGCAGACCCTCCTGTGGGCCGACGAGATCCGCGAGGCCGCGTTCCCGTCCCTCGACGAGCCGGCGAAGGTGAGCGCCAAGGAGCTGACGATGTCGGCCCAGCTCGTCGGCAGCTTCGAGGCGGACTTCACGCCCGAGGACTACGAGGACGACTACCAGGTGCAGCTGCGCAAGCTCGTGGACGCGAAGCTGGAGGCGGGCGAGACCGTCGACACGGCGGCGACGTTCGGCGAGCAGGCCGAGGAGGAGGGCGAGGGCGCCGAGGTCGTGGACCTCATGGAGGCCCTGAAGCGCAGCGTCGCGGACGCCAAGAAGTCCCGCAAGACCGGCTGACCTCTCCCGCACGGCTGGGCTTGGCGCGGGGTCAGGCGGGGCGCGGCCGGGCACGCCGTCGGACGGCGGCGTCGTCCGCCCTCGCGGCGGGTGGGTGCGGCGGACGCATGAAAAGGTAGAGGAGATGAGTCGTCCCAACCCGCCCCGCTGGCTGCGCTGGACCCTTGCGGGAGTGGCAGCCGCCCTGTTCTGCCTGATGTTCGGGATCACGACGGCGAGAGCCGACCTCAGTCTCGGCCCGCACGAGGCCACCTACGCGGTCACCGCGGACGACCAGATCGTCGCCGACCTCGGCCCGCTCGGCACGGTCGTGACCGACTCCCCGCTGCCCCTGACCCTCGGGGTGCGGATCACGGTGCACGAGATCCCCACCGACCTCTCGGCGGTGGACGCGGCCAGCTTCGACGCGCTGGCGGGCGACCTCGACGGGTACCTGCAGTTCTTCGACACCCCGCAGCGCACGGTGCGCACCGTGGCGTGGGCGCTGGCCTGGGACGCGCTGCGCGGGGCGGCCGCCGCGGCGGTGGTGCTGGTCGGGGTCGCGTTCGGTCTGCGGGCCCTGCTCGGCGTCGCCCGACGGCGGGAGCTCGCCCGCACCTTCGCATCCCGCACCTGGGAGATCACCGCCGCCGGCCTCGTCGTCGTGCTGGTGGCCGCGACCGCCACGGCGAGCGCCGGGCCCGAGGAGCGGGCCGCGCTGCCGGCCTCGCCGGTGTTCGCGGGGACGGCTCTGGAGGGCGCCCGGATCACGGGCCGGCTGGCGGGCGTGATCGACACGTACAGCAGCCAGCTCGTGGAGACCTACCAGGCCAACGAGGTGTTCTACGCGGGTGCCCGGGAGAAGCTGCTGGCGGCGTGGGACGCCCGGGTCGCGGAGCAGGAGGCGGCGCAGGGCGAGGAGGGGCCGACGGCGTCGGGCAGCCCCGAGGAACCGGACTACGTGACGTTCCTGCTGGTCTCCGACCTGCACTGCAACACGGGGATGACGCCGCTGATCCGTGACCTCGCGGACCGGCTGGCGCCCGACGTGATGCTCAATGCCGGGGACACCACGATCAACGGGACGAGCGTGGAGTCGGTCTGCGTGGACTCGTTCGCCTCGGCGGTGCCGGACGGCGTCCCGTTCGTCGTGTCGGACGGCAACCACGACTCGCGCCTGACGACGGCCACGGAGCTGGCCAACCGGCAGATCGTGCTCGACGGGGAGATCGTCGAGGTGGAGGGCGTGCGGATCCTGGGGGACCGGGACCCGCTGGAGACGCGGATCGGCGGCGGCACGGTGGTCGCGCGCGAGGAGACGCCCGAGCAGGCCGGCGAGCGCCTGCGGGACGTGGCGTGCGAGGCGGCCGGGGAGGCCGGGCTGGGCGGGTTCACGGAGGAGGACCGGGTGGACCTGCTGATGATCCACCAGCCCGCGGTCGGCGACGCGGCCCTGGAGTCGGGCTGCGTGCCGTTCCAGATCTCGGGGCACATGCACACGCGGATCGGCCCCGACGTGGTGGGTTACGGCGTGCGGTACGTGAACGCGAGCACCGGTGGTGCCACCAAGGGGAACACCTCGGTGGGTCCGCTGCGCGACACCTCCGAGATGACGGTGCTGCGGTTCGACCCGGAGCGGCGGCAGTTCGTGGACTGGCAGCTCGTCGAGGTGACGCCCGAGGGCGAGGCGGCCGTGAGCGAGCGTCAGGTGATCCCGCCGGCCGTCCCGCTGCCGGACGAGGTGCCCGGCGACGTTCCGGGTGACGTACCGGATGCCGGGCCCTCGCCGTCGTCGTCGGCGTCGGGCAACTAGGCTCGGGGCGTGGAGATCACAACCGACCCGGCCGAGCTGACGCCCGTTGCCCAGGACTACCTGAAGGCGGTGTGGTCGGCCCAGGAGTGGTCGGACGAGAAGGTGACCACCAAGCATCTGGCCGACCGGCTGGGCGTGGGCGCCTCCACGGTGTCCGAGACGGTGCGCCGGCTGAGCGGCCAGGGGCTGCTGGAGCACGAGCGGTACGGCGCGATCCGGCTGACGGACGAGGGTCGCAGGCTCGCGCTGGTGATGGTGCGCCGCCACCGGCTCCTGGAGACGTTCCTCGTGGAACAGCTCGGGTACGGGTGGGACGAGGTGCACGACGAGGCCGAGGTGCTGGAGCACGCGGTCTCGGACGTCTTCGTGGAGCGGATGGCGGCGCGGCTGGGCAACCCGTCGCGCGATCCGCACGGCGACCCGATCCCGTCGGCCGACGGCACGGTGGTGCGGCCCGACGCGGTGCCGCTGTCGTCGATGCACGCGGGCGACGCGGGCACGGTGGTGCGGATCTCCGACGCCGACCCGGAGGCGCTGCGGTACCTCGCCGAGCTGGGCCTGGACCTGGACATCCGCGTGGAGGTCACCACGCGGCGCGAGTTCGCCGGGACGGTCGCCGTGGCCTGGACCTGCACGCCGGCCCCCGGGGCCGACGGCGCGGCGGGTGGTGCTGGTGGGTCCGACGCCGACGAGCGGGTGGCCGATCTCGGCCTGCTGGCGGCCTCCCGCGTCTGGGTAGCGCAGGAGTAGGCTGCTCCCCGTTCCCTCTTGCTCGTCGCCGGTGTCGTCGACGGTAGACCGAATCGATACGACACTTCCGGAGACCTCATGGCGAGCAGTGCACCCCAGAACGCCCCGGGCCAGGCTTCGGGCACCGGCTCGATGCGCCGCGCCGCACCCGCGCTCGTCGCGCTGGCGGTGGGCGGGTTCACCATCGGCACCACCGAGTTCGCCGCGATGGGCCTGCTGCCCGACGTCGGCCTCGACCTCGGCGCGACCGACCCGCAGGTGGGGCACACCATCACCGCGTACGCGCTCGGCGTGGTGGTCGGGGCGCCGCTGCTGACCGTGGCCGCGGCGCGGATGTCGCGCAAGCGCCTGCTGCTGGCGCTGATGGGGTTCTACACGGTGGCGAACGTGCTGTCCGCCGCGGCGCCCGACATCGGCTGGCTCGTGGTCGGGCGCTTCTTCGCGGGGCTGCCGCACGGCGCGTTCTTCGGCGTCGGCGCCGCGGTCGGTGCCGCCGTGGCCGGCCCCGCCCAGCGCGGGCGGGCCGTCGCGACGATGATGACCGGCCTGACCATCGCGAACGTCGTCGGCGTGCCCCTGTCCACGTGGGTGGGCCAGGCGTTCGGCTGGCGCGTCTCCTACGTGCTGATCGGCGTGCTGGGCATCGCCACGCTCCTGGGGCTCTGGCGGCTGATCCCGGCCGGCGCGGGCGGTGAGGGCCGCTCGGTGCGCACCGAGCTGGCGACCCTGCGCAACGGGCCGCTGTGGTTCGCGTTCGTGGCCGGCGCGATCGGGTTCGGCGGCATGTTCGCCGTCTACACGTACGTGGCCCCCACCGTGACGGGCGTGACCGGCCTGCCCGGTGGCGCCGTGCCGTGGGTGCTCGCCCTGTTCGGCGTCGGCATGACGGTCGGCACGCAGATCGGCGGGCGGCTGGCCGACCGGGGCGTGCTGCGCGCGGTCCTGATCGGCTTCGTGGCCACCGCGGCCTCCCTCGTGCTGTTCGCGCTGACCGGCGCCTCGGTGGTGCCAGCGCTCGTCTCCCTGTTCCTGCTGGGCGTCACCTCGCAGATGCTGGGGCTCGCGTTCCAGACCCGGCTCATGGACCTGGCGCCCGGCGCGCCGTCGCTGGGCGCCGCGCTGTGCCACGCCGGGCTCAACGTGGCCAACGGCGCCGGAGCGTTCCTGGGCGGCGTGGTCATCGACGCGGGCTGGGGCTACCTGGCGCCCGCGTGGGCCGGCGCCGTCGTCACCGTCCTGGGCCTCGGCCTGATCGTGGCGTTCGGGCGGCAGCGAGTGGTGCACCAGCCGACGGAGACCGCACTGTGACCCGGGTCTCAGCAATGTCCCAGACTGCGCCGGTAGCGTAGGGCGGGTGACTGAGACCGGGGCGACCACGACGTCGTCGGACAGCTCGATGGACAGCTCGCCGGACGGCGAGAACGAGGTCGCCACGTACGGACCCAAGCCGCTCGGCGGCCGGGCCGTGGCGCTGCTCCTGGTGGTGCTGGGCGCGGTCGGTTTCGCCGCGTCGTTCGCCCTGGCCTGGGAGAAGTACCTCAAGCTCCTCGACCCGGACCGGACGGCGTCCTGCAGCATCAACCTGTTCGTCGACTGCGGCGCCGCGATGTCGTCGTGGCAGGGTGCCCTGCTCGGCTTCCCCAACCCCTACCTGGGTGTCGCGGCGTTCCCCGTGGTGATCACCACGGGTGTGGTGCTGCTGGTCGGCGCCCGCCTGCCGCGCTGGTACTGGATGTCGCTCCTGGCCGGTACCGTGCTGGGCCAGGCGCTCGTGTTCTTCCTGATGTGGACCAGCTTCTACGCGATCGTGGCGCTGTGCCCCTACTGCATGGTCGTGTGGACCATCATGTGGCCGCTGCTCTGGTACCAGCTGGTGCGCGGCGTGCAGTCGGGCGACCTGCCCGCGAGCGCCGGCCTGCGGAACGCCATGGTGGGCAACCGGCACATCATCCTGGTCATCGGCTACGTCGCGGCCGTGGCCTGGCTGATGCTGGCGGTGGGCGGGCCCCTGATCGACTCGTTCTGACCGCTCCGCGTCGCGGGCCGCGGTCGACGCGGCTCCTTGTGCCCGCGGGGCACGTCCCTGGAGGTGTGTTGCGCTGCGTGGACAGTGTCTACGCGGCGCAACACACCTCTTTGCCGTCTTCCCGCGCGGCGGGCCCGTGCGGGATCAGCGGCGCGGGTTCAGCGGCGCAGGTTCAGCGGCGCAGCGCCTCGCGCAGCACCCGGCCCTCGCTGGCCGACGGCGGCGCGTAGCCCAGCAGCGCCGAGATCGTCGGCGCGACGTCGACGTGGCGCGGGTCGCGCGGATGCGCCCCCGGGCGGACGCCCGCCCCGGCGAGGACGAGCGGGATGCGCAGCTCGGTGGTCGCGCCGTGGCGGCCGGCCGGGTCCGCGGGCGTGGCCCCGAACGACCAGCCGGGCATCGGCTCCACGAGCAGGTCGCCGTGGTTCGGGCTCATGCGCATCCGGCGCTGGTCGGCCTTGTCGAAGACGTTCCGCACCTGGGGGAGCGCCGTCAGCGCTCGCTCCAGGCGGCGGACGGCGGCGCGGTCGCCGGCCCGCTCGCCGACGAGGCGCACGTCGGCGACCCCGCCCACGACGATCACGACGTCGGTCCCGGGCGCGGGGGACTGTCCGCTGGTCAGGACCTGCGGGGTGAAGCCGGCCGCCTCGATCGCCGCGAGCCCCTCGGTGGCGAACCCCTTGTCGAAGGTGGTCATGCCGTGGTCGCCCGTGATGACGAACGCCGTGCTGTCGTGGACGCCGGCCTCCTTCGTGGCGGCGACGATGCGCCCGATCTGCTGGTCGATGTCCTCCAGGGCGCCCGGGATGCGGGGGTCGGCGTCGCCGCCGTCGTGCCCGATCGCGTCGAGGGTGTCGCAGTAGACGGCCATGAGGTCGGGGATGCCGCTGGTCGTGACGAGCTGGCCGTTCGAGCTGACGGGCTCGCCGCGCAGCACGGACACGACGTCGTCGGTGCGGCGCGCGCAGTCGCCGCCGGGCTGCGTGTACAGGGCGTCGGGGTCGCCGAAGGTGACGCCGTGGTTCTGCAGGATGAACCACTGCGACGAGAAGACGGTGCCGCCCTGCTCCCGGATCGACTCCGCGACGGTCGGCACGGCGAGGTCGCGCTGCTGTCCCCGCGCGGTGTCGGTCGCGGGGTCGAACCAGTAGGCGGTGTTGTGGTGGGTCGCGGGCCAGGAACCGGTGGCGACGGACGACCACGACGGGTTGGTGATCGAGGTCATCACGCCGGTGGAGGTGGTCACGCTGCCGCGGCGCAGGAGGGCGCGCAGGTTCGGCATCTCGACGGTGCCGGGGGAGCCGGCGCCGTCGCGCACCAGGTCGAGGTACTCGACGTCGAACCCGTCCAGGGCGAGGAAGATCACGTGGTCGGCGTGGGCGGCGGTGCTGCTCCGGGCGTCGTCGTCGGGCAGCGGCGCGGCGGCGGCGGTCGAGGCCGTCCACAGGGTCGCGGCGGCGATGCTGGCGGCGAGGATCTTTCGCGACGAGGGCATCATGCGGACAATTCGAGCACCCGGGTGGAGAACTTCGGGGGAGGTGCGGGCGAATGTCGGATGAACGCCGGGGCCTGTGGACGAACGAGGGCCGCGCACCCGCACGGTCGGTAGACTCGGGCGGGTGACCATGCCCGACGCACCCGAGCGCACCACGTCTCCCGACGAGCCCCGTTTCCGCTACACCCCGACCCTCGCGCAGCAGATCGAGCTGCGCTGGCAGGACATCTGGGAGGAGCGCGGCACGTTCCACGCGGCGAACCCGCAGGGGCGACTTACGGGGCCGGGCGGGAGCCCGGCGGCGGGCGACCCGTACTTCATCATGGACATGTTCCCGTACCCCTCGGGTGCGGGCCTGCACGTGGGCCACCCGCTGGGCTACATCGCCACGGACGTGACCGGGCGCTTCCGCCGCATGCGCGGCGACAACGTGCTGCACGCGCTGGGCTACGACGCCTTCGGCCTGCCCGCCGAGCAGTACGCCGTCCAGACGGGCCAGCACCCGCGGACCACCACCGAGGCCAACATCGGCAACATGCGCAGGCAGCTGCGCCGCCTCGGCCTGGGCCACGACTCGCGCCGTACGTTCGCGACCATCGACCCCGAGTACGTCCGCTGGACGCAGTGGATCTTCCTGCAGATCTTCGAGTCCTGGTACGACGCCGACGCCGAGCGCCCCGGCCCCGTGACGGGGGCGGGCGACGGCCGCGGCCGGGCGCGCCCCATCGCCGAGCTGCGCGCCGAGCTGGCCGCGGGCACGCGGCCCGTCCCCGGGCACGACGGCGACAACGCCGGCGGCGCCGTCTGGGCTGCGCTGAGCGAGCCGGAGCAGCGCGACGTCATCGACGGGCAGCGGCTCGCCTACGTCGACTCCTCGCCGGTCAACTGGTGCCCGGGCCTGGGCACCGTGCTCGCGAACGAGGAGGTCACAGCCGACGGCCGGTCCGAGCGCGGCAACTTCCCCGTCTTCCAGCGCAACCTGCGCCAGTGGAAGATGCGCATCACCGCCTACGCGGACCGCCTCACGGACGACCTGGAGCTCATCGACTGGCCCGAGAAGGTCAAGTCGATGCAGCGCAACTGGATCGGCCGGTCCACGGGCGCCAACGTGCGGTTCGACGTCGTCGGCACCGCCGAGGGCGACCCGGCCGGCGCGGCGGGTTCGCTGGAGGTCTTCACCACCCGTCCGGACACGCTGTTCGGCGCCACGTTCATGGTGGTCGCCCCGGAGCACCCGCTGCTCGACGAGGTCCCCGCGGCCTGGCCCGACGGCACGCGCTCCGCGTGGACCGGCGGGTACGACACCCCGGTCGAGGCCGTCGCCGCCTACCGGCGCGAGGCGTCCGCGAAGACCGCCGTCGAGCGGCAGGCCGACGCCGGCAAGAAGACCGGCGTGTTCACCGGCCACCTGGCCGTCAACCCCGTCAGCGGCCTCCAGGTCCCGGTCTTCACCGCGGACTACGTGCTCATGGGCTACGGCACCGGCGCCATCATGGCCGTCCCGGGCGGCGACGAGCGCGACTTCGCGTTCGCCGAGGCCTACGACCTGCCGGTGATCTACACGGTCGAGCCGACCGGTGGCCTGCCGGAGGACCACACCGGTGCGTACGCGGGCGACGGCGTCGCCGTGCGGTCCGCGAACGACGAGATCTCGCTCGACGGCCTCGGCGTCGTCGAGGCCAAGGCGAAGATCATCGCCTGGCTGGAGAGCAAGAACATCGGCGAGGGCACCACCACCTACCGCCTCAACGACTGGCTGTTCAGCCGCCAGCGCTACTGGGGCGAGCCGTTCCCGGTGGTGTGGGACGAGGACGACCGCCCGGTGGCGATCCCCGACGCGATGCTGCCGGTGGACCTGCCGGACGTGCCCGACTACGCGCCGCGCACCTTCGACCCGGAGGACGCCAACTCCGAGCCCGAGGCGCCGCTGGGCCGCAACGACGACTGGGTGCACGTCACCCTCGACCTGGGCGACGGGCCCAAGAAGTACCGCCGCGACACCAACACGATGCCCAACTGGGCCGGGTCGTGCTGGTACTACCTGCGCTACCTCGACCCCGCCGAGACCTCGGCGGCGGCGCTGCCCGAGCTCGAGAAGTACTGGCTGGGGCCGCAGCACAACCCGACGTCCGGCCCGGCCGGCGGCGTCGACCTCTACGTGGGCGGCGTGGAGCACGCGGTGCTGCACCTGCTGTACGCGCGGTTCTGGCACAAGGTCCTCTTCGACCTGGGCCACGTCACGGGCGTCGAGCCGTTCGGCAAGCTCTTCAACCAGGGCTACATCCAGGCCTACGCCTACACCGACTCGCGCGGCCAGTACGTGCCGGCCGAGGAGGTCGAGGGCGACGAGCAGTCCGGGTTCACCTGGCAGGGCCAGCCCGTCAACCGTGAGTACGGGAAGATGGGCAAGTCGCTCAAGAACGTCGTGACGCCCGACGAGATGTACGAGCAGTACGGCGCCGACACGTTCCGCGTCTACGAGATGTCGATGGGCCCGCTGGACCTGTCGCGCCCGTGGGAGACCCGCGCCGTCGTCGGGTCGCAGCGGTTCCTGCAGCGGCTGTGGCGCAACGTCGTCTCGGAGGAGACGGGCGAGCTCACCGTGACGGACGACGAGCCCGACACCGCGACCCTGCGCGCCGTGCACCGCACCATCGCGGACGTCCGCGTCGAGATGGAGAACATGCGGCCCAACACCGCGATCGCCAAGCTCATCACGCTGAACAACCACCTCACGGGCCTGTCGGCCGTGCCGCGCACGGCCGTGGAGCCGCTCGTCCTGATGACGGCGCCCATCGCGCCGCACATCGCGGAGGAGCTGTGGTCCCGGCTCGGCCACGAGGAGTCCCTGGCCCACGCGCCGTTCCCGGCCGCCGACGACCAGTACCTCGTGCAGGACACCGTGACCTGCGTGGTCCAGGTGCAGGGCAAGGTGCGTGCCCGGTTCGAGGTCGCCCCGGACATCTCCGCGGAGGACCTGGAGGCGACGGCCCTGGCCGAGCCGAACGTGGTCAAGTTCCTCGACGGCCGCGGCGTCCGCAAGGTGATCGTCCGCGCCCCGAAGCTGGTCAACATCGTCCCGGCCTGACCCCCGTCCCGGCCCGACCGCCCGCCCGGCCGCCTCGTCTGCCGCTGAGTGCTGGATTTTCGCCCTTTTCTGTGTGCCAGAAGGGCGAAAATCCAGCACTCAACTTTTGCCCCTGTGGATAGGCGGCTGGCGAATGAGACACCGTTCAGCATGAAAAGGTGTCATCCAATATCTTCACGGTCGGCGAGGCGCAAGGCCTCGATCTCACGCCGAAACAGATCCGCGCGGCCCGGTTCTCGACGCCGACCACCGGGGTCCGAGTAGCCGATCCTGATCCGTCCCTCATCGATCGTTGCCGTGCCATCGCGCGCGTCGTCCATCCCAACGCCGCATTCGCCCGGACGACGGCGCTCCAGCTGCTCGGCATCGACCTTCCCTGGCAGCTCGCGGATGATCCGGCGATCCACGTCGTGACGCCACGCAGGGGCGAACGGCCGCAGCGGTACCGGATCGCCGCGCACTTCTGCGGGCAGAAGCAACTCGACACGGTCGACCGGTTCGGCCTGCGCATCACGTCCGCGCCGCAGACCTGGCTTCAGGTGTCGCACCGCCTGGACCGGGACAGCCTGGTGGTGCTGGGGGACGCCATGACCCGCCGCAAGAACCCGGCCACGACGGTGGACGCCATGAGTGTGCTTCTGCGCGGGACCTTCAAGATGAGAGGTCTCACCCTCTGCCGGGAGACGATCGAGCTGATCCGGCCGGGCACCGACTCGTCGATGGAGACCCGGCTGCGGCTGATCATCCTGGACGCCGGTCTTCCGGCGCCGGTGGTGAACCTCCCGGTGAGGGCCGACGACGGTCTGTTCCTCGCGCTGCCCGACCTGTCCTACCCGAGGCTCAAGATCGCCATCGAGTACGACGGCGACCACCACCGAACCGATCCCGCGACGTGGCGCCGCGACGTGGAGCGACGGCAGCTTCTCGAAGGCGCCGGCTGGCTGATCATCACGGCGACTGCGGACGACGTCATCCGCCACCCCGAGAGGCTGCTCCGCCGTATCCGCGCCGCCCTGGAACGCCGTCGCCTTCGTTGAGTGCGGGCTTTTCGCCCTTCTGGCACACAGAAAAGGGCGAGAATCCCGCACTCAACGAAGGGGTTAGCGCTTGCGCGTGCCGAAGAGGGAGCGGGTCAGCTCGCGGACCAGGACCGTCCCTGCCGTCTTGGCCAGCGAGGTCACCACGCGGTTGCGGTCGCGGGCGGCCTGCTCCTTGTGCCGGGCCTCCGTCCGCTCCCGGGTCGCGGCCTCCTTCTCGAGCCGGGCGCGCTCCTTGGCGAGCTCCCGCTCGTCCTCGGCCGCGGTGGCCGAACCCTCGGCGGCTGCCTGCCCCGCGGCCTGCTCCTGCGCCTTCGCCTGGAGCAGCTCGAACGCGGACTCCGCGTCGACCGGCGTGCCGTACCTCGCCTGACCGGGAGAGGCGGCGACGACCTGGTCGATCGCGGCGTCCCCGGCCGGGTCCATCGAGGCCTGCGGCGCCCGCACCCGGGTCCACGCGACGGGCGAGGGCGCACCCTTCTCGGTCAGCACGGTGACCACCGCCTCGCCGGTGCCCAGCTCCTGCAGCAGGCGCTCCAGGTCGTACGGCGACGTCGGGAAGGTACGGGCGGCGGCACGCAGCGCCGTGGCGTCGTCGGGCGTGAAGGCGCGCAGCGCGTGCTGCACCCGGTTGCCGAGCTGGGCCAGGACGTCGGACGGCACGTCCTTGGGCGACTGCGTCACGAAGAAGACGCCCACGCCCTTGGACCGGATCAGCCGCACCGTCTGGACCACCTGCTGGAGGAAGTCCTTCGAGGCACCGGTGAACAGCAGGTGCGCCTCGTCGAAGAAGAACACCAGCTTCGGCTTGTCGGCGTCGCCCACCTCGGGCAGGTCCTGGAAGAGGTCCGCGAGCAGCCACATGAGGAACGTCGAGAAGAGCTGCGGACGGTCCTGCACCGCGGGCAGCTCCAGCACGCTCAGCACGCCGAGGTCGCCCTTGGTCGTGATCAGGTCCGACGTCGCGAACGCGGGCTCGCCGAAGAACGCGTCGGCGCCCTGCCCCTCCAGCCCCACGATCTCGCGCAGGATGACGCCCGCCGTGGCCGCCGAGACACCGCCGATGCCCTTGAGCTCTCCCTTGCCCTCGTCCGAGGTCAGGTAGGCGATCACCGACTGCAGGTCCTTGAGGTCCAGCAGGGCCAGGCCCTTCTTGTCGGCCCAGTGGAAGATCAGCGTGAGGCTCGATTCCTGTGTCTCGTTCAGGCCCAGCACCTTGGACATCAGGAGCGGCCCGAAGTCGGTGACCGTCGTGCGGATCGGCACACCCTTGCCGATCCCGCCGAGCGAGTAGAACTCGACCGGGTACTGGGTCGGCCTCCACTCCTGCCCGATGCTGGCCGCGCGCTCCGCGACCTTCGGGTTGTCCGGACCGGGCAGGGCCAGACCGGACAGGTCGCCCTTGACGTCCGCCAGGAAGACGGGCACGCCGGCCAGCGACAGCCCCTCGGCCATGCCCTGCAGCGTCTTGGTCTTGCCGGTTCCCGTGGCGCCCGCCACGAGGCCGTGCCGGTTCAGCATCGAGAGCGCGAAACCGACCTGGACCTGCGGGTTCGGCGTGGCTTCACCGCCGGCCTCGCCCTCCAGGAGGGCGCCCAGCGGGAGCGTGGCCCCGGACGCGTAGCCCGCGGCGACCTCGGCCGCGTAGCCGTCGAGCGGGGAGTCGGGCGTTGCCGGTGCGGGTGCCGACGGCGGAGCCGCACCCTCGGGCCTGCCCGTCTCCGGGGCTGCGGGCGCGGCTGCCCGTTCTGCCTCCTCGAGGGCCTTCTGGGCCGCCGCGGCGGCCTCGCGCAGAGCGGCGAGATCTGGCGTCGATGCATCGGGCATGTCTCGGATGCTAGGTCGGGCCCTGGTGCCGCGCGCGGGGAGGCTCCAGGCGTTTCGCCGTCGGGTTCCCCGCACGGTTAGAGTGTCGCGGTCATGCGCAACCGTCGTCGTCCTTCCCGCCCGGCACCCCAGGAGGTGCGGGTCGTCACCGACTCCACCGCCTGCCTGCCCGCCGGGCTGCAGGGCGGCCCGGTCGTGGTGCCGCTGCGCGTCCTGGTGGGCGACGAGGCCTATGCGGAGGGCGAGGACATCACGCCCGACCGCCTGGCCCAGCTCGTCTCCGAGGGCGAGCAGGTGACCACGTCGCAGCCGTCGCCCGAGGCGTTCGCGGCCGTCTATCGCAACCTCGGTGAGCAGGGCGGTCGATCGGTCGTCTCGGTGCACCTCTCCGGTGCGCTGTCGGGCACCGTCGGCTCGGCGGGTACCGCCGCGGCACGGTCACCCCTGCAGGTGCGCGCGGTGGACTCGCGGACGGCGGCCGCGGGCCTCGGTTTCGCGGCCCGCGCCGCGGCCGAGTGCGCCGCCGCCGGGGCCGACGCCGCCCATGTCGCCGCGCGGGCCATCGAGGTCGCGGGGACGGCCCATGCCGTGTTCGTGGTCGACACGCTGGAGCACCTGCGACGCGGCGGGCGGCTGTCCGGCCCGGCGGCCGCGCTCGGCACCGTCCTGGGCGTCAAGCCGATCCTGCGGCTGTCCGACGGCGCGATCGAGCTGGCCCAGCGGGTGCGCACCCGCGCGGCCGGCGCCGAACGGCTGCTGGAGCAGGCCGCCGCGTTCGTCGCCGAGGCGGAGCGGCCCGTCGTCGCCGTCCACCACTTCGGCGCGCACGACCGGGCGCTCGCCCTGGCGGGCCGTCTCCACACCCGCACGCGCGCGGACGTCGAGGTCACGCCGCTGAGCGCGGTGCTCGGCGTGCACGTCGGCCCGGGCACGCTCGCCGTCGTCGTCGCGGACCTGGGCGACCACGTGCACTGACGCGCCCGGCGCCTGCCCGGCGCCACGCTGCGGTCGGAAGAACGTCAGGTGGTCGGCAGCTCGGCCTGCCGATCACCTGACGCTGAACCGATCACGACGTCGCTCAGCGCGCCAGGACCTCGCGCAGCTTTGCCGCGAACTCGACCGGCTTGTCGGCGGGCTGGCCGTACTCCCCGCCGCTGAACCCGCCGTGGCCCCCGGGGAAGACGATCGGTGCGGCGTCGAGCAGCGCCTCGGTCGCACGGGCGGAGCGGCCCGTCAGCTCGTCGCCCGTGTCCTCTCCGACGGCGACCATGACCTCGGGCGTGCCGGGCCGGAGGGTCGCCCAGTCCGGCTCGTACTGCGTCAGGAGACGCATGTTGACGCCCAGCAGCAGGTCGTCACGTGTGCCGTCGTCCTCGGTCGGCAGGCCGAACACGGCCGGGTCCGGGTCGGGCTGGGCGACGTAGTCCGCGGTGAGCTCGCCCGTGGCCATGACCAGGGCGATGAACTTCGCCATCCCCGCCCCGAACCCCTTCGCCTGGTAGGTGTCGTGGATGTCGGTCAGGGCCGCGTCCACGGCCTCCCGGTCCGGGAGCACGCTGGGTAGCGGCGGTTCGTGCGCGACGACGGTCCGCACGTCTCCCGGGTGCGTCGCCGCGAGCTCGAACGCCACCAGGGCGCCGCCGCTGGAGGCGAAGAGGTCCACCGGGCCGCCGCCGACGGCCTCGACGACGCGGTGCACGTCGTCGGCGTGGTCCGCGATCCCAGGCGCCCCGGTGCGCGTGCTGCGCTCGACGCCGCGCGGGTCGTAGGTCACCACGGTGCGGTCGGTGAAGTGGCCGGCCAGCGTGGTGAAGCCCTCGGCGCCCATCGGCAGGCCGATCAGCAGCAGCGGCGGCTCGTCGGTGGGGGTCGTGGCCTCGCGCACGTCATAGGTCAGGACGGCGCCCGGCACGTCGAGGGTGTGGGTCTTCTTGTCGGTCATGGTGCTCGCTCCTGGTCTGTTCCGTGCTGCCCGGGTCTGCGGGTGCCGTCCGGGTCCGCATGCGGTCGTCAGGTCCGACGACGGCGCCGGGGCGAACTCATCGGTGCGCCCGGACGAAACTCGTCGGCCGGGCACACAGACCCTCGGTACGGCGTCGTGCGGGTACGAGCTGGACCACAGGGGGCTCTTCTTGCTGTCTGTGCACAGGCAGGCGCCGGTGCCCGTCCGAGGGGTGCGCCGCGCGCCTAGCGTCCGGGACATGCAGCCAGAGACCGCGCAGCAGCGCCGCCCAGAACCCTGGCCGTTCGGCCCGGTGCGCGGGTCCGACGGCCCCAGACCCTTGCCCGTCGTGGAGTCGGCCGTGCCCGTCGTGGAGCTGGCCGTGCCGGCCATGACGTCGCCCGCGCCGCACCCGGACACCCCGTGGGCCACATCCGCGACAGCCCCGAAGGCCGGTGAGGACGATGCCCGTACCGAGACCGACGACCTGGTGGCCCGTCTGCGTGCCCGTCGGTCCACCTCGGGCGTGGCCGCCGCTTACGCGGCGGCGCACGGCCATCCCGCCGACCCGCGGGCCGAGCAGGGCGCCCGCCGGTGGGCTCTGACCGGCACGACGGCGGTCGTGGCAGTTGTGACCGTGCTGCTGCTGGGGCTCGGTGTGGCCGCACTCTCGCTGCGGGGCGGCGACGTCGAGGCCCTGGCCCCGGTTGCCGCCGACAAGGGGCCGGACAGCGGGCCGGCGCGCCCCGGGGCGGGCGGGGACGAGGTCGTGAGCGGGCCCGACCCGTCGTCGGAACCGGTCGGCCCGGGTGGCCCGGGTGGGTCGGGTGGCTCGGGTGGCTCGGGCGAGCCAGGTGGGTCCGGCGCTGCGAGCGGTACCCCGGGAGCGGCGGGCGGCGGCCTGCTCGTGCACGTGGTCGGCGAGGTGGCCCGGCCGGGCCTGGTCACCCTGCCCGACGGCGCCCGGGTGGCCGACGCCGTCGAGGCCGCCGGCGGCGTGACCCGCAAGGCCGACCTGGCCGCCGTGAACCTGGCCCGGGCGGTGGTCGACGGCGAGCAGCTGTACGTGCCGAGGCCGGGGGAGTCGGTGCCGGGAACTGCGGCAGCGGGAGCGGGCGGGCCTGCCGCCCCGGGCGGTGGTGGCGGTGCCGGGAGCGCAGGCGGCGTCGTCGACATCAACAGGGCTGACGCCGCCGGGCTGGAGGCGCTCCCCGGTGTGGGACCGTCGATCGCCCGGGCGATCGTCGAGTGGCGCGAGACGAACGGCGCGTTCGCGAGCGTGGACGAGCTGGACGACGTGCCGGGCATCGGCCCGGCCACCCTGGGCGAGCTCCGCGACAGCGCGCGGGTGGGGCCATGACCGACCTGCGGATGCTGCCCGCCGCCCTCGCGGTCTGGGTCGCGGCCTGGGCGCTGACGGGCCCTGGGGAGCGCTGGAGCGGTCTGGCGGCGGGGCTGGTCGCGGTCGTGCTCGTCGCCGCGGGCCTCGGGATCGTGTTCCTGGGCGGTCCAGGTCGTGATGGCCTCCCGGTATCCCGCTCCCGACGGGCGATGACCGCATGGCCGGCGGGGCACGGCCGGCGAACTTGGCTCGTCCTGCCGGACGGGCATCCGCAGCCGGGCCGAGACGCGCGGACAGCCGGGCCCGCCCGGACAGCCCGGCCCGCCCGACCCGCTGCAGCGACCGTCCTGGTCGCGCACATCGCCCTCGCCGCGGCCTGCGTCCTCGGGGTCACGGCCTCCGCGCACGTCCAGCTCACGGGCCGCGCGCCGCTCGCAGGGCTGGCCGAGCAGCGCGTGACGGCGACCCTCGTCGGCGCCGTGGTCTCCCAGCCCGAGCCGTTCGCCTTCGCTCCCGGTGCCGGGCAGCACCGCTGGGTGCTGGCCGCGCGCACGGTGGACGCCCGCGGCGTCGAGTCGGCGGTGCGGGCCCACGTCCAGGTGCTGTCCGACGCCGTGCCCCGGTACGGGGCGACCGTGACAGTCTCGGGCGGGCTGCGCCCCGCCGACCCCGGCGCTGCGGAGACCGCCCGGCTGAACGCCGACAGCACCGCCGAGATCCGGGCCCCGCCGTCCGTGCTCCGCGTGCTCGACACCCACCGCACGGCGCTCCTCGACGTGACCGACCCGCTGTCCCCGCAGGCCCGAGGGCTGGTGCCCGGTGCCGCGATCGGCGACACCACGCGGCTCCCGGACGACCTGTCCGAGGAGCTGCGCAGAACCGGGTTGTCCCACATCACGGCGGTGTCTGGGGGTCACTTCGCGGTGGTCGTCGCCGTCCTGACCCTGCTCTGCTCGGTGGCCCGGCTGCCGAGGCCGGTCCGGGTGCTCGTCATCGCGCTCGCGTCCTTTGCCTTCGTGCTGCTGGTCCGGCCCGAACCCGCCGTGCTGCGGGCAGCGGTCATGGCGGCGTTCGCCCTGACCGGAGTGGCGCTCGGCCGGCCTTCCCAGGCCGTCCCGGCGCTCGCGGCGTCGGTCGTGGGGCTGCTCGTGATCGACCCGTGGCTGGCCCGCTCCTTCGGGTTCGCGCTGTCGGCCGCGGCCACGGCGGGGCTCGTGCTGCTCGCGGCGCCGCTGGCCGCGCGGTTGGCGCCGTGGACAGGGGAGGCCCTGGCGTTCGCCCTGGCCGTGCCGCTGGCCGCGCAGGCCGCGTGCGGGCCGGTGCTGGTGCTGCTCGACCCGTCGGTGTCCACGGTCTCGGTGCTCGCGAACCTGTTGGCGGGGCCCTCCCTGGTCCCGGCCACCGTGCTCGGGCTGGTCGCCACGGTGCTCGCGCCCTGGCTCCCGGCCGTCGCCGGGCTCGTGGCCTGGGCGGCGAGCGGTGCCACCTGGTGGATCGCCGCGGTCGCGCACCGGTGCGCCGCACTTCCCGGCGCGACCGTTCCCTGGCTCGGTGGCCCGGCGGGTGCGCTGCTGCTGGCCGCACTCACCGGACTGGCGTTGTGGGCCGTGCTGCGGCGTGGCCCGCGCCGCGGTTGGCCCGAGTCGTGGCGCGCGACGGCTCGCTCCGGCCTGCGCCAGGTCGTGCGTGAGACGCTGCGTGGGACCCCGCCTGACGTCCTGCGCGAGCCCCGGTCCGGCGGCTCGCGCTCGGCCCGTGCGCCACGACCGCTCACCCGGGCGCGCTTCCTCCTGCTCCTCGCGGCGGCCTCCGCGGCGGCGCTGGTCGTCGCCCTCGCGGCACCTCGGCTCGCGGCTCGCTCGGGCATGCCCGAGGACTGGCAGGTGGCGGCCTGCGACGTCGGGCAGGGGGACGCGCTCGCCCTGCGGACGGGTCCGGCGTCGGCCGTGGTCGTGGACGTCGGACCGGACGGTCCTGCCGCCGACCGCTGTCTCGACCAGCTCGGGATCGCGCGGGTGGACCTGCTCGTGCTCAGCCACTTCCACGCCGACCACGTGGGCGGTCTTCGTCCGGTGCTCGCGGGGCGCGAGGTAGCCGCGGCGCTCGTGTCCCCGGTACCGGAGCCGGCCGCGAACGCTGCGGCCACCGAGACGGCGCTGACCGCTGCCGGCGTGCCGGTCCGGATCGCGGGGACCGGCGACCGAGGGGCCGCGGGGAGCCTCACCTGGCGGGTGGTGCAGGCGGGCGCCGGCACGGGTGCGAACGACTCGAGCGTGGTGCTCGCCGCCCGCGTAGGCGGCCTGGACGTGCTGCTGCTCGGCGACCTGGAGGACGCGGGCCAGGCGGCACTGGTCCCGCTGACAGGACGCTTCGACGTCGTGAAGGTCGCGCCCCACGGGTCGGCGGTCCAGTCCCGCGCGCTCGCGGAGCGGGTGCGTCCGGCGGTCGCCCTGGTCTCGTCCGGCCGGGACAACGAGTACGGGCATCCGACCGACGAGGCGCTCGACCTGTACACGGGTGTCGGCGCGGCGGTGGTGCGCACCGACGAGTGCGGAACCGTCGCGCTGGTCGTGCGCGGAGAGGAGGTGTCGCTGGCCGGTTGCTGAGCGGTCGGGGCACGGGGCGTTCGCCGAGCGCGCCGCGCCACGACCGCGCGGCGGCACGAGGCCCGCGGGCGAACGGCCGGCGGCCCAGGGCGCGCCAGGTCCCGCCGCAGGCCACACGGGCACTGGTACACCACGGCGCGACACTTCGCGAAACGTTGCGGATCCTGACCACGGCCCTAACGTGGGGGGAGGACGGGTGAAGTTCCGTCAGCACGTACCAGGGGGCAACGTGGTCGAATCAACCCGAACCGCCCGGCGGCACCGCCGGATCATCGCGGTCACAGCGGCAGTGGCTCTCCTCGTTCCGGCGGCGGCGCTCAGCGCCGCAGGAAGGGACCAGGCGAGCGCACAGCTCCAGCTCCGGGAGGAACTGCTGGAACAGTCGGTGGTCACCGACGTCTCCGAGACCGACCAGGTGGTCCGCGTGGACACGACGCGAGACCCGGGGGCTGCCGCGGAGTGGCTGGACGAGTCGGCCGAGGTGCTGGACGGCTGGACCGTCGTCGTGGCCGGGGCGGAGCCCAGGTCCGGCGAGGAGCGAGCGGCGCTGGACCAGGAGCAGTCGGCGGGCGACACGGCGCCGGATGCCTCGTGCCCGGAGGTCCCGGAGGGCCCGCGGTCCGAGGACGGCTCGACGACGCCGGTCCTGGGCTGCGGTACCGGGCAGGACGTCCAGCTCACCGCAGGGGCGGCGCGTGCGACGCAGGGCGGTCCGTCCCGGACGCTGGGGAGCGCCGTCGACGACGTCCTGGCCTCCTACCTGCCGGGCGCGGACCTGCCGGCCACGAAGGTGCGGCTCAGCAAGGGGCACGCCACGGTCGACGTCGGCGCCGGCTTCGAGCAGGCGCTGTCGGACGCCGGGGTCTACCCGGGCGACGTCTGGCAGGCGCTCCTGTTCACGGCGTACAGCAACGGGTCCGTCGACTCGGTGAAGTTCACGCTCGACGGGGACTGTCTCGCCTTCGCGTACGCGACGGGCGGCGACATGTGCGCGTCGACCGACCTGCCGATCGATCTCGGCTGAGGGGGTGACGATGCGAAAGGCTCTTCGACGGCTCGTGTCGGTTCTCACCGTCGTCCTCGTGGGTGCCGGCGGGTTCCTGGCCGTGGCCCCGACGGCGGCGGCCGACGTGACCTACGTGCCGGACAACTGGAACGGCAAGGTGGTCTACCTGTCGCAGGCGTGCCACGACCGCGGGGACACCGTGTGCCACGACAACACGGGCTGCGACGGCTTCAGCGAGAACATCAACTCCTACAAGGTGGCGATGTCGACGATCAACGGCGGCAGCACGGACCACCTCAGCCTCCTCGAACGGGGCTACAAGGTGGTCCGGGGCAACGGGCTCACGCGAAAGAACATCGCCAGCTCGAACCGCGTGGGGGCGGACCTGCACATCCCGTTGCACTCCAACGCCATCAGCGCGTCCTGCGAGTCCGACAAACCGGCTTCGCGGTACGGCACGCACGCGATGTACGTGTCGAGTGCCGGCAAGGAGTGCGCGGCGAAGATCGTGCAGCGCGTCGGCGCGAGCAGCCCCGGCACCAACGACACCCGGCAGTACCGGACGGACCTGGGCGAGCTGAACCAGACCAACGCCGTCGCGTGCTACCTGGAGCAGGACTTCCACGTCTGGCAACGAGGGGTGAACTGGATGCGCGACCGCGACTCCTGGAGCTGGCGCCTGGCCATGGCTGTCGACGTGTACATGGGGTACCCGTGATGCGCGCCCGACCGTTCGCCCCGGTGGCCGTCGTCGCCGCGGCCCTGCTCGTGCTGGCCGGCTGCACGGCGGCCCCGACGGGCTCGGACACGTCGGGGCCGTCGCGCGGGACGGGGGCGACGACCGGGGCGAGCCCGTCGGCGTCGGGCGAGGCGGACGGCTCGGCCGAACCAGAGATCACCGTGCGGGCCGCAGGCGGCGCCTGGCTCGTGCGGGGCACGGGCTTCGCGGGCGGCAACCAGTACCTGGTCCAGTGCGTCGGCGGTACGACGACGGGGGCGAGCGCGCTCGACGAGTGCGACATGTCGACCAGCGAGCAGGTGGTCGCCGACGAGAGCGGCCGGATCTCCGCGACACGTCAGGCACGGGCATTCGTCAACGTCGGCTCGGTCTCCGAGGTGGACTGCACGGGCGATCCCTGCGCGCTGGCCGTCGCCGATCTGTCGGACCGGGTGCTCGCCGCGGCCCCGGCGCCGCTGCCGGGCGGTGCGGAGCCGCCGGACGCGCCCACGCTCGCGCTGTCCGAGCGGGAGCTCGGCGCCGACGACGGCCGCGTCACGGTGACGGGCAAGGGGTACGCCGCGGGTGCGACCGTCCGGATCGTGCAGTGCGCCACCACGTCCGACGGCGATGTGGACGGGGACAACTGCCTGTACGACGACGGGAAGCGCGTGATCGCCGACCGTGCGGGCACGCTGGTGGCGCAGCTCCGCGTGGTGCGGGAGATCGAGCTCGTCGGTGGGGGATCCGCCGACTGCGCCGATGCCGGCGCCTGCGTGATCGCGAACGCCTGGACCGACGGCGGGCGGATCGCCCTGGCCGACCTGGCCTGGGACCAGGACCGGGAGTAGGCCGGGGGCAGCAGACCGGGCACCGGCAGCGGGCAGGCACGGGCGCAGCGGGCCGCACATCTCCGCGTGACCGCCCGCTGTCGGTGGCGCGTGGCAGGCTGTGTCCGTGCCTCCCGCAACCAGACGCAGTACCGCCACCGCTCCCGCCGGCCGGAGCTGGGACGAGCCCACCGTGGCACCCGTCGTGCTGGTCCGTGGTGCCGAGCCGCTCCTGACCGAGCGTGCGGTGGACGGCGTGGTGCGGCTCGTGCGCGAGCGCGACCCCGACGTCGAGAAGGTGGAGCTGGAGGGGGCCACGTACGGCACGGGCCAGCTCATGGTCGCGGCGAGCCCGTCCCTGTTCGGCGAGGCCAAGGTGGTGGTGGTCCGCTCGACGGAGTCGGGCACCGAGGACCTGATGGCCGACCTCATCGCCTACGTCGGCGCGCCCGACGCGGAGACCACGGTCATCGTGGTCCACGGTGGCGGGCAGCGCGGCAAGAAGATGCTCGACACGATCACGGGCTCCGGTGCGCCGGTCATGGTGTGCGAGCCCGTGACGAAGGACGCCGAGAAGGCGTCGTTCGTGGTGGGCGAGTTCAAGGCCGCTCGCCGGCGGGCGGACGCCGAGGGCGTGCGCGCCCTCGTCGACGCGCTGGGCAGCGACCTCCGCGAGCTCGCGGCGGCGTGCGCGCAGCTCGTCGCGGACACCACGGGCACCATCACCGCCGCCACGGTGGACCGGTACTACGGCGGCCGGGTCGAGGCCACGGGCTTCCGCGTGGCCGACGCCGCGGTGGCGGGCGATGCCGGCGGCGCCGTCGCCCTGCTGCGGCACGCGCTGGACACGGGCCTGGACCCCGTGCCGATCGTCGCGGCCCTGGCGCTGCGCCTGCGCAATCTGGCCAAGGTCGCCTCGATGCGTGGCGGTGGGTTGTCAGCGCGGGACCTAGGTATGGCCCCCTGGCAGGTCGACCGCGCCCGCAAGGACCTGCGCGCCTGGACACCGGAGGGGCTCGCGACGGCGATCTCCGCCGTCGCGCAGGCCGATGCCGACGTGAAGGGCGAGGCGCGGGACACGGTGTTCGCCGTCGAACGCGCGGTCATGACCATCGCCCGCTCCCGCCGCACCTGACGGTACAACGGGATTGGTTTGGCTGGCCACGAGCGCCTCAGTATTGAGAGACCTCGAACACCAGGAAATCAGCGGACTCCAGTTCCTCTAGATTCTCCTCCATAGCCAGGACAAAGAGGTCGAACGACTGAGACTGTCCGGGTTTGAGTGTGTTGGTACTCGCCCAGTCCTCTTCGATGCGATCCCCGGACGAGTTGACGGCCTCAACGGACACGTCATAGCTGTGGGCTTGGTCGGCCTTATTCGTGAGCTTTACCGGCAGGCTGGTCTCGACGATGCCAGAATCGTCGGTCTTGGCTTCGAACGATCCGATTGCCACGGTCAGGTCCTCCTTGAGGATCTCCTCTGTTGCTTCGCCAGCCATCCTGTCTAGGTCGTCGTCCATTTCGGTCGCGGCGTCGTCGACACTCTCGGAGACCGCGTCGATGGCGTTGCTGTAGAAGGCCTGCGACGCGAGTACACCACCCATCGCGACGACGGAGACGATGATCGACGAGATCGCCAGACCACGGTAGTGGCTTCGCCCTCGACGGGTTCGGAGCAGGCCGATTATCCCGAATATCAATGCCAGCACTGCAAGGCCGGCGGCGAAGTTGTTGATGATCGGGATCACGCAGAGGAGAGCGGCGGCGACTGCGAGGATAAATCCCGTAATTGCAGACGCATTTCCTTTTGGTTGCATTGGTGGGGGGATGGGCGGCTGGGGCTGTGGCCCTGGGGTGCCGTTCGGCACAGGAGGCTCAGACATTTGAGGGCTCCCTGACGATGGATCATGTGTCCGGGGCAATCTGTTGCGCCGGCGTGCCCGGACTTGAATCCGGAATATGAGGCGTTCGTCAACATTAGCGACCGTCTAGTCCAAGCACATCTGGGTCAATATGAAATTGCACCAACATAGGGGTGGATCTGCCTTGTTAATGTCTACCGGTGCAGGTCCGGCGGGTGCGGACTCGCGCGGCTGAACTTCTCGCGCCTGACCCGGCGGTGCCTGCAATGTGCGCTTCTACCCAGTCATCGGGACCGGAATCACACTCGATTCCGGTCCCGATGACTGGGTAGAACGGCGCACCTCGGTGCAGGACGCGGGCCGGCTGCGGCGCTTGATACCGCCGCAGCCGGAGCTCGCCGCAAGCGCGCCTCCGGGCACACGAAAGACGCCGCCCGCCCGAAGGCGAACGGCGTCCGACGAAGTGGCTCAGAGAGCGGCGACCGACTTCGCGATGGCCGACTTGCGGTTCGCGGCCTGGTTCGCGTGGATGACGCCCTTGGCGACAGCCTTGTCGAGCTTGCGCGACGCGGTGGCAAGGGCGACCGTCGCGGTCTCCTTGTCGCCGGCTGCGACGGCCTCGCGCACCTTGCGCACGTGGGTCTTCAGCTCCGACTTGACGGACTTGTTGCGCAGACGAGCCTTCTCGTTCGTCTTGATGCGCTTCATCTGGGACTTGATGTTTGCCACGAGTGGACTTCCTGGTGTGTTCGCCTTGCGGCGAGCGGATAGGTCGTAGAGGGCGGTCGCAGGTCCGGGACTGGGGTGGGGACCCGTGGAGAGGAACTGCGACTGTGCCCGCCGACCTGGGCGGACACGCGACCTCCAAGGTTACCAGAGGGTCCGGCCCCTCGTGGGGCGGCGCGGTGTGACACCGGCTACGGGCGGCCCGTCCCGCAAAGGGCTTCTGACGAGCCACCATAGAATCCGGCTATGAGTACCAGGACACTTCGGGGCCGTTTCCAATGGACCGTGGTGGTCCCCATCCTTGCCCTGGTGCTCCTCGTCGCGACGTGGAGCAACCACGAGCACCCGGTGACCCTCACGGCGATCGGTGCTGCGCTGGTCGGCGCCGTCCTCGCCGCGGTGCACCACGCGGAGGTCGTGGCCCACCGGGTCGGCGAGCCGTTCGGCTCCCTCATCCTCGCGGTCGCGGTGACCGTGATCGAGGTGGGGCTGATCCTCATGCTGATGAGCGGCGGCAGCGACTCGGCCAGCACGTACGCCCGGGACACCGTCTTCGCCGCCGTGATGATCACGTTCAACGGCATCGTCGGCCTGTCCCTGCTCGTGGGGGCGGGCAAGCACCACCTGGTGAGCTTCAACGCCTCGGGCACCGGGTCCGCGCTGGCCACCGTCGTGGCGCTGGCCACGGTCTCCCTGGTGCTGCCCAGCTTCACCACGTCGGCGGAGGGCGGGGCATACACCCCGTTCCAGCTCGGCTTCGCGGCCGTCGCGTCCCTAACGCTGTACGGGGCGTTCGTGTTCACGCAGACCGTGCGCCACCGCGACTTCTTCCTGCCCGTCGCCAGCGACAAGTACGGCCGGGTGACCGGCCTGCTCGACGAGGACGGCGACGACCACGCCGACCCGCCGCCCGTCAAGGAGGCGTGGTTCAGCGTCGCGCTGCTGATGGTCGCACTGGTCTCGGTGGTGTTCCTGGCCAAGATGCTCTCGCCCACGATCGAGCACGGCGTCGAGGCCGCGGGCCTGCCCTACACCGTCGTCGGCGTGGTGATCGCGCTGCTCGTGCTCGCGCCCGAGTCGATCGCCGCCGTCCGCAACGCCCTGCGCAACCGGGTGCAGATCAGCCTCAACCTCGCCTACGGCTCCGCGATGGCGTCGATCGGCCTGACCATCCCGACCATCGCCGTCGCGATGATCTGGATGGACGGGCCGCTCACGCTCGGCCTGGACCCGACCCAGATGGTGCTGCTCGCGGTCTCGGTGGTGGTGGCGATGCTGAGCATCGCCCCGGGCCGGGCCAAGACGCTCCAGGGTGTGGTGCACCTGGTGCTGCTCGCGGCGTTCCTCGTGGTGTCGGTCCAGCCCTAGGGTCAGAGCGCGGCGGCGACCTCGTCGAAGATCGCCCTGTCCAGGATCGCCCCCTCGCGGCGGACGGCGTCCGGGTGGATGCGGATCACGCGGTTGAGGCGCACCTCGGAGGGGCGGCCGGAGCTGTCCCAGGCGCCGGTGCCGATGTCCATCCAGCGGCGGCCGGCGCGGGCCTCCTGTTCGGCGTCCCGGTCGTGGTCCTGGCTGGTGAGCTGCAGCGCGAGGAGCCAGGGCCCGTCGTTGCCCACGATCAGCACCGGCCGATCCTTGCCCTGGCTGTGATCTTCCTCATACGGAACCCACGACCACACGACCTCGCCCGGGTCGGGCTCGCCGTCCAGCTCCGGGCGATAGACGGGCTTGACCTTGCCCTCGAAGTCGCCGGGGTAGCCGTCGGTCTCGGGGAGGCCGCGCCCCGACGGCCGGGGCGGCCGCGGCGTCGCCGCCGGGCGGTCGCCTGCGGACCGCTCGCCGGCGGGCCGGTCGCCGCCCGAGCGGCGTTCGTTCTGGTCGAGGGCGGTACGGGCCACGGCCTCGACGATGTCGCCGAGCAGCTTGAGCCACGGGTTCTGCTGGTTCACGCAGGGCAGGCTAGCCCGACGCCGGCCCGCGGGCAGGCGGGACGACGCCGGACGGCGCGCCGCACCAGCCGCGATCCGGGCGCCGTGGCGCCCGCGCACCCCGACCCGGGCGACAGATCAGGTCAGGTCGAGCGCCCGGTCCATGTACTTCACGACGTCGTTGAAGACGTCCTCGGCGAGCACGTCTCCCTCCCGGCGCACGTCGTCGGGGTCCACGCGGACGACGCGGTTGATCCGGACCTCCGACTCGCGCCCCGAGGCGTCCCAGCGGCCGGTGCCGACGTCCATCCAGATGCGGCCGGCGCGCGCCTCCTGCAGCGCGTCCCGGTCGTGGTCCTGGCTGGTGAGCTGGAGGCCGAGCAGCCACGGCCCGTCCTTGCCCACGAGCAGCACCGGTCGGTCCTTGCCCTGGCTGTGGTCCTCCTCGTAGGGCACCCAGGTCCAGACCACCTCGCCCGGGTCCGGCTCGCCGTCGAGCTGGGGGTGGTAGATCGGGTGCACCTCGCCCTCGTAGTCGCCGGGGTAGCTGTTCTCTGATGCGAAGGTCACGCCTGGAACCGTACCGGAACGGGTGAAGTGCGCATCCGAGACTTACCCGGCACACGCCCGCGCGAACTCCGCCAGCTCCGCCGCCATGGGTTCCGGCTCCCAGCTGTGCATGGCGCCCGGCATCTCCTTCTCGGTGCCCTTGGGCACCTGCGCCACGATGCTCGCCGCGGCCACGGGCATCTCCGGGAAGGTCTGCGTCCCGTACATCGCCAGCACCGGGACCGTGACGTCGAGCGTGCCGTCCTCCAGCGCGTGCTGCGCCCACGCCAGCGACTGGGCGTCGGCCCGGTAGGCGGCGACGGTGCTTGCCAGCACGGGCCAGTCCGGGGAGACCTCCATCCCCGCGAGCCACTCGGGCGGCATGTCCTTCATGTAGTGCCGCATCGCGTTCTCGGTGTCGCCCGCGTCGAGCAGACGCTCGATCTCGTCGGCCCACGCCTGCGTGGTCGCGGCGGGGTCGCCCAGGGGCGCCTCCCAGAGGGCGAGGCCGGTGACGGGCAGCCCTGCCGCGGCGGCCCGCAGGCTGACCGAGCAGCCGGACGAGTGCCCGACCAGCACCGCGGACCCGCCCGCGACCTCGATCATCGCGGCGACGGCCGACAGCTCGCGGTCCAGGTCGAGGCGGCCCTCGGCGGGGCTCTCCCCGCGGCCGAGGCGGTCGAAGGTGACGGTGGTGAGGCCGGCGTCGGCGGCCCGCCGGGCGGTCTCGGCGGTGATCGGGTCGTCGGCGCGGTCCGGTCCCGCACCCGTCACGAAGACGAGCGCCGGCCCGGTGCCGTGCAGGTCGTAGGCGACGCGGTCGCCCTGGCTGGTGGTCGCGTGGTCGGTCATGTCCGTCCGACGACGGCGGTGCGCGGAACTCATCGGTCGGGAGCCCGCGGCCCCGGCCGGCGCCGGTCCCGGCGTCCCCGGCCTGCGCCAGTCCCGGCGTCCCCGGCCGGCGCCGGCCCCGGACGCAGCCCCCGACGGCGCCCGTCAGTCCGCCAGCACCGCCGCGACCCGGTCCTGGCACGCCCGCGCGAACTCGGGCCAGCGGTCCCAGTAGTACGGCAGCCCGATCACCGCCTGGACCAGCACCCAGCCGCGCCCGCGCGCCCAGGCGTCGGAGGAGTCGGTGAGCCCGTCGGCGGCCACCGCGCGGAAGGCCGCGCGCTCCTCGCCCGCGAACTGGGTCCAGGCGGGGATCAGGTCGGCGGCCGGGTCCCCGACGCCCACGCCGCCCCAGTCGATGACGGCGGTCATGCTCCCGCCGCGGGCCAGCAGGTTGCCGGGGAGCAGGTCGCCGTGGATCCAGTAGTTCTCGGTCGCCGGGCGGGCGGCCAGCGCCTGGTCCCACATCTTCGTCGCGGCGCGGCTGTCGATGCGGGTGCCGGACTCGGTGATGGCGGCGCGCACGCCGTCGTCCAGCCGGGCGAGCGGGACGCCGCGGGACGTGCCGTCCTTGACGGGACCGCCGGCCGTGCTCACCGCCCGCAGGGCCGTGACGAACTCGCCGAGCTGCCGGGCGGCGTCGGCTCCGAGCGCGCCGACGGCGGGGGACGCGCCGTCGAGCCAGGGTGTCACCGACCAGCGGAACGGGAAGCCCCCTCCGGGTTCACCGACCGCTTCCGGCGTGGGCAGCCGGAGCGGCAGGTGCGGCGCGAGGAGCGGGAGCCAGCGGGCGTCGTTGCCCGCCTGGTCCTGGGCCCAGCCGATCTTGGCATGCGGACCAGCAGCTCGTCGCCGAGCCGGAACAGGTGGTGGTCGGTGCCGCCGGGCGGCCCGGGCGTCACGGGGAGGTGTGCCCAGCGGGGAAACTGGCTCGCGACCAGGCGACGGACGAGGTCCGGTGTGGAGACGACCTCGTCGTCGTGCAGGCTCATGGCCACACCGTGGCACCGGCGCGGTCCGGCGGGCCAGCGCATTTCGAGCGCACCGGACAGGGCAGCGCGCCGGACAGGATCGCTACGGCACGATCGGCTGCGCCAGCGCCGCCTCGAGGTCGCCGCGGTCACCGGTGACGGTGAGCCCCGCCTCGTCCGGCGTCAGCCGGCGCCACAGCGTCAGCGCGAGCCCCTCGGCGGGCCCGGCGACGACGACGTCGGGCGCCACCTCGTCCGCGCGCTCGCCCGGGGCGCCGAGTACCCAGGTGGGCGCCCCGGCGAGGTCCGTCGCGACCAGCACCACCGGGAAACGGAGCGGCGCCATGCGGTCCAGGCCCACCTGCCGGGGCTGGAGCACGCTCACCACCTCGTCGACCGTGTCGGCCCACACCTCCGGCGCCGCCCCGACGAGGCCCGCCCTGGCCGTGCCCGCGGAGGCGGCCAGCAGGTCGTGCAGGTGCACGAGCGTCTCGTGGGTCTGCCTGCGGTGCCAGAACCGCACCGGTCCGGGGCCCAGGGGCGCGGGGTGGGCCAGGACCCGGCAGTCGGCCTCGGGGTCGAGCTCGGACAGCGACCGGCGCAGCTCCGCCGCCTGCGCGGCGTAGTGCGGCGCCAGGTCGAACGGCCCGTCGCCCAGCGCCACGCCCTTGACCCCACGGGCGTTGCCCGCGGCCCAGTGGTGCACCTCCGCGATGTGCTCCACGAGCTCGCGCACGGTCCAGTCGCCGCAGGCGGGCACCCGCGCGCCGGCGTCGGCGGCGGGGATCGCGGCCAGGAAGTCGTCCTGGAACCGGGCCAGCAGGGCCAGGTGGTCGAGGGTCATGTGCGGAAAGGTACCGCGCGCCACCGACACGCCGTCCGCCGTCCCGCCGGTACGGACAAGCGCTCCGGATGACGACCTCCGCGCGCCGTGGAACCGTGGAACCAGCTCCGACGTTCTCCACGCGATGCGCGCCGCGCATCCGGCCCGAGACCCTCGGCCCGAGACACAACCGCACGATCACCAGTGAAGGATCATGGACCCCGACAGTCATAGTCCCGGCCCGAACGCACGTCTCCGCACCACCGAGAGGAGGTGGATGCGTTGACCTGGGTGATCTCCCTCCTGCTGGGGGTCGTGGTGATCCTGGTGATCACCGCCGTGACGGGGTACTTCGTCGCGCAGGAGTTCGCGTACATGGCGGTCGACCGCGCGCGGCTCGCCTCCCGCTCCGAGGCCGGCGACGCCGGGGCGCGGCGCGCGCTCGGCGTGACCCGGCGGACCAGCTTCATGCTGTCCGGCGCACAGCTCGGCATCACGGTCACCGGCCTGCTCGTCGGCTACGTCGCCGAACCGCTCGTCGGTGAGGCGCTGGGCGAGGCCCTCGGCGGCGTCGGCGTGCCGGTCGGCACGGGCGTCGCCGTCGGCACCGTCCTCGCGCTCCTGTTCTCGACGCTCGTCCAGATGCTGTTCGGCGAGCTCGTGCCCAAGAACCTGGCGATCGCACGGCCGGAGCCGGTCGCGCTGTGGCTGGCCCGGTCCACGACGATCTACCTCGCCGTCTTCGGCTGGCTCATCAGGGTGTTCGACGCCGCGTCCAACGCGCTCCTGCGCCTGCTGCGCATCGAGCCGGTGCACGACGTCGAGCACTCGGCGACGGCCCGCGACCTGGAGCACATCGTCGCGGACTCGCGCGCCAGCGGTGACCTGCCCGGCGACCTGTCGGTGCTGCTGGACCGCATCCTGGACTTCCCGCGCCAGGACGTGGAGCACGCCATGATCCCGCGCGCCCGCGTGGGCGTGGTGCACAGCAAGGACACGCTCGCGCAGGTGCGCGAGCTGATGGCGGCGGGCCACTCCCGCTACCCGGTGGTCGACGACGACGGCGAGGTCACCGGCGTCGTGCACCTGACGGACCTGCTGTCCGCGCCGCCGGAGGCGACGACCGTCGCCGACCTGCTGCGCCCCGCGCTGGTGCTGCCCACGTCCATGGCGCTGCCCGACGCCCTGCGGGAGCTGTCGGCCACGCGCAACCAGATGGCGTGCGTCGTCGACGAGTACGGCGGGTTCGCCGGCGTGCTCACCGTCGAGGACCTCGCCGAGGAGCTCGTCGGCGAGATCACCGACGAGCACGACGACGAGATCGACCCCGTGACCGCGGCGTCGGACGGCGTCTGGGTCATGGCCGGCGACGTCCACCTCGACGAGGTGGAGCGGGCCGTCGAGCGCGACCTGCCGGAGGGCGACCACGAGACCATCGCGGGGCTGGCCATCGCCGTGCACGGCGCGCTGCCCGCGGCGGGCGACGTCGTCGACGTCGCGCTGCCGGTGGACCCCGCCACCCTGGTGGCCACGGACCCGCCGCCGCCCGAGGTGCTCCGCATCGAGGTGCTGGACGTGGAGCGGCACGTGCCGTCCCACGTCCGGGTCACCGTGGTCGAGGCCGAGACACCCGAGGAGCCTGCGGAGACCTTCGCCGTCGACCAGGCCGGTGCCGAGAAGGAGGAGACCCGATGAGCAACCCCTGGGTCGTCCTGGCCGCGACCGTCGTGATCATCGCGCTGAGCGCGTTCTTCGTGGCCGTGGAGTTCGCGCTCCTGGCCGCCAAGCGGCACCGCCTGGAGGACGCCGCGCCCACCAGCCGCTCGGCGCGGGCGGCGCTGCGCAGCTCCAGCGAGCTCACGGTGCTCCTGGCCGGCTCGCAGCTCGGCATCACCGTCTGCACCCTGGCGCTCGGCGCCATCACCAAGCCGGCCGTGCACCACTGGCTGACGCCGGTGTTCGAGACGTGGGGCGCGCCCTACTGGGCCGCCGACGTCGCGGGCTTCGTGCTGGCCCTGGTCATCGTCACGTTCCTGCACCTGGTGGTGGGGGAGATGGCGCCCAAGTCGTGGGCCATCGCCCACCCCGAGGCCAGCGCGACGATGCTGGCGCTGCCGATGCGGGCGTTCATGGTCGTGACCCGGCCCGTGCTCCTGGCGCTCAACGGCGCCGCGAACTGGTGCCTGCGCCGCGTCGGCGTCGAGCCGGCGGACCAGGTCGCCTCCGGGCAGGGCCCGGACGACCTGCGGCACCTGGTGGAGCACTCCGCCAGCGTGGGCGCCCTCGACATGGCCTACTCGGCGCAGCTCTCGGGCGCGCTCGACCTGCGCCGCCTGACGGTCGAGGACCTGCTGGCCGACCACGCGGCGCCGTCCGCCGTGGGGCACCACGCCACGGCCGCGCAGGTGCAGGAGGCGTCCCGCGTCTCCGGCCACCTGCGGATCCTGGTGCAGGGTGACGGCGGGCGGCCGGAGGGCGTGGTCCATGTCCGGGACACGCTCCTGCTGGCCGACGACGCGCCCGTCACGGACGTCACCCGGCCCGTCTTCGAGCTGGCCGCGGACGTGCCGCTGCACACCGCGCTGACGAGCATGCGCGAGACGGGCAACCACCTCGCCGTCGTGCCCCGGTCGGACGCCGACGGGCCGGACGGACCCGCGGCGGACTTCGGCGTGGTGACCCTCGCCGACGTGCTGCGGCGCCTGCTGCCGCGCACCACGGCGGGCCAGCCCGTCTGACGAGGCGCGGGTGCGGTGCCGGGGGACAGCCCCGGCGCCGCACCCGGCTCGTACGGGACGTGGGAGAATGATGGTCGGCCCCCGCCCATCCCGGCCACGATCCTGACGACACCACCCTGACGACGGAGCGAGAACGCTTTGCCCATCCCCGGTCCTGCGCTCACGGCGCGCATCCAGCCGAATGCCACGGCGCCCGAGCTGATCCGCAACTTCTGCATCATCGCGCACATCGACCACGGCAAGTCGACCCTTGCCGACCGCATGCTCCAGCTGACGGGTGTCGTCGACGCGCGCGCGATGCGCGCCCAGTACCTGGACCGGATGGACATCGAGCGTGAGCGCGGCATCACCATCAAGTCGCAGGCGGTGCGCATGCCGTGGGAGCTCGACGGCACCCCGCACGCCCTGAACATGATCGACACGCCCGGCCACGTGGACTTCACCTACGAGGTCTCCCGGTCGCTGGCCGCGTGCGAGGGCGCCGTGCTGCTGGTCGACGCCGCGCAGGGCATCGAGGCGCAGACCCTGGCCAACCTGTACCTGGCCATGGAGAACGAGCTCGAGATCATCCCGGTCCTCAACAAGATCGACCTGCCGGCGGCGCAGCCCGAGAAGTACGCCGAGGAGCTGGCGAACCTCGTGGGCTCCGACCCGGCGGACGTGCTCAAGGTCAGCGGCAAGACGGGCGTGGGCGTCGAGGCCCTGCTCGACCGCATCGTGCAGCGCGTCCCGGCCCCGGTCGGCGACCCGGACGCCCCGGCGCGCGCCATGATCTTCGACTCGGTATACGACACCTACCGCGGCGTGGTCACCTACGTGCGCGTGGTCGACGGCGACCTGAACCCGCGCGAGAAGATCGCGATGATGTCCACGCGGGCGACGCACGAGCTGCTGGAGATCGGCGTCAGCGCGCCCGAGCCGCACCCGACCAAGGGGCTCGGCGTGGGCGAGGTGGGCTACCTGATCACCGGCGTGAAGGACGTGCGCCAGTCCAAGGTGGGCGACACCGTGACCAACGCGGCCAAGCCGGCCACCGAGGCGCTCGGCGGCTACAGCGACCCCAAGCCGATGGTCTTCTCGGGCCTGTACCCGATCGACGGATCCGACTACCCCGTGCTGCGTGACGCCCTGGACAAGCTCAAGCTCAACGACGCCGCGCTCAACTACGAGCCCGAGACGTCGGTGGCCCTCGGCTTCGGCTTCCGCGTGGGCTTCCTCGGCCTGCTGCACCTGGAGATCGTGCGCGAGCGCCTGGAGCGCGAGTTCAACCTGGACCTCATCTCCACCGCCCCGAACGTCATCTACGACGTGACGATGGAGGACAACACCACCATCGAGGTGACCAACCCGTCGGAGTTCCCCGGGGGCAAGATCAAGGAGGTGCGTGAGCCCGTCGTCAAGGCCACGATCCTCACCCCGAGCGAGTTCGTGGGCGCCGTCATGGAGCTCTCGCAGTCCAAGCGCGGCGACCTGCAGGGCATGGACTACCTGTCCGAGGACCGCGTCGAGATGCGCTACCACCTGCCGCTCGCCGAGATCGTCTTCGACTTCTTCGACCAGCTCAAGTCCAAGACCCGCGGCTACGCGTCGCTCGACTACGACACGTCGGGCGACCAGGCGGCCGACCTGGTGAAGGTCGACATCCTGCTGCAGGGCGAGCAGGTCGACGCGTTCAGCGCCATCGTGCACCGGGACAAGGCCTACTCCTACGGCGTGATGATGACCGCCAAGCTCAAGGAGCTCATCCCGCGCCAGCAGTTCGAGGTGCCCATCCAGGCGGCCATCGGCGCGCGCGTGATCGCCCGCGAGACCATCCGCGCCATGCGCAAGGACGTGCTCGCCAAGTGCTACGGCGGCGACATCAGCCGTAAGCGCAAGCTGCTGGAGAAGCAGAAGGAGGGCAAGAAGCGCATGAAGAACATCGGCTCCGTCGAGGTCCCGAAGGACGCGTTCATCGCAGCGCTCTCCTCCGACGCGGCGGCCCCCAAGGAGAAGAAGAAGTAGGTGCCCGCACTTCCCCCCGGCATCCCCGTGCCCGACGACGGCGGGCTGCCCGCCTGGGCGCGCCCGTCGGAACCGGTCGTCACCGCCCAGCCGTTCGGCGTGTACGTGCACGTCCCGTTCTGCACGGTGCGCTGCGGGTACTGCGACTTCAACACCTATACGGCGTCCGAGCTGGGCGGCGGCGCCAACCAGGCGGCGTACGCGACCACCGCCCTGCGTGAGGTCTCCCTCGCGCGGCAGGTCCTGTCCGACGCCGGACGGTCGCCCGCCGCGGTCTCGACCGTCTTCTTCGGCGGCGGCACCCCGACGATGCTGCCCGCCGAGGACCTGGCCCGGGTGCTGACGGGGATCCGGGGGGCCTGGGGCCTGGCGGACGGTGCCGAGGTCACCACCGAGGCCAACCCGGACTCCGTCACGCCCGAGTCCCTGCGTGTCCTGGCCGACGCCGGGTTCACGCGGGTCTCGTTCGGCATGCAGTCGGCGGTGCCGCACGTGCTGGCGACGCTGGAGCGCACCCACGACCCGCTGCGCATCCCCGACGTCGTGCGCTGGGCCCGGGACGCGGGCCTGGACGTCTCGCTGGACCTCATCTACGGCACGCCGGGCGAGTCCCTGGACGACTGGCGCACCAGCGTCGAGGCGGCGCTGGCCACCGGCGTCGACCACGTGTCCGCCTACGCGCTGGTGGTCGAGCCGGGCACCAAGATGGCGGCGCAGGTGCGCCGCGGCGAGGTGACCCTGCCCGACGAGGACGACCAGGCCGCCAAGTACGAGCTGGCCGACGACCTGCTCACCGCGGCCGGCCTGCGCTGGTACGAGGTGTCCAACTGGTCGCGCCCGGGCCGCGAGTGCCGGCACAACGTGGGCTACTGGCGCGGCGACGACTGGTGGGGCGTGGGTCCGGGCGCGCACAGCTACGTGTCGGCACCGACGGCGGGTGGGGCGCCCGTCCCGGCCCCGGGCCCCGACGAGACGCCCGCCGCCGAGACGCCCGCCGGCGTCCGCTGGTGGAACGTGAAGCACCCCCGCGCCTACGCGACGCGGCTGGAGGCCGGGCACAGCCCGGGCGCCGGGCGGGAGCTGCTCACGCGGGAGGAGGCGCACCTTGAGCGTGTCATGCTCGGTGTACGGCTGCGCGAGGGGCTCGACCTCGGCGTGCTCTCGGCGCAGGGCCGTACCGCGGTGGCGGGCCTCGTGGCCCGCGGCCTGCTGGACGGCCGCGCCGCCCTCGGGGTCGGCACGCCTGGCACCGGGACGCCTGGCACCGGGACGCCTGGTACGGCGACGCCCGGCACCGGCACGCCGGGTGCCGGTACCTCCGGCGCGGGGACCGCGCGCGCCGTCCTGACGCGCCGCGGGCGCCTGCTGGCCGACGCCGTCGTGCGCGACCTGACCGCCTGATTCGCGCCCCCTTTTCGTCACGCAAAAGGTGCTTTTCGTTTGTTTGCGTGGTAGGCGAAATCGTCGATATCTTGTGCTGTTCATACCGTTACGAGGCGGCTCGGTCCCGCCTGACAAGGGGCACGCGCATGAGCAACACCTACGGTGGCTGGAACCCGCAGGATCCCTCCTCCGGACAGCACCCGGACCCCCGGTCGCAGGGCGGCCAGGCCCCGCAGCAGCCCGACCCGTACGGCCCGCGCGACCCGTACGGCCGCCCCGCCAACCCCTACGGCCGGCCGGACTACCAGCCCCCGCAGTACCCGCACGGCGGCTACCAGCAGCAGTACCAGACGCCGCCCCCGCAGCTTCCGGCGTACTCGCCGGTCCAGGAGCCGGAGCCGCAGCCCGACGACGCGCCCGCGACGATCGGTGGCGCGTGGCGTTGGGCCTGGGGCGCGTTCGGCACGAGCTGGGGCACCTGGGTGCTGATGAGCCTCGCGCTCGGCGTCGCGCAGATCGCGGTGGTCCTCCTGTTCAGCCCGTCCAGCATGGACGCCCTGTCGAGCTCCACCGACCCGGCGGCACTGGACGCCGCGTTGGCCGCGGGGCAGTCGTTCGAGGCCAGGGCGCTGGGCGCGGCGGGCACCGCCGTCAGCTTCCTGCTGCAGGCGCTCCTGTACGCGGGCGCGCTCGCCGCCACCCGCACCCGCAAGGTCCGGTTCCGGGACTTCTTCCTGCTGCGCGGCTTCGGCGGGCTGGTCGGGTACGCGCTGCTCGCGGGAGTGATCGGGTTCGTCGGCACCGCCGTCCCGGTGGTGGGTGGCCTGATCCAGCTGGTCTGCACGCTGCTCCTGCTCCCGGTGCCCTTCCTGCTGCTCAAGCGCGTGGGCTTCGGCCGTGCGCTCGGCGGGGGCGTCGGGCTGGTCCTGTCCCACCTCGGCGCGGCGTTCGCGTTCTTCGGCATCTTCGCCGGGCTGGCCGTCACGTCGATCTTCACGTGCGGGATCGGCCTGGTGGTGGTCGCGCCGGCGATGCTCCTGCTGGGTGCCTACCTCGTCCAGCGGTGGACCGGGGAGCCGGTCCGGCCCTGACCCGCGGGTAACAACTCGGCAGTTGCACATGCGGACTTGCGGAGAAAAGGTGAAGGTGGCCTCGGATCACTGATCAGTGAAAAGGGGATCACATGAGCGAGAACACTCCGCAGAACCCGTACGAGCCGGGGGCCGGCGGTCCGACACCGCCGCAGAACCCGGCCGGCGGGCCGACGCAGCCGGGCGGGCCCGCGCAGCCGCCGCCGTACGGCGCCGGTCAGCAGTCGCCCTACGGCGGCGCCACCCAGCCTCCGCCCTATGGCGGAGCGGGTCAGCCGCCCGCCTACGGGGGTCCGGGCGTGCCCTACGGCACGCAGTCGTCCACGCCGTTCGCCGTCGGCGAGGCACTGAGCTTCGGGTGGCGCCGCTTCACGGGGAACTGGCTCTTCTGGGTGCTCTTCATCCTGCTCTCGTTCGCCGTGGGCGCCATCTTCAACGCCAGTTCGTTCGGTGACTACCAGGAGATCAACGAGGCCGCGATGCGCGGCGACATCAGCTCGTCCACGGCGACCGGGGTGTCGTTCGGCGGCTCGCTGCTCGGGCTGCTCGGCTCGCTGATCAACTCGATCCTCGGCGCCCTCGGGATCAACGCGGCCCTGCGTGAGGTCTCGGGCGAGAAGGCGACCTGGGGCACGCTCTTCAAGGTGAACAGCTACCCGATGATCATCCTGGCGGCGCTCCTGCTGCTGGTGGCGGGCTTCGTCGGCCTGCTCCTGTGCGGCCTGGGCCTCATCGCCCTGGCGATCTTCGCGCCGTTCACCTACCACAACGTGGTCGACCGCGACCTCAACGCGTGGGACGCCCTGACCGGCTCGTTCCGGCTGGTGGGGCAGAACTTCGGCGCGGTGTTCCTGCTGGAGCTCGCGCTCCTGGGTATCAACATCGTGGGCGCGCTGGTGTGCGGGCTCGGCCTGTTCATCACCATCCCGCTGTCGCTCCTGGCCCTGGCCTTCGCGTTCCGCCGGATCACCGGCGGACCGGTCGCGAGCGGCCCGGCGGTGGCCGGTCCGGGCACGGCGGGGCCCGCCGTCGCCTGAGCCGATCCGTCGATCGCCGAGTCAGCACGCTGACTCGGCGATCGACGGATCGTTGCCGACTACTTGATGAAGCGGATGTTCACCGGGTAGCGGTAGGGCGCGCCCTTGCCGTTGGCCACGGCCGCCAGGATCATGAACACGATCGCGGCGATGAACGCGAGGTACACGATCCCGCCGATCCCGAACGTGATCGCGGTGATGATCGCCGCGGCGATCTGCGCGATGACCATGGTGATCTGGAAGTTCAGCGACTCCTTGGCCTCCTGGTCGACGAACTGGCTGCGCTCCCGGAGCACCAGCCAGATCACCAGGGGCGCGATGAACGACACCAGGAACGGGCCGATCTGGGCGAAGACCGTCCACATGCGCTCGTCCGACGGCGTGAGCGGCTGCGGCTGGTAGGGCCCGCTGTAGGCAGGGCCGGCCTGCGGCGGACCCTGGTAGGGCGACTGCGGCTGGGGCGTCCCGTAGGCCGGGGCGTCCTGCGGCTGCTGAGGTGCGGGGCCGGGCTGCTGGGGCGCCGGGCCGGGCTGCTGAGGAGCCTGGGGCTCCTGCGGGTTTTCGGACATATGACCAACCGTAGAGGCTGTGCCTTACGAGATGGTCACGAAATCGATAAGTTCTTCGACGCGGCCGAGCAGGGCCGGGTCGAGGTCCCGGAAGTCGCGCACGGTGCCCAGGATCCGCTGCCAGCCGCGGGCGACGTCCGCCTGCGTCTGCGCAGGCCAGCCCAGGGACCGCAGGATGCCCAGCTTCCACTCGGTACCGCGGTCGATCACGGGCCAGCGCTCCAGCCCGAGGCGCTCGGCGCGCACGGCCTGCCACACGTCCACGTAGGGGTGGCCCAGCACCAGCACCGTCCCCGGCGGGACGGTGCGCAGCGCCTCGTCGGTGAGCCGCTGTTCCTTGGAACCGGGCACCAGGTGGTCCACGAGCACGCCGACCCGGCGTCCGGCGTCGGGCCCGAACTCGGCCAGGCGCTCGGCGAGGTGGTCCACGCCGTCGAGCATCTCGACCACCACGCCCTCGACGCGCAGGTCGTCGCCCCAGACCTTCTCCACGAGCTCGGCGTCGTGCTTGCCCTCCACCCAGATGCGGCTGCCGCGGGCGACGCGCGCCCGGGCGCCGTGCACCGCGACGGACCCGGAGGCCGTGCGGGTGGGCTGCGCGGGGGCGCGGTTCACGACGGGTGCGGTGAGCTCGACGGGCTTGCCCTCGACCCAGAACCCGGGGCCGAGCGGGAAGGTGCGGGTCCGGCCGCGACGGTCCTCCAGGACCACCACGTGCATGCCGCCCGACTTCTCGACGCGCACCACCGCGCCGACCCAGCCGGTCTCGACCTCCTCGACCACGAGGCCCTGCTCGGCGGGCGCGGGCTGCGACGTCGGCCGCCGCCCTCGCTGCGCGCCAGGAAACTGGGGGGACAGGACATCGGACCCATACCGTTCGTCGAACACGTCGCGAGCCTAGGTCGCCCTACCCGTTGAGTGCTGGATCTTCGCCCTTCCGGAGTGTCATCGAGGGCGAATGTCCAGCACTCAACGACGGGTGGGGCGGTCGAGGCGAGCGGGATTAGCGGCTCGCGCGCAGCGCCGCCTCGGTGCGCGTGGCGACGCCCAGCTTCCTGAGGATCGCCGAGACGTGGACCGACGCGGTCTTGGCCGAGATGAACAGCCGCTCGGCGATCTGCCCGTTGGTCAGGCCCTCGGCCACCAGGGCCAGCACCTGCCGCTCACGGGCGGTCAGGGAGTCCGTCCCCGCGTCCGACGGCGGCGCGCCGGCCGCGCAGGCCGGTCCCGCCAGCCCGGTCCCGCCGTCGAGCAGCCCCGCCCGGGTCGACAGGTCCAGCGCCTGCCGCACCACCAGCCCCGCGCCGATCCGCTCCGCCTCCGTCACGGCCGTCCCGAGCGTGGTGCGGGCCCCGGCCCGGTCGCCGGCCTCCAGCAGCCGTGCGCCCTCGCGGTACAGCGCGTGGAGCCGCAGGTGGGCGGGGCCGGGCAGTTCTGCCGCCGCCGTCCACGGGCCGGTCCCGAGCTCCGCCTCGAACACCGCGGACCACACGGGGTACGTGGGCCAGTGGGTGCACCGGGCGAGCTCGGCACGGTACGGGGCGTCGTCGACGTCCCGGCCCTGCTGCCGCAGCCGGGCGATCGCCCGGGCCGCCACCGCGAGCCGCGGCAGGTCATAGACCGGGATGTGCGGATCGTCCGGCGCGATCACCGCCGACACCCGCTCCAGGGCCTCGTCCGGCTCGTCGCGCAGCAGGGCCAGCTCCGCCCGGGTGGTCGCGACCCGCGACCGGATCTGCGCCTCCAGGCGGCCGAACCGGTCCCAGGTGGCGGCCCTGCGCCGCGCCTCGGCCTGCGCCTGCTCCACGAACCCGCGCCACATCGCGAGCCAGGTGCGGCGCTCGCCCAGGTACACGGCATAGACGCTGTCGTGCACCAGGGGGACCGTCCGCTCGTACCAGGCGGCGGCCTCGGCCCAGTCGCCCAGGTCGATCTGTGCCTCGACGATGTTGCCCTCGATCATGACGCGGGAACCCTCGGAGGCCCCGTACCGGCGGGCCGCGGAGACCCCCTCCTCCGCGATCTTCGCGGCGCCGGCCGCGTCGCCCACGGTGAGCAGCGCGTCCGAGCCGTTGATGTAGTATCGGCTCAGGCCCTGCCAGGCGTCGCCCGCGACCGCGCGCCCGCGCTCGATCTCCGCGAACCCGTCCATGTCACCGAGCTGCATGCGGCTCACCCCGCGCAGGTTCAGCGCGACCGCCCTGATCTCGTCGCTGCCGATCGCCGTCGCCGCCTCGTAGGCGGCGGTCGCCGACTCCATGCCCTCCTTCGACCGGCCGTCGAGCATCGCGCGGCGGGCGCGCAGGATCAGGAGCTGGCCGCGCACGGCGTCGTCCCGGCCCGGTTCGACGAGCGCGAGGGCCCGCTCGATGAGGCCCGGCCCCTCGTCGGAGCCCGCCTGGCCGGCGATGAGCGCGGTGTCGCTGAGCGCGCGGGCCAGCCCGACCGGGTCGTCGTCGGGCCACTCCGCGACCGCCTCGTGCGCCACCGCGAGGGCGCGGGCGGTCCGGGTGGAGCCCCGCAGCGACTCGGCGACGGTGCGCAGCAGCTCGTGGTGCGGCAGGCCGGCCACGGCCTCGGCGTCGGGCACCTGCTCCCAGAGCTCCAGCGCCCGCTCGCCCAGTGCCACCGAGGCGGCGGACGCGGCGTCGGCCGCCGCGGCGTTGTGCCCGGCGACGGCGGCCGCCAGCGCCTGGTCGAGCACTCCCGCGCGCCACCAGTGGTCGGCGATCCGGGACAGCTTGGCCACCGACCGGGCGCCCGGCGGGTAGGCGCGCTCCAGCACACGCGCGTACGCGGCGTGCAGCCGACGTCGCTCGCCCGGCAGCAGCTCGGCGTACACGGCCTCCTGGACCAGGGCGTGCCGGAACGTGTAGCCGACGTCGGTGACCACCAGCACCCGCGCGTCGACCGCCTCGCGAGCGGTCTCCTCGTGGCCGGGCCCGTCCGCCGCGGCGTCGGCCAGCACCGCGTCCAGCACGTCGTAGCGCACCCGGGGGTTGGCCGCGACGACCCGGCACAGCGCCTGGGCCTGGCGGCTCAGGTTCCAGTAGCGCAGCAGGAGGATGTCGCGCAGCGAGTCGGGCAGGTCGGTGCCGAGAAAGCCGACCAGTTCCTCCACGTAGAAGGGGACGCCCTCGCTGCGGTCGGCCAGGTCGGTCAGGTCCGCCAGGTCGACCAGGTCGTTCAGGTCGGTCAGGTTCCCGGGAGCGCCGTCGAGCCCGGTGCCCGGGCGGGCGGGCTCGGCGAGCAGGTCCCGCGCCATCTCGCGGACCTCGTCGGCGCCGAGCCGGGACAGGTCGAGCCGCGTGGCGAGCCGGGCGCGGTCGAGCTCCGCCATGACGGTCCGCAGCGGGTGCGCCCGGCCGACGTCGTCGCTGCGGTAGCTGAGCAGCAGCAGGAGGCCGGACGGCGCGGTGCGGGCGAGGCGCACGGCGACGGCGCGCGTGATGTCGTCGGACCAGTGCAGGTCCTCCAGCACCACGACGAACGGGCGCTCCGCGGCGAGCGCGGTGAGGAGGTCGGTGAGGACCTCGGGGATGCGGTCGGCCCCGGCGTCGGACGCGGGCGCGAAGAGCTGAGGGGTCACCGCGGCGAGCGCGCCCGCCGCGGGTCCGGCGGCGGCGACGGCCGTCTCGGTGCCCACCGCCTGGACGATCCCGTGCAGGAGGCCCGCCAGCGCCGCGTAGGGGACCGGGCCCGAGCCGGAGTCGGCACACTGGCCGACGATCACGTGGGCGCCGTCGGCCCGGGAGGTGAGCTCGTCGAGCAGCCGGGTCTTGCCGATGCCGGCCTCGCCCGCGACGACGACCGTGCGGCTACCGCCCGAGCGAACGTCGGCGAGAGCGGCCTCGAGCGCGCCGAGCTCAGGGGCTCGGCCCACCAGGCGGGCACGGGGGACCGGCATGGGCTCATCGTCCCATGCCGGTCCGTGGTCGTTCCGTCCTTTTCCGTCGGCCTGCCCGCTGCTTCCATGGGCCTGCCCGCCGCCCGGCACGGTCACCCTCCCCGCGGGATCAGGCGACGCGCGGCCGGACGGCGTCGGCCGCCTTGGCACGGGCACCGCGCTCGGCGGTGCGCTGCGCGGCGGCCTGCCGCCGGGCGGCCTCCTTGTGCTCACGGGCGACCCGCGCCCGCTCGTTGCGCTGGTCGAGCTCCCGCTCGTTGCGGCGGTACTCGGCGTAGTCCGAAAAACCGAACATGGTGGTTCCTCCCGGTGTCACCGCCGGCCCCTCGCCGGCGGTGATTCCAGGTTCGTCTGTGAGGTACGTCGCGCGGATCGGGCGGTCGCCGCATCTTTCGCGATGGGTTCGCGGTGCGGGGTGGGCGCGCCTAAGGCATCGCCCTATGCTCGGTGCTCAGCCCTCGGCGAACGGTAAGACCTGCAGGTCAGCCGCGTGTTCGACGGGGTGGGACGGCGCGGCCGGCCCGGGTGCGCGCGGAGCGCGGCGGGTCGGGGACCCGGCGGGTGGCGCGCGCCGCGTAGGATTGGCACTCGGTTGGTGAGAGTGCTGGAAGGCAGTGTCGGTGAGCGGGCCGGAACCCGGGCGCACGTCCCGGACGTTCTACCTGGGGACGGAGGTGAGCGCGGTGAGCGAGGAACGCAGACTCGATGTCCTGCGGGCCATCGTGGAGGACTATGTCCGCACACGGGAGCCCGTCGGTTCGCGCATCCTCACGGAGCGCCACCAGCTCGGCGTCTCCCCGGCCACGGTCCGCAACGACATGGCCGCCCTGGAGGAGGCCGGGCTCATCGCCCAGCCGCACACCTCGGCGGGGCGCATCCCCACCGACAAGGGCTACCGCCTCTTCGTGGACCAGCTCGCCGAGGTGCGGCCCCTGTCCGTCCCGCAGAAGCGGGCCATCGAGACGTTCCTCTCCGAGGCGGTCGACCTGGACGACGTCGTGGCCCGCGCCGGGCGGCTCATCGCCCAGCTCACCGGCCAGGTCGCCGTGGTGCAGTACCCGTCGCTGCGCCGGTCCGGGCTGCGGCACCTGGAGCTCGTGCCGACGGCCGAGGGGCGGCTCCTCGTCGTCGTCATCACGGACACGGGCCGGGTGGAGCAGCGCTTCCTCGACGTGCCGGTCGACCTGGACGACGGCACGCTCGGCGAGCTGCGCGCCCGCCTGAACGCGGCGACCGCCGGTCGCCGGCTCGCCGACATCGGTGACGCGTTCGCCGGGGTCGCCGAGGCGATGCCGGCCGAGCACCGCCCGCTGGCGACGGCCGTGGCCGAGGTGGTCACCGCGGCGCTCGCCGAGGAGAGCGAGGAGCGGATCGTGCTGACCGGCCAGGCCAACCTGGCGCGGTCCGGCATGCGCTTCGAGCAGGGCCTGCGGCCCGTCCTGGAGGCGCTCGAGGAGCAGGTCGTCCTGCTCGGCCTCCTCACCGACATGACCGACGACGCCAAGGTGGCGGTGAGCATCGGGCACGAGAACCGGCTGGCGGGACTGGCGGAGACCTCCGTCGTCACGTCCGGCTACGGCTCGTCCGACGGCGACACCGTCGCGATCCTGAGCTCGATCGGCCCCACCCGTATGGACTATCCGGGCACCATCGCCGCGGTCCGCGCCGTCGCGCGCTACCTGTCGCGAGTGCTGCCCGGCTGACCCGAACTTCCACAAACCTCCCCACAAAGAGAGACCTGTGACCGACTACTACGAGATTCTCGGTGTTCCGCGCGACGCATCGCCCGAGCAGATCAAGAAGGCATACCGCAAGCTGGCCCGCGAGCTGCACCCGGACGTGGCCGGCGACGCGGGCGAGGACCGGTTCAAGGACGTCGCGCGCGCGTACGAGGTGCTGTCCAACCCCGACAAGCGCCAGCAGTACGACATGGGCGTCGACCCGACGTCGCCCGGCGGCGGCGCGGGCGGCGGGTTCGGCGCCGGGTTCGGGTTCCAGGACATCTTCGAGACCTTCTTCGGCGGCGGGCAGCCGACCGGCCCGGTCCCGCGCGCTCGGCGCGGCAACGACGCGCTCGTGCGCCTCGACCTCGACCTCGCCGAGGCCGTCTTCGGCGCCAAGCGTGAGATCCAGGTCGACACCGCGGTGGTCTGCAACACCTGCGGCGGCGACGGCGCGCGGCCGGGCACCCACGCCCGCACCTGTGACGTCTGCCAGGGCCGCGGCTCCGTGCAGCGGGTCGCCCGCTCGTTCCTCGGCCAGGTCATGACCAACCAGCCGTGCTCCGCCTGCGGCGGCTTCGGCACCGTGATCCCCGAGCCCTGCACCGACTGCTCCGGCGAGGGCCGCGTGCGCTCGCGGCGCACCGTCGCGGTGAACGTGCCCGCCGGCGTCGACACCGGCACGCGCATCAAGCTCTCCGCGCAGGGCGAGGTAGGCCCCGGCGGCGGCCCTGCCGGCGACCTGTACGTGGAGATCCGGGAGCGCGCGCACGACACGTTCGTGCGGCGCGGCGACGAGCTGCACTGCACCCTCCAGGTGCCGATGACGGCGGCCGCGCTCGGTACCGTGCTCGAGCTCGACACGCTGGACGGCCTGCAGGAGATCGACCTGCGCCCGGGCACGCAGCCCGGCCAGGTCATGACGCTCAAGGGCCTCGGCGTGGGGCACCTGCACTCCAACGGGCGCGGCGACCTCAACGTGCACATCGAGGTCCAGGTCCCCACGAGCCTTGACGAGGAGCAGACCGCGCTGATGCAGCAGCTCGCGGCGCTGCGCGGCGAGGAGCGGCCCGAGCCGCGGCTCGCGACGGTCCAGGGCGGCGTCTTCTCGCGCCTGCGCGACAAGCTCAGCGGGCGCTGACCGCGCACCCATGAGCGCGCCAGTCTTTCTCGCCGAGGCGTCCGCCACCCACCCGCTGTCCGGGTACGGCCCAGGCGCGCTGTACGTGCTCGACGGCGCCGAGGGCCGGCACGCCGGCGTGGTCCAGCGGCGCGGGCCGGGGGAGCGGATCGACGTGGTCGACGGCGCCGGCGTGCGCCTGCGGACCGTCGTCGAGGCCGTGCACGGCGCCGAGGTGCACCTGCGCGTCGAGCAGGCCGTCGTCGAGCCCGTGCCCGACGTCGTCGTGACGCTCGTCCAGGCCCTCGCCAAGGGCGACCGCGACGAGATGGCGATCGAGGCCGCCACGGAGACCGGGGTGGACGCGATCATCCCGTGGCAGGCCGAACGGTCGGTGGTGGTCTGGCGCGGGGACCGCGCCGCGAAGTCGCGGGCCCGCTGGGTCAGCACCGTGCGGGCCGCCACGAAGCAGGCCCGCCGGGCGCGCATCCCCGACGTCGACGTGTCCCTGAGCACCAAGCAGCTCGCGGCCCGCGCCCGCGAGGTGGTCGCCGCGGGCGGCGCGGTGGTGGTGCTGCACGAGGAGGCCACGACCGGCCTCTCGGCGGTCCCGCTGCCCGACGCCGGCGCCCTGCTCCTCGTCGTCGGACCCGAGGGCGGGATCTCCGAGGCCGAGGTCGCCCTGCTCACGGAGGCGGGCGCGGTCACGGCCCGCCTGGGCCCCCACGTCCTGCGCACATCGACGGCGGGCCCGATAGCGATAGCCCTGCTCAGCGACCGCCTGGGCCGCTGGTGATCCTTCGTTGAGTGCGGGATTTTCGCCCTTTCAAAGCCTTTGAAAGGGCGAAAATCCCGCACTCAACGAAGGGGTCAGTTCGTGACGTCGAACTCCACGCGGCGGTTCTTCTCCAGGTCCGCGAACGTCCGCGGGACGACCAGCGGGGTCGACTCGCCGAAGCCCTTCCACGTCAGCCGGTCGCGGTCCACGCCCTGCTCGACGAGCTCGTCGACCACCGCCTCCGCACGACGCTCGCTGAGCCGCTGGTTGTGCGCCTCGGTGCCCACCGAGTCGGTGTGCCCCTCGACGCGGACCTCGACCTCCGGGTGCTCCGCGAGCACCTCGGCGGCCTCCCGCACCACCTTGCGGCCGTCCTTGGTCAGCCGTGCGCTGTCCGTGACGAACGTGATGTTCGGGATCTCGACGAGGTCCTCCTGCGCCTTCTCCCGCTCCTCGCGGGTCGGCTCGCGCTTGGGCTCGTCCTTCTCCTCGTCGTCCGCGGCGTCCTTCGTCTCGCCGTCCGACGGCGTCGCGGTCGGCTCGGGCGACGCGGTCGCCTCCTCCTCCACGTCCGTGGCGGTGTCCTCCGACGCGGTCGCCTCCTCCTCCACGTCCGTGGCGGTGTCCTCCGACGCGGTCTCGTCGTCCTCGGCCTCCGGAGCCGCGGCCTCCGCCGCGCCGGCCCCGGCCGAGACCAGCCCGGCCGGGCCGTAGGCCGCAGAGGCGCGGACGCCCTCGACCCCGCCGACGACGTCGGCAGCCGCCACCGCCTCGGCGTCGGTCGGCGCGGTCACGTCGGCGTCGCGACCCGTGAACTCGACGTCCACCCCGTCGAGCCCCGCTGCGGAGAGGGCCCCCTGCGCGCTCTCCGTCAGCGTGGACTCGATGTGCTCGCGGAAGCCCGTGTTCTGGACGCCCGACAGAGCGCCCATCCCGAGGACCACGATGATCACCGGGGGCAGGACGACCTTCAGGTTCATGCCTTCACCCCGGACTCGGTGGGCTCGGCGTCACCGTCCGCGGCCGCGGCCTTGGCCTCGTCCTCGGCGATCGCCTCGGCCTTGGCCTCGGCGCCCTCGATCTCGTCGACGTCGGTGTAGTCGACGTTCTCCTTGAACCGGGCCCGCCGGTCCTGGCCGCCGATCAGGTAGTCCTGGAACTCCTGCAGGCCCTCGTCGTCGCCGTCGGCCAGGTACTGCGCCTGCTCGGCCCAGCTCACGGCGGCCGGGGCGAACGTGATGCCGCCCGTGGCGAGCGCCTCGCGCAGCTCGTCCTCGGTCGCGCCCGCGATCTTCGCGTACGTCGCGTAGCCCGCGGCCCGGAGGGTGGACTCGATCTTGGGCCCGATGCCCTCGATGCGCTGGAGATCCTGCGGCTCGGCCTCGGGCTCGGGCTCGGGCTCGGGCTCGGGCTCGGCGGGGGCCGCGGCCGCCTCCGCCTCGTCCTCGGCGAGGGCCTCGGCCTTGGCCGCGGCGCCCTCGATCTCGTCGACGTCGGTGTAGTCGACGTTCTCCTTGAACTTCGAGGCGCGGTCCTGGCCGCCGATCAGGTAGTCCTGGTACTCCCGCAGGCCGTCCTCGTCGCCGTCCACCAGGTACTGCGCCTGGTCGGCCCAGCTCGTGGCAGCCGGGGCGAACGTGATGCCGCTCGCGGTGAGCGCCTCGCGCAGCTCGTCCTCGCTCGCGCCCGCGACCTTGGCGTACGTGGTGTAGCCGGCGGTCTTCAGAGCGGTCTCGATCTTGGGCCCGATGCCCTCGATGCGCTGGAGATCCTGCGGCTCGGGCTCGGGCTCGGGCTCGGGCTCCGCCGCCGCCGCGGCGGCCTCGTCCACGGCGAGGGCGGCAGCCTTGGCCTCGGCGCCCTCGACCTCGTCGACGTCCGTGTAGTCCACGTTCTCGTTGAACTTCGCGCGCCGCTCCTGGCCGCCCACGAGGTAGTCCTGGTACTCCTCCAGGCCGGAGGCGTCGTTGTCCACGAGGTACTGCGCCTGGTCGGCCCAGCTGCTGGCGGCCGGGGCGAACTTGATGCCCTGGCCGGCGACGGCCTCGCGCAGCTCGTCCTCGGTCGCGCCCGCGATCTTCGCGTACGTGGGGTAGCCGGCGGCCACCAGCGCGGCCGCGATCTTCGGCCCGATGCCCTCGATCCGCTGCAGGTCGTCCGGGGTCACGGCCTCGGTCGCGGCCTCCGGCGTCGTCTCCTCGGTGCCGGCCTCGGCCAGCGCGGCCGCCTTGGCGGCGGCGTCCGCCTCGGCCGCCGCGCGGGCCACGGCCTCGGCCTCGGCGACGACGTCGGACCCGGCGGCCTCGACGTCCTGCTCGGCGTCCGCCGGCTCACCCTCGCCCTGCTCGCCGGCCCGCTCGTCCTTCGCGGCAGCGTCCTGCTCGGCGGCCCCGGCGTCGTCGGCCGTGCTGCCGGCTTCCGCACCGGAACCCGCACCCGCGTCCGACGCCTCGTCGGCGACGGGCAGCACGGTGTCCGTGGCGGCGGTCTCGGTCGCGGCGGCCCCGGCGCCCGCGAGGGCGGGGACGGCCTCGGCCTTCGTCGCGGCAGCCTGCGCGGTGGCCTCGGTCTCGGCGTCCGACGCGGCGTCCGCACCCGACTCGGCGGCGGTCGTCCGGGCGGCGGCCTCCGACTTCTCGGCGGTGTGCTTGCCCTTGGCGCGGCGGCCCCAGACGAGCCAGCCGATCCAGATGCCGATCGCGAGGCCGATCAGGGCCGCGATGATGATGAATGCGAGCGATTGGGCGATGAACCAACCCACGCGAACCTCCAGGTGACTGCTGTGTGTGGTGTGAGGGCGACCGACGGGACCCGCGAGGTTGGACGACGCCAAAAGGGTGTCTCAGTACGCCAATCTCCATCGAACGCCGCAAACTCTCCCACATCACCTTCACCCAGGCATTTCGAACCATGTAACGGAATGGGAAATCCTGGTGAGCCCCCGGCCGGGGCATCGCGGCCGCCTGCGGGCGCGGCGTGTGCCCGCCCGCCGGTAGCCTGCCGACATGACGAGTACCGACAGCCCGGACTGCCTCTTCTGCAAGATCGTCGCGGGGGACATCCCCGCGGACCTCGTCGATTCGTCGGACACCGCCATCGCCTTCCGGGACATCGCGCCCAAGGCGCCGGTGCACGTCCTCGTGGTCCCCAGGGAGCACTACCCGGACGTCCCCGCGTTCGCGGCGTCGGACCCCGAGGGCCTGGCGGGCGTGATCGCGCTGGCGGACGGCGTGGCGAGCGAGCTCGCCGACGGCCAGTACCGTCTGATCTTCAACACCGGTCCCAAGGCCGGCCAGACCGTCTTCCACGTGCACGCGCACCTGCTCGCCGGCGGCGAGCTGCCGGGCTTCGCCTGAACTTCGCCTCGACCAGGAGCGGGAAAGACCGTGGCGTGACCCGGGCGGGTCGATAGGATGAGCCTTGTCGTCATCCCTACCGCGTGAAGGAGCGGATCGGCCCCGCGGGGCCGGCTCATGACAACTACGCCCAGCACACAGTCCCAGACCCGGATCGAGCACAAGATCGTCGTCCCGGCCCACATCCCGACGGTCGCGCTCCTCGGGAGCCGGGACTCGGTGCTGCGGGCCGTCGAGGAGGGCTTCCCCGGCGTCGACGTCCACGCCCGTGGCAACGAGATCGCAGTGAACGGACCGGCGGGCGACGTGGCCCTGGTCACGCAGCTGCTCGACGAGCTGATCGAGGTCGTCGAGGCGGGCACGCAGCTCACCCCCGAGGTCGTCAAGCGCTCGGTGGCCATGCTGAGCGCCGCGTCGGCGTCGCGCCCCGCCGAGGTGCTCACGTTCAACATCCTGTCCAACCGGGGCCGCACCATCCGGCCCAAGACGGTGGGACAGAAGGCGTACGTGGACGCGATCGACACCAACACCATCACCTTCGGTATCGGCCCGGCCGGCACCGGCAAGACCTACCTCGCCATGGCCAAGGCCGTCCAGGCGCTGCAGGCCAAGCAGGTCAACCGGATCATCCTGACGCGCCCCGCCGTCGAGGCCGGTGAGCGTCTCGGGTTCCTGCCCGGCACGCTGTCCGAGAAGATCGACCCCTACCTGCGCCCGTTGTACGACGCGCTGCACGACATGGTCGACCCCGAGCAGGTGCCCAAGCTCATCGAGGCGGGCACCATCGAGGTGGCGCCCCTGGCCTACATGCGCGGCCGGTCGCTCAACGACTCGTTCATCGTGCTCGACGAGGCGCAGAACACCTCGACCGAGCAGATGAAGATGTTCCTGACCCGCCTGGGCTTCGGCTCCAAGATGGTGATCACCGGCGACGCCACGCAGGTCGACCTGCCGGGCGGCACCACCTCGGGCCTGCGCGTCGTCGAAGACATCCTGCTGGGCGTCGACGACGTCGAGTTCTGCCGCCTGACGTCGTCCGACGTCGTGCGGCACCGGCTGGTCAGCGACATCATCGACGCGTACGCGCGGTGGGACGTGCTCACGGACGACCGCCGTCCGGGCCGTCAGCCGCAGGACCACCGTCCGGGGAGCAAGAGGCAGCGCCGGTGAGCATCGAGGTCAACAACGAGTCGGGGTTCGAGGTCGACGAGGCGGAGTTCGCCGCGCTCGGCCGCTTCGTGCTCGACGCCATGCGGGTACACCCCCAGTCGGAGCTGTCGATCATCTTCGTCGACACCACCGTCATGTCCGACCTGCACGTGCAGTGGATGGACGAGCCCGGACCCACGGACGTGCTCTCGTTCCCCATGGACGAGCTGCGCCCGGGGCGCGACGGCGACATCACCCCGGCCGGCACGCTCGGCGACATCGTGCTGTGCCCGGAGGTCGCGGTCACCCAGGCCAAGGCCGCCGGCCACTCCACGACCGAGGAGCTGCTGCTCCTGACCACGCACGGGATCCTGCACCTGCTGGGCTACGACCATGCGGAGCCGGAGGAGGAGAAGGAGATGTTCGGCCTGCAGCGCAAGCTTCTCCTGACCTTCCTCGCTACCCGGTGACCGGCGTGATCGTCCTGCTCCTGACCCTCGTCATGCTGGTCGGCCTCTCGCTGGCGGGCATGCTCTCCGCCGGCGAGGCCGCGCTCCTGCGCGTCACCCGCGCGTCCCTCACGGAGGCGCTCGCGGAGGCCGAGCTGGGGCAGTCGCCCGACCCGCTGCGTGCCGCGCGGATCCGGCGGGCCCAGGCGCTGGTCGTCGACCCGCCGGCGACGGTCGCCTCGTTCGCGCTCGTGCGCGTCATGTCCGAGGTCGTGGCCATCGCCGCCGGGACGCTGCTGGTGCAGCAGGCGATCCCGGGCGAGGGCGTGCCCAACGAGCTGCCGGTCATGCTCATCGCACTCGTGGTGGGCGTGGTGGTCGGCGTCATCTTCGTCCGCGTCTCGCCGCGCGCCCTCGGCTTCCGCAGGCCCGTCGCGGTGCTGCTCGCGCTGGTGGGCCCCCTGACCGGCGTCTCGCGCGCGGTCGCGTGGCTGACCCGCATCTCGGTGCCGCACTACGACCCGTCGCCGCCCACCGAGGCGGAGCTGCGCGACATCGCCGACCGCGTCGGGGAGTCCAGCGCCTTCGAGGAGTCCGACCGGGAGCTGCTCCGCTCCGTGATCGAGCTGGGCGGCACCATCACGCGCGAGGTCATGGTGCCCCGCACCGACATGGTGACCGTCACGGCCGAGACCTCGCTCGACAAGGTGCTGCGGCTGTTCCTGCGTTCCGGCTTCTCGCGGGTGCCCGTTGTCGGCGAGTCGGTGGACGACGTCGTCGGCGTCGCCTACCTCAAGGATGTCGTCGCCGCGGTGCACTGGCCCGTGGGTGACGGCGGCGCCGCGCCCGGGCCGTCCCGGCGCCCGGCCGCCGACGTCGCGCGCGACGCCGTGTTCGTGCCCGAGTCCAAGCCCATCGACGACCTGCTGCGCGAGATGCAGGCCTCGGCCAGCCACATCGCGCTGGTGGTCGACGAGTACGGCGGCGTCGCGGGCCTGGTGACCATCGAGGACCTCCTGGAGGAGGTGGTCGGCGAGCTCACCGACGAGCACGACACGGTGCCCGTCCAGGAGGTCGAGGACCTGGGCGGCGGCGTGCTCCGCGTGCCGGCCCGCCTGCCGGTGGACGAGCTCGGCGACCTGTTCGACCTGCGTCTGGACGACGACGACGTGGACACCGCCGGCGGGCTGCTCGCCAAGGCCCTGGGCAAGGTGCCGCTCGCCGGCGCCTCGGTCGAGGTCGGCGGCGTGCACCTGGAGGCGGAGCGGGTCGAGGGCCGCCGCAAGCAGATCTCGACGATCCTCGTGCACCGCACGGAACCGGTGGGCGAGCCGGAGGACAGCAACGGTGGTCTCGACCAGCACGACCACCGTGATCAGAAGCGTGACCAGAAGGAAGTGACCTCTTGAGCGAGCAGCCCGCAGGGCAACAGACCGCCGCACACCGGAGCGGGTTCGCCTGCCTGGTGGGGCGCCCCAACGCCGGCAAGTCGACCCTGACGAACGCGCTGGTGGGGCAGAAGGTCGCGATCATGTCGGCGCGGCCGCAGACCACCCGGCACACGATCCGCGGGATCGTGCACCGCCCGGACGCCCAGCTCGTGCTGGTGGACACCCCCGGCCTGCACCGGCCCCGCACCCTCCTGGGGGAGCGGCTCAACGACCTGGTGCGGGACACGCTGTCCGAGGTGGACGTCATCGCGTTCTGCCTGCCCGCGGACCAGAAGGTGGGGCCGGGCGACCGCTACATCGCGGCGCAGCTCGCCGAGCTGATGACGGGACGCCGGGCCGTACCCGTCGTCGCCGTCGTGACCAAGGCCGACCTGGTGCCGCGCCCCGACCTGGTGGAGCACCTGCTCGCCGTCGAGCAGCTCGCGAAGTCCGTGGACCGCGAGTGGGCCGACATCGTGCCTGTCTCCGCGAAGGACGGCTACCAGGTGGACGAGCTCGAGGCGGTCCTCGTCTCCCACCTCCCCGAGGGCCCCGACCTGTACCCGGACGGCGAGCTGACCGACGAGCCCGAGGCCGTCATGGTGGCCGAGCTGGTGCGGGAGGCCGCCCTGGAGGGCGTGCGCGACGAGCTGCCGCACTCCCTCGCGGTGGTCGTCGAGGAGATCGTCGAGCGCGAGGGCTCGGGCGACCCGGCCAAGGGCCGGCCGCCGCTGCTGGACGTGCGCGTCAACCTGTTCGTGGAGCGCGACTCGCAGAAGGCGATCATCATCGGGCGCGGCGGGTCCCGGCTGCGGTCGGTCGGCACCGAGGCCCGGCAGGGCATCGAGAAGCTGCTGGGCCAGCGCGTGTACCTGGACCTGCACGTCAAGGTCGCCAAGGACTGGCAGCGGGACCCCAAGCAGCTGCGCCGCCTGGGCTTCTGACGGGCTGCCGGGCGCGGCGCGGCCGCGCACGGCCCGGTCCCCACGGGGTGCGCCGCAGTGCATCCCGGTGCAACTGGGTCTCGAATATCGCAGCCAGGATTACGGGCAATACGGACACTGTGCTGTGATTGCGGGATGGAGAGAGTGGTCGCTCGAACGTCCCCCGTCGAGCTCACGAGCCTGACCGGGCTCACCCCCCTGTCGGCAACCACCGGAGGCGCGGACTCGCAGGAGATCTACGACGTCCTGCGCGCCAGATGGGGTGTGGTGGCCCCCGTGGACATGGAGCCGGGCGTGCCGGCGTGGCTGGTGATGGGGCACGCGGAGATCTGCGAGATCACCCGGAACGAGTCGCAGTTCTCCCGGGACCCGCGCAACTGGCGCTGGCACTACGACGGGCTGCTGTCGGAGCGCTCCGCGCTGCTCGGCATCTCGCCCCGGGAGCCGCGCAACTCCTCCTACCACCACGACGGCGAGCTGCGCCGCCGCCTGCGCCAGCCCCTGGACGACGGGCTGGAGGCGCTGCCGGAGAAGCTGGTGGTGGCGCAGGTCGAGGAGGTCAGCATGCGGCTGGTCGAGGAGCTCGGCGCCGGCGGCGAGGCCGACCTGGTCCAGGACTGGGCCAAGAAGGTGGGCTTCCTGGCGGTGACGGCGCTGTTCGGCTTCGACCACGACACGGCGAACCAGATGATGGTCGACTCGGCGCACATCATGGACCACACGGGTGAGGCTGCCCAGGCGCGCGACCGGATGGGCCGCAACCTGATGGCGCACGTCCAGGCCCGGAAGGCCACGGCGGAGTCGGACCTGACGTCGTCGTTCGTGCGGCACCCGAGCTTCCACGACGACCGCGAGATCGCGGACTCGATGTCGGTGCCGCTCATCGCCGCCAGCGAGTTCCTCACGGCGTGGATCGCGCTGACCCTGCGGCTGCTGCTCACGGACCAGCGGTTCGCGGCGCGCTGGACCGGCGGCCGGATCGCCCTGGACGACGCGCTGGACGAGGTGCTCTGGCGCGAGGCGCCCGCGGCGAACCCGCCGCTGCCCCGGTACTCGATGGGCGACCTGGAGCTGGACGGCAAGCTGATCCGCAAGGGCGACGCCCTGATCATGGCCGTCGCCGCCGCCAACCAGGACCCGCTGGTGCACACCGGGAACATGTGGGACGAGGTGGGCAACCGGGCGCACCTCGCGTGGGGCGTGGGGCCGCACCGGTGCCCGGCGTCGCGGCAGGCGCGCATCATCGCGCGCGTCGCGATCAACCGGCTGCTCACCGAGCTCGACCTGGAGCTCGCGGTCGAGGACCACGACCTCGCCTGGGTCCCGTCGCCCTGGGTGCGGCACCCGCAGGCGCTGCCCGTCCGGTACGCGCGGGCGCGGTCGTCGGGTACCGAGATCTACGTGGTGCGCTGAAACGTGACGCCTGAGGTGTGACGTGGTCGACGCGCCCTTCCGCCTCGCGCAGACCCGGTAGTACGGTCACGAAACGTACTTACCGGACACCTGTCGTGGAGGAAGAGCATGCTCACCGTTGACCTGGTCCGTCGCGGCGCCGCCCGGTTCGGGCCGCGTACCGCCGTCCGCTTCGGTACCGAGTCATTGACGTATGCGCAGGTGGACGACGCGGCGAACGCCATGGCGCGGGTGCTGCACGCGCACGGCGCCGAGCCGGGGGCGCGGGTGGCGCTGCTGATGGCCAACGGGCTGTGGTCCATCGCCATGGACTTCGCCTGCCTCAAGGCGGGCGTCACCCGGGTGCCGCTCAACGCCCGGCTGTCCGCCACGGAGCAGGGCCGCATGCTCCAGGAGACGGAGGTGCGCCTCCTGGTGCACGACGCCGCGCTGGCCGAGCGGGCGGGCGAGCTCGCCGAGGCGCACGGCCTGACGACGCTGGGCCTGGGCGCGCCCGGCGCCGTCGGCGGCCCGGACCTGCTCACGGCGATGCGGGACGTCTCGACCGCCGACCCGAACCTGCCCGCGAACCCGCAGGACCCGATCCTGCTGCTGTACACGTCGGGCACCACGGGCACGCTCAAGGCGGTCGAGCACACCCAAGCCAGCTACGCCGCCATCGTCGCGAACATCCTGACCAACCTGGTCAGCCCCGCGCGCGACTCGGTGATGCTGCACGCGGCCAGCCTCATCCACGCCAGCGGCACGTTCGTGCTGCCCTACTGGCTGCGCGGCGGGGAGTCCGTGGTGCTGTCCGGGTTCGAGCCCCAGGGCTACGTCGACGCGATCGCCCGCTACCGCGCCACGGAGATCAACCTGGTGCCGACGATGATCGGGATGCTGCTCTCGTCCGGCGTCGCCGAGGGTGCCGACATGTCCTCCCTGCGCACCGCCATCTACGGGGCCAGCCCCATGCCCCGCCCGGTGATCGAGCAGGCCATGGACGTGTGGGGGCCCCGGTTCGCGCAGTACTACGGCCAGACCGAGGCGCCGCTGTGCCTCACGGTGCTCGACGCCGCCGACCACACCGACCCGTCCCTGCTGGGCTCCTGCGGCCAGCCCGCGCTCGACGCCCAGATCCTCGTCACCGACGACGCCGGCACCCCGGTGGCCCCCGGCGAGATCGGTGAGATCCGGGTGCGCGCGCCGTTCACGATGGCCGGCTACCACGCCGCCCCCGAGCTGAACGCCGAGATGCTCGCCGGCGACGGCTGGCTGCGCACCCGCGACATGGCGCGCGTGGACGAGCGCGGCTACCTCTACCTCGTGGACCGCCGCGGCGACATGATCATCACCGGCGGCTACAACGTCTACCCGCGCGAGGTCGAGGACGTGCTGCTCGCCCAGCCGTCGGTGGCCCAGGCCGTCGTGGTGGGCGCCCCTGACGACACCTGGGTCGAGGCCGTCACCGCGTTCGTCGTGCCCGCGCCGGGCGCCGCCGTCGACGAGGCCGCGCTCCAGGCCGCGGTGCGTGACAAGCTCGCCGGCTACAAGGTGCCCAAGTCCGTGCACGCGGTCGACTCGGTGCCGCTCTCACCCGTGGGCAAGGTGCTGCGCCGCGCGCTGCGCGAACCGCTGTGGGAGGGCAGCCGGTGAGCGTCCTGGTCACCCGCGAGGGCAGCGTCACCCTGATCGGCATCGACCGCCCCGAGCGGCGCAACGCCGTCGACGGCCCCACCGCTGCGGCGCTCGCCGCCGCGTTCCGCGCCTTCGACGCCGACGACGCCGCCACCGCCGCCGTGCTGTACGGCACGGGCGGCACGTTCTGCTCCGGCGCCGACCTCAAGGCGCTCGGCACCCCGGACGGCAACCGGGCCGCGCCCGACGGCGACGGACCCATGGGCCCCACGCGGCTGCGGCTGAGCAAGCCGGTGATCGCCGCCGTGTCCGGGCACGCCGTCGCGGGCGGGCTGGAGCTGGCGGCGTGGGCGGACCTGCGGGTCGCCGACGAGACGGCGGTCTTCGGCGTCTACTGCCGCCGCTGGGGCGTCCCCCTGATCGACGGGGGCACGGTGCGGCTGCCCCGCCTGATCGGGCAGTCGCACGCGATGGACATGATCCTCACCGGCCGGTCCGTCGAGGCCGACGAGGCCCTGCGCATCGGCCTGGCCAACCGGGTGGTGCCCGCGGGGCAGGCGGTGTCGGCGGCCGTGGGGCTGGCGGTGTCGCTCGCGGCGTTCCCGCAGGTCTGCCTCCGCGAGGACCGCGCCTCGGTGCTGGACCAGTGGGGCCTCTCCGAGACCGAGGCCCTGGCCCGCGAGTGGGAGCACGGCGAGCGTTCCCTGGCCGCGGCGGCCTACGAGGGCGCGGCCCGCTTCGCCGCGGGCGCCGGCCGCCACGGCACCCCCGCCTGACCCCTTCGAGGCCTGAGTTTCTTGGCTTTCAGAGAGCTGAAAGCCAAGAAAATCAGGCCTCGAAGATGATCCGACTATCGGCGTCGGTCGGTTGTTGTCGGAAGGCGGTGGTCGGAAGGCGGTCGGGCGACGAGGGGCTGACGGCGGGGGTCAGGCCGGCAGGCGGTCGGCCGGGGCGTCCCAGTCGATGCGGTAGCCCGTGACCCAGTCGTTGGTGGTGCGGGCCGCGGCGCGGCTCACCAGCGGCAGAATCACGCGGTCGCGCAGCACCCGGGTCAGCGTGCCCGGGATCTTCTGGTTCGAGGTGCGCTTCGCCTGGGCGATCAGCCGCTCGACCCGGGTCCGGCGCGCCGTCTCGAAGGCCGCGAACGCGCCGGCCGGGTCGCGGTGGTCGCGCAGGAACCGGGCCAGCAGCACGCCGTCCTCGATCGCGAGCGAGGCGCCCTGCCCGGACGTCGGCGAGATGCCGTGCGCCGCGTCGCCCACGAGCCCGATGGGCCCGCGGTGCCACACGGGCACGCTCGGCAGGTCGAGTGTGTTCCAGGGCGCGATGATCTCCGGCGTGGCGGCGATGATCCGCAGCGCGGGGCCGGCGTCGTCGGCGACGAGGCGCACCAGCTCCGCGCGCCACCGCTCCGGGGTCCAGGCGGCGAGCTCGGCGTCGCTCGCCGCGCGGGCGCGGGGCACGTTCGCGAACCACCAGACGTCGCCCGGGCCGCGGTTCGCGTAGGCGAAGAAGGCCCGCCGTCCGAAGATCATCGTGAACACGCCCACGGGCCCGTCCACCGAGACGCCCGCGGCGTAGCCGCCCGTGTTCAGCAGCCCGGTGTAGCGGGGCGGCGGGCAGGCCGGGTCGAGGATCGCCCGGGTGCGCGAGTGCAGGCCGTCGGCCCCGATCAGCAGGTCGCCCTCGACAGTGGTGCCGTCGGCGAACGAGGCGACGACGCCGCCTGACCCCGCCGCGGTGGCGTCGACGAGGCGCCTGCCGTACTCGACCGGGATGCCGCGGCGCACGGCCTCGTCGCGCAGCCGGACGTAGAGGTCGGACCGCCGGACGGTCTGGCTGACCGTGCCCGCGTCGTCGTCCCGCCCCATCCCGAGGTGGGCCAGGAGCCGCCCGTTCGACGCGCGCAGCTCGAGCGCGGGCGTGTCGAAACCACCGAGGCCGCGGTGGTCGATGTCCAGCACCCGCAGGGCGGCCAGCCCGTTGGGTGCCAGGGTGAGGTAGGCGCCGACGCCGTCCGCGGTGCGGTCGTAGGCCTCGTGGACCTCCGCGTCGATGCCCGCCTTCTGCAGGGCCATGGCGGTCACGGGCCCGGTGATACCCGCTCCGATGATGATCGCTCTCATTTGCTCACCATAAAGTGGCTAACCATAAGATGGCAAGGTGTTGCGACGAGAACTCGACGGCGTACGTCCGCCTAGGCTGGGCGCCGTGACCCAGGACTCCCGGCCGCGCTCCCCGCTCGCGATGGTGCTGCTCGCGCTGCTCGCCGAGGAGCCGATGCACGCCTACCGCATGCAGCGGCTGATCAAGACGCGGCGCAAGGACGACGTGGTCAACGTGGCGCGCAGCAACAGCGTCTACCAGTCGATCGAGCGCCTGCTCCGCGACGGCCTCATCGAGGTGCACGAGAAGCTGGCGGCCGAGGCCGGGCCCGCCCGGATCGTCTACGCCCTGACCCCCGACGGTTCCGCCGCCCTGCGCCGCTGGATGGACGCGGCGCTCGCGACGCCCGCGCGCGAGTTCCCCGAGTTCCGGGCGGTGCTGGCCGTGGTGGCGATCACCGGTCCTGACCTGGTGCGGGACCGGCTCGCCGAGCGCGCCGCGGCGCTGGAGACCGCGCTGGCGGAGGCGGAGCGGGAGGCCGCCGACGCGCAGGAGTGGGGGCTGCCCCGCGTGCTCCTGTTGGAGCACGAGCACCTCCTGGTCACCACGCGCGCGGAGCTGGACTGGGTGCGCGGCGTGGTCGCCGACCTGCGGTCGGGGGAGCTGACCTGGGACACCGCGGAGATGCTGGCGTCCCGGCCGCCGGAGTGACGCGCCGTCGGCTGCCCGGGTGACGCGCCGTCGCGTCCCGATCGAGCGAACGGGGCGTCGGGCGTAGCATCCGAAGGTGTTCTTCCGGACCGTTGCCACCTCCGCCGCGATCCTGGTCGCGCTGGCCGTCACGGGTGCCGTCGCGGGCCCCGCCTGGGAGCCGGAACCGGTGACCGAGCACCTGCACCTGGCCACCGCCTCGACGGCGATCGGGGGTGCCGACCCCGATGCGGGGGAGCCCGGTGACTTCGAGGTGCGCGAGACCGCGGTGACCATCCCGCTGGCCGACGGCCGGGAGGTGGGCGGGCTGCTGCGCGAGCCGGTGGAGGCCGGCGCTGATGCCGACCGGCCCGGGATCGTGTTCGTGCACGGCGCGGGCACGGGCAAGGCCTCCGACGCGTTCACGCTGGCCGCGACCGCACTCGCGAGCGCGGGGATCACCACGCTGGTGCCCGACAAGCGGCTCGACAACTACTCGACGCGGCACCGCGACTACGAGCAGATGGCGCGCGACTACGCCTGGTCGGTGCGGTACCTGCGGGAGGTCCCGGGCGTGGACCCGGACGACGTGGGCCTGTACGCCGAGTCGGAGGGCGCGTGGGTGTCGCCGGTGATGATGGTGGACGACCCGCGGCTCGCGTTCCAGATCCTGGTGTCGGCCCCGGTCGTGCCGCCGCGGCAGCAGGCCGCGTACGCCGTCGACAACTACCTGCGCAACACGGACGTGCCCGGCGGGGTGTTCCGCGCCATCCCGCGCGCGGTGGGGATGAAGCTGCCGGGCGGCGGGTTCGAGTACGCGGACTTCGACGTCCGCCCCTGGCTCCGGGAGCAGGACGACCCGATCCTCGCGGTCTTCGGCACCAACGACGCCTCGATGCCGCTGGAGCAGGGCACGCGCGAGCTGCTGGCCGACGCCGACGACGTGACGGTGCGGTTCTACGAGCGCGCCAACCACGGCATCAACGTGGAGACGCCCGGCGGGCTGGTGCTGCACCCCGACTTCGCGCGCGACGTCGCCGACTGGGTGCTGGGGCTCCCGGCCACGGCGTCCGCCCCGCCGCAGGTCGCCGGGGCGCAGCCCGCGCAGCTCTACCTCGCGGCGCCCGTGCCGCAGCCGCACTGGTACGGCGACGGCGACTGGCTGGTCAGGGTGGTCGTCACCGCCGGCGCCCTGCTGGTCGTGGGTTCGCTGTTGCTGGGCGGCGTGGCCGTCGCGAGCGGCGTGACCCGACGGCGGTCCGGCCGCCCGGGCGCGCGTCTCGCCCGGGGCCTGCGCGCACCCCTGACCGGGCTGGCCGTCGGCTCGGTGGCGACGATGCTCGGCCTGGCCGCGTACCTCGGGGCGGTCGCCCGGCTGGCCCTGGACTACGAGAAGAACGCCCTGGTGGTGCAGGGCGGCTGGATCGCGGTGCGGCTGCTGGGCCTGGTCGCCGTCGTCGCCGCGGCGCTGCTGCTGAACCGCGTGCGTGACCGCAGGATGTCGGTGGCCGACCGGGGCCCCGCGGGCGCGGTGCGTGCCGACCCGGTGCCGTCGGACGCCGTCCGCCCGGAACCCCCGGACACCGCCCGGCCGGAGCCGCACCGTCCCCGGCGCGTCGCCGTCGCCGTGGTCTCGACGGGCTTCTGGGTCACCGTGCTGGGCGCCACGGCACTCCTGGTCACTCTCGCCTACTGGGGCGCCTACCAGCTGGGTATCTGACCCGGGTTCAGCAGGCCGGAGGCGACCGTATGGGCCCGGGTCGTGGTCGCCGTCCGCCTGGTGAACCGGCCTCAGCAGCGGGCCGGCGCGGCCGCAGCCCCGGCCAGACGGCGGGGCGGGGCGGCGTCGGGGATCTCGTCCGGGAGGCGCAGGTGCCGCACCTGGTCCACGTGCGTGGTCGTCGCCAGCGCCGCGCTGTACCCCGCCGGCGCGGGCACGTGCGTCAGGTACGGCCGGGGGTGGGGGAGCCGGACCGACGGGTCGGCCGTCACCAGGCTCGGCCGCGGCCCCGTCACGTCGAGGTCCCGCAGGGGGATCGCCAGGCCGTGCCCCGTGAGCTTCGTCGTCGCCTCCTTGCGCGTCCACGACGCGAGCAGCGCGTCCGCGCGGTCACGAGCGGGGAGGCGGCGCCAGGCATGGTGCTCGGCCCGGGTGAGCGCGGCCGCCGCGAGGTCGTCCAGGTCCCGGTCCGCGGGCCGGGCGTCGAGGTTCACGCCCACGCGGCCGTCGCCCACGACGCCGACCAGCACCCAGGCGCGCGTGTGCGACACCGAGTAGTCGAGGGCCGCGCCCGCGACGTGCGGCCGGCCGTGCTGCGGGTCGCCGCAGCGGTCGCACCCGCGCTCCACCACGACGTCCTCCGGAGCGACGCCGAGATAGCGGGACAGGATCAGCCGCTGCGCCGCGCGCGACGTCAGGTGGACGTCGGTGGCCAGTGCGTCCAGGCCCACGAGCTGCTCCTGATCCGGTACGGTCAGCAGGCGCGTCCAGGCCTCGCGGCGTCGGACCGGAACGAGCCAGACGTCGCAGGTGCGGGGTGCCGGTGCGGCTGCTGGGTCCACTGCGTTCTCCTGTGACCTCGGTGTGCCGCCGGCTGTCGCCGACGGCGGATGTCCCACGCACACCAGATGTGATGGACGTGCGCAGAAATACAGGTGTGACCGGACTCGCCGTGCCACGGCCTGACAGAGCCGGTACCCAGCGGGTAGAAACGTGGTGGGCCCCAGCGCCGCCAGCCACACTTCCCCAGTCTCGACCAGCGGCGTTATCGAGGAGTGAACGGATGATGGACCAGCACGCTTCGGAGCGTGACGAGAGAACTTCGGCCGACGTCGCGGACGACGCCAACGGCGCGCCGACGGAGAGCCTCGGCCACGAGCACGTCGCCACGGTCGCACCGGAGACCGGGAACGGCACCGCCGCCGAGGACTCCGGCGAGGTCCGGCCGTTCGCGAACATCGCGGCCGCCGACTACGTGCGGGACGCCATCGCCGCGCTCGCCCTGCTGGTGTCGCTCGCCCTCCCGTGGAACCTCACCGACCGCTCGGCGGACCGGGTCGAGGTCGTGCTGGCGGTCGCGCTGTCGCTCGCCTCGCTGACGCTGCCCTACCTCGCGCGCTTCGGTGTGCTGCCCCCCACGTGGACCGTGCACTCGACGCGCCGCGCCCGCCTGATCGCCGGGCTGCCGCTCGCCGTGATCGGGCTGGTCCACCTCGTGCTCGACCTGCGCAGCGGCGCGGGCGTCGGCACCGGCCTGGGCCTCGCGCTCGCCGGCGCGGCGCTGGCCGCGACGCCGCGCGACAGCGAGCTCGGGCCCGTCGAGGAGGACGGCGCCGTGGTGCGCGCCTGGCGCTTCGGCCTCGCCGGCGTGGGCGCGCTCATCGCCCTCGGCGCGGTCATCTCCACGCTGCTCGCCGAGCTCGCCGACGGCGCGACCCTGGGCGACCGGCTCCTGGCGCCCGTGTGGCTCGCGCTCTCGCTCGGCCTGGTGTGGCTCCTCGTGGGTGGCACCGTGCGGCACGACCGGCCGTCCCGGCTGGTGCTCGTCGCCGTCGGCATCGTGCTCGCGCTCCTGTTCGTCTTCACCTCCGGCGGCGCGCTGACCGGCATGGAGTCCATGCAGCCCGGCGTCACCGACCCGAGCCGGTTCGGCCTGGTGCTGCTCCCGCTCGCCGCCGCCGTGGCGGGCTCGCCCGCCGTGCGCCGCGACCCCGCGGCGGCCGACGCCGAGGAGAGCACCGAGCACGCCGCGGGCGTCTGGGTGCGGGTGGCCGTCCGGGCGTTCGACGTCATCGTCCTGCTCGCGGTGTGCAGCGCGCTGGCCGCGCTGGTGCAGCTCATCGACCCGGGCTTCATCGGGTCGGGCGCCGGCGTCACGCTGGTGCTGCGCCTCGTGCTCGGCGTCGTCGTCGCCGGTATCGCCTGGTTCGCGCGCCGCTCCCTGAAGCGCGACCCCAACACGGGCCACGTGCCCGCCGTCGGCGCCGCGTGCGTGGCGGGCGTGCTGGGCCTCGTGGTCGTCATCGCGACGTCGGGCGCGAGCCTGGGCGTCAACCTCGGCGACCTGCTCATGGCGCTCGCCCTGCCCATCGTCGCGGCGAGCGCGCTGATGGTGCCCAAGGCGGTGCGCGAGCATTTCCAGACCGCCGGGATCGGCGGCGAGGCCGACGTCGACCGCACCCAGGCCTACGTGTGGTCCCCGCCGCGTCCCAAGGGCGACAAGGCCCCGCCGGTCACCCTGCCGGAGGAGCCGGTGCGCAGCGCACCGGAGCTCCGGCGTCCCGCCGAGCCGCGCCGGGTCACCTCCACGGGTGCCGTGCGGACCGTCGCGGGCGCCACCGCCGCCCAGCGCGGCGTGGTCCCCGTGCAGCCGGTGCAGCCGGTCTCGGGCGAGGTATCGCTCGGCTCGATGCGCACGGTCGAGGACATGCCGGCGGCGGCCGCCCCGGTCGACGCGACCGCGACGATGCCCCCGGTCCGCTCGGGCGCCACGCCGGTGGCCGCGCAGCCGGCCTCGTCCGCGCAGCCGGCGTCGGGTGCGCACCCGACCGCGCGCATCCGGCCGGTGGGCAACGGCCAGCAGGCCGCGCCGGTACAGGGCTCGGCGGCGCAGGGCTCGGCCGGCGAGGTCGAGGAGCACACCACGCGCCGGGTCGTCACCGGGCAGGGGGCCGCGTCGTCGGACTACGGCTCCGAGTCGGGGCACACCGCGGTGCTGCCGCCCGTGGGCGGCCGGTGGACCCCCGCCGTCGCGCTCGACCCGGCCACGCCGCTCGCGGACCTGGCGAAGATCGTCCAGGAGGCGCCCCACCTGCGTCCGCAGGTCGCGGCGAACCCGTCGACGTACCCCGCGCTGCTGGACTGGCTGGGTGCCCTGGGCGACCCCCAGGTCGACGCGGCCCTGCGCACCCGCCGCTGAGTCGTGGTCCGGATCGTGGGCGTGGCTGGCGCCCACGGTCCGGACGAGGGGTACAGTGACGGCGTGCGCCTGACGGTGATCCTTCTCCTTCGCTGCCGCGACGAGGCCTAGACAGGCCGGTCCCTCGTCGCGGAGGCTTGGTGTGCCGGCCAACCTCACCGAGCGAAGGACACATGATGGAGAACAGCATCACCGCCACCACCCCCGGCGGAGTTCACGAGACAGCGGTGCACGGCGCAGCAGGCGGGATCATCGAGGACAACCCGCAGCAGACGTCGGGCATGCCGACGAGCAAGTACCGGCCCTTTCACGAGCAGATCAGCCTCGAGCTCCCCGACCGCACCTGGCCGGGCAAGCGCATCGAGAAGGCCCCGCGCTGGTGCGCGGTGGACCTGCGGGACGGTAACCAGGCCCTGATCGAGCCGATGGACGCGGAGCGCAAGCTGCGCATGTTCGAGCTGCTGGTCAAGATGGGCTACAAGGAGATCGAGGTCGGCTTCCCGTCGGCGAGCCAGACCGACTACGACTTCGTGCGCAAGCTGATCGACGAGAACCGGATCCCCGACGACGTGGTGATCCAGGTGCTCACCCAGGCCCGGGCCCACCTCATCGAGCGCACCTACGAGTCGATCACGGGTGCCAAGCAGGCGATCGTGCACCTGTACAACTCGACGTCCGTGCTGCAGCGGGAGGTCGTGTTCCGCTCCGACCAGGACGGCATCGTCGACATCGCGCTCGACGGCGCGAAGCTGTGCCGCAAGCTCGAGGAGACCGTGCCGGGCACGCGGATCTACTACGAGTACTCCCCGGAGTCGTACACCGGCACCGAGCTGGAGTTCGCGGTCCGCATCTGCAACGAGGTCATCGAGGTCTTCGAGCCGGCGCCGGAGCGCAAGGTCATCATCAACCTGCCCGCGACGGTCGAGATGGCCACGCCCAACGTCTACGCCGACTCGATCGAGTGGATGAGCCGGCACCTGGCGCACCGCGAGAACGTCATCCTGTCGCTGCACCCGCACAACGACCGCGGCACGGCCGTCGCGGCCGCCGAGCTGGGCTACCTGGCCGGTGCGGACCGCATCGAGGGCTGTCTGTTCGGCAACGGCGAGCGCACCGGCAACGTCGACCTGGTGACCCTGGGCATGAACCTGTTCTCGCAGGGGATCGACCCGCAGATCGACTTCAGCGACATCGACGGCATCCGCCGCACCGTCGAGCACTGCAACCAGATGCCGGTGCACGAGCGGCACCCCTACGTGGGTGACCTCGTGTTCACGGCGTTCTCCGGCTCGCACCAGGACGCCATCAAGAAGGGCTTCGAGCACATGGCCGGGCGGGCCGAGGCTGCCGGCGTGGGCGTCGACGACCTGGACTGGGGCGTGCCGTACCTGCCGATCGACCCGCGCGACGTCGGGCGGTCCTACGAGGCCGTGATCCGCGTGAACTCGCAGTCGGGCAAGGGCGGCGTGTCCTACCTGCTCAAGAGCGAGCACAACCTGGACCTGCCGCGGCGGCTGCAGATCGAGTTCTCGCACGCCGTGCAGAAGGTGACCGACGAGCAGGGCACCGAGGTGACCGGCGCGGACATCTGGCGCATCTTCACCGACGAGTACCTGCCCGTCGAGGAGAACGCGGCGTCCGGCCTGGAGCACTGGGGCCGGCTCACGCTGCGCGGCACCCGCGCCGTCTCCGCCGAGGGTGCGCAGGACACGCTCGAGGTGGACGTCACCGACCGCGGCAAGGAGCTGACGCTGACCGGCACGGGTAACGGCCCCATCGACGCGTTCGTGAACGCGATCGCGCAGGTGGGCGTGGACGTACGCGTGCTCGATTACACCGAGCACGCCCTGTCCGAGGGCGGCGACGCCAGCGCGGCGGCGTACGTCGAGTGCGCGGTGGGCGACGACGTCCTGTGGGGCGTCGGCATCGACCCGTCGATCACCCTGTCGTCCCTGAAGGCGATCGTCTCGGCCGTCAACCGCGCGGAGCGCGCGGCGTCCTGACCCGCCCGCTCTACCCGATTCGCTGAGTGCTGGATTTTCGCCCTTTCTCGTCCCTCGAAAGGGCGAAAATCCAGCACTCAGCGCTCTGCCGGTCGGCAGTTTGCCGCACGAACTCGGCAGTTGGCATCGAGATCGGCACAGGCCTGTGCCGATCTCGATGCCAACTGCCGACCCGGCGCGCGCACGGGGTAGCCTCCCGGCATGAACTGGCCGGTCACGATCAACTTCCATCCCGACCGGCTCGTCGCCGACGGCAGCGAGACCCTGATCGAGCGTCTCGCCCACGACCGCGTGTGGCGTTCCCAGTTCGAGACCGGCACGAGCAACGGCGGCCTCACCGCGCACCACGGCGGCGACCGGTGGCGCTGGGAGCAGCGCATGTTCGACGGCCGGTACGACGACGCCGCACCGCACCTGCGCCCCCGCTACGGCGCGCTGAACCACCGTCGCCGGGAGGCGGGCGCCGCCGTCCGCTTCGGCTCCGCCCACCTGCGGCTGCGCCCGCACGTGCTGGAGCGGACCACGTTCTGCTACCCGGACTCCTTCCGGGAGCCGGAGCACTTCGCCGCCGTCGACCCGGCGCCGCTGGTCGCGCTGGCGGACGCCGACACCGCGGCCGGCGTGCACGACCTCCTGGACGACTACGTCGAGGCCCAGGTGCACGGCGTGGTCGACCTGCCGGACGACGTCGAGGCGCTCGTGCTGGACCCCTGCTACCGCGGCACGGCCGAGGCCGAGGCCGCGGAAGGGCTCGGCGTCGCCGTCGAGTGGCACCACGGGTTCCGGCTGCACGTGGACGACCTGGCCACACGGCCCCGGTTTCGCGGACCGGAGATCGTGGACGTGGCGCGGGCGGTCGCCGTCGGGCACACGACGGACGGCCGGCTGGACGCCCGGGCGGTCGGCGAGGCCGTGCGTGCGGGGGAGCACGACCCGCAGGACCTCAAGAAGGTGTGGCACCACGTGGCGCGCTGGGGACATCCGCGGTGACCTGCGCCGACACCGGCCTGCGCAGGTTCCACAGGGGCGGGGACCCCGGGTACAGCTCGGCGAAGGTCCGGGTGACCTCGAACCCGTGCCGCCGGTAGAACTCGACGTTCCTGGTGCTGCTCGTCTGCAGCGAGACCGGCTGGCCGGCGGCGTCTGCCCGGGCGAGACCGTCGCGCAGGAGCGCACTGCCGACGCCGGTGCCGCGCCGGTCGGGGCGCACGACGAGCGTGCCGAGGAACCAGCCCGGGTCGTTCGGGTACGACTGGGCGAGCGTGGCGTACAGCGCGGAGAGCCGGGGCCAGTCGGTGCTCGTGCGGCGGACCAGAGTCCGCGTGGCGCGGGTCAGGCGAGGGTCGACGCGCTGGGTGGGGGCGAACGGGTCGTAGGGGTCCTCCGCGCCCGCGGTAGTCCAGGTGGCCAGCCCGATGATCCGGCCGTCGTGCACGGCCACCCGGGCGGCCTGCGGCGGCCGCAGGATGCGCAGTGCCGTCCGGAGCAGGATCAGGTGCGGCAGACGACGTCGTCCGACGTCCGGAACGGTGTAGGTCCACAGCGGGTCGTCGGCGAACCCGTCGGCCGCGACCTCGGCGGCCTCCCTGCTCTGGCGCGGCCGGAAGTCGGTGATCCTCACGGCCCGGAGCGTACCGAGGCCGCGGGCACTCCCGGCCGGGTTTCATCCGCAGGCCGCCTGGCGGGCCGGGTCAGGAGCACGCCCGCCAGGCTGACCACGAACCCGGCCACGGCAAGGAGCGGCAGGTCCTGGTCGAACATGGCCCAGGCCCATGCGGCGGAGACCGCCGGGGTGAGGTAGAGCCACGTGCTCACCGCGACGGGCCCGCGCGTGCGCTGCACGTACAGGTACATCCCGTACCCGCCGAGGAACGCCAGCCCGACGAGCCAGGCGATCGCCAGCCAGAAGGTCGGGTCGGCGGGGGGAGCGGCCTGTCCGCTCGCGAGGGCGAGGACGGCGAAGATCCCGAGCGCGACGACGCCCTGCACGGCCAGGGAGTCCAGCACGTCGTGCTTACCCGCCTCGTCGGGCGCGGGCCACAGGTCGCCCAGCACCGTGGCGGCGGAGAGCGACAGCATGCCGAGCACGGCCCAGAGCGCGCCCGCGGCGCCGGTCCCGGCTGCGACGTCCGGCCCGACGGCGAGGGCGACCCCCGCGAACCCGACCGCCAGGCCGACGGCCTGGCGCCGTCCGCCGCCGCTCCCGCGTCCGCCGCCGCTCCCGCGCCCGCCGCTTCCGCGCCCGGTCCCGCGCGTGCGCCCGAACCCGGACATGACCACCGCGACCAGCGCCGGCTGGAGCGAGGCGAGCAGTGCGGCGGTCCCGGCCGGCAGGCCCTCCTCGACCGCGCGGAACACGCCGTAGAGGTAGCCGGCCTGGCCGAGGGCGCCCAGCACCGCCTCGCGCCGGAGGTAGCGCGCGCCGTACCGGCGGCCGAGCGCCAGCACCACCACGACCATCAGGGTCCCGGCGACCACATAGCGCCACAGGAGCGTGGTGGCGGCGGGCGCGACCGGCGCCGCGAAGGTGGCCCCGACGAAGCCGGAGCTCCACATCACCACGAGCAGGGCGGGGGCGAGGTGCCCCAGGAGGCTTCTTCTCGTCCGATCAGTCATACCAGCCAGGTAAACATACAGGTCGGTATACTCGCAGTGGACCCGGACGCATCGCCCGGACGCGACCACCTGGAGGGACCCGTGCCCCGCCGCAGCCCCAACCCCGACACCCCGGCCGGCGAGCGGATCCTCGTCGCGGCCAGCGCCCTGTTCTACGAGCGCGGCATCCGCGGCGTCGGCGTCGACCTGATCGCCGACCAGGCCGGGGTCACCAAGAAGACGCTCTACGACCGGTTCGGGTCCAAGGACGCGCTGGTGGCCGCGTACCTGACCCGGCGGCACGAGCGCTGGGCCACGTGGTTCGGGCGGCGGCTCGCGGAACGCGGGGCGACGGGCGTCGAGCAGGTCCTGGTCGCGCTCGAGGTCGCCGAGGAGTGGGCCGACGACAACGTGCGCGGGTGTGCGTTCGTCAACGCCCACGGCGAGATCGGCGCCACCGAGCACCCGGGCAACGCCGTGATCCTGGCCGACAAGCAGTACATGCTCGCCGAGTTCCAGCGGCTGCTGCGCGACGCCGGGCACCCGGACGCGGAGCGCCTCGGCGAGCAGGTCCACCTGCTGTACGAGGGCGCGATGGTGGCGCACACGACGCGCGCGCAGCCGGACGCGTTCGGCGCCGCCCGCGCCGCGGCCCGGGCGCTGCTCCAGGCCTGACGGCGCCCGGGCGCAACGCTGACGCCGCGGGCCCGCAACGCCCGCTGTGTACTCTCGGCCCGTGCACCAGCAGACCATCCTCCAGCCCGGCACGGGGACGAGCGCGGGCGCCGGCGCCGCCGTCGTCGACGGGGCCGCGTACCTGCCCACCTCGACCGAGACCGCCTACTGGGGCCGGCTGCCCTGCGCGGTGGACCGCGCGGTGCTGGCCGTGGACCCGGGCGAGGAGGTCGTGGTCGACACCCTTTCCCACGAGGGGATCCTGGAGGACCAGGGCGGCGATCCGCTCGCCTGGTTCGCGGAGCGCGGCGTCGCCGAGGACGCCGTCCTGGCCGACGCCGTGGAGCTCGCCACCGCCCGCCGGTCCCGTCTGGGGGCCCGCACGCCCGGCCTGCTCGACGTGCCGGGAGCGCACGGCGGCCACGTCGTCACCGGGCCCGTCGAGGTGCGCGGCGCGCAGCCGGGAGACCTCCTCGCGATCCGCGTGCTGTCCACCGACCCCCGTGTGCCGTACGGCGTGATCTCCAACCGCCACGGCCGCGGCTCCCTGCCCGGCGAGTACCCGGCCGGCGGGGCGGACATCGTCAGCGTCTTCGCGCAGGTGGACTCGTGGGCCGACGGCGCGGGGCGCGGCTCGATCCCGCTCGCCGAGGGCGCCCACGACCGGGTGGGCTTCGACCTGCGCCCGTTCCTAGGCATCATGGGCGTCGCCGCCGCCGGGGACGAGCGGCCGCACTCGGTGCCGCCGGGGCCGTTCGGCGGCAACATCGACATCAACCTGCTGGGCGCCGGGTCCACCCTGTACCTGCCGGTACAGGTGGCGGGGGCGCTCGCGTACGTGGGCGACCCGCACTTCGCGCAGGGCGACGGCGAGGTGGCGCTCACCGCGTTCGAGGCCTCGCTGCGCGTGCGGCTCGGCTTCGACCTGATCCCGGCCGCCGACGCCGTCGCGACGTTCGGCGAGCTGGCCGGCCCGCTCGCGGAGACCACGGAGTTCCTGGTGCCGACCGGGCTGGACCGCGACCTCGACGTAGCCGTGGAGAACTGCGTGCGCGCGGCGATCGCCCTGCTGGGGGTGCGGTACGGGATGTCGCCCGCGCACGCCTACGCGTACCTGTCGGCAGCCACGGACTTCGACATCTCGCAGGTGGTCGACGTGGTCAAGGGCGTGCACGCCCGGATCCGCAAGGCGGACTTCCTGCCCCGCTAGGGCGCAGAGCGGCGGCGCGTTGCGGCCGGCTGCGGCCGAACGTAGGGCCCGTCGGCGCATGAGCGCTCATCCGCCGACGAACCCTACGTTCGGCGCCCGGTCCGGGGCGGCGGCGCAGAGCGGCGGCGCGCGTCCGGCGGCGCGTCCTACGCGGCCCGCTGCCGGTCGTACCGGTCGGGGAGCCGCTTGAACCCCGCCGACACGTACGTGGCGACCGCGGCGGCGCGCGCGGTCTCCGTGATGACGACGGCGCTGGACGACCCGAGCTCGCGCAGGGCGGCCGCCCCGGCGACGGTGATCGCCCGGCCGTAGCCGTGACCACGGTGGTCCGGGTGCACGCCCAGGGGCTCGATGAGGCCGGGCCTGCCGGGGCCGGCCGACCAGACGGTCGTCGCGCCGACGGGCACGCCCGCGCCGTCGTAGGCGAGCAGGCAGCGCGCGTCCGCGTACAGCGGGCCGGCCGCCATGTCGTGCCAGCGCTCGTCCGTGAACGTCGGGCCGCCGAACGCCTCCCGGTGCACGAAGGTGCGCTCGCTCACCCGGTCCGGTCCGACCACCTCGACCCGCACGCCCGGGTCCTCGACGGGGTCGGCGAGGTCGCGCTGCAGCGGCGTGAACGGGTCCTCGGCGCCCCAGCCCTCGTCGGCGAGCAGGTCGCTCACCAGGGCGCCCGGGGGCGCCTCGACGCTGACCTCCCCGTCCGGGAGCACCCCGCGCTCCGGCGTCGTCAGGTCGGCGACCAGCCGCCGGGCCAGCTCCTCGTCGCGGTGGGCGTCGGGCGCCGTCGTCATGCGCAGCAGCCGCGACCCGTCCAGCAGGCCGACGGCGAGCAACCGCCCGTCCCGGCTCCAGGTCCGAACGGCCGCCGCCGCGGTCCGGGCGCCGAACCGCTGGTACCAGCCCACGTCCCCGGGGTGGAGCTGCACGGGCCGGGCGTCGTCCTGCCACGCGCGCAGCGCGTCGGTCGCGGCGGCCACGTCGCCCGGGCCGGGCGTGCTCAAGATGACGGTCATACGGCGATCCAACCTCGCGGCCCGCCGGCCCGCGATCTTTTTTCTGGCCCATCCGTGCCAGGCCCGCGGCGTGCATCTTGGTGCCAGGAGCGCGGTAGTTGTCCCGAGCAGTCATTCGCGTCTCGTGGCACCGTCAGCCCACTTCCCGGCATTGTCCGCGAATTGCAAACATCTCCCTATCCGGTCCGGCATCCCGAATCGGCAGAGAAAGCACCGGGCCGGAGAACGGCCCGCTGAAGGGAGAATGTTGATGAGAAGAGCACCTGCGCTTCTCGCGGTGATCGCGTTGCTGGCCTCCTTCCTGGTGGCCGTCGTGGGCGTGGCGAGTCCCGCCTCGGCCGCGGCACGTGACGGGGTCTGCGACAGCGGCGAGTTCTGTTACTACTACAACAGCGACAACGCGGGGTCCGTCTCGGACTTCACGGGTTCGGTGAGCGACTACGGCACCACGCAGCCGTCCTGCTACGACTTCAAGGGGTCGGGCAACGGCCAGGGCGAGTGCATCAAGAACAACGCGGCCTCGGTGTGGAACCGGACGGGCGAGACGGTCCGCGTCTACTACAACACCGGCTACGGCGGCGAGTACCAGAACATCGGTTCCGGCTACAAGGGCCAGCTCAGCGCGGAGCTGTACAACAACAACGCCTCGCACCAGCTCGTCGGCACCGCGGGCACCGACACCGGTGCGCGCAGCGGCACCTGCGAGGACGGCGAGTTCTGCTACTACTACAACAGCGGCAACGCGGGGTCCATCTCGGACTTCACGGAGTCCGCGGGCAGCTACGGCGACGCGCAGCCCACGTGCTACGACTACAAGGGTGCGGGCGCCGGCCAGGGCGAGTGCATCAAGAACAACGCCGCGTCGGTGTGGAACCGGTCGACCAAGACGGTCCGGGTCTACTACAACAGCAACTACGCGGGCACCTACCAGGACGTCGCGCCGGGGTTCAAGGGCCAGCTCAACAGCACGCTCTACAACAACAACGCCTCGCACCAGTTCGTCGGGGCGTCTGCCCCCGGCGGCGGTTCCCGCAGCGGCACCTGCGAGTCCGGGGAGCTCTGCTACTACTACAACAGCGGCAACGCGGGGTCCATCTCGGACTTCTCCGACTCGGTCGGTGACTACGGCACGTCGCAGCCGTCGTGCTACGACTTCAAGGGTGCGGGCGCCGGCCAGGGCGAGTGCATCAAGAACAACGCCGCGTCGGTGTGGAACCGGTCCAGCAAGACGGTCTGCGTCTACTTCAACAGCTACTACGGCGGTTCCTCGCAGGCCGTCGCGGCGGGCTTCAAGGGTGCGCTGAACGGCACGCTCTACAACAACAACGCCTCCCACAAGTTCATCACGGGCACCACGTGCCCGGTCTCCGAGGGGCCTGTCGACCCGGGCAGCCCCGGTGGCGACACCAGCGGCGACTACGCGCAGAAGGTCGAGCGGGTCATCCAGGCCGCGCTCGCGCAGACCGGCCAGGGCTACACCTACTCGTGGGGCGGCGGCAACAAGTACGGCCCGACCTACGGCATCTGCTGCAGCCCGGGTGGCTACGACGACCGGAGCCGGTTCGGCTTCGACTGCTCCGGCCTGACGCAGTACGCGTTCTGGCAGGGCGCGGGCGTCGACATCGGCACCTACACCGGCGCCCACCTCAGCAAGGGCACCAAGGTCTCCATGAGCAACCTGCAGCGCGGTGACCTGATCATGTGGGGTGGCTGGTCGAGCACCTATCACGTGGCGATATACCTAGGAAACGGCCAGATGGTCGAGGCGGCGCCACCGCGCAACTCGACCAGCGTGCACGTGACGAACGTCTACGGGGGTGACTTCGGTATCCGGGTGAACATGTGATCCGGCCACCCGGCTGACAATGGCACGGTCCTGCCACCACATTCGGTGGCAGGACCGTGCCATTTCTTCTCCGCGCGGCAGGAAATGTCGTGGCACGGTCAGGACAGTGCCATTCTCTTGTTGCCGGACGGGCGGCGGGAAAGGA
>NZ_JARVSD010000026.1 GCF_030209445.1 Promicromonospora sp. MEB111
CGTCGCCACGGTGTCGGCGCCGGCGGCGCCGTCGAGCGCTGCCGCGGCCACCAGCCCCGCCGCGGCCACCGGCGCACGCCAGGCCGGTGCCCCGGCACAGGGCGCCGTCGCCGTCGCCGAGCGCCCCCAGCCGTCGCGGCCCGAGCCGTCCGGCCCCGAGGCCGGTCGTCCGGAGCCGTCGCGACCCGTTTCCGCACCGCCGTCCGCGGCCAGCGCCGCCGACCAGGCCTGGCTGTCGGGCGCCAGCGCGACCGAGCCTCCCGCGGACTACGACATGCCGGAGCCCGAGCCGGTCTACGAGGACCAGGCTCCGCCCCCGGCCGGGCCACCGATGTCGGGTGCGGTCAGTGCGCGTGAGGCGCTCCGGCAGGCAGCCGAGCGCCGCGCCCGGGCCGCCGCGAACGGCGCGCCCGCCGAGCCGCGGAGCACGGGCTCGACCGGTTCGAAGGCGACGCCGCCGACCGACACGTCCGAGTACTACGACGAGCCCTCGGACGACGACCCGGACATCGTCTCGGGCGGGCTCGCCGGGGTGTCGCTCGTGGTGCAGGTGCTGGGCGGAACGGTGATCGACGAGATCGTGGAGCAGGCATGAGCAAGGACGACGGGATCACGACGCTGCGCATCGTCGCGGCCGTCGTGGAGCGGGCCGACGGGCGGCACCTGCTGGTCCGGAAGCGGGGCACCGAGGCGTTCATGCAGGTGGGCGGCAAGATCGAGCCGGGCGAGGAGCCGCTGGCAGCGCTGGTCCGGGAGTTCGAGGAGGAGGTCGGGCTACGGCTCGACCCGGCCGACGTCGAGAGCCTCGGCCGGTTCGGGGCGCCCGCCGCGAACGAGCCCGACCACGTCGTCGACGCCCACGCCTACCGGGTGCGCCTCCGGCCCGGCGCGGAGATCGCGGTCCGGGCGGAGCTCGAGGAGCTCGTGTGGATCGACCCCGCGGACCCGGTGGCGAGCTACCCGATCGCGCCGTTGTCGCGCGACCTGCTGGTCGCCGCCGGGCACTGAGGTCCGGTCAGCTCTCGGCCTGCTGCGCCCGGTACCGGGCCACGCGCTCGGCGCGTTCGCGCTCCAGCCGACGGCGGGGGTCCCGGTCCTCGGACTGCTCGGCCGGTCCCGCCACGTGCAGGAGCAGCCAGTTGAGCCGCCACAGGACGCGGTAGCCCAGGGTCAGACCGTCGCGGTTGCGCATGTGCTGCCTCCATTTGCTTGGTGTACCAATAGTTTGCACACCAACTGTTACGCTGGTCAAGATCCGAGAGGAGCCGCATGACCGTCACGTCCCGCGCCGACGTCGCGCCCGACCCCGAGGACCTGCTGGCTCTCGACCGTCAGGTGTGCTTCGCCCTGGCCGTCGCCTCGCGCAGCGTCATCGCGCTGTACCGGCCGCTGCTCGAACCGATGGGCATCACGCACCCGCAGTACCTGGTCATGCTCGCCCTGTGGGAGCGGTCGCCGCTGTCGGTCAAGCAGCTCAGCGGGCTGCTGCAGCTCGACCCCGGCACCCTGTCCCCGCTGCTCAAGCGGCTCGAGGCGATCGGCTACGTGACCCGGCGCCGGGACCCGCGCGACGAGCGCGCCCTCGCCGTGGAGCTCACTGAGGAGGGGCGTGCGCTGCGCGAGCAGGCCTTGCGCGTGCCGCCTGCCATCATGGAGCGCCTGGGCATGTCCGCCGAGGAGCTCGGGCTGCTCCACCGCAGCCTCACCCGCGTCATCGCGGCGGCCGCCCCATGACCCGCGGACGCCTGCACCATGTCGAGCTCTGGGTCCCGGACCTCGCCCTCGCCGAACGGTCGTGGGGCTGGCTCCTGACCACGCTCGGCTACACCGAGCACCAGCGCTGGTCCGCCGGGGTGAGCTGGATCCTGGACGGCACCTACGTCGTCGTCGAGCAGAGCCCGGCTCAGGGCGCCGGACCGCACGACCGCCTCGCGCCTGGGCTCAACCACCTCGCGTTCCACGGCGGCACCCGCGGCGAGGTGGACCGGCTCGTCGAGGAGGCGGCCGCGCACGGCTGGGCGCTCCTCTTCTCCGACAGGCATCCCCACGCCGGCGGCCCCGACCACTACGCGGCCTACCTGGAGAACGAGGACGGCTACGAGGTCGAGGTCGTCGCCGGCTGACCTGCGGGCGTGTCAGTGGCTCCTGGCACACTTCCCGGCATGCCCGACACCACGACACTCCGGCCCGCATCGGCCCGAGCCGGACGGGAGCGTGGGCAGGGGCAGCCTGAGCCAGTGGTTCGAGGCGGCGTTCGAGGTCGACGGTGTCCGGTACCGCACCGCCGAGCACTGGATGATGGCGCAGAAGGCCCGCCTGTTCGGCGACCCCGAGGCGGAGCGCGCGGCCGTCGACGCTCCCAACCCCGCGCTCGCGAAGGCCGCCGGCCGCACGGTCCGCGACTTCGACGACGCGGTGTGGGTGCGCGAGCGCTTCGAGATCGTGGTGCGCGGCAACGAGCACAAGTTCGCCGCCCACCCGGACCTGCGCGAGTACCTGGTACGCACCGGCTCCCGGGTGCTCGTGGAGGCGAGCCCGCGCGACCGCGTCTGGGGCATCGGGATGGGTGCCCAGAACGAGAACGCGGAGAACCCGGCGGCATGGCGGGGCCTCAACCTGCTGGGCTTCGCCCTGATGGAGGCCCGGGAGCGGCTCCGAAAAGACCAGGACTGAGCCGGCGTCCGGCCGTTACGGTCCGGGGATGCGCAGCATCCCCGACACGATGGACCCGGACGTCGTCCGGGCCGTCGACGCGCGCCTGGACCATGTCGAGCAGGAGTACGGCGTCAGCGTCCTGTGGGCGATCGAGAGCGGCAGCCGCGCCTGGGGGTTCCCGTCGCCGGACTCGGACCACGACTGCCGGTTCATCTCCGTGCGCCGCGCCCACGACTACCTGGGCCTGCGCGCACGCCGGGACGTGATCGAGACGCCGCTGGACAAGGTCTTCGACGTCAACGGCTGGGACGTGCGCAAAGCACCCTGACGAACCACTACCTGCACGTCGGCAGGAACAGCCTGGGTCTGTACGAGTCGACCGGGGCGGCCAAGACGTTCCTCTACGCCCTGCGGCCGGCGGTCACGCTGCGCTGGATGCGCGTGCGGGAAGGCGCGGCGACGCCGCCGATGGACCTGCCGGCGCTCGTCGCGGGCTCCTCCGTGCCCGACGACGTCCGCGCGGCCGTCGAGGCGGTGCTGCGCCGGGCGGGGGCGGCCCTGTCGGCGCCGGGGCCGCTGCGGACGGGCGGCACCCGCGACCACGCCTGGTCGCTCGCGGACGACGTGTTCCGCCGGCTGGTCGGCGGCGTTCCCCAGCCCGTCGGGTAGCCGGCCGTATCGCATGCCGAGCCCGGCCTTCCGTCGTCGCGCCCGGTCCGCGACAATGTCGCGTCGCCGAGCGAAAGGACGTGCTCCAGCATGTCGCGGATCCTGCCCCGGTCCACCCCCGAGGCCGAGGGGCTCGACCCCGCGGCGCTGCGCCGTCTGGTCGACCGCCTGGACGCCCTGGAGGACGTGCACAGCGTCATGGTGCTGCGCCATGGCAGCGTGGTCGGCGAGGCCTGGTGGCACCCGCACACGGCCGCCCGCCCGCACGTCATGTTCTCGGTGAGCAAGAGCTTCACGTCCACGGCGGTCGGCATCGCGGTCCACGAGGGCCTCCTGACCCTGGACGACCGGGTCGTCGACCTCCTGCCGGACGACGCCCCCGCCGACCCGGGCCCGCACCTCGGTGCCATGCGCGTGCGCGACCTGCTGACCATGACGACGGGCCACAGCGCCTCGACGATGGAGGGCATCGACCGCACGATCTCCCTGCCGGGCGCCGGCTGGGCGCGCGCGATCCTGGCTCAGCCCGTGGAGCACGAGCCGGGCACGCGCTTCGTCTACAACACGGGCGCGACCTACCTGCTGTCGGCGATCCTGCACCGGCTCACCGGGCAGCGCCTGCTCGACTACCTGACGCCCCGCCTCCTTGCGCCGCTCGGCATCACGCACGCCACGTGGGAGCAGGACCCCGACGGCATCGACGTGGGCGGGTTCGGGCTGTCGGTCACCACCGAGGAGATGGCGGCGTTCGGGCAGCTCTACCTGCAGGGCGGCGTCTGGCAGGGGCAGCAGCTCGTCCCCGCGGAGTGGGTGGCGGCGGCGACGGCCGCGCAGGTCCCGAACGGCCCGCACGACTGGCCCGACTGGAACCAGGGCTACGGCTACCAGTTCTGGCAGTGCCGCCACGGCGCCTACCGGGCCGACGGCGCGTTCGGGCAGTACATCGTCGTCTGGCCGGAGAAGGACCTGGTGCTCACCATGACCTCGGGCCTCTCGGACCTGCAGTCCGTGCTGGACGTGGTCTGGGACACCCTGCTGCCCGACGGCGCCTGGGTCGCCCCGGGTCAGGCGGTGCCGGGCGCGGAGGCGGTCCCGTTCGAGCAGGCCCTGCCGACGCCGGCCGGCGCCCCGTCGTCGCCGCTGGTCGAGGCGCTGCGCGGCGTGACCTTCGAGCTGGAGGAGAACCAGCGGGACGTCGGCGCGCTGGCCCTGGGCCGCGCCGCGGACGGCCGCACCGAGGTGACGTTCACGCCCACCGCCGGGCCCGACCGGGTCCTGCGGTTCGGGCACGGGGAGTGGGTCCCGGGGAGCTGGCCGTTCCGGGGCGCCCCGGCCGACGTCGCGACCGCGGCCGCCTGGACCGATGAGTCCACGCTGCGCGGTCGTCTGGTGTTCCTCGGCACGCCGTTCGAGTGGCGCCTGGAGCTGCGGTTCGCGGGCGACGACGTGGCGGTGACGATCGACCAGAACGTCGCCTTCGGCGAGCGGGAGCTGCTGCGCGTGAAGGGCCGGGCGCGCCGGGACTGACCTGCGGCGTCATCCCCTGGTCGTACGCCTGGTTCATCCCCGGGGTCGACGGCCCGTGTGGGCGACTCGCGCTAGTGTCCCCGCATGACACCAGACGGTGGTATCCGCGCGCAGGGCGTGCGGCGTTCGTTCGGGCCGGTCCACGCCGTGGCCGACGTCGACCTGGTCGCCGCACCAGGCCGCGTCACCGCGCTCATCGGTCCCAACGGGTCGGGCAAGACGACCCTCCTGCTGATGCTCGCGGGGCTGCTGACGCCCGACGCGGGGACCATCAGCATCGCCGGGGCGGACCCGGTGACCCAGAACTACGCCGCACGCTCGCGCACCGGCTGGATGCCTGACGTGTTCGGCACGTGGGACTCGCTGACCGCGCGCGAGGTGCTGACGACGGTCGCGGCGGCGTACCGGATGGACGCGGCGGCTGGGCAGGCCCGCGCCGGCGAGCTGCTGGAGCTGGTGCACCTGTCGGAGCTCGCCGACCAGCCCGCGCACGTCCTCTCGCGCGGCCAGAAGCAGCGCCTCGGCCTGGCTCGTGCCCTGGTGCACGACCCCGCCGTCCTGCTCCTCGACGAGCCCGCCTCCGGGCTGGACCCGCGCTCCCGCGTGGACCTGCGCGTGCTCGTGCGCCGGCTCGCGGCCGAGGGCAAGACGGTGCTGGTCTCCTCGCACGTGCTCACCGAGCTCGACGAGATGGCCGACGACGCCGTGTTCATCTCGCGCGGGCGCACGGTCGCCACGCAGTCGGTGGCCGACGGCGACCGGCCGCGCGAGTGGCGCCTGACCGCGCTGGACCCCGAGGCGCTCACGGCCTGGCTGGACCAGAACGGCCCGGCCTACCGCCGGGAGTCCGACGGCCCCGCCGTGCTCGTGGAGCTGGCGGGCGACGCCGCCGCCGCGGCGCTGCTGCGGTCCGCGGTCGAGGCCGGCGTCGACGTGTCGAGCCTCGCCCCCGCGGGCGGCGTGCTGGAGCAGGCCTACCTGGCCCTTGAGGAGGAGCGGCGATGAGCGTTGACCTGGAAGTGGCCGAGCCGGCGCCGGCCGACGGCGGCGTGCCCGCCGGACGCGGCACCTGGTCCCTGTCGTGGCACGGCCTGCGCACCGTCACGGTGCTGGAGCTGCGGCAGCGCGTGCGCTCGACGCGGTGGAAGACCGCGCTGATCGTGTGGTTCGTCGTGGTCGGCGTGATCACGATGCTGACCACCGGCGCCTTCGCCATCATCTCGGGCGACCAGAGCTCGGACGAGTCGTTCGGCGGGATGGTCTACAGCATCGTCGTCGGGTTCGTCCTGTTCCTCGGGCTGCTGGTGGCGCCGACCCTGTCGTCGGGCGCGATCAACGGCGACCGGAACGCGGGGACGCTCGCGACCCTGCAGGTGACCCTGCTGTCGCCCGCGGAGATCGTGCTCGGCAAGCTCGCCGCGGCCTGGATCGCGGCGCTCGCGTTCCTCGTCGCCAGCATCCCGTTCCTGGTGTGGGCGCTGGTCGGCGGCGGCGTGTCCTGGCTCGCGCTGCTCACCACGGTGCTCATGCTGGCGCTCGTGCTCGGCGTCGTGTGCGCCATCGGGCTGGGCTTCTCGGCCGTGGTCTCCAAGACCTCGGGGTCGGCCGTGCTCACCTACCTCACGGTGGGCGGCATCACCGCGGTCCTGCCCATCATGTTCGGCCTGCTCGTCCCCGCGACCACCACCACCGAGAACATCAGGGTGTGGGACGTCGAGCCCGGCTACACCTGGGAGGAGACCACGGCGCCCGAGTGCGAGTGGCAGACCCACGAGGTCGACGTCTGGCACAGCGAGCGCACCTGGTGGCTTCTCGCCCCCAACCCGTTCGTGGTGGTCGCCGACGCGCAGCCGCTCAACGGCGACCCGGAGGCGCTCTCCGAGGACGGCAACATGCTGGCCGTGCTGCAGTACGGCGTGCGGTACGCGCGGACCGGCGACGACGGGCCGCAGGACTGGTGCAGCGGCTACGTCATGGACGGCGACACCGTCCAGGCCGAGTCGCCCGTGGAGCCCGTCGAGGTCACCGACCAGCTCGTCTGGCCGTGGGGGCTCGGGTTCGACCTGCTGCTCGGCGCCGCCGGCGTGATCGTGGCGGTCAACCGCCTGCGCGTACCGACGGCGCAGCTCCCGCAGGGCACCCGCGTCGCCTGACCGTCAGGAGTGGAGGGCGTCGTACTCCGCCTCGGCGGCGACGTCGTCCTCCACGTCCAGGCGCAGGTGCGCCAGCAGCACCTGCAGCACGCGCAGCGCGGAGGCCGCGCGCTCGCCCCACAGCGAGAAGTACGAGAACTGCCACCACCACAGGGCCTCGAGCTCGTGGCCGCTGTCGAAGTGCTGCAGGCCCTTGGCCAGGGCCTCGGCGACGCACGCGAGGTCGCCCGACAGCGACGCGGACCCGACGTCCTCGCCGAGCACGGGGTCCACCACCTCGGTGTAGTCGTCGAACCCGTCGAACATCTTGGACAGGGCCTCGCGCAGCGGGTCGAGGTCGGTGTCGGGTCCGGCGTCGGGCTCGTAGCGCTCCTTGGGCACCACGTCCACGATCGCGGCGAGCCGTGCGCCCGCGGCCAGCAGGTCGGACGCCGCCAGCACGAGCAGCGAGAGCTCCGCCCCGGGCATCCCGCCGGAGGCGACCTGGGTCACCGTCGACAGGAACGTCCGTGCCTGCGTGGACACCTGGTCTGCGACCTCTCGGAGGTCCGACCCGGGCGTGATCTCGCTCATCGTGATCCCCACCTACTTGTCGTTGCCGATGACACGGCGGCCTTCGAACGCGCGACCGAGCGTCACCTCGTCCGCGTACTCCAAGTCTCCACCCACGGGCAGACCCGAGGCCAGCCGCGAGACAGTGATTCCCATGTGGGCCATGAGTCGGGAAAGATAGGTCGCCGTGGCCTCTCCCTCGACGTTGGGGTCGGTGGCGAGGATGACCTCCTGCACCGTCCCGTCCGCGAGCCGGGCCAGCAGCTCGCTGATCCGTAGGTCGTCCGGGCCCACGTTCTCGATGGGATTGATGGCCCCGCCGAGCACGTGGTAGCGCCCGCGGAACTCCCGGGTGCGCTCGATGGCGACGACGTCCTTGGGCTCCTCCACGACGCAGATCACCTCGTCGCTGCGCCGCGGGTCCAGGCAGATGCGGCACCGCTCGGCCTCGGCCACGTTGCCGCACAGCTCGCAGAACCGCACGCGCAGCTTCACCTCGGTGAGTGCGTCGACCAGCCGCTTGACCTCGTGGTTGTCCGTGGCCAGCAGGTGGAACGCGATGCGCTGCGCGCTCTTGGGCCCGACGCCGGGAAGCCGGCCGAGCTCGTCGATCAGGTCTTGGACCGCGCCTTCGTACACAAGAGGTCAGCCTACGGGTCGGCACCGACATGCGGGCTGTCACTTCTCGCGCCGGCATATCGTCTCGGGATCGTCCACAACAGCGACGAGAGGTGAGAACGATGCACGTCTACCTGGCCGGTGGCACCGGCGCCATCGGACCCCGACTGATCCGCCAGCTCGTCCAGCGTGGTCACCAGGTGACCGCGACCACGACGAGCGCGGCCAAGATCGCCCTGATCGAGAGCCTCGGCGCGACCGCGATCGTCGTCGACGGCCTGGACGCCGCCGTCGTCGGCGAGGCGGTCGCGACCGTGCGCCCGGACGCGGTCGTGCACCAGATGACCGCTCTCGCCGGCGGTATCTCGACCAAGCAGTTCGACCGGTCGTTCGCGATCACCAACCGGCTCCGCACGGAGGGTATCGACCACCTGGTCGCCGCTGCTCAGGCCACAGGCGTGTCGCACGTCGTGGCGGGCAGCTACACCGGCTGGACCAACGAGCGCACCGGCGGCTGGGTGAAGGACGAGGACGACCCGCTGGACCCCGCACCGCCCGCGGCGCAGCGCGAGAGCCTGGCCGCGATCCGGCACCTCGAGGCCGCCGTGCGCGCGGTCGACGGCACAGTGCTGCGGTACGGCGGCTTCTACGGTGACCCCGACGACGCGATGGCCGAGATCTTGCACAAGCGCCAGTTCCCGCTGGCCGGCGGCGGCACCGGCTACATGTCGTGGGTACACCTCGACGACGCAGCGAAGGCGACCGTGCTCGCCCTCGAGAACAACGTGCGCGGCGTGTTCAACGTCGTGGACGACGAGCCGGCTCCCGCGTCGGAGTGGCTGCCCTATCTGGCCGGGTGCGTCGGCGCGAAGCCGCCCCTGCGGCTGCCGCTGTGGCTGGTCCGGCTCGTGGCCGGCGACGTAGCGGTCTCTATGCTGACCCGCACGCGTGGTTCGTCCAACGAGCGCGCCAAGCGGGCGCTCGGCTGGGAGCCCGCCTGGCCGTCGTGGCGCCAGGGATTCCGGCACGTCGCGGAGGTGAGTGCGTGAGCGTCGACGAGTTCGAGGACCTGCGACCGCTGCTGTTCTCGATCGCCTACCGGATCCTCGGCAGCGTCGGCGAGGCGGAGGACGCCGTCCAGGAGACCTGGATCCGCTACCACGCGAGCGAGACCCGGCCGGTGTCGCTGAAGTCCTTCCTGTGCGCGATCGTGACCCGGGTCTCGATCGACGTGCTGCGCTCGGCGCGGGTGCGGCGCGAGACCTACGTGGGTCACTGGCTCCCCGAACCCCTGCTGACCGACGACGCCTCGGCCCCGTACGCCGATCCCGAGCGCACGGCGGAGCTCGCCGACTCGGTGTCCATGGCGGCGCTCCTCGTGCTGGAGCGGCTCAGCCCGGAGCAGCGGGCGGTGTTCGTGCTGCACGACGTGTTCGGATTCCCCTTCCGCGAGATCGCCGGCGTGGTCGGGAGGTCCGAGGCGACCTGCCGGCAGCTCGCCACGCGGGCCCGAAGGCACATGGACGAGGAGCGACCGCGGTTCGACGTCGACCGCAAGGAGCGCGAGGAGCTGGCCGGGCGGTTCTTCGGCGCGCTCGTCGACGGCGACGTCGACGGGCTCCGCGAACTGCTGGCGGCCGACGTCGAGGTCTACGGCGACGGCGGCGGCAAGGCACCCCAGTGGATGCGAGTGGTCGTGGGCGTCGACAACGTCGCACGGATGCTCGGCGGGCTCGGTCAGCGCTTCGCCGGCGCGGGTGTGTCCGCGGAGCCGCACGAGGTGAACGGGCAGCCGGGCGCGGTGATCCGCGACGCCGACGGCAAGGTGATCAACGTGCTGGCGCTCGACGTCGTCGGCGGGAGGATCCAGGTGATCCGGTCGGTGATCAACCCTGACATGCTCCGCCACGTCGGCCCGGTCGCCGACGCCTGGGAGCTCATGCGACAGCACCGGTCCTGAGCCTCCGGGCGAACGGGACGCCTCCCGGGTACGAGACGGGTCGGGACGAAGCGCGAGGTTCGCGCAGAATGCATGCGTGCCCGAACTCGATCTCCTGACCGTCGTCCTGCTCCTGCTCGCTGGTCTCGCCGCCGGATGGGTCGACGCCGTGGTCGGCGGGGGCGGGCTCATCCAGCTCCCCGCGCTGCTGCTCGTGCCAGGGATCAGCCCCGTCCAGGCCCTGGCCACCAACAAGCTCGCCAGCATCATGGGCACCTCGACCAGCGCCATCACCTACTACCGGCGGGTCCAGCCCGACCTGCGCACCGCCGGGCCCATGGCGCTCGCGGCCCTGGTGGGCGCGTTCGGCGGCGCGGTCGGTGCGTCGCACATCCCGGCCCAGCTCTTCAAGCCGATCATCCTCGTGGTGCTCGTCGGCGTGCTGGCCTGGACCCTGCTCAAGCCGAACGTCGGCCAGCACGACAACCTGCGGTGGGTCGGCAACGGGCACCGGCGCATCGCCGCCCTGATCGGCCTGCTCATCGGCGCGTACGACGGGCTGCTCGGCCCCGGCACCGGCACGTTCCTGGTGATCAGCCTGGTGAGCTTCCTCGGATACTCGTTCCTCCCGGCGTCGGCCATCGCCAAGATCGTGAACTTCGCGACCAACCTGGGCGCGCTGCTTTTCTTCGTCCCGAGCGGCGCCGTCATCTGGGCCCTCGGGCTCGGGATGGGCGTGGCCAACATCCTCGGCGCCTACATCGGTGCCCGCATGGCGGTCGCGAAGGGCTCCCGGTTCGTCCGGGTCGTCTTCGTCGTCGTGGTCGGGGCCCTCATCGCCCGCCTCGCCTGGGACGTCTTCGCAGGGTAGGACGGCGCCGTCCCGCACGGTGAACGGCTCGGCGTCCGAGATGCCCGCCGTCGTACCATCGATCCGCAAACCCAACCACCCGGCGGGCCGTTGAGACAGACGGAGGCCGGCAACGGAAGGCAGGCGCATGGCACTTGTCGTGCAGAAGTACGGCGGATCCTCGGTCGGGGACGCGCGCAGCGTGAAGCGCGTCGCCAAGCGGATCGCCGAGGCGAAGCGAGCGGGCAACGACGTGGTCGTGGTGGTGAGCGCCATGGGCGACACCACCGACGAGCTCCTCGACCTCGCCCAGCAGATCACCCCGCTCCCGCCCCAGCGGGAGCTCGACATCCTCCTCACCGCGGGCGAGCGCATCTCCATGTCGCTGCTCGCGATGGCGATCACCAACCTGGGCGTGAAGGCCAAGTCGTACACGGGCCAGCAGGCCGGCGTCATCACGGACGCCGTGCACGGGCGGGCGCGGATCGTCGACGTCGTGCCGCACCGCATCCGCGAGACCCTGAACCGGGGCCAGGTCGCGATCGTGGCCGGTTTCCAGGGCGTCACCCAGGCCACGAACGACGTCACCACCCTCGGCCGCGGCGGCTCGGACACCACCGCCGTGGCGCTCGCGGCCGGCCTGAACGCCGACGTCTGCGAGATCTACACCGACGTGGACGGCGTGTTCACCGCAGACCCGCGCATCGTCCCCGCCGCCCGGAAGATCGACCAGGTCTCCTACGAGGAGATGCTGGAGCTCGCGGCCTGCGGCGCCAAGGTGCTGGCGCTGCGCAGTGTGGAGTACGCGCGCCGCTACGGCGTGCCGGTGCACGTGCGCAGCTCGTTCAGCGCCCACGACGGCACGCGGGTGGTCGCGGCCGAGAAGAAGTCGAAGGAGAACGCCATGGAAGCCCCGATCATCTCCGGTGTCGCGCACGACCGCTCCGAGTCCAAGATCACCGTGATCGGCGTGCCGGACGTGCCCGGCATGGCCGCCCGCATCTTCGAGGTCGTCGCCGGCGCGGGCGCGAACATCGACATGATCGTGCAGAACGTGTCGGCTGCGGCCACGGGCCTCACCGACATCTCGTTCACGCTGCCCGACGGCGACGGCCCCGCCACCATGGCCGCCCTCACCGCCGTGCAGGGTGAGCTGGCCTTCGACTCGCTGCAGTTCGACGACCAGATCGGCAAGCTGTCGCTCGTGGGCGCCGGCATGAAGTCGCACCCGGGCGTCTCGGCGCGGCTGTTCGGCGCGCTGCGCGACGCGGGCATCAACATCGAGATGATCTCCACCTCGGAGATCCGGATCTCCGTGGTGACCCGCGCCGACTCGCTGGACGACGCGGTGCGCGCGGTGCACACCGCCTTCGAGCTCGACGCGTCCGACGGCGAGGCCGTCGTCTACGCGGGAACGGGGCGCTGACATGGTTGCCATCTCTGACCAGGGCGTGCACGTCGCCGTCGTCGGCGCCACCGGCCAGGTGGGTGCCGTGATGCGCCGCCTGCTGGAGGAGCGGGAGTTCCCCGTGGCGGCGATCCGGTTCTTCGCCTCGGCCCGCTCGGCGGGCACCACCCTCCCGTTCGCGGGCGTGGACGTGCCCGTCGAGGACGTCGCCGCCACCTCGACCGACGACCTCGCCGACATCGACATCGCGCTCTTCTCCGCCGGCGCCGGCACGTCGCGCGAGCACGCGCCCCGGTTCGCGGACGCGGGCGCGCTCGTGGTCGACAACTCGTCGGCCTGGCGGCGCGACCCCGAGGTGCCGCTCGTGGTCTCCGAGGTGAACCCCGACGCGATCGGGGACGCCGTCAAGGGCATCGTGGCCAACCCGAACTGCACCACGATGGCCGCGATGCCGGTGCTCTCGCCCCTGGCGCAGGCCGCCGGGCTGGAGCGGCTGCGCGTCGCGACCTACCAGGCGGTGTCCGGCTCCGGGCTGGCCGGCGTGGCCGAGCTCGCCGGGCAGGTGCGCGCCGCCGTCGGGCAGGAGATCGAGGGGCTGGTGCGCGACGGCGGGTCCGTGGACCTGCCGGATCCCGCGATCTACGCGGCGCCCATCGCGTTCAACGTGCTGCCGCTGGCCGGCAACCTCGTCGACGACGGCTCGGGCGAGACCGACGAGGAGCAGAAGCTCCGCAACGAGTCCCGCAAGATCCTCGGCCTGCCCGACCTGGCCGTGGCGGGTACGTGCGTGCGCGTGCCCGTGTTCACGGGGCACTCGCTGTCGGTGCACGCCGAGTTCGGCCGGCCCATCAGCCCGGACGAGGCCCGCAAGCTGCTGGCCGACGCCCCGGGCGTCCAGCTCGTCGACGTCCCGACGCCGCTCGCGGCGGCCGGCGCCGACCCGTCCCTGGTGGGCCGGATCCGGCAGGACCAGTCCGTGCCGGACGGCCGCGGCCTCGTGCTGTTCGTGAGCAACGACAACCTCCGCAAGGGGGCGGCGCTGAACACCATCCAGATCGCGGAGCTCATCGCGAACGACCTGGCGGAGCTCGCGGTGCTCGACGCCGCGGAGGCGGCCGACACGTAGGTCGCGCCCGCACGACCGCCGCCGGAGGGGCGGGGCAGACACGTGTCTGCCCCGCCCCTCCGTGTTGTCCGGGCGACTTTCCCCGAGATGCTTGCGCCGACCGGTGCATCTATGGTTCATTAGTCAAGTAATGAACCAACGGAGGGGGTGAGCCGGTGTTCGACGGGCCCGAGCCGATCTACATCCAGATCGCGCAGATGATCCGCGCGCAGGTACTCGCCGGTGAGCTGAAGGAGGAGGAACAGGTCATGTCCACCACACAGTTCGCGACGACGTTCCGCATCAACCCGGCCACCGCCCAGAAGGCTTTTGCCGGTCTGGTCGAGGAGGGCGTGCTCTACAAGCGCCGCGGCCTGGGAATGTTCGTCGCGCCGCAGGCCAGGGAGCGCCTGCTCGAGGACCATCGCAGGCGCTACTTCGAGGAGGTCCTGGCCCCTGCGCTGCAGCAGGCGGACATCCTCGGGATCTCGACCGACGACGTCGTGGCCTACGTGCTCGGCGCCCGTAAGCGGACCACGGAGGAGTCATGACGACCGCACCTTTCGGAGCCCGGCTGGACGACGTCGTCGTCCACTTCGGCAGGAGCCACCGGGTGCTGCCGAACGGCACCATGGTCCGGGACGACGCCAGCACCGCGCTCGACGGCGCCACGCTCGCGATCCGGCCCGGGGTCATCACCGGGGTGCTCGGCCGCAACGGCGCCGGCAAGACGACCATGCTCTCCCTGCTGGCGGCGTTCACCCGCCCCACCAGCGGCACCGTCCTCGTCGGGCCGGAGGGTGAGGAGGAGGACCCGTGGGAGAACCCGTGGGTCACCTCGGGCACCCAGCTCGTCCGGGAGAGCGGCGACCTGATGACCGACGAGAAGGTCTCCACCTCGCTCAAGTACTACGCCGACATGCGGCCGGACTGGAGCGCGGAGACGGCGGAGCGACTCCTCGACCTGTTCGAGGTCGACGTCCGCAAGAACCCGTCGGCCCTGTCGCGCGGCAAGCGCTCCGCGGTCGGCGCCACGATCGGCCTGGCCACGCGCGCGCCGCTGACCATCTTCGACGAGGTGTACCTCGGCATGGACGCGCCCACCCGGTACGCGTTCTACGACGAGCTCCTGGCCGACTACGCGGAGCACCCCCGCACGATCCTGCTCTCCAGCCACCTGGTCGAGGAGGTCGAGCGGCTGTTCGAGGACGTCGTGGTCATCGACCGGGGGCGGGTGCTCCTGGCCGAGTCCGCCGACCAGATGCGGGCGCGCGGGTTCAGCCTCACGGGCTCCAAGGACGCCGTCGAGCGAATCGCGGGGGAGCGCCGGGTGCTGCACCGCCAGCAGCTCGGCGCGACCGTGCAGGTCACGCTGGAGGGCATGCTGGACGACGACGAGCTGACCGCCGCCCGTGGTGCGGGCGTCGAGGTGGGCGCCGTCCCGGTGCAGGACCTCTTCGTCCGCCTGACCGGTCCGGGGCGATCATGAGCGCCACGACGTCGGCGGTGACGATTCCCGCGCGGGACACGCGGGTCCGCGAGGCCGAGCGGCGCGGCGCCCGCCGCGCGGCCGGCGTCACTCTTCGCGTCGTCAGCACGATCGGCGGCTGGTACTGGGCGATCTTCGCCGTCGTGGCCGTCGCGGTCATCCTGGGCAACGTGCGGTACGGCTCGGGACTGGACCAGGGCATCGTCGACGCCCAGATGGGCGGCTCGTCCCGCTGGTTCGTGATGGTGCTCGGCATCATCGTCCCCGCCGCGTACCTCCGGCTGCACGTCGCCGCCGGCGGCACCCGCAGGACCATGACCACCGGCACCGTCCAGGGTGCCCTCGTCAGCGGGATGCTGATCGGTGCGGTGACCGCGCTCTACCTGGTCGCCGAACGCGCGCTGTTCGCCGCTCTGGACCTGACCTGGGCACGCGAGTTCGGGCTGCCGGTCGACGGCTACGGGGGCATCGCCCTGACGTTCGTCGCCGAGACGCTCGTCGCGGCCACGTACTACCTGGTGGGCGCCGCCATCTCGGCCGGCTACTACCGCCTCGGCATCGTGGGGGGCACGTTTTACGCCCTCGCCGCGCTCGTCCCGGCGGCGCTCGTCGACGTGGCCACGCACACGGGCGTCACCGCCCTGGTCGTGGGCCCGCAGAGACTGCTCGACGGCGGAGCCGGCGTGCTGCTGGGCCTCGCGGGCGGCGCGGTCGCCGTCGCGCTGGCGGCCTGGCTGTTCGGCACGCCGCTGCGCTCCATACCGCTGCGACCGTCCGTCTGAGGGGCACGACCATGACAACACCGACCATCGAGGAGACCACGATGGGCCGCATCAACCTGACCCGGGCCGGTCACCTGCGCGGCGTCGCGGCCGTGGTCCGGCGGCTCCGCGGCTCCGGCGTCACCGTCGGGCTCTGGTTCTGGGGCGTCTACGCGCTCTACGCCGTGGGGATCACCGTCGGCAACGCCGCGGCCGGCAACGACCTGGAGATCAGCGCGCTCGACGCGACCCTCGGCGCCGCCCGCTGGCCGATGATCGCGCTCGGCGTCCTCGCGTCCTCCGGCATCCTCACGCTCCACGTGGCCGCCGGCGGCAGCCGCCGGTCCATGTCCGAGGGCGTGGTGCGCGGCGCCGTCGTCGTCGGCGCGGGCTGGGGCGTCGTGACCACCCTGGCCCTGCTGGGCGAACGCCTGCTGAGCACGTCGCTCGGGATGACCTGGCGCCGGCTCGGCGCGCTGCCCTTCGACTCGCCCCTCACCGTGCTCGGCACCACCGCCGCCGAGGCCCTCGTGCTCACCACCTACATCCTCGTCGGCGCATGCATCGGCATCGGCTTCAGGCACACCGGGGCCTGGGGGACGCTCCTGATCGTCCCGCTGGCCCTGCCCGCCGTGCTCGCCGACCTCGCGACCCGCAGCGGTGTGGTGGGCACGATCGCCAACATCCAGTTCGTGCCCGACATCGAGCACGCGGAGGTGCCCCCGGCCGAGGGCCTCGTGCCCCTGCTGATCGGCCTCGGCGGAGCCGCGCTCGCCGCCGTCCTCGCCGCCGTCGTGCTCCGCGCCCTGCTGCGCACGGCGCCCGTACGCGCCGCCTGACCCCCGACCCGACCCCGAAGGAGTGACCATGACGTCCCCAGTCGTCGAAGTCAGCCACCTCAGAAAGGCCTACCCCGGAGCCGGTCGCGGCGCCGCCCCCAAGACCGCCGTCGCCGACGTGTCCTTCCAGGTCGCCCGCGGCGAGATCTTCGGGATCCTCGGCCCCAACGGCGCCGGCAAGACCACCACGGTCGAGTGCGTCGCCGGGCTCCGGCACGCCGACGGCGGAACCGTCAGGATCCTCGGCCACGACCCGCAGGCCGACCCCACGACGGTGCGCGAGCACGTGGGCGTCCAGCTCCAGGAGGCCGCCCTGCACGACAAGATCACCGTCGGGGAGGCGCTCGACGTCTTCGGCTCCTTCTACCCGCAGCGGGCGGACTCGGCTGAGCTGCTCGACCTGCTCGACCTGACCGCGCAGCGCGACCAGCAGTTCGGCAAGCTGTCCGGCGGGCAGAAGCAGCGGCTCTCCATCGCCCTCGCCCTGGTGGGCAGGCCCCAGGTCGCCATCCTCGACGAGCTCACGACCGGCCTCGACCCCGCCGCCCGGCGCGCCACCTGGGACCTCGTCGAACGTGTCCGCGACTCCGGCGTCACCGTGCTGCTCGTCACCCACTTCATGGACGAGGCCGAGCGACTCTGCGACCGGCTCGTCGTCATCGACGCCGGCCGCGTCGTCGCCGAGGGCACCCCGGCGGCCCTGATCGAAGGGCTCGAGGGCCACCGCGGCGTCCGGCTCCGGTTTGCGGACGCCGCCGCCCGCGCCCGCGCGGCCCGGCTGCTCACCGCCCTCTCCGAGCGGGACGACGACGTCGCCGCCGTCGTGCCGGCAGGAGACGAGATCGAGGTGACCGGCACGCGCAAGGTGCTGTTCGCCGTCGTGCAGGCGCTCGCGGCCGCCGACGTCGTCCCGGACGACGTGCGGACCGTCGAACGCACCCTGGAGGACGTGTTCGTGCAGGTCACCGGTCGTGAGTACCGGGCAGAGGAGAACGAGGAGGTGGCGGCATGACCGCCGTCCAGACCGCCGTCGTCGGCCGGGCCGGGCTGCGCGCCCGCGGCTTCGGGACGCTGTTCGCCACCGAGCTCAAGGTGTGGCTCCGCGAACCGACCGGCGTCTTCTTCGCGCTGGTCTTCCCCAGCCTGCTGCTGCTCGGGCTCGGGCTCGCCATCCCCGACTTCTCGAAGCCGATGACCGACGCGCCGCCGCCCTGGAACGAGGCGCCTGGCGTGACCAGCTACCTGCCGACCATCCTCGCCCTCGCGGTCGGCACCATCGCGCTGACCACCATGCCGGTGCAGTTCGCCACGTTCCGCGAGAAGGGCATCCTGAAGCGGCTGTCGACCACCCCGATGCCGCCGCAGAACCTGATCGGCGCCCACATGGTGATCAACGTGCTGGCGCTGATCGTGTCGGCGAGCGCTGCCGTGGTCGGCAGCATGCTGGTGCTGGGCGTCCCGTTCGCGGCCGATCCGCTCACGGTGCTGCTCGTGCTGGTGCTCTCGACGACCGCCATGTTCTCGCTGGGGCTGCTGGTCGCGGCGCGGGCGGAGAAGGGCGCCACGGCGTCCGGGCTGGGCATGCTGATCTACTTCCCGTCCCTGATGTTCTCCGGCGTGTGGGTGCCGCTGTCCGTGATGCCCGACTGGATGGAGACGATCGGCCTCTACCTCCCGCTCGGCGCGGCGGCCCAGGGACTGACCGTCGGCTGGTTCGGCACCGAGGGTTTTCCGCTGGCCCAGGTGCTGGTCCTGGTCGCCTGGACGGTGGTGCTCTTCCCGCTCGGCGTGAAGCTCTTCCGCTGGACGTGACCCCTGGTCAGAGGTCCCCTACGCTCGTGTCATGAAGCCGTTTCTGCTGCTCGCGACGCGTGCGGAGGACCTCGCCGCGGAAGGTGAGTACCAGGCGTTCCGGCAGTACGGGGGACTCGCGCCGGAGCAGCTGCACCGGGTGCGCCTCGAGCGCGACCCGCTGCCGCCCGTGAACCTGGACGACTACTCCGGTGTCATCGTCGGCGGGGGACCCTTCAACTCCTCGGATCCCGCGGAGCGGAAGGGTCCCGTGCAGCGGCGCGTCGAGGCCGAGCTCATGAGGCTGCTCGACGAGATCGTGGCCCGCGACTTCCCGTTCCTGGGCGCCTGCTACGGCGTCGGCACGCTCGGGGCGCACCAGGGCGCGGTGATCGACGCGACCTATGCCGAGCCGGTGGGGCCTGTGACCATCGAGCTCACCCCGGACGCGGCGGACGACCCGCTGCTGGCCGGCATGCCGCAGTCGTTCGCCGCGTACGTCGGCCACAAGGAGGCGGTGCGCAAGCTGCCCGACCACGCGGTGCTGCTCGCGTCGTCGGCCGGCTGCCCGGTCCAGATGTTCCGGGTCAAGCAGAACCTGTACGCCACGCAGTTCCACCCCGAGCTCGACGGCCCGGGCATCGCCCAGCGGATCGCCGTCTACCGCGACTACGGCTACTTCCCGCCCGAGGAGGCGGACCTGGTGCGGGAACACAGCGTCGCCGTGTCGGTGACCGAGCCGATGCGCATCACGCGGGCGTTCGTGGAGCGTTACGCGAGGTAGCGGCGGGGTGTGATCGACCGCATCCTGGGATCCGGTGGACAGTCGCCGGGGGTGGGGCTACCGTTTTGGCCGTGGACATCCGTTGGTATTGGCGCTTTACGTCGGCTCCTGGTGGAGCTCGGCGGGCGTACGCCTGACCAACTTTCCACCCGGAGCCAGGGCCTGGGACGCCGATCGCGTCCAGGCCCTTCGTCTTTACCGAGACGGGCCGCTCCGGACCAGGAGTCGGTGGCGGGCCGTCCGGTTCCTCGAACCAGACCCCGCCAACCAGGAGCCCCGATCCCGATGAGCATCACCCCCGCGGAACCCAGCACCGAGGCGACGACCGACCTCGGTACCCGCACCTCCGACCTGCGCATCCGCGCCCTCGACCCGCTGCCCGCCCCGCGGAGCCTGCTGGAGGCGATGCCGCTCGGCACCGCCCGCAGCGACCTCGTGACGACGTCCCGCCGTGAGGTGCGCGACGTGCTGACCGGCGAGGACGACCGGCTGCTGACGATCGTCGGCCCGTGCTCGGTGCACGACCCGGTCGCCGCGCTCGACTACGCCGCCCGGCTCGCCACGCTCCGGCGCGAGCTGTCCGACGACCTCGTCGTCGTGATGCGGGTGTACTTCGAGAAGCCGCGCACCACGGTGGGCTGGAAGGGCCTCATCAACGACCCGCACCTGGACGGGTCGCACGACGTGCGCCACGGCCTGCGGCTGGCCCGCGAGGTGCTGCTCGGCGTGCTCGACGCCGGCGTGCCGGCCGCGGCCGAGTTCCTGGAGCCCACCAGCCCGCAGTACGTCGCGGACGCGGTGACCTGGGGCGCCATCGGCGCCCGCAACGTCGAGTCGCAGGTGCACCGGCAGCTCGCCTCCGGTCTGTCGATGCCGGTCGGGTTCAAGAACGCCACGGACGGCGACGTGCAGGTCGCCGTGGACGGCTGCATCACCGCCGCGAGCGAGCACACCTTCTTCGGCGCCGACGCCGAGGGCCGCGCCGCCGCCGTCGAGACGACGGGCAACCCGGACTGCCACGTGATCCTGCGCGGCGGTCGGTCGGGGCCCAACTACTCCCCGGAGGACGTCGCCGCCGCACTGCGCGTGGCGCGCACCTCCGGACTCGGCGGCGCCGTCGAGAACGGCGTGATCGTCGACGCGAGCCACGGCAACTCGGGCAAGGACCACGTGCGCCAGGCGGGCGTGGTGCACGAGATCGCCAACCGCATCGCCGACGGCGAGCACGGCATCACGGGCCTCATGATGGAGAGCTTCATCGAGGCCGGCGCGCAGCAGCCGGGCCCGCTGTCGGAGCTCACCTACGGCCAGTCCGTCACCGACAAGTGCATGGACTGGGACACCACGGAGGACCTGCTCCGCGACCTCGCCAAGGCGGTTCGCGAGCGGCGCGGCTGATCCCCTTCGGCACCGGCCGGGCCCTGTGCCCGGCCGGTGTCGCTGTGTCGCCCTATCCTGTGGGGATGGTGGACACGGGTGGGGTCGGGGAAGAACCTGGGCGTCGGCGTTCCCGGCGCACGGCCTGGATCGTGGGCGCGGCCGTCGTGGTGGTGGCGCTGGTTGCCGGCATCGGTGTCTGGCAGTACGCGGCCCGCAGCACCCGGATCGTGGCGGAGGGCGTCACCCTGAGCGGGGGCATGGCGTTCCCGGACTGCCTTCCGCGGATGGCCCTGGCCGTGTACGGCACCAGCGACGACGTGGTCGTGGGGCAGACGCTGCGCAACCCGTCGCGGTGGCCGGTCACGGTGACCAGCTCCGATCCGGAGGTGTACCGGTTCGAGGCGCTGAGCGACGATCCGGATGACCACAGTGCGGTCTCGTCCGCCGACGGCGCCGAGCCCGCCGACACCTCCGGCCAGGTCGTGCTCCCGCCGGGGCGTGAGGTCACGATGTGGATCGTGGACCCGCAGCGTGGCAGCGTCCAGGACTCCGGCGTCTGGTACTCGTTCGACGAGGCGCCTGTGACCCTGCGGACGCTCGGCGTCGAGCGCGAGTCCTCGCTCCAGCTTCCCGGCACGCTCTACGTCGGCGGTGGCAAGGACGGCGACCAGCTCGGCGCGGCGCTGCAGGAGGCGTGCGACGCCTGAGGGCGTTTTGGTGGACTGCCGGTGCGATTCGCACCTACTGTCCGGCCATGACGAGCGGTGCAGAGGTGGAGTCGGCGGAGGTCGGGCGGCCGCGCAGGACTGCCCGGATCGTGGGTGCTGCGGTGACCCTGGCGCTGGTCGCGGGGGTCGCGGCCTGGCAGATCGCGGCTCGGACGGCCGTGGTGGAGCTGGGCTCGGGGAGCAGCACCGGGAACGGTGCGACCCTGCCCGACTGCGTCCCCGGGGAGGATCCCTGGGTGATGTTCGGCACGGACGAGGACGTCGTGCTGGTGCAGACGGTGCGGAATTCCTCGCGGTGGCCGGTCACGGTGATCAGCACGAATCCGGACGTGTTCCGGTTCGAGCCGATGGCCGACGACTTCCTGGAGGACTACCTGTATCTGAAGAATCCCGCGGACGGTGCGCCGGAACGCTCGCAGACCTCGGACCGGGTGGTCATCCCGCCCGATCGTGAGGCGACCATGTGGATCGTCGATCCGCAGGGTGACCTCCCGATATCCGACGGCTGGATGATGTTCGACACCGCGGACCTCGCCGTCCACGTGCTCGGTGTGGAGCGCGAGCTGCCCCTGCCGCTGCGAGGAAAGATCGCCGTCGGCGGGTTCGAGCCCACGGCCGGCCGCCTCGACCGTGCGCTGCAGGAGGCGTGCGAGGACTAGTCGCCCTGCGTCCAGGGGCCGACGCGGACCTCCGCACCGTCGAGGATGTCGAGCCCCGTCGCCCGGGTGCCGTCCGTCGTCGCGTCGAGCGGCACCGGGTCGGCGTCCGGGACCGGGGTGACCTGGATCGTCGTGGTGGTGTCCGGGTCGTTGGCCGTCGACATGGTGTGCCAGAGCAGCGGGGCGAGCACGGCCCCGCCGTCGGGCACCACCACGCGGGTGGGGACCACGCCGGGGTCGGACGGCTGGACCGTGACGTTCCCCTGGGGCTGCCCGGCCTCGTTCTCGAAGACGAGGTCGGGCACGCTCTCGACGGCGCACGGCCGGCCCGACACGTTGCGGGCCCGGACCGAGACACCCCGCGTGCCCGCTGCCGAGTCCACGACGCCGAGCGTGACCTCCAGGTCCTGCCCCGTGCAGTTGGGGGCGGCGTCGTCGTCGGGCCAGGGGGTCGCACCACCGGCCGGCTCGGTGGGGCGCGGAGCGGGCTCCGCGCCGGACACCCAGCCGGTCGTCTCGGTGTACCCGGCGTCCAGGACGGTGTAGGCCAACGGGTTGTCCGCCGTGGCGAAGTCCTGCGCCTCGAGCCAACGTCGCAGGTCAGCAAGGCTCTGGGCGCCCGGCTCGGCATCGGACTGGAGCGTGAGCCGTCGTTCCTGGGCGAGGTAGGTGGCGTCCTGGACACCCGGCCGGCCCGCCGCGGCGACCAGCAGCCGTACCGTGTCGATGTCGGGCACGCGGGCCGCGGACCGGTAGCGGGCGCCAGGGGCCTCCAGCTCGACCCGGCGGTCCAGCTCGTCGGCCGCTTCGGCGATGTCGACCAGGTCGTCCGGAGAGGCCGCGACCACGTGCGCGGTCGCGGCGAGCGGGTCCGAGCCGCCGTCCGCGCCCAGTCCGAGGCCGACGGTCGTGGCTCCTGCCGCGAGCAGGCCGTAACCGTCCTCGACGGCGTCGACCACGACGTCGGCCGCGGTGTCGGGCCCGGCACTCACTGTGAGGCCCGGCCCGACGAAGTCCGATGTCACGGTGATGTTCTCGTCCATGTCCCTCGCCGCCCCCGCCAGGAGCCGGTGCGCCGTGCCGGCGGCCTCGCCCGCCCCTTCCGGGTCGAGCGCCCCCGCCAGGGCGACCTCGACCCGCACGGTGCTCGGCCGCGTCTCGCTTCGCTGCCCGAAGTTGCCCTGGACGGGCTCAGGCCCGAACGTCCGGGTCACCGCCACGTCGGCGACGCCGGGCAGGGCGCGCACCGCCTCCGCGGCCGACTCGATCTCGTCCGGCGGCCCCGGGGTGCACCCTGCCAGGACGAGCGCGGACGCGGTGGCGAGCAGCAGGACCCGGCGGAGTGGCGGCACCCCGAGATCGTCCCACCGGACCTCAGCCCACGAAGGCGTCCAGCTCCTCGCGCGGAACCTTCCTCCGAGACCTGATCAGTTCCTCCACACGGTCCATCTGTTCCCACACGTTCACGGCCATCCCGGCCACGACCTGTCCGTCGAGCAGCCAGAACGCCACGAACTCGCGGGCGCTCAGGTCGCCGGAGATCACCACGTCGTCGTACCCGCCGGGCACGTCCACCCAGCCGGTGTACTCCATGCCGACGTCGTACTGGTCGCTGTAGAAGTAGGGCAGCCGGTCGAACGGATCCGTGGCGCCGAGCATCGCGCGGCCGGCGTGCGCGCCGGTCCGCTCCGCCGTGGCCCAGTGCTCCACCCGCAGCGGCCGCCCGTAGTGCGGCGAGGGGATGCTGGCCACGTCGCCCGCGGCGAAGATGTCCGGGTGCGACGTCGCGAGCGTGCCGTCGACCACGATGCCGCCGCCCTCCGACGCTGCCCGCAGGTCCAGCCCGGCGACCTCCGCGAGCCCGATGTTCGGGGTGGCGCCGACCCCGATGACGACGACGTCGGCACCGATCCGCGTCCCGTCCGACAGGTCGACCCCGGTGACCCGGCCCTCCGCGCCCTGGAACCCCGAGACCGACGTCCGGCGCAGCAGGCGCACGTCGTGCTCGGCGTGGACCCCGGCGTAGAAGTCGCCCATCTCGGGCCCCAGCACGCGTCCCAGCGGATGCGTCCCGCGGCCCACGATCGTGACGTCCAGCCCGAGGGTTCTGGCCGACGCCGCGACCTCGAGCCCGATCCAGCCGTCGCCGACGACGGCGACCCGGCCCACTCCCTCCAGCGATGCCTCGAGCAGCATGCTGGAGATGCGGTCGGAGTCGTCGATCGTGCGCAGGTAGTGCACGCCCGCGAGATCGGTGCCCGTGACATCGAGCGGCCGCGGCGTGGACCCGGGCGCGAGCAGCAGCTTGGCGAAGGGGAGCGTGGCGCCGTCGGACAGGGTCAGCGTGTGCCCGTCGGGGTTCAGCCCGACCACGGTCTCGTTGGTGCGGACGGTGACCTCGTGTTCCCGGTACCAGGTCTCGTCCAGCGGGAAGACGACGTCGCGCTCCGCCTCGCCGCGCAGGTAGTCCTTGCTCAGCGGCGGGCGCTCGTACGGATGATGGGGCTCGCTGGTGACGACCACGAGATCGCCGCGGTATCCCTCCTTGCGCAGCGCCTCCGCCGCGCGGGCAGTTGTCAGCCCACCACCGACCAGAACGTACGGGTTCATAGGACTCCTCCTGGGCTCGGACTCCCGGGCTTGGGGTAGGCGATCAGTCTTGCACCCGAGAGGGATGCGGGCACCAGTTCCCGGGCGTGCGGAGGGCGGGCTCGCTGTTCAGGTGGGGTGAGCCCAGGAGAGGTCGGGCCGGCGTCTTCCATGCAGCCGGGCCGGTGGTGGGGCCGGGCGGGCTGTCGGACGGCGGTGGTTTCGTGTGCCTGGTCGGTACGGGATCGGGGCGTTGCGGGGGTTGGTGTGGCAGCCGATCTGGTAGCGGCTGCGGGGTGTGCGGCCGTTGCTCGGTCCCGTCATGTTGACGGCCGGGGTCCAGGTTGGGGTGGTGGATCGCTCGGGTGCTGATGCCCCGCCCTGTGCGGGCGCCGTGTCAGGGACCGGGATCGCGTCGCGGACTGTGGTGCGAACCAGCGCACCATGAGCCGGCGTTGCATTGCCGGTCGTGACCGGTGCGGGTGGTGTGGGGGCGACCGAGACATAGGTGTGCCCCGTCGGTGTCACCGTCTCCACAGCATCCCGGCCGTCGATCTGGGTGGTCTTCTGCGACCAACCCGGTGCCTGCTTGGCATGGTTGCACCGGGCACACAGGCCCTGCCCGTTGTCCAGGCTGGTCGGGCCGCCCTCGGCGTGCGGGGTGACGTGGTCCAGGTGCCGGACCGGGGCATCACACCACGTCGTGGCGCAGATCCCCTGCTCCCGGGCGCGCAGGAGCGCGGCCAGGCCCTGGGGGTGGAACCTTGACGTCGACGTGCTGGCCAGCAACCTGCCGTGCGGGTTGACGTAGATGCTGCGCAGCCACGCGGTGTCGGTGTCGATTGCATGCGCGGCCAGGTGACGTGCCACGGGCGCCGGGACCGTGCCCACACCCGCCGGGGCGCCCTCCAGCACCACACCGGGCTCGTTCCCGCCGGCCAGGAGGGTCTGGTCGGAGACCAGGAGGTTGATCGTGACCGGCACATCACCCGCGTGGCCAGGCTGACGGGCGGTGACGCGTTCGATCAGGGTGTCGGCCATGATCTGACCGACCCCACGCACGTCCCCGGCCGTCTTGGTCGTCTCGGCGTGGGCCTTGAGCTGAGCGTAGGCCTGCACGCCCTCAGCCATGGGCACCAGGGCGGTCAGGTAGACCATCAGGTCGGGAGCCGGACGCACAGACACCTGCCGCTCAGAGACCGCCTTCGCGTTGCGCTTGACGCACGCGTGCACATCCAACTGGGCGGCCAGTTCCTTGATGCGTGCGATCAGGCGGCGTGTGCCCATCCGGGCCAGCTCGGCCAGGTGCTGCGGTCCGCAGATCTCCTCGTCGACCAGGGCGCGGTGTTCCAGGGACAGGTGGGAGGTCTCCCGGACCAGGAGCGTGGCCCGCCACGACGACAACACCCCCGAGCGCAGCGCGTTGAACGTGTGCGGCATCTGCGCGACCCATACCCGGGCCGTGCCCAGGAACCCGGCACCCGCATGCGGGCTCACCCGCAGCGCAGCACCGACCTGGTTCGGCACACCACGACCCTGCCGCTCCGCCCGGATCCCGTGCACGGCCTCGTCGGCCTTGGTCGCCTCGTCCAACACCACGGCCAGCCGGGCCTGCGTCGCCGTGACCGCGTTCTTCAACGCCTCCAGCTCACCGAGCAGATCCACCCACTCCGCCTGCGCGCGCGGTGCACTCCGGTCCGAGCGAGCGTCTGCACTCGCGGTCCCTGGCAGAGCTATGCCCGCCAGCATCCGACGCACCTCTCGCACACGGGCAGCATCCATGGGTGTGGCGTCGGCGCCACCACCGGCAGGCACGACGCCGTTGGACGTCGCACCAGCCCCGGGCAGCACCGATCCGGCAGGCGACCCATCGCCCACCCGCACCGGAACCACCCTCGAACGCTTCATGCCATCAACCTATGACACGCGCGTTCGCATCGCTCGTCGAAAGCAGCCCTGTCTGCCACGGGCAGAACCGGCGGCGAGGGCAACGGCGTCAGGAACGGCCATGGCGTCCGCTGCGTACGGTGGGGCCTTTCAGTCGGCGGTCGCGTACAGGTTGCCCAGCTCGTCCACGATCTCGACGGTGACCGTGGTCGACGTGGTGTCGTCGACCACCCGGGCATCGCACTCGAACGTGCGCCCGACCTCGACGACGACGGACGCCGGGCAGGTGACGTCGTCCTTGGTCACGGTCCTGGGGGCGCCGTACTGCACCGCGTCGACCACGTACTGCTCCAGGGCCCTCTGCTCCAAGACCCTGGGCTGGTCGATCTCGAAGGGGCTTCCGGCAAACACCTTGACGGTCATCGCCAGGGCGCAACAGGCGATCACGGTCAGGGAGGTCGCGGTGACGGTGCTGGCAGCGCGGCGTTGGTCTGTCACGGGCCCATGTCTACCGGGAGCCTCGTCGGCGCGACAAGCCTCCCGTCGCGCCCCGGCAGCACTAAGAAAAAAGACCCTCCGACACAGCATTTCTGCTGGTCGGAGGGCCTCTCATATGGTCGGGGTGACAGGATTTGAACCTGCGACCTCTTCGTCCCGAAGCGATTCTGAGTCGGGTTCTTGCTCTCCCACGCGGAGGATTCCGCCCGTTGCTGTTCGCTGGCGTCCGCTCCTGGTCGTGGCCTGCGTGCAGCAGTTCATGCAGCAGCGCACGCGATCCTCGGTGATGGCCTCGCGGGTTTGTGTCCCATCAATCTCCTGGCTCGGGGTCCCTGATCCTCTTGATTCCTGCGGTGCCGGCCGGAGGCAAATGGGGACCACCCAGCAGGCGTCAGCTCAGAGCCCGAGCAGCCCCAGAACCGCTGCCGCGAAGCCAAAAGGGACCAGGATCCATCCCAGGGTGCGTGTGAGCGGGTACATCCATTGGAATTTTGACTCGTCGGGGTCGCTGCCCTGTTGCTTGAGCGCTGCTCGCGCATTGGCCTCGCTGTTCAGGGCCGCGTGCAGGCCGATGGCGATCGCACCTACCCCCCAGACGATGGCGAGCACCTGGTCGAGTGTCATGGGGGGACGGTAGCGGTTGCCGTCGTGGAACCGAATCGGCCCGGAGACCTACTCGGTCTCCGGGCCTTCCGCTGTTGTACCCGGTCTGCGGGGTGGGGTGCGGTGGGGTGCGCAGAGGGCGCGAAGCGCCCGGAGCGCGGGGCCCCATCGCGGGGCCCCGGCCCGCCGACCGGGTGCGCGCCGTAGGCGCGCCTTGACGCCGCGAACGTCCGTCGTGCCTTTCGGTCGGCGCTCCGCCTGGTGCCGAGTGTCGTCGCGGAGGACTGGACGCCTCGTGAACTGCGGCACTCATTCGTCTCGCTGATGTCAGCGGGCGGCACACCCACCGAAGAGATTGCCCGCCTCGTCGGCCACACCGATACGACCACGACTGAGCGGGTCTACCGGCACGAGCTGCGGCCCGTGATACAGACCGGCGCGACCGTGATGGATCAGGTCTTCAGTGTGCAGGTCGTCGCTCCCGACTGGCACATGGAACCGCTGTTCAGGATGCCCGGCGACGGGGTGACGCGCTGATGCGTAGTGCAGCACTTCGTGCAGCAGCGGAGGGTTTTGAGCCTCGGTGTCAGGGAATGACAATGGCCCTGACCAACATAAATGCTGGTCAGGGCCATGATCCACTGGTCGGGGTGACAGGATTTGAACCTGCGACCTCTTCGTCCCGAACGAAGCGCGCTACCAAGCTGCGCCACACCCCGATGGAGTCCACCGCGCATCAGGCACGAAGCCCTTCCGCGGAAGCCTGCTCAGAATAGCCGACGCATGGCCCGGAACGGAAACCGAATCCGTAGTGGCTCCGGTCACGCCCGTTCCGGGCCGCTGCGAGAGCGTTACGCGAGCTCGACCACGAGCTCCACCTCGACCGGCGAGTCCAGCGGGAGGACTGCCACGCCGACGGCGGAGCGGGCGTGCAGGCCGGCGTCGCCGAAGATCTCGCCGAGCACGTTCGAGGCCCCGTTGATCACGCCCGGCTGGCCGGTGAAGGACGGGTCGCTCGCGACGAAGCCGACCACCTTGACGATCCGGGAGATCGAGTCGAGCGAGCCCGTGACCGACCGGACGGCGGCCAGCGCGTTGAGCGCGCAGGTGCGGGCGTAGCGAGCGGCGTCCTCCGGGGAGACGAGACCCTCGCCCTCGCCGACCTTGCCGGTGGCCTGGAGCGCACCCTCGGCGAAGGGCAGCTGGCCGGACGTGTAGACGTAGCGGCCGGTCTGCACGGCCGGCACGTAGGCCGCGACCGGGGCCGCCACCTCGGGGAGCTTGATGCCCAGCTCGGCGAGACGCTGCTCGTGGCTCATGCGTCACCGCCCGTGGGGCGCTTCAGGTAGGCGACGAGACCGGTGCCGTCGGGTCCGGGGACCACCTGCACGAGCTCCCAGCCGTCCGAGCCCCATTGGTCGAGGATCGCCTTGGTGTTGTGAATGAGGAGGGGGATCGTCGCGTACTCCCACTTCGTTGCCATGCCGACGATGCTAGCCCGCGATCGGCGACGGCGATTCCCCACGAGACCTGCACACCGGCCGGGCAGGTTTTCGGCGCGCCCTGTCAGTGACACCCCGTAACCTGGGCGCATGGCCATGGCGAACCCTCGCGAGCCGCGCCGGATCACTCGGACCATACCCGCGGCTCAGCTCATCGGACTTCTTCTCGCATTCGTGCTCACCGCCGGTGCCGGCGGTGTGATCGCCGCCGGGTTGGTGATCCCGCTGGCGTCCGGCATGGACACGGCGGTCGACACGGGTGTCGAGGTGTTCGAGGAGGTGCCCGCCGAGCTGGTTCCCGGGCCCCTGTCGGAGCAGTCGCAGATCTACGCGAGCGACGGCAAGACGAAGCTGGCCACGTTCTACGCGCAGAACCGCATCGTGGTGCCGCTCGACAAGGTGTCGGCCAACATGAGGAACGCCGTCATCGCGATCGAGGACGAGCGCTTCTACACCCACGGCGGCGTCGACCCCGAGGGCATCTCGCGCGCCGCCGTGCAGAACTTCGGCGGCGGTGACACCCAGGGTGCGTCGACCCTGACGCAGCAGTACGTGAAGAACGTGCTGATCGAGGAGGCCGACCGCGCCGGCGACACCTTCGGTGTGCTGGAGGCCCGCGAGGACTCGCTCACGCGCAAGCTCCGCGAGGCGAAGCTCGCGATCGCGCTCGAGAAGGAGATGTCGAAGGACGACATCCTCCAGGGCTACCTCAACATCGCGCAGTTCGGCACGAGCGTGTACGGCGTCGAGACCGCCTCGCAGCACTACTTCAACAAGTCCGCCAAGGACCTCTCGGTCGTCGAGGCAGCCACGATCGCCGGCATCACCAAGGCGCCGAGCCAGTTCGACCCGGTCGCCAACCCCGAGGACGCGTCGGTGCGTCGCAACCTCGTGATCGGCAAGATGTGGCAGCTCGGCTACATCTCCACCGCCGAGCGCGACGAGGCGATGGCGACCAAGCTGGAGGACACGCTCGACGTGCAGCCCATCGAGGTCGGCTGCGACTCGGCGGGCGGCGCCGCGTTCTTCTGCGACTACGTGATCAAGGAGATCATGGCCAACCCCGAGTTCGGGGAGACCAGGGACGACCGGTACGACCTCCTGTACCGCGGCGGCCTGCGGATCGTCACCACGCTGGACCTCAAGATGCAGAAGGCCGCCGAGGAGACGATCAGCCAGGCGGTCCCGGCCGACAACGCCTACGACCTCGAGGCGGCCGTCACGTCGGTCGAGCCGGGCACCGGGCAGATCAAGGCCATGGCGCAGAACGTGCCGTACGACGCGCGGGCCGAACCTGCGGCGCGCACGACGGCGCAGAACTACTCGGCCGACTACAACCACGGCAACTCGCGCGGGTTCCAGGTGGGCTCCAACTTCAAGCCGTTCGTCCTGGCGGAGTGGCTGCGCAGCGGCCGCACGCTCCAGGACCGCGTCAGCGCCAACGCCTTCTCCGCCTACGAGACGGCGTTCCAGGCCAACGGCTGCGTGCACGCCTTCACGCACCAGCCCTGGAACGTGTCGAACGTCGACGGGTCCGCCAGCGGCTCGGTGAGCGTGCTCCAGGGCACCTTCCAGTCGCTGAACACGGTCTACGCCCGGATGTCGCAGCAGCTCGACCTGTGCAACGTGCAGAAGACGGCCTGGGACGTCGGCTTCCGGCCGATGACGTCGGGCCTGACGCGCGACGGCGCACCGACCTTCCGGACGATCGACAACCCGCAGCAGGCGGACATCGACGTGCTGGCGTCGATGACGCTCGGTACGCAGGCCTCGACGCCGATCAACCAGGCGTCCGCCTTCGCGACGTTCGCATCGGGCGGCACCTACTGCAACCCGGTCGCGATCCTGGAGGTCAAGGACCACGACGGCAAGGACGTCCCGGTCCCGTCGGCCGACTGCAAGCAGACGCTCGAGCCCGAGGTCGCCAACACGGTGGCCTACGCCATGACCAAGGTCTTCCAGACCAGTCCGTTCGGTACGGCCTGGGACATCGCCCCCGGCCTCGCCGACGGCCGTCCGGTGGCGGGCAAGACCGGCACGACCAACGAGGCGATGCAGAGCTGGTTCACCGGCTACACCCCCGAGCTCTCCACCTCGGTCTGGGTGGGCGAGGCCAGCGGCAACGTGCCGCACATGAGCGTGTACCTGCCGTCGATGTCCTGGTACAGCACGTCGGCCAAGGCCGGCCCGATGTATGGCGGCACGATCGCCGCGCCGACGTGGCGCCGGTACATGGACCAGGCGATGGCCGACCTGCCCCCGACGGCGTTCCCCGCTCCCGCCCCCGCGCTCGTCGGCAAGGCTCCGGCCCCGCCGAAGACGGAGGAGAGCAACGACGGCGACGAGGGCGACGCGGGCTCGGACGAGGGCGGCGACGGCACCGGCGGCGGTGACACCGGCGGCGACGCCGGAACCGGCGGTGGCGGCGGCGACGCAGGCCCCGGCGGCGGCGACAACGGTGGTGGCGGCGGCCCCGGCGGGAACGACTGATCCGCATGGGGACGCTGGGTAACGTCGGCAGGGCGCTCGGGATCGTCGGGGGCATCGCCGTCGCGGGAATCGCCTACGCGCACGTGGAGACCAAGCTCTTCCGCGTGCGCCGGGTGACCGTGCCGGTGCTGCCCCCGGGGCAGCGGCCCGTCCGGATCCTGCAGGCCGCCGACCTGCACCTGACGCCGAGCCAACGCACCAAGCAGGCCTGGGTCCGGTCGCTGGCCGCGCTCGAGCCCGACCTGGTGATCAACACGGGCGACAACTTCGGCCACCAGCAGTCGCTCGCCCCGCTGCTCGACGTCCTGGGCCAGCTCATGGACGTGCCCGGCGCGTTCGTCATGGGGTCGAACGACTACTACGCGCCGTCGTTCAAGAACCCCGCCCGGTACCTGCTGCCGGACGCCCGGATCGAGGGCGGCGAGAAGATCCCGCTGCCCACCGAGTCGCTCCGGAAGGCGTTCACCGACGCCGGCTGGGTGGACCTGGACAACCGGCGCGGGCTCGTGGAGCTCCGCGACGGGCGGACCATCGGGCTGGTCGGCATGGACGACCCGCACCTCGACCTCGACGTCATGCCGGAGCCGGGCCGCGTGCCCGGTGAGGAGGACGCGGTGCTGCGCCTCGGCGTCGTGCACGCCCCGTACCAGCGGGTCCTGAACCAGCTCAAGGACGACGGCGTTGACGCGATCATCGCGGGCCACACCCACGGCGGGCAGCTCTGCCTGCCGTACTACGGCGCGCTGGTGACCAACTGCGACCTGGACCGCGGCCGGGCGTCCGGCCTGCACGGCTGGCCCGGCCCGCGCCCCGACCGCGAGGGCGGCGAGGACTCGACGTGGCTGCACGTCTCTGCGGGCGCCGGCACGTCGCCGTACGCCCAGGTGCGCTTCGCGTGCCGCCCGGAGGCGACGCTGATGACGCTGACGGCGGCGCCGAGGTAGAACCAGCGGTTCTACCCCGGCGAACGGGTCAGCGGGCGCGGCGCTCCAGGCGGTCGAGGTCCAGCAGGACCACGGCCCGGCCCTCGCGGCGTACCCAGCCGCGGGTCGCGAAGTCGGCCAGGGCCTTGTTCACGGTCTCGCGCGAGGCGCCGACGAGCTGTGCCAGCTCCTCCTGCGTGAGGTCGTGCGCCACGCGGATGCCGTCGTCGTTGGGCTCGCCGAACCGGGTCGACAGGTCCAGCAGCGCCTTGGCGACACGGCCGGGGACGTCGGAGAACACGAGGTCGGCGAGCGTCTCGTTCGTGCGCCGCAGCCGGCGCGCCAGGGCACCCAGGAGCTGGGTCGCGACTCCGGGGTGGTCCGCGATCCACTTCACGAGCGAGTCGTGACGCAGCTCGTAGACCACGGAGTCCGAGACGGACGAGGCCGACGCCGTGCGGGGACCCGGGTCGAACAGGGACAGCTCACCGAACATCTCGCCCGGGCCCAGGATCGACAGCAGGTTCTCGCGGCCGTCGCTCGACCGGCGGCCCAGCTTGATCTTGCCCTGCGCGATGACATAGAGCCGGTCGCCCGGCTCGCCCTCGCGGAAGAGCACGTCACCCCGGACCAGCTCCACGGGCACCATGGACTCGAAGAGCGCGCGCGTCTCCTCGCCTTCCATGTCCGCGAAGAGGGGGGCAGAGAGTACGACTTCGTCGTCCACCAGTGGTGTCCTCACGTGTCGGGGACTTTCGTCCATCAGTCTTTTCCACCTCTCAGTCTGCCTCAATGTCACGAGATTGCCGGGTCATCGGTGTCTCTCGTGGCGTCCGCGTGGCGTGCAGCCCGACGCGATCGTCCGCCTCATGCGGGATGTCGGCTTTGCCCAGCACGAAGTAGGACGCCCGTCCATAAATCCTAGGGGTGTCACCTGGGAGTTCGGAACGGGCGTCCTGGGAACGTCGTCAGGGCACCTCGCGCTGCTCCGGCCCCACGTACTCGCACACCGGCCGGATGAGCGAGTTGGCGGCCCGCTGCTCCATGACGTGCGCCGTCCACCCGGTGATCCGGGAGGCCACGAACAGCGGCGTGAAGATGTTCGTGTCGAACCCGATCAGGTGGTAGGCCGGACCGGCGGGGTAGTCCAGGTTCGGCTTGATGTTCTTGCGGCTGACCATGGCGTTCTCGAGGGTCTCGTACAGGTCGAGCACCTCGGTCTTGCCGTAGTGCGCGGCGAGGTCGCCGAGCACCGCGCGCATGGTCGGCACGCGCGAGTCGCCGCTCTTGTAGACCCGGTGGCCGAACCCCATGATCTTCTTCTTCTGCGCCAGCGCGTCGTCGAGCCAGGCCTCGGCCCGGTCGGCCGAGCCGATCTCCTCGAACGTGGCCTGCACGGCCTCGTTCGCGCCGCCGTGCAGCGGGCCCTTGAGGGCGCCGATGGCGCCCGTCACGGCCGAGTGCAGGTCGGCGAGCGTGGAGGTGATGACGCGCGCGGTGAACGTGGACGCGTTGAACGAGTGCTCCGCGTACAGCACCATCGAGGCCTCGAACGCCTGCACGACGGCGGGCTCGGCCTCCTCCCCGAACGTCATCCACAGGAAGTTCGCGGAGTAGCCCAGGTCCTCGCGCGGGTGCACGATCTCCTGGCCGCGCCGGCGGCGCTGGTCCAGCGCGACGACAGCGGGCAGGACCGCCCACAGCCGCAGCGCCTTGGCGAGCTCCGCCTCGACCGAGGAGTCCTCGGCCTGCGGGTCGTGCGCGCCCAGGATCGACACCGCGGTGCGGCACACGTCCATGGGGTGGCAGTCGGTGGGCAGCTCCAGGATCGCGTCCCGGATGTTGTCCGGCAGCTCGCGGTGGACGCGCTCGGCCGCCGTCTGCTCGGTGAGCTGCGCGGGTGTCGGCAGCTCGCCGTGCCACAGCAGGTAGGCGACCTCCTCGAAGGACTTCTTCGCGGCCAGCTCCTGCACCGGGTAGCCCCGGTACAGCAGCGAGTTGGTCTCCGGGTTGACCTTCGAGATCGCCGACGTGTCGGCGACGACGCCGGCCAGACCCTTGCGGATCTCCGTGGTCTCGGTCATGCGCACTCCTTCGTGTCGAGACTAAGTCAGGGCTGGTAGGTGAAGACGTTCGAGTCGAAGTGGTTGTAGGCCGCGTAGTCCGTCAGCTCGTAGAGCCGGGCCCGGGTCTGCATCTGCGGCACCAGGTCCGCCTGGGTGCCCGACGCCGAGATCTGGTCCAGCGCCCGTTCCGCGGCACCCATCGCGATGCGCAGCAGGGTGACGGGATAGATGACGAGCCGCGCCCCGGCGTTGTGCAGCTCCTCGGCCGTGAAGAGCTCGGACTTCCCGAACTCGGTCATGTTGGCGAGCACGGGTACGTCGAGGGCCGAGGCCACCGCCTCGAACTCCTTCAGGTCCTTCATCGCCTCGGGGAAGATCGCGTCCGCCCCGGCGTCGGCCAGGGCCTTCGCCCGGTCGATCGCGAGCTTCAGCCCGCGCTCGCCCGGCTCGGTGCCGCGCACGTCGGTGCGCGCCATGATGAGGAAGTCGGGGTCGCGGCGGCCGTCGACGGCGGCCCGGATGCGCCGGACGGCGTCGCCGAGCCCGACCACCTCCTTGCCGTCGAGGTGGCCGCAGCGCTTGGGGTTGACCTGGTCCTCGATGTGGATGCCGGCCACGCCGGCGTCCTCCATGGTCTGGACCGTGCGGGCCACGTTCATGGGCTCGCCGAACCCGGTGTCGGCGTCGGCGAGCACGGGCAGGTCGGTGACCCGGGCGATCTGCCCGGCCCGGCCGGCCACCTCGGTGAGCGTGGTGAGGCCGATGTCGGGCAGGCCGAGGTCGGCCGACAGCACGGCGCCGGAGACGTAGACGCCGTCGAACCCCTTGTCCTGGATCAGCTTGGCGCTCAGCGGGTTGAACGCGCCCGGCAGCCGCAGGATCTCGGGCCCGGCGAGGGCCTCGCGGAAGGCCCGGCGCTTGGCCGCGGCGGTGAGGTGCGAGTAGAGCATCAGTGCCTGCCCAGCTCGAAGAGGCCGGTCGGGGCCTGGACGGCGTCCAGAACGCCGGGAGCGGCGACGATCGTGAGCTCGCGGACCTCGGCGGGCGTGAGCTCCGGCAGGCGCTCGGCCAGGTCGAGGAACCGGTCGATCTCGGCGTCGGACAGGATGCCCGCGGCCAGCGTGCGGAACTTGGCCACGTAGTTCGCGCGGGCGAACGGGCGGGCGCCCAGGGGGTGGGCGTCGGCCACGGCGATCTCGCGCGTGACCACCTCGCCCGAGGTGAGCGTGATCTCGACGCGGCCGCCGAACGCCTTCTCGGCGGGGTCGGTCGAGTGGTAGCGGCGCGTCCACTCCGGGTCCTCGGCGGTGGTGACCTTGCGCCACAGCTCGACCGTCTCGGGCCGCTGCGCGCGCTCGGGGGCGTAGGAGCCGACGTGGTGCCAGCCGCCGTCCTGCAGCGCGACCGTGAAGATGTACGGGACCGAGTGGTCGAGCGTCTCGCGCGACGCCGTCGGGTCGTACTTCTGCGGGTCGTTCGCGCCCGAGCCGATCACGTGGTGGGTGTGGTGGCTGGTGTGCAGCACGATCGAGGCGACGTTCGCGGGGTCCCGCAGCTCGGGGCGCTCGTTGCCCAGCGCGCGGGCCATGTCGATGATCGCCTGCGCCTGGTACTCCGCGGAGTGCTCCTTGGTGTACGTGTCGAGGATGCCGGTCCGCGCCTCGCCGGGCTCGGGCAGCACCACGTCGTAGGCGGCACCGGGCCCGTCCAGGAGCCACGCGACGACGCCGTCCTCACCCTCGTAGATGGGCTCGGGGGAGGTCTGGCCGCGCATGGCGCGGTCCACGGCCTCGACCGCGAGCTTGCCCGCGAAGGCCGGGGCGTGCGCCTTCCAGGTGGAGATCTGGCCCTTGCGGCTCTGCCGCGTGGCCGTGGTGGTGTGCAGGGCCTGGCCGACCGCCTGGAACACCGTCTCGGTGTCCAGTCCCAGCAGCGTGCCGATGCCGGCCGCCGCCGACGGGCCGAGGTGCGCCACGTGGTCGATCTTGTGCTTGTGCAGGCTGATCGCGCGGACCAGGTCCACCTGGATCTCGTAGCCGGTCACGATGCCGCGGACCAGGTCCCGGCCCGAGCGGCCGGCGTGCTGGGCCACGGCCAGGATCGGCGGGATGTTGTCGCCGGGGTGCGAGTACTCGGCGGCGAGGAACGTGTCGTGGAAGTCGAGCTCGCGGACGGCGACGCCGTTGGCCCACGCCGCCCACTCGGGGCTGCTGGTGGCCTCCGCGTCCAGGCCGAAGACCGTGGAGCCGGGGGTGTAGGGGTGCGCCTGCGCCTGCGAGCGGGCGGCGACGGCGGGGCCACGCGTCAGGCTGGCCGCCGCGACCGAGGCGTTGTCGATCACGCGGTTGATCACCATGTCGGTGACCTCGGCCGTGGGCTCGACGGTGTCGGTGGCGAGCTCCGCGAGCTTCCAGGCGAGCTGGTCGGTGCGCTTGAGCGGCTCGGCGGACGGGTAGACGCGTAGGTGGTGCGTGTACGGCATGGTGACTCTTCCTCGATTCACGTGGACCGTCGTGGGGTCCGGGGCGCTGCCCGGACCGGAGGGCGGGCATCGGGTCGCGACCGCTCGGCTGGTGGACGGCGGGTGCGCCCTTGACCTTCTCATACTCCGCGTCCTAGGTACACGGGCCAACCCCGCGCCAGGTTCCCGCTGACGGAGTTCCCGGGCCGGATGTCAGTGGGGGTCGTTACTGTGGCGACGTGACCGTCAGCGAGCACGAGCCCGAACGTCAGTCCAAGGATGCGCCGGAGACCAGGCTGGCGCTCGTGCGCCGGGCGCGGCGCATCAACCGCGTGCTCGGGGAGACCTACCCGGACGCCCGCGCCGAGCTGGATTTCCGGACGCCGCTGGAGCTGCTGGTCGCGACGGTGCTGAGCGCGCAGACCACCGACGTCCGGGTCAACCAGACCACGCCCGAGCTGTTCGTGATGTACCCGGACGCGCAGGCCTACGCGGAGGCCAACCCGGAGGAGCTGGAGGAGATCCTGCGTCCGCTCGGCTTCTTCCGGGCCAAGGCCAGGGCCGTGATCGGCCTGGGCAAGGCGCTCGTCGAGCGGTTCGACGGCGAGGTCCCGGGACGGCTGAAGGACCTGGTGACGCTGCCCGGCGTGGGCCGCAAGACGGCGAACGTGGTGCTCGGCAACGCGTTCGGCGTGCCCGGCATCACCGTGGACACGCACTTCGGGCGGCTGGCGCGGCGCCTGGGCCTGACCGCAGAGGAGGACCCGGTCAAGGTCGAGGCCGAGGTGGGTGAGCTCTTCCCGAAGAAGGAATGGACCATGCTCAGCCACCACCTCGTGTGGCACGGGCGGCGCGTCTGCCTCGCGCGCACCCCGGCGTGCGGGGCGTGCAGCATCAAGCACCTGTGCCCGTCGTACGGCGCGGGCGAGACCGACCCCGACAAGGCGGCGAAGCTCGTGCGCCCGGCGCCGGAGCGCTCGCCGCTGGCAGGCCTGCCGCTGAAGTAGCTAGGCCACCCGGGCGAGCCAGCCCAGCAGGATCTCGTTCACCCGCTCCGGCGCCTCCTCCGGGAGGAAGTGGCCGGCCCCGGGCAGCAGCTCGTAGCGCAGGTCGGACACGACGGCGTTGGCGTCCACGTCGGCGCGCTCGTGCCGCAGGAACCCGTCCCGGGCGCCCTGGAGCTGCAGCGCCGGCACGTCCAGCGGGCGGCGCAGCGCGGTACCGAACCGGCGCCCGTCCATCCGGGGCGTCGACCGGACCACCCAGCGCAGCGCCTCGGCGGCCGAGTGCGCCGCGAACGGGATGCGCATGACGGCCCGGTACCGGTCAACGACGTCGTCGGGCAGCGGAGCGGCCGCGCCCAGGTCGAGCGTGCGCCGCACCAGGTCGCCCTGGATGAGCGCCCGTTCCGGCAGCGTGGGGACCTGGAGGTACGCCAGCTCGCGCAGCGCGGCCGGCGTGAACGCGGCGGTGCTGCGCAGGCGCACCCGGGCCGGGTGCGGGCTGGCCAGCGCGGCGACGGCCGACGTCGTGCCCGGGTGGAGCGCCGCGACCGCCCACGCGAGCGTGCCGCCCGTACCGTGCCCCACCACGACTGCCTCCTCCCGCCCGAGCGAGCGCACGACGCCGGCGACGTCGGCCGCCCGCGCCGTCAGCGCGTAGCCCGACGGCGGCTTGTCCGAGCCGCCCACACCACGGACGTCCATCGCCGCGACGCGGTAGCCGGCGTCCGCCAGGGCGGGGATCTGCGCACGCCAGGACCACCAGAACTGGGGGTAGCCGTGCAGCAGGAGCACCAGGGGCGCGGAGCGGCTCTCCGGGCCCGCGGTCGCGACGTGGAAGCGCGAACCGCCCGAGGAGACGAACTCGTGCCGCCACGGCCCTTCGACGAGGGCGCACGTGTAGTCGCTGGTGGCTGCCGAGCGGACGGCCGGTCTGGCCGAGAGTGCGGTCACAGGTATGAACCTACGCGCTCGGTGCCCGGTCTGCGCGGCACCCCGTGCCCGGCTCAGTGGCCGGTCTGCGCCACGCGCTTCCCCGCGGAGCCGCCGTTCTGGTCGTCGGCCGGCTTGGCGTCGGACGACGGGGCGGTGGTCGCCTCCGGCGCCGGCACGTCCTCGACCGGACGCTCCTTGGGCGGGTCGAACCGGTAGCCGACGTTGCGCACCGTGCCGATGAGCTGCTCGTGCTCGGGGCCCAGCTTGGCGCGCAGGCGCCGCACGTGGACGTCGACCGTGCGCGTGCCCCCGTAGTAGTCGTAGCCCCAGACCTCCTGCAGCAGCTGGGCCCGCGTGAACACGCGGCCCGGGTGCTGCACCAGGTACTTGAGGAGCTCGAACTCCTTGTAGGTCAGGTCGATCGGGCGGCCGCGCAGCCGGGCGGTGTACCCGCCGGCGTCGATCGCGAGCTCGCCCGCGGAGATCTCCTGCTGCGACTCCTCGGCCGGGCCGCGCGCCGAACGCTCGACCACCAGGCGCAGCCGGGCCTCGACCTCGGCGGGCGAGGCGGACTCCAGCAGGAGGTCATCGGCTCCCCACTCGTGGGTCACGACCGTGAGGCCGCCCTCGGTGAGGATCAGCACGAGCGGCACCGTCAGGCCGGTGGCGTGCAGCAGGCGGCACGTGGTGCGGGCCGCGACGAGGTCGCGGCGGGCGTCCAGCAGCACGACGTCCGCGTCGGGGGCGTCGACGAGCGCGGAGGGCTCCATCGGGAGCACCCGCACCCGATGGGACAGCAGTCCCAGTGCGGGCAGTACCTCGGCCGACCCGCCGGTGGCGGGCGTGAGGATCAACAGCTCTGCCATTGACGCACCTCCTCTCGGAACCGGCGTCCTGCTACCGTCCCTGGCTCGGGTCTCGCTGAAGCGAGACGTCCCGTCGCGTCCAACTGGCTCTGCGGAAGTCTGCCCTGTTGCTTGTTGCGTGCATGTTACACGCCCTTTTCCTGGACACCACCATGCTGGTCAGGACCCGTGACGTTCGCATGACGCGGGTGTTGCTCGTCTCGCTCAGGCCCGGGAGAAGGCCCGGGAACAGGCCTGTGCGGGCCCGGAACGGCGGCACCCCGGGCCGCGATTGAGGCAACTCGGTAAGTCTCTGGAAAACTCTGAGCCGTGTCCGTCTCCACCCGCGCCGTGACGACCGCCGCGCTCGCGGCCCTCGTCGCCGCCGCGTCCTACGTCCAGCCCCGGCCCCTGCCCCTCGTGGGCGCGGCCGTGGTCCTGGCGGTCCTCGTCGCGCTGGGCTGGCCGTCGCTGCTGCGCCTGCCCGCCTCGGGGAGCACGAGGGTGGTCGTGGCGCTCTGCGGCGTCGGGGGAGCGGCCGCGACCTATCTCACCCAGGGCGAGCCCGTGCTGCGCCACCTGCCGATGGTGCTGGCGGGCGCGGTGGTGCTCGCCTTCATCGCGCAGATGCTGCGCCGTGACGGACGCCCCCAGCTCACCGAGTCCGTGTCGGGCACCGTGGCCGGCGTCGTCGCGGCGATCGCCGCCTCGGGCTGGATCGCCGCCGCGCGATCCGACGCCGGGGCGGCGCTCGTCGTCACGAGCGCGGTGGCGCTCGCGGTGGCCGCCGCCGTGGCGGCGCTGCCGGTGCGCGGCTGGGTGGCGCTTGGCATCTCCGCCGTCGCCGCCGTGCTGGTGGGCGGCGCGGCCGGGACGCTGCTGCCCAACATCGACACCGTGAGCGGGCTGTGGTGCGGTCTGGTCGCGGGAGTCGTCGTCGGGGCGCTGCACCTGCTGCTGGAGCGGCTGCCCGCCCGCGGCGCGCGGCTGGCCGGGCTCTCGGCGAGCGCGCTGCCCGTCGCGGTGTGCGGCATCTTCGTGTTCGTCGTGGGCCGGATGGTCATCCTCTGAGGTGACCCCCGGGCGGGCCGCGGTCAGGACTGGCGGATCATCTCGCCGGCGATCTCGATGCGGACCTTCTTGGCCACCAGCACGCCGCCGGCCTCGAGCGCGACGTTCCAGAGCAGGCCCCACTCCTCGCGCTCGATCTCGCAGCTCCCGTGGAAGCCGAAGATGTCCTGGCCGTAGGGGTCGTGCCCCACGCCGCCGAACTCGCACTCCAGGGTGACCGGGCGCGTCACGCCGCGCACGGTGAGCAGGCCGTCCATGACGAACTTGGTGAACGAGCCGTCCGCCTGCATCGGGTCGTGCGGCCGCCGGCCGGCGGTGCCCGCCTTGAGCCGGGCCCACGAGAAGATCGGGTCCACCTGCGTCCGCATCCGGAACCCGGTGCTGCGGAACTCGATGGTCGGGTGGTTCTCGACGTCCAGGAAGTCGGCGCTGCGCAGGTGGGTGTCGCGCTCGTCCACGTGCGTGTCGACCGACGCCGCCTGGATGGTGCACGTGACCTGGGAGGCGAGCGGGTCCTCGCCGACGGTGACCGTCGCCTCGCCCTCGGCGAACTCGCCGCGGACGGGACTGACCATCATGTGCATGGCGAGGAAGCCGAGCCGCTTGTGGTTCTGGTCGATCTGGTACACCCCGGCCGCCGGGATGGTCAGACCATTCCACGTACGAGTTGGCAAAACTTCCATCCTAGACAATTCTCCTATATATGCGGATGCATGCACGCTACCACCGGGGGGTCGCCGGCTCGGGTGGCATTTCGGCACGAGAAATACTGCTCCGACTGGTTGTGCAGACCAGGGAATCATGTGGGCGGGCACCCGAGAAGGTCAGAGGCCCGCACTGTGACCGGCCTCATGGTGGATCCATATCGCGGACGAGGACTTGTCTGGACGAGCGAGGCACGGCAGGGTGGGGCGAATGTTGGGACAGGTGATCGCGCTCGTCGTCCTGGTGCTCGGTACCGCCGCGCTCGGCGTGTGGTGGTCGGCACGTCAGGGCGCCGTACGCGCGCCCCGCGAGACGCCCGTCGGGATCGACTGGGCCTCCTCGGGGATCGCGCTCGCGGACCGGGTGACCTTCGTGCAGTTCTCGGCCGAGGTGTGTGCCGCGTGCCGGTCCACCTCCCGGGTCCTGGGCGGTCTGACCGGGGCGAGCCCCGGCGTCGGGCACCGTGAGGTGCTCGTGGACGACCACCTCGACCTGGTGCGCACCCTCGGCGTGCTCCGCACGCCCACGGTGCTCGTGGTCGACGGCGGCGGGCGCGAGGTGGCGCGGATGAGCGGCGTGGTGTCCGACACGCAGGCGCGACAGGCGCTGAGCCGGGTTCCGGCGGCGGCGGTCCAGGCAGACGGGGAAGGGCAGTCATGAGCGTGAGCAAGGGGATCGACCCGCGAGGGCCGCGCGTCGGGGCGAGCATCACCGCGGTGCTGCTGGCCGCCGTCGTGCTGCTGGGCGCGAGCACCGCGGGGCTGTGGCTGCTGACGTTCATCATGCTGAGCTTCCTGCTCGGCACGATCCGCGGCGCCGAGGGCTCGTGGCAGGGCCTGCTCTACAAGCGGTTCGTGCGGCCGCGGCTCAGCCCGCCCACGGAGATGGAGGACCGCCGCCCGCCGCGCTTCGCGCAGGGCGTGGGCCTCTTCGTCACCGGCGTGGGCGTGATCCTCGGCTTCCTCGGGGTGCTCCCGGCCGTGCCGATCGCGGCCGCGGCGGCGTTCGTCGCGGCGGCGCTCAACGCTGTCGTCGGGCTGTGCCTCGGGTGCGAGCTCTACCTGCTGCTGCGCCGGTCGGGCCTGGTCCGCGCCTGAGCGCGGTCCAGGACGGTCAGTAGACCAGCGCCTGGGCGTCGTCCCGCAGGATCTCCTCGGTGAACAGCGCCGAGCCCGCGATCCGGATGCCGGGCAGCACGTCGGCCTCGGTGATGTCCCGGCGCGCCGCGCACTGCGTGCACACCGTGACCGTGCCCGCGCCCAGGACCACCTCGATGAGCTGGGGCAGGGGCGTCGCGTGCTCGAGCTCGAGCGCGGCCGCGCGGCCGGGCAGGGCGAGCCAGGCCGACTCACCGGTGAGCCAGAGACTCACCTCCGCACCGGACGCGACGGCCGCCGCGGCGACGGTGAAGGCCTGGTTGGTGGCCTCGGGCCGGTCCAGGCCTGAGGTGGTCTTGATCACGAGCGGGCGCATGGGCCGACTGTAGGCCGTGGACGTTAGGATCGGCACCATGTCGATCCACGCCCTTGAGCTCATCTTCACCGGCCTCATCGTGGCGGTCGCAGTCGCGGTCGCCTGGTTCGCCGGCTACGTCGTCTACAAGCTGTACACCGGCCAGCGCTGATGACGTTCACCTTTCCCGACGGGCTCTCGCCCGAGGTGTACCCGCTGGCCTGGCTGGTCGGCCGCTGGCGCGGCGAGGGTGTGATCGACTACCCCGGCATCGGCAAGAAGACCTTCGTGCAGGACCTGGTCTTCGACCACGACGGCGGCCCGTACCTGCGGTTCGAGTCCACGCTGCGGGTGCTGGAGAGCGTCGTCCCCGACAAGCTGCCCGCCGACGGCGAGTGGCCCGCCCCCGTGCCGGACCCGACGGAGGGCGACCCGACCGAGGCGGACGCGCCGGAGGCCGAGGTGGCCGAGGCCGGCACGGTGTGGTCCACGGAGACCGGCTACTGGCGCGTGTCCTCGGACCGGCCCGACGGCCTCGAGGAGAACAAGCACGCGCTCGAGGTGCTCGCGGCCGACGCCTCCGGGCGCATCACCGTCTACATCGGCGCCGTGGGCAACGGGCGGATCGACCTGGCCTCGGACGCGATCGCGCGGACGTCGACGGCGTCCGAGGTGCGGGCGTCGAAGCGGCTGTACGGCCTGGTCCAGGGCCGCCTGCTGTGGGTGGAGGAGCTCGCCGCGTTCGGCGAGCCGCTGCGCTCGTACGCGTCGGCGGAGCTGGACCGGCAGTAATCACGCGAGCGGGAATGCCCCGCCCGTCCACGACGCTGCACCTGAGGTGAGCATGGATTACGAGAGCCCCCTGCTGAGCCGGCGCGGCGCGGTCGCCGCCGCCGGGCCCGACGCCGGGGTCGCCTGGCACTACGGCGACCCGACGGCGGAGCAGCGCGCGCTGTCGCGCGGCGGCGCCGTGGTCGACCAGTCCCACCTCGGGATCGTCCGCGTCGCCGGCCCCGACCGGCTGAGCTGGCTGCACTCGATCACGTCCCAGCAGCTCGACGGCCTGGCGCCCCGGACCAGCACCGAGCTCCTGGTGCTGTCGCCGCAGGGCCACGTCGAGCACGCCGCGGGCGTGGTGGACGACGGCGAGGCCACCTGGCTGATCACCGAGCGCGAGTCGGCGCCCGCCCTGGCCGGCTGGCTCGACCGCATGAAGTTCATGCTCCGCGTCGAGATCACGGACGCCACCGACGAGTGGGCGGCGATCGGCGAGCCCGTGGCCGCGGAGGGCGCCGAGGGCGAGCCGGTGACCTGGCACGACGCCTGGCCGAACGTCGTGGGCGGCGGCACGCGCTACGGTCCGGCCGAGAGCGAGCACCCCGGCGCGATGCGGCCCTGGCGGCTCGTGCTGGTGCCGCGCGCCGAGCTGGAGGCCCAGGTCGCCGCCCGCGAGGCCGCGGGCTGGCCGCTGGCCGGCACCTGGGCCACCGAGGCCCTGCGGGTCGAGGCCTGGCGTCCGCGGCTCGCCCGCGAGGTCGACGGCCGCACCATCCCGCACGAGCTCGACTGGCTGCGTACCGCCGTCCACATCAACAAGGGCTGCTACCGCGGCCAGGAGACGGTCGCGCGCGTGCACAACCTCGGCCGCCCGCCGCGCCGGCTCGTCATGCTGCACCTCGACGGTTCGCAGCACCTGCTCCCGGAGGCCGGCGCCGAGGTGCGCCTGCCGGCGTCGGACGGCGCACCGGGCAAGGTCGTGGGGACGCTGACCTCGATGGCGCGCCACCACGAGCTGGGCCCGATCGGCCTGGCCGTGCTCAAGCGGAACGTCCCGGAGGACACCGAGCTCATCGTGTCCGGCGAGGTCTCGGGGCAGGGCATCGAGGTGTCGGCGGCGCAGGAGATCGTGGTGCCCGGCGACGGCATGTCGGTGGACCGCCCGGAGTCCCACGGCCCGCTCACCCCGGGCCTGCGCGGCCCGGCCAGCCTCATCTGACGCACGCGTGAGGGCGGATGGCAGGATGCCACCGTGACCTCACTGCCCGGCCCTGCCGACGAGATGTGGCGCAAGGCCATGCGCACGCTCATGCTGCGCACCCGGCTGCGGCAGGGCTGGACCCGTGCGCGGGCGAGCCTCATCCCGATCGCGCAGGCGTCGCTCGCCGCCGGTGTCGCGTACCTGATCGCGCGGTACGTGCTGGGGCACGAGCAGCCGTTCTTCGCGCCGGTCGCGGCGTGGGTGCTCCTCGGGTTCACCGCGCAGCGGGACGTGCGCCGGGTCTCCGAGATGGCCGTGGGCGTGGCGGTCGGCGTCGCCATGGGCGACCTGATCGTGCACCTGATCGGCTCGGGCTGGTGGCAGCTCAGCCTGGTGCTGTTCATCTCAGCCGTCGCCGCGCGGTTCATCGACCGGGGCGCGCTCCTGGTCACGCAGGCCGGCGTCCAGGCGATCATCGTGGTGGGCCTGCCCCAGGTCTCCGGCGGGCCGCTCGGCCGGTGGACCGACGCCCTGGTCGGCGGCGCCGTCGCGCTCATGGTCGCGCTGCTCACGCCTGGCGACACCCGGCGGCGTCCGCGGGCGCTCGCCGAGCAGGCGGTGACCGAGCTCGCAGAGACCCTGGAGACGCTCGCCCGTGGCCTGCGCTCGGACGACGCGGACGACGTCCGGGCGGCCCTCGTGCGCGGGCGCGCCTCGGAGCCGGTGCTCGCGGAGTGGCAGGAGGCCGCGCGCGACGCGCGCGAGCTGGCGCGGATCTCCGTGGGGCGGATCCACCGCGGCGAGCTCGCCCGCCTGGAGGACCAGGCGGTGCTCGTGGACCGGACGATGCGGTCGGTGCGCGTGCTGGCCCGCCGTGTGCTCCCGGTGGTCGAGGGGGAGCACGACGTGCGGCCGGTCGCCGGGCTGGTCGAGGGCTTCGCGTCGGGTGTGCGGCTCCTCGCCTCCGACGTCGGTTCCGGGGGCGACGCCGCACGGGCGCGCGAGGTGCTGACCACCGTGGCCGCCCAGGTGGACCCGCGGACCGTGGGCGAGGGCGACTGGCAGGTGCAGTCCCTCGTGATGCTGCTGCGCTCGCCCGTGGTCGACACGCTGGAGGCCACGGGGGCTACCCCGGGCGAGGCGCGCGCGGCGCTGCCCGAGCTGTAGGCGCCTGTCCACAGGTTGTGCACAGAACTTGTTGTCGTCAGGTACTTGATCAGATACAGTAGTTGGCGTGATAGACCCCTTCGCCGCCGACCTCCTGCGCGGGCACACCGACACGATCGTGCTCGGCGTGCTGCGCGTCCGGGATCGCTACGGCTTCGAGATCTACAAGCAGATCCGCGACGCGACCGGCGGCGACCACGAGATCAAGGAGGCCACGCTCTACGCGGCCTACCGGCGGCTCGTGAAGGACGGCCTGGTCGAGGCCTACTGGGGCGACGAGTCCCAGGGCGGACGCCGCAAGTACTACCGCATCACCGACGCGGGGCGTGCCGTGTACCGGCGCAACGTGGACGCGTGGGTGGCCACGCGACGCACCATCGACTCCCTCCTCGACCTGAAAGGTTCCTGATGACGAACACCTCGGTGCACCGCCTGCTGGACGAAGCCTTCGCGGGCATCCCGACGACCCCCGACGTGCAGGACCTCAAGGAGGAGATCCGCGCGAACCTCCTGGACCGCGTGGCCGAGCTGACCGCCGGCGGCGTGGCACCCGACGACGCCGCGCGGCGCGCGGTCGCCGAGCTCGGCGACGTGCGCGCGCTGGTCGACGAGGCGGACGCGGGCCCGCGCGCGGCGGAGCGGCCAGCGCCGTCCGCGTTCGAGCTGATGACTCGGAACCGGGTGCCGGCGTCCGGGGCGTTCGTCGCGGCGGTGGTGCTGATGTCGATCGTGCTGGCGGCGAGCGTGGTGGGCACCGTGTTCGCCGCCGTCGGCTACGCGCACCGGGACCTCGGGCCCCTGCTGCCCACGGTGCTCGCGCTCGTCGCCGGGTGCGCGCTCGGCTGGATCGTGGGCGGCTCGCTGAGCCAGGAGACAACGGCCAGCCACCCGGTGCCCCGCCGGCGTGCCGCGCTGTTCGGCGTCGGCTGGGGGTTGGTGCTGGTAGGGGCGCTGCTCGCCCTGGTGCACCTGTTCGGCGGGACGAACGGGTGGCTCGTCCTGGACGGGCTCGTGCTTGTGGCGGGCGTGGTGCTGCTCTCGTGGCTTGCCGCGACGACCACCAACCGGAAGAAGCAGTGGGCGCTCGCGGAGGAGTCCGTGCACGCGCAGGCCGGCACCCGGTTCGACCGCGACCCAGCGGCCGCCGCGCGGTTCGGCATCTACACCGTCGTGGTATGGAGCCTGACCGGCGTCGCCGCGCTCGTCGTGGGCACCACTGTGAGCTGGTCCTGGGTCTGGCTGCCCGGCGTGCTCGGCTGGGTGGTGTTCATGCTGATGCTCGCCACCATGCTGTTCGGGGCCAGGCACGAGGACGACGCGCGCCAGGCCGGCTGAGTCGTCCGGACCAGGCGAGACGCCGCCCCGGTTGCCGTAGGCTCGTCCTGTGTTCGGAGCTCTCCAAACGTTCGTCTTCATCGTGCTGGGCGTCATCGTCTTCGCGGCCCAGGTCATCGCCCTGGTCGACGCGATCCGTCGTCCCGCCCACGCCTACACGTCCGAGGGCAAGCTCTCGAAGCCGATCTGGCTCGCGATCCTCGGCGTGGCCGCCGTCTTCGGACTCCTGGGGCTGCCGCCGAGCTTCATCACGGCCAGCTCCTTCCTGAACGTGATCGCGGTGGTCCCGGCCATCGTCTACTGGGCCGACGTGCGCCCCCGCCTGCAGCCGTACGGCACGGGCAACAAGCCGCGCGGTCCGCAGGGCGGATGGTGACGGCGCCCATGGCGGTCGGCCGTGCGGCGTCGACGTCGGGCGCGGTGCTCGACGACGCCGCGCCGCTGGCCGAGGTGATCCGCGGCGACCTCGTGGAGTCGGTGCACCTGGGGCACCTCGTGGTGCTCGACCCGTCCGGGCGGCCGGTGCTCCAGGTAGGCAACCCGACCACGCCGGTCTGGCCGCGGTCGTCGCTCAAGCCGCTGCAGCTCCTCGCGATGCTGCGCGCGGGCCTGGAGCTGCCGGACCGTCTGCTCGCGCTGGCTTCGGCGAGCCACAACGGCGAGCAGTTCCACCTGGAGGGCGTGCTCCAGATCCTGGGCTCCGTGGGCCTGGGCTCGGGCGCGCTCCAGAACACGCCCGACCTGCCGCTCTACCCGCCGGCCGCGCTCGAGTGGCACGTCGCGCCCCACAACGGCGGGCCGGGCCCGGCGCCGCTCGCGCAGAACTGCTCCGGCAAGCACGCGGCGATGCTCGCGACCTGCCTGACGCAGGGCTGGGACATCGAGACGTACCTGTCGCCCGAGCACCCGCTGCAGCGGGCCGTGCGCAGCACCATCCTCGAGATGACCGGCGACGCCGAGCTCGTCATGCACACCACCGTCGACGGCTGCGGGGCGCCCCTGTTCTCCACGACGCTGCTCGGCCTGGCGCGCGCCTTCTCGACCCTGGGCGCCGCGCCGACGGAGGACGTCCGCTCGCACGAGGCGCGGGCCGCCCGCGCGATCTCCGCGCACCCCGACATGGTGGGCGGCACGGGCCGCGACGTCACGCTCGCCATGCAGGCCGTGCCGGGCCTGGTCGCCAAGGACGGCGCCGAGGGCGTCTACGCCGCCGGGCTGCCCGACGGCTCCGCGATCGCGTTCAAGGTGCTCGACGGCTCCGCCCGGGCGCGTCCCGCGATCCTCGCGGCCGCGCTGCGCGCCGCGGGCGCCGCGGGCCTGCCCGGGGTGTACCCCGGCGGTCTGGACGGGCTCGGCCGCGTGCCGGTGCTCGGCGGCGGCCGGCCGGTCGGCGAGGTCCGGGCCGTCTTCGCCGACCAGTACGCGGAGGGCCGCCGGTGAGGGCGGTGCTCCAGCGCGTCACCCGCGCGTCCGTGGTGGTCGACGGCGAGGTGGTGGGCGCCATCGACAAGCCCGGCATCCTGGCCCTGGTCGGCGTCACGCACGACGACGGCCCGGCCCAGGTCGAGACCATCGCCCGCAAGATCGCCGACCTGCGCATCCTCCAGGACGAGCAGTCGGTGGCCGACATCGGCGCGCCGGTGCTCGTGGTCAGCCAGTTCACGCTGTACGGCGACGCCCGCAAGGGGCGCCGCCCCACGTGGAACCAGGCGGCGCCCGGGCCGGTCGCCGAACCGCTCGTGGACGCCGTCGTGGCCGCGCTGCGGGAGCGCGGCCTGACGGTCGAGACCGGCCGGTTCGGCGCCGACATGCAGGTGGAGCTGGTCAACGACGGTCCGGTGACCGTCCTCCTGGAGGCCTGAGGCCTACCCGCGCAGAGCCAGCACCGCCAGCTCCGTGCGGGAGCGCACCCCGAGCTTGCGGAAGACCCGCCCCAGGTGCACCTCAACGGTGCGGACCGACACGTAGAGGTTCGCGGCGACCTGCCGGTTGGTCCGGCCCTGCACCACGAGCCGCGCGACGTCCAGCTCCCGCTCGGTGAGCAGGTCGGTCCACTGCCCGCACAGCTCCTCCCCGGCGTCGACGACCGGCTCGCCCGGTGCCTCGGTCGGCACCGGCCCCGCCGGTTCCCGCCGCGGCCGGCCGACGTCGGGCCGTGGGGGAGCCTCGGCGGCGCGACCGTCGCCGGGCGCCGAGCCTGCCTGGCCCGGCGCCTCGCGGACGAACCCCGGCGTGGTGAGCGCCTGCTCGGCGATGTGCTCCCACGCCTTGGCGCCGGACTCCTCGAACAGCTCGTGGGCGCCGAGCAGGTGCGCGGCGGCGTCGCCGGGCAGGCCGAGCCGCGCGAAGGAGCGGGCGGCGACCAGCTCGGTGAGACCCCGCTCGAAGGTGGAGCCCACGCGCAGCGACGCCTCCACGGCGCGCTCGCGCGCCCGGTTCACGCCGGACGCGTCGGCGAGCGCGAGCTCGGCGCGCGCCAGGTCGAGCCGGCGGCGCCGCATGGGGCCGCCCGAGAAGCCGCCGCCCGACATGCCGGGCCCGGCGAGCCCGGGACCGGTGTGGCCGGCGTGCCCGGTCCCGGTGTGGCCGGCCCCGGTCGGATAGCCGCCGCCCGGGTCGGAGCCCACGGACGGCAGCACGCGGAGCCGCAGGCGTTCGTGCGAACGGCGCGCGGCCCGGTCCTGCCCGGCGAGCACCAGCAGCTCCACCGGGTCGGGCGTGGGCAGCCAGAGGCGGCGCAGCTCGTCGCCGCCGCGCTCGGCCGCGAGCCCGAGCAGGGTCGCGGCCTCCACCCAGCGCCCGTCGAAGACGGCGGTCTGGGCCCGGTCGCCGAGGGTGGCCGCCCGCACCACCGGCGCGACCTGGCCGGGCACCGACGCCTCCAGCGCGGTGGTCGCCCGGCGCAGGTGTCCGTCCCGGACCAGGTCGAGGCGGCGTGCGAGCGCGATCCCGAGGCCGCCGAAGGCGAGGGCCACGGGCAGGCGCTCGACGGCGTCGTCGAGCACCGAGGCCGCCTCGGTGATGTTGCCGAGCCGCAGCGCCAGGTACGACTGCGCCACCCGGAGGTGCGCCTCGGCGAGCGGCGTCAGGGCCTCGTCCGGACCGTCGAACCACCACCCCGGCTGGCGTGCCGGGGCCAGCTCGGCCACCTCCGACAGGATCGCGGCGGCCTCGCCGGGCGCGCCGTCGAGCAGGCGGATCGTCTTGCGGGCGGCGGCGATCGCGGCGCGGTCGGGTCCGGCGGCGTCCTCGGGGACGACGGCGTCGGGCCGGCCGTCCAGGAGGGCCAGCGCGATGCCGAGCGAGCGGGCGGCGTCGGGCGCGCCGGCCGCGGACGAGCCGGCGTCCGAGGGGCTGGTCGCGCGGCGGAGGTACACGACGGCGTCGTGCACGTGGCCCGCCCACAGCGCCGCCCGCCCGGCCACCGCGAAGGCGCGTGACCGCACCCGGTCGGTGCCGTGGCTCGCGGCCTCGCGCGCCACCTCGTGCGCGCGGTGGACGTCGCCGCGCGCGAGGTGCTGCTCGGCGAGCTCGACCAGGCCGTCCGCGAGCAGCGGGTCGCCCGCGAGCGTGCTCAGGGCCGTGTGCCACATCGCGATGAGCGGCTCGTCGGCCTTGCGGTGCACCTCGGCGAGCGCGACGTGCGCGGCGGTGCGGGAGGCGAGGTCGGCGTCGTCGTGCACCACCGACCGGACGCGCGGATGGTGGAAGCGGAACCGGCCGCCCACGAGATGGAGGTGGCGGCCGGCTGGGCCGGCCATGAGGGTGTCGATGTCTGTGCCCGACGCGGCGAGCAACAGCTCGGTGCGGTCCACCACGGCGACTGCGGCGACGAGCAGCACACGGCGTGCGTCGTCGTCGAGGCCGAGCGGGCCTACGGCCTCGCGGACCGCGCGTGCGGCAGGCAGCGGGTCCGGCATCAGCGCCGTACCCACCAGATGCTCCTCGTCGAGCATCCGTGCTGTCTGGTCCACACATCCAGGTTCGTCACCCACCACGCGCGTGAGCTCGCACGCGACGTGAGGGGCCACGGTGCGGTCACCGAGGGGGAGCGGAAAAACGACTTGCTGCGGCAGCGCGGTCATCGTCGAGCCTCCCGGATTCGTTCACGGTGCTCGCAAGTATGACCTCCACACGTTTCACCCGCATCAACCTGAGCGTGCGACTTTTGCTGCGATGTGGCCCCGGTCCTGGGATCCTGCCCCTCCTCGTGCCGCCCGGGTACCTGATACCGCACGAAGTTGTTTCGGTGGCGAAGGTTTCACACCGAAACAACCCGGCGTCGACCGTCCCGTATCACTACGTAGTCCCACCGTGTGGAATCCCCTTATTTCCCGTTAACGCAGGTTTCCTTACTTTTAACGGAGCGTGACCAGCGCGACCACCGTTGCCGGATCGACGACCGGACCAGAGAGGGAAGACGATGGACTCGACGTACCAACCGCTATCAGGTGCCAGTAAGACCACCCGACGAATACTCGCGGGGGTGGCCGCCCTCGCGGTGGCAGCTTCCGCCGCCGTGGCGGGCGTGGGCCTGCGGGACGCGAACGCGGCCGAGGCCGAGGCCGCCGGTGCGAGCACCTCGGCCATCAACGGCTTCCGCAGCGTCGGCTACTTCACGCAGTGGGGCGTGTACGGGCGCGGCTACCAGGTCAAGCAGATCGACACGTCCGGCGTGGCCGACGAGCTGACCCACATCAACTACGCGTTCGCCAACATCCACCACCAGAACCTCGAGTGCTTCGAGGCCAACAAGGCGCAGGGCGAGGGGCCCAACGGGTCCGACGGCGCGGGCGACGCCTGGGCCGACTACGGCATGGGCTACACGGCGGCCAACTCGGTGTCCGGCGCCGCCGACACCTGGGACCAGCCCCTGGCCGGGTCGTTCAACCAGCTCAAGCAGCTCAAGGCCAAGCACCCGGACCTCAAGGTCCTGATGTCGATCGGCGGCTGGACCTGGTCCAAGAACTTCTCGCTGGCGGCCGCGACGGACGCCTCGCGCGAGAAGTTCGTGTCGAGCTGCGTGAACATGTTCATCAAGGGCAACCTGCCGGTGATCGACGGCCGCGGTGGCACCGGCGCCGCCGCCGGCGTCTTCGACGGGTTCGACATCGACTGGGAGTGGCCCGGCTCGCAGAACGGCAACGTGGGCAACCACGTCGACGAGGTCAACGACGCGCGCAACTTCAAGCTGCTGCTCGCCGAGTTCCGGGAGCAGCTCGACGCCCTCGGCGCGACGACGGGCAAGGACTACGAGCTCTCCGCGTTCCTGCCCGCCAACCCGGCCGACATCGAGGACGGCGGCTGGAACGACCCGGCGATCTTCGACTACCTCGACTTCGGCAACGTCCAGGGCTACGACCTGCACGGCGCGTGGGACCCGGCGCTCACCGGCCACCAGGGCAACCTCTACCACGACCCCGCCGACCCGCGGGAGGAGGCCCGGCAGTTCAGCGCGGACCTCGCCGTGCGGACCTACACCGACGCCGGGATCGACCCCGCGCAGCTCGGCCTCGGCCTCGCGATGTACGGCCGCGGCTGGACCGGTGCGACGTCGTCCGCGGCGTGGGGCACCGCGACCGGTGCCGCTCCCGGCCAGTGGGAGGCCGGCATCAACGACTACGACGTGATCAAGAACGTGGGCACGGGGTACTACGACGCGAACCTCGGCGCCGCCTGGCGGCACGACGGCAACACGTGGTGGTCCTACGACAACGACCAGTCGGTCGCCAAGAAGGCGCAGTACATCCGGTCCGAGGGGCTCGGCGGCGCCATGTGGTGGGACCTCTCGGGTGACCGCTCCGGCGCGCTGACCGGCGCGCTGTGGAACGTGCTCGGTTCCGGCACCCCGGGTCCCGTGGAGGGCGGCGGCGGTCCGACCGACCCGACCGACCCGCCGACGGATCCCACGGACCCGCCGACCGACCCGCCGGGTGACGCCTGCACCTCGGCCGCCTGGGCCGCGTCCTCCGTCTACGTGGGCGGCAACACCGTCTCGCACGGCGGCCACGAGTGGCGCGCCAAGTGGTGGACCCAGGGCGAGACGCCCGGGACCACGGGCGAGTGGGGCGTGTGGCAGGACCTGGGCGCCTGCTGACCCGAGGCGCACCGAGGTGCCCTGAGGCACGCTGACGGAGAACCCCGGCGGGACGGACCAGTCCCGACAGGGTTCTCCTGTGTCCGGGGGTGCAAGGATCCCGGCACCCGCGACAGAGTGAGGTCGTGGACGACAGCCCCGGCGCCCCGCACGACGAACCGCCGCAGCACGACGAAGCCTGGTTCGGCGCGCTCTTCGACGCGCACTCGCGCGCCCTCTACTCCTACTTCGTGCGCCGGCTGCCCGACGGCGGCCGCGCCTCCGACGCCGAGGACCTCGCCGCCGAGGTGCTCGCCACCGCGTGGCGCCGGCGCGACGACGTGCCCGACGCCGCGGCGCTGCCCTGGCTCTACCGCACCGCTGGCTACGTGCTGGCGAACCACCGGCGCAAGATGCGCGCCCTGCCGGTCGCGATCGTTCCCGACGAGCCCGACGACGTGGACCCCGCGACGCTCGCCGTCGACGACGACGCCGTGCGCCAGGTCCTGTCCCGGCTGTCCGCGCGCGACCGGCGCATCCTCCTGCTCGTCGCCTGGGACGGGCTGTCGGGCGACGACCTCGCCCAGGTGCTGGGCATCTCCCGCGGCGGCGCAGACGCCGCGCTGTCCCGTGCCCGGGCCCGCCTGCGCGACGCGTGGGACGCGCACGAGCAAGCGGTGGACGCATGAGCACATGTAGAGGGTGTGGACGGCGCGGAGCCGGGCACGGCACGGAGGGACAGCGATGAACGAGCACCAGCGACCGGAGGACCCGGCGTTCGATCGCCTGACGGCGGCTGACCCCGCGAAGCGTGCGCCCGAACCGGTCGAGGGCGTGCTCCGGGCCAAGGTCGACGCGCTGATCTCGGGGTCGGGGTCGGGGTCGGGGTCCGGGGCTGGGCCCGGGTCGGGGCGGGAGACCGCCGGTCGAGAGCCCGTCGGGACGACGCGCGTGGACGAGGTCGCCGTGCGGCGGCACCGCCGTCGGACGCCGTGGCTGGTCGCCGCCGCCGTGGCGGGCATCGTCGCGGCGGGCGGCGGCGGTTACCTGGCGGGCGGGTCCGGGCCGGAGACGGCCACCACGGCGAAGGACGTCGGCGCGGCGGCCGAGTCCGCGCCCGACTCCGACTCCGGGTCCGGCGAGGCGGAGTCCCGGACGGACGACGAGCCGACCTCGGTCCTGGGGGCGCCCGAGGAGCCCGCGACCGAGGGGGTGCAGCCGCTCGACGCGGGCGGCGACCTGGCTTCCGCGACGAGGCTCGTGTTCCACGCGGGCGTGGGGCTCACGGACACGCCGCGGACGGCGGAGGTGCGCTCGGCCGACGGCACGAGCCTGGGCACGTACCCGGTGGTCAGCGAGGAGGCGGCCGTGGAGCGCCTGGGTGACCCGCGGTTCGCGCCGGCGGCGCGGGGGGCCGGGCAGCCCGGGTCGGACGGCGACGCCTCCGCGGAGGCGCCCGCCCCCGGCGGGCCGATCGTGTGGCCCGTGGAGGACGTCACGATCGTGTCGGCGGTCCTCACGGAGGTGCGCTACACCCTGCCGGACGGCGCCGTGCTGCTGGTCCCCGCGTACGACCTGGCGGACGCCGCGGGCAGCAGCTGGACCGTCATCGCGGTGGACGAGGAGCTCCTCGACTTCACGCCGTGACGCGACTGCCCGGCGGGCGTCGTAGGGTCGGGCACGCAGGGACCCGTCCGAGGTCACAACGCGATCTTCAAGGAGTGCACCATGCCAGCACGTACCGCTCGCACCGCCTGGAACGGCACCTTCCAGGAGGGGTCGGGCCAGGTCGAGCTCTCGTCGTCCGGCGTCGGCACGTACGACGTGTCGTTCCCGGCGCGCGCTGCCGACGAGGCCAACGGGGTCACGAGCCCCGAGGAGCTCCTCGCGGCCTCGCACTCGTCGTGCTTCACGATGGCCTTCACGAACGAGCTGGGCCAGGCCGGCGCCACGCCGGAGCAGATCGAGGTCACGGCCGTGGTCACGCTCGGCCCGGACCCGGCCGGCGGCCTCTACATCAGCAGGAGCGCGCTGACGGTGCGCGGGTTCGCCACCGGCATCGACGAGGAGGGCTTCATCGCCGCGGCGAAGGCCGCCAAGGTCGGCTGCCCGATCTCGAAGGCGCTGACCGGCGTCGGCCAGATCACGCTCGACGTCACCTTCGAGGGCTGAGCAGGGCGTTCACGGGCGCGCCACGCGCCCGTGAACGCCTGACGCGATCTGCCGCCCCGTGGTGCGAGAATCGCGGGGTGCCACCTCAGACCCACGACGACGCCCGACCCCTGAACGGCATGAACGACAAGGGCCACACCGCCGACGACGCCGAGGCCGCCCGCACCGCGCGCGAGCAGGCCGAGGCCCGCGCTGCCGAGGACGCGGAGCGCCGCCGCGCCGAGAGCGAGGAGCGCCGCAAGGCCGCACGCCGCGAGGCGGACCACGCCGCGGAGGCCGCCCGCGAGGCGGTCGCCGACGCGCTGCGCACCGTCGTGGGCGGCGACGTCGACACCAGCACGCGCCGCCGCGCGGAGTACTCCACGGACGCGTCGAACTACCGCGTGGTCCCCGAGGGCGTGGTCTTCCCGGAGAGCACCGACGACGTCGTCGCGGCGCTCGGGGCGCTGCGCGAGCTGGCGGTGCCGGTCACGGCCCGCGGCGCCGGCACGTCGGTCGCGGGCAACTCCGTGGGTCCCGGCGTGGTGCTCGACCTGGGCCGGCACCTGAACCAGGTGCTCGCGATCGACCCGGAGCGCGGCACGGCCCGCGTGCAGCCGGGCACGATCATGTCCACCCTCCAGGCGGCGGCCAAGCCGCACGGGCTGCGGTTCGGGCCCGACCCGAGCACCCAGAACCGGGCCACTCTCGGCGGCATGATCGGCAACAACGCCTGCGGCCCGCACGCGGTCGCGTACGGCCGCACGGCCGACAACGTCGTCTCGCTCGACGTGGTCGACGGCGCCGGGCGGCGGTTCACCGCGGGCTCGGGCGACCCGGAGTTCGCCGACGTGCCCGGCCTCAAGGAGCTGGTCCGGGAGAACCTCGCGCTGATCCGCACGGAGTTCGGCCGCTTCGGCCGCCAGGTGTCCGGCTACTCGCTGGAGCACCTCCTGCCGGAGAACGGGTCGAACCTCGCCCGCGCGCTCGTGGGCACGGAGGGCACGCTCGTCACGGTCCTCGAGGCGGAGCTGAACCTGGTCGAGGTGCCGGGCGCGCCCACGCTCGTCGTCCTCGGCTACCCGGACATGGCCACGGCCGCCGACGACGTCCCGCGGCTCCTGGACCACAAGCCGCTCGCCATCGAGGGGCTCGACGCGCGGCTGGTCGACGTCGTGCGCCGCGCCAAGGGCGCCACGTCCGTCCCGCCCCTGCCCGGCGCGGGCGACCCGAACGTCACGGGCTGGCTCATGATCGAGGTCGGCGGCTCGTCGCAGGCCGAGGCGCTGGGCCGGGCGGACGCGATCGTCGCGGCGTCGACGGCGCTCGACACCGCCGTGCTGCCGGCCGGGCCGGACGCCACCAAGATGTGGCAGATCCGGGCCGACGGCGCGGGGCTCGCCGGCCGCACGCCCGCCGGGGAGCAGGCGTGGCCCGGCTGGGAGGACTCCGCGGTGCCGCCGGAGAAGCTCGGGCCCTACCTGCGCGACCTGCAGGCGCTGATGGACCGCTACGGCGTGGACGGCCTGCCCTACGGGCACTTCGGCGACGGCTGCGTGCACCTGCGCATCGACATCCCGCTGGAGACGTCGGGCTCGGTGCTGCGCACCTTCATGATGGAGGCCGCGGAGCTCGTGGCCCGGTACGGCGGGTCGCTGTCCGGCGAGCACGGCGACGGCCGGGCCCGCTCGGAGCTGCTGCCCCTGATCTACTCGCCCGAGGCGATCGCCCTGATGGAGCGGTTCAAGGCCCTGTTCGACCCGAAGGACCTGCTCAACCCGGGCGTCGTCGTGCGGCCGCGGGCCGTGGACGACGACCTGCGCCGTCCGGCCGCCGCGGCCGTGCGCACCAAGCTCCCGCTGGTCGGCAAGGGCTCGGGGCACGGCGTGCGGCGCAAGTCCGGGTACGAGGGGTTCTCGTTCGCGCACGACCACAACGACCTGACCACGGCCGTGCACCGCTGCGTGGGCGTGGGCAAGTGCCGGGCCGACAACTCGGCGGCCGGCGGCTTCATGTGCCCCAGCTACCAGGCCACGAAGGACGAGAAGGACGTGACCCGCGGGCGGGCCCGCGTGCTGCAGGAGGCGGTGAACGGCACCCTGGTCGGCGGCCTCGCCGCGCCCGAGGTCCGCGAGTCGCTGGACCTGTGCCTCTCCTGCAAGGCCTGCTCCAGCGACTGCCCCGCGGGCGTGGACATGGCGCAGTACAAGTCGGAGGTCCTGTACCGGACCTACCGCGGCAAGCTGCGGCCCGTGGACCACTACGCCCTGGGCTGGCTGCCGCGCTGGGCGCGCCTCGCAGGCGCGGTCCCCGAGCTGGTCAACGCCCTGCTGGGCGTGCGGTGGATCGGCAAGGCGGTGCTGTGGGCGGGCGGCATGGACACCCGCCGGTCGATGCCCAGGTTCGCCGAGGTGCCGTTCCGCCAGTGGTGGGCGCGCGGCGGCGCGACGCACGGCGTGCCCGGGCTGCCGGTCACGGGCGAGCCGGGGCACGAGGGCAGGACGGCGGCGCGGCTCGCGACCAAGCCCAAGGTGGTCCTGTGGACCGATTCGTTCAGCGACGCGCTCTCGCCCACGGTCCCGCAGGCGGCCCTGAAGGTGCTGACCTCCGCGGGGTTCGACGTCATCGTGCCGGACGAGCAGGCCTGCTGCGGCCTGACCTGGATCTCGACCGGCCAGCTCGACGGCGCCCGGCGCCGCCTGCTCAAGCTGCTGGAGGTGCTGGGGCCGTACGCGGTGAACGGCATCCCGATCATGGGCCTGGAGCCGTCCTGCACCGCGGTGCTGCGCTCCGACCTGATCGACCTGTTCCCGGACGACCCGCGCGCGCAGGCCGTGGCCCGCATGACGCGGACGGCGGCCGAGCTGCTGACCTCGGACGACACCCCGGACGAGTGGGAGCTGCCGTCGCTGGCCGACGTCTCGGCCGTCGTGCAGCCGCACTGCCACCAGCACTCCGTGATGGGGTACGAGGCGGACCAGGCGCTGCTGGAGCAGGGTGGCGCGCAGATCGAGGTGCTGGCGGGCTGCTGCGGCCTGGCCGGCAACTTCGGCATGCAGAAGGGGCACTACGAGACATCGGTGGCGGTCGCGGAGAACGCGCTGCTGCCCGCCCTGCGCGACGCCGCCCCCGGCACCACCTACCTGGCCGACGGCTTCTCGTGCCGCACCCAGGCGCTGGACCTGATGGGCGTCGAGGGCAAGTCGCTGCTGGAGGTCATCGCCGACCGGCTGTAGGCCCTACTCCAGCCACTCCGTCTCGAACCGGTCGTTGGCGTGGATGTGCACCGCCTCGTAGAGGTCCGCGCCGAGGGTCCGGAACTTGTGCGGCACCATCGCCTCGACCACGAGGATCTGGCCGCCCACGGCCTCGAACTCGTTGCCGTCCACGGTGAACAGCGCCCGGCCGGACCGGATCACGAACGTCTCGGAGTAGGGGTGCCGGTGCAGCCGGGGGCCGGTGCCGTCCTCGGCCACCCGCTCGAAGATGACGGACACCTCGGACCCGTGGAGGTAACCCTCGAAGTTCCCGTACGGCAGCGTCGCCTGCTCGATCGCCTGAAGAGTCATGCTCCTCAGACTGGCGGGCGCGCCGCCGGGCGGCAACCAGTTTCGTGGGACGCCGAACCGGGGCCGGAGGGGAGAATGCGGCCATGGAGTTCCAGGACGTCGTCCGCACGCGCCGGATGCACCGCAAGTTCACCGCCGAACCCGTCCCGGCGCAGGCCGTGGACCGGATCACCCGCAACGCCGTCCGCGCCCCGAGCGCGGGGTTCAGCCAGGGCTGGGCGTTCGTGGTGCTGGAGGCGCCCGAGGACCGGGACCGGTTCTGGGCGGCGTCCACCCCGGACGACTCGGAGCGCGACATGTCGGCCTGGCTCGACGGCATGCGCACCGCCCCCGTGATCGTGCTGGCGCTCGCGTCCAAGGCCGCCTACCTGCGGCGGTACGCCGAGAAGGACAAGGGTTGGGGGGACCTCGACGAGGCCCGCTGGCCGGTCCCGTTCTGGCACGTCGACGTCGGCATGGCGTCGCTGCTCATGCTGCAGACCGCCGTCGACGAGGGGCTGGGCGCCTGCTTCTTCGGCGTCTCGCCGCGGGAGGTGCCGGCGGTCCGGGCCGAGCTCGGCATCCCGGAGGAGTTCGAGATCACCGGCGTCGTCGCCGTCGGGCACCCGGCAGACGGCGGGGCGAAGGGCTCGCCCACCCGCCGCCGGCGCAAGCCCCTCGACGAGGTGGTGCACCGCGGCGGGTGGTGACCCGGCGTCACGCGGCGTCGAGCCGCGCCCGCACGTCGTCGTCGAGCACCAGGTCCACCGCGCCGAGCGCCTCGTCGAGCTGCGCCACGCTGCTCGCGCCGAACACGGGGACCACCGGCACCTCGCCGCCCAGGAGCCACGCGAGCGCCACCTGGTTGGGCGTCGCGCCGAGCTCGGCGGCGACGGCCCGGAGTTCGGTGATCCGGGCGCGGGACCCCGCGTGGTCCGCCCCGTCGTAGAACGGCTTGTCGTCGCGGCCGAACACGCCCTGGTGCAGCGGTGAGTACGCCAGCACGGTGAGGCCCGGGCGGCCGTCGGCGCCGGTGGACCGGGCGTAGTCGAGCAGCTCGGGCGTGGCCCAGTTGGTCCGGATGGGCTGCGGGCGCGGGTACAGGTAGCTGTGGCACTGCTGCACCGCGCCGTACGGCGCCACTCCCAGCCGCGCGGCGGTCTCCCGCGCCTCGACGACCCGCCACAGGGCGACGTTCGAGATGCCCGGGATGCCCACGATGCCCTCGTCGACCAGCTTGCCGAACGCGCCGACCGTCTCCTCCAGCGGCGTGTCCCGGTCGTCGACGTGCCCGTACAGCAGGTCGATGTGGTCCAGGCCCAGGTGGCGCAGGCTCTCGCGCGCCTCCCGGTCGATCGTCGCCGCGCCCAGGCCCTGGTAGTTGGTGGGCGGCGTCGTCGACAGCGGCAGGGCCGGGTCCTTCCGGGCCGCGCCCAGCTTGGTCGCGATCCGCAGCCCGTCGCGGTTGCCCCGCGCGGCGAGCCAGCGGCCGAGCACGTCCTCGGAGTCGCGCCCGTACCCCTCGCCCCAGGAGTTGTAGTTGTTGGCCGTGTCGAGGAACGTGCCCCCGGCCTCGACGAACCGGTCCAGGATCGCGAACGACGTCTCCTCGTCCGTCCGGGTCCCCATCCACATCGTGCCCAGGCACAGCGTCGACACCTCGAACGACGTGTGCCCGTTGTCCAGCGTGCGGTACCGCATGTCAGCTCCTCTCGTCCCGGGCTCCTGCCCGGCACGCACCACGCTAGGGAGGAATCGGTCTGGTGCTACGGTCCAATGCCATGGCCACGGACCAGACCAATTCTGCCGACGTGCTGATCGCCCCGGTGCCCGGGCCGGGCGCGCTGCGGCACCGGTTGGAGGAGGCGATCCTCGGCGACATCGCCTCCGGCCGCCTGGCCCCCGGCACGGCCCTTCCGCCCAGTCGCACGCTCGCCGACGCCCTCGGCATCTCGCGCTGGGTGGTCACCGAGGCGTACGGGCACCTGGTGGGCAAGGGGGTGCTGGAGGCACGCACGGGGTCCGCGACGCGGGTCGCGGCGGTCGCACCCGTGGCCGACGGCGGGGCGGGCCGGGCGACGGCCGGTCCCGGTCGGGCTTCTCCGCGGCTGGAACGCGCACCCGAGCGCGCGACGCACGACCTCGCCCCCGGCGTGCCCGACCTGCGGCACGTGCCCCGCGACGCCTGGCTCCGCGCGGCCCGCGAGGCGCTCGCGGAGGCGACCAACCAGGACCTGGGCGCGCAGCCGCCCGCCGGGCACCCGGCAGCCCGCGCGGCGGTGGCGACCCACCTGCGGCGCTCCCGGATCGTGTCCGGGCCCGACGACGCCGTGGTGCTCACCCGGGGCGCCGCCGACGGCATGTCCCGGATCGCGGCGGCCCTCGCCGCGGCGGGCCACACGCACCTGCTCGTCGAGGACCCGAGCTGGGCCGCGCTGCGCGACGTCGCCGCCGCCGCGGGCCTCACCCCGGTGCCGGTCCCGGTGAACGACGCCGGGATCTCCCCCGCACGGCTGCGTGCCGAGGCCGCCCGCACGGGGGCCCGCGCCGCGCTGCTCACCCCGGCGCACCAGTTCCCGCTGGGCGCGGCCCTGCCGGACGAGCGGCGCGCGGTGCTGCTCGACTGGGCGCGCGAGGTGGACGGGCTGCTGATCGAGGACGACTACGACGCCGAGTTCCGCTACGACCGCCGGCCCGTGCCCGCGCTCCAGGGGCTCGACCCGGACCGGGTGCTGCTGCTCGGCTCGACGAGCAAGACGCTGGCCCCGGCGTTCGGGATCGGCTGGATGGTGGTCCCGCAGCGTTGGCGCGCCCCGGTGCTGGACGTGTCCGTGCGCCGGGGCCCCGCGCCGGGTCCGGCGACGCTGGACCAGCTCACGCTCGCCCGGTTCGTCGGGGACGGCGCCTACGCGCGGTACCTGCGCGCGGCGCGCACCCGGTACGCCCGACGCCGGGCCGCGCTGCTGGATGCCCTGGACCGCGAGCTGCCCGGCGCGCGGATCGGCGGGATCGCGGCCGGGATGCACGTGACGGTGGACCTGGCCGGGGTGCGGGCCGGGGCGGACGGCGTGGACGCCGCCGACGTCGTGCGCGAGGGGGCGGCCCGGGACGTCGCGCTGGTCGACGTGCGGCGGTACCAGGCGGCGCCGTCGGCCCGGTCGACCGTGCTCGTGGTGGGCTACGGGAACCTGGCCGACGCGCGGCTGCCGGAGGCGATCCGGAGCCTGCGAGCGGCGGTCGAGGCGGCCGGAGCCGGCTAGTTCGGCAGCCCGGGCACCTGCGCGCCGACGGCGGCCCGCACCTCGTCCGGGAGCTGCGACCAGTCGTCGGCGGTGTCCAGGTCGACGGCGGTGCCGGGCCGGTCCACGACCCGCGCCGTCAGCCCCCGGGCCTCGGCCTCGGCGAGGTGCGCCGCCAGGGACCCGACGCCGAACCGGAACCGGAAGCCCAGGTCCGCAAAGGGGAGGAGCAGCAGGTTGGTGCCCGAGCGGTAGCGGTCGGTCGCGACCACCACCGGGGCCTCCTCAGTGAGCAGGGCCGCCACGTCCGCTTGGGTCAGGGCCGGGAGGTCGGCGTGGGCGACCAGGAGGCGGGAGCCCTCGCCGCCGACCGCCAGAGTCTCCCGGGCGTGCTCCAGCGCGGCGTTCAGGCCCGGCCGGTCGGCGGGCTGCTCCAGCACCTCGACCGCCAGCCCGGCCAGCGTCTCGCCCGTGAAGACCGGGTCCGCCGTCACCACGACCACCCGGCCGATCTCGTCGGCCGCGAGCAGCGTGGACACCACGTGCCGGGCCAGCACCCGGACCAGACGACGCCGCGCACCGGCGTCGAGCACCGCGGCGAGCCGGGACTTGCCCGAGACGCCGTCGCGCAGGGGCACGACCGCCGTCGTGCCCCCGCCCTGCCCGGGCGAGCTGGTCACGCGAACGCCAGCAGCTCGCGGGCCAGGCGCTCGCGGCCGGGTGGGCCGCCCATGATCGTGTCGGTGACGTGCACCGTCAGGCCGAGGTCGGCGACGGCGCCGGCGAGGTTCGCGTCGCGCTCGTCGATCACCATGACGTCCACGAGGCCCGCGTAGATCCGGGCCACGCCCAGGGCGGAGACCTCGTGCCCCAGCGACTCCAGGATCTGGGCGGCCGGCCCCTTGATCGCCTGGCCGCCCACGATGGGGCTGACCGCCACGCGCCGGCCGGGGGCGTCCGTCAGGGCCTGACGCACCCCCGGCACCGCGAGGAGCGGCTCGATGGACAGGAACGGGTTGGACGGCGCGAGCACCACCAGCTCGGCGGCCAGCGCGTCGAGCACGCCGGGGGCCGGGCGGGCGGCGTCGGCCCCGTCGAAGTGCAGGCCGAGGACGGCGTCCGCGTGCTGCCGCCCCACGAAGTACTCCTGGAAGCCGAGCCGCCCCGACGGGGTGTCGACGAGGGTCGCGAGGCGGTCGTCGGTGGCGGGCAGCACGCGCGGGCGGACGCCCATCGAGGCGGCCAGGTGCGCCGTGACGGCGGACAGGGGCTCGCCCCGGCGCAGCCGCGCCGTCCGCACGATGTGGGTGGCGAGGTCCCGGTCGCCGAGCGTGAACCAGGTGTCCTCGCCCAGGTCCTTCAGCGCCGTCAGGGTCGCGTAGGACTCGCCGCGCAGACCCCAGCCGCGCTCCTCGTCGTTGAGCTCGGCGAGGGTGTAGAGGACGGTGTCGATGTCGGGGGAGATGTCGAGGCCGTGCAGCTCGGTGTCGTCGCCGACGTTCACGACGACGGTGAGGGCCGGGGCCGGCTTTCCGGTGGGTGCCGCGCCGAGCGCGAGATCGAGGCCGTGCGCGAGCCGCGCACCGCCGACCCCGCCGGCGAGGAGGGTGACGTTCACGCGTCGAGCCTACGTGCGCGTCGTACCGGTCAGTACCTCCCGGACCCGTCCGGAGGGGGCAGGATGGGTGCATGGCTGTCTTCGCGTTCTCCGTAGCCCCCATGACCGCAGGCGAGTCCGTCGCCGACCAGGTCGCCGAGGCCGTCCGCATCGTCCGGGAGTCCGGGCTCCCCAACCGGACCACCTCGATGTTCACCGAGATCGAAGGGTCCTGGGACGAGGTGATGCCGGTGATCCAGCGCGCGACCGACTCCGTCGCGCGCGGCGGGCACCGGGTGTCCCTCGTCATCAAGGCCGACATCCGGCCGGGTGCCGCCGCCGGGCAGATCGACAGCAAGATCGCCCGGGTCGAGGAGCGGCTGGCCGCCGACGAGTCGGAGACCGGCCACTCCTGAGGCGCCCGGGGCCGCGCGGCGTCGGGCGGCGTCAGCCCAGCAGCATGACGACCGCCAGGGCCACCATCAGGCCCGACGACGCCAGCGCCGTGCCCAGCCGGCCGCGCGGCCCGGACAGGACCCGGCCCAGCAGCGTGCCGCCGAGGGCCAGCACGAGCTGCCACGACGCCGACGCCAGGAACGCGGCGACCCCGAACATGACGGCGGCGACCGGCGCGGCGCCGGTCGCCGCGGCGTCGGGCAGCAGCGCGCCGCCGGTGACGACCACGGCGAAGAACAGGACGGTGCCGGGGTTGATCGCGGTGATCGCGACGAACCTGCCGAAGGCGCGCGGCGCGCTGAGCGGGTCGGTGCGCGCCTCGCCGTCCGACGCGGCCCGCTCGCGCCAGGCGGTCCACGCGCCGTGGGCGGCGAGCACCACGAGCACGACGGCGGAGGCGACCCGGAGCGGACCGGCGACGGGTCGCACGAGGTCGGCGACGACCGTGCCGAAGAGGCCGGTGACCAGGGCGTAGGCGCCGTCGACGGTCGCGATCCCGAGGGCTCCGGCCACGCCGACCCGCCACGGGTGCCGGGCGGCCAGCCCCACGAGGTACGACGCGACGGGCCCCACCGGCAGCGCGACGGCGTACCCGGCGACGAGGCCGGCGAGCAGGACGGGCCACAGCGTGGGCGCGGCGCTCGTCATGGCCCGGGACCCTAGACGTGACAGGACCCCGGGACAAGTCTCACTACACCTTCACCCCCGTGTTTCCGGACACTTGCCACCGGCCTTTAGGCTAAGGCGGACCGATGCCGCAGGACCCTGGGAGATCACGAGATGCCATTGTTCGAGGTCGATACCCAACGGCCACTCCTCGTGACGTCGGCCAACGGCCCGGACGGCTCCGAACCCGGCCTGAAGACCACGGCCAACCAGGTGGTCGACTCCCACATCGACGGGCTCCTCGGTGAAGAGGTCTTCCCGATCGCGCAGGGCTCCGGCCCGGACGAGCCGCACCTGCTCGCCCTCGACGCGTCGGGCTCGCCCGTCGTCGTGGAGCTCGTGGCCGACCTCGACCGGGAGAACCTCGCCAAGGCGCTCGACCACGCCGGCGCCGCCGGCCGGCTGACCCGCGCCGAGCTCGCGGCGCGCTACCGCGGCGGGGCCAGCTCGTTCCAGCACGACGTCGCCGCCTTCTACGACAGCGTGCCGATCACCCGCACGCAGGCCGGCAAGAACGGCGGCGGGGGCGCGCGGCTCATCATCATCTGCCAGAACGCGCCCGACGAGATCCTCAACGCCGTCGACTTCCTGCGCCAGCCCTCGATGCCCGTCGAGGTGCTGAAGATGGGCGTCGTGAACTCGAACGACGGCCGCAAGTTCCTCGACGTGTCGCCGCTCGTCGTGCACCTGCCACCCGGCCTGCCGGCCCCGAAGTCGGCGCCGATCGGCGGCACCATCACGAGCTCGATGAAGGGCTCGGTCAGCACGTCGATGGACACGGGCGTCACCGGCGGCGTGACCGGCGGGTCCTCGGCGCCCAAGGACGCCTTCGAGGAGGGCGTGAAGGTCGGCTACGCCCTCACGGGCAAGATGCCGGTCGTCGCCCAGGCCCCGCAGGCCCGGTCCGAGCGCCCCGCGCCGCCCAAGCCGCCCGTGGCCGACGGACCGTCGTCCGGCCCGACCAACGCGGCGACCGGCCTCCGGTCGAGCCTCCGCGGGGGCGCGTCCGAGCGCGCCGCCGGCACCCGCGCGGGTCGCCGCGCGCAGGCCGCGGCCTCGTCCGAGG
>NZ_JARVSD010000020.1 GCF_030209445.1 Promicromonospora sp. MEB111
TGGCACGGTCAGGACAGTGCCATTCTCTTGTTGCCGGACGGGCGGCGGGAAAGGATAAGAAACAGAAAGAAAGAATCCCCCGTCGAAACGGAGAATCATCGTGCGCATCAACAATGCCCAGCGAGTCGCTGCCGCCGTCCTGACCGCCCTCCTGCTCACGGGCGCGGGCCAGGTCGCCGCCAGCGCGTCCGACCCCCAGTGGGAGGCGCACCCGCAGTGGTCGGACTCCCGGTGGACCGACCCGCAGTGGGAGTCGGCCCCGCCGACCACCCAGCCCTGACGATCGATGCGGGTCGTCAGCATCATCGTCGAGGCGCCCACCGCGGCCTGGACCACGTCGGCGAGGCTCGTCGAGGCGGTCCAGGCCGTCGCCGTACCGCAGGACGAGCTGATGCACGTCTACGCCGGCACGCTGCCCACGGGCTTCGGCGTGGTGATCTTCCTGCTGGTCCCGCTGGAGCAGGCGGCGGCGACCGGCTGCCGCCTGCTGCTCGCCGCGGCGGACTCCCTGGAGCTGCCCGGATGGACGCTGGGCGCGGTCCGGGTCTGGAGCCCCGCGGAGCTCGGCTGAGGTCGGGGCTCAGCCGAGGTCGGCCGGGTCCAGCCACCCCCGGTCCAGCGCCCGCGCGCCCGCCTGGAAGCGGCTGCCGGCGTCCAGCCGCTCCATGAGGGCGCTGCTGAGGCGCCGCACCGTCCGCAGGGACACGCCCAGCCGGCGTCCGGCGGTCTCGTCGGTCGCCCCCTTGGCCCACAGCCGCAGCAGCTCGTGCTCCTGCACCGACAGGCCGTCGTCGTCGCGTCGCCGGTCCGCGCCGAGCGGGGTGGCCGACCGCCAGGTCTGCGCGAACAGGGCCATGAGAGCGGCCACGACGCCGGGGGAGGTCATTACCACCGCGCCGGATCCCGACTCGGTGTTGGCCAGGGGGACCATCGCGTGGCCCTGGTCGATGATCTGCAGCCGGACGGGGACCGTCGCGGCCAGCCGCACCTCGGCCCCGTTGTTGCGCAGCCAGGTCGCGTGGTCCCAGGTGGCCTGGTCGTTGCGGATGCTCTCCAGGTAGACGGTCCGCATCCGCACGCCCCGGTCCAGCAGGCGCTGGCTCAGCGCCCGGCTCGACTCCAGCGCGCGGGACGACGTGGCCCGGGTCGGCACGAACGTGCACAGCTGCTGCGTGCACCGTTCGGTGAGCGTCGCCAGGCGGTCCCGCGCCTCCTCCGCGGTCTCCAGCACCTCGACGTCGGGCCCCTTGCGCACGTTCTGCAGCTCGGAGACGAGGCGGGCGAGCGCGACCCGGCCCTCCTCGATCTCCTGGTTGCGCTGCGCGACCTGCGCCTGCTCCCGCGCGAGGAGGGCGGCGAGCCCGATCTCGGGGCTGACGGGGCGGAACCCGTCGTCACCCGCCCACGACGCCTCGACGAGCATCAGGCGGGAGAGCTCGTCCAGCGCGTCGCGGACCTGTTCCTCGTCGATGCCGAGCGCCTCGGCGATCCGGTCGGGCCCCGCGTCGCGGTCCCGGAGCATCTGCAGGTAGACGGACTCGGCCGTTCCGGACAGCCCCAGGCCTTGCAGCATCTTCGACTCCCCGATCGACCAGACCCAAGGGGCGCCGGGTGGCAGTCCCGGTCTCGGAGGATCGCACAGGGCGACGGGCGCGGCCAGGGGTTTGTCCGGACTTCACCCGCTCCGGGCCGTGGGCCGCTGACCTGCGATTTCTCCTTCCGCCCGTGCCTGACCGTCGCTCATCGCGCCGCCCGCTCCCGCACCATCTGCCCGGCCCCGGCAGCTCCACCGGCCTGGCAGCATGTGCGCATGGCTCCTGATCTCAGCGTGTGGCGGGTCCGGCCCGAGGCCGGCCCGCTGGTTGCCCCCACCGGTTCCGGCGTGCTCGACGGCGAGAGCGTCGCGGTCAAGGACCTGTTCGCCGTGGCCGGCGAGCGGGTCGGCGCCGGCAATCCGGCCTGGCTCGCGGCGGCGCCGGTCGAGGAGGAGCACGCCGACGCCGTCGCGCGGCTGCTCGCGGCCGGCGCCGCCGTCGTGGGCCTCGCGCGGACCGAGGAGTTCGCCTACTCGCTGACCGGGGCGAACGCGCACTACGGCACCCCGCCCAACCCGCGCGCGCCGGGACGCATCAGCGGCGGCTCGACGTCGGGCCCGGCGACGGCGGTCGCCGCCGGCCAGGCGAGCGTCGCGCTGGGCACCGACACCGGCGGCTCGGTGCGCGTGCCCGCCGCCTACCAGGGGCTGTGGGGCATCCGGCCGACGCACGGCGCGGTGCCGGCGGGCGGGCTGCTGCCCCTGGCGCCGTCGTTCGACACCGTGGGCTGGCTCGCCCGCGACGCCGGCACGCTGGCCCGGGTGGGCGAGGTGCTGCTCCCGGCCGACGCCGCTGCGCTCCCGGAGGACGCCCCGCTCGTGGTGAGCGACGCCCTCCTGGACCTGGCCGCGCCCGAGGTGCGCGACGCCGTCGGGCGCTTCGTGCGGACCGCCGGTGCGGAGCCGGTCGACTGGGCGCCCGAGCCGGCGTGGCTCGCCGCCTTCCAGGCGCTCCAGGCGGCCGAGGCGTGGGCCGTGCACGGCGCGTGGCTGGCCGACCGGATGGACACGCTCGGCCCCGCGGTGCGCGGGCGGTTCGAGCGGGCCCGGTCCATCGGCGTGGCCGACGCGGAGGCGGCCCGGGCCGACGTCGGGCGGGCGCGGGCGCTGATCCGGGACCGGCTGGGGGACCGGGTGCTCGTGCTGCCGTCCACGGCGACCGTCGCGCCCCGGCCCGAGGAGGCCGAGGCCGCTCGCGAGGCGACGATGCTGCTCACCTGCATCGCGGGGATCGGTGGCCTGCCGGCGGTGTCGGTGCCGGTGACGACGGCGGGCGGGCTCCCGGCGGGCGCCTGCCTGGTGGGCCCGGCGGGCTCGGACCGCTCGCTGCTCGCGCTGGCGGGCCGACTCGGGGCGTAGGGCCGTCGAACGTAGGGTTGATCGGCGCATGGGGCCCGATGCGCCGATCAACCCTACGTTCGGCTGGATCAGCGGCGTCGCCCGGGTCGCCACGGACGTCGTTCGTGAAGATTTACGGGCCTGAAACTCGTGTGCCACTCGCAAATCGCGTTGAAACCGTAGATTTGTGCCATGGACCTCGCGACGTTCAACGCCCTGTCCCCGTCCGACGCCGCGGCGGCCGTCCGCCCGTGCGCCGACGTCGACTCCTGGGTCGACGCGGTGGTGGCCGGCCGCCCCTACCTGCGCCGGGACCAGCTCCTGCTGCACGCCATGCGGTCCGCCGCAGACTGGGGGGCCGACGACGTCGACGCCGCCCTGGCGCACCACCCGCGGATCGGCGAGCGCGCCACGGGGGACAGCACCGAGGCACGCCTGTCCCGCACCGAGCAGCCCACCGCGGCCGAGGCGACGGCGGCCCGGATCGCCGAGGGCAACGTCGCCTACGAGGCGCGGTTCGGCCGCATCTTCCTGGTCCGCGCCGCGGGCCGCACCGCGGAACAGATCCTCGAGAACCTGACCGAGCGGCTGGCCAACGACCCCGCCGACGAGGCGTTGGTGACGGCGGAGCAGCTGCGCCAGATCGCCCTGCTGCGGCTGGAAGCCCTTGTCGAGGAGAGCGCCGAGGAGACCGTCGAAGAACCGGCGGTGGCGCCATGAGCACCGCCTCCACCCACGTGCTGGACGCCGCCCGCGGCCTCCCGGCCGCGGGGCTGGCGGTCACCCTCGGCACCCGGCAGGCCGTGACCGACGACGACGGCCGCATCGCCTGGGGCGAGGTCACGCCCGGCCGGCACGTCCTCACCTTCGCCGCCGGCGACTGGTTCGCGGCGCAGGGCCGCGACACGTTCTTCGGGCAGGTGCTGCTCGACGTGGTGCTCGGCCCCGACCACACGCACGTCGCGCTGCTGCTGAGCCCGTTCGCCTACACCACCTACCGGGGGAGCTGAATGTCGATAGTCCTGGGGCCCAACCAGTACGGGAAGGCCGAGGTGCGGCTGGTGCGCGTCGACCGCGACACCGCACGGCACCGCGTCACCGACCTGAACATCACCTCGCAGCTCCGCGGCGACTTCCGGGCCACGCACGAGACCGGCGACAACACGGGCGTCATCGCCACCGACACGCAGAAGAACACGGTGCAGGCGTTCGCCCGGGACGGCGTCGGCTCGCCGGAGACGTTCCTGCTGCGGCTCGCCCGGCACTTCCTCGTCGAGCCGCAGGTCACGGGCGGGCGCTGGCGTGCCGAGCAGTACGGCTGGGAGCGCATCGCGACGGGCACGCCGGGCGCCGACGGCGGGCCAGGCCACGACCACGCGTTCGTCCGGGGCGCCGCCGAGCGCCGGACGGCGCTCGTGCACGCCGACGACGCGGGCCTGACCGTGCTCGCGGGCCTGAGCGACGTCACGGTCCTGAAGTCCACCGGGTCGGAGTTCTCCGGGTTCCCGCGCGACCGGTACACGACGCTGCCCGAGACCGACGACCGCATCCTCGCGACCGACGTCACCGCCTGGTGGCGCTACGACGCGTCGTTCGCCGAGGCCGCAGGCCCGGCGGACTACGACGAGCGGTTCGCCGCCGTACGCGCGCTGCTGCTGACCACGTTCGCCGAGCTGCACTCCCTGGCCCTGCAGCAGTCCGTCTACGCGATGGGCAGCGCCGTGCTGGAGGCGTTCGGCGACATCGCCGAGATCCGGCTGTCGTGCCCCAACAACCACCACTTCCTGGTGGACCTGGAGCCGTTCGGCCTGGACAACCCCGGTGAGGTGTTCTTCGCCGCCGGCCGGCCCTACGGCCTCATCGAGGCGGCCGTCCAGCGGTCCGGCCCGGACGGGCAGACCGGTCCGGAGCATCCCGTGTGGTCCACGATCGGAGGGTTCGTATGAGCGTGGTCCTCGCGTCCGAGCGGGTGCTGGTCGAGGGCGAGCTGCGCCCCGCCGTCCTGCGTCTCGACGGCGACCGCATCGACCAGGTGTGGTGGGGCACGAGCGACCCCGACGCCGTGCTGAAGCCGGCCGACGACCTGTTCGGCGAGGTGCTCGGCGCCGCCCCGGAGCCGCCGCCGGAGGTGGTGCGCCTGGGCGAGAAGGTGGTGCTGCCCGGCGTCGTCGACACCCACGTGCACGTCAACGAGCCCGGCCGCACCGCCTGGGAGGGCTTCGCGTCCGCGACCCGCGCCGCCGCGCTCGGCGGCGTCACCACGATCGTCGACATGCCGCTCAACTCGCTCCCGCCCACCACGAGCGTCGCCGCGCTGGAGACCAAGCGCGCCGCGGCCGAGGCGGTCCGCGACCGCGGCGAGCTGCACTGCGACGTCGGCTTCTGGGGCGGTGCGGTGCCCGGCAACGCCGAGGACCTGGAGCCCCTCTGGGACGCCGGCGTCTTCGGGTTCAAGTGCTTCCTCGCCGACTCCGGCGTACCCGAGTTCCCACCGCTCGGACCGGACGAGCTGCTGAAGGCCATGGACCGGATCGCACGGTTCGGCGGGCTGCTCATCGTCCACGCCGAGGACCCGGCGGCGCTCGCGGCGGCGCCGCACCGGCCCGGCCGCGCCTACGCGGACTTCCTGGCCTCCCGCCCCCACGACGCCGAGACGACGGCGATCGCCGGGCTGCTCGACGCCGTCCGGGAGACGGGCACACCCACCCACGTGCTGCACCTGTCGTCCGCGCGGGCGCTCGACCTGCTGCAGGAGGCGAAGGACGAGGGGCTGCCCGTCACCGTCGAGACCTGCCACCACTACCTGGTGCTGGACGCCGAGCACGTGCCCGACGGCGACGCCGCGTTCAAGTGCTGCCCGCCCATCCGCGACCGCGGCAACCAGGACGCCCTCTGGGACGGGCTGCGCGCGGGGATCATCGACTCCGTGGTCAGCGACCACTCGCCGGCCACCGCCGAGGAGAAGTCCGGCGGCAGCCGGCCCGGCGAGACCGACCTCCAGGCCGCCTGGGGCGGCATCTCCGGCCTCCAGGCGGGTTTCCTCGCCCTGGCCGACGCCGCCCGACGGCGCGGCGTGCCCCTGTCGGAGGTGTCCCGCTGGACCGCGGCGAACACCGCCGCGCTCGTGGGGCTGGACCGGGGCACGCGCCCGCGCGGCGTGATCGCCGAGGGCGCCGCGGCCGACCTGCTCGTCTACGACCCCGACGCGTCGACCACCTTCCGCGCCGCCGAGATGGCGCACAAGAACAAGATCAGCGCGTATGACGGCCTGACGGTCCAGGGCGCCGTGGTGCCCGTCCCGGACGGCCGCGCGGCCGCCGGGGTGAGCCGGGGGACGCTGCTCAGGAGGCCCGCATGACCCAGATCCACCCGCCCGCCCGGCTCCTGATGGGCCCCGGGCCCGTCGACGCCGACCCGCGCGTGCTGCGCGCCATGGCCGCACCGCTGGTGGGCCAGTTCGACCCGTTCATGACCGACACCATGACCGAGGCCATGCTCCTGTGGCGCACCGTCTGGGACACCGCCAACGAGCAGACGCTGCTCGTGGACGGCACGTCCCGCGCGGGCATCGAGGCGGCGCTGGTGTCCCTGCTGGAGCCGGGCGACCGGGTGCTGGTGCCGGTGTTCGGGCGGTTCGGGCACCTGCTCGCCGAGATCAGCGCCCGGGCCGGGGCCGAGGTGCACACCATCGAGGCCGAGTGGGGCACGGTCTTCCGGCCGGACCAGATCGAGGACGCCGTGCGCCGCGTGCGGCCCCGCCTGCTCGCCGTCGTGCACGGGGACACCTCGACGACCATGGCGCAGCCGCTGGCCGACCTGGGCCGCATCGCCCACGAGCACGACGCGCTGCTGTACGTGGACGCCACGGCCACCCTCGGCGGCAACCCGTTCCACACCGACGAGTGGGGCGTCGACGCCGCGACCGCCGGGCTGCAGAAATGTCTGGGTGGCCCGTCGGGCAGCGCGCCGGTGACGCTCTCGCCCGCCGCGGTCGCCGCGATCGACCGGCGCCGGCACGTCGAGGCCGGGATCCGGACCGCGGACGACGTCGCGCCGCACGGCGTGCCCATCCAGTCCAACTACCTCGACCTCGCGCAGATCATGGAGTACTGGGGCCCGCGCCGCCTCAACCACCACACCGAGGCCACGTCCATGCTCTACGCCGCCCGCGAGTGCGCCCGGCTCCTGGTCGCCGAGGGCATGGCCACGGCCGTGGACCGGCACGCGCAGCACGGTGCCGCGATGCTGGCGGGGGTGCTCGGGCTGGGCCTGGAGGTCTTCGGCGACGTCGCCCACAAGATGCACAACGTGGTCGCCGTGCGCATCCCCGACGGCGTGGACGGCGACGCCGTCCGCGGCGGCCTCCTCGACGACTTCGGGATCGAGATCGGCACCTCCTTCGGCCCCCTGCACGGCGTGGTCTGGCGCATCGGCACCATGGGCTTCAACGCCCGCCGCGACGCCGTGCTCACCACGCTGGCGGCCCTGGAGCACGAGCTGCGCCGGGCCGGCTTCCACGCCCCGGCGGGTGGCGGCGTCTCGGCCGCGCTCGCGGCGTACGACGGCGCCGGCCACGGCGGCGTCCACGACCCGGTGCACCAGATGGTTCCCGACACCGCCGTCGCGAAGGAGGCACGCTTGTGACCGAGATCGGCACCACCGCCTGGGTCATGGCCCGGTGCGACGACCTGACGCGGCACTCCGCGCGGCCGGACGCCCTGGAACGCGTGTACCTCTCGCCCGAGCACGCCGCCGCGAACGCCGTGGTGCGGGCCTGGATGCTGGAGGCCGGCCTGGAGACCGGGACCGACGCCGCCGGGAACATCTGGGGCCGCCGCGCCGCCGACGGCACGCCGCAGCGCCCCGGCACCCCGGGCGAGCCCGCGCTCGTGCTCGGCTCCCACCTCGACACCGTGCCCGACGCCGGGCGCTACGACGGGATGCTCGGCGTGGTGCTCGCGATCGCCGTCGCGCACCGGCTGCGCGACGTGGCGCTGCCGTTCGCGCTGGAGGTCGTGGGGTTCTCCGACGAGGAGGGCACCCGGTTCGGCAAGGCGCTGCTCGGGAGCTGCGCGGCGTCGGGCCAGTGGGACCCCGCCTGGTGGGACCAGGCCGACGCCGACGGCGTGACCCTGCGCGACGCGTTCCTGCGGTTCGGCCTGGCCCCGGATCGCGTGGGCGACGCCGCCCGCAACCCCGCTGACCTGGTCGGATACCTGGAGGCGCACATCGAGCAGGGTCCGGTGCTGGAGGCCGAGGGCCTGCCGCTCGGGTACGTCACGACCATCGCCGGGGCGCGGCGGTTCGTGCTGACCGTCACCGGCGAGGCCCGGCATGCGGGCGGCACGCCGTTCGCCCGACGCCGGGACGCGCTGGTCGCCGCCGCGCACCTCGTCACGCGGATCGAGGAGCTGGCCCGCGCGACCGACTGCCTCGCCACCGTGGGCGACCTGCGCGTCGAGCCCGGCGCCGTCAACGTGATCCCCGGCCGGGCCGAGCTGACGCTCGACCTGCGCGGCCGCACCGACGCGGGCCGCGACGCGCTGTGGGAGCGGATCGCCGCGGCCGGGCGGGAGATCGCCGCCGCGCGGGGCGTCACGTTCGAGCACGCCGAGACCCACCGGGCGCCGTCGACGACCTGCGCCCCGTGGCTGCGCGAGGCCGTGGCGGCGGGCATCGCGGAGGCGACCGGGACGACGTCGGACCCGCTGGGGCTGTGGAGCCCCGCCGGCCACGACGGCATGGCGATGGACGCCGTGACCGACGTGGGCATGCTCTTCCTGCGCTGCCGCGACGGGATCAGCCACCACCCGGACGAGCACGTGGAGGCCGAGGACGTGGGCGTGGCCCTGGACGCGTACACGGCCGCGGTGCTGGCGGTCGCCCGTGGGCACCGGCCCGGGGCACCGGCTCGGACCGCGCTCCCGGAGGAGGTCCGATGACGTCGCTCGCGGACCGCCCGCTCGAGGACCGCATCGCCGCCGGCTACCGGGAGCTGTCCCCGCAGGAGCGCCGCGCCGCGGACGCCCTGCTCGACCACCTCGGCGACCTCGGGACCTACCGCGCCACGGAGCTCGCGGCCCTGGCAGGGGTTTCCAAGGCGACGATGAGCCGGCTGTTCCGCAAGCTCGGCTACGAGGACTTCGAGGGGCTGCGCGAGGACCTGCGCACCCAGCGCGGGCGCGGCCTGCCGATCGCCGTCGACCCCTCGCCCGGCCTGCGCGAGCGGCTGGAGCAGGAGGTCAAGAACCTGGAGAAGGTCTACGCGGCGCTCGACGACGGCATGCTCGACCAGATCGCCGACGCCCTGGCGACCGCGCGCGACGTGGTGGTCGTCGGCCGCCGCGGGTCGCTCGGCCCCGCGACCCAGCTCCGCCGCAACCTGGTCCAGGTGCGCGGGCGCGTGCACCTGGCTCCCGGCCCCGGCCAGTCGCTCGCCGACGACCTCGTGGGGCTGGGCCCCGACGACGTGGTCGTGGTGGTCTCGATCCGCCGGCACGCGTTCCGGGTGGGCGAGATGGTCGAGTCCCTGCTGGCCGACGGCGTCCGCGTGCTGCTGCTCGCCGACACCAGCCTGCGCCACCTCGCCGGCAGCGTGACCTGGTGGATCGAGTGCCCCATCGCGACCGAGGGCGCGTTCGACTCGCTGGTCGCGCCGGTCAGCGTCGTCGCGATGCTGTCCGACCGGGTGCACGAGGTGCTCGACGGCGCGGGCGCGCGCGTCGAGGCGATCGACGCCCGGTACGAGCTGCTGCGCGAGATCGACGAGAGGTGACCTGCGCTCCATGGATCTCGACATCGACACCGTGCGGGTGGCACGGACACGCGCCGACTGCGCGCTGCGGCCCGGCGAGGCGTTTCTGGGCGGGGGCACGTTCCTCTACTCGGAGCCGGTGCGCCCCGGGGTGACCGGCCTCGTGGACCTCATGGGGCTCGGCTGGGAGCCGTGGTCCGTGGACGGGTCCGGGCTGCGGGTGGCCGGGACGTGCACGCTGGCGGAGCTGGTGGCCGGGCCGGGTGCGCTCGGGGGCGCCGCCGGGGCGGCGGGCGCGGGACCGTACCGCGGGCTCGGGATCGTCGGGGAGTGCGTCTCGGCGCTGTCGCTGTCGGCGAAGGTGGCCCGGACCGCGACGGTCGGCGGCAACCTGGCGCTGGGCCTGCCGGCCGGGTCGATGGTCGGGCTGTTCGTGGCACTCGACGCCCGGGCGGTCATCTGGACGCCGGACGGCGGGTCCCGGGAGCTGCCCGTCGCCGACCTGGTCACGGGCGCCGGCCGGGTCGGCCTGGGCCCGGGCGAGGTGCTCCGCGAGGTGCGGGTGCCCGGTCTCGCGCTCGGGGCGCGGACGGTCTTCCGGCGGGCGTCGCTCACCCCGACCGGCCGGACGGCGGCCATGGTGACGGGGAGGGCGCTGCCGGACAGCGCCGGGCCTGGCCGGGTGCTGCTCGTCGTGACGGCGTCGGTGCCGGTGCCGCATGCGCAGCCTGTCCACGCGGGTGACCACGAGGCGCTGGACCGCTGGATCGACTTGATCGACGTCGCCGACGACTGGTACGAGGACACCCACGGCAGTGCCGACTGGCGGGCCGCGATGACCCGGCGCCTGGCGCACGAGGCACTCGACGAGCTGGGCGGTACGGCATGAGGGTCGACGGCGCCGACGTCACGGCCGAGCCCCGGCCGGGCCAGTGCCTGCGCACGTACCTGCGGGAGCAGGGGACCACGTCCGTGAAGAAGGGCTGCGACGCGGGCGACTGCGGCGCGTGCACCGTGCTGCTCGACGGCGCCCCGGTGCAGTCGTGCCTGGTGCCCGCGCACCGGGCCGCCGACGCCGAGGTGGTCACTGCGAACGGGCTCGGCCGGTTCGGGCCGGGCGGGGACCCGGACGCCGACGCCGAGGAGCTGCACCCCGTGCAGCGCGCGTTCGTCCAGGCCGCCGGGTTCCAGTGCGGGTTCTGCACGGCCGGCATGGTCTGCACGGTCGCGGGGACGCCGGAGCGCGGCTCGACCGACGAGCTCCTCAAGGGCAACCTCTGCCGCTGCACTGGGTACCGGTCGATCCGCGACGCGCTCGCCGGGCACGTGAACACCGAGGTGGCGGAGCCGGGGGAGGCGTTCGGCCGCGCCGTCGTCGCGCCGGCCGCCGCCCGCGTGGTGCGCGGCCGCGAGCCCTACACCCTGGACGAGCCCGAGCCGGCCGGGATGCTGCACGTGGCCGTGCTCGGCAGCCCGCACCCGCACGCCCGGATCACGCGCATCGACGCCACGGCGGCCCGGGACGCGCCCGGCGTGCACCTGGTGCTCACCCACCACGACGTGCCCGGCACGCTCTACTCGACCGGCCGGCACCAGAACCGGCTCGACGACCCCGACGACACCCGGATCCTCGACCCCGTGCTGCGGTTCGTGGGCCAGCGGGTGGCCGTCGCCGTCGCCGAGACGCCCCGGCAGGCGCGTGCGGCGCTCGACCTGGTGGCGGTCGAGTACGAGGTGCTCCCCGCCGTGTTCGAGCCCGAGGCCGCGCGGAGTCCGGGCGCGCCCCTGCTGCACGCGGACAAGACGCCCGCCGAGCATCGCGTCGCGGAGGCGAGCCGCAACGTCGTCGTGCAGATCCACGAGGAGTACGCCGAACCCGGGCAGGACGGCGTCGAGGCGGCGCTCGCGACGTCGGCCGCGACGGTGACCGGCACCTGGACCACGGGCCGCGTCAACCACGTGGCGCTGGAGACGCACGGCGCCCGGGCCTGGCTGGAGCCGGCGCCGGGCGGTGCTGAGGCGGACGGCGCCGAGGCGCACCGCCCGGGCGGCCCTGTGCTGCACGTGCGCACCTCCACCCAGGTGCCGTTCCTCGTGCGCGACGAGCTCGCCCGCCTCCTGGACCTGCCGCAGGACCGGGTGCGCGTCGTCGCCGGGCGGGTGGGCGGCGGGTTCGGAGGCAAGCAGGAGCTGCTCGTCGAGGACGTCGTGGCGCTCGCGACCCTGCGCACCGGGCGGCCCGTGCAGTGGGAGCTCACCCGCGAGCAGCAGTTCACGACGGTGCCGTGCCGGCACCCGTTCCGCGTCACGGTGCGTGCCGGGGCGTCGGCGGCCGGCGAGCTGACGGCGCTCGCGATCGACGTCCTGGCCGACACCGGCGCCTACGGCAACCACGCCCCGGGCGTCCTGTTCCACGGCGTGCACGAGTCCATGGCCGTGTACCGGGCCCCGAACAAGCGCGTGGACGCCGAGTCGGTCTACACGAACAACGTGCCGTCCGGGGCGTTCCGCGGGTACGGGCTGGGGCAGGTGCAGTTCGCGATCGAGGGCGCGCTCGACGAGCTCGCGGCGCGGCTCGGCGTCGACCCGGTCGAGATGCGCCGTCGCAACGTGATCCGCCCCGGCGACCCGTTCGTCGTCGGGCAGCCGGTGGACGGCGACCTGGAGTACGGGTCGTACGGGCTGGACCAGTGCCTCGACCTCGTCGAGGACGCGCTGGCCTCGGGCCGGGGCGAGGCGGCCCCGGACGGCTGGACCGAGGGGCGCGGGGTGGCGCTCGCGATGATCGCGACCATCCCGCCGCGCGGGCACCACACGCACGCCCGGGTCACGGTCGCGGCCGACGGCGACTTCGTGGTCGACGTCGGCACCGCCGAGTTCGGCAACGGCACCACGACGGTGCACGCCCAGCTCGCGGCCACGGAGCTGGGCGTGCCGGTCGACCGGGTGCGCGTGCGCCCGTCGGACACGGCGACGTCCGGCTACGACACGGGCGCCTTCGGCTCGGCCGGCTCGGTGGTGGCCGGCTTGGCCGTCGCCCGCGCCGCCCGCGCGCTCGCCGCGAACCTCGCCTCGTTGAGTGCTGGGTATTCGCCCTCTCGTAACGATTCGGAAGGGCGAATATCCAGCACTCAACGGGTGGGGATGTCGGCCGAGGCCACGCACGACGGGTCGCCGCGGTCCGTGGCGTTCAACGTGCACGGGTTCCGGGTGGCCGTGCAGCGCGAGACCGGGGTGGTGCGGATCCTGCAGTCGGTGCAGGCGGCCGACGCCGGGGTGGTGATCAACCCGGAACAGCTGCGCGGGCAGATCGAGGGCGGGGTGGCCCAGGCGCTCGGCACGGCGCTGACCGAGCGCCTGGTGGTGCGCGACGGCGTGGTCGTGACCGACCGGCTGCGGCACTACCGGGTGCCGCAGGTCGCGGACGTGCCGCACACCGAGGTGCTGTTCGCCGACACGGTCGACCGCCTCGGGCCGCGTGGCGCGAAGTCGATGAGCGAGGCCCCGTACAACCCGGTGGCCCCGGCCCTGGCGAACGCGATCGCCGACGCCACGGGCGTGCGCCCGCGCGACCTGCCGATGCAGCCCGACCGGCTGTGGGACCTGCTGCGCGCTCCAGCTGGCGGACCGGCCGGCCGTGCGGGTCGGCCCGTGTCCATGCGGCAACGCTAGCGGCCGGCCGCCGGCGGCTAAGGGGTGGGGCGAAACAGACGTTTCGACCAGGTGACCTCCTGGGAACGCCGTTGAAACGCAGCAGTGCGAGCATCGAAGGGTGACCAGCCCTCGCCAGACCTCCGGTACCCCGTCCAGGGCGTCCGTCAGCCCCGAGGACGCCGCGTGGCTCGCCCGCGCCGTCGAGGTCGCGTCCCGGAACGTGGCCGACGGCGGTGGCCCCTTCGGGGCCGTCGTCGTGCGGGCGGGCGCCGAGGTCGCGGCCGCCGGCAACCGCGTGACCCGGGACCTCGACCCCACCGCGCACGCCGAGGTGGTGGCGATCCGGGCAGCCTGCCAGGAGCTCGGCACGTTCTCGCTGGCCGGGACCACGCTGTACGCCTCGTGCGAGCCGTGCCCGCTCTGCCTGTCGGCGGCCCTGTGGGCGCGGGTGGACCGCGTGGTGTTCGCCGCGGACCGGCACGACGCCGAGCGGGCGGGCTTCGACGACCGCGAGTTCTACGAGCTGCTCGACCGCGACCGGTCGACGTGGCCCAACCCCGTCGTCGAGCACCGGATCGAGCGGGCCGGGGAGCCCTTCGAGGCCTGGCGCGAGCACACCACGCGCGTCCCGTACTGAGGTGCGCGGAACGGTTCACCCGGCGCGGGGGCACGTTTTAACGGCCGTGTAACCGGCCGACGTGAGGCGTGAAACCGCAGGTCTCTAGCGTCCTGGGCATCGGAAACGCGGGTTTCGTTCCGCTCACCCAGCACAACAGGAGAACCACTCATGATGCTTTCCCGTCCTGGGCGCGCGCTGCGCCTGACGGCCGTCGCGGCCGCCGCCTCGCTCGCTCTCGCGGCCTGTGGTTCCGGCGACGACGCCCCCGCCGAGGGGGAGGGCCTGGGCGACCTCACGGTCCAGCTCTCCTGGATCAAGAACGCCGAGTTCGCCGGCGAGTTCATGGCGGACAGCAAGGGCTACTACGCGGACGCCGGCTTCGGCGACGTCACGTTCAACGCGGGTCCCGGCGCGACGGAGAACCTGGTGGCCTCCGGCAAGGCCGACTTCGGCCTCACCAACGCCGTCACCGTGGGCCAGGTCGTGGCCAACGAGGACGCGCCGATCAAGATCGTCGGCACCACGTTCCAGAAGAACCCGTTCACCATCCTGTCCCTCAAGGACGGCGCGAACATCGAGACCGTCGAGGACCTCAAGGGCAAGAAGATCGGCGTGCAGGACGGCGGCAACGGCCTGCTGTTCGCCGCGCTCCTGGCGGCCAACGGCCTCACCGAGGACGACGTCGAGATCGTGCCGGTGCAGTACGACCCGCAGCCCCTGGTCAACGGCGAGGTCGACGGGTTCCTCGCGTACGTGACCAACGAGTCGATCATCGTCTCCTCGCAGGGCGAGGAGGTGACCAACCTGCTGTTCGCGGACAACGGCCTGCCGTTCGTGGCCGAGTCGGTCATCGCCACCGACGAGACCATCGCCGAGCGTCCTGAGGCGGTCAAGGCGTTCCTCGAGGCCGAGATCAAGGGCTGGACCGACGCCTGCGCGGACCTGGAGGAGGGCGCGCGGCTGGCCGTCGAGGAGTACGGCGCGGACCAGGACCTCGACCTGGCCAAGGAGGTGGAGCAGAACACCATCCAGTGCGAGGAGCTGATCAACACCGACGAGACGGCCGAGAACGGCATCTTCACGATCAGCGACGAGCTCCTGGCGCAGAACATGGCCACGTTCGAGGCGGCCGGGATCGACGCCACCCAGGAGGACGTGTTCGACCTGTCGCTCCTGCAGGAGCTGCTCGACGAGCAGCCCGAGCTCAAGGGCTGACCGTGGTCGACCAGTCCGTCACGCAGGTCCCGACCGGTGCCGGTCCCGCCCCGGAGGGCGGGGCCGGCACCGGCCTGCACATCGAGCACCTGTCCAAGTCGTTCGGCTCCGGCCGCCGCACCGTGACCGCCCTCGACGACGTCACGCTGCACACCGACCAGGGCAGCTTCCTGTCCCTGCTGGGCCCGAGCGGCTGCGGCAAGTCAACGATCCTGCGGATCCTCGCGGGTCTGGAGGCGCCGACGTCGGGCACCGCGAAGGTGGACGGCAAGGACCCGGCGCGCCTGCGGGCCGGCCACGAGCTCGGCATCGCGTTCCAGGACGCCGCGCTGCTGCCGTGGCGGTCGGTCGAGTCCAACCTGCGCCTGCCGTTCCAGGTCTCGGGGCAGCCCGTGGACCACGAGCTGGTGGCCGAGCTCATCCGGCTGGTGGGCCTGAGCGGTTTCGAGAAGGCGCGGCCCGGGCAGCTCTCGGGCGGCATGCGCCAGCGGGTCTCGATCGCGCGCGCCCTGGTGGTCAAGCCGTCGGTGCTGCTGCTCGACGAGCCGTTCGGGGCGCTGGACGACATGACCCGCCAGCGGCTGAACCTGGAGCTGCTGCGGATCTGGACCGAGAAGCCGGCCACCACCCTCATGGTCACGCACGGCATCTCGGAGGCGATCTTCCTCTCCGACCAGGTGGCGGTCATGAGCCCGCGGCCGGGCCGGATCAAGGAGGTCATCGAGGTGGACCTGCCGCGCCCACGCCTGCCGGAGATGATGCGCACGCCGGAGTTCCACGCGCTGCACGACCGGGCCTCGGAGCTGTTGTTCACGGCGGACCCCGATGCCTGACCGCGCCCGCACCTGGCTCGGTGGGGCGGCGGGCCTGGCCGGGCTGGTGGCGCTGTGGTGGCTGCTCGCCGTCACCGTCTTCGACGGTTCGTCCATGCCGACGCCGCCCGGCGTGCTGCGCCAGTACGCCGCCGACGGCTGGGCGTTCTACGCGACCAACTTCGGCGGCACCGTGGTCGAGGCGCTGATCGGGTTCGCGTGGGGCAACGGCCTGGCGCTCGTGCTCGCGGCGCTCGTGCTGCTCACGCCGCGGCTGGAACCCGTGATCTCGCAGATCGCGGTCATCAGCTACTGCGTGCCGACCATCGCGATCCTGCCGATCCTGTACATCGTGCTGGGCCCGCCGGACCCGGGCGAGCCGTCGCCCACGGCGGTCGTCCTGGCGGCCCTGTCGGTGTTCTTCACGACCGTCGTCGGGGCCGTGCTCGGCTTCCGGTCCGCGGACCCCGCCGCGCTCGACGTGGTGCACGTCTACGGCGGCGGCCGCTGGCGCCAGCTCGTCACGGTGCAGCTCGTGTCCGCGCTGCCGGAGATCGTCAGCGCGTGCAAGATCGCCGCCCCGGCCGCGTTCCTCGGGGCGATCCTGGGTGAGTACATCGGTGGCGTCGACCGCGGCGTCGGGCCCGCGCTCATCGCCGCCGGCCAGGGCCTCATGGTGGAGCGCGCCTGGGGCATCATGTTCGCCTGCGCCCTGGTGGCGGGCATCGGGTACGCCGCGTTCGGCCTGCTGGGCCGGGTCGCGGTGCCGTGGTCGACCGGAGGAGGACGACGATGAGCGGGGTCTCGACAGGTCCGGTCCGCCGCGGGGGCGCCGGACGGGCGCTCGCGGCCGGGCTCGGCCGGGCGGTGGCCACGGCGCTGCTCATGGCCGCCGTCCTCACGGTCGTCTGGGTCGCCTCCGTGGCGCTGGTCGACAACACGTTCGTGGCCAAGGGCCCCGCCGAGGTCTACGAGTTCCTCGTCACGGCCGACGACGCCGCGACCACCCGCGCGCAGCTCGGCACCGCGCTCGGGGTCACGCTCGGCGACGCCGCCATCGGCTTCGTCGCGGGCATGCTCGCCGCGACGCTCGCGGCGGCCCTCATCGTGCTGTCCCGGCCCGTGGAGACCGCCGTCATGCCGGTCGCCCTGATCCTGCGCGCCGTGCCGCTCATCGCGCTGACCCCGATCATCCGCCTGCTGTTCACCGACGAGGTGGTGCGAGTGGCGGTGGTCTCCGGCATCGTGGTGCTGTTCCCCGCGCTCGTGAACATCGTGCAGGGCCTGCGCTCCGTGTCCGCGCAGCTGACCGACGTCGTGCACGTGTACGGTGGCGGGCCGGTGGCCCTGCTGTTCCGGGTCGCCTTCCCCTCGGCGCTGCCCGCGCTGTTCGCGTCGGTCCGGATCTCCGTGCCCGGCGCCATCACGGGCGCGCTGCTGGCGGAGTGGCTGATCACCGGCGAGGGGATCGGCAGCATGGTGGTCAACGCGGTAGGACGGTCCGAGAACAACCTCGTGTGGGCGTGCGTCCTGGTGGTCACGCTCGCGTCGCTCGTGCTCTACCTGGCGGCGCAGATCATCGAGTCGTTCGTCCTCGCCCGATACGGACGGAGCTGATCCATGGACGGCAGGTACGGCACCACGGCGGTCGGCATCGTGCTCGCGGCCGGCGCCGGCACCCGGTTCGGGATGCCCAAGGCGCTCGCCCGGGCCGACGGCGGCACGCCGTGGCTCGAGCTCGCCTGCCAGGCCCTGGTCGACGGCGGGTGCGCCGACGTGGTCGTCGTGCTCGGCGCGCGGGCCGACGAGGCCGAGCGGCTGGCGCGCGCCGACGCGACGCCCGTGGTCGCCGACGACTGGGAGAGCGGCATCGCGGCCTCCCTGCGCACCGGCCTCGCCTCCGCCCAGGAGACGGGGGCGGACGCCGCCGTCGTCTCCCTCGTGGACCTGCCCGGCCTCCGCGCCGACTCCGTGCGCCGCGTGCTGAAGCCGTTCGGCGAGCCCGACGCCGCCCGTCACGCGCTCGCCCGCGCCACCTACGACGGCCGCCCCGGGCACCCCGTCCTGCTGGGCCGCGAGCACTGGGCGGCGCTCGCCGGCACGGTGCGCGGGGACGCCGGGGCCGGACAGTACCTGCGGGCGCACGGCGCCGTCGGCATCGACTGCACCGACCTGGGCGGCGGCGACGACGTCGACCGGAGGTAGGGCCAGCCCCACCGCGGGCTAGGGGTCATCCCTGACCTTTCCCCGGTCCTGCCCGAATCCTGTCGCCGCGACCGGTTCGGCTACGTAGTCTCGGGAACGTGGAGGCCACGGAACTCGCCCGCCTGCAGTTCGCGCTGCTGGCCGCTGTGCACTTCCTCTTCGTGCTGCTCACGCTCGGGCTCGGCCCGGTCGTGGCGATCTTCAACACGCGCTGGGCCCGCGCCACGGGCGACCGCGCCGTCGTCTTCGAGCGCGCGACCCGGTTCTGGGGGCAGATCTACCTCGTCAACTACGCGCTCGGCATCGCCGCCGGCATCGTCCTGGAGCTCCAGTTCGGCCTGCACTTCCCGGGCCTGCTCGACGTCGCCGGCGAGGTCTTCGGCGCGCCGCTGGCCGTGGAGACCCTTGTCGCGTTCTTCCTGGAGTCCACCCTGCTGGGCCTGTGGGTGTTCGGCTGGCACCTGTTCCGGCGCGGGCTGCACGCCGCGATCTTCTGGGCCGTCGTCGTCACCGGGTACGCCTCGGCCTTCGCCGTGATGGTGGCCAACGGGTTCCTGCGCAACCCCCTCGGGTACGTGCTGGAGGGCCCCGCCGGCGCACAGGTCGCCCGCATCACCGACGTCGGCGCCCTGGTCACCAATCCCGCGGCGCTCCTGTCCGGCCTGCACGTGGTCGGCGCCTGCCTCATGGCCGGCGGGTTCGTGCTCGTCGGCGTCGCCGCGTGGCACCTGCGGCGCTTCGGCGGCGGACAACGGCAGCCGACCGGCCCCGACGAGGACCTGTGGCGGCACTCCATGCGGGCCGGCATCTGGACCGGCGTGGCCGGCGTGCTGCTCGTGCAGGCCTTCGGCTACGCCCAGTTCGGCTACATCGAGGGAGGCTTCGGCCAGGACACCGCCGTCGGTGTGCTCCTCGAGGTCATGATGCGCAGCGCCGACCTCGTCTTCCTCGGCGCACTCGTGCTCCCCTTCCTGCTCATCGGGGGCGCCCTGTTCCGCATGCGCGGCCGCCGCGGCCTCTACGTGGTGCTCACGGTCCTGCTGCCCCTGCCGTTCGTCGTGGCGCTCGCGGGCTGGCTCGTGCGCGAGCTGGGGCGGCAGCCGTGGGTCGTGCAGGGTGTGCTGCGGGTCGACGAGGTCACCTCCGACCAGTCCGCTCGCGCGGTCCTGGCCTCGCTCGTGCTGCTCGTGGGCCTCATGGTCACGCTCGCCGTGCTCGACTGGTGGGTGCTGGGCCGGCTGGCCCGCGCGGGGACCGACCGGCTCGTGCTGGGCGCCGCCGCGGCCGACGTCCTGCGGGACGACGGCGCGGGCGACGAGGTGCTGCTCCGGTTCGGGGCGCCCGACGACGGGGCGGGCGGCGCGTCCGGCGGCGGTCCGGCGCCGGAGGGCGCCCGATGAACGCGGCGGCGTGGGCCGTGCTCCTGACCGTGCTGCTGGTCGGCTGGGTGGTGCTCGACGGCGCCGTCCAGGGCGCGGGCGCCACCCTGCTGCAGGACCGCGGACCGGACGGCAAGGACAAGCGCCGCGAACCGGCGCAGCGCCGGGTGGTGCTCGGGGCCGTCGGCCCGCTGCTGCTGCCGGGCGAGGTGTGGCTGGTGGCGGCGCTCGGGGTGCTGATCGGCGTCTTCCCGCACGCCGAGGCCGACCTGCTGGCCGTCGGGTACCCCGTGGCGATCGTGCTCGTCGCGTCCTGGGCGCTGCGCGACGCCGGGATCTGGCTGCGCAGCCGCCGCCCGGGCAACGTGTGGCGGGACGTGTGGGACGTGGTGCTGGTGGTCGCGAGCATCGCGCTGGCCGGGAGCTGGGGCGCGCTGCTCGGCGTGGCCTGGGGGAGCGGCCTGGTCGCGCTGGCGCTGGGCGTCGCGGCGGTGGTCGTGACGCGCCTGCACGGGGACGCCGTGGTCGCGTGGCGGCTGCGCCGCACGGGCCCGCTGCCGGTGGTCGTCACCTCGGTGATGATCGCGGCCCCCGTGGTCGGCACGGCGATCGCGGCGTGGCCGCGGCTGGTCGGCGGCGCGGTCTCGGAGGAGACGATGGCGGGGCTCGGGATCGTCGCGCTGGTGGTGCTCCCGCTGATCCTGGCGTTGCAGGTGGCCGCCTGGTGGCTCGTCTCCCGGCCGCTGGACCGCCGGGACACGCTCTTCTTCTGAGGTGCGCCCGGCACCCAGAACTTAGGTCTCGAAACGGACTTATCGCTCCGGTGACCCACGAGATGCCGGTAAAGTCCTACCTACCATGACCATGAAGAACCGCATCGTCTGCGCACTGCTCGGCGCCCTGGCGTTCGCCACCGCGACACTGCTCCTGCCGTGGCTCCCGGACGCGCTGGTGGGCCTGCTCGGGACCGGCGGCGTGCTGCTGTTCCTGGCCGCCCTGGTGCTGCCGACCAACACCCGGCAGCCGCCCGTGCACAGCCTGGCGATCCTTGACAAGGGGTACCTGACGCCCGCCGAGATCCACCAGATCCTCGGGATCTGGCTGCCGACGGGCAGCGCCGCCCTGGAGGCGCGGGACGCGCAGTGGACGGTCGCCCGGCACGTCGCCAAGTGGCGCGCCGACCACGTGGTCAACGTGATGGACTACCACGGCGTGGTGGCCGAGCGCCGGGTCGACATGCTCTCGGTGGTGCAGTGGGTCGGCATCCAGCTCCTGCCCGCGTTCCTCGGCCTGATCTTCCTGATCCCCACGCTGGCACTGACCGGTTTCGACAAGATCAGCATCAACTTCCTCCAGACCCTCCTGCTCTTCGTGATCTGGGGCGGCGTCGCACTGCTGGCGCGCTGGATCCTGGAGAAGCACGTGATCCACCGGTTCGTGTGGGAGCCGGAGCTGACGCCGGACGGGACCCGGTTCGTCGAGCGTGCCTGAGTGTCGGTGACTGGGGGCAGAATGGCTCTGTGCCCCTGTACCGAGACGACGCGATCGTGCTGCGCACCCAGAAGCTGGGCGAGGCGGACCGCATCGTCACGTTCCTGACGCGCGAGCACGGCAAGGTGCGCGGGGTGGGCAAGGGCGTGCGGCGCACGTCGTCCAAGTTCGGGGCGCGCCTGGAGCCGTTCATGGCGGTCGACGTGCAGCTCCACACGGGTCGTAACCCGCGGCCGGGCATGGGGCTGGACACGGTGACGCAGGTCGAGACCATCGGGGCCTACGCCCGCTCCATCTGCGAGGACTACGGCCTGTACACGTCCGGCACGGTGATGCTGGAGGCCGCCGACCGGCTGGTCGCGCAGGAGAACGAGCCGGCGGTGCAGCAGTACTGGCTGCTCGCCGGGGGCCTGCGGGCGCTGTCCGAGCGGCACCACGACGCCGGCCTGGTGCTGGACTCGTACCTGCTGCGGGCCCTCGCGGTGGCCGGCTGGGCGCCGTCGTTCGAGGACTGCGCGCGCTGCGGCGAGCCCGGGCCGCACCACTCGTTCAACGTGGCGCAGGGCGGCGCCGTCTGCCCGCGCTGTCGGCCGCCGGGCTCCACAGCCCCCGCGCCCGAGACCTTCGCCCTGCTGTCCTCGCTGCTCGCGGGCGACTGGGCGACCGCCGACGCGTCCGACGCGCGGCACCGCAAGGAGGCGAGCGGCATCGTCGCCGCCTACGGCCAGTACTACCTGGAGAGAACGTTGCGATCGTTGAAGATGGTGGAGCGCTGATGGCCCGGAACGCGAACCGGGAGCTGGTCAAGCCGTTCCCGCACCCGTCCGGCGAGCAGGCCCCGCGGATCCCCAAGGAGTTCCTGCCGCGCCACGTCGCCGTCGTCATGGACGGCAACGGGCGCTGGGCCAACGCGCGCGGCCTGCCGCGGATCGAGGGGCACCGGGCGGGCGAGAACTCCCTGCTCGACGTCGTGGCGGGGGCCGTCGACGTGGGTGTCGAGTACGTCTCGGCGTACGCGTTCAGCACGGAGAACTGGAAGCGCTCGCCCGAGGAGGTGCGCTTCCTGATGAACTTCACGCATGAGGTCATGAAGCGCCAGTGCGACGTCATGGCGTCGTGGGGCGTGCGGATCCGGTGGGCCGGACGCCGTCCGAAGCTGTGGAAGTCCGTGATCGACGTGCTGCTGGAGGCCGAGGAGCGCACCAAGGACAACGACCTCTGCACGCTGACGATGTGCGTCAACTACGGCAGCCGGGCCGAGCTGGCCGATGCGGCCGCGGCCATGGCCCGGGACGCCGCCGCGGGCAGGCTGGACCCGAGGCGCATCAACGAGAAGACGGTGCAGAAGTACCTGTACCTGCCCGACGTGCCCGACGTGGACCTGTTCCTGCGCTCGTCCGGCGAACAGCGCACGTCCAACTTCATGCTGTGGCAGGCGGCGTACGCCGAGATGGTGTTCCTCGACGAGCCCTGGCCCGACGTCGACCGCCGGCACCTCTGGCACGCCGTCGAGGAGTACGCGAAGCGCGACCGGCGGTACGGCGGGGCGCTCGACAAGCCCGACACCGGGAAGTGACGAGTGCGGGGCTTCTGTGGGGTGTCGGCCCCACAGAAGCCCCGCACTCAGCGGATCGTCAGCCGAGCGTCTCGGCCAGCGAGTCGATCAGCAGGGGCATGCCCTCGGGGTACTCGACCGAGAGGGCCGTGGGCGGCGAGACGGCCGAGACCGCGACGGTGCCGACCTGCTGTGCCACCATGCCGTTCTTGACGGCGGGCAGGGCCTGGAGCTCCTTCTTGTCGGGGAGCGCCGCGGCCTCCTCCTCGGTGTACGTGTAGGCCACCACCAGGTCGGACTCGAGCTTGTCCAGCTCCTCGTACGACAGCGTGTAGAAGAACGAGCCGTCGTCCGGCGCGAGCTCCTCGACGGCCGGGGCGGTCTCGAAGCCGAGGCCCTCCAGGAACCCGGCGCGCGGGTCGCCGGCCCGGTACACGTAGATCAGGCCCTCGTCGGGCGAGTCGACGATCGCAGCGACCGTCTTGCCCGCGAACTCGGGGTGCGCCTCGGCCTGCTCGGCCAGGTAGTCGTTGATCTCCTGGACCTTGGCCTCACCGGCGGCGCTGCGGCCCAGGGCGGCGTCCGTGGCGGTGATGATCTCGTCCCACGGCGTCTGCCAGGCCGTCTCCGGGTAGGCGACGGTCGGGGCGATCTCGCTGAGCAGGTCGTACTGCTCCTGCGTGAGGCCCGAGTACGTCGCGATGATGACGTCGGGCTCGGCGGCCGCGAACTCCTCGTAGGGCACGGTTGCGCCGGCCTCGGCGTCGGTCAGCACGGTGGGGTGCTCCACGCCCGCCTCGTCGTAGGCCTCCTCGACCCACGGCAGGAGGTTGCCCTCGCCGACCGTCCAGGTCTGCTCGGCGACGGCGACCGGGAAGACGCCCGCCGCGATCGCGGCCTCGGTCGAGCCCCAGCCCCAGGTGGCGACGCGCTCGGGCGCCTCCTCGATGGTGGTCTCGCCGAGCGCGTGCTCGATGGTCAGGGGGAACTCGTCGGTCACGCCGGAGGCACCGGCGGACGGCGTGGCGGCGTCGCTGCCGGCCGGCTCTTCGGACGCGCAGCCCGCGAGGGCGAGGGCGGACGCGGCGACGAGGCCGACGGCCGCTGCGAGGGATCGGCGAGGTCGCACGGTTTCTCCCGGGGTGTTCAGTCGAACGACCGGCGGGCGCCGGTCGAGATGAGGTAACCCTAACCACAATAGGTCACGGGGATGTTGCGAAATTGAGGGAGGTCCGAGTGAGGTAAACCACGCCCCCGTCGGGCGTCACTACTTCGAGTGGTAGCGCCCGACCGGGACCACGAGCGGCGAGCCCGCCACGGGGTCGGGCACGACCTGGGCGCGCAGCCCGAACGCCTCGTCGACCACCTCGCGGGTCAGCACGTCGGACGGCAGCCCCTCGGCGACGATCCGGCCGGCCGACATCACGACCAGGTGGTCGGCATACCGGGCGGCGAGGTTGAGCTCGTGCAGCACCATCGCGACCGTGGTCCCCTGGTTCCGGTTCAGCTCCGTGAGCAGGTCCAGCAGGTCGAGCTGGTGGCGCACGTCGAGGAAGGTGGTCGGCTCGTCGAGCAGCACGATGTCGGTCTGCTGCGCCAGCACCATGGCGATCCACACGCGCTGCCGCTGCCCGCCCGAGAGCTCGGCGACGGGCCGGTCCGCGAGCTCGGCCACGCCGGTGGACTCCAGCGCCGTGGTGACCACGGCGTCGTCGTCGGAGGAGTGGCGGCCGAACCAGCCCTGGTGCGGGTACCGGCCGCGGCTGACCAGCTCGGCGACCCGCACGCCGTCCGGCGCGATGGAAGACTGTGGCAGCATGCCGATCTTGCGGGCCAGCTCCTTGCGCGGCATCTGCGTGATGTCGGCGCCGCCCAGCGTGATGCGGCCGCCGTCGAGCGGGTGCAGGCGGGCCAGCCCGCGCAGCAGCGTGGACTTGCCGCAGGCGTTCGGCCCGACGACGGCGGTGATCTTGCCGTCGGGCAGTGTCAGGTCGAGGTTCTCGATGACCCTCAGGCCGTCGTAGCCCAGGCTGACGCCCTCGGCGCGCAGGTTGGTCATCGGCTCCTCTTCTCGGTCGTGGCGAGCAGCCACAGCAGGTAGGGGGCGCCCACGAGCCCCGTGACGATCCCGACGGGGGCGGCGACGCCGAGCAGCCCGTGCTGCGCGATCACGTCGGCGGCCAGGGTCAGGGCGGCGCCGGTCGCGGCCGAAGCGACGAGGGCGGCCCCGCCGTCGTTCACCAGGCGGCGCGCGATGGCGGGTGCGACCAGGGCGACGAACGCGATGGGGCCGGCGGCGCTGGTCGCGAGCGCGACGAGCGCGACGGCCAGCAGCAGGGCACCGACCCGGGCGGCGTCCACGTGCACCCCCAGGGCGCGCGCGTTGTCGTCGCCGAGGGCGAGCGGCCCCTGCGTCCGCGAGACGACGGCGGCCGCGGCGCACAGCACGAGCGTCCCGGCGGCGACGAGCGTGAGCTGTTCGCCGCGGACGTCGGACACCGAGCCGACGGTCCAGATCAGGACCGCCGCAGCCTCGTGCTCCTGCGACCGGGCCATGGCCCAGGCGATCAGCGAGGAGCCCAGGTAGGCGAACCCGACGCCGACCAGCACGAACCGGATCGAGTGCAGCCCCTTGCGCCACGCCAGCAGCCAGATCGCGAGCGCGACGACGCCCGCGCCGGCGAACGCCAGGCCGGACAGCGCCATGCCGCTCAGCCCCAGGACGAGCACACCGATCACGGCCCCGAGGCTGGCGCCGGTGGAGATGCCCAGGATGTCGGGGGAGGCGAGCGGGTTGCGCAGGGTCGACTGGAAGAGGGCGCCGGCCAGGCCGAACGCCACACCGACCACGACGGCCGCCTCGATGCGGGGCAGACGGAGCTTCTGGACGACGAAGACGTCGCCCTTGTCGCCGAGGCCGAACACGCCGGAGATCGCCTGGCCCGGCGTGAGGCCGGCCGCGCCCATCAGGAGCGCCGCGGTCCCGGCGACGAGCACCACGAGCACCATCCCGGACACGACGAGCGCCTGCCGGCGGCGGCGGAGGGTGCGCAGGTCGGCGACGGTGGTGACCGTGGTGTCGGTGACCCGCGTGGGGGTGGCGGGAGCGGGTGCGGACATCAGGCCCCCACCACGTTCCTGCTGCGCGCGACGGCGACGAGCACCGGAGCGCCGAGGAGCGCCGCGACCACACCGGCCTCGAGCTCGGAGCGGGGCAGGATCAGCCGGCCGAGGACGTCCGCGGTCAGCAGCATCACCGGGCCCAGGAGGGCGCCGACCGCCATGACCCAGCGGTAGTCCGTGCCGACGAGGCGCCGGGCCGCGTGCGGCACCACGAGCCCGACGAGCGCGATGGGCCCGGCGAGCGACGTCGCGGTGCCCGCGAGCAGCACGATCGCGACGGCCGCGAGGGCGCGCGTGGTGCCGACCCGCTGGCCGAGCGCCGTGGCGACGTCGTCCCCGAGGGCCAGCATGTTGAGCCGGTGCGCGAGCGCGGCCGCGAGCACGAGGCCGACCACGATGAACGGCCACAGCGCCGTGACGGTGTCGAGGCCCCGGCCCGTCAGGGAGCCGACCGACCAGAACCGGTACAGGTTGAACGCCTGCTGGTCGCGCAGCAGCACCAGGGTGATCAGCGGTGTGATCAGCGCGGTCACCGCGGCCCCGACCAGCGCCAGCCGCACCGGCTGGCCGCGTCCCACCGAGAAGACGATCGCTGCCGCGACGGCGGCCCCCAGGAACGCGAACCAGACGTAACCGAGGGGCGAGGTGATGCCCAGCAGCCAGACCGCGCACACGACCGCCAGCGACGCTCCCGAGTTCAGCCCCAGCAGGCCGGGGTCGGCGATCGGGTTGCGGGTGACGCCCTGGATCAGCGTGCCCGCCGTGCCGAGCGCGACGCCCGCCGCCAGGCCCACGATGGTGCGGGGCAGGCGCTGCTCCAGCACCACGTCGTGGTCCATGAGCCCAGCGACGGGTGCGGTCAGCGCTCGCCAGACCTCGGCCGGGTTGATGTCGCGGACGCCGAGCGCGAGGCTCGCCAGGACGACGAGCAGCAGGGCGGCAAGCGCCGTGAGCAACGCGAACGTCCGACGTCGGGCACGCTGGGCTACGGCTTCCGCACCCTCACGGCGTCCCGCGGGCGCAGCCGCAGGTGAGGTAAGCATTGCCTAAGCATTCCACACGGTCCGGCATGGTCGGTACGTGCGCCCGGTCACCGGAGCTCGGACGACCGGGCGCACCCGCCGGGCAGGAGATCAGGAGTACGAGTCGCAGCCCCAGCCGTCGTTGTCGGCGTCGAGCGCGTGGTAGTCCTTGGTGCCGACCCAGACCGTCTTGCCGATGTCCTTGCAGTCGAGGTCGGGGTTGGTCGGCGAGACGGGGCACTGCCACCGTCCGGCCGAGTACACGCAGACGGCGTCCGCGGCGGAGTCGGCCCGGAAGGAGCCCGCCTTGCCCGCGTACCTCACCGTCCACTTGCCCGAGCGCGACGCCGTGGCCTTGTAGGTGTAGGCGCCGGTGCGCGTGGTCCGGACGAGGCCGATCTTGCGCGGCTCGTCCGGCCCGGACGGGTCGAAGGTCACGGTCAGGACCTTCGTCGTGGGCAGGGCGCGCCACTGACCGTCCTTCTTGTACTTGAGCGTCCCCTTGAGCGTGACCGTCTTGTTCTTCGCGACCGGCTCGGGCTTCGCGTCGAGCGTCACGTTCGTGGAGTAGACGGTCGCTGCCTGCGCGGGGGCCCGACGCCGTGAGAGCGAGCGCGAGCACGCTCACCAGGGCGACGATGGTGCGGCGGATCATGAGGCCAACCTCTTCGATGACTCGGGGCGCCCCGGACGGGGCACGCTACGAGTTCTCAAGCCCGCTCACCGCACGGTATGACCTGATTCGAGCCGACCTCACCCGGGTGAACCGACGCCGGGACGATCTCCCCGCGCCGTGCGGGCACCTCCGGGGAAGACCTCTGCCAGCCAGGTACGTAACGCAGAGCTAGCACTGCTACATCTCCGTTACCCACCTGGCTGACAGAGGTCTTCCCCGGCGGTGCACGGCGACGAGCCGGCCGGACAGGGCGCGCCGGACAGGGCACGCCGGACGAGGCACGCCGGACGCGGCACGAGCGGACCGACGCCTGCGGGATCGAGGTTGTCCACAGGCGCGTCGACCCCGCCCGGCTCGCGGGCCCGATCGCTGACACGATCGTGGGATGGATCTCGCCGCACTGATCAAGGAGGCCCGCCAGGAGGCCCGGCTCACGCAGGAGGAGCTCGGGCGCCGGGTCGGCCGGTCCCGGGCATCGATCTCCCAGCTCGAGGCAGGCGTGCGGACACCCAGCTTCGGGTCGCTGCGGGAGATCCTCGCCGCGCTGGGCAAGCAGGTCCGGCTGGAGCTGGAGCCCCTCGACGAGGACATCCGCCGCCAGATCGTCGAGCACCGGCACGATCCGGACCTGGCCGATCGCGTCTTCTTCGCGGTCGAGCAGATCGAGGACCTGGTGGGCCTGGACCTCCGGATCGAAGGGCTCGCGGCGGCAGCGCTGCTCGGTGCGCCCGTCGACGCCGGCGACCCTCAGGTCGCCGTCGCGAACACGGAGCGCACGACCGACTGGCTCGCCGACAAGCTCCGACACGACCGGATCCGCTTTCGGCCGGCGGGCTGGGTGGGGACCGCCTGGCCCCGCACGCCGCAGGAGGTGTACGACCTGATCGAGGTCGAGTGTCCCGACGGCTGGATCATGGTGCACGGCTTCTTCCACGAGACACCGATTCGGTTCGCGCCGGCCGAGGACGTCGCGCGGCACGTCCTGATCGACAACGGCGAGCACGGGCCGTTGCGGGTGCAGCCGCTGCACGAGATCGACACCACGGACCGTGACGCGGCGCGCGTCCTGCGCCTGCTGCGGGAGCAGGCGCAGGACGCGCGTGGTTAGCCGGGCTCAGGCCCCGAGGCGTCAGGGGCCTGGGCGTCAGGCGCCGACGAGGTGGCCCGCCAGGTAGCTGACGACCTTGTCCAGGGCGACGCGCTCCTGCTGCATGGTGTCACGGTGCCGGATGGTGACGGCCTGGTCGTCGAGGGTGTCGAAGTCGACGGTGATGCAGAACGGCGTGCCGATCTCGTCCTGCCGGCGGTAGCGCTTGCCGATCGCCTGGGTCACGTCGTAGTCGACGTTCCAGTACTTGCGCAGCTCCGCGGCCAGCTTCTCGGACGCCGGGAGCAGGTCCGCCGTCTTGGACAGCGGCAGCACCGCGGCCTTGATCGGGGCCAGGCGCGGGTCCAGGCGCAGGACCGTGCGCTTGTCGACGCCGCCCTTGGTGTTCGGCGCCTCGTCCTCGGCGTACGCCTCGACGAGGAAGGCCATGAGCGACCGGGTCAGGCCGGCGGCGGGCTCGATGACGTACGGGAAGTACTTCTCGTTGGTCACCGGGTCGCGGTACGCCAGGTCCTTGCCCGAGCTCTCCGTGTGGGTCTTCAGGTCGAAGTCCGTGCGGTTCGCGATGCCCTCGAGCTCACCCCACTCGCTGCCCTGGAAGCCGAAGCGGTACTCGATGTCCACGGTGCGGGTCGAGTAGTGCGACAGCTTGTCCTTGGGGTGCTCGTAGTGGCGCAGGTTGTCGGCCGAGATGCCGAGGTCCGTGTACCAGTCGGTGCGGTAGTCGATCCAGTACTGGTGCCACTCCTCGTCCTCGCCCGGCTTGACGAAGAACTCCATCTCCATCTGCTCGAACTCGCGCGTGCGGAAGATGAAGTTGCCCGGCGTGATCTCGTTGCGGAACGACTTGCCGATCTGGCCGATGCCGAACGGCGGCTTCTTGCGGGCCGCGGCGGCGACGTTGGCGAAGTTCACGAAGATGCCCTGCGCGGTCTCGGGGCGCAGGTAGTGCAGCCCGGACTCGTCCTCGACGGGGCCGAGGTACGTCTTCAGCATCATGTTGAAGTCGCGGGGCTCGGTCCACTGGCCGCGGGTGCCGCAGTTGGAGCAGACGATCTCGGCGAGGCCGCCCTCGGGGGCGCGGCCCTTCTTCTCCTCGAACTCCTCGATCATCTGGTCCTCACGGAACCGCTTGTGACACGAGAGGCACTCGGTGAGCGGGTCGGTGAACACGCCGACGTGGCCGGAGGCCACCCACACCTGGCGCGGCAGGATGACCGACGAGTCGAGGCCGACGATGTCGTCCCGGCTCGTGACCATCGCGCGCCACCACTGCTTCTTGATGTTCTCCTTGAGCTCCACGCCGAGGGGTCCGTAGTCCCACGCAGAGCGCGTACCGCCGTAGATCTCGCCCGACGGGAAGACGAAACCTCGTCGCTTCGCGAGCGAGACGACGGCGTCGAGCTTGGCGGTCTGCGCAGAGCGCACTGACTTGTCGGACACGAGGGATCTCTCCAGGGGAACAGGTGGAAGTAACGTCCGCCCAGCCTACCGTCCGGGCCGGTCGGGGCCCGCGCGAAAAAGCGCGTGACCGACCTCTCGATCCCGATCTTTGACAATCGTTCTCAACAAGCGTGAGAATCGTTCTCATGACTTCGACTCGCGCCACCGGCGCCGCCCTGACCAGCCTCGTCCTCGCCGGTGCGGCGACCCTCGCGGGTTGCTCCACCCAGGCGGCGGGCGGTGCGGGCGGGGCGTCCGACGGCGTCGTCGTGCTCGCGTCCTTCTACCCGCTCCAGTATGTGGCGCAGCAGATCGGCGGGGACCTGGTCACGGTCGACAACCTCACGCCGCCGGCCGCCGAGCCGCACGACCTGGAGCTGTCGCCGGCGCAGGTCCGCGAGATCGGCACCGCCGACCTGGTGGTCTACCTCTCCGGCTTCCAGGCCGCCGTCGACGAGGGCGTCGAGTCCCGCGCGCCGGAGCACGTGGTCGACGCCGCGGACGCCACCGGGCTCGTCGAGCACGCGGAGGAGACCGAGGAGGAGCACGCGGAGCACGCCGAGGAGGGCGACGGGCACGACCACGGCTCGACCGACCCGCACTTCTGGCTGGACCCGAGCCGGCTGGCCGCCGTCGGGCAGGCCGTCGCCGACGAGCTGTCCGCCGTGGACCCGGAGCACGCCGACGAGTACGCCGCCGGCGCGCTCCGGCTGGGCGAGCAGCTCGACGGGCTGGACCAGGAGATGGCGGACGGCCTCGCCGCCTGTCAGGGCGCGACGCTGGTGACGAGCCACGCGGCGTTCGGCTACCTCGCCGACCGGTACGCGCTGGAGCAGGTGGGCATCTCCGAGCTCGACCCCGAGGCGGAGCCGTCCCCGGCGCGCCTGCGCGAGATCGGCGCCGTGGTCAGGGAGAACGGCGTCAAGACGCTGTACTCGGAGACGCTGGTGAGCCCCAAGGTCACCGAGACCCTGGCCGCCGACCTGGGCGTGGACACGGCCGTGCTGGACCCGCTGGAGGGTCTGTCGGAGGAGGCCTCGGCCGCGGGTGACGACTACGTCTCCGTGATGCGGGCCAACCTCGCCGCGCTCGAGGAGGGACTGGTCTGCGCATGACGAACACCGGACGGGTGGAGACTGAGCAGGTGACCGAGACCAGCGAACCCGTGATCGAGGCGCGCGGCCTGCACTTCCGTGCGGGCGCGAGCCACATCCTGCGCGGCATCGACCTGACGGTCGAGCCCGGCGAGGTCGTCGCGCTGCTCGGCGCGAACGGATCCGGCAAGTCCACGCTGGTCAAGTCGCTGGTGGGCATCAACGTGCCGTCCGAGGGCACCGTGCGGCTGCTCGGCGAGCCCCTCGGCGCCGGCGGGCGGGGCGGGACGGTCGACTGGGGCCGCGTCGGCTACGTGCCGCAGCGCGCCGGGGCGGGCGGCGGCATCCCGTCGACGGCCCAGGAGGTCGTCGCCTCGGGCCTGCTGCACGGGCGCCGCCTGAGCCTGCCGCGCGGCTGGCGCGACCGCGTCGCGGCGGCCCTCGAGCAGGTGGGCCTCGCCGACCGCGTGCACGACCCGGTGCACCTCCTGTCGGGCGGCCAGCAGCAGCGCATCCTCATCGCGCGCGCCCTGGTCCGCGAGCCGGACCTGCTCGTGCTGGACGAGCCCGTCGCGGGCGTGGACGTCGCCAGCCAGGAGGCGTTCGCCACCACGATGCGGCGGCTGGTCGACGGCGGCCTCACGGTGCTCGTGGTGCTGCACGAGCTGGGCGAGCTCGAACCGCTCGTCACGCGCGCCGTCGTGCTCAAGCACGGCAAGGTCGTGCACGACGGCGCCCCGCCGCAGGCCCGGCACGACCACGACCGTGCGGGGCACCGCCACCAGCACCCGCACGCCGACGACAACTCCCTCGACCCCGCCGAGTCCAGGGCCTTCGACCTGGAGGTGCGCCCGTGATCACGCTCATGCTCACGGACCCGTTCATGCAGCGGGCCCTCCTGGCCGCGCTCCTGGTCGGCGTCACGGCGCCCGTCGTGGGCACCTACCTGGTGCAGCGCAAGCTCTCCCTGCTCGGCGACGGCATCGGGCACGTCGCCCTGACCGGCGTCGCTCTGGGCTGGCTCGTCGGCGCGGGCATGGGCCTCACGCCGAACGACGCCCTCGCGATCCCCGGCGCCGTGGTCGCCGCGGTGGTCGGCTCGGTGCTCATCGAGGTGGTCCGCCGCCGCGGCCGCACGTCGGGCGACCTCGCGCTCGCCATCATGTTCTACGGCGGCATCGCGGGCGGCGTGCTGCTCATCGGCATCGCCGGCGGCTCCTCCGGGAACCTCATGACCTACCTGTTCGGCTCGATCTCCACGGTGTCCGACGCCGACCTCTGGCTCACCGTCGTGCTCTCCGCCGTGGTCCTCGCGATCGGCGTGGGCCTGCGGCACGCGCTCTTCTCGGTGAGCCACGACGAGGAGTTCGCGATCGCCTCCGGCCTGCCGGTCTGGGCGCTGAACGTCGTGGTGGCCGTCGTGTCGGCCCTCACCGTGACGGTGGCCATGCGCGTGGTCGGGCTGCTGCTGGTCAGCGCGCTCATGATCGTGCCCGTCGCCATCGCGCAGCAGGTCACGCACGCCTTCGGGCGCACCATGCTCACCGCGTGCGTGGTCGGCGTGGTCGTCTGCCTGACGGGCCTGAGCATCACCTACTGGTACAACGTCTCACCCGGCGCCACTATCGTGGTGCTGGCCATCGCCGTGTACGCGGTGGTCTCCCTGCTGGCGCCGCTCCTGAGCCGACGGCGCCCCGCGCACGACCCGCATCCCGACCTGCCCGACGACGTCGACCTGCCCGCGGCCGCCACCGAACGTGCGGCCGCCGCCGCGAAGGAGTGCCGCTGATGACCGCACGCATGACCCGCCAGCGCACCGCTGTCGTCGAGGCGCTCGACGAGCTCGCCGACTTCCGCTCGGCCCAGCAGCTCCACGAGGCGCTGCGCGCCCGGGGCGAGTCCGTGGGGCTGGCAACCGTGTACCGCGCCCTGCAGGCGCTCGCCGAGGCCAGCGAGGTGGATGTCCTGCGCGCGGAGGACGGCGAGAGCCTGTACCGCCGGTGCGCCCGCCGCGAGCACCACCACCACCTGGTGTGCCGGATGTGCGGCCGGACCGTCGAGATCGACGGCCCGACGGTCGAGGCCTGGGCCTCGAAGGTCGCCGCCGCCCAGGGCTTCGACGACATCGAGCACACGATCGAGCTGTGGGGCACGTGCGCGGACTGCCGCGCGGCGGCGCACTGATCTGACGACGGTGCGGGCCCCGATCGGCACCTGATTCCCCCGGGTCGGGCCCGTCTCGCAAGAACAATTCCGGTGTCGGCCATTTCCGGCCGGAGCCCGTGGCAGGATGCGTGCATGACCTCAGTACGGCGCCCCGCGGACCGTCGGGGACGGCTGCCCGGGCGCGCCGACGTCGTCGTGGTCGGCGGCGGCGCGCTCGGCGCGTCCGTGGCGTTCCACCTGGCCGAGGACGGCGTCGACGTGCTCCTCCTGGAGGCCGACGAGCTCGCCTCGGGCAGCTCGGGCAAGCCGATCGGGGGAGTGCGCGCCCAGTTCTCCGACCCCGCCAACGTCGACCTCGGCAACCGCAGCCTGGACCTGTACGAGGACTTCGCCGCGCGTCCCGGCGCGGACATCGGGCTGCAGCAGCCCGGCTACCTGTTCCTCCTGCCGACCGCCGACGACGTCGCGCTGTTCGAGGAGTCCGTGGCCATGCAGAACGAGCGCGGCGTGGCCAGCCGCATGCTCGGCCACGACGAGGTGCGCCGGCTCAACCCGTACGTCGACGCCGACCGCTACGCCGGGGCCGCCTACGCCGCGCGCGACGGGTTCGCGCACCCGAAGGCCGTCGTCGAGGGCTACGCGGACGGCGCCGAGCGGCACGGCGCCACGGTCCGCACCCACGTCACCGTGACCGACGTCGAGACGCGGGGCGACGCCGTGGTCGCCGTCTGGACCAGCCAGGGCCGCGTGCGCACCGGCGCCGTCGTGCTGTGCACCGGGGCCTGGACCCGGGACCTGGCCACGAAGGCGGGCCTCGACCTGCCGGTCGACCCCTACCGGCGGCAGATCGGGTTCACGCCGCGGCTGGACCCGGCGCCGCCCCGCATCCCGTTCACCATCGACTACGGCACCACGTTCTACTTCCACAACGCCGAGCCCGGCGGCCTGCTGCTCGGCATCGCGGACCCGGCCACGCCGATCGCGTTCGAGCGCACCTACGACCCGGGCTGGCTGCCGCTGCTGCGCGGCGCGATCGGCGCGTGCGCGCCCGGGCTGGACGACGTGCCCGTCGCGCGCGGCTGGGCCGGGCTCTACGAGATGACGCCCGACCACAACGCCCTGATCGGCGAGGCCACCGGCGTGCCCGGCCGCGTGCTGTACGCCACGGGCTTCTCCGGGCACGGGTTCCTCCAGGCCCCCGCCGTGGGCGAGGTGGTGCGCGACCTGTACGCCGGCCGCACGCCGCGGATCGACGTGTCCGGGTTCGGCGCGGACCGGTTCGCGCCGGACGACGACGACCCCACCCCACCCACGGCGAGCGCCACGAACGCTCGCAGCACGCGCCCGGGGCGACGAGGCCCCGAGGCGAACATCATCTGAAGGCAAGGAGAGATCGATGTCGGCACCGACGTTCCTCGAGCCCTGGCAGCTGAGGGCCGCGTTCGCGCGCAGCCTCTCGGACATGTACGGCAAGGAGGTTCCCGCCTACACCACGCTGCTCGACGTGTCGCACGAGGTCAACGCCGACTTCGTGGCGCAGCACGGGGCGGACGCCGAACGGCTCGGCTCCATCTCGCGTGTCACGGCGGAGCGGCACGGCGCGATCCGGGTGGGCACCCCCACCGAGATGGCGCAGGTCGCCCGGGTCTTCGGCGCGATGGGCATGCAGCCGGTCGGCTTCTACGACCTGCGGGACGCCTCCTCCAGCTCCGTGCCCGTCATCTCCACGGCGTTCCGCCCGGTCGAGCGGGCCGAGCTGGCCCGCAACCCCTTCCGGGTGTTCACCTCGATGCTGGTGCCCGCCGACCGCCGCTTCTTCACGGCCGACCTGGAGCAGCGCCTGGAGAACTTCCTCGGCGCCCGCACCCTGTTCGGCCCCGAGCTGCTCGCCCTCGCGGACCGCGCGGAGGCCGACGGCGGCCTGCCCGGGGACCAGGCCACGGAGTTCCTGCGGCTGGCGACCGAGGCGTTCGAGCTGTCCCGCGAGCCCGTGGACCAGGCCTGGTACCGCGAGCTGGAGGCGGTCAGCGCCGTCGCCGCCGACATCGGCGGCATCGCCTCCACGCACATCAACCACCTCACGCCCCGCGTGCTGGACATCGACGACCTGTACGCGCGCATGGAGGCCCGCGGCATCACGATGATCGACGCGATCCAGGGCCCGCCCCGCTGGGAGGGCCCGGACGTGCTGCTGCGGCAGACGTCGTTCCGCGCGCTCGCCGAGCCCCGGACCTTCCGCACGGCCGACGGCGAGATCGTCAGCGACTCCCTGCGCGTGCGGTTCGGCGAGGTCGAGGCCCGCGGCATCGCGCTGACCCGCGCGGGCCGCGCCGCGTACGACGCCGCGGTGGTCGAGATCGACGAGGCCGCCGCCGCGGCTCGCGCCGGCGACGCCGGCTTCACCGAGGCGCAGCGCCAGCAGCTCGCCCGCGCCGTCTGGCAGAAGACCTTCCCCACGACCGAGGCCGCGCTGGCCGACCAGGAGCTCGGCTGGTTCACCTACGAGGTGGACCCGTCCGGCACCGGCGTCGTGCGCGAGCCGATCGTCTACGAGGACTTCCTGCCGCGCTCGGCGGCCGGGATCTTCCAGTCCAACCTCACGTCCGACGGCGCCAAGGACGCCAGCCAGGAGGGCACCGACCGCGACGCCGACTGGATGGCGGGCGCGCTCGGGCGCGAGCTGAACGACCCCTTCGACCTGTACGCCGACCAGGTGGCCAGGTCCCTGACCGCCGCCGCCGAGACCCTCGGCGTCGACCCGGCCACCCTCACCACCACCCACCGCACAACGGGAGCACCGCGATGACCAGCACCACCACCCACAGCCCGCTGACGACCGAGCTGCACGACGCCGCCCTGGCCGCGCTGGAGCGGCTGGGCGCCACGGTGCCCACCGGGACGGGCCTGCCCGTCGTGTCGCCGCTGTCCGGGCAGCCGCTGCTGGAGCTGCACCGCGCCGGTGCCGCCGAGGCCGCCATCGCCGTCGGCGAGGCCGCCGAGGCCTTCACCACGTGGCGCTCCGTGCCGGCTCCGGTGCGCGGGCAGGTCGTCAAGCGCCTCGGCGAGCTGCTCACCGAGCACAAGGCCGACCTCGCGGAGCTCGTCACCATCGAGGCGGGCAAGATCACCAGCGAGGCCCTGGGCGAGGTCCAGGAGATGATCGACATCTGCGACTTCGCCGTCGGGCTGTCGCGCCAGGTGGGCGGCCGCACCATGCCGTCGGAGCGGCCCGGCCACCGCCTCATGGAGACGTGGCACCCGATGGGCGTGGTCGGCGTGATCAGCGCGTTCAACTTCCCGGTCGCGGTGTGGTCCTGGAACACGGCCGTCGCGCTGGTCTGCGGCGACACCGTGGTGTGGAAGCCGAGCGAGAAGACCCTGCTGTCCGCGGTCGGCGCCTCCGCGCTGCTCGACCGGGCGCTGGCCGAGGCGGGGTTCCCGGCGGGCGTCTCGCAGCTCCTGCTCGGCGACCGCGAGGCCGGTGAGGCGCTCGTGGCCGACCCCCGCGTCGCGCTCGTGTCCGCGACCGGCTCGGAGCGGATGGGCCAGCAGGTCGCGCCCGTCGTCGCGGCCCGTGGCGGCCGGTACCTGCTGGAGCTGGGCGGCAACAACGGTGCGATCGTCGCGCCGTCGGCGGACCTCGACCTCGCGGTGCGCGGCGCGGTGTTCGCCGCCGCCGGAACGGCCGGTCAGCGCTGCACCTCGCTGCGCCGCCTGATCGTGCACGAGTCGATCGTGGACGACGTCGTGGCGCGGCTCGCGAAGGTCTACACCGGCCTGCCCGTGGGCGACCCGCGCACCGACGGCACGCTGGTGGGCCCGCTGGTCGACGCCGCCGCGCGCGACCGCATGCTGGCCGCGATCGACGAGGCCGTGACGGCGGGCGGCGAGCTCGTCGTGGGTGGCACGGCCGTGGACGTGCCCGGCGCGGAGGACGCGGCCTACGTGCACCCGGCGATCGTGCGCATGCCGGAGCAGACCGACGTGGTCAAGCGCGAGACGTTCGCGCCGATCCTGTACGTGCTGACGTACTCGGAGCTGTCCGAGGCGATCGCCGTGCACAACGACGTGCCGCAGGGCCTGTCGTCGTCGATCTTCACGCTGGACGTGCGCGAGGCCGAGACCTTCCTGTCCGAGGTGGGCTCCGACTGCGGCATCGTGAACGTCAACATCGGCACCTCGGGCGCGGAGATCGGCGGCGCGTTCGGCGGCGAGAAGTCGACCGGCGGCGGCCGCGAGTCCGGGTCGGACGCGTGGAAGCAGTACATGCGCCGCGCCACCAACACGGTGAACTACTCCACGGAGCTGCCGCTGGCGCAGGGCGTCAACTTCGGCTGACCGGCGCGGCGACCGAGACAGCCCGGCCTCACGCGTGCTGACGCGTGGGGCCGGGCCGTCGTCGTGCTCCCGGTCAGGAGCCGCTCAGGAGACGGCGGCCGGGATCGCCATGAGGGAACCGGTCTCGGTCGTCGGGTCGGTGCTCGGGGCGTACCGGTTCACCGAGGCGATGGGGACGTCGAGGCGTGCCGCGACCTCCTCGATGCTGAGGTTCTGCGCCCACCGGAGCACGCGGATCTCGCTGATCTGCGCCGTGGTGAGGGCCGGCGCCGGCTCCGTGGGCGCGGCGACGAGGGCAGGCGCGGTGACGGGCGCCGGTGCCGGGGTCGGCGCGACCTCGGGGGAGAGGTCCTCCCAGTCGGCGGCGGGCGCCTCGGCGGGCGGGCTCACCGGCACGGCGGTCCGGTCCGGCTTCACGGGCGCATACTTGTCCTCCAGGTGCAGCCGCTCGGCGCTGATCGTCCCGGCGTCGGCCGGCGGGGTGTCGGCGGTGCTGTCGGCCTCGACCGGGTCGACCAGGGTCCCGTCCTCCGGGTTGATGGGCAGGACGAGCTTCGGCAGCACCATCTCGGCCAGGGCGGCGCCGCTGGCGGCCGCCTCCTCCGGCGTCCGCCGGGGTGCGTTGGGCTCCGGCATCCACTCGCCGGCCAGCGTCGCGGCCTCCTGGACCACGTCGCGGATCGTGCGCTCCGACTCCAGGTGCGGACGCGTCACCTCCGCGGTCACGGCCGCGGGCACGTGACGGTGGACCCGGCCCACCGCGGCGTTCACGTCGGCGATGCGGGCCGCCCGCTCCTCGTCGGGGGCGATCTGCGCGAGCCGCACCGCGTCGAGCATGTCCAGCACGGCCGTCTGCCGGTCGTTGTGGATCTGCGCGGCCCGGTCGAGGGCGCGCGAGCTGGAGGCCGACTGGAAGAAGAGGTGGACCGCGACGGCGGCCAGGACGGGCGCGACGGCGCGGGAGATGGCGAAGATGCCCTCCCCGAGCAGCCAGCCGTGCCAGGCGGCGAGCGCGCCGGAGAGGATGCCGACGACGATCGCGCCGCCGAGCCAGCGGGCGTGCCCGGACACCGGGCGGCCGGTCTCGAGCGCGCGGTCGGCCCGGCGGCGCCCCTCCCAGGCGAGGCCGATCACCAGTGCCTCGTAGGCGACGCCGAGGGCGTAGCCGAGCCGGGGGCCCTCATAGGCAGCGATCGTGTGCGACATGCCGATGTAGGCCCAGGCCGAGAGCCCGAAGGCACCCAGGGCGAAGCCCGGGTTCCTCCGCGTGTCGGCGATGACCGCCGGAACGCGTCGGGGACGTTTCTCCGATGCCATGTTGGGTAGGTCCCTTTCGGTCAGAACAGGTGAGGACGGTGGGGTGGTGCAAGGCTGATCTTCGTCTACTTTGCGTCCTATGCGCTCTTCACGCCGAAGATCGACCTCAATCTTTTATCGAACGACCTGTTCGCGGGCCGGGCAAGCTGGTCGATAAGGGCTCACAGTTATCCACAATGACGCCTCATGGCGGAGCGCGATAGATGTTCGTGCCGAATGATATCCCTATGAGTTCATCACTTCGGTCCACGCCGACCACCACCGCCGTCGGCCCGCTCGACGGGCTCAGCCTGCGCGACCGGCTCGACCTCGCCGCCCGGCTCGCCGGGCGCCTGACCGCGCACGTGCTGCGGCCCGCCAACGCGGCGGCGGTCGAGCGCCTCGTCGCGTACGTCCGGTCCGAGTCCCTCGTGCCCGCGGACGAGGTCGACCCCGAGCGGTACGACGCCGTCACCCGGGACTGCGCGACGGACCTGCTCGTGCACGCGGGGTCGCGGGAGGAGCGCGCGTCCCTGGTCCGCCGGCTCCTCGGCGAGGCTCCTTCGCGCACGGTCCACGGGCCTGGCGAGGGCCTCGAGGACGACGGCGCCGCCCCGGCCGGCCTCGTCGTCGACGCCGCCGAGCGTGCGCTCCTGGAGCAGTGGCACGACGGCGGGGTGCTCGGCCACTTCATCGTGACCGACCTGGTGGACGAGCACGTGGTGCTGCACAACCTGGAGGACGACCTGGACTACCGGGTGTTCACGGGGCGCTCCGAGATCCGCGCGGTGGCCCTCGTGCCCGGCCTGCCGCTGTCAGGGCGCGTGCTGCCCGTCGGGGCGGTCTGGATCTTCGCGGGCACCCCGGCGGTCTTCCCGCCGGACGCCATCGAGGGCGTCGTGCACGGCGTCGTGACGCTGCTGACGTCGTCGCCGTGCCCGGCCTTCCGCAACCCGCGCACGCTGGCCCGCGCCCGCGAGCTCGTCGCCGACCACCACCGGGCCTTCCTCGACCTGTTCGGGGACGTCGTCGTGGAGGGTACGGCGTCGCACGTCGTGGACTGCTGCCTGCGGTTCAAGGACCGCGTCGGCGCCCCGGCCGAGGAGTTCGCGCTGCTCGGCGCACTCCGCGACGAGCGTTGGCTGCCCGACGACGCGGCCGACCCCGACGACGCGACGTTCGCCCTGGTGCACCACCCCGTCAAGGGGCTGCGGCTGCTCGACTGGTACGCGCAGCTCCGCGAGGTGCACACCGCGCCGCTCCTGCCGTGGAAGCCGCGGCGGCTGGCGCAGGTGCTGGCCGACCCCGACGCGCCGTCCTGGGTGCTGGCCCTGCTCGCCGAGCGCCACCCGGACCACCTGGACGCGCTGTACCGGGCGGCGTCCGGCCGGCCCGGTCTCACCTGGGCGCGGGACGGCGCGGCACTGCTGCGGGACCGCGAGCCGGCATCCGGCCGGGACGAGCCGGGGATCGTCATGGCGGCGTCGATCATGGGGCGGGTCCCGCCGCCGGGCTGGTCGTGAGGCGAGGTCAGCCGGCGGGGACCCACTCGTCAGGCAGGGTGAAGTTCGTGCCGAACTCGGCCGAGCGGTAGCCCTCCCGCTCCGCGGTCACCGTCACCCTCGCCTGGTGACCGGCCCGGCCGCCGCCGATCCAGATGCGCCGGCCGGGCGGGTAGTTCCCCCACCTGATGGTCTCGTCACGGGTGACGTCGACCCAGGACCACGTGTAGGTGACGTCGGGGTCCTGGTCGACCTCGCAGTAGGTCATCCAGCCGGAGTTCACCTTGCCGGGGTCCATGCGGACCGAGCAGCTCGGCTGCGGCACGGACGGCTGCGGCACCGTGCCGGTGGCGTCGGAGAGCACCGCGGCCTCGGCGTAGCCCGACCGGGTCGCGGTCAGCCGGACCTGGACCGGCTTGCCCACGTCGCCGAGCGCGACGGTGTAGCTGCACGAACCGAGGTTGTCCCGCTCCTCGCCGCCGATGCTCCACACGCACGCGGTACTGGCCGGCTGCGGCGTCCAGCCCTTCGGCCACGCGGTGATCTTCTGGCCCACCTGGACCTGTGCGGGGATCGACACGGTGCCCGGTCGGAACTGGGCGAGGGCGGCGGCCTGCTCCTCCTCGGCGGGCCCGGCGTCCTGCTCGTCGACGGGCGTGGCGGCCGGGGCGCTGGGCGACGCCGACGGCTTCTGCGACGGCTCCTCCGCGCTCGGGCTGGGGCTCGGCGTGGCGGAGGGCTCCGCGGGCGCGGACCCCGCGGCCTGGGGCGTGGTGGGCGTGTCGTCGGGGCCCAGGAAGTGCACCAGGGCCGCCGCGGCCCCGCCGCCGACCAGCACCAGGCCCAGGGCGACCAGGCCGGTCAGGACCTGGCGGCGGATCCGGCCCGGCGTGGGCGGGGGATCCGACGACGCGGCGCCCGGCGCCGACGCCGCGCCCAGCACCGTGTCCGCGCCGGCCAGGCCGGAGCTCGTCAGGCCCGTGACCTCGGCCTCGACGTACGGCAGGTGGGCGACAGAGGCGAGCACCGCCGCCGTCGTCGGGCGCGCGCCGGCGTCCTTGGCCAGGCACGCCGCCACCAGGCCGCGCAGGCCGGGCGGCACCGCGTCGAGGGCGGGTGGCTCGTGCACGATCCGGTAGGTGACCGTCGCCAGGCTGCCCGTCCCGAACGGCGGGGTCCCGGTCGCCGCGAGGTGGGTCACGGCGCCGAGCGACCACACGTCGGTGGCGGTGGTGACGGCCTCGCCGCGGGCCTGCTCGGGCGACATGAACTGGGGCGTCCCCGGCTGGACTCCCGTGGTGGTCAGCGAGGTGGCGTCGGAGTCGGCGACCACGCCGAGGTCGATCAGCACCGGGCCGTCGGGGCCGAGCAGCACGTTGGTGGGCTTGACGTCGCGGTGGACGAGCCCTTCACGGTGGACGGCGTCGAGGGCCTCGGCGAGACCGGCGACGAGCTCGCGGACGGCCTCCTCGGGCAGGCTCCCCAGCTCGGCGATGGCCTGTGCCAGCGTGGGCCCGGCCACGTACTCGATGGCGAGCCAGGGCGTGGCCGCGTCGACGTCGAAGTCGACGACGGCGGCCGTGCGGCGGCTGCGCACCCGTGTCGCGGCCGACACCTCACGGCGGAACCGGGTCCGGAACTCGCTCTCGCCCGTGCGCTCCGGGTGGATCACCTTGATCGCGAGCAGGCGACCGCTGCGGGTGGCCCCGAGGTACACCACGCCCATGCCGCCCTGGCCCAGCCGTCCCCGGATCTCGTAGCCGCCGATCTCGGGCGGGTCGTCGGCGGTGGAGGGCCTGACCTCAGGTACTCGGACACGTCGGACCACGGCGGACAGCACGGGAGGAGCGTATCGGACGGGCGAGGACCTCCCGCGGCCGGGGGGTGCTAGCCGCCGCTGACGCTCAGCTCCGCCTCGCGGAGCTTGGCCTCGAACTCCTCGGACAGCTCCCGGGAGTCGAGCCAGCCGTACGGCAGGTGCGGGGTCTTGGGGGAGCCCGCACGGCCGCGCGGGCCCTCGGCGTCGTCCCCGGGGTAGGGGGCGTCCAGGTCCAGGGCGTCGAGCCGCTCGCGCAGCTCGGCCAGGGTGTCGATCAGCGCGAGGGAGTGCCGCTTCTCGCCGCCCACGGCGTAGCCCTTGAGGTACCACGCCATGTGCTTGCGCAGGTCGCGCATGGCCTTGCCCTCGTCGCCGTCGAAGTACTCGACCATGAGCAGGCCGTGCCGGTAGATCGTGTCGGCGACCTCGCGCAGGCCGGGCCGCACGCGCAGCTCCGAGCCGTTGAACGCGGCGGCGAGGTCCGCGAACAGCCAGGGGCGGCCCTGGCAGCCCCGGCCCACGACGACGCCGTCGGCGCCGGTCTCCTCGACCATGCGCAGCGCGTCCTCGGCGGACCAGATGTCGCCGTTGCCGAGCACCGGCACCGTCCGTACGGCCTCCTTGAGGCGCGCGATGGCCTCCCACTCGGCCTGGCCGGAGTAGTGCTGGGCGGCGGTGCGGGCGTGCAGCGCGACGGCGGCGGCGCCGAGCGACTCCGCGATCCGGCCCGCCTCCAGGTACGTCAGGTGGTCGTCGTCGATGCCCTTGCGCATCTTGACCGTGACGGGCACGCCGTGCGGCTCGGCCGCCTCGACCGCCGCCTTGACGATGTCCGTGAAGAGCTGGCGCTTCCACGGCAGCGCGGCGCCGCCGCCCTTGCGCGTCACCTTGGGCACCGGGCAGCCGAAGTTGAGGTCGACGTGGTCGGCGCGGTCCTCGCCCGCGATGATCTTCACGGCGGCGCCCACGGTGGCCGGGTCCACGCCGTACACCTGCGCGGACCGCGGGGTCTCGTCCGCGCCGAACGTGACGATCCGCAGGGCCTCGACGTTGCGCTCCACCAGCGCGCGGCTGGTGACCATCTCCGCGACGTACAGGCCCGGGTCGAAACCGGCCGACTGCCCCGCCTCGCGGCACAGGGTGCGGAAGGCGCGGTTGGTCACTCCCGCCATGGGCGCCAGCACCACCGGCGTCCGCACGGTGATGGGCCCGATCTGGAGGGGCGCGAGCAGCGGTGTGCCCGACGTCCCGCCGGGGGCTGGGGGCGCCTGGGTGGTCGTGTCGAGGACTGAGGTCACGGTGCCATTGTTCCATCCGTGGGCGCCCGGGTCGTCGGGTTGTGGCGGCTCTCACGGTCCCCCCGGTGCCGCGACGGTGCGGCCACCATGTACCTCCTGGCGTATCTTTTGCCGACTTCTTACCCCCAGGTATGTAATTGCTGAGCCGGTGGCATCGCGGGGGCTCGATGCGGCCGGAGACGTGAACCGGGCAACCGGACCGTGCTCGACCGCATGGGGGTCTCGCGATGGCGCAGCAGTCGGAGAGCAGCACGCAGGGCCGCACGGCGAAGATCAGCGTGGCCACGCTGACCGCCATGGTGGTCGGCTCCATGGTCGGCGCGGGTGTCTTCTCGCTGCCCAGCCGGTTCGCCGGCGAGACCGGGGTGCTCGGGGCGCTCATCTCCTGGACGGTGGCCGGCACCGGGATGCTCATGCTCGCCTTCGTCTTCCAGCGCCTGGCGATCCGCAAGCCCGACCTCGACTCCGGGGTCTACGCGTACGCGAAGGCCGGGTTCGGCGAGTACCTCGGCTTCTTCTCGGCGTTCGGCTACTGGGCGAGCGCCTGCGTCGGCAACGTCACCTACTGGATCCTCATCATGTCCACGCTGGGCGCCGTGCTGCCCGTGCTCGGCGAGGGCGACACCGTGGTCGCGTTCGTCGCGTCCTCGGCCTGCGTGTGGCTGTTCTACCTCCTCGTGCGCCGCGGGGTGAAGGAGGCGACGGCGATCAACCGCATCGTCACCGTCGCCAAGCTGGTGCCCATCATCGTGTTCGTGCTCATCACGGCGTTCCTGCTCGACCCGCAGGTGCTCGCGGACAACTTCGAGGGCTACGGCATCACCGGCCCGCTGTTCGACCAGGTGCGCGGCACCATGCTGGCCACGGTGTTCGTCTTTCTCGGCGTCGAGGGCGCGAGCGTCTACTCCCGGCACGCGCGTCGCCGGGAGGACGTCGGCCGGGCGACCGTCCTGGGCTTCCTCATGGTGCTCGCGATCTTCGCCTCCGTGACGATCGTGTCGTACGGGATCCTGCCGATGGAGGAGCTCGCGCAGCTGCGTCAGCCGTCGATGGCGGGCGTGCTCGAGGCGGCCGTCGGCGGCTGGGGTGCCGTGTTCGTGAGCGTCGGCCTGATCGTGTCGGTGCTCGGTGCCTACCTCGCGTGGACCCTCATGTCGTCCGAGGTGCTGTACGTCGCGGCCAAGGACCGGGACATGCCGCGGTTCCTCGCGACGTCGGACGCGAACGACGTGCCCCGCGCCGCGCTCCTGCTGACGACCGCGCTGATCCAGGTGGTCCTGTTCATCACGCTGCTGTCGGACGACGCGTTCACCTTCGCGCTGGACCTGACCAGCGCGCTCTCCCTCATCCCGTTCCTGCTGGCCGCGGGCTTCGCGCTCAAGCTCGCGCTGGGCCGCGGCGGGCCGGCGGAGGGCACCCGCACCGCCGTCGACCTCGTCATCGCGAGCCTGGCCGTGCTCTACACCGCGTTCCTCCTCTTCGCGGCCGGGCTGACGTTCGTGCTGCTGTCGTTCGTGATCTACGCCCCGGCGACCATCCTGTTCGCGATGACCCGGCGCGAGCAGGGCCGGCGCGTGTTCAGCCGGGGCGAGCTGGTGATCTTCGTCGTGTCGGTGATCGGCGCGGTGATCGGCGTCGTCGCGCTCGCCACGGGCGCGATCTCCATCTGAAGGCGATCTCCGTCTGAAAGGGAAGACCATGACGATCCAGAGCGGCGGCACGACCCTTCCTTCGGCTGCCTACGGTGTGCACTCGGAGGTCGGGCGCCTGCGCAAGGTGCTGGTCTGCCGGCCCGGGCTCGCGCACCGGCGCCTGACGCCCACCACCTCGGACGACCTGTTGTTCGACGACGTGCTGTGGGTGGACCGGGCGATCGAGCACCACGCCGCGTTCGTCGCGGACCTGCGGGCGCGCGACGTCGACGTGGTCGAGCTGCACGACGTCCTCGCCGCGACCCTGCGGGTGCCCGGCGCCCGGGACTGGCTGCTGGACCGCAAGATCGTCCCCGGCATCGTCGGGCCGGGCCTGATCGACGCGACCCGGGGTTTCCTGGAGGGGCTGGCCCCGGAGCAGCTCGCCGAGCACCTGATCGGCGGCCTGGCCACCCATGACGTGCCCGACCTGCCGGCCGCCTACCGGTCGCTCGCCGAGTACACGCAGGACGCCCGCGAGTACCTCATGGCACCGGTCCCCAACACGCTGTTCACGCGCGACACGACCTGCTGGCTCTACGGCGGCGTGACGCTCAACCCGCTGTACTGGCCGGCCCGGCACGACGAGACGCTGCTCATGAAGGCCGTCTACGAGTTCCACCCCGACTTCGTGGGGTCCACCGTCTGGTGGGGCGACCCGGAGACCGACCACCAGCGCGCGACGCTGGAGGGCGGGGACGTCATGCCCGTGGGCAACGGCACCGTGCTGGTGGGCATGAGCGAGCGCACGTCCCGGCAGGCGATCACGCAGGTCGCCGCGGCCCTGTTCGAGGGCGGCGCGGCGCAGCAGGTGGTGGTCGCGGGCATGCCCAAGCTGCGCTCGGCGATGCACCTGGACACCGTCATGACCTTCGCCGACGTCGACACCGTGACCGTCTACCCGCGCATCGTCGAGGCGATCCACCCGTTCGTGCTGCGGCCCGGCGACGGCGGGGAGGTGGCCGTCACGGACGAGGGCAGCACCCCGTTCCTGGACGTCGTCGCCCGCGAGACCGGGCTCGGCGAGCTGCGTGTGATCGAGACCGGCGGCGACGTCTACGAGTCCGAGCGGCAGCAGTGGGACAGCGGCAACAACGCCGTCGCGGTGGAGCCGGGCGTCGTGTTCACCTACGACCGGAACACCACCACGAACGACCTGCTGCGCAAGGCGGGCATCGAGGTCATCGAGATCACGGGTGCCGAGCTGGGCCGCGGGCGGGGTGGCGGGCACTGCATGACCTGCCCGATCATTCGTGAGCCGGCCTTCTGACCGGACCTCGCCGGTTCGCCCGGACACCCCTGGCCGGGCAAGATACGCCCTGACCTGATCTTTGGCCATGGGCAGTTCTGCCGTGGACGGGCCCCGTGCCCGGGGATACGGTTCGGCTGCTGTATGCCGAGGGTTGCTGACGGGTGTCGACGAGGGAGTGCGCATGGCCGGCCGGATTCTGGAGCTTGACGCGAAACAGTGGGCTGCGGTGACGGCCGAGGCGCGGGACGGCGGCGGGGCGACGGCCGTGGGCACGGCGCTCGCCGAGCACCTCGGTGCGCCCGTCCGGGCGACCTTCATCTCCACGTCCGGCTCGAACGGCACCGTGACCCGGCTCACGATGATCGGGGACCGCGTGCTGCTGGTGATCCAGGTGATCGCCGAGCGCGACGGCGAGACGTTCCTGGCTCCCGGTGCCGAGCTGCGGTTCGCCACGGCCGACGAGCTCTGGCCCGCGCTGACCGCCGCTCTGCCGCCGTTCGAGGCCCTGCGGGCCCCGGCGTCGGCCGTGCCCGGTCCCGCCCAGGGTTCCGAGCCCGGCACGGGCCCGGTGGCGGACCGGGCCGAGCTGATCCGCCTGCTCGACGACGAGCAGGCGAACCTGCAGGTCAGCGTCGAGGCGTGGGGCACGTCGGACGCGCCGCAGGTGGTGTGGCCGCGGCTCTGGTCCGTGGTGGACGGCAAGCTGCTCGACGTGCGGACCGACGACGGCGCGCCGGCGCCCGTCGAGCGGCCTGCCGGGTCGGTCGCGGCCGAGCTCCAGTGGGCCCTGGTGGGCGCGGTCGACGCGACCACGCCGGCCGCCGGCACGGGCACCGACGCCGAGGGTGAGGCGGGCCGGTGAGCGACACGATGCAGGGGCAGGACCCGGAGCAGGTACGGGCCCTCGCCCGGATGCTGGACGACGGCGCGTCGTCACTGGAGTCGGTCAAGCAGGTCACCACCGCCGCGGTCTGGTCCTTCGACGGGGCAGGGCCCAACGTCGAGCAGATGCGGGACGAGTGGGAGTCGCAGCACGCCCCCATGCTCGTGACCGTCGCGGAGTCGCTGACCACCTACGCGCAGCGCGCGCGGGCCAACGCCGACGCCCAGGACCAGACCTCGAACACGTATGACGGCGGCGGCTTCGCCGGGGTCTCGACGCAGGCGTCGGGCAGCTCGGGCGGGGACGACGACGGCGGCGGCGTGCTCGACTGGCTCGGCGACAAGGCCGGTGACCTCTGGGACACCGGCGGCGACGCCGTCGACTGGGTGGGAGACAAGGCCGGGGACGCCGCGGGCTGGATCGGCGACCGCGCGACCGACCTCTGGGACGCCGGCGGCAACGCGGTCGACTGGATCGGCGACAAGGGCTCCGACGCCCTCGGCTGGCTGGGCGACCGGGGCTCCGACGCGCTGGGCTGGCTCGGCGACCGCGCGAGCGCCATCGGCGGGGCGTTCCAGAACGTGGGCGACTCGGGCCTGCAGCTCTGGGACGCCACCGGCGGGGCGATCCTCGACGGCGAGTGGCCGCGGACCACGGAGGTGCTCGCCTCCGGCATCCGGCTCGCGGGCGCGACGGTCGGCGCCGGTCTCACCACCGCCACGGGCGGCATGTGGGACCCGAAGGTCTTCGACGACGGCGACCCGTACGCGGGCGAGCCGACGAGCGTCGCCGCGCCGCGCGAGCCCTCCAGCATCTCGGATGTCGCGCTCGGCGTGACCGACTCGTACAACGCCGGCGACGGCAACGTCCGGATCACGACGATCGAGGGGCCCGACGGCCCGCGGGTCATCGTCAACGTGCCCGGCACCGAGGCGTGGAACCCCGCGGCCGGCGACAACCCCATGGACCTGACCGGCAACCTGGTCACGGCGGGCGGCTCGCGCTCGACCATGAGCGAGGCCGTCATGCTCGCCATGCGGAACGCGGACATCCCGCCCGGTGCCGAGGTCATGATGGTCGGCCACTCGCAGGGCGGCATGACGGTGGCCGACCTGACGTCCGATCCCGGGTTCGTGAGCGAGTTCAACGTCACCCACGCGATGACCTACGGCTCGCCGATCGACAGCGCGCACATCGACCCGTCGGTGAGCGTGCTGGAGATGCAGCACCAGCACGACGTCGTCCCGCGCCTGGACCTCGGCGACTCGCGGTTCCCGTTCCTGCCCGGCGGGCAGAACGAGAGCGCCAACCACACCAGCGTCACGTTCGACGACCCGGGCTCCGCCTTCAACGCCGTGGCCAACCACGACCACGCCGAGGCCTACCCGAACTCGATGGCCAACAGCACGGACCCCGGGTACCTGGCCTACCAGCAGTCGCTGCGCGACAGCGGGTTCCTGACCTCGCCGGGCGACGGCTCCAGCGTGACGGCGCAGGACGTCCACGTCGGCCGGAAGAACTGATGGGCGCAGGCTGGGCGCGCCGCCGGCGCCGGCTCGTGGCCCGGCTCTCGGAGTCGGGTCCGGTCGGCGGCGGGCTCGCGGCGCTGCTCAGCCTGGGCAAGGCGCGCGACCCCGACTGCGAGGAGCTGCTCACGGCGACGGCGCTCGCCGTGGACGGCGTGGTGTCGGCCCGGTTCGAGTGCAGCGACACGTTCGGCGGCGGCTGGCAGCGCGGCAAGGTGGTGCTCCGGGCGTCGTCGCAGGACGAGGCGGTGGGGATCATGGACGCGCTGCTCCGTGCCTTCGCGGCGGAGCCGCGCCTGGAGCCGCGCTGGGCCACACCGCAGGAGTACCGGAACGAGGACGGTTCGGTCGTCGTCGGGGCACGGGCTGTCGGGTTCTCGGGCGTGCCGACGATCCGCGAGGTGCGGGAACACTACGGAGAGGGACCTGCGAGATGATGCGACGCGAACGAGCGCGGTACCTGCCCGCCGTCCTGGCGGCGGCGCTGGTGCTGCCCGTCTCGGCGTGCTCGTCCGGGGAGAACGACCGGTGCGCCGAGGCGTTCGCCGAGGCGGCGACGTCGGTCGCCGGCGTGGTCTCGGCCGAGTGGGAGTGCAGCGACAACTTCGGGGGCGGCTGGCAGCGCGGCGACGTGGTGGTCTCGGCGACCACCGAGGACGAGGCCGTCGAGGTGATGGACGGCGTGCTGCGGTCCATCGCCGCGGCGGGCGATCTCGAGGACTCCTGGGCCACCCCGCAGCAGTACTCGAACGAGGACGGTTCGATCGTCGTGGGCGCGAACGACCTCGGCTTCAACGGCCCGCCGACCGTCGGCGAGGTCCGCGAGCACTACGGCGTCACGCCGGGCTGACCAGACACCGCGGGGCAGGACGCCGTCCGGCGTCCTGCCCCGCGGGGCGTGCCGTCAGGCGCGCAGCCAGACCGTCGTGTCCGACGGCAGCTCACCCGAGGTCTCGTCGAGCTCGCCCGAGGCCACCAGCACCTGCGCCCCGGCGGGCAGCGCGAACGGCGACGCACCGAGGTTGGCGACCACGACGACGTCCGCCACCCGCAGGGCGACGACGTCCGGGTGGTCGGTCAGGGAGTCGACCCACGCGAGCGCACCCGCGCCGAGGTTCTCGGCCCGGCGCAGGCCGAGCGCCGCCCGGTACATCTCGTAGGTGGAACCCTTCACGCCGTACTGCTGGTCGGCGGCGAGCTCGGCGTAGACGTCGGGCTGCGGCAGCCACGTCTTGCCCGTGGGGCCGAACCCGTTGCCCGGCGCGCCGCCGACCCACGGCAGCGGCACACGGCAGCCGTCGCGGCCCGGCTCGGCGCCGTTCGTGCGGAAGAACGACGGGTCCTGGCGCACGTCGTCGGGCAGGGCGGTGTGGTCGGGCAGGCCGAGCTCCTCACCCTGGTACATGTACGCCGAGCCCGGCAGGCCGAGCATGAGCAGCGTCGCGGCGCGGGCGCGGCGCAGGCCGAGCGCGGCGTCGGGCTGCGGGTCGGTGGCGCCGATGCCGTTGAGCTGACGGCCGCCGATCTCGTCCAGGCCGAAGCGCGACGCGTGCCGCACGACGTCGTGGTTGGAGAGCACCCAGGTGGTGGGGGCGCCGACGGCCTCCATGGTGCTCAGGGAGGCGTTGACGACGGTGCGCACCGTCGCCGCGTCCCATGGCGCCGTGAGGAACGAGAAGTTGAACGCCTGGTGCATCTCGTCGGGGCGCACGTACCGGGCCAGGCGGCTCAGGGGCTCGACCCAGGCCTCGGCCACCAGGCAGCGGTCGCCGTCGTACTCGGCGAGGACCTTGTGCCAGGCGCGGTAGATGTCGTGCACGCCGTCCTGGTCGAACATCGGGCCGCGGTTGCCCGCGCCCGTGGAGCCGTCCTCGGGCGCGGCCGGGTCGGTGGCCTCCTCGACCGTGCCCTCGACCATGGCCACCTGGCCGTCCCAGTCGGGCAGGCCGGCGGCCTTGATCATGCCGTGCGCGACGTCGACGCGGAACCCGTCCACGCCCCGGTCGAGCCAGAACCGCAGCACGTCCTCGAACTCCGCGCGGACCTCGGGGTTGTCCCAGTTCAGGTCCGGCTGCGTGGAGTCGAAGAGGTGCAGGTACCACTGCGGGCCCAGCGGGCCGTCGTCCTCGCGCGGCGCGAGCCGCGTCCAGGCCGGGCCGCCGAAGATCGACTGCCAGTTGTTCGGTACCTCGTCGCCGGCCGGGCCGCGGCCGTCGCGGAACATGTACCGCTCGCGCTCGGCCGAGCCGGGGGCGGCGGCCAGTGCCTCCTGGAACCAGGCGTGCTGGTCGGAGGAGTGGTTGGGCACGAGGTCGACGATGACCTTCAGGCCGCGCTCGTGGGCGCCGGCGAGCATCTCGTCGAAGTCGGCGAGCGTGCCGAACAGCGGGTCGATGTCGCGGTAGTCGGCCACGTCGTAGCCGGCGTCCTTCTGGGGCGAGCGGTAGAACGGGCTCAGCCACACGGCGTCGACGCCGAGCTGGGCCAGGTGGTCGAGCTTGGCGGTGACGCCCGGCAGGTCGCCGGTCCCGTCGCCGTTCCCGTCCGCGAACGAGCGCGGGTAGACCTGGTAGATCACCGCGTCACGCCACCACTCGCCGCTGCCGGCGGGGGTGTGGACGGGGGCTCCGGCGGTGAGGTCGTCGGTGGTGATCGGGGCAGTGCTAGTCACGTGTCGCGTCCTCAGGGGTCGGGAAAGGGGGCTGTAACGCTTGCTGCAAGCGTACGGGAGGAATCGCGCCCGATCGGACAGTGTGCTGCGTCAGACAGCGGCGTGCGGCGCCGCCCCGGTCGAGCCCCGCACCACCAGCTCGGGGGTGAACAGCAGCTCCGAACGGGGCGCGCGCTCGCCGTGGATCTCGGTGAGCAGGGCGCTCACGGCCGCATGCGCCATGTCGGCCACGGGCTGGCGCACCGTCGTCAGCGGCGGGTCGGTGAACGCCACCAGGGGCGAGTCGTCGTAGCCGACCACGCTCACGTCGTCGGGCACGGACAGGCCGCGGGCGTGCGCCGCCCGTACGGCGCCGAGCGCCATCAGGTCGGACCCGCAGACCACGGCGGTGTGCCCGGAGTCGAACAGCTCGCCGGCCGCGGCCTGGCCGCCCTCCAGCGTGTAGAGGGTGAGGCTGACGTGCTCCCGCGCCTCCTGCTCGGTGGCGGCCAGGCCGTGCCGCAGGAGCTGCGCCACGAACGCCTCGATCTTGCGCTTGGCCGGCACGAACCGGTCCGGGCCGATCGCCATGCCGATGCTGCGGTGGCCCAGTGCCACCAGGTGCCGCACCGACAGCTCGATGCTGGCGGCGTCGTCCGGCGAGACGAAGGGGGCGTCGATGCCCTCGGCGTAGCCGTTGATCAGCACGATCGGCAGGCCGCGGCCGCGCAGCCGCTGGTAGCGCTCGGTCGACGCCCGCGTGTCGGCGTGCTTGCCGGAGACGAAGACGATGCCGTCCACGGCATGGTCGATGAGCGTCTCGACGTACTCGTCCTCGGTGGTGCCGCCCGGCGACTGGGTGCACAGCAGCGGCGTGTAGCCGCGCGACGCGAGCTGCGACTCGATGGCCTGCGCGAACGCGGGGAACACCGGGTTGGACAGCTCGGGGACCACCAGGCCGATGAGGCCGGCGGGGCGGGCGCGCAGCGCGGACGGCCGCTCGTAGCCGAGCACGTCCAGGGCGGCGAGCACCGCCTGGCGGGTCTCGCCCGCCACGCCGGGCTTGCCGTTGAGCACGCGCGACACGGTCGCGGTGGAGACCCCTGCCTGTTCGGCGAGGTCGGTCAGTCGGGTGCGCACGCCTGGCAGCCTAGGCGACATGCGGTTCCTTCGTCCTGGGTGTTTACCGGGTGTCGGATGCCGGGTTGCAAGCGATGCTGAAACTTTATCGCAACTTCTTGCACAATCGGCCGACAGCGCCGTACGGTTCGGGCATCGAAACCCAGGCCCGACGTCGGGCCGCGAACCATCGGGAGTGACGATGCGACGGAGCATCCTGACCGCCGCTGTCCTGACCACGACGCTGGCGCTGGCCGCCTGCTCGGGCGGCGCAGAGGATCAAGCAGGCGGCGAGGAGTCCGCCCCGCCGAGCGGCGAGGGCGCCACCCTCACCGTGTGGGTCGACGAGACCCGCCAGGCCGCCGTGGAGGAGGCCGCCACCGGCTTCGAGGAGGCCACGGGCGCGCAGGTGGAGGTGGTCCTGAAGAACTTCGAGGACATCCGCCCCGACTTCCTGGCCCAGGTGCCCACGGGCAAGGGCCCGGACATCACCGTCGGCGCCCACGACTGGCTGGGTGAGCTCACGACCAACGGCGTGGTGGCCCCGATCGAGCTCGGCGACGCGGCCGACGCCTTCGAGCCGGTCTCCGTCTCGGCCTTCACGCAGGACGGCCAGGTCTACGGCCTGCCCTACGCCGTGGAGAACATCGCGCTCATCCGCAACACGGAGCTCGCCCCGGAGGCGCCCGCCACCTGGGACGACGCGATCGCGGCCGGCAAGGACGCCGGCACCAAGTACCCGCTGCTGATCCAGACCTCCACCGAGGGTGACCCCTACACCTTCTACCCGCTGCAGACGTCGTTCGGCGCCCCGGTCTTCGAGCAGAACGAGGACGGCTCGTACAAGCCCGAGCTCGCGCTCGGTGGCGAGGGCGGCACCGCGTTCGCCGAGTGGCTCGCCGATCAGGGCGACGCCGGCAACCTGAGCACCGACGTCACCTACGACATCGCGCTGGCGGCCTTCGCCAAGGGCGAGTCGCCGTTCATCGTGGGCGGCCCGTGGATGCTGGAGTCGTTCGGCGACCTCGACCTGGCGATCGACCCGATCCCGAGCGCCGGCGGCGAGCCCGCCCAGCCGTTCGTGGGCGTGGCCGGGTTCTACGTGAGCGCGCAGAGCGAGAACGCGCTGCTCGCGAACGACTTCCTGGTCAACTACATGGCCACCCCCGAGGCGCAGCTCGCCCTGTACGAGGCGGGCGACCGTCCGCCGGCCCTCATCGAGGCCGCCGACACCGCCTCCGAGGACCCGATCACCGCGGGCTTCCGTGAGGTCGGCGCCGACGCCGTCCCGATGCCGTCGCTGCCCGAGATGGGCGCCGTGTGGGCGTACTGGGGCGTGACCGAGGCCGCGATCGTCTCCGGCAAGTCCGACCCGGCGAAGGCCTGGGACAAGATGGTCGCCGACATCCAGGGCGAGATCGGTTGATGTACTCACCGGTGACCCGGGGCTCCGGCTGGAGCCCCGGGTTTCTCGTCAAGCTCGTCCTCATCGCCCTGGTGGACGCCCTGGGCGTCTACGCCGTGCTGGCCGCGTGGGGCGCCGAGTCCTGGGGCGTGCTGGCCGCCATGGTGGCGCTGCTGCTCGTGGCCAACTGGGCCTACTTCTCCAAGCGCGCCCTGCCGCTCAAGTACATCCTGCCGGGCCTGGCCTTCCTGCTCGTCTACCAGGTGTACGTGGTGGCCTACACGGGCTATGTCGCGTTCACCAATTACGGCGACGGGCACAACAGCACCAAGGAGCAGGCCATCGAGGCCCTCCTGGTGCAGAACGAGCGCCGGGTCGAGGGCTCGCCCTCCTCGCCGCTGACGGTCGTGGCCGACGGCGACACGCTCGGCTTCGCCGTCGTCTCGCCCGACGGCGCCGTCCAGGCCGGCACCGCCGACCAGCCGCTGCAGGCCGTGGACGGCGCGACCGTCGACGCCGGCCGCGTCACCGCGCTGCCCGGCTACGACGTGCTGGACTACGCCGCGGTCCTGGAGCGGCAGCAGGAGGTCACCGAGCTGCGCGTCCCCGTCTCGGACGACCCGAACGAGGGCTCGGTCCGCACGCAGGACGCTCGCACCGGCTATGTCTTCACCTCCACGCTGGAGTACGACGCGGCGTCGGACACCATGACCGACACCACCACCGGGGTGACGTACACGCCCAACGACGACGGCCAGTTCGAGGCCGCGGACGGCACCACGCTCCCCGTGGGCTGGCGCGTGCTGGTGGGGCTGGACAACTTCGTCACCGCGTTCGGCGACGACCGCTACGCCGGGCCGTTCGGCAAGATCCTGGTGTGGACGTTCGCGTTCGCCGTGCTCTCGGTGGCCTCCACGTTCCTGCTCGGGCTGTTCCTGGCGATCGCGTTCAACGACGCACGCCTGCGCGGCCGCCGGGTCTACCGGACGCTCGTGATCCTGCCGTACGCGATCCCGGGGTTCCTCGCGGCCCTGCTGTGGTCCGGCATGCTGAACCGGTCCTACGGGTTCGTCAACGAGGTGCTGCTGGGCGGGGCGTCGATCCCGTGGCTCACCGACCCGGTGCTCGCCAAGCTGGCGGTGCTCGGCGTGAACCTGTGGCTCGGCTTCCCGTACATGTTCCTGATCTGCACGGGCGCGCTGCAGTCCCTGCCGACCGACGTGCTGGAGGCCGCGAAGATCGACGGCGCGGGCCGCTGGCGCACGTGGCGCTCGATCACGCTGCCGCTGCTCCTGGTCGCGACGGCGCCGCTGCTCATCTCGTCGTTCGCGTTCAACTTCAACAACTTCACGCTGATCTACATGCTCACGGGCGGCGGCCCGCGATTCGACGACGCCTCGGTGCCGCTCGGGCACACCGACATCCTCATCTCGATGGTCTACTCGGTGTCCGGGCTCGACGGGACGGCGGCCAAGGACTACGGCCTGGCCAGCGCCCTGTCGATCGTGATCTTCGTGGTGGTCGCGACCATCTCCGCCCTCGCGTTCCGGCGCACCCGATCGCTCGAGGAGATCGCCTGATGAGCGCAAGGACAGCACCCTTCGTCCGCCGTCCGGGCCACCGCGCCCGCTGGTTCTCCGAGATCGGCTGGCGCCACCTGGTCGGCATCCTCGCCGTGGCCTACGCGGGCTTCCCGCTGGTCTACGTCGTCTCCGCCTCGCTGGCCGACGGCGGCACGCTCACCGGCTCCAACGAGCTGTTCGCCTCGGTGTCGGGGGCCAACTACGTGGCGCTCGGCGGCACGCGGTTCTGGACCTGGATGGCCAACACCCTGGTGGTGGCGGTCGCGACGGGCGCCGGGACGGTGCTCATGGGCGCCGCCGCCGCGTACGCCTTCTCGCGGTTCCGGTTCAGCGGACGCCGGGTGGGGCTCACCGCCCTGCTCGTGATCCAGATGTTCCCGCAGATGCTGGCCTTCGTGGCGATCTTCCTGCTGCTCATCTCGCTCGGCAACGTGGTGCCGGGCCTGGGCCTGGACTCCAAGCTCTCGCTGATCTGCGTGTACCTGGGCGGCGCCCTCGGCGTGAACACGTTCCTCATGTACGGGTTCTTCAACACCGTGCCGCGCGAGATCGACGAGGCCGCGAAGATCGACGGCGCCTCGCACGCCCAGATCTACTGGACCATCGTGCTGCGCCTGACCGCGCCGATCCTCGCCGTGGTGGGCCTGCTCAGCTTCATCAGCACGTTCGGCGAGTTCATCATCGCGCGCGTGCTGCTGCAGTCGGAGGAGAACTGGACCCTCGCCGTGGGGCTCTACGGCTGGGTGTCGTCGCTGCAGGACGCCAACTGGGGCCTGTTCACGGCGGGCGCCGTGGTCTCGGCCCTGCCGGTGCTGGCGCTGTTCCTGTTCCTGCAGAAGTACATCGTGGGCGGGCTGACTGCGGGCTCCGTCAAGGGCTGAGACGCGGGTCAGGGGGTGACGCGGGCCCGCTCCTCGTGGCGGGTCCGCGCGGCCTCGATGTCGGGGACGTGCTGCTCGGCCCAGAGCCGTACGGCGCGGAGCGGCACGAGGAGGGTGCGCCCCAGCGGCGTGAGGGCGTACTCGACGCGTGGCGGGTTCTCGGCGTACTCGTGCCGGCTGATCAGACCGTCGACCTCGAGGGAGCGGAGCGTCTCGGTCAGCACCTTCGGGGTGATGCCCTGGATGTGTGCCTTGAGGTCGGTGAAGCGACGGGGGCCGTCGTCCAGGGCGTTGACGACGAACACCGTCCACCGGGCGCCGATGCGGTGGAGCACGGTCCGGCTCGGGCACGTCGCCGCCATCACGTTGTAGGCCTGGCCCATCGCAGCTCCCAGTTCCGTTGAAGATACCGGTATCAAATCCATACCGTGGTCCCGATCCTACGAGAGGGAGTGCGAGATGGAACGGGTTCTGGTCATCGGCGGCGCACGGGCGCTGGGGGCGGCAGTCGCACGGCGCGCGGCGGCCGACGGGTACGAGGTGGTGGTCGGCGCGCGAGACCTGGCTGCCGCCGAGGCGCTGGCGCACGAGATCGGCGCGACCGCGGTGCGCGTGGACCTGCAGGACGAGACGACGATGGCGGCCGCGGCCGCTCGGCTCACGGACGGGATCGACCACGTCGTGACCACCGGTTCGGCGCCGCACGACGTCCGGGCGGCCGAGCTGGACCACGACAAGCTGGTGGCCGCGTTCACCGCGAAGGTGATCGGGCCGATGCTGGTCGCCAAGCACCTCGGGCCGGTGCTGCGGCCGAACGGGTCGATCGTGCTGTTCTCCGGGGTCGTCGGGTGGCGGCCGGGACCCGGTTCACTGGTCAAGGGCGTGACCAACGGCGCCGTCGAGCACCTCGCCCGTCATCTCGCGGCCGACCTCGCCCCGGTGCGGGTCAACGCCGTCTCGCCCGGCGTGGTCGACTCCGGCGCCTGGGATCGGCTGGGCGAGGGCAAGGCCGGCCTGCTGAGCCGGAGTGCCGCCGGGACGCTGGTCGGCCGGCACGGCGAGGTGGACGACGTCGTCGACGCGGTGATGTGGCTGCTCCGGGCCGGGTTCGTGTCCGGCGAGACGATCCACGTCGAGGGCGGCGCCCGCCACCGGACCGCCTGATCGCGGGCCTGTCAGGCGCCCGGCGTCACCAGCCGGCGGTGCAGTGCGATCGCGGACAGGTCCGTCAGGGACGCGACCTGGTCCACCACCACGCGCAGGCGCGCGGCGTCGTCGGACGCCGCGCGCCAGTCCGCGGCGAGCGGCGGCTCCAGCTCGTCCGGGCCGCGGTCGGCCAGCACGCGCACCAGGTCGGTCAGGATCTCCCGCTCCCGCAGGTAGCGGGGCTCCTGACCGCGGGGTGCCATCACGTAGGCCACGGCGATGCCCTTGAGCGCGAGGATCTCGTGCTCGGTCTCGTCGGGCACCACGAGCCGCGCGGCGTACCGCGTGAGCGCCCCGTCGCCGTACTCGGCGCGCGTGGCGTCGATCGCCGCGCCGATGAACCGGCCGATGAGCTGGCTCGTCATGTCCTTGAGCGAGGCCAGCGAGCCGCGCGAGCCGTCGAAGGCCCGCACCAGGTGGCCCTCGCCGCGCAGGTACTCCTGCAGCCGCCCGATCGCGGCGTCGACGGCGTCGGCCCGGTACCACTCGCCGTACCAGGACCGCACGAACTCGGCCACGCGCGCCCGCTCCTCGGCGTCCGCCATGAGGTCCAGGTCGATGCGCCCGGCGACCACGCCGTCCTCGACGTCGTGCACGGAGTAGCTGATGTCGTCGGCGAGGTCCATGACCTGCGCCTCCAGGCACTTCACGCCGTCCGGCGCGTCCTTGCGCAGCCACGTGAACACGGGCAGGTCGTCGGGGTAGACGCCGAACTTGCGGCTGGCCGTGCCGTCCGGCCGGGCGGGGCCCGCGCCGTAGGCCCACGGGTACTTCACGCTCGCGTCGAGGCTGGCCCGGGTCAGGTTGAGGCCCGCGGGGACGCCGTCGAACCCGATCACCTTGGGCTCCAGCCGCGTCAGCAGGCGCAGGGTCTGCGCGTTGCCCTCGAAGCCACCGATCGGCTCGGCGATCTCGGCCAGCGCCGTCTCGCCGTTGTGCCCGAAGGGCGGGTGCCCCAGGTCGTGGGTGAGGCAGGCGGTGTCGACGACGTCGGGGTCGCAGCCGAGCGAGCGGCCCATGCCGCGGCCCACCTGCGCCACCTCGAGGGAGTGCGTGAGGCGGGTGCGGACGAAGTCGTCGTGCCCGGCGCCGAGCACCTGGGTCTTGGCGCCGAGCCGGCGCAGCGCGGAGGAGTGCACCACGCGCCCGCGGTCGCGTTCGAACGGGGTCCGGGCCTGCGACTTGGGTGGTTCGGTCACCCAGCGCTCGACGTCCTGCGCGCTGTACGACGGCGGGATGCTCTTCCCGAGGGCTTGCTCCACGCCCGCCACTCTAGTCACGCGCTCCGACATCCCGGAATCACGCGGTCGCCGGCGGAGGCAGGTCCCTGCCTCCGCCGTGCAGCGCTACTTGTTGTTGCTGTACCAGCTCAGGCCGCCGGGAAGGTTGATCGAGTGCTTCTTGGTCTTGGAGTTCCAGGTCCAGGGACCCACCTTGAAGCTCATCGACGACAGGCCCCGCTGCGTGATGTTGAACTTGAGCGGTCCGAGCGCGAGCCGCTTGCGATACCTGATTCCCATGGTGCCTTTGTTCCTCCCTGAGTCGGGCAAAGCGTACCGAACCGCGCTAGTCCGGCAAACCAAACCAGGGAGCGTGTCAGACGTACAGGTCCCTCGGGTGACCTGTACGTCAGACACGTCAGTCGCGGGCCGACATCCAGGCGTCGCTCGCGCGCTGGACGTCGTCGGGCGTCACCGAGTCGGCGACCGTCACGAAGTACCAGCGGTGGCCGAACGGGCAGCGCACCGCCGCCTGCCGGAAGCCCTCGAACCAGTCGGCCGGCTCGGCCAGGCTGCTCGCGCCGGCCCCGATCGCGCGGGCGTACGCCGCGTCGGTGTCCTCGACCGGGATCGTGAAGCTCGCGTGCGTCGGCCCGCCGGGCTCGGGCGCCGCCGAGTCCGGCGGGAACGCGCCCGCGACGGTGAAGGTCGACTCGCCCGCGGCGGACCGCAGGACCAGGTCGGAGTGGATCACCGCGTCGCCCGCGGTGATCACGTCGAGCGTCTCGGCCCCCAGCGCCGCCTCGTAGAAGGCGATGGCGGCGCGGGCGTCGGACACGGCGATGTTGGGGTGCAGGGCTGAGTTCCTCATGTCATCGATGCTGGCGCGGCGCGGATGTGCCAGTCTTGGAAGAATGCGACAGGTGTTCGACGGCGAGGCCGCCGTGACCCCGACCTCCACGACCAGCGCGCTCGACTCCGGGCCCACCCTCGGCATCGTCGACCCCGTGCGGGCGCGCGACTCGTTCGCCCTCGCCCGCGTGGAGCCGGCGTCCGACCTCGCCGACCTCGTGGACTGGCACTGGGTGATCAGCTGGGACCTGCCGCCCGGGGTCGCGTTCACCCAGACCGTCATGCCGCACCCCGTGGGGCACGTGGTCGCCGAGCGGGAGGGCCTGCTCGCCTACGCGATGCCCGCCGGCCTCTTCGTGCGCACCCTCACCGGCTCCGGCGCGGTGGTCGGCACCAAGCTGCACCCGGGCGCCTACCGCGCCCTGCTCGGGCGCGCCGACCCGGGGGAGCGGGGCACGGTCGAACCCGCCGCCTTTCTCGGCCCGACGGCGGCGCGCGCCAACGAGGAGGCCGTCGCCCAGGCGGCGGCCGAGCCCGACGCCGCCGTCCGGACCCTCACCCCGCTGCTGCGGGAAGCGGCCGAGCGGTCCCGGACCGCCCGCTCCACCGCCGCGCTCACCGGGTTGAGGGAGGCGTTCGCCGTGATCGCCGACGCCGTACCGGGCACGTCCGTCGCGGCGCTCGCGGGCGCGCTCGGCACCACGCCGCGCTCGCTGCAGCGGCTGTTCGCCGACTGGGTGGGCGTGAGCCCCAAGTGGGTGCTGCAGCGGCACCGCGTGCACCTCGCGGCCGAGCTGCTGGGCCGTGATCCCGACCTGGACCTGGCGGGGCTCGCGGCCGCCGTCGGCTACTACGACCAGGCGCACTTCACGGGAGACTTCGTCCGCGCCGTCGGCGTGCCGCCGGGGGAGTACGCGCGGACGTGCCGCCGGGGCGCCCGGCAGCGGGCATAGAATTCCGACGTGGCCGGGCTGATCAGACGCGAGGATGTGGACCAGGTCCGCGAGCGCGCGCGGATCGACGAGATCGTCTCGGCGCACGTGACCCTCAAGCCCGCCGGGGTGGGCGCGCTGGTGGGGCTGTGCCCCTTCCACGACGAGCGCAGCCCCAGCTTCAACGTGCGGCCCAGCGTGGGCCGGTACCACTGCTTCGGGTGCGGCGAGGGCGGCGACGTCATCGAGTTCGTCATGAAGATGGACGGGCTGAGCTTCACCGAGGCCATCGAGTACCTCGCGGGCAAGACCGGCGTGCAGCTCCGCTACGAGGAGGGCGGCGCCGCGCGCCCGCGCGAGGAGCCGGGCCGCCGTCAGCGGCTGCTGGACGCGCACCGCGTGGCCGCGGAGTTCTACGCCGAGCAGCTCATGGGGCCGGACGCGTCGGCGGCGCGCACGTTCCTCGCGGAGCGCAGCTTCGACCGGTCCGACGCGGAGCTGTTCGGCGTGGGGTTCGCGCCCAAGGGCTGGGACGCGCTGCAGCGCCACCTGCAGGGCCGGGGCTTCACGCAGGCGGAGCTGGTCGCGAGCGGGCTGATGTCGCAGGGGCAGCGCGGCATCTACGACCGGTTCCGTGGGCGGGTCATGTGGCCCATCCGGGACGTGACGGGGGCCGTGATCGGCTTCGGCGCGCGGCGCCTGTTCGAGGACGACCAGGGGCCCAAGTACCTCAACACCCCCGAGACCAGCCTCTACAAGAAGTCGCACGTGCTGTACGGGATCGACCTCGCCAAGCGGGAGATCGCCAAGGGCAAGCGGGTGGTGGTGGTCGAGGGGTACACGGACGTCATGGCGGCGCACCTGTCGGGCGTGACGACGGCGGTCGCGACGTGCGGCACGGCCTTCGGCGCCGACCACGCCAAGGTGGTGCGGCGCCTGCTCGGCGACACGACGGCCGGCGGCGGCATGCAGCTTGCGTCCGGCGGCACCGTGGGCGGCGAGATCATCTTCACGTTCGACGGCGACGCGGCGGGCCAGAAGGCCGCGGAGCGCGCCTACGGCGAGGACCAGCGGTTCTTCGCGCAGACGTACGTGGCCGTCGCGGACGACGGCATGGACCCGTGCGACCTGCGCATGGCCAAGGGTCCGGAGGCGGTGCGCGCGCTGGTCGACGGACGCAAGCCGCTGTTCGCCTTCGTGATCCAGGCCAAGATCAAGCAGTTCGACCTGAACACCGTGGAGGGTCGGGTGTCCGCCGTGCGGGCGGCGGCGCCCGAGATCGTGGGCATCCGCGACCGCAGCCAGCGCGACGGGTACATGCGCCAGGTGGCGGGCTGGATCGGCACGGAGATCGACGAGGTGCGCCGCGAGGTGGCCCGCGCGGCGTCGACGCCGTCCCAGCGCCGTCCGGCCGACGGCTCGCGGCCGGCCTCCGGTGCGACCCCGGTGGCCGGGTCCGCGCCGGGCGGTGGCCGTCCGGCGTCGGGCGCCGTGGCGCAGCTCCCGGCCCCCGACCCGCGGGACCCCGTGGCGCGCGACGAGCGGCTCGCGCTCGTCGCGGTGCTGCAGTACCCGCAGCACGCGCCCGCGTCGTTCGACGATCTGGGCGAGGACGCGTTCGCCGTGCCGGCCTGGCGCGCCGTGCACGCCGCGATCCGGGCGGCCGGGGGAGCTGCCGTCGGGCGCGAGCTGTCGGCAGCGCAGTGGGTCGCCGCGGTGCTGGAGCAGTCGTCCGAGACGGTGGCGATCGTGGTCACGCAGCTCTCGGTGGCGTCGCTCCCGGAGGACCGGGAGGCCGCCGTCGCGGCGTTCGTCGAGGGCGTGGTGCGCCGCGTCGTCGACCTGGGCCTCAAGCGCCGGGTCGACGACGCGCGCAGCCGCCTGCAGCGGCTCGACCCCGCCGACGCCGAGACCTACAACTCGGCGTTCGCCGAGCTCCTGGCGATCGAGAGCGAGCGCCGGGCGCTGCGCGAGAGCGCATAGACAAACCGGCCAGGCGCCAGCTCGCCAGGTTGCCCGGTGTCGGGTGTGAGTTCGGCACTACGCATCGAGATCGGCACAGGCCTGGACCGATCTCGGTGCAGACTGCCGACCTGGTCGGCCGGCAGTCAGGAAGGTGCCGACCTGGCGTGTCACGCCGGCGTCGGCGCCGGGTGGTCCCGGCCCAGCAGCTCCGCGTCCAGGGACACGGCGGCCAGCTGGCCGGCCGCCGCCGCCATGAGCACCGACGCCATCGGCCCCGGCATCGCCGCGGTGTGGGCCATGTCGCCCGCCGCGAACACGCCGGGCCGGCTGGTACGGGCCATCGCGTCGACCTCCACGGCGCCCGACGGCAGCAGGTCGAGGCCGAGCTGCTCCGCGAACGGCGCCCGCTGACCGAACTCGGCGGCGACGAAGATGCCGCCCACCTCCTCGTCGGGGCCGTCGGCGAACCGGACGGTCGCGCCGTCCGCGCTGCGGACCAGCTCCTTGACCGGCTCCGGCCGCACGGCCACCCCGGCGTCGGCCAGCAGGGTGGCCGTGTCCGCGTCGAGGTCGCCGCCGTCGGCCAGGACGGTCAGGCGGCTCGCGATGCGCTCCAGGAGGAACGCGACCCGGGCCACGTGCGGGCCACTGCCGAGCACCGCGACCGGCTTGCCGCTGAGCTCGTGCCCGTGGCAGTAGGGGCAGACGGCGGCGACAGTGCCGAACAGCGGCTCCAGGCCGGGGACGGCGGGCAGGGTGTCGCGCAGCCCGGTCGCGAGCAGCACGGCACGGGCGGGGACGGCGTCGGCGCCGAGCTCCACCCGGAACCCGTCGCCGTCCGGCACGACGGCGGTCGCCGTGTCCTCGCGGACGGTCACCGTCGCGTAGGCGGCGAGCTCGGCGCGGGCCACGGCGCGGAACTCGGCCGGGGGCCTGCCGTCGTTGGTCACCACGTTGTGCATGTGCTCGGCCGTGGCGTTGCGGTACTCGCCGGAGTCGAGCAGCAGCACGCGCCGGTGCATCCGGCCGAGCGTGAGCGCGGCCTGCAGGCCGGCGGGGCCGCCGCCGATCACGACGGCGTCGTATGAGGTCAGGGGGTGTGTGGCGGACATGGCGGGGCTCCGTTTCCCGGGACGTCTTGCGGTACCACCCCAGGATGTGACTTCATGTCGACATGAAGTCA
>NZ_JARVSD010000023.1 GCF_030209445.1 Promicromonospora sp. MEB111
GCGCAGGCCCCGGCGAGCACGCCGAGCCCTGAGGCAACCGCGGCCGGTCGCCCGGCAGAGGCCGCGGGTGACACCGCGTCCCCGGCGGCCGCCCCGAGCGCGCCCGCGGTCGAGAAGCCCGCCGCGGCCCCGCCCGTGTCCGACGCTGCGAACCGGCCTGCCGCCCCGGCAGCAGCGGTCCCGAGCGCGTCCGCCGCGGGTACGCCCGACGGCGTGGCGCCCGCACCTGCCAGTACCCCGGAAGCGGGGCGCACGCCTGAGGCCTCGCCCGCCTCCGCGGCGGGCCGGTCCGCCGCCGCGCGCCAGTCCGTCACCGAGGACAAGCCCTCCACCCCGGGCGCCTCGGACGCCGCGACCAAGTCCGCCGCTCCGGCGGGCTCTGCCGCAGCAGGCCCGGCCGCCGCTCCGACGCAGCCGCCTGCTCAGGCACGGCCGGCTGCCCCGACGCAGCCTGCCGCTCAGGCCCGGACCGCTGCTCCGGCCCAGCCCGCCGCTCAGGCTCAGCCAGCCGCTCAGGATGCGCCGGACGCTTCCGCCAAGCCCGCGACGCCGGCCACGTCCGACGCCGCGGCCAGGCCCGCCGCTCAAGGCGCGCCGGACGCCACGGCCAAGCCCGCACCGGATGCTGCGGCCAAGCCCGCAGCTCCCGGCAACCCTGCCACGGCGGCCGGTGTCGCCGCGGCCAACGCGACTGCGGCCTCGAAGCCCGACGCCGCGAAGGCTGGCGCCACGAAGCCCGACGCCCCGACCAAGCGCGACGCACAGACCGAGCCGACCGTCGACGGCGCCGACCAGGTCGCCGTGCTGCAGACCGTCGTCGCGGAGCTCGCGACGCCGCCGACCAAGGCCGCCAAGCCGCGGAGCGGGTACACCCCGCGCGTCTTCGCGTTCGACCGCCCGCCCAAGACCGGCGCCGCTGCTGCGGCCGCCGCGGCGGCGGGCACGGCGGCGGCAGGTACAGCAGCAGCGGGCACGCCGGCCGCCGCACCCGACGCAAGGACGGACGCCACGACCAGCACCGAGTCGGCCACCACGCCGGCGCCCGCGCCGCCGTCGGTCCCGCCGTTCGCCCCGCGCCCCGGCGCGGCGCCGTCGGGCCCGGGTGCCGTGCCCACGTCCGACGGCGGCCAGATCCCGTTCCTCAAGCCGCTGACCGGCGCGATCCAGCGCGTGGCGCGCCCCTGGGCGCCCGTGCGCCCCGAGGCGACGCCGCTCGCGGCGTCCGGCCCCGCGGGCCCCGGCGGTCCGGGAGCACCGGGTGGCCCCGGTGGTCCGAACGGTCCGGGTGCCGCGGGCCAGGACGGCTTCTTCGGCCTCGCCGGGGACGGCGCGCCGAGCCGTGGCCCCAAGATCGCCCTGTTCTCGGTGCTCGGCGCCGTCGTGCTGTTCGCGAGCTACGCCTTCGCGGCCTGGGGCGTGAGCGACACGGTGCCGAAGGAGACCACGGTGGCCGGCGTGAACGTCGGCGGCATGACGCAGGCGGCGGCGGCGTCCGCGCTCACGGAGCAGCTCGGCCCGCGGCTCAAGGAGCCGATCGACCTCACGGCGGGCGAGGGCAAGGCCCAGCTCTCCCCGGAGCCCAGCGGCCTGGCGATCGACGCCGAGGCGACGACGGCGGAGCTCACGGGCTTCTCGCTGAGCCTGGCGCGCATGTGGGCGCACATGTTCGGCGGCTCCGAGCAGGAGCTGGTCCTGGCCATCGACTCGGAGAAGTTCGACGCCGCGGTCGCGGGCCTGGAGGAGTCGCTCGCCGTGGAGCCCGTGGACGGCACCGTCGGGTTCGTCGACGGGCAGGCGGTCAAGACGGACGCGAAGGACGGCTCGCGCATCGTCGCGAGCGAGACCTCGCGCATCATCAAGGAGCGCTGGCTGCACCAGGACGGGCCGTTCGACCTGCCGGTCGAGCCCGTCGACCCGGTGATCACCCAGGCGCAGACCGACAAGCAGTTCTCGGTCGCGCAGAAGATCGTCTCGGCGCCGGTCACGGTCTCGGTGGGCGGCCAGCAGCCGCAGCTGTCCCCGCAGGTGCTGTCCGGGCTCATCCGCTTCGAGCAGAAGGACGACCAGCTCGTCACCATCGTGGACCGGGAGGCGACCGTCGCGGCGATCGTCGATGCCACCACGAACCTGCTGGAGGTCCCGTCCGACGCCCACTTCGAGTTCGCGGGCGGCAAGCCGACCGTGGTCGCGGGCAAGACCGGCACCACGCTCGACCCGGCCGAGGCGGGCAAGGCGGTGCGGATCGCCGCGACGGGCGACGACCGCGAGACGTCGGTCGAGCTGGTCGAGCAGGACCCCAAGGACACCGTCGAGTCGCTGGAGGCCCTGGGTGTCAAGGAGGTCGTCTCCGAGTTCAGCACGCCGCTGACGAACGAGCCGGTGCGCACCCAGAACCTGGTGCGCGGCGCGCAGATGGTCACGGGCAACCTCATCAAGCCGGGCGAGACGTTCTCCCTGCTGGAGGCGCTGGCCCCGATCACGCTGGAGAACGGGTACTTCGACGCGGGCGTCGTCGAGAACGGCGAGCACGTCGAGGCGGTGGGCGGTGGTCTCTCGCAGATGGCCACGACGTCGTTCAACGCGGGCTTCTTCGCCGGGTTCGAGGACGTCGAGCACCACGCGCACTCCTACTGGTTCCCGCGTTACCCCGCGGGCCGCGAGGCCACGATCTACGTGGGCGCCAAGGACATGAAGTTCACGAACGACACCCCGTACGGCGCGGTCATGCAGGCCTTCGTCTCGGGCAACCAGCTGACGGTCCGGATCTGGAGCACCAAGTACTACACGGTGCAGGAGAACACGAGCGCGAAGCGGAACATCGTCCCCAAGACGACGATCCACGACTCGTCGGCCGACTGCCAGCCCTACCCGGGCGGCGAGGACGGTTTCTCCGTGACCATCTCGCGCAAGGTGCTCCACGACGGCAAGGTCGTCAAGGAGAACTCGTTCAACCACTCCTACAACCCCGACAACCCCGTCGTGTGCGACTGACGGTGCGGCTCTGAGGCCTCCGCGGCGGTAGGTTCGGCACATGCTTGGACGTAGCGAGCGGGAGTCTCCCGCACACGCGGTGCTTGCCGCGCGGATGGCGGGATGGAACGACCCGGTCGAGCTGCTCGACCTCGGGACCACGGCGGACACCCTCGCCACGGTCGCGAGCATCGAGGCCCTGGCGGCCGTGGTGCACCTGGGACACCCGGAGCACCCGGCGCCGGGCCTCGAGCGCGCCCTCCTGGAGGGCGCGTCGTCGCTCATCGTGACGTCGGCGGTGGCCGTGCCCGGCCAGTGGGTCTGGGTCGGGGCGAACGCCACGGTCGGTCAGGTCGTCATCGACGAGGCGGGCATGCGGGACTGCGCGGGCGTGCTGCGCGGCCTCGGCGTGAGCCCGCGGCTGGTACCGACCCGCACGAGCGTCGAGGAGCGAATCGCCCTCGCCGGGGAGGGCGGGTCCCTGGTGATCGAGCGCTCCCGGGTGCCCTCCGGCTTCGCGGAGCTCCCGGACAGCCCGGCACTCGCCGAGGGCGGTCCCGTCTGGTACGGGCTGCTGGAGTCCCGCGACGACTGGCCTCCGTTCACCGAGCCGGCCCAGGTGTGGCTCGCGTTCGGCCCGGCCGACGACCACCTCGGCTCGCTCCAGCCCACCCTCGCGGTCATCGCGGACGCCGGGCTCGACCTGGACCACCTGCGCAGCCAGCCGTCGTCGGGCGGGCCGCACGTGTTCTTCGCGTCGTTCTCCTGCCCCACGTCGCGGACGCTGAGCGTGCTGGTCGACTCGCTGACCGAGCGCGGCGTCGCGCACCGCACGCTGGCCGTGCTGCCGGGCGAGGCGTTCGTGCCCGGGCCGGACGCGCTGACCCCCCGATGGGCATGACGGCGCCGGGTGGTCGCCTGGCGGGCGGCACCCGGGTGGCGTACCTGGGCCCGGAGGGCACCTTCACGCACCAGGCGGCCCTGGAGTGGGCCCGCCGGCCCGCGCCCTCGGGCGGCCCGGCGGGGCGTCCCGACGACGGCGCGCCCGACGACGCCGTGTCTACCGCCGAGCCGCTGGACACCGTCAAGGACGTGCACGACGTCGTGGCGGCGGGCGGTGCGGACGTCGGCGTGGTCGCGATCGAGTCCTCCGTCGAGGGCTACGTGGTGCCGTCGCTGGACGCGCTGCTGTCCAGCGCGGACGTCGTGGCCGTCGACGAGGTGGCGCTCGACGTGTCGTTCGACGCGTTCGTGCGGCCCGGCCACGGCGACCTGACCGAGGTGTCGGCCCACCCGCACGGCCTGGCGCAGTGCTCGGGTTTCGTGAACGGCACGGGGCTGGCGACCGCCCCGGCGTCGTCCAACGCGGCGGCCTGCCGCGACGCCGGACCGGGGACGATCGCCCTGGGGCCCACGATCTGCGGCGAGCTGTACGGGCTTCAGACGTACGCGAAGGCGGTCGAGGACTTCCGGGGCGGCCGCACCCGGTTCCTCGTCCTGACCCGGCGCAGCGCGGCCGCCGCGCACCTGGCCCGGTCCCGCGCCGCGGGCGCCACGGACTGGAAGACGATGCTGGCGATCACGCCCTCGGTGACCGGTCCGGGCGTGCTGGCGCGGATCACCGCGGCGTTCGGCGACCGGGGCGTGAACATGTCGAGCCTGATCACCCGGCCGGTCAAGGCCCAGGAGAGCAAGTATGCGTTCGTGGTGACCTTCGACGAGGCGCCGTGGGACCGGGGCGCGCGGGAGATGCTGAGCGACCTGCTGGCCGCCGGCGACTCCCTCAAGACGCTCGGCCTGTTCCCGGCGGGCGCGGGGTTCCGGGCGCTCGACGGCGTGCTCGACCCGGACCACGTGCCGGTCGGCTCCGTGTCGGCGAAGGACTCCGCAGAGGACCGCGAGCGGGGCCTGCTGTGGTGAGCGTCGGCGTCGGCGTCGTCGGCCTGGGTCTGGTCGGGGGCTCGCTCGCCCGCGCCCTGCAGGCGGCGGGCGTGCCCGTGGTCGCGACGGATCCCGTCTCGGGCGGCGAGGCGCGCGCGGCCGGCCTCACGATCGCGGACGACGTCGCGCACCTGGCCGCCAACCGGCCGGACGTCGTGGTGCTCGCCGCGCCCCTGCGCGCCATGCGGTCGGTGGCGGCGGAGCTCGCCGAGGCGCTGGCGGACGAGCCGGGCTGGGACCCGACGGTGACCGACGTGGGGTCGGTCAAGGGCCCGGTCCGTGATGCGGTCGCCGAGGCGGGGCTGGGGGAGCGGTACGTCGGTGCCCACCCGATGTCGGGGACCGAGCACAGCGGGTTCGCGGCGTCGTCGGCGGAGCTGATGCAGGGCGTCCCGTGGGCGGTGACCGTGACCCCGGCGACCGACCCGGACCGGCTGCTGCAGGTGCTGCGCCTGGTCACGGGACCGCTGGGCGGGACGGCGGCGGTGCTGACCGACGAGCTGCACGACGAGGCCGTCGCGCTCGTGTCCCACGTGCCGCACGTGCTGGCCAACCAGCTCCTCGGCGCCGTGGCCGGCGCGCCCGTGCGCGACGTGGCGCTGCGGCTGGCCGCGGGCTCGTTCCGCGACGGGACCCGGGTCGGGTTCACCGACCCGCGGCGCACCGAGGCGATGGTGACCGAGAACGCCGCGTGGGTGGCCCCCGTGCTGCGGCTGGCGGCCCGGGACCTGGAGCGGCTCGCGGACGAGCTGGACTCCAACGCGCCGACGCACTGGTTCTTCGACCGGCCCGAACCCGTGCGGGACCGGATCGGCCGGGCCGGGACGGCGCGCGTGACGGGCCTGCGCCCGGGCGACGCGACCGGGGCCGCCGGGGTTGGGGCCGCCGGGACCGGCCTGGACGTCGAGGCGGTGCCGCTGACGGGCGACTGGCCCGCGGAGCTGCTGTCGCGCTGCACGCGGGGCGCCGTCGTCGTCGCCCTGGAGGACGGGACGGCCCTGCTGCGTTAGCCGGCTGGGGGGTATGTCACCAACCCGCTGACTCGGCCGTCTGAATCTGCCGAGTCAGGAGTGTGGTCGGACCAGCCGGCTGACTCGGCAGGCATGAGCCGCCGAGTCAGCCAGCCGGTCACAACGCCGCCGCCAGGGCGCGGCCCGTCGTGCGGCCCGTGAAGAGGCAGCCGCCCAGGAACGTCCCCTCCAGCGCGCGGTGCCCGTGGGCGCCGCCGCCGCCGAAGCCCGCGGCCTCGCCCACGGCCCACAGGCCCTCCAGCACGTCGCCGTCCGGGGTCAGCGCCCGGCCGGTCTCGTCGCACCACAGGCCGCCGAGGGTCTTGCGGGTCAGCACCGACAGCCGGACGGCGAGCAGCGGCCCGTCCTGCGGGTCGGTGAGCGCGCGCGGCGGCGACACCCGGATGGCCTTGTCCACGATGAAGTGCCGCGCGGCCGCCGTCGCCACGACCTGCGGGTCCTTCCCGAGACCGGTGGCGACCTGGGCGTCGCGGGCAGCGATCAGCGCGGCCAGGGACTCCCCGTCGACGTGCCCGTGCGACCCGTCGGTGGCCGCCGTCAGCGCGTTCATCTGCGCGGCGAGCTCGGCCGGGGTGTCGGCCCAGAGGAACTCCTCCGACTGCTCCGCGAAGGTGCGCACCGGCACCGACCGGCCGCGCACCCGCTCCAGGAGCAGCGGCACGGACTTGCCGGTCAGGTCGGGGTTCTGCTCGGAGCCCGACAGCGCGAACTCCTTCTCCATGATCGTCTTGTTCAGCACGAACCAGGAGTGGTCGTCGCCGCGGGTGGTCACGTGCTGCAGCGCCCCGAGCGCGTCGAACCCGGGGAAGAGCGGACCGGGCAGCCGGTTGCCGTCGGCGTCGAGCCACAGCGACGACGGGCCGGGCAGGATGCGGATGCCGTGCCGGGTCCAGACCGGCGAGTGGTTCGCGATGCCCTCCGGGTAGTGCCACATGCGGTCCTCGTGCACCAGCGCCGCGCCGGAGTCGGCGGCGACCCCGAGCATGAGGCCGTCCGTGGAGTCCGGCACGCCCGAGAGCATGCGCTCCGGGAGGCGTCCGGCGTCGGCGGACCAGCGGGCGCGCGCCAGGTCGTGGTTGGCGCCGATGCCGCCGCTCGCGACCACGACGGCCTGGGCGGACAGCTCCACCTCGCCGGTCACCGTGCGGCCGGACGGCTCGCCGCGGCCGGCGTCGTCGTCGGCCAGGATCTCCGCGCGCACCCCGGTGACCCGGCCGTCGGTGACGACCAGGGACGTGACCCGGTGCCGGAAGCGCAGGTCGAGCAGCCCGGCCCGGTTGGCCTCGTGCGCCGCGGCGACGAAGGGCTCGACGACGGCAGGGCCGGTGCCCCACGTGACGTGGAACCTCGGCACCGAGTTGCCGTGCCCGCCGGCGGGGTACCCGCCGCGCTCCGCCCACTGCACCAGCGGGAACCAGCGCACCCCCTTGGCGTGCAGCCAGGGTCGCAGGTCGCCCGCGGCGAACTCGACGAACCCCTTGGCCCAGCGGTAGCCGAACCGGTCCGGGCCCTCGCCGCGGTCGGCGCCCGGCGAGAACTGGGCGGAGCCCAGCCAGTCCGCGAACGCGAGGTCGAAGGAGTCCTTCACCTTGAGGCGGCGCTGCTCGGGGGAGTCGACCAGGAACAGCCCGCCGAACGACCACCAGGCCTGTCCGCCCAGCGACGCGGCCGGCTCCTGGTCGAGCAGGACCACCCGCTTGCCCGCGGCGGTCAGCTCGGTGGCGGTGACGAGCCCGGACAGGCCCGCACCGATGACGATGACGTCGGTGTTCCCCGTGGTGGCAACGCCGTTGTTGTGGACGGAGTCAGTCATGTGCGCACCTTAGCCAGGACAGTCCCCCCGCGGTGTCGTCGACCGCGCACAACCCGGGTGAAACGGCCGGTCGGTCAGGTGCCCCGCGACAGCAGCACGTTGATGTTCAGCGCGTCCAGCGTGACCGACGTCCGGGGGCCGGTCTCGTCGTCGGGCACCACGGGTGCGTCCCACGCGGAGTCCCAGACCAGCTCCCACGGCGCGGCGCCGTCGCGGGGCGGCAGGGTCACCTCGACGTCGTCCAGGCCGCCGTTGATCACCAGCAGCACGTCCGCGTCGCCCCCAGCCGGGCCGGGCCGCAGCATCTGCAGCACGCGCCGGCCGGGCTGGTTCCACGTGTCGACCTCCATGACCGCGCCGGTCTCGGAGAACCACAGCAGGTCCGTGTCGGTCTCGTGCGGCCGGGGCGAGCCCAGGAAGAACGAGTCGGCCCGCAGGGCCGGGTGCTCGCGCCGCAGGCGCAACAGGTAGCGGGTGGTCTCCAGGAGGTCGGTCGCGGCGTCGTCCAGGGCCCAGCGCAGCCACGACGTCTCGTTGTCCTGGACGTACGCGTTGTTGTTGCCGCCCTGGGTGCGGCCCAGCTCGTCGCCCGCGGTGAGCATGGGCGTGCCGGCGGCCAGGAGCAGGGTGCCCAGCAGGTTGCGCTGCGACTTGCGGCGCGGCGGCACGATCGCCTGCCACGGTTCCGTCGTCGCGTCGTCGCCCGAGGCGGTGTGTCCCTCCAGCCCGTGGTTCCACGACAGGTTGTTGTCCGACCCGTCGCGGTTGTCCTCGCCGTTGGCCTCGTTGTGCTTGTGGTCGTAGGCGACCAGGTCGGCGAGCGTGAAGCCGTCGTGCGCCGTCACGTAGTTGACCGACGCCACCGGGCCGCGCACCAGCGGCGGGTCGCCCGGCCCGAACAGGTCGGCGCTCCCGGCCAGTCGCGTGGCCAGCTCCCGCAGGCCGCGCATCTCCTGCCCGCGCACGCCCTGCTTGGGCGCGTCCAGCCAGAACCCGCGCGCCGCGTCCCGGAAGCGGTCGTTCCACTCCGCCATGGGCGGCGGGAACGAGCCCGTCTGCCAGCCGCCCGGCCCCACGTCCCAGGGCTCCGCCACGAGCTTGAGCCCCGACAGCACGGGGTCCGTCTGCAGCGCCACCAGGAACGGGTGGTCGGGGTCGAACCCCACGGCGCCACGGCCCAGCGTCACCGCGAGGTCGAACCGGTAGCCGTCCACACCCACCGTCTCGGCCCAGTAGCGCAGCGAGTCCAGGGCGAGCTGGATCACGCGCGGCCGCCGGAAGTCCAGCGAGTTGCCCGTGCCCGTGACGTCCGCCAGCGCGGCCGGCGAGGCGCCGTCGTGCAGGTAGTAGACCGGGTTGTCGAGGCCGCGCCAGGCCAGGTGCAGGCTGTCGTCGCCGCCCTCGCCCGTGTGGTTGTAGACCACGTCGAGCAGCACCTCGATGCCCGCCTCGTGCAGCAGGTGCACCATGCCGCGCACCTCGTCGAGCACCGCTTCCGCGCCCTGCTCCTGCGCCGCCCGGGTCGCGTAGGCGGCGTTGGGCGCGAAGAAGCCGAGCGTGTTGTAGCCCCAGTAGTTCGACAGCCCGTGCGCCGCCAGCCGCGGCTCGGCCACGCTCTTGTGGATCGGCAGGAGCTCCAGCGTCGTGACGCCCAGGCTCTTCAGGTGCTCGACGACGGCCGGGTGCGCCGCCCCCGCGTACGTGCCCCGCAGCTCCTGCGGGATGTCCTCGCGCAGCATCGTCAGCCCGCGCACGTGCGCCTCGTAGACCACCGTGTCGGCCCACGGCACCCGGGGCCGGGTCAGCGGCGGGGGCGGCGGCAGCGGCCCGACGACGACGGAGTGCGGCACGTACGCCAGGGAGTCGGTCGCGTCCGGCGGGCCGTACGGGTCGCTGAGCCACCAGCCGTCCTCGCGCTCCGTGCTCACCGCGCCGACCACCTCGGGCCCGTAGCGCAGCCGGCCCGCGAACCCGCGGGCGTACGGGTCGACCAGCAGCTTGGCAGGGTTGTGCCGCAGCCCCGCGCGCGGGTCCCACGGGCCGTACACGCGGAACCCGTAGCGCTGACCGGGCGCGACGTCCGGGACGTGCGTGTGCCACACGCCGTACACCGGCCCCACCATCTCGAACCGGCGCTCGGTGTACCGGCCCGGGTCGTGCTCGTCCAGGGCCGGGTCCGTGACGTCGATGAGGCACAGGTCCACCGCCGTCGCGTGGGACGCCAGCACGGCCGCGTCGATCCCGCCGTCGGGCGTCACGTACACGCCCAGCGGCGGCACGTGGCTGCGGCGGGCCGACGGCCGGATGAGCGGCCGGACTACCGGGCGGGGCACCGGGTCGCCCGGTGCCCGCTGCGGTTCTGCTCGTCGTGACTGCGCCATATGCCCCATCGTCTCAGGCTCGCTCGTGGACCCGATCCGTCCCACGCCGCCCGACGTCGTACGGTTACCCCATGCGCATCGTGGTCACCGCCAAGTACGTCCCGGACATCAACACGGAGCGCGGCTTCTCCGAGGGCCGGGTCGTGCGCACCGCCGGGGAGGGCACCCTCAACGAGCTGGACGAGAACGCGATCGAGGCGGCCCTGCGGATCGTCGAGGCCGAGCGCGCCGCCGGCCGCATCGGGCCGGACGAGGGCGAGGTGGTCGTGGTCACCATGGCCGGGCCCGACGGCGACGTCGCCCTGCGCAAGGCGTTCCAGCTCGGCGTGGACCGCGGCATCCGCGTGTCCGACGACGCCCTGGCCGGCTCCGACTACTTCGGCACCGCCGCGGTGCTCGCGGCCGCCGTCCGCCGGCTCGGCGACGAGGCGCCCGTGGACCTCGTGGTGACCGGCATGGCCGCCCTGGACGGCCTGGGCTCCGTGGTCCCGACGCTGCTCGGCGCCGAGCTCGGCCTGCCCACGCTGAACCTCGCCAAGAAGGTCGAGCTGGCCGAGCCGGCGGACCCGGGGCAGCGCGTGCTGACGATCACCCGCGAGATCGACGACGTCACCGAGTCCCTGACCGCGCCGCTGCCCGCCGTCCTGTCCGTGACGGACGGCGCCAACCAGCCGCGGTTCCCGGGCTTCAAGCTGATCATGGCGGCCCGCAGTAAGGAGATCGAGGTGTGGTCCCCGGCCGACCTCGGCCTCGACCCCGCCGTGGCGGGCAGCGCGGGCGCCCGCACCGAGACGCTGACGGCGGCGCCCCGCCCCGCACGCCCGGAGGTAGAGCTCGTCACCGACAAGGGCGAGGGCGGCGTGGCGCTGGCCGACTTCCTGATCCGCAACGACCTGGTCTGAGCCGGAGGTGAGGCGAAGGGTGGGGGCCGAGGGACGAGGCACGCGCCCGCAGCCGAACCGCAGGCTCGGACCAACAACCACGGAGTCTGAGCCGGAGGTGAGGCGAAGGGTGGGGGCCGAGGGACGAGGCACGCGCCCGCAGCCGAACCGCAGGCTCGGACCAACAACCACGGAGTCTGAGCCGGAGGTGAGGCGAAGGGTGGGGGCCGACGGACGAGGCACGCGCCCGCAGCCGAACCGCAGGCGCAGGCCAGCAAAGACAGAGCGTGAGCGCTCCGAGGAGAAATGATGACCAACCGCACCGTCCAGGTCCTGCTCGACCCCGCGACCGAGGTCCGCACCAGCACGCTGGAGCTGCTCACCATCGCCCGCGGCCTCGGCCGGGTCGAGGCAGTCGCCCTGGAGGCGCCCACCGTCGAGGTGCTGGCGCAGCTCGGCGCGTACGGCGTCGAGACCGTGCACCAGGCAGAGCCCGCCCGTGACGGCGCCTGCGTGAGCGGCGACGAGCGGCACCTGCCCGCCGTCGTCGCGGCCGCGCTGGCCGCCGCCGTGCGCCTGACCGACGCCGACGCGGTGCTGCTGCCCACGTCGTTCGCCGCCAAGGAGGCCGCTGCCCTGGCCGCGCACGACCTGGGCGCGGGCCTGGTCATCGACGCCTCCTCGCTGCGCGACGTGCACGGCCGCGTCGTGGCCGGCAAGCGGGTCTTCGCGGGATCGTGGGACACCGAGTGCGCGGTGACCGCCGACGTCGCCGTGGTGACGGTCCGGGCCAACTCCGCCGTCGCGCAGCCCGTCGAGACCGCCGTCGAGCCCGTGACCGAGGGCTACGCCGTCGAGGTGCCGACGTCGCCGGTGGCGCTGCTGTCCCGCGAGGTCAAGGCCGACACCAGCGGCCGGCCGCCGCTGGACCAGGCGGCCGTGGTGGTCGCCGGAGGACGCGGCACCGACGGCGACTTCGGCCCGGTGGAGGACCTCGCGGACGCGCTCGGCGCGGCCGTGGGCGCGTCCCGCGACGCCGCGTTCGAGGGCTGGTGGGACTCCTACGTGGGGCAGACCGGCGTGACGATCGCCCCGCGCGTCTACATCGGCGCCGGCATCTCGGGCGCGCCGCACCACCGGGGCGGCATGCAGGCGTCCCAGGTGATCGTCGCCGTGAACAGCGACCCGGAGGCGCCGATCTTCGAGATCTGCGACTTCGCCGTGGTGGGCCGGCTCGCCGACGTGCTCCCGCAGGCCGCGGCGGAGATCCGCAAGCGCAAGAGCTGACGCTCGGCCTGCTCCTCTTCGGGGCCCGAACCTCTCCGCTCTCGAGCGTCGCAAGGCGAAGAAACTGACGTCTCGAAGAGTGTGCGCCGAACCCGCCCGAGGTGGTGGAATGACGTGATGGAGCCGTTCGTGAACCCCGCAGGCGGGCTCGGGCCCGCCGAGCGCCGTCGGGCCGCGCGGCACCTCCTGCTCGACGGCTTCGGCCTGGCCGCGCAGGAGCGGCTCGCCGCGTCGCGGGTCGTCGTGGTGGGCGCGGGCGGCCTCGGGTCGCCGGTGCTCCAGTACCTGGCGGCGGCGGGTGTGGGCACGCTTGGCATCATCGACGACGACGTCGTGGAGGCCTCCAACCTGCAGCGCCAGGTGCTGCACTCGGCGGCGGACGTCGGACGCGCCAAGCCGGACTCGGCGGCCGACGCGCTGCGCGGGCTGGCCCCCGAGGTCGAGGTGATCGCGCACCGCGAGCGGCTGACGCGGGCCAACGCCGCCTCGATCCTGGCCGGGTACCACCTGGTGGTCGACGGCTCCGACACGTTCGAGACGCGCTACGCCGTGTCCGACGCCGCGGCGCGCCTGGGGCTGCCGGTCGTCTGGGGCACGGTCCTGGGCTGGGACGGCCAGGTCAGCGTCTTCTGGTCGGCGGCGCCGGACGGGCGCGCGATCACCTACCCGCACGTGTTCGGCCCGCAGCCGCCCGAGGGGGAGTCGTGCGCGACGGTGGGCGTGCTCAGCCCGGCGTGCGGCGTGGTGGGCTCGACCATGGCGGTCGAGGCGGTCAAGGTCCTGACCGGTACGGGCGACCCGGCGCTGGGCCGCCTGCTCGCCTACGACGCGCGCACCTCCGGGTGGGACACGATCGAGCTGGCCGCGCCGGTGACGGGCGAGGCCGACGGCGCGGACGCGGCGGGCGTCGCGGGCGCGGCGGACGTCGGGAGCACCGTCGACGGCGTGACGGTTCCCGTGCCGGCGCCGTCCCCGTCGGTGACGCCCGGCGCGGTGGAGGTGCCGCCGTCGTCCGGCCTGCCGAGCGAGCCCGACGCGCGGAGCGTCCCCGACGCGCCCGGCGTGCTGCTGCTCGACGTCGGGCTGCGGCCCGGCGGCGTCCCCGGCGCCGTGTTCGCGCGGCTGGAGGACCTGGCCGCCGGGGTCTTCCCGGCCGAGCTGCTGGACCACCCGGTCGACCGTCCGGTGGTCGTGGTGTGCGAGCGGGGACTGCGGTCGCGCGGCGCGGAGCAGCTGCTGCGCGCGGAGGGCTGGCGGGACGTCACCAGCCGCGCGCTCGTCGGCTAGGGCCGGGCCCACCTGCTGGACACGTCCCGTTCACCTGGGCGTACCGGACCTTTGGTGGCGCAGACATCGCCTGCTCCTAGGTTGACGACGTCCTACCCCCCTTTTCGGACCGGAGAGCCTCCGATGACGATCGCCCCTGAGAACCGCCCGCTGCTGACGGTGCACACGCATGCGCGTGGCAAGCGCAGCCCCGTCACCTGTCGCCTCAAGTGCAATGACGCGTGCCTTCACCCCGCTCCGAACGAGAGCGCCAACGAGTACTTCAAGGACGTCGTGAGCTCGGTGCTGTCGCGCCGCGCGATGCTCGGCACGCTGGCCGTCGCCGCCGGCGCCGTGGTGATCGGCGCGCAGGGCGCGGCCGCGCCGTCGGCCGCCGCCGCCACGCTGCCCGAGGGCCGGTTCCCCGGAGCCGGACACAGCCAGGGTCTCTCCTTCGGCGCCATCGACCCGCAGCCCGTCGACGTCGACGCGCTGGTGGTTCCCGAGGGCTACACCTGGAACCCGATCATCCGCTGGGGCGACCCGATCCTGCCGGGCGGCCGCACGTTCGACCCGAACAACCAGTCGCCGGAGCAGCAGGCCAAGCAGTTCGGCTACAACTGCGACTACCTCGACATCCTGCCGATCCGTCCCGGCGAGAAGCACCGCGGGACGCGCGGGATCCTGGTCTCCAACCTGGAGTACACCAACCCCGAGATCATGTTCCCGCCCACCGAGAAGTACTGGGACATCGCCGCGGACGGGAGCCGCACCAAGAACGCCTACTCGCGCGCGATCGAGCGGGCGGCGCACGGCATGGCCGTCGTCGAGGTGCGCCGCCGCGGCACGGGCAAGCCGTGGGACTACCAGCGCATCAGCGTGCTCAACCGCCGCATCCACCTGGACACCGAGTTCGTGCTCGACGGCCCGGCCGCCGGCTCGGACCTGCTCAAGACCGCCGCGGACCGCACGGGCCGGCGCGTGCTGGGCACCATGAACAACTGCGCCGGCGGCACCACGCCGTGGGGCACCGTCCTGTCGGGCGAGGAGAACTTCAACGGCTACTTCGTGGCCGCGGGGGTCAACCCGACCGCCGACGCCCGCTACGGCATCGGTGCCTCCACCAGCTACGGCTGGGAGGCCGACGAGCCGCGCTTCGCGCAGTCCGCGGGCTACGAGAACGAGTCCAACCGCTTCGGCTGGATCGTCGAGCTCGACCCGTACGACCCGACCGCCAAGCCCGTCAAGCACACCGCGATGGGCCGGTTCAAGCACGAGGGCGCCAACGTCACGCTGTCCCGCAAGGGCCACGCCGTCGCGTACATGGGCGACGACCAGGCGTTCGACTACGTCTACAAGTTCGTCTCCAAGGAGCGCGTGGCCAAGGGCGACTCCCGCTGGGCGCGCACCCACAACAAGACGCTCCTGTCGGAGGGCGACCTGTTCGTCGCCAAGTTCACCGGCGACTCGCCGGCCGCCCAGATCGACGGCTCGGGCGCGGTCCCGGCCGACGGCGCGTTCGACGGCACCGGCGAGTGGCTCCCGCTCGTCCAGGACGGCCGCAGCAAGGTTCCCGGCATGTCGGTCGAGGAGGTGCTGATCTACACGCGCCTGGCCGCCGACAAGGTGGGCGCCACCAAGATGGACCGCCCGGAGGACGTCGAGATCAGCCCGGTCACGGGCCGCATCTACGTGGCCTGCACCAACAACTCGGGCCGCACCCCGGGCAACGCGACCGAGGGTGCCACCGAGGCCAACCCGCGCGACCGCAAGGTCGTGAACGGTGTGACCACCAACGGCAACCGCGACGGCCACGTGGTCGAGATCATCCCGTCGGGCGACCAGACCTCGACCCGGTTCACCTGGAACCTGCTGCTCGTGGCCGGCGACCCCGCCGTCGAGGGCACGTACTTCTCGGGCTACCCGAAGGACCGGGTCTCGCCCATCTCGTGCCCCGACAACCTGGCGTTCGACGCCGAGGGCAACCTCTGGATCTCGACGGACGGGCAGCCCAGCTCGTCGGCGATCGCGAAGTGCGACGGCCTGTTCAAGGTGCCGGTCGCCGGTCGCGAGCGCGGACACGTCCAACAGTTCCTCTCGGTGCCCGCGGGCGCGGAGACCTGCGGGCCGCTCGTCGACTCCCGCGACGGCATGGTCTACGTGAACGTGCAGCACCCGGGCGAGAACGGCAGCTTCGAGGCGCCGGACTCGTTCTTCCCGGACTATGTCGCCGCGGGCGCCACCCCGGAGGCCGGCGACTTCCGCGGCCCGCGCCCCACGGTGGTCCAGGTCTACCGCGACCGCCACTGACCATCCGCTGACCATCCGCTGACCACGACCGCTGAGTGCGGGATGTTCGCCCTTCCGGACCGTCGGAAAGGGCGAACATCCCGCACTCAGCGGTCGGGGGCGCATAACGGTTCGACATCTTGCCGGTCGGTATGTCCCCTGCTCGCGCTAGGTTGCGGTCGTGTCGCACACCGAGCCGTGGCTGAGCATCGTCCAGGACGCCCGCCACTACCCGTCCCCGCACAACTCGCAGCCCATCAAGCTGCGGCCCGTCGACGAGGCCACCGCCGAGCTCTACTACGACCTCGACCTCGGGCTGCCCGCCGAGTCGTTCGGCATCCCCTTCGGGCACGTCTGCGCCGGCGTGTTCCTGGAGTCGCTCCGCACGGTGGCCGAGGGGCTCGGGTACGGGGTCGAGGAGACCCTCGACCATGGCGAGATGGACTTCGGCGGCACCGACCGCCTGCACCACCTGGGCACGGTGCGGCTGGTCCCGCGCCCCGTGTCGGACGACGCCCGCGCCCGGCTCGACCTGTTCCGGTCCCGCCAGACGTCGCGCCGCCCGTACGACGCCCGGCTGGTGCCCGACGACGTCGTGGCCGCCGCGACCGAGGTGGCGAGCGCCGCCGGCCACACGTTCCGCACGACCGCCGACCGCGCCGTCGTGCGGCGGCTGGTGCACATCAACCAGGCCACACTGTTCTCCGACCTGCGCAACGACGCCGTCTACGAGGAGATCATGACCTGGCTGCGCTTCAGCAAGGACGACGCCCGCGACCGGGCCGACGGCCTGAGCGCCGAGGCCATGCTCATGCCCGGCGGCCTGCTGCGGTTCGCCATGGGCCACCGCGGCCTGTGGGACGCGCCGGTCGTCGGCGGGGCGATCCGCGCGATGTACCTGAACACCATGCGGGGGGTGCGGCAGCTCGGCTGGCTGGAGGGCCCGTTCGCGCGGCCGGCCGACCACATCGAGGCGGGCCGCACCTTCATGCGCCTCTGGCTGGAGCTCACCGCGCACGGCGTGCGGCTCCACCCGTTCGGCACGGTGATCACCAACCCCGGCTCGCACGAGGCCTTCGCGCGGGAGGTGGCCGCCGACGAGAGCGGCGACCGGATGGCCTGGATGCTGTTCCGGTTCGGCTACAGCAAGACCCCGCCGGTGGCGCACCGCCGTCCGGCCACCTCGATGCTGATCGGAGCCACCGCATGAGGCGCCTGCTCGCGTTCTCGCTCGTCGGCCTGGTGGACGCCGTCGTGCGCCCGCTCACCTACAGCGTGCACACGCACAAGCTGCTGCTCGGGCCCGGCATCGAGCCGCTGCGCTGGTGGCTCGGCCGGCTGCGCGCCTGGCGCACGTTCGACCTGGCGGCGCGGCAGGTGCCCGCCTACCGCGCGTTCCTCGCGGAGCACGGCCGCGACGGCCGCCTGCGCTTCACGGGCTCGCTGGCCGAGACGTTCCGGGGCATCCCGGAGATGGATAAGGAGTCCTACGTCAAGCGGTGGAGCATCCCCGAGCGGTGCATCGGGGGAGCGCTGCCGCGCCGCGGCGTCGTGGTCGACGAGTCGTCCGGGAGCTCCGGGACGCCCACGAGCTGGGTGCGCGGCAGCGAGGAGCGCGCGGCAACCCGCCAGCTCCTCCAGGTCGGCTTCGCGCGGACGGCGTCGACCCTGCGCAAGAAGCCGTTCGTGCTGAACGCGTTCTCGCTCGGGGCCTGGGCCACGGGCATGAACGTCACGGCCTCGCTCACCGAGGTCACGATGATCAAGTCCTGCGGCCCCGACAAGGACAAGATCATCGCCACGATGCAGGAGTTCGGGACCGACTACACGTACATCATCACCAGCTACCCGCCGTTCCTGAAGTCCCTGTTCGAGGACGACCGGCTGGACTGGGCCGAGTACGACATCGTGGCCGCGTTCGGCGGCGAGGGCATCAGCGAGAACATGCGCTCGCACATCCTGAGGTACGCCCACAGCGTCTTCGGCTCCTACGGGGCGAGCGACCTGGAGATCAACCTCAGCATCGAGACCGACTTCACCGTCGCCCTGCGCCGCGCCATCAGCGCGGACCCCCGTCTGTCCGCGCGGCTGACCAGGACCGGCGAGTACGGCGTGCTCCCGATGATCTTCCAGTTCAACCCGTTCGACTACCTCCTGGAGACCAACGACGACGGCGAGCTCGTCGTCACCATCGCGCGCGACCGCAACATCAACCCCCGCGTCCGGTACAACATCCACGACCGCGGCCACGTCATGCGCGTGCGCGACGTGCTGCCGGTGCTCAAGGAGCTCGGCCACCACGAGGTCGTGGCCGAGAAGTTCCTGGACCTGCCGCTGCTGTTCCACTACGGGCGCTCCGACCTGTCCGTCGACTACAACGGCGCCGTGATCGGGCCGGACGCGCTGCGCGACGTGGTGCACAGCGACCCCGAGCTCCTGGAGGCGGTCGAGAACCACCGCCTGATCAGCTACGAGGACGCCCGCGGCGACCGGCAGCTCCACATCGCGCTCCAGCTCACCGCGAGCGCGACCGAGGCGGCCGCCCTGGACCAGGACCGGCTGCGGGTCTTCGTCGTCGACGAGCTGCGGCGCCGCAACGGGGACTTCCACAACGGCGTCCGCACCGCCCCGGAGGGCACGCTGCCCACCATCGCGTTCTACGCCCACCGCGCCGGACCGTTCGCCACGGACAGCGGCAAGCTCAAGAACGAGTACGTCTGGCAGCTCCCCGCCGGTGCCCTGGAGCGCTGGGAGACGGACCTCTCGCACGTGTTCCCCAGGGAATGAGGCCGGCGTGGGACCCGCGTGAGCCCGGTCCTGCGGGGATCAGGCCCGGCGTGAGCATCGCGCGGCTCACACCCCGGGAAGCGTTCCCGGCCCGGATGCGTTCGTAGACTTGATGATCGTGACCACTCCGCCCCCTGGCCCGGTGCGCACGCCCCTGACGGCGAGCGGCGCGCACGGTGAGCCCACCCGCGAGCCCGACGCGGCGTACCTCGACCATGCCGCGACCACGCCGATGTCGGCCGCGGCGCTCGCGGCGTACGTCGCCGAGGCGCAGCGCACGGGCAACGCGTCGTCGCTGCACTCGGCGGGCCGCACGTCCCGGCGCGCGGTCGAGGAGGCGCGGGAGACGCTGGCGAAGGCCCTGGGCGCGCGGCCCAGCGAGGTCATCTTCACGTCGGGCGGCACCGAGTCGGACAACCTGGCGATCAAGGGCATCTTCTGGGGGCGCCGCGCGCAGGACACGCGCCGCACCCGCGTGCTGGTCTCCGCAGTCGAGCACCACGCCGTGCTCGACCCCGCGTTCTGGCTGGCGGGCCACGCGGGCGCGGAGATCGTGCTGCTGCCCGTCGACGCCGAGGGCCGGCTCGACCTCGACGCCCTGCGCGCCGAGCTCGCCGCCCACGCCGCCGAGACGGCGCTGATCAGCGTCATGTGGGCCAACAACGAGGTGGGCACGCTCCAGCCGGTCCGCGACGTGGTGCGCGCCGCGCGCCCCTACGGCATCCCGGTGCACACCGACGCGGTACAGGCGGTCGGCCAGACGGAGGTGGACTTCGCGGAGTCCGGCGTGGACGCCATGACGGTCTCGGCCCACAAGCTGGGCGGCCCCGTCGGCGTGGGCGCCCTGCTGGCGCGGCGTGACCTCGCGCTCGACGCCGTGCTGCACGGCGGCGGCCAGGAGCGCGGCGTGCGCTCCGGCACGCTCGACGCCGCCTCGATCGCGGCCTTCGGCGTCGCCGCGCGCCACGCCGTCGAGTGCCTGCCCCAGCGTGCCGCGCGCCTGCGTGCGCTGCGGGACGCGCTCGTCGCCCGGGTGAGCGTCGCCGCGCCGTCCGCGGTGCTGCGCGGCCCGGAACCGGCGTCGGGCGACCGGCTGCCCGGGAACGCGCACTTCACGTTCCCCGGCGCGGAGGGCGACTCACTGCTCTACCTGCTGGACTCCGCGGGCGTGCAGGCGTCCACCGGCTCGGCCTGCCAGGCGGGCGTGCCGCAGCCGTCCCACGTGCTGCTCGCGATGGGCGTGCCCGAGGCCGAGGCCCGCGGCGCGCTGCGCTTCACGCTCGGGGCGACGTCCACCGAGGCCGACGTCGACCGGCTCGTGACCGCGCTGCCGCAGGTCGTCGCCCGGGCGCAGGCCGCGGGCCTGGTGTCGGGCCGCGCGCTGGGCGGCGCGTCGTGAGGGTGCTGGCCGCCATGTCGGGCGGCGTGGACTCCGCGGTCGCTGCCGCGCTCGCCGTCGAGGCGGGGCACGACGTCGTGGGCGTGCACATGGCGCTGTCCCGCAACCGGGACCAGTTCCGCACGGGCTCGCGCGGCTGCTGCTCCATCGAGGACGCGGGCGACGCCCGTCGCGCCGCCGACGTGCTCGGCATCCCGTACTACGTGTGGGACCTGTCCGAGCGGTTCGAGGACACGGTCGTGGCCGACTTCCTCTCGGAGTACGAGGCGGGCCGCACCCCCAACCCGTGCGTGCGCTGCAACGAGCACATCAAGTTCGAGGCCCTCCTGGACAAGGCGACGGCCCTCGGGTTCGACGCCGTCGCCACGGGCCACTACGCGCAGATCGTCACCCGGGAGGTCCCGGGCGCGCACGGCCCGCGCACCGTGCGCGAGCTGCACCGCTCGCCGAACGACGCCAAGGACCAGTCGTACGTGCTGGCCGTTGCCGGCCCCGAGCGGCTGGCGCGGGCCATGTTCCCGCTCGGCGGCTTCGCGTCCAAGGACGAGGTGCGGGCCGAGGCCGCCCGGCGCGGCCTGTCGGTCTCCGCCAAGCCCGACTCCTACGACATCTGCTTCGTGGCCGACGGCGACACCCGCGGCTTCCTGCAGTCCCGCCTGGGGTCGCGCCCGGGCGAGGTGGTGGACGTCGACGGCGAGGTGGTGGGCGAGCACGACGGCGCCTACGCGTTCACGGTGGGCCAGCGCAAGGGTCTCGGGCTGGGCCGTCCGGCGGCCGACGGCAAGGCGCGGTACGTCGTGGACGTGCAGCCCGCGACGAACACCGTGGTCGTGGGTCCGGCGGAGCTGTTGAGCGTGGACCGCATCGCGGGGGAGAAGGCCCTGTGGTTCGACGGCGTGCTGGAGCACGAGCCGGACGGGTGGTTCGACGCCGAGGTGCAGGTCCGCGCCCACGGGGCGCCGGTACCGGCGCGGGTGCGCGCGGCCGGGGACCTGCCGGACATGCCCGGCCCGGCGCTGGAGATCGAGCTGACCGGCGCCCCGCTGCGCGGGGTCGCGGCGGGGCAGTCGGTGGTGGTGTACCGCGGCTCGCGGGTGCTGGGTCAGGCGACCGTCTCGCGCGCCTGGCGCGCGGCCGCGGCGAGGTAGCAGCCGGGTCTCCGCCCGGGGGCCGCGCCCTGGTGGTACCGCCCACGTCGCCTCGTCCGGGAGAATCAGAACCACGGCGGGACGGCGGCGCGGCGACGCGCCCCCGGCCGCGGCCCGGCGTCGGACGACGCGGGGACCACCCCTGAACGAGGAGAGCCGATGACTGCGGTGAGCGGGCACGGGCCCTGGCCCGGCGGCGAGCGCGATGTGCTCGAGGCGCAGCAGACGGCACTGGGCGAGCTCGCGGAGCTCCCGACGGGCGTCGACGCGGTGCTGTTCCTGACACAGCTGACGCAGCGCGGACCGGGCGCGGACTCCCTGGGGCGCACGTCGGCGCTGCTGACCGAGATGCCCGTCGAGGTCGGCCCGCACGGGTGGAAGCTCACGGAGCGCCCCGGCGCGGACGCCCGGCGGTCGGAGGCGTTCTGGCGCGAGGACCTCGGCGCGCTCGCGATCGCGGCGCACGGCCACACGGGCGCGCTCACGGTCGAGGTGCTGGGGCCGTGGACCCTGGCGGCCCAGCTCTGGTCGGCCCGCGGGGACCGCGTCCTGGCGGACAGCGGGGCCCGCGCCGACCTGGCTCTCGCCCTCGCGGACGGCGTGCGTACGCTGGTGGCCGACGTCGTGGCCCAGGTGCCCGGCGCCGAGGTGACCGTGCAGGTCGCGGAACCGCTGCTCGGCCAGGTGCATGCGGGCGTGCTGCCCACGTTCTCCGGGTTCTCCCGGCTGCGGGCGGTGGACGGCCCGGGGATCGTCGGCGGGCTGGAGCCGGTGCTCGCGGCCGTGCGCGACGCCGGCGCGCGCTCCGTGGTGCACCTCGGCAGCACCTGGGTGGGGGTGCCGCCCGTGGTGCTCGCCGGGGCGGACGCGCTGGGGCTCGACCTGGCCGAGGTGGGTCCGGGCGGCTGGAACGAGAAGGCCTGGGAGCTGATCGCCCGCGCCGTGGAGCGCGGCACCGGGCTGTGGGCGGGGCTGCCGCCCGCGCAGGTCTCGCAGTGCGCAGGGCCGGCGCTCGGCGAGCTCGCCGACGTGGTGGGGGTGCCGTGGCGCCGGATCGGGTTGCCCGCCGCGCAGCTCGCCGACGTCACGCTGCTGGCCGCGCCGCGTCGTCAGCTCGGCTCGACGGACGCGCACCGCACGGAGCTGGCCAACCTGGGCCGGGTAGCGGAGGCCCTGGCGGAGAAGGCGGAGGCCTGACCACCGGCTGTCGACCCCGGCCGACTGACTCGGCATCCCGGTTCGCCGAGTCAGCCAGTTGGTCGGACCAACCCGCTGACTCGACACCCCGCGGATGCCGAGTCAGCCAGTTGGTCGGACCACCCCGCTGACTCGACACCCCGCGGATGCCGAGTCAGTAGTGGGGTAGACCTGTTCGCCGACGTGGTCGAGTGACTGTCCACAGGTTGATGATCGATGATCAGCATTGCTGGTGAAAGCTGGCGATGATGGGCCGGTGAAGCTTTCTGCTGACCTGACCCGCGCCCTGGAGCGCATCGCCGACTGGCAGCGAGCCCAGCGGGACGGGACCGATCCGACCTCGCGGTTGTTCTCGGCGGATCGCGAGAAGGCCCCGGCGGTACCTGACGCGCTGCTCTACCGGCGCGAGGAGCGCAGGGTGCTGGCCGAGGACGCCCGGGCGGGGCGGATCGAGCGGCTCCGACGTGGCGTCTACATGCTCCCGCACGCCCCGACCGGGCTGACCGCCCCTGACCGCGAGACCAGGGCCCTGCGCCGGGTGCGCGGGGTGGTCGAGGCCTCGGGCACGAACCTGTGCTTCAGCCACACGACGGCTGCGCTGCTGCACGGGTGCTGGCTCTTCGACGTCCCCGACACGGTTCACGTCACCTACGCCGGCAAGCCTCATATCGCTCGTGCGAAGGCCGACGACGTGCGCAAGCACTGGTCCAGGCTGGATCGCCGCTACCGGACCGCCGTCGGGCAGGTACCCGTGACCACGCTGGAGCGGACGGCCGTGGACTGCGCCCGCCTGCTGCGGTTCGACAGCGGGGTCGTGCTGGTGACCTCCGCGTTCCGCCTCGGGGCCGACCCGGTCGTGGTCGGCGAGATCCTCCGCACGTCGGGCGGAGCGCGGGGCATCGTGACGGCGCGAGCCGTCGTCGAGGCCGTCGACCCCGGGTGCGCCTCGCCCGGTGAGGTGCTGGTCCACCAGGCGGCGCGGCGCCTCCGGCCCCAGGGGTTGGCGACACAGATCCCCGTCACGACGCGGCGCGGCGTCTGCTGGGTGGACGCCGGCTGGACCGATCTCAGGATCGGCTTCGAGTTCAGTGGTGCGGTGAAGTTCTCCGGCGGGGAGTTCGGCGACCCGGATACCCGCAGGACGGAGCAGTCGGCGCGAACACAGTCGCTCACGGAGGCCGGATGGTGGATCGTCGACCTCTCGTGGACCGACGTGCTCGACCAGGAGGCACTCGATGTCACCCTGCGTCAGTCGCTGGTCGACCGACGACGACACCCAGCCGGACCACCCCGCTGACTCGACATGGCCGGTCTGCCGAGTCAGCGGGGTGGACCGACCACCACGCTGACTCGGCGAAGGCCGACGGGTGAGTCAGCCGGCCAGGCGGTTCCACAGGAACGTCCAGTGCGTCGCCGCCATGTACGCCGCCTGCGCGTTGTTCGCCGCGCCGCCGTGGCCGCCCTCGATGTTCTCGTAGTACGTCACGTCCTTGCCCGCGGCCAGCATGAGTGCCGCCATCTTGCGGGCGTGGCCCGGGTGCACCCGGTCGTCCTTGGTCGACGTCGTGAACAGCACCGGCGGGTACTCCCGCGCGGCGTCGAACAGGTGGTACGGCGAGAACGTCCGCACGAACTCCCAGTCGGCTGTGTCCGGGTCGCCGTACTCGGCCATCCAGGAGGCGCCCGCCAGCAGGTGCGAGTACCGCTTCATGTCCAGCAGCGGGACGCCCACGATGATCGCGCCGAACAGCTCCGGGTACTGCGTGAGCATGTTGCCCGCCAGCAGCCCGCCGTTGGAGCGGCCCTCCATGCCCAGTCGCCCCGGCACGGTGACGCCCCGCGCGACGAGGTCGCGCGCCACGGCCGCGAAGTCCTCGTAGGCCCGGTGCCGGTCGGCCTTCAACGCCGCCTGGTGCCAGGCCGGGCCGTACTCGCCGCCGCCGCGGATGTTCGCCACGGCGTACACCCCGCCGCGGTCCAGCCACGCCCGCCCGATCGTGCCCGAGTACCCCGGCAGGATCGCGTGCTCGAACCCGCCGTAGCCCCACAGCAGCGTGGGCGCGGGACCGGCCTGCCCGGACACGAGGTCCGCCCGGCCGACGACGAAGTACGGGACGCGCGTGCCGTCGTCCGACACCGTGAACTCCTGGCGCACCTCCAGGCCCGCCGCCTCGAAGTACGACGGCGCGGACTTCAGCACCTCCGGCACGTCCTGCGCCGCGCCCACGGTGGTCAGGCCCAGCGTCGACGGCGTCAGGTAGCCCGTGGTCACCACCCAGACGTCGTCGGAGTCGACGACGTCCACCGCGCCGACGCCCACCGTGAGCAGCTCGCCGCCCACGGGCAGGTCGGAGCGCACCCAGGCGGTCCCGGCGGCCGGGTCCTCGGGCGGCGTCAGCACGTGCAGCAGGTTCTTCACGTCGTCGAGCACGTTGACCACGAGGTGGTGGCGCGTCCAGGTGGTCCCGGCGAGCGACGTCGTCGGCGTCGGCTCGAAGAGGACCGTCAGGTCGCGGGAACCGGCCATGAAGGCGTCGAACGGCGCGGCCAGCAGGGAGCCGGCGCGGTACGTCGTGCCGGCCGGCGTCCAGTCGTCGCGCAGCCGCACCAGCATCCACTCACGGTGCAGGCCCACGTTCGCCGAGTCCGGGACGTCGATCTTCGTGAGGGTCTGCTCGTCCGTGCCGACGCCGGTGGCCAGGTACGTCTCGTTGGCGTAGAAGCGCAGCGCGCGGTGCACCAGGTCGCGCTCGAAGCCCGGCGTGTGCGATCGGGACGCGCTGATGTACATGTCCTGCTCGGTGCCCTCGTAGACGAGGGTCGCCTCGGCCAGCGGCGTGCCGCGCCGCCACCGCTTCACCTGCCGCGGGTAGCCCGACGGCGTCATGGTGCCGGCGCCGAAGTCGGTGAACACGTAGACCGTGTCCGCGTCGACCCAGGACAGCCCGCCCTTGGCCTGGTCGCGCACGAACCCGCCCTCGTCCTGCGGCACGAACCGCTTGTCGACCAGGTCGAACTCGCGCGTGACGTCCGAGTCGGAGCCGCCGGGCGACAGATCGACGAGCGCGTGCCGGCGGGGCTCGCCCGCCGCGAGCTGCTCCGGCGTCGGCCGCAGGACGCTCGCGCCGTGCCAGACCCAGCTCTCGCCCTCCTGCTCGCCGAGCGCGTCGAGGTCGAGCACGACCTCCCACTCCGGGTCGTCGGTGCGGTAGGAGTCGAGGGTGGTGCGGCGCCACAGGCCGCGCTGGTGCTCGGCGTCCTGCCAGAAGTTGTAGTAGTGCTCGCCCACCTTCGAGACGTGCGGGATCTTGTCGTCCGAGTCGAGGACCTCGCGGACCTCGCCCTCGACCGTCGTGAACAGGTCGCCGCCGAGCACGGCGGCGCTGTGCGCGTTGCGCTCGCGGACCCAGTCCAGGGCGGTGTCGCCCTCGACGTCCTCGAGCCAGGCGAACGGGTCGGTCGCGGGGTCGAGGGGGGTCGTCGGGAGAGCGGTTCGGGGGGCGGTCTGGGTGGGCTCGGCGCTCATGGTGAGCACCCTACGCGGCCGGTCGCGGCCGCCGCCGACGTCGGGCCCGCTTGCCGTCCGCCTGAACCCTCCGCGCCCGTTTTTTGCTGATTTGGGGGGCTACCCGGCCACGGGCTCTCCCCATTCCTCACTGGCACATATTTTCGCACTTCGCACCACGGCCGTGCCCTTCCACGGGTGGGACGCCCTGTGGTAGAAACTGCACTCCAGGGGGTTGTTCGCCCCCTTCAGCCGAGTTCGAGGTCCAGGTCGCGGTATCCGCCCTGTCCGGACCACCCGAACTCTGACGACACAACTACTAGGGGGATCGGCTCGGTGAGCTCGATGTCTTCTTCTCCTCCGCCCAGCAGGCTGCGCCAGGTCGCGCCCTGGGTGTGCGTCGCCGGTGTGCTCGCCTACGTCCTCGTGGCACCCGTCCTGTTCACCGCCACCGGCGCCAGCTCCACGTGGCCCGCCTGGCTCGTCGGCATCGCTGCCGTCGGGCTCGCCGTGGCCGCCGCGCTGATCGCCGCGCGGTCCTCCCGTGACGACCTCGCCTCGCACGAGGACCTGCTCCTCGCGTACCGCCGGGCCGAGGAGCGCGCCGACGCCGCCTCCGCGGCCCTCGACGCCCTGGCGAAGGAGCAGCTGCCCGCGTTCCTCGACAGCGAGCCCGCTCCGCCGCTCCCGCACCTCCCGGGCGACGCCCGGGCCCAGGCGCGCCTGGACGAGGCGGCCGGCATGCTCGCCCGCGTCCAGGAGGAGCGGGTCGCCCGCCGCGACGCGGTCCAGGTCGCCGTCGTGGCACTGAGCCGCAAGGTCCAGGCCGCCGCGCACCGCATCCAGGAGGAGGCGGCGCGCATGGTGCAGCGCCACCCCACCGACGCGGACATCCTGCAGACCTCCATGCGCGTCGACCACGCGGCGGCCCAGCAGGCCCGCCAGGCCCAGAGCCTCGCGGCCCTGTGCGGCGAGTGGCCGGGCCAGCAGTGGAGCGAGCCGCTCCCGCTGCCCGACGTCGTCAAGGGTGCTGCCAGCCGCATCACCGCGTTCCACCGGGTCGAGGTGTCGGGCGACCCCGGCGTCGCCGTCTCGGCGCGCATCGTCGAACCGCTCATCCACCTCGTGGCCGAGCTGCTGTCCAACGCCACGCAGTCCTCGCCGCCCACCACGCAGGTGCTCGTCGCCCTGCGCCAGGTGCAGCGCGGCGCGGTCGTCGAGATCGACGACTGCGGTGTGGGCCTCGACCTCAAGCAGCTCGAGCAGGCGCGCGACATCGCCTCCGGCAAGCGCGAGATCAGCATCACCGAGCTGGGCGAGATCCCGCAGACGGGCCTCGCGGTGGTCGGCACCTACGCCCGCCGTCACGGCTTCCGCGTGGACGTCACCGAGTCCGTCTACGGCGGCCTCCGCGCGATCGTCATGATCCCGGCCGAGCTCACCGAGGCCGTGGTGCCGTCGGGCATGCTCACACCCGCCGCCACGCTGCCGAGCGCCAACGTCCCGTCCACCGGCGTCGCGGCGCTCGCGTCGAGCCGAGCTGCCACCGCCGTCGTGGAGGCACCGCTCCCGCGCGAGCTGCCCACGGCGAAGCCCGCCGAGGACGACGAGTGGCCAGCCCCTGCGGCGCCCGACGCCGCGACCGTGCTACCCGTCGAGCCGCTGAGCGTGCCCGGCGACGTGGTCGAGGACGAGGAGGAGACGCCCGTGGCCGGTGCTCACGTGAAGGCCCCCGGTGAGCTTCCCCTACGCCCTGGGCGAGCCCGCCCTGAGGATGACGAGTTCCCCGAGCCGGCTGCGCTCCCGCAGCGGCGGTCACGCCGTGGAGAGGCTGACGTGCCCACCGACCGGGCCGAGCCCAGGCCGGAGCCTCGTACCGAGGACGCCGGTCCCGCCCAGACGGCCGAGGAGGCCGGTGAGTGGATGGGCGCCTTCTTCAGCTCGAGCGAGGCGCGGTTCGGGGACTCACCAGACAGCAGCGAACCGCCGGCTGGTGCCGGCGGAACTTCGGAGGACCGATGACTACGCAGGCCGACGGCATGACGAGCACCGACGGCAACAGCTGGATGCTCGAGCTCATCAGTGGTGTACGGGGGGTCAAGCATGTAGTGGTGCTCACCTCCGACGGGCTGATGAAGGTTCGGACCGACCAGACCCCGCTCGACGTGGCCGACAAGGTCTCGGCGGCTTGCGCCGGACTGGCGGCGCTGGGTATCGGGATGGCGAGGGAGTTCGGGAACAGCGACACCATTCGCCAGGTGATGGTGGAGTACGACGGCGGCTTCCTGTTCGTCCGGGGGGCTGGCGACGGCTCCCGCCTGGCGGTCGTCACGGACACGGTGATCGACCCGGCGCTGATTGCCCAGCAGATGCAGGCCCAGGTGCTCATGATCGGGGAGCGCACGCTGGGCACGGAGCGGATCAACAGCTGATCCCGCCTCCGGCGTCGTCATGGAAAGCAGTACCCGGGCCCACCGCGGCCCGGTCGTTCCAAGCACCACCAGCTCGACCGATACCTGATCGACCAACAGGGGGCGAGGGGATGGACTCCGAGGAGTACCGCGATCACCCGGTGCGCTCGTACGTGCTCACCTCGGGACGTGCACACCCGTCGCGCAACACGCTGCGACCGGAGACGCTCGTGCGCGCCGTCGAGAGCCGGCCTGTGCTCTCGACGGCGGGCCGGCTGGAGCGTGAGCTGGTGCAGCTGTGCCACGGCACGCTCGCGCTGGCCGAGGTGGCGGCGTACCTGCAGCTACCGGTGAGCCTCGTGGCGGTCATGGTCTCCGACCTGGTCGACGCGGGGAACCTGACGATTCGTTCCAACCATCAAGCGCACGTCCTGCCCGGCAAGGACATCCTGGAGAAGATTCTCGATGGACTCCGCAAGCTCTGACCGCACCGTGCCCGGACAGCACCTTGCGCCGACCGTGGCACGGTCGGTCAAGATCCTTGTCGTGGGTGCCTTCGGGGTGGGCAAGACGACGCTGATCGGTGCGGTCAGCGAGATCGAACCGCTGCGTACCGAGGAACGCATCACGACGGCGAGCGTGGGTATCGACCCGGGGCAGCCGAACAAGGAGACGACGACGGTCGCGATGGACTTCGGTCGCATCACCGTGACCGAGGACATCGCGCTCTACCTGTTCGGCACCCCGGGCCAGCGCCGCTTCTGGGACCTGTGGTCCGGTCTGGCGGACGGCGCCGTCGGCGCCCTCGTCATGATCGACACCCGGCACCTCGAGGACAGCTTCGAGGTCCTGGACCAGCTGGAGCTGCGCACAAAGATCCCGTTCGCGGTGGTCGTCAACCAGTTCCCGGACTCGCCGGACTACCCGCTGGAGCGGGTCCGCGCGGCGCTGGACCTGCTGCCGGAGACGCCCATCGTCGAGTGCGACGCGCGGGACCGGCAGTCGGCCGTGCTGACCCTCATCACCCTGGTCGAGCACGCGATGACCTTCCCGGTCTTCCAGAAGGTCAACGCGTGACGTTGGCCAACAGACTGCATCGGCGGCTGGAAGACATTCCGGACCGGATGCAGCTGTCGGACATCACGACCGCGCGCGACCCGCACAAGCTCTACGAGCGGCTGCGGGACGAATGGGGCCCGGTGGCCCCCATGGACCTGGAGCCGGGTGTGCCCGCCTGGCTCGTCCTCGGGTACGACGAGGCGAGCAGCGTGATGCGCAACGAGCTGCTGTTCTCGCGCAACTCGCGCAACTGGCGGTACGTCCAGGAGCGCTCCCTGCCCGCGGACTCGGGCGTGTTCGCCGCGCTCGCCCCCCGCGAGAACGCGTACTTCCTGGACGGGATGCAGCAGCGCCGGCTGCGCGCCCCGCTCGACGACGCCCTCGGCGGCGTCGACGAGAAGCGCCTGGCCCGTACGGTCGCTGTGACGTGCGAGGCGATCATCGACCGCCTCATGCCGCGCGGCGAGGCGGACCTGGTGAAGGACTACGCGGTGGCGGTCCCCGTCATGGTCATGACCGAGATGTTCGGCATGAGCCTGTCCGACGGGAACAAGATGCACGAGCTCACCGAGGCCCTCTACGCCGGCAAGGAGAAGGCGCGGGCCGCGGCGATGGAGCAGGAGTCGCTGCTCGCGGTGCTCGTGGCGACGCACCGGGCCGAGCCCGGCGAGGACCTCACCACGGCCCTGGTGAACCACCCGAACCACGCGAACGACGTCGAGGTCATGGCCTCGATCGGCGTGATGTTCAGCCTGGGCCACGACGCCGAGATCGCCTGGATCGCGAGCACACTGCACATGATCCTGACCGACCCGGCGTTCGCGGCCCGCGTGCGCCGCGGCCGGCTCGACCTCGACGACGCGCTGGACGAGGTGTCCCGGCGTCATCCGCCGGCGCCGCACGTGCTGCCCCGGTTCGCCCGGCAGGACTGCGAGCTGGGCGGACGCCGGATCGCGCTCGGCGACGCCCTCGTCCCCGCAGTGGCGGCGGCGAACGCCGACCGGGCCATCCGCACGGACGACCCGTGGGAGGAGCTGGGCAGCCGGTTCCACCTCACGTGGGGTGCGGGCGCGCACTCCTGCCCGGCCCACCGCATCGGCCCGCTCATCGGCCGGATCGCCGTGGACACCCTGCTGCGCCGCATCCTCGACATGGAGCTGACGGTGGCGTACGACTCGATCAAGATGTCGGTCTCACCGTGGTCGCGCTACCCGCGCAGCCTGCCGGTGCGGTTCACGTCCCCGCTGACCGTCTGACGGCGCCGGGCCGGGCGTCCGACGCCGCCTGACCACTGCCGGACACACCTCGGGCCCGGCCGGATCTCCCGGCCGGGCCCGAGGTGCGTCCTGACTGTGTCGCAGAAGGACGGCCTGAGGGTGGAGGTGGTCGTCAGCTCACGGACGAGTCCGAGCCGACGCGGTCCTTGGGTGCCTGGGCGCGGATCCGCTCCTTCAGGCGCGGCACCACGTTCTTGTAGACGGACGGGTCGATCGGCAGGAGCCACTGGATCGCCTGGGCGCGCGGGCTGATGTTCACGCCGGCCTCGTCCAGGGTCTCGTCGATCTGGTGCATCGAGAACGGGATGACGTTGGTGCCGCGGGCGTGCTTGCCGCCCGTGCGCTGCTCCATCCACGCCACGCGCTCGGCGACGTGCTTGCGCCGCTCCTCGATCGGGGGCAGGTTCACGACGCCGCCCAGGTACGCGGCGATCCAGATCGCGCCCGCCTCGGCGGACAGGGGCGAGAACAGCGACGAGTTGTAGCCGGCGAAGGTCAGGTTCGGCACGCCGTCGGGCAGGATCTGGCGGTAGAGCTTGTAGTTGCCGTCCTCGTCCAGCAGACGGGCGGCCACGCTGTCGTCCAGGAACGGCACGCGCTGGTGGAAGCCCGTGCCGCAGACGACGAGGTCGGCGGGGATCCGGGAGCCGTCGCTGAGGACCGCGACCGGCTTGTCGCCGTCCGCCTCGAAGCGCTGGATCTCGGTGTCGCGGTGCACCTTGATCGCGCCGCTCGCGACCTGCTCGTAGAACCCGTCCGTGGACAGCGACACGGTGCTGTTGGCGATGTCGGCGAACTCGCCCTTGGGCACGAGCCCGAGCTTCTTGAGCTTGAACTGCCAGGTCGCGACCGACCCGATGCTGGAGAGCATGCTCGCGCGCACCTTGTCGCCGGGGCCGTGCAGGAACCGCTCCATGCCGTTGTCCAGCTCCTGGTACTTGAACAGGGCCTCGCCGAGGCGGGACAGCAGCAGGTACTTCATGTTCAGGGAGTTGGCGATGCGCTTGGGCATCTTCCACAGCAGGCGCCGGGCGACGACGGTGGTGGACTCGGCGACCACGCCGATCTCGGCGGCGACGTCGCACGCCGACTTGCCGTAGCCGACCACCACGACGTTCTTGCCGCGGGCGTCCTCCAGGTTGTTGAGCTGGCTGGACGCCACGAGCTTGCCGCCGGCGCGGACCAGGTCGGCGTAGCCCTCGTACTGCGGGAAGACCGGGTCGGAGAAGATGCCGTTGGCCACGACCAGGTGGTCGAACCGCTCGGGCGCCGAGACGGGGGCGCCGATGCGGCGCGCCGTCACCATCCAGCCGTCCTCGGCGTCGGTGAGCTCGGCGCGCACGACCTCGGTCGCGAGCCGGAGGTAGGGGCGCAGCTCGAACTTCGCGACGTACCGCTCCAGGTAGGCCTGGACCTGCTCGCCGGTGGGCCACTCCGGGTAGTCGCGCGGCATCGGCAGGTCCGAGAACGCGTACGAATCCTTGTTGTTCTGCGTCCGGAGACCGGAGTACCGGCGGGTCGCGCTCCACACCCCGCCGACGTCCGGCGCCTTTTCGAAGACGGTGACCTCGTGGTCGAACTCGCGGAGGGTTTTCGCGGTGGCGAGACCTGCGAACCCGGCACCGACGACGGCGATCTTCAAGGGACCCCTGCTCTCAGTAGATTTGCGGCATTTTGCTCGAATGGTAGCGGGACCCGCTCCTGTGCGATAGGGGGCGGATCCTGGCGAATGGCCAGGTCGGCAGCCTCTTCGGCGCAGGCGCCCACGGGTCACCGCTCGGATGTCAGTGGTTCAAGCCATGATTGTGTCCGTGAGCGAGACGACAGGCATCCCGGGACCGGCCGACGCAGGCGACGAGGCGGCGGCGCAGCGCCGATGGGCGGAGCTGGTCGCCCAGATCGAGGAGGACCGGCGGGCATACTTCGAGGACGACGCGCCCGTGTCGTCGGACGCCGAGTACGACGTGCGGATGCGCGAGCTGCAGGCCCTCGAGGCCGCGCACCCCGCGCTGGTGACGCCGGAGTCACCCACGCAGAGCGTCGGCGGCGCCGCGACGGCAGGGTTCGCCACCGTGGAGCACATCGAGCGCATGCTGTCGCTCGACAACGCCTTCAGCACCGAGGAGCTCGGGGTGTGGGCCGACAAGGTGCACCGTGACCTCGGCACGGACACCCCCGGCCTGCTGTGCGAGGTCAAGATCGACGGGCTGGCCATCTCCCTGGTGTACGAGAAGGGGCGGCTGATCCGCGGCGTGACCCGCGGTGACGGCCGCGCGGGCGAGGACGTCACCGCGAACGTGCGCACCATCGCGTCGATCCCGCAGCAGCTCGCGGGCGACCCGGGCGGCCACCCGGACCTCATCGAGGTGCGCGGCGAGGTCTTCATGGCCACCGCCGACTTCGCGGTGCTCAACGAGAAGCTCGTCGCGGCGGGCCTGGACCCGTACGCCAACCCGCGCAACACGGCCGCCGGCTCGCTGCGCCAGAAGGACCCGTCGGTCACCGCGAGCCGCAACCTGCGCATGTACGCGCACGGGGTGGGCGCCCTGCAGTGGCAGGCCGGCGAGCACACGGAGCTGGAGCGGCAGTCCGACGCGTACACGCTGTTCGACCGGTGGGGCATCGCCGTGTCCCCGCACAACCGGGTGATCCCCGGCCTGGACGGCGCGCTCGAGATGATCGAGTACTTCCGCGAGCACCGGCACGACATCGAGCACGAGCTCGACGGCATCGTCCTCAAGGTCGACGCCCTGGAGCAGCAGCGCAAGCTGGGCTCGACCAGCCGCGCGCCGCGCTGGGCGATCGCCTTCAAGTACCCGCCGGAGGAGGTCAACACCCGGCTGCTCGCCATCCAGATCGGCGTGGGCCGCACCGGCCGCGCCACCCCGTACGCCGTGATGGAGCCGGTCAAGGTCGCCGGTTCCACGGTGCGCCAGGCCACGCTGCACAACCAGGACGTGGTGAAGGCCAAGGGCGTACGCATCGGCGACGTCGTGGTGCTGCGCAAGGCCGGCGACGTCATCCCCGAGATCCTCGGGCCCGTGACGGCGCTGGCGGGCGACGGCTACCCGCGCGAGGACTTCGTCATGCCGGCGAACTGCCCCGAGTGCGGCACGCCCCTGCGCCCCATGAAGGAGGCCGACGTCGACCTGCGCTGCCCCAACGCGGAGTCCTGCCCCGCACAGGTGCGCGGACGGGTCGAGCACATCGGGTCACGCGGCGGCCTCGACATCGAGGCCCTCGGCGAGGTGACCGCCGCGGCGCTCACCCACCCCGACGTGCCCGAGACGCCGCCGCTGGTCACCGAGGCCGAGCTGTTCTCGCTCACGCTCGACCAGCTCCTGCCGATCGAGGCCGTGGTGCGGGACGCCGAGACGGGCCTGCCCAAGATGGACGACGACGGCGTGGTGCGCCGTCGTGCGCCGTTCCGCCGCCGCCTGTCCTACGGCAAGGCACAGCGCGCCGCGGCCGAGGAGGCGGGCGAGACCCTGCCGGAGTGGGCGCCGTCGGCGAACGCCACCAAGCTCCTCGACGAGCTCGAGCGCGCCAAGACCAAGGACCTGTGGCGCATGCTCGTCTCGCTGAACATCCGGCACGTCGGGCCGGTCGCGGCCCGGGCCCTCGCGGGCTGGTTCGGTTCCGTGGACGCGATCGAGGCGGCCTCGGAGGAGGAGCTCGCGGCCGTCGAGGGCGTGGGCCCCGTCATCGCCGCCGAGATCAAGGCGTGGCTCGCGGTGGACTGGCACCAGGGGATCCTCGCGGCCTGGCGCGCGGCCGGGGTCCAGCTCGCCACCCCGGGCCACCCGGGCCCGGCGGCGATGGCCGAGGCCGACACCGAGCCCACCGGCCCGCTGGCGGGCCTCACGGTCGTGGTGACCGGCTCGCTGGTGGACTTCACACGCGACGGCGCCAAGGAGGCCATCATCGCCGCGGGTGGCAAGGCCTCCGGGTCGGTCTCGAAGAAGACCGACTACGTGGTGCTGGGGGAGAACGCCGGCTCCAAGGCGGCCAAGGCCGAGGCCCTGGAGATCCCGACCCTGGACGAGGACGGGTTCAAGGCCCTGCTGGAGGGCGGCCCTGAGGCGCTGTAGGTCGGTGGCCTCCTGACCTCCACACCGGCCGGGTCGACGACGCCCCGGCCGGCGCGGAGGCCGGCAGCCATGCCCGCAGACGCCCCCATGTCGTGCACCTACCCGTGCCCGTGCACATACCCGGGAGAAGGCGACATCCCGGTAACGCTGAGCATCTGACAACTTTTGCTTGACGCCCGACAGAAGTCCTCGTAGGTTCTAGCCGCAAGGTCAACGCCGACCGAGGAGAACTCATGCGTCAACGTGGAACCAGAACCCGCACGAGACAGGCAGCCGCGGCCGCGACTGCCGTGGCACTGACAGCGGTAACGCTCGCGGGGACGGTCCCCGCCGCGACGGCGGCGGTCGACGACCTCCCGCCCCAGGAGCCGGGCGTCACCCTGAGGACCTACGACCTGGCCCGCGACCTCAGCGAGCTGTGCACGCTCCGCTCGGGCCAGACGCCGAACGTCGACCAGCTCAAGCCCACCATCGACTACTCGACCGAGGCCGACTTCGGGATGGGCGAGCGCTTCATCGCGCACGCGCTGGCCAACCTGAACGTGCCGGCGGAGGGCAACTACGAGTTCCGCCTCACGAGCGACGACGGGTCGCGCCTGGTGATCGACGACGCCGTCGTCGTCGACCACGACGGCCTGCACGGGGAGTCCTCGAAGGAGAGCACCGTCGCGCTCGGCGCCGGGTACCACGACCTGCGCGTGGAGTACTTCGACAACACGAACGACAACATCCTCAGGCTGGAGTGGCGCACGCCGGGCACCAGCGACTTCGTCGTCGTGCCGTCCAGCGTGCTGAGCACCGAGGCCGGCGTCGTGCGCGTGACGGCCCCCGGCACCAAGTACTGCGAGGGCCAGGACGACTCGGCGGGCGACGGCATGCGCCTCGACTCCGTGTACCCGGGCTACACGCTGACCGACCTGCGCCCCGAGGGCTTCGAGCCCATGGTCTCGGGGCTCGACTGGACCGACGACGACCGCCTCGCGGTGGTCACCTCCGGCTCCGTGAGCCCCGGCGGCTGGGTCGAGGACCCGGAGCCGGGCGAGGTCTTCCTGCTCGACAACGTGACCGGCGCGACCTCGAGGGACCAGGTCACGTACGAGAAGGTCGCCACCGACCTGTTCAACCCGATGGGCGTGGCCGTGATCGGGGAGTCGATCTACGTCTCGGAGCGGGACAAGCTCACCGAGCTCACCGACCCGGACGGCGACGGCTTCTACGACGACCACCGCACCGTGGCCGAGTGGCCGTTCGGCGGCAACTTCCACGAGTTCGCCTTCGGCCTGCTGTACGACGACGAGAGCTTCTACGTGAACCTCTCGGTGGCCATCAACAACGGCGGCGCCACCACGGACCCGCAGCCCGCCGAGAACCGCGGCACCGCCATCAAGGTGGACCGCGAGACCGGTGAGGTCGAGTACGTGGCGGGCGGCCTGCGCACGCCGAACGGCATGGTCAAGGGTCCGGACGGCGAGCTGTTCGTGATGGACAACCAGGGCGCCTGGCTGCCCAGCTCCAAGCTGGTGCACGTCGAGCAGGGCAAGTTCTTCAACCACTTCACCAACCCGTCCGGGCCGTACGACGCCCAGCCCGTCTCCGCCCCGGCGCTGTGGGTACCGCAGAACGAGATCGGCAACTCGCCGAGCGCCCCGGTGCAGCTCAGCGAGGGCCCGTACGCGGGACAGCTCGTGTTCGGCGACGTCACCTACGGCGGGCTGCAGCGCGGCTTCCTGGAGAAGGTCGACGGCGAGTACCAGGGCGCCGTCTTCCGGCACTCGGCGGGTCTGGAGGCGGGCGTCAACCGCACCGTCGTCGGGCCCGACGGCGCCCTGTACGTGGGCGGCATCGGCGAGGGTGGCAACTGGAGCGAGCCGGGCAAGCTGCGCTACGGCCTGCAGAAGCTCACGCCGAACGGCGAGGACGCCTTCGACATGACCGAGATGCGGGTGACCAAGAAGGGCTTCGAGATCGAGTACACCCAGCCGCTGTCGGCGGAGACGGTGGCCAAGATCGCGGAGGACCCGAACGCGGCGTTCCGCATGGACCACTGGCGCTACGTTCCCACCCGCGCCTACGGCGGGCCGAAGGTCGACGAGCGGCCGCTGTTCGTGGCGGGTGCCAAGGTCTCCCGCGACCGCACCAAGGTCACGCTTACCGTGGACGGGCTCGAGCCCGGCCGCGTGGTGCACCTGCGCAGCCCGCGCCCGTTCGCGGACGCCGAGGGCCGCGAGCTGTGGAACACCGAGGCCTGGTACACGCTCAACTCGATCCCCGGCTACAAGACGCCCGCCGAGCGTGGCTACCACGAGGCCGAGGAGGCGACGCTGCGCGGCAGCGCGAACGTCGCGACCGAGCACAGCGGCTACTCCGGCTCCGGCTTCGCGGCCGGCTTCGGCCAGGTCGGCGCGTCCGCGACCTTCACCACCACCGTCAAGCGCGCGGGCACCCAGCCCGTGAGCCTGCGCTACTCGAACGGTCCCAACCCGTTCCAGGGCACCAAGGAGGTGTCGGTGCTGGTCAACGGCCAGGAGGTCGAGCCGTGGGCGCTGGAGTCCACGGGTGACTGGAAGACGTGGGCCACGGCCACACGCGACCTGCCGCTGAAGAAGGGCGTCAACACGATCACCCTGCGCTACGACGAGGACGACGACGGCAACGTCAACCTCGACGCCCTCAAGGTCGGGGCCGGCGCGGCGGACATCTGCACCCCGGAGCGCTACGAGCGGGGCTACCAGGCCCTGTTCGACGGCACCCTGGACTCCCTGGACGGGTGGCGCCTGGCCGGTGCCGGCTCGTTCGGCCGCCAGGCCGACTGCTCGATCCGCAGCACCGGGGGCATGGGTCTGCTCTGGTACACGGGCCAGGAGCTGGAGGAGTACAGCCTCAAGCTGGACTGGAAGCTCGTGAAGGACGACAACGGTGGCATCTTCGTCGGCTTCCCGAACCCGGGCAACGACCCGTGGGTCGCCGTCAACCAGGGCTACGAGATCCAGGTCGACGCGAGCGACGAGCCCGACCGCACCACCGGGGCGATCTACACCTTCCAGGGTGCGGACCCGGCGGCCGTCGAGCGGGCGCTCAAGCCCGTGGGCTCGTGGAACTCCTACGAGATCCGGGTCGTCGGGCAGACCATCAAGGTGCTGCTCAACGGCGTGCTGGTGAACGACTTCGTCAGCACCGACCCCGCACGTGACCTCGCCCAGGGGTACGTGGGCCTCCAGAACCACGGGGGCGGGGAGACGATCTACTACCGGGACGTCCGGGTGAAGACCCTGGGCTGACCGGCCCGAACGTGTCAGACGCTCAGGTCCCCCGGGGGACCTGAGCGTCTGACACGTGGGGGAGCGGGGTCACGCCACGAGGCGGTCCACGGCGTCGGAGGACAGCGCCTGGTCCACCGCCATGGCGCTCGCACCGAGCACGCCCGCCTGCGTGCCGGTGCGGGCCGTGACGATCCGCAGGTGCTGGGTCGCCAGGGGCAGGGACCGCTGGTAGACCACCTCGCGGATGCCCGCCACGATGTGCTCGCCGGCGTCTGCCAGGATGCCGCCGATCACGATCATCGACGGGTTGAGCAGGCTCACGCTGGTGGCGAGCACGGCGCCGATGTCCCGGCCGGCCTGGCGCACGGCCTGGCTCGCGGCCACGTCGCCCGCCCGGACCAGGGCGACGACGTCGGCGGGCGTGGTCGCGCCCTCCAGGCGGCTCGCCACGGCCTGTCCGCTGGCGATGGCCTCCAGGCAGCCGATGTTGCCGCAGCGGCACGCGATGTCGGTGACGCCGGGCACGGCGACGTGCCCGATGTCGCCCGCCGAGCCCTGGGCACCGCGCCGCAGCGCGCCGTCCGCGATGATGCCGGCGCCGATACCGGTGGCGACCTTGACGAACAGCAGGTCGGCCACGTCGGGCCAGGCCGCGCGGTGCTCGCCCAGCGCCATGATGTTCACGTCGTTGTCCACGAGCACCGGCGCGTGGAACCGGGCGCCGAGGATCGCCGGCACGTCCGCGTTGTCCCAGCCCGGCATGATCGGCGGGTTGTTCGGCTTGCCGGTCGCGTGCTCCACGGGGCCGGGCAGGCCCACGCCGACGCCGGCGAGCTCGCCGGTGGTCCGGCCCGCCTCGCGCAGCAGCTCGGCGCCGGTCTCGGCCACGCGGTCGAGCACGAGGTCCGGACCGTCCGTGATGAGCAGCGGCAGGTCGCGCTGCGCCAGCACCGTCGAGGCGAGGTCGGTCAGGGCGAGCCGCGCGTGCGTCGCGCCGAGGTCCACCCCCAGGACGACCCGGGCGGACGGGGCGAACGCGAAGGTCGCGGGCGGGCGTCCGCCGGTCGACGTCGCCTCGCCCGCGGGCGCGATGAGGCCCGCCGTCATCAGCAGGTCGATCCGCGCCGCGACGGTCGACCGTGCCTGCCCCGTGACGGCCGCGAGATCCGCCCGGGTCCGGGGTCGGCCGTCGCGCAGGAGCTGGAACATGTCGCCCGCTCCGGACACCTTGGGTACCTGCTGGAATACTTCCCGTGCCACTTCCACCATGTCCCTAGTCAATCATGGTGGGCGAAGTCGCGACTTTTGCTTGACCGTCGCCAAAAGTCCAACTACGTTCGATACATGGTCGACGCGGACCCCCAACCGACAGAGCAGCCGGCGCAGCAGCCCCTGCTGCGGATGCGCGGCATCGTGAAGGAATTCCCTGGCGCGCGTGCGCTCGACGGCGTGGACCTCGAGGTCCGTCCCGGCGAGGTGCACTGCCTGCTGGGCCAGAACGGGGCGGGAAAGTCCACCCTGATCAAGACCCTGGCCGGTGCCCACCAGCCCACGGCGGGCGAGATCCTGATCGACGAGGAACCGGTGGTCATCGCGAACCCCGTCGCCGCCCTGCGGCTCGGCATCGCGACGATCTACCAGGAGCTCGACGTCGTCGACGGCCTGACCGTCGCCGAGAACATCTACCTGGGGCACGAGCTCGCGACCGGCGGCGTCACCCGCCGGTCCGAGGCGGCCCGGAACACCCGCAAGATCCTCGACCGGCTCGGGCACAAGGAGATCTCCCCGCACCGTGAGGTGGGCTCGCTGCCCGCCGCGGGCAAGCAGATCGTGCAGCTCGCCCGGGCGCTGTCGCGCGACGCGCGCGTGGTCATCATGGACGAGCCGTCCGCCGTGCTGGACTCCGAGGAGGTCGGCAACCTCCACCGCATCGTGCGTGAGCTCACCGCCGACGGCGTCGCCGTCGTCTACATCTCGCACCGCCTGGAGGAGATCCGGCAGCTCGGCGACCGGATCACCGTGCTCAAGGACGGCCGCACCGTCGCGGAGAGCCTCACCGTGGCGGACACTCCGACCAAGGAGCTGATCCAGCTCATGACCGGCCGGTCGGTCGAGTACGCGTTCCCCGACCGCCCCGGCGTGGCCGAGGACGCGGCACCGGTCCTCCAGGTCGAGGGCCTCGGGCTCGGCGACGTCTTCGCCGACGTCTCCCTCACGGTCCGCGCCGGCGAGATCGTCGGCCTGGCGGGCCTGGTCGGCTCGGGCCGCTCCGAGATCCTGGAGACGATCTACGGTGCCCGGAAGGCGACCTCGGGCACGGTACGCGTGGGCGGCAAGCGCCTGCGCTCCGGCGTGGACGCCGCCGTGAGCGCGGGCATCGGCCTGTGCCCCGAGGAGCGCAAGAGCCAGGGCCTGATCCTGGACGAGCCCGTCTACCGCAACATCACCTTGTCCACCTTCTCGCGCATGGCGCGCGCCGGGCTGCTCGACGAGCGCGCCGAGCGTGCCGCGGCCCGCGAGCAGGTCGAGGCCCTCGACCTGCGGCCCGCCGGCGTGGAGCGGAGCGCCCGCACCCTGTCCGGCGGCAACCAGCAGAAGGCGCTGCTGGCGCGCTGGCTCGTGCACGGCTGCCGCGTCCTGCTGCTCGACGAACCCACTCGGGGCGTCGACGTCGGCGCCCGCGCCGAGATCTACAACCTGATCCGCCGCCTGGCGGACGACGGCGCCGCCGTGGTCGTCGTGTCCAGCGAGATCCCGGAGGTGCTCGGACTCGCGGACCGCGTGCTGGTCATCTCCGACGGCAAGGCGGTCCACGAGGGTCCCGCCCGCGAAATCGACGAGCACGCCGTGCTCGACCTGGTCATGGAAGGAAGTGTGGCGTGAGCCAACGATCGGCCCTCATGGGCCCGGCCCTGCGTATGGGTGGCCTCGTGCTCGCCCTTGTCCTGCTGGTCGTCGTGGGTGTGGCGACCGGCGGTGAGCGGTTCTGGAGCTTCGGCAACTTCACCACCATCCTCAGCCTCGCGGCCGTGATCGGCGTCGTGAGCATCGGCATGACGTTCGTCATCACGTCCGGCGGCATCGACCTCTCGGTCGGCTCCGTGCTCGGCCTCGCGTCCATCTGGGCGTCGACCCTGGCGACCCAGTACGCGGCCGAGGACTACGGCTGGTGGGTCATCGTGGTCACGGCGATGGCCGTCGGCCTGGGTGCGGGCCTCGTCAACGGCGCGCTCATCGCGTACGGCAAGGTCCCGGCGTTCATCGCGACGCTGGCCATGCTGGCCGCGGCCCGCGGCCTCGCCGAGATCATCGCCGGACGGCGTACCCAGGTCGTCCAGGTGGACGCGTTCTTCGACGTCTTCCAGGCCAAGCCGCTGGGCCTCCCGGTGATCGTCTGGATCTTCGTCGTGGTCGCCGCCGCCGGCTGGTTCCTGCTGAACCGCACCACGTTCGGCCGCCGCACCGTCGCGGTCGGCGGCAACCCCGAGGCGTCGCGCCTGGCGGGCATCAAGATCAAGCGGCACACCCTGTACCTGTACGCGCTCTCCGGCCTGGCGGCGGGCATCGGCGGCGTGATGATCCTGGCCCGGACCACCGCCGGTTCCTCCACGAACGGACTGTTCTACGAGCTGGACGCCATCGCGGCGGTCGTGGTCGGCGGCACGCTGCTGGTGGGCGGCCGCGGCACCATCACGGGCACAGTGCTGGGCGTCCTCATCTTCGCGACGCTCACCAACGTCTTCGTCATCAACAACATCGACAGCTCGGTCCAGGCGATCGCCAAGGGCGCGATCATCGTGTTCGCCGTGCTGCTGCAGCAGTGGTTCGCCTCGCGCGAGCGCGTCTCGGCCACCTAGCACCTCCACAAGCCAACCCAGCATTTCCACCCCGGATCAAGGGAGATCACGATGACCTCGTCCATTGTTCGCACACGCCGGGTCTCCGGCGCCGTCGTCGCCGCGGCCTGCGCGGCGCTCGTCGTCGCCGGCTGCACCAGCAACGAGCCCCGCGAGAGCGAGGAGACCGCCACCGGTCCCGTCACGGTGACCGAGAACGACGCGCCCGGCGACGAGGTCGTCATCGGGTTCTCCGCCCCTGCCGCCGACCACGGCTGGATGGGTGCCATCACCAGCGCCGCCCGCGCCGAGGCGGACAAGTACGAGGACGTCGACCTCCAGGTCGCCGAGGGTACGAACGACGTCAACGTGCAGATCAGCCAGATCGAGGGCTTCATCGACCAGGGCGTCGACGCGATCGTGCTCCTGCCGTTCGACGGCGCCGCCCTGACCGACGTGGCCCTGGAGGCCATGGAGGCCGGCATCCCGGTGATCAACGTGGACCGCGAGTTCACCAGCCCGTTCGCCGCCCGCGCCACGGTGCTGGGCGACAACTACGGCATGGGCGTGAGCGCCGGCACCTACATCTGCGAGCAGCTCGGCGACAACCCGGACGCCGTGGTCGCCGAGATCGCCGGCATCGACTCGCTGCCCCTGACCCAGGACCGCAGCGAGGGCTTCAAGGACGCCCTCGACGACTGCGGGCTCGACGTCGACGCGCGTGTCGCCGCAGAGTTCACCGTCGAGTCGGGTGAGGAGCAGACGGCGAACCTGCTGTCGGCCGAGCCGCAGATCGACGCCATCTGGAACCACGACGACGACCAGGGCATCGGTGTCCTGGCCGCCATCGAGAACGCGGGCCGCGACGAGTTCTTCCTGGTCGGCGGTGCGGGCTCCAGCAACATGATGGAGGAGATCCAGGACCCGGAGAGCGTCGTCAAGGCGACGGTCATCTACCCGTCCACCCAGGCCGCGGACGGCGTCAAGATGGCTCGACTCATCGCCCAGAACAAGACGGTGAGCGACCTCGCCTCGATCGGCGTCCCCCGCACCGTGCAGCTCTACGCGCCCGTCGTCACGGCGGACAACGTGGAGGAGTACCTGCCCATCGGCTTCGACTCCTGACGCTGTGACGCATCGGGACGACGCCCGCTCGGGCGTGCGACAAGGCGGGGAGACGACAGTGGGGGGAGGCGCGGTATGAGTACGGGAACGAGCGAGCTCGGCGTCGGCATGGTCGGCTACGCGTTCATGGGTGCGGCGCACTCGCAGGCCTGGCGCACGGCGCCGCGGTTCTTCGACCTGCCCATCGTGCCGCGCATGCGCGCGGTCGCGGGGCGGGACGGGGCCGCGGTCCGGGCGGCGGCCGACCGGCTGGGCTGGGACGAGGCCGTCGTCGGGTGGCAGGACCTGCTGACCCGGGACGACGTCGGGCTGGTCGACGTCTGCACGCCGGGCGACACGCACGTGGAGATCGCGGTCGCCGCCCTGGAGGCGGGCAAGCACGTCCTGTGCGAGAAGCCGCTGGCGAACACCGTGGCCGAGGCGGAGGTGATGGCCGCCGCCGCCGAGGCCGCGGCCGAGCACGGCGTGCGCGCGATGGTGGGGTTCACCTACCGTCGCGTGCCCGCCGTGGCGCTCGCCCGGCAGCTCGTGCAGGAGGGGCGCATCGGCCAGGTGCGGCACGTGCGCGCGCAGTACCTCCAGGACTGGCTGGCGGACCCGCAGGCGCCCATGTCCTGGCGCCTCGACAAGCAGAAGGCGGGCTCGGGCGCCCTGGGCGACATCGGCGCCCACGTGGTCGACATGGCGCAGTTCGTCACGGGCGAGTCGCTCACCGGGGTGAGCGGCCTGCTCGAGACCTTCGTCCACGAGCGCCCGGAGGCGGTGTCGTCCTCGGGTCTTTCGGGGGTGGCCGACGCCGGCCGCACGGGCCAGGTCACGGTGGACGACGCCGCGGTGTTCCTCGGCCGGCTGTCGGGCGGCGGGCTTGCGACCTTCGAGGCGACGCGCTTCGCCTGGGGCCGCAAGAACGCGATCCGGCTGGAGGTCAACGGGTCGAAGGGCTCCTTGGCCTTCGACTTCGAGGACATGAACCTGCTGCACTACTACGACGCGACGGACGAGTCGGCGATCGCGGGCTTCCGCCGGATCGTCGTCACGGAGCCGGAGCACCCCTATGTGGCCGCGTGGTGGCCGCCGGGGCACGGCCTCGGCTACGAGCACGCGTTCACGCACCAGGTCGTGGACCTGATGGGTGACCTGGCCGCCGGCCGGCAGCCGACGCCGTCGTTCGGCGACGGCCTGCGTGTCCAGCGGGTGCTGGACGCCGTCGAGCGGAGCGCCGCCGGCGGAGGGGGGTGGGTCTCGCTGGTCTGACCGGCGGGATCGGACCGGCGACGCGGACCGGCTTGAGCGAGGGGCTCGGGCCGGTCCTTCCCCAAGACCTGTGCACGAGCAGTCCCGCAACGCACTAGTACTGACCCGACTCAATGAGGAGCTCCAGGTGAGAAACGTGCTACGAACCGGCCGCGTGCTGCGGTCTGTGGTCGCGGCAGCAGCCGTGACCGCGCTCGGCGTCCCAGCCATGGTGGCGGCCGCCGCGCCATCGGTCGCATCCCAGCGCGTGCCGGCCGAGGCCGCCGTGGCATCGGCCGCCAAAGCCGCGGCCGAACCCTTCGACGCCCTGGTGTTCTCCAGGACGGCCGGCTTCCGGCACGGCTCCATCCCCGCGGGGATCGAGGCGATCACCCAGCTCGGCGCGGCGAACGACTTCACGGTCACCGCCACCGAGGACGCGAGCGTCTTCTCCGACGAGGGGCTGGCCGACTACGAGGTGGTCGTCTTCCTGTCCACCACCGGTGACGTCCTGGACGAGCAGCAGCAGGCCGCGTTCGAGCGCTACATCCAGGGCGGTGGCGGCTACGCCGGCATCCACGCGGCGTCCGACACGGAGTACGACTGGCCGTGGTACGGCGAGCTCGTGGGGGCCTACTTCAACTCCCACCCGGCCAACCAGGACGCCACCGTCAAGGTCGAGGACGACGTCCACGCCTCGACGGCCCACCTGCCGCAGCGGTGGGAGCGGCACGACGAGTGGTACAACTACCGCACGAACCCACGCGACCAGGTGCACGTCCTCGCCTCCCTCGACGAGACCACGTACGACGCCGGGACGGGTGCGATGGGAGCCGAGCACCCGATCGCCTGGTGCCAGGTCTACGACGGCGGCCGGTCCTGGTACACGGGCGGCGGTCACACCGACGCCTCGTACGGCGAACCGGAGTTCCTCGAGCACCTGCTGGGCGGGTTGCAGACCGCGGCCGGCGTCGTCGACTCCGACTGTGCCGCGACCCAGAGCGACAGCTACGAGATGGTGCCCCTCGACGAGGACACCGCCAACCCGATGATGCTGGACGTGGCCGATGACGGCACCGTCTTCTACGTCGAGCGGGACGGCCGCGTCCAGCTGATCGACCCGGACTCGAACACCACGAGCACCGCGATGACGCTGCCGGTCACTCAGTCCAACGAGGACGGCCTGACCGGCGTCGTGCTCGACCCGGACTTCGCGGCCAACGGGTGGGTCTACCTGTTCTGGTCCCCGCAGGACGTCGGTGACGACGGCCCGCACAACCGCGTCTCCCGCTTCGACTACGACGCCGCCTCCGGCACGATCGACCAGGCCTCCGAGGAGACCGTGCTGATCATCCCGACGCAGCGCCAGACGTGCTGCCACGCGGGCGGCGACATGGTCTTCGACGGCGACGGCAACCTGTACGTGGCCACCGGCGACAACACGAACCCGTTCGAGTCGCAGGGGTACGCACCGTTGGACGAGCGGGCGGGGCGGGCGAACTTCGACTCCCAGCGCACGTCGGCCAACAGCAACGACCTGCGCGGCAAGGTCCTGCGGATCACGCCGCAGGACGACGGTTCGTACACGATCCCCGAGGGCAACATGTTCGCCCCGGGCACGGCGGACACGCTGCCCGAGATCTACGCGATGGGGTTCCGCAACCCGTTCCGGATCGGCGTCGACCCGGCGACCGACAACGTGCTCGTGGCCGACTACGGCCCCGACGCCGGAGCGGCGAACCCGGACCGCGGCCCGGCCGGAACCGTCGAGTGGAACGTCGTGAGCGAGCCGGGGTTCTACGGCTGGCCGTACTGCACGGGCGCCAACAACGCCTACCGTTCCTACGACTTCGCCACGGGCCAGTCGGGCGCGGCGTACGACTGCGCCGGCGGCGCCGTGAACGACTCGCCGAACAACACCGGCATCACCCAGCTGCCGCCCGCGGCGGAGGCCGAGGTCTGGTACGGCTACGGGACCAACCCGCTGTTCCCGGAGATCGGGGGCGGTGGTGCGCCGATGGGCGGCCCGGTCTACACCTATGACCCCGAGCTGGAGTCCGACACCAAGTGGCCGGCCTACTGGGACGGCAAGGCGCTGTTCGGCGAGTGGAACCAGGGGCGGATGTACTCCTTCCAGCTCGCGGGGGAACAGCGGGACGACCTCGTGGACATCAACCGGGCCCTGCCGGGGATCTTCGACCCGAGCGCAGGGTTCGACCGGCCGATGGACTTCGACTTCGGCCCCGACGGTGCGCTGTACGTCGTGGACTGGGGTTCTGGTTTCGGCGGCAACAACGACACCTCGGGTGTGTACCGGGTCGACTACGTGGAAGGCGATCCGGCACCCATCGCCCGGGCGGCCGCCGACGTGACCGACGGCCTGGCACCGCTGACCGTGCAGTTCTCCTCGGAGGGCACCCGGCACCCTGCCGGTGAGCCGCTCAGCCTGCAGTGGACCTTCGGCGACGGCTCGGCGCCGAGCACCGAGGCCAACCCGACCCACACCTACACCGAGAACGGCCGCTACACCGCCCAGCTGGTCGCCACCGACCCGGCCGGGCAGACCGGCGTGGCGAACGTGACGATCGTGGTGGGCAACATCGCTCCCGAGGTGTCGATCACGTTCCCGGAGAACGGCGGGTTCTTCGAGTGGGGCGACCAGGTGCGCTACGAGATCGAGGTCGACGATCCCGACGGCGAGGTGAGCTGTGACGACGTCACGCTGTTCACCTCGCTCGGCCACGACTCCCACGCGCACCCGTTCGAGGAGCTGACCGGCTGCTCGGGTGTCATCCAGACCGCCCGGGACGAGGGCCACGGCATCGAGTCGAACATCTTCTGGGTGATCGAGGGCTTCTACACGGACGACGGAGGCGCCGCCGGCGCACCCCTGACGGCGACCGACCTGCAGGTGCTGCAGCCCAAGCTGGTCCAGTCGGAGTTCTTCACCGGCACGGGCCGCGTGGGCGGTATCGGTGACGGCGCGGGCGACCCCGGCGTCCAGATCGAGCAGACGGGCGACTCCGCCGGTGGCGGCCAGAACATCGGCTTCATCGAGCCCGGTGACTACTGGGCGCACGAGCCGGTGAGCCTGGCCCAGGTCGACTCGATCTCGTTGCGCGCCGCCTCGCAGGGCGGCGGCGGAGAGGTGTCGCTGCGCTGGGACGCGCCGGACGGTCCGGAGATCGGCCGCATCACGGTGCCCGGCACGGGCGGCTGGCAGCAGTACGTCGACGTCGGGACCGAGCTGCACGACGTGCCCTCGGGTTCGGGCTCGCTGCACTTCGTCCTGCTGTCGGGAGGCATCAACGCCAACTGGATGGAGATCGACGGCCGCGGTGTCACCGACAACCAGCGGCCGGAGGTCGAGCTGACGGTCGACCCGGTCGCGGGTGACGCCCCGCTCACCGTGACCGCGTCCGCCGCCGCCACGGACCCCGACGGGACCGGAGACCTGACCTACGCCTGGGACGCCGGTCTCGGCGACGGGTTCGTCGACGGGACGCCGGCGTTCGAGCACACCTACGAGACGCCGGGGACCTACCGGCTCCAGGTGCGTGTCACCGACGAGGGCGGCGCCTACGCCGTCGAGTACGTCATGGTGGAGGTCACCGGGATCGTCACGGAGCCCGCGCTGTGCCTGTCGGGGCGGTCGGACGACTTCCTCGGTGACGAGCTCGACCCGGACCGCTGGACCGTGCTGGACCGCAACCAGGACCTGCGGGTCGCCGACGGGGTGCTCACCATCCCGGCGAGCGTCACGGACTTCTACGGGACGGGGAACTCCACCGTGCCGAACCTCGTGCTGCAGGACCTGCCGGACGGCCCCTTCACCGCCACGGCCAAGGTCACGATCCCTGCCTACGCGCAGTACCAGCAGGCCGGACTGCTGATCTACGGCGACGCGGACAACTACGCCAAGATGGTGATCGAGGGGCGTTCGGCACCTGCCGACCCGGCCACGCGCATCTTCCAGTACATCCGTGAGGAGGCCGGCGTGCCGAACGAGGTCGGTGACTCCAACACCGCCGCCCTCGGCCAGGCGTACCCGGACACGGTGTACGTGCGTCTGTCCAGCAGCGACGGCGAGGACCTGACGGCGGCGTACTCGGACGACGGGGTGGACTTCACGGCCATGCCGCAGACCAAGTCGCTGTCGGGCATCGACGACCCGCAGATCGGGCTCTTCGCGCTCGCCGGCAGCGGTTCGGCGGCCGAGGTCGTGGACGCGCGGTTCGACTGGTTCCACATCACCCCGGACGACACAGCCACGGCCCCCGGCCCGGACGACGAGTTCGACGGGGACGGGCTCGACGCCTGTCGCTGGGACGTCGTCCGCGACGACCCGACGGGATACCGGGTGACCGGGGGCGCGCTGGAGATCGACACGACCGCCACGGACATCTACACCGGCTCCAACACCGGCACGCCGAACATCGTCGTGCAGGACCTGCCGGAGGATGACTGGACGGTCGAGACGCTGGTGGACGGCTCGGACTTCGACCAGCAGTACCAGCAGGGCGGGCTCATCGCCTACGGCGACGACGACAACTACGTCAAGCTCGACCTCGTGACCGACAACGCGGTGGGCAGCCCCGTCGCGCAGCGCCTCGAGCTGCGCAGCGAGGTCGACGCGGTGGTGCAGGAACCGCAGCCGAACGTGAACGGCCTCACCTCGGGCACGTGGCACCTGCGGCTCTCGAAGGAAGGTTCGACCTTCACCGCGGCCTACAGCGCCGACGGTGAGGAATGGACCGCGTTCGACGAGTCCGTGACCCATGACGGGCTGCAGGACGCCCGGGTGGGCCTGTACGCGCTGGGTGCCTCCCAGCAGTCGGTCGCCACGGCGTCGTTCGACCACTTCCGGGTGGTCGGTGCCGCCGAGCCGCTCGCGGTGAGCGGCACCGTGTCACCGGCCGAGCCGGACGGCCCGGACGGGCAGTGGCTCGGGCCGGTCACGGTCACCGTGGAGGCCACGGGCGGTCCGGACGGCGCCACGGTGTACCGGGAGGTCAACGTCGACGACGGCGGCTGGACCGAGTACACGGCACCGGTGGAGATCTCGGCGTCCGGCGCCCACACCGTCCAGGTGCGGGCGTCGGCGGACGGCGACACGGTCGTCGGCGAGACCCTTCGGTTCACGATCGCGGAGCCCGAGGTCAGCGAGGCGACGCCGGCGGTCGAGATCGTCCAGCCGACGTGCTCCTACGACCGGTCGGGAGACGAGGTCGTCACCGGCGGTGCACTGGTCACCGCCGAGGTGGAGGGCGTGCGGTCCTACGTCGTGCGGGAGTGGGTCGACGGCGCGGCCGGTGACGTCGTGACCGACCTGGACGACCTCGCTCCCGGTAGGTACCGGGTCGCGGCCCGGCCTGCCGACGGGTACGTCCTCGTCGCCGAGGGAGACTGGAAGGTACGCGACAACGGGCTCGCCGTGCTCTTCGTGACGCTCGAGGAGCCCGAGTGCCCCGACCCGAACACGCCGGACGTCGTCGTCACGGCGGCGACCTGCGATGCCGGGGGCTCGATCGATCCGGTCGAGCTGCCGGGCGTGCGCAGCTACGTCGTGCACCGCTGGGTCGACGGCAAGGCCGACGGCAAGCCGCGTGACCTGGGGAACCTCGCGGCCGGTGACTACCGCGTCATCGCCACGCCGGAACCCCGCACGAAGCTGACGGTGGCGGGGGACTGGCAGCTCAGCCCCTCCGGCAAGGCGTTCGTCGTCGTGACCGTCGAGGACGGGTGCGCGACGAACCAGGGGGCCGTGTGAGGCCTCGACGGCAGGGCCGGTGACCACCGGCCACCACCCTCGGCACGGGAGGGAGTCGCTCCCGCCCCGTGCCGAGGGTCCTCCCGGGCCGGCGGCCCCTGAATCGAGAGGGACGGACATGCAGAGGTTCACGCGCCTCGGTGCGGCGCTGGCACTGGGGCTCGGACTCGCCGTCGGGCCGCTCGCCGCGGCGCCGGCGTCGGCGCACGGCGGGAAGATCGACATCGAGCTCGGCACGGACGGCGCCGGCGGCATCTCCGCCGCACTGGTCTGGGCAGGCGACCAGCACCCCGTCGAGGAATCGGCCGTGGTGGAGGTCCGGGCGGTCTCCGACGCCGGTGACGAGGTGGGCCCGATCACGCTTGTCTCGGCGTCCGAGGGCGTCGGCTGGTACCGCTCGGAACCCGCGGTGCTCGACGAGGGGCACTGGACGGTGACCGCGCGGGTCAAGGAGCCGGCCAAGGCGAAGGTCGAGACCGAGGTCGACGTGGTGGCACCGCCCGCCGCCGAGCAGGCAGAGCCCGAGCAGGCAGAGGCCGGGGCGAGCAGCTCGCAGCCGGCCGAGACCACCACCGGGGCGGACGGGGCAGGCACGGCAGCACGGACGGACGACGTCGCATCGGCGTCGAGCGGTCTGCCGGGCTGGACCGGCTGGGTGCTGGGCGCGCTCGTCGTCGCGGGAGCGGCGACGGCCGTTCTCCGGCGCAGGCGTACTCCCTGACCGAACACCGATGGGCACGACCGGCGAAGCCGGATCGTCACGCACAGGAGGAAACCATGGCACGACCGATCACCCTCTTCACCGGCCAGTGGGCCGATCTGCCGCTCGAGGAGGTGGCACGCCTCGCGTCGGAGTGGGGCTACGACGGGCTGGAGCTCGCCTGCTGGGGCGACCACCTGGACCCGTGGCGCTGGGACGACGACGAGTACGTCGCCGGACGCCTCGAGCTGCTGGAGCGGTACGGCCTCAAGGTGTGGGCGATCTCCAACCACCTCAAGGGCCAGGCCGTCTGCGACGACCCGATCGACCAGCGCCACCGCGACATCGTCTCCGACCGGGTGTGGGGCGACGGTGACCCCGAGGGCGTGCGGCAGCGCGCAGCGGAGGAGATGAAGAACACCGCGCGGCTGGCCGCGAAGCTCGGCGTCAAGACCGTGATCGGGTTCACCGGTTCCGCGATCTGGAAGTACGTGGCGATGTTCCCGCCGGTCTCCGACGCGGCGATCGAGGCCGGCTACCAGGACTTCGCCGACCGCTGGAACCCCATCCTCGACGTGTTCGACGAGGTGGGGGTCAAGTTCGCCCACGAGGTGCACCCCAGCGAGATCGCCTACGACTACTGGACCACCGTCCGCACGCTCGAGGCGATCGGCCACCGCGAGGCGTTCGGCCTCAACTGGGACCCCAGCCACATGGTGTGGCAGGACCTGGACCCGGTCAGCTTCCTCTGGGACTTCAAGGACCGGATCTACCACGTGGACTGCAAGGACACGAAGAAGCGCATGACGAACGGCCGGAACGGCCGCCTGTCGTCGCACCTGCCGTGGGCCGACCCGCGTCGCGGCTGGGACTTCGTGTCGACCGGGCACGGCGACGTCCCCTGGGAGGACGCGTTCCGGATGCTCAACACGATCGGCTACGACGGCCCGATCTCCGTGGAGTGGGAGGACGCCGGCATGGACCGCCTCGTGGGCGCGCCGGAAGCCCTCCAGTTCGTGCGTTCCCACGCGTACGACGCGCCGGACTCCGCGTTCGACGCCGCGTTCTCGACCCGCTGACCCGCACCCGCTGACCAGGAGGTACGTCACCGAGCCACCCGCACCACACCGGTGTCGCCGTACGGCACCGGACCCGCAGGAAGACCGGGCCCCGGACGAATGGGATGCGCACGAGGCCCGGCCGGCGTGACCAACTCGACGAGGAGCTGCATCACGAGATGAAGACTATCGAGACGCGCGTTCACGCGCGCCAGAAGAGAACGCTGGCGGCGCTCGCGGCCGCCGCGCTGGTCGGGACGGCACTCGTGGCCGCGCCGACGGCGTTCGCGCACGACGGCCACGACGCCGCCGGCCCCGCGGACGCGGCGGCCGCCGCGGACACCGACTGGGGCAACTACGAGAAGATTCTGCTCACCAAGGACGTGGGCGAACCGATCGACATGGCGGTCCTGCCCGACCAGCGGGTGCTCCACACCGCCCGCAACGGCGACGTCCGGCTGACCGACCCGGCCACGGGCGTCACCCGCGTCGTCAACACCCTGGACGTGTACGCCAACTCGGAGGACGGCCTGCAGGGCATCGCCCTGGCGCCCGACTTCGCGGAGAGCAACCAGGTCTACCTCGTGTACGCGCCGCGGGACGCGGACGGCGACGGCGTGACGGACACACCGGCGGGCAACGCGCCCAACACGCTGCCCGCGGGCGAGGACGAGAGCTACTGGGACCAGTGGGTGGGCGTGAACCGCCTGGCCCGCTACACCTGGACCGGCGACGGGCTCGACCTCGACTCGGAGCAGGCGATCCTCGACATCGAGGTGCAGCGCGGCCAGTGCTGCCACGTCGGCGCCGACATCGACTTCGACGGCGAGGGGAACCTCTACCTCTCGACCGGCGACAACACCCCGGCCGGCACGCCGGGCGCCAACGGCTACGCCCCGAACAACGACGCCCCGAACATGAACCCGGGCTTCGACTCGCGGCGCGGGGCGGGAAACACCAACGACCTGCGGGGCAAGATCCTGCGGATCGACGTGAAGGACGAGATCCCCGCCGGCACGGCGCCGGGCGAGGGCAGCACCTACGACGTCCCCGCGGGCAACCTGTTCGCCCCCGGCACGGAGGGTACGCGCCCCGAGATCTTCGTGATGGGCGTGCGCAACCCGTTCCGCATCGAGGTGGACCCCCAGACCAACTCCCTGACCTGGGGCGACTACGGGCCCGACGCCGGCGCCGCGAACGCGGACCGCGGGCCGATGGGCTACGTGGAGTGGAACGCCGTGGGCCTCGACGACCCGCACAACTCCGGCTGGCCGTACTGCCACGGCCCGAACGCGGCCTACAACGAGTGGAACTTCGAGACCGCCACGCCGCGCGAGTTCTTCGACTGCGCGGCGCCGGTCAACAACTCCCGCTGGAACACGGGCCTGACCAACCTGCCCCCGTCGCGGGCGGCCACCCTGTACTACGGCGACCAGGCGGGCCAGCAGCCCCGGGACGAGCTCGTGAGCTTCGGCTCGGGCAGCGGCCAGGCGCCGATGGGCGGCCCGGTCTACCACTACGACGCCGACAGCACGGCCCCGGGGAAGTTCCCCGAGTACTGGGACGGCAAGGCGTTCTTCGGCGAGTTCTCCCAGGACTACTACGCCGCGTTCAGCGTGGACTGGTCCACGTTCGAGGTCGGCGAGATCGAGGACTTCTTCCCCAACTCGGCGCTCACCGCCGCCGGCATGCCGATCAACGACAACCCGATCGACCTCGAGTTCGGCCCGGACGGCTCGCTGTACGTCCTGGAGTACGGCGACGGGTTCTTCCGGCAGAACCCGGACTCCGGGCTCTACCGCATCGATCACGCCGAGGGCAACAAGGCGCCGCAGGCGCAGTTCACGGCCACGCCGGAGTCGTCCCCGTCCGCGCCGGTGGAGGTCGCGTTCGACGCGTCGGGCTCCAGCGACCCGGACGGCGACACGCTCACCTACGAGTGGGACGTCGACGGTGACGGCACCTTCGACCTGACCGGCCCGGAGGTCACGCACACCTATACCGAGCTCGGCGTCTACACGGCCCGCCTGCGCGTCACCGACGGCAGCGGCAAGCGCACGCTCACCTCGACGTCGATCAGCGTCGGCAACGAGGCGCCCGAGATCACCGTCGACTTCCCGGCCGACGGCGGTTTCTTCGACTGGGGCGACGAGGTCGCCTTCCAGGTGACCACGAACGACGCCGAGGACGGCACCGAGACCGTCTGCGAGCGGGTCGCCTGGTCGTACGGCCTCGGCCACGACGAGCACGCGCACCCCGAGGTGTCGGGCACCGGCTGCACCGGCGTCTTCCCGACCGACCCCAACTCCCCGGAGCACGGCGCCGGCGCGCACCTGTACGGCGCCGTCGTCATCACCTACACCGACAACGGGGCCAACGGCCTGCCGCCCGCCGCCGGCGAGGCGACGCTGCGCCTGAACCCCAAGCTGCAGCAGGCGGAGCACGCGACCCTGAAGGGCGTCGAGGTGGTCCAGGACGAGACGGCCTCGGCCGGCGCGTACGTGACCGGCCTCGGCAAGAAGGACTCGCTCGCCCTGGAGCGGGTGAGCCTGTCCGGGATCGACAGCGTGACCGCGACGGTGCGCGGCAAGGGGCAGCTCCAGCTCCGCTGGGGCTCGCCCACGGCCAGGCCGTTCGCGAGCGCGAAGGTGAACGCGCGCACGTGGAAGGACGTCGACCTGTCGTTCCGCGACCGCGACCAGACGGGGACGCTCTACGTCACGGCGACGGGCACCCTCGACGTGGACGCCCTGACGATGGTCGGCGAGGGCGTCGGTACGCCCCCCGCTGCCGAACAGAACTCGACCGGCCCGTCCGGGGCCGCTCGGACCGAAGGAGAGCAGTGATGGAATCACGCACTGACGTCAACCGCAGGAACTTTCTGAGGCTGGCCGGCGGCACCGTGGCCGTGGGTGCGGCGACGCTGGCCGGTGCCGGTCTCGCGGGCAGCGCCGCCGCGGCGACGCTCGCCCCGGCGACGGCGGCGACCGGGGCAGCGGCCGCCGGCCGGGGCGGGGGCCGCGTGCTCGTGCCCGCCGGCCACATCGGCATCCAGCTGTACTCGATCAGGGACAAGGTCTCCTCGCTCGGCTTCCGCACCGTCTTCGAGCGGCTGGCCGACATGGGCTACGCCGAGGTCGAGTTCGCCGGGTACACGCAGGGCCAGGTCGGGGCGATCACGCCCCAGGAGATCCGGCAGCTGCTCGACGACAACGGCCTGAGGGCCGTGGGCTCCCACCGCGGGATCTCGGACTTCGCCAACAACATGGAGCAGGAGCTCGACATCGCCGAGACCCTCGGCATGGAGCACGTGGGCACCGCGCAGGCGCCCACCAGCAACCGCACGGTGGCCGGCTACCTCGCCGCCGCCGAGCAGTTCAACGGCTTCGGCGCGGCGGCGCGCGCCCGCGGCCTGAAGTTCTACCAGCACAACCACGACGGGGAGTTCGGCTTCGCCACCGACAACCCCGACGTGCGGCTCTACGACGTCTTCTACGACAACACCGACCCCCGGAAGGTCTTCCTCGAGATGGACGTCTACTGGGCGTTCGTGGGGCAGCACCGCTACCCGGGCTTCGAGCCGGTGGACTACGTCAAGCGCAACCCGCACCGCTACCCGCTCCTGCACCTCAAGGACGGCGACGCGAACCCGGCGAACACCGGTGGCTACGACATCGTGGAGTTCGGGGCCGGCGACCTGCCGTACACCGAGTTCCTGTCGGCGCTCGCGGGCTCGGGCCGGCGGCACGGCATCTGGGAGCAGGACAACGCCGCCTCGGTGGCCGCACCCGGCTACCCGGTCGACTCGTTCGGCAACGCCGAGCGGTCGTACGTCGAGATCCGCTCGCTGCGGGCCGAGCGCTGCTGATCCGGCGCGCGCAAGAGGGCTCGCAGCAGGGCTCGCAGCAGGGTGAGTGAGGTGTGGCCGACGCCGGAGGGCGCCGGCCACACCTTTCTGCCGGCGGACTACGCCTGCGCGCGCAGCAGCACGAGGTCGTCGTGATCCAGGTCGCCCACCCGCTTGGTGCGCCTGCCGACCACCTCGAAGCCGCTCTTGCCGTAGAAGGCCTGGGCGCGCTCGTTGCGCGCGTTGGTGCCGAGCCAGAACGGCAGCCCGGGACCGAGCTGGGCCGCGGCGTCGACGGCGCTCCGCATGAGCGCGCCGGCCACCCCGCCGCCCAGGACGTCGGGGTGCACGTAGATCTTGGACAGCTCGACGTAGGGCGCCTCGCGCCCGGTGGCCGCCAGGACGGCCTCGGCCTCGGCCGCGCCCTCGGGCCGGCCCAGGACGAGGAGCGCGTAGCCGAGCAGGCGCGTTCCGTCGTCGTGGACGAGCAGTGCGTGCTCCGCGCTGGTGGCCCACTCCCGGAAGTGGCCGGGCGTCAGCTTGTGCGCGATGTGTGTGGCCATGTCGGACGGCGGCGTGCCGGGCGGGCAGGCCAGGGGAAAGGTGAGGGCGGCGAGCCAGGCGGTCTCGGCCGCGTCGTCGATGCCCGCCCGGCGGACGCCGCCGGGGCGCGCTCCCGGGGCGGTGCGCCGGTCGGTCAGGTTCCCGGCGGACGGCGCCGGTGAGTGCTCAGGTGTCACGACACGAACGTAGTACGCGGCCTCGGTACGCGGCCTCGACGTGCGGACGAGGCACGGGGAGCGGAAAATGATCGTGCGGGAGCGGCAACGGACGGCACGTCGAGGTGTGCGGGCCAGGGGCTTGTGCCTCAGGTGCGTGGCCCCGGTCACAAGCGCTGTCCGATGTTTGCTCATGGGCTATTCAAATACGTCCTGACCTGCGGAAACATGGTGTGCCGCAGGCCACTGCGCCCGAGTTGGCGTGTACGCGGGATCGTGTGTAATGTTCTCCAGGTCAGCCCGACGGGCAGACGGACACCGGGTAGGAAACGAACCGAGTGGCCGCGCCGGGGTTGAAACCCACATCGCAGGATCGAGGAACTTTGTGTTCCCCGGAATCGAGTGGGTCGCCATATTCGGCAAGCAGGTTGCAATTCCTTCCAGTTCTGAGAAACGGAAGCGAATTTGATCGGCCGAAAGAATCTGGTAAGCTAGAGGAACTGCCCCGGACAGGGAAGCGAACGAAAAGGTCGCGGCTCTGACGGTGTG
>NZ_JARVSD010000017.1 GCF_030209445.1 Promicromonospora sp. MEB111
CGGCCAGTCACGCTCTTCGCGCTCCCTGTCCGTCTCTCCCTGCCGGGCGAACAACGAGAACGTTACGTGAGCCCGCAGGGTCCGTCAAAGCCAGGGGGCGTGACAGCGGACACAGAGGCGCTGTTCACCGCGTGTTTTTCCAAGAAGCCATCAGGCACGCCCGCGCCGGAGCCATGTCGGACCGGCCCAGCAGCCCCCGTCCGCGGTTCGTTGGCCCGGCGTAGACCAAGAACTCCGCCCGTCGGCCATGTCTGCGTAATCTTTGGTTCAGATTTCGCCATCCGCCGTGCGGCAAGGCTCCACAGCGCCGTCAGGCCCGACGTCCACGCGGCAGGACGCTGCGGGGGCCGGGCCCCTAGGCCAGGCGGAGGCCGAGCAGCTCCTCGAGCTCCCCGTGGGTCACCCCGTACGTCTCGACCACGTGCGCGGCGCCGTCGCCCGGGAGCGCCGGCCCGACGTCGATCACCGCGATGTCGCTGTAGATCCTGGACACGCAGCCCACGCCCGTGAGCGGCAGAGTGCACTCCTCGACGAGCTTGGGCTGACCGTCCTTGGTCAGCAGGGTCATCATGACGACGCTCCGCCTGGCGCCCACCGCGAGGTCCATCGCCCCGCCCACCGCGGGCACCGCCCCCGGCCGGCCCGTGGACCAGTTCGCGAGGTCCCCCGACGTCGACACCTGGAACGCCCCCAGCACGCAGACGTCGATGTGGCCGCCGCGCATCATGGCGAACGAGTCGGCCTGGTGGAAGTACGAGGCGCCGGGGAGCTCGGTCACGGGGATCTTGCCCGCGTTGATGAGCTCGGGGTCCGCGGCGTCCGCCTCCGGCGACGGGCCCATCCCGAGCAGCCCGTTCTCCGTGTGCAGCGTGATGCCCGAGCCGGCAGGAAGGTGATCGGCCACGAGCGTCGGCAGGCCGATGCCCAGGTTCACGTAGGAACCCGGCGCGATGTCGGCGGCCACGCGGGCCGCCAGCTCGGCTCGCGACAGAGGAGAGCCGCTCCGCGGGCCCGGCGGGACCGTCTCGGCGCTCATGAGGCCGAGCCCTGCGCGCCGGCCGGCGCACCCGCGAGCGTCGTCACGCTGTCGATCGCCACGACGGCGTCGACGTAGATGCCGGGCGTCACCACCGCCTCCGGGTCGATCGACCCGGTCGGCACCACCTCCCGCACCTGCGCCACGGTCCGCCGGGCCGCCGTGGCCATGACGGGCCCGAAGTTCCGGGCCGTCCTGCGGTAGACGAGGTTCCCGACACCGTCGGCCCGGAAGGCCTTGACCAGCGCGACGTCGGCGGCGAGCGGCGCCTCGAAGACCATCGGGACGCCGTCGACCACGCGTGTCTCCTTGCCCTCCGCGAGGGGCGTGCCGAAGCCGGTGGGTGTGAAGAAGCCGCCCAGGCCGGCACCGGCCGCGCGGATCCGCTCGGCCAGGTTGCCCTGCGGCACCAGCTCCAGCTCGATCTCGCCCGCGCGGTACGCGGCGTCGAAGTGCCACGAGTCCACCTGTCGCGGGAACGAGCACACGATCTTGCGCACCCGACGCTCCAGGATCAGCCGGGCCAGCGCGTCCTCGCCGTTGCCCGCGTTGTTGGAGACGACGACGAGGCCGGCGGCGCCCTGCTCCAGGAGCGCCTCGATGAGCTCCACCGGCTGCCCCGCCGGTCCGAACCCACCGATCATCACGGTCGAGCCGTCGACGACGTCGCCCACCGCCTCCAGGGCGGTCCGTGCGACCTGGACGGTCATCCGGCGGCCCGCACGTTCTCCAGGACGACGGCCACACCCTGGCCGACGCCGATGCAGATCGCCGCCACGCCCCAGCGCTGGTGCTCCGCGAGCAGCCGGCGGGCGAGCGTGCCGAGGATCCGGGTGCCGGAGGCGCCGAGCGGGTGCCCGAGCGCCGTCGCACCGCCCCACGCGTTCACGATCGCCGGGTCGACGCCCCACGCGTCGACGCAGACGAGCGACTGCGCGGCGAACGCCTCGTTGAGCTCGACGGCGCCGACGTCGGCCCAGCCGATGCCGCTCTTCGCGAGCGCGCGCTCGGCGGCCGCCACGGGGGCGTAGCCGAAGTACTGCGGCTCGTTGGCGACCGCGGCGCGGCCCGCGATCCGGGCCAGCGGTTCGAGGCCGGTCAGGCCCGCCGCAGCCTCGGAGCCGATCAGGGCGGCGCTGGCGCCGTCAGTCAGCGGGGAGGCGTTGCCCGCCGTGATGGTGCCGCCGTCCGACCGGAAGGAGGGCTTGAGCGCGGCGAGCTTCTCCAGGGTGCCGTCCGGGCGGACGGGTTCGTCGCGGTGCAGGTCGGTCCCGGGCACCGCGGTGACCAGGTCGTCGTACCGGCCGGCCTCCCAGGCCTCGTGCGCCAGGCGGTGGCTGCGCAGGGCGAACTCGTCCTGCCGCTCCCGCGTGACGCCGTACTTCTCGCGCAGCCGCTCGGTCGCCTCGCCGAGGGAGACCGTCCAGTCCGGCTGCATCCGCGCGTTGACCAGGCGCCAGCCCAGCGTGGTGGACACCAGCTCGGCCCCGCCGGCCGGGTAGGCGCGCTCTGGCTTGGGCAGCACCCACGGCGCGCGGCTCATGGACTCGACCCCGCCGGCCACGACGACGTCGGCGTCGCCGGTCTCCACGGCGCGGGCCGCCTGGACGGCGGCGTCGAGCGACGAGCCGCACAGCCGGTTGACCGTCACCCCGGGTACCGACAGCGGCAGGCCCGCCAGCAGCACCGCCATCCGCGCCACGTCCCGGTTCTCCTCGCCGGCGCCGTTCGCGTTGCCGAGGATCACGTCGTCGATCCGGGCCGGGTCCAGCCCGGGTGCCCGGCGGGTCTGCTCGCCGACGACGAAGGCCGCCAGGTCGTCCGGCCGCACCCCCGCGAGCGCGCCGCCGTAGCGGCCGAAGGGTGTTCGCACGGCGTCGTAGACGAATGCCTGCCTCATCGATTCACACCTCTGCCTGTTCGCAGGGCGCACACAAGTTCCGTATGCGTACGCCCACCGTAACAGCCGGGCTCAGGCGCGGGTACGGGCCAGATCCGCCTCGATCTCGCCGGCCGCACGGAGCAGCGCCGGCAGGAACTCGGACACCAGCTCGTCGACCGCGCCACGGCGCACGGGGGCGGACACGTTCACCGCGCCCACCACGCGGCCGGCCCGATCCCGCAACGGGGCCGCCAGGGACCGCAGGCCCTCCTCCAGCTCCTGGTCGACGAGCGCCCAGCCCTGACCACGTACCCGGTCCAGCTCCGCGCGCAGCAGGTCCCGGTCGACGATCGTGTGCGGGGTGAGCGGCTCCAGGGCGACGGCGCCGAGAAAGTCGTCGCGGTCGCCGTGAGGCAGGTGGGCCAGGACCGCGCGCCCCATCGAGGTGGCGGACGCCGGGAACCGCGTGCCCACCTGGATCGCCGCCGACATGATCCGGCGCGTGGCGACCCGGGCCACGTAGACGATCTCCGCGCCGTCGAGCACCGCGACCGAGGACGACTCACCGACGTCCTCCGCGAGGCGCTCCAGGTGCGGCTGGGCCACCTCCGGCAGGGTCAGGCTCGACAGGTAGGCGTAGCCGAGCTCGAGCACCTGGGGGCGCAGGGCGAACACCCGCCCGTCGGTGACGACGTAGCCGAGCTCCACCAGGGTGTGCAGGAAGCGTCGCGCCGACGCGCGGCTGAGCGCAGCCTCGCGGGCCACCTCGCTCAGGGTCATGCGTGCTCGGGCCGGGCCGAACGCGCGGATCACGGCCAGCCCGCGCTCGAGGGACTGCACGAACTCGCCCGACCGGGTTCCGGCGTCCTGCGCGGTCTCGCTCATCTCGGGTTCCTCCATGCCGTCGGCGCGTCCGCTTCGCATCCTGGCCGAGCATCCGGTCGTCCGCACCAGGTCGCCCGCGTGCGTCCTGGGAGCCGCGCCTTTGGCAGCACGCCCGCCCGGGCCTCCCCTGGTCCGACGACGGAACGCACCGTTGAGCTCCGACGCCCGCGACCCTGGTCGTTCTCCGAACGGGTGTGCCGCAGGTGAACGTAGCGATCGGCCGGAGGTCGGGTCAATGGTTCGGTGGCCCTGGTCGCAACCGTGACCGGATCGCGACGTGGACAAGAAGAAGAGCCCCTCACCGGCTGGTGCCGGTGAGGGGCTCTGTCACTGTGCGCCCGAAGGGATTCGAACCCCCAACCTTCTGATCCGTAGTCAGATGCTCTATCCGTTGAGCTACGGGCGCTGGTCGTACTACGTGCTGCCTGCCTGCCGTTCACACGGCCGACCGACGAGAACATTACCGCCTGTTCGGCGCGGGCCCAAACTCAAATCCGCGCTTCCCGAGGAGAACTCCGTCACAGCCCTGAACCTGCGTGCCGAAGCCTCTCACAGAAAAGGCCCCGGGCGTCACGCGCGGCCGGGACCTTCCTGGCGGAGACGGAGGGATTTGAACCCTCGAACGGGTTGCCCCGTTACCACCTTAGCAGGGTGGCGCACTAGACCTGACTATGCGACGTCTCCTCGCGACAGCCTCTACCCAGGCAGGGCGATGCCGCGCGGCCCAGGCTACCTGCCGCATGGCGGCCTGAGCAAAGTGGGACGGTCGGCGGCCCGCCGGACCGTGCGACATCCGCGTGATCCTGCCGATTTTCCGTCCGGACCGAGGTGGTCCGGGACGCGCGCCGGACGCCCTCGCAGGGGCCTCGACGGCGTCCGGCAGCATATTTCATACAGCGTCAATAAGCGGTACATTCGCGCACATGGACTACGACGTCTTGGTGATCGGCTCGGGTTTCGGCGGCAGTGTGGCTGCCCTCCGCCTCACGGAGAAGGGCTACAGGGTCGGTGTGCTCGAGGCGGGCCGCCGGTTCGAGGACGACGAGTTCGCCAAGAACTCCTGGCACCTCAAGCAGTTCCTGTGGGCGCCCGCCCTGGGGTGCTACGGGATCCAGCGGGTGCGCCTGCTGCGCAACGTGCTGTGCCTGACGGGGGCCGGTGTGGGCGGCGGGTCTCTGGTGTACGCCAACACCCTCTACCGCCCGCTGGACCCGTTCTACGCCGACCCCGCCTGGTCCCACATCGCCGACTGGAAGTCCGAGCTCGCCCCGTACTACGACCAGGCGGAGCGCATGCTCGGCGTCGTCCAGTACCACGGCCGCTCCCCCGCGGACGACGTCGTCCGGGGCGTCGCGGACGACATGGGCGTGGGCGAGACGTTCCGGCCCACGCGGGTGGGCGTGTACTTCGGCCCGGGCGGCGCGGAGGCGCCGTCGCCGGGCTGCCGGGCCGCCGACCCGTTCTTCGGCGGGGCGGGGCCTGAGCGGACGGGCTGCATCGAGTGCGGCGAGTGCATGACGGGCTGCCGGCACGGCGCCAAGAACACCCTGGTCAAGAACTACCTCTACCTCGCGGAGCGCGCGGGCGCCGTGGTGCACCCGCTGACCACGGCCGACGTCGTCCGGCCGCGTCCTGACACGGAGGGTGGCGGCTACGAGATCCGTACCCACCGCACCGGCAAGAGGTGGGGCGGACGGCGGACCTTCACCGCCAGGCAGGTCGTGTTCGCCGCAGGCACCCTCGGCACGCAGCGCCTGCTGCACGCCATGAAGGACACCGGCACGCTGCCGTCGCTGTCGGACCGGCTCGGGCACCTCACCCGCACCAACTCCGAGGCCCTGCTGGGCGCGATGACGCACAAGGTCGGCTCGACGGACTACTCGCGTGGCCTCGCCATCACGTCGTCGTTCTACCCGAACGAGAGCACCCACATCGAGCCCGTGCGCTACGGCCACGGCTCCAACGTCATGGCGGCGCTGCAGCACATCCTGGTCGACGGCGGGCCGTACCGGTTCTTCCGCTGGTTCGGCGAGATGGGCAGGAACCTCAAGTGGCTGCCGGTGCTGATGGACTGGCGCCGCTGGTCCGAGCGGACGGTCATCGCCCTGGTCATGCAGGCCCACGACAACTCGCTGACCACGCTGACCCGGCGGTCGCCCTTCGGCCGGTACATGACCTCCCGGCAGGGCACCGGCGCGCCCAACCCGAGCTGGATCCCGGAGGGCCACGAGGCGGTGCGCCGCATGGCGGACAAGATGGGCGACGACGGCGTCGAGGGCATCGCGGGCGGCACGGTCGGCGACCCCTTCAACATCCCGCTGACCGCGCACATCCTCGGCGGCTGCGCCATCGGTTCCGATCCCGCGGACGGCGTCGTCGACCCGTACCTGCGGATGTTCGGCCACGCGGGCCTGCACGTCATGGACGGTTCCGCCGTGACCGCGAACCTCGGGGTGAACCCGTCGCTCACCATCACGGCGCAGGCCGAGCGGGCATGCGCGCTGTGGCCCAACGCCGGCGACCAGGACGGGCGGCCCGCCCTCGGGTCGGCCTACCGGCCGGTCGAGCCGGTGCGTCCCGTCGCCCCGGTGGTGCCCGAGGCAGCTCCCGCGGCGCTGCGCCTGCCCATCGTCGGGATCAGCTGACCTCGGACGGCAAAAGACGACGGCCGGGATCCCTGGATCCCGGCCGTCGTCCTGTGTGCTGCGGAGGGCGAGGGATTCGAACCCCCGGTGCGTTGCCGCACAACGGTTTTCAAGACCGTCACATTAGGCCGCTCTGTCAGCCCTCCTCGCGCCGTTCACCCCTGCGGGCAGGGCCGGCGCGGCCCCACAGTCTATCGTCCGGCAAGACAGCGACGGCGGGCCGCCCCCAGGGTGGCCCGCCGTCCGCGAGGTGCTGGAGAGCGACTCAGCCCTGCGCCTGCGCGCCGGAGCGGAGCTGGCGCATCGCGAGCTGGACCAGCGCGATCAGCGTCTGCTTGGTCGCCGCACGCGAACGTGCGTCCGTGTAGAGCATCGGCACGTGCGAGGGGATCTGCAGCGCCTCCCGCACGTCCTCGAGCCGGTGCTTGGCCACGCCGTCGAAGCAGTTCACGCCCACGACGAAGGGGATGTTGCGCGACTCGAAGTAGTCGATGGCCGGGAAGCACTGCTCCAGGCGGTCCGTGTCGACCAGGACGACGGCACCGATCGCACCGCGCACCAGGTCGTCCCACATGAAGAGGAAGCGGTCCTGGCCCGGGGTACCGAACAGGTACAGCCACAGGTTGCCCGGCAGCTCCACGCGGCCGAAGTCCATGGCCACCGTGGTGGTGGTCTTGCGGTCGGTCACGCCACCGGCGTCGTCCACGCCGACCGAGTGCTCCGTCATGGCAGCCTCGGTGTTCAGGGGCTCGACGTCGGAGATCGAGCCGATGAACGTGGTCTTGCCCACCGCGAAGCCACCGGCGACGACGATCTTGACGACGGTCGGCGCGGTGCGCTCGGCCGCGGGCTGCGCACCCGGAGCGGCCTGCGCGCCGGCGTTGGCCGCCGGCGCCTGCTGCATCACCGGCGGTGCGGGCTGAGCCTGCGCCGGACGGGACGCCTGCGCGGTGGGCGCCGAGGCGCCACCGCCGCCACCCAGCACGCTCTGGCGCGCGGGCGCGTTCGAGGAAGCGGTCGCAGTGCCGGCGTTACCCGACACCGGGGCCCAGTTGGGACCGCTGCGGGCCCCGCCGTCAGAGGGCGGAAATGCCATTAAGAACACTCTCCAAGACGCTCAGCGACAGGCCCGAGTTCGAGCTGCCGTGGCCTGTGTGGACGTTAACCGGTGTCGAGGTGTGCACGGTGACGTGCCCTTCCTCCTGCATGTCCGCCACAAGGATCCGGACGACACCCAGGGGCAGCCGCAGAAGGGCCGAGAGCTCGGCGATCGACACGTACGTGTGCGCGGCGTGCTGGAGGATCGCGCGCTTCTCGGGAGGCAGTCCGAAACTGCTGACTGCCCCGGGAAGAACCTCCACGAGGGCCTCGAGCGGCAGGTCGGACAGCTCCGACCGCACCCGGCCTCCGGTGACCGCATAGGGGCGCACGGTGGACGTCTCGCGGACGTCCCCCTGCCCCTGGGAACCGAAAGGTGCGTACGTCATGGTCGAGTCCTCATCCCACGCTGGCGGCTCTGGTCTGCCCATCGACCGGGAGGCTGCCGCGCATCTCCGAGATGAGCTGCGGCGTGAGGGTGGCCTCGGTGCGCGACACCAGGAGAGCCATCTCGTAGCCGATGAGGCCGATGTCGCACGTGGCCTCCGCGACGACGCCGAGCACGGACCCGTTCGAGACGTTCATCAGGAAGAGGAAGCCGTTGTCCATCTCGATGATCGCCTGACGGACGTTACCGCCGTTGAGCTGCCGAGAAGCTCCACGCGTGAGGCTTGACATACCGGAGACGATCGCCGCGAGCTGGTCGCCGCTGGTGCGGTCGAGCTGGTCGGACATCGCCATGAGCAGTCCGTCTGCCGACACGACGAGCGTGTGCCGACTGCCGGGAACGGTACGCACGAAGTTGTCGAGCAGCCAACCGAAATTGGTTGCTTCGGTGCTGAGGGTCACTCTGTTCCTCCTAGTCAGAATCCACAGACGCGCTTGTCACCGCGACTGCGGCGCTGAGTCAGGGACATGATTCACGGTCGAGGGTGCCCACGTCGAGTCCCCACCGCCGTTCTTGCCGTTCTCGTGCTCCGACTTGCCCTCGTCCACGGACTCCGACCGGCCACGTGCGGTGGCCGACTGGAACGCCGAGAGACGTGAGCGAAGCTGCTCGGGATCACGGTCGATGCGAGCCGAGAGCCGCTCGACAGCTGGGTCCGCACCGGTGCCGGAGGCACCGCGGGTACGGCGGGTCAGCCCACCGCTGGCAACCTCCGTGTTGACGGCTGCCGGACGGTACGAGTCGTTCTCTTTCACATCATCTTCCTGATAAGCCCCTCGACGGAGAAGGCTCGTCATCTCCTCGTAGAGCACTGCCGAGGCGGTCCATTCCGACCGTGCCTCCACCGAGTCACGCACGTACTCGGGGTCTAGTGGGTCCTTCCCGTCGCCGTCGGTCCCGGCGGCTCGCTTGGCGAGCGGGGCCGACGAACCGTACGACGGGTCGTACACGGCGCCCGTCGGGTACGGCTCGCTGAACTCGCGGGCGGGAGGCTCGAAGGCCTGCTGCTCGAAGGCCTGCTGCACGTCCGCCACGGGCACGGCCTGCGTGGCCGGTGCCGAGGCGAACGAGGTGGGCACCCGCTCGGGAGCCGGTGCGGCCGGGGCGGGAGCCGCCGGGGCCGGAGCCAGCGGTGCGGCGGCGGCGCGGGGCGCCGCGTCGACGAACGGGTTGGTGCCGGGAGCGAGGGCCGGGGCCTGCGCCTGTGCGGCGGGCAGGGGGACGGTGCCACCCGCGGGAGGGGCCGGCAGAGCCGGCAGCGCCGACGTCAGCGACTCCTGGACCGCCTTCTGGTAGCCCTCCTGGTAACCCCGCTGGTAGGTCGGGTCCGCGACGGGAGCCTCCGGGGCCTGAGCCGGGAAGGTCCCGGTCAGCGGAGCGGGGCTGCCCTGGGGCGGACCGCTCGGTGCCTGGAAGTTCTGCGCCGGGAGGTTCTGGGTCGGGAAGTTCTGCGTGGCGAAGCCCGACGTCTGGATGCCCTGCGTCGGGAAGCCCTGCGTCTCGACGTTCGGGGCGGGCACGACCGGGGCGCCGAAGGTCGGCGGACCGGCCACGGGGCTCGCGACGGTCTGGATCGGACGCGACGCCGGACGCTGCTCCTGGGGCTGGTAGGCCCGCAGCTCGCCGGTGGCGGGTTGCCCCGGGCGGCGGCCGAACAGGCCCCGCTTCTGGGCCGGCTTGCCACCCTGCTGGGCACCCGAGGCCGTCGAGCGACGGCTCGGGAGGTCCGCCATGAGCTCCTCGAACGCGGGCAGCGCCTCGAACGACGAGTCGGGACCCTCCGGGGCCTCGGCCCCGAAGCCCTGCGACTGCGGCTGGTCCTGGAACCCGCCGAACCGCTCCGGCTGTACACCGAAGCTCTGCGCCGGAGCAGGGGCGGCAGGGGGCCTGCCACCGCCCGCCGCCGGGAACCGCATCACGTCGGTGTCGGACATGCCGGGCAGTGCGGCCGGGTCCTGCGTGACCGGGTCGAGCTGCAGCGACTGCGTGCTGCCCTCGACGGGATCGATCGTGTTCAGCGAGCGGAAGCTCGAGAAGAGCGCGCTGCGCTGGTCCACGTCCACCGCGGCCGGCGTGGTGTCCTCGAAGACCGGGGCCACCGGCTCGACCGGCTGCGGTGCGCGCTGGCGGCTCGGGAGCGAGCTGCCCTCGGACACGTTCGACGGCGGGGCCCAGGCGTTGTCGTCGGCCTGGTACTCCTGCGGGAGCGACGGCGTCTGGATCTCCGGCAGCACGATCGAGCCGGTCGGCGTCGTCTCCGCCACCGGGAGGGCCGCCGTCGAGCTGCGACGCCGGGCCAGGCCGAGCGCCGTCGTGCCGTCGGTGAGAGCGTTGAGGTCCACCGGCTGCGCGACCGGGGCCGGCTGGGCCGCGAACGCGGCCGCGGCGATCTGCGACGTGCCGGTCGGGACCGGCATGCCGCCCTGCTGCGGCACGGACGTGGTGGCCGGGGACGCCGCCGTCACGGCCGGCGAGCCGAAGCCGCTGGTGGGTGCACCCGCGCTCCGCATCGCGCCGGTGCCCGGACCGGTGGCCACGCCGCCGTTGAACTGCGAGGCGGCCGCCTGCGTGTTGGCCTCCAGCGGGTCGGTCGGCATCGGCAGCGGCATCGCGTTGTCCGGCATGAACAGCACCGCCGGGAAGCGGACCGTCACCTCGGTACCGGTACCGCCCTCGCCCGGACCGAACGCCACCTGGGCGCCGAGACGGTCCGAGAGGCGGCCGACCACGTAGAGGCCGAGGCGCTGGGCGCCGACGGCGTCCGACGCGGCGTGGCTGGCGACCTTGCGGTTCGCCTCCGCGACCTCCTCGGGGTTCATGCCGAGGCCGTGGTCGCGGACCACGACGGTGACGAACTGCTCGTCGCGGGCCGTGGTGACCTCGACCGGCGTGTGCGGCTCGGAGAACATCGTCGCGTTCTCCAGGAGCTCGGCCAGCAGGTGCGCCGCGTTGAGCGCGTTGTGGCCCAGCATCATCGGGTCGACGACGAGGTTCAGGCGGACCCGGTCGTACAGCTCGATCTCGGACGACGCGGTACGGATGACGTCGGAGACCGGCATCGGCTGGCGCACGCGACGACCGGAGTCGATCCCCGCGAGGACCAGCAGGGACTCCGCGTTGCGTCGCATACGGGTCGCGAGGTGGTCGAGGCGGAACAGGTTCGACAGCGTCGAGGGGTCCTCCTCGGACCGCTCGAGGTCGTCGAGGAACGCGAGCTGCCGGTTGAGAAGCACCTGGTCACGGCGGGCCACGTTGACGAACATCTCGGCGATCGACCCACGCAGGGCCGCCTGTTCGCGGGCGACGTCGATGGTCGTCCTGTTGACGTCGTTGAACGCCGCGGCGAGCTGGCCGATCTCGTCCGAGGACTCGACGGTGATCGGGTCGAGGTCGATGCTCGGCCCCTGGCCCGGCACCGACACCTGCTCCACCAGGGTGGGGAGGCGGTCACGGACCACACCGGCCGCCTGGGTGAGGCGGCGCAGCGGGGAGACCAGGCGGCGGGCGATGACGAGGGCCATGATGACCGAGAAGCCGAGGGCCGCGATGGCGACGCCACCGGTGAGGTAAGCGCGGTTCGCGGCGACGTCGGCGCGCTCCTGGGCGAAGCCCGCGGTGTCCTCGCGGACGGCGTCACGGACGATGCGGCTCTCCTCGACCCACTTCGCGGACTCGCCCTGGAACGCCTCGGCCTGGGCCGGCTGGATGGACGTGAGGTCACCGCGTGCGACGTAGCCGCGCACCGTGCCGTAGACGCCGTCCATGCCCGGCACCTGGTACTCGCCGGGGATGCGGTCGAAGAGGTCCTGCGTGCTGTCCCACTCGCGGTCACCCAGGTTCACCAGGTCGGCGGCCCGGAGCGCGAGGGACCTGGCGGCGAGCTCGTGCTGCGGGTGGTTCGCCACGACGCCGAGCGTCAGGCCGACGATCGGGCGCTCGTAGGTGTTCGTCAGCATGAGCTGGTCGATCGAGTAGTACGCCTCGAGGCGGGTACCCAGGTCGCGGTCCTCGGAGGTGTCCGCGATGGCGTCCATCACCTCGAGGGCGCCGTCGATGTACGTCCCGTAGGCGTCGGTCGCGACCTGCTCGGTGAGCCGGCCCTCGGCGACCTTCTTCTGCACGTCCGTGATGGCCGCGCGGTCCTCGATGGTCTGCGTGACGGCGTCCTTGACGCGCTGGTCCAGCATCGAGATGTCGATGTCCAGCAGCTCGTCGTCACGGGCGTCGAGGGCCGTGATCGTCTGCGCCTGGGCGGCAGGGGCGGTCCACTTCGGGTTGCCGTCCTTGTCCATGACCTGCTTGCCGTCTTCCCCGATCTCCGGGGTTCCCCGCAGCAGGGCGACGCGGGCCTGGTCACCCGTCGCGCTGCTGTCGATCATCGCGACGATGTTGTACGCCCGCTCCTGCGCGAACGCCGTGCCTGCCTGGTCCTGGTACTCGAGCGCTGCGACGAGATCAGCGGTCTGCTGCGCGCGCATCGCGTCGGCCACAGAGAGGCCGATGATGTACGCCGCAGCGATGACCAGGACGACGGCAGGCGTGACCAGTGTCGCAAGAACTTTCCCGCGCACTCCCAACCTGCGGAACATGCGTACCTCTCTCCATCACTGATCCGGAAGGGGTGGCGTGCGTGGTGCCCGCCGAACACCCCTCGGTGCTGCGTACAAGTTACCGGCACCCTGTTTCCGCTGGCGACCTTCGTGAGGCCACACGGAAGTAGGCTTCATCGATGTGCGAGCCGTCACGATATCCGGACCGGGGCCATCAGGGAAACTCTCCATTTCATCCCTGAATCACCCGAATGCTGGCCAAAGCGACGTGGTGATCACCGTCGCCGCCGCCGGAGTGAACCGTGCTGACCTGCTACAACGGGCCGGATACTACCCCCCTCCGGCGAATGCCCCGGACTGGCCAGGTCTTGAGATATCAGGAACTGTGAAGCGTGTCGGACTCGGCGTGTCGCGCTGGCGCGCCGGGGACCGGGTCGTCGCGCTCCTGGAGGGCGGCGGTTACGCGGAGGAGGTCGCGGTCCGGGAGACCCAGGTGCTCCCGGTGCCGGACGGCATGGACCTGGTCGACGCCGCCGCCCTCCCCGAGGCCGCGTGCACGGTCTGGAACAACCTCGTCGACGTCGGCGGGCTGCGCGCCGGCGAGTGGGTGCTGGTCCACGGCGGGTCCGGCGGCATCGGCAGCATCGCGATCCAGGTCGCCAAGGCGCTCGGCGCGCACGTCGCCACGACGGCAGGCGGCCCGGAGCGCGCCGCGCGGTGCGCCGAGCTCGGTGCGGACGTCGTCGTCGACCACCGGCGGGAGGACTTCGTCGAGGCGGTCCGTGCCGCCACGGACGGCCGCGGGGCCGACGTGGTGCTCGACCTGCTCGGCGGGGGCGCCCTGGGCGACAACGTCCGCGTCCTGGCCCGCGGCGGCCGCCTGGTGGTCATCGGGATGCAGCAGGGGCGCCGCGGCGAGCTCGACCTCAGCGCGCTCCTGGCCCGGCGCGGCACCATCGCCGGGACGCTGCTCCGGTCCCGGCCGCCGGAGGAGAAGGCGCGCATCGTCGCCGATACCGAACAACACCTCTGGCCACTGTTCGCCGCGGGCACTGTTCGGCCGGTCATTCACGCTCGCATACCGTTCGCGGAAGCGCAGTCGGCGCACGATCTGCTGGAGTCGGGAGAGGCCTTCGGCAAAGTGCTCCTGGTCCCCTGATCAACGCGTGCCTATATATAGGCATGGCCGACAATTTCGTTCCCCACCCGGTAATGCAATGCAGGCGACCGCCGATTCGGGCAAGACTGGACCCATGAACGACGACCGATCCACCCCCCAGTCCGCCGAGCGGCCCGACGAGCGCCGTGACCAGACGCATGCCGTGCACCCCCAGGTGGTCACGCCCGACGGCGCGGCCGTGCCGCCGGAGCGCGAGCCCGAGAGCGCCGGCGACGAGCGCGAGGTCGACGAGGCCGAGGCCGTCGTGGGCCAGGTCGAGGAGCCGGCCAAGGTCATGCGCATCGGCGGCATGATCAAGCGGCTGCTCGACGAGGTGCGGGACGCCCCGCTCGACGAGGCCGCCCGGACCCGCCTGGCCGAGATCCACGAGCGCTCGATCCACGAGCTCGAGGACGGGCTCTCCCCCGACCTGGTCGACGAGCTCCACCGCATCACGCTGCCGTTCTCGGACGACTCCGCACCGTCCGACGCCGAGCTGCGCGTGGCGCAGGCGCAGCTCGTGGGCTGGCTCGAGGGCCTGTTCCACGGCATCCAGACGGCGCTCGTCGCGCAGCAGATGGCGGCGCAGGCGCAGCTGTCGCAGATGCGGCGCGCCCTGCCGCCCGGTACCGGCGCCTTCGGTCAGACCGGCCCCGGCGGGCCCACCCTGCCCGGCGCCGCGGACGACGAGTCGGGCGAGCGCCGCACCCCTGGCCAGTACCTCTGACCTCGTCGCTGCCTCCGGGGTGCGACCTCCGGAGGCAGCGCGGCGGGTAAAGGCCCGGGCGCCTACAGGTCGACCGGGTCCACGAGGAAACCGTCCTCGTCGGCGATCTCGCCGCCGGCGGCACCGTGGATCGCGCTCGCGAGCCGGGCCACCAGCTCCGCGGCGCGCTTGCGTGCGATCCGCAGCTCCATGTTGGGGAACTCCCGCTGCGACTCCACGAGGTCCTGCGGCTCCCAGTGCACCCAGTAGCAGACCGCCCCCTGCTCGGCCCACGGCAGGCCGCGCAGCAGGCGCGGCAGCTTCTCCTCGCCGCTGATCTCGACCGAGACGATGCCGTCGACGCCGAGCTCCACCACCAGGCCGTACCCGTCCAGCACACGCGGCCCGGTGAGCGCCTTGATGTCGTACTCGTCGGCGGCCGCGTGCAGCTTCTTGCGCAGCTCGGGGTCCATGGTCTCGCCGCGGTAGAGCGGCTTGTCCGCGATGCCGTCCGGCGGCCCGCCCCACTCCTTGCCGTCCATGTGCAGCCGGGCGCGGGGGTGCACCTTCTGCAGGATGGTGTGCGCGGCCTGGGGGTCGAGCCAGACGTCGGAGTAGACGGTCATGTCGATCGCGGCCCCGGCGTCGGGAGTCAGCACGACGCCGGCGCCCGGACGCGTCGTCGGGCCGTCCGGGGCGGTGTCCCACAGACCGCCCACGTCCAGGCGGAGGGAGCCGCCCAGGCGCCGCGCGACGGCGACGAGCCACTCGACCAGACGGCGTTCCTCGCGCTCGGGCATGCCGGCGGCGAACGCCCGCCCGACGCCGTCGCGGTCACCCGCAGGGAACGGCGGCTCGCCGCGCTCCCGGTGGCAGACGATGTCGAAGGCCATCTCGGCGCCCGGCGGCACGCCGAGGTCGAAGCCGTCGCCCACGGGCTGGTAGGGCCCGTTGATCACCGCGTGCCGCGAGACCCGCAGCACGCCCGGCTCCCGGCCCTGCGCGCGGCGGCCCTGCGGGGCGCCGGCCACGTTGCCCGGGAGGATCCCGGCCGGGACCACGTCCCAGCGGGTGGCGGAGAACCGGGAGAGCGCGAGGACCTCGATCTCGTCCAGCTCCACGTCACCGGGCACGGTCAGCACGTGCCGGGCCTGGTGCGCCTGCGCAACCGTGCGCGGCAGGAGAGGAAGCTGGGGAGCGGCCATCGGGGTCCCTTCTCGGTCCGGGTGCCCGGTCCGCGCCGGGCACCCGGAGCCTACCTCCCGGCGAACGCCCGTCGGGGCGCCGGGACCGCCCGTGGGCGAGCCCCGCTCACACCGTCGTGCGGTGGAAGTTCTTCGAGGAGCGGGACGCCGTCGGGCCGCGCTGACCCTGGTAGCGGGACCCGTACAGGTCCGAGCCGTACGGGTGCTCCGACGCCGACGAGAGCCGGAAGAAGCAGAGCTGGCCGATCTTCATGCCCGGCCACAGCTTGATCGGCAGCGTCGCGACGTTGCTCAGCTCCAGCGTCACGTGCCCGCTGAAGCCCGGGTCGATGAAGCCGGCCGTCGAGTGCGTCAGCAGGCCGAGGCGGCCGAGGGAGGACTTGCCCTCGAGGCGGGCCGCGACGTCGTCGGGCAGCGTGACCGCCTCGAAGGTGCTCCCGAGCACGAACTCCCCCGGGTGCAGCACGAACGCCTCACCGTTCTCGGCCTCCACGAGGCGGGTCAGCTCCGGCTGGTCCGTCGCGGGGTCGATGAAGGGGTACTTGTGGTTGTCGAACAGCCGGAAGAACTTGTCGAGGCGCACGTCGATGCTCGACGGCTGCAGCATCGACGCGTCGTACGGGTCGAGGACGACGCGGTCGGCATCGAGCTCGGCACGGATATCGCGGTCGGAGAGGAGCACCCGGATACGGTACTGGCCACCGCGGGCCGGCGCCGCCCCGTCCGGGCGACGCCGTCCGCACCGGCAGCGACGGCGCGCGTCAGCGTGCGGCCGTCACCACTGCAGAGGACGGTGCTTCGCGTCCACCGACCAGTAGCCCTTGCGCATCACGAGGTACAGGATGCCCTCGATCGCGCCCCAGATCGCCGGCACGAACCACGCCTGCCCCAGCGAGACCGCAGTGATGAGGAGCATGATCCAGCCCAGGCCCTTGTAGCCCAGGTAGAACCGGTGCGCCCCGACGACGCCGAGCAGTATCCCGAGCAGGCCCGCGGTGATGCGCGACTTGCGGCCCGGTACGTGCTCCGGCGGCGGGGTGGGGCGGTCGTAGTCGTACTGCTGCTGGTAGTTCGCGGGGCCGGCCTTCGGCGTGGACCCGGCCGAGGACTTCGGCTTCTGCAGGGCACGCGTCTCGCGCGGCGGCTGCGGGGGCTGCGGCGGCCGCGGCGGCAGGGGTTTGGTCTCCTGGTAGATCGGCTCGGTCGGCTTCTCGCTGGGGTGCTCGCTCACTGCTGCTCCGGCTGCTCGGCGGCACTCGCGCGGAAACCGGTTCGGGCATCCGGGCGAGTTTGGGTATGATCGGGTCGCGCGCCAGGTTCAGGGGGCGCTGTTGCGGAACCCTAGCGGGATTCCGGAACGGCAGAAACCCGGTCAGAACCGGACGTTGCGGGTGTAGTTCAATGGTAGAACTTCAGCTTCCCAAGCTGATAGCGCGGGTTCGATTCCCGTCACCCGCTCCAGCACGAAGCCCCAGGTCAGAGGATGTTTTCTGACCTGGGGCTCCGTCGTTTCCGGCGCAGTGTCTCGCGCCGCGTGGATGCCTCCGCCCTGCCTCAGAGCCGCGCGAACCGGGCGCGGGCGAAGGAGTAGCCGCCGAACGCCGCGATGCCCAGCCCGACCACCAGGAGCAGCGCCGTGCCGTACGGCTGGTCGCGCATCGTGTGCAGCGCCTCGTCGAGACCACCGGCCTGCTCGGGGTCCGTGGTCACCGCGGCGGCGACCACGAGGCCGCCGACGACGCCGAGCGCGATCCCCTTGGCTATGTAGCCCGCCTGCCCCAGCCGCACGACGACGGGCCGGACCGCGCTCCCGCCGGCGCCCGAGAGGTCCTCCAGGAACTTCTTCCGGATGCCCTTGACCACGTGGTACACACCGACGCCGACAATGACCAGGCCGGCGGCGCCCACCAGCCAGGCGCCCCCGGGCACGGCCAGGACGCGGGCCGTCAGGCTCTCCTCGCCGCCGCTGCCGCCACCGGTTCCCTGCGCGTACCGGACGCCCGTGACCGCGAGCGCCCCGTAGAGCACGGCCTTGGCCACACTCTTGCCCCGCGCGGCCAGCTGGCTCTCCGCGTTGGGCACGCCGACGACGGCCGTGGCGAGCTGCCAGAACGCGAGCGCGGCGAAGCCCACCGCGACCAGCCACAGGAGCACGTCCCCGCCCGGCATCCGGGCGACCGCGCGGAAGGCACCGGTCTGGTCCGCCTGGCCCTCGGACTGCCCGAGCGCGAGCTGGACGGCGAGCCAGCCGACCAACAGGTGCAGCACACCCGAGGCGACGTAGCCGCCTCGGGCCAGGCCGCGGACGGCACGGCTGTTCCTGGCCCGCCGGACGGCGTCGGCTCCAGGCGGAGAGGAGTTCTGGGACATGTGCGCACCTCCGTCGGGCCGCGCGGATCGCGACGCTTACAGATTCGCGCATTTCGCCGTAATTCGCACGGCGGTCACGAACTGCCGGTGACCTCGTCGGGCAGCGTGGTCAGGACCGTCAGCGGCACGTGCGTCTCCCCCGCCCTCGGTTCGAGGCCGACCAGCACGAGCGCGTCCCGCCCGTCGGCGCTGATCCAGCCCTCCGTCCAGGCGCCGTCCGCGGCCGGCAGGTCCGCGAGCGCGGACCAGCCTCGTTCGCCCGCGAGCTCGGTGTCGTAGGCGTCCCGCACCGCCGCCACGTCGGCGTCGACCTCCAGGACGAGCGGCAGGTTGCGCAGCCGTTCGTCGTCGACCTCCTGGGCGAGGGCGTCGTAGACGGGACCCGAGGCGCGCAGGTCACGCGAGGCGACGTCGTCCCCGAACGCATACTCGTCCGGGGCCGTCACCCCGGGTGGCATGCCGGGCAGCGCGCCTGCGGGTGGCGGCGTCGAGCAGGCGGCCACGAGGCCTACGGCCAGGACCGCGGTCACGAGGTGCGCGGCGTCGCGCGCACCAGGGCGCACACCAGTGCGCATGCCGCGAGGGAGGCCGGGACGGAACGACCGAGACGTCATCGGCACAGTCTGCCGGGCCGGGATGAACACGGGGTGACGCAAGAACGCCGCGGGCCGGACCCACCGTCCGGCCCGCGGCGTTCGTTCGTGGGGGGAGCACACTCATCCCCGGACGGGCGCCGTCACGTGCAGCGACACCGGCAGTCCCTCCCCGGCGGCGGGAACCCAGCCGCTCCAGCACCGCCAGACCGTGCGCCCGTGCGCCTCGCCGTCGTGGTGCCCCAGCCGCTCGGTGAGGTGGAGCATCCGGGCGAGCCGCGCGGCGTCGGGCACGCGCGCGGCGACCACGTCCACCGTCAGCACGCCCACGACGTCCTCCTCGAGGTCGAGGTGGTCCACGCCTGCCCGTACGTCGAGGGTGTGGATGTCGAAGATGTGGGCGATCAGCGCGGTGACCTCCACGAGCTCCGCGAGGTGCGCACCCGGCGTCGGGCAGCCCTCCGGGCCGAGGCCCGCGTTGCACGATCCTGCCGTCATGTGGGCCACGCCCTGACCTCGCCGACGCTGCCGCGCAGGTCGCCGTAGACATACAGGTCCATGTCGTTCCAGCACCCGGTCCACATCGTGAAGCCCGGCCTGGTCGCCGGATAGTCCGTCGCCACCGTGATGCCCAGCTGCGCCGCGATCGCGGCACCCTCCGAACGCCGCGTCGGATGCACCACCAGATGATCGCGGAACACCTCGATCCACTTGACCCGCGCATCCCCGATCTCCGCCAGGAGGAGCGTCACACCCGTCGCAGAATCCGCCAGGTTGCCCGCAATCGTTGCCATTTCTCCCACCTCTCTGCACCTACCTCTAGGCGCATAGACAGCCTGTTGCGGGTTAACTGGGGGTTGCAACCGCTACGCGGAAAAGTTGCGTATACGCACTGGCTGCGGGTTAGGTGGGTTCCGTGTCTAGAGAGGGACGTGTGACTGCCGCAAGCATCGCCAAGGATCTTCGTGCCGCGATCCGCTCCGGGACCTACAAACCGGGCGATCGTCTCCCGAGCGAAGCAGCGCTCATGTCGAACTACGGCGTGGCCCGCATGACCGCGCGCCACGGCCTGTCGATGCTCAAGGACGAGGGCCTGACCGTGACCCGGCACGGCTCCGGTGTGTTCGTGCGCGCCTTCGAGCCGATCGTCCGCGACAGCACGGGTGGCCAGGTCAGCGAGTCCACGGTGACCGCCGAGATCGACGAGACCGGCGCCGGCCTCACGGTCCGCACGCTCGCCGTCACGGCGGAGGCCGAGCCCTCCGAGAAGATCCGCGCCACCCTCGGCCTCGCCGAGGGCGACAAGGTGACCGTGCGCGAGCGCCTCCACCTGCGGGAGCGCAAGCCCGTCCTGTTCGCGACGTCGTACCTGCCCGCGTCGATCGCGGCCGGTACGCCGATCGCGGACCAGGAGGTCGGGCCGGGCGGCACGCACGCCCGGCTGACCGAGGCGGGGCACGCGCCGGTGCGGTTCCGCGAGGACGTGGTGGGCCGCATGCCGACGATCGAGGAGATCGAGGAGCTGCGCATCGAGCCCGGCACACCGGTGCTCGCGGTCACGCGCACCGCGTTCACCAAGGACGGGTCGGCCGTCGAGGTGAGCCACGTGGTGCTGGACGCGGGCGAGTTCATGCTCCGCTACGACATCCCCTAGACGAGCCGGAGCCTCCGCTCAGCCACGCCGATCCGGACCTCCTGCCCCCAGGAGACCTCGAGCCGGTCCGCCTCCATCCCGTCCCCGAACACGACGAGCCGGTCGGACTGGACGGTCACCACGAGCTCGCCGTCGCCCCCCGAGCACGCCCTCCGTCATCGTGACGCCGGTGACGGGCGACGGCCAGGCCTCCCGGACGAACCAGGCCAGGGCCGGGTCCGTGGGCCCAGGCAGCCGGCGGCCACCCCGGTCGTGCGCGATCGAGGCGCACCAGCCGGTGGCGCCGGTCCCGGTGCTGACGATCAGCCCCGACGACGACTGCCGCTCCGTACCGCCGTCGACCCCCAGCAGGTAGCGCGCCGACTGGTGGCTGGGGTGCCCCAGGAACAGCTCGTTCACGGCCTGGAGCTCCTGGCCGTCGTCGAGCCGCGCGTGGACCATCGTGAGCTCGTCGTGGAGCAGGGCTGCGAACGACGCCTCGTTCGCACCGCCCCGCGGCGCGGCCAGGCTGCCGATGATCTCCCCGACGTCGCCGACGTCGTGCCGCACGAGCACCCCGAGGTTGGTGCCCGGCTCGGGGTCGACGCCGATCACGAGCTGCCGGTCCAGGTACTTGGCCACGTTCGCGACCAGCCCGTCCTGCCCCACCACGAGGACGACGTCCTCGGGCGCGAAGAGGAACCGGTCCAGGTCCGCGCGCTCCACCTCCGCGAGCGCCCAGTCGGACGGCACGCTCGCCGCGACCACCTTGCGGGCGGTCGCGGCGGCGTCGTGCCGGGCCTCGACGTCGGCGAGGGTGCGGCCCCGGGTGCGGAGGAAGAACTCCGCCTGGCCGCGGGTCGCGTGCCGGTCGAGCAGCTCGTCGAGCTCCGTCCGCCGGTGCACCAGCACGGCGCGCGTACGGAGGGCCATGTCAGCGCTCCGCGGCCGGCGCGCCGTTCGCCGCGGCGGCGCCGTCCGACGTCGGCTCCCCCGCCCGGGCGGTCAGCGCGCCCAGGAGTCCGCTCACCAGGTCGGGCGTGACGGTCAGCGAGCCCACGTTCGGCAGGTGCGGCGCGGCGTCGCGCAGGGCGAGCGCGGTGAGCACGTCGCGTCCCACGTTCGCGTAGACCGCCATGAGCGCGGCCTCCTTGGCGGCCTCGGCCTCACCGAGCCGGCGCAGCGAGGCCGCCTGGGCGGTCGCCGCGATCTCGCGCCGCTCGGCGTCGGACTTCGCGGACACGAGGGCGGCGGCCGCGGCCTCCTCCGCCTCGCGACGCTTGTTCGCACCCTCCTGGGCCACGAGCTGCTCGCGACGGGAGGCGAGCTCGATCTGGCTCGCGAGCTCGTTCTCCGCGATCTTGCGCTCCCGCTCGACGGCGACGGCGCGGCGCTCGTAGGTCGCGCGGTCGGCCTCGGCCTGGAGCCGCTCGCGCACGGGCGTGCGCAGGGCCTTCTCGACGTCGCCCTCAGGCCGGACGGCGAGCACCCGGACGCCCAGGATCTCGATACCGGTGGCGGCCAGGCGCGCGTCCTCGCCGAGCGCGCCGAGCGCCGTGCGCACGCGGCCGACGCCGGACTCCAGCGCCTCCGCGAGGTCCAGCGTGGCGATGAGGTCGACCGTGAGGCTCTGCGCGAGCTGGCCCACGATGGCCCCCACCTGCTGGCGACCGCTCGCCTCCTGCCCCTTGCCCGTGACGGGGAAGATGCCGAAGTCCAGGCGCTGGGACGCGAGCACCGGGTCGCCGAACCGGTAGGTCACGTTCGACTGCACGCTGACGTCCTGCTGGTCGCGCGTGACGGCGTGGAACAGGACGGGGAGCTCCTGGTCGGTCGCGGGCACCTCGCTGAGCACGGACGTGTCGGGGCGGAACCAGAACGCCTGGCCCACACCTTCGTGCCGCACGGCGCCGTTGCTGAGGTGCACCACGTAGTCGCTCGCGGAGCCCAGGAACTGGCGGATCCCGGGGTAGCGCTTGATCGTCGCCATCGTCGGCCTCTCCTTCGTTGTTGTCGTCAGATTGACGATATCTACCTCCTCCGCTTTTCGTCAAGGTGACGAGAATGTACGGTCGATGTCATGGCCCGCACCGCACCCGTCCCGTCCGCCGTACCCGACTCCGCGGGCGCCTTCCCCGTCACCGTCGACGTCGTGGCGCTCACGGTGCGCGACGGCGCCCTGCAGGCGCTCGTCGTCGACCGCCTCCTGGAGCCGTACCGCGGCCGGGCGGCGCTGCCGGGCGGGTTCGTGCTGCCGGACGAGACCCTGGAGCAGGCAGCGGGGCGGGAGCTGGAGGAGGAGACCCGGCTGACCGTGCCGGCCGGGGCGACCGGCACCGGCCCGTGGCACCTGGAACAGCTCCGCACGTACGGCCCCCTCGGCCGTGACCCGCGCGGCCCGGTGCTCTCCGTCGCCTACCTCCTGCTCGCGCCGGCGTTCGGGCTGCCGGCCGCGGGCGGCGACGCGGCGGAGGCCCGCTGGGTGCCCGTCGGCGAGCGGAGCGCCGGCCTCGCCTTCGACCACGACGGCATCCTGGCCGACGGCGTGGAGCGGGCCCGCGCGAAGATCGAGTACTCGCCCCTGGCGGCCGCGTTCTGCCCGCCCGAGTTCACGGTCGCGGAGCTGCGCGGCGTCTACGAGGCGGTGTGGGGCACGCAGCTCGACGCCCGCAACTTCCACCGCAAGGCCACGGGCACCCCGGGCTTCCTCGAGCCGACGGGGCGCCTGGGCGGAGGAGGCCCCGGCCGCCCGGCCGAGCTGTTCCGGCTGGCGCCCGGTGTGGACCCGACGGCGACCGTGCTGCACCCGCCGCTGCTGCGGCCGGTCAGCCCTGGCCCGGGCGCGCCCTCGGCTTGAGCCGCAGGTCCGGCAGCGCGGGCGCGCGCAGCGGCCCGCTCGGATATCCGTGCACCCGGCCGAACAGCCGCCCCTCGGCGCCGGCCGCGTACCCGGTCGCGCCGCCGTCGAGCTCGGCGATCTGCGCCATCCAGCGGTCGCGGGCCCGCACGATGTCCTCGTGCGTGCGGCCCATGAAGTTCCACCACATGATGACGTCCTCGTCGAACGGCAGCCCGCCGATCAGGACCGCCCGCGCGGGCGCCCCCGCCCCGGCCCGCACCACGAGCGTGGACCGGCCCGGCGCCACGTAGCCGAGGTTCGACGGCGGCACGGCGCTGCCCTCGAACGTCACGTCACCGGCGTCCACGAGCAGGGCGTGCTCGTGCTCCGCGTCGACGCCGATCCGCACCTCGGCGCCCGGTTCGAGGTCGATCTGCGCCCCCACGAGCGGCGTGTAGGTCGTCGCGGTTGACGCCAGCTCCTCCCTCGCCACGGTGAGCCGTCCCAGGAAGACCTGCACGACGGCGCCGTCGGCGCGCACGACCGGGAGGTCCCCGTGGTGCTCGAAGTGCGGGTCGACACCGAGCGCGGAGCCGGGCAGCGCCGTCCACAGCTGCACGCCGTGCAGCCGGGGCGGACGCACCCCGGCGGGCGACTCCTCCGAGTGCGAGATGCCCATGCCCGCCGTCATGAGGTTGAGCTCGCCCGGCCGGACCGTCTGCAGCGAGCCCACGGAGTCACGGTGCAGGATCTCGCCCTCGAAGAGCCAGCTCACGGTCTGCAGCCCGGTGTGCGGGTGGGGCGGGACCTGCATGCCCTCGCTGCCGGAGACGTCGTCGGGGCCGTAGTGGTCGCTGAAGCACCACGCCCCCACGAGCGACCGCGCGCGCTGCGGGATGGTGCGCCGCACGTTCATCGCCCGCGGCCCGCCGAGCGGCACGTCGCGCGGCGTGAGGAGCTCGATGCCGTCGCCTTGCTCACCCGCGACGCAGACCTGCTCGGTCGGCCGGGTCTCGAGGTTGCTCATGCGCCGAGCCTAGATCCACCGGACGCTCCCCGGGAGAGGGGCCAGGGCCCCCGGGGCAGGCCGGGGGCCCTGGCGAACCGCATACCCGTGGCCCGCGCTCGGCGCGTGCCAGGGGCGCCGTGTCGACGTCACGACTCCGATGCGCTCGTCAGACCCGGATCGCCAGGCCTGTTCTGCACGAACACCTCGAACGCGGGCGGTCTTCCGGCCCCGTACAGGCACCTGTGGCGTCATCCACAGCCCGCACCGCGGTACGGGACGTCCTGTCGTTCTCCGGTCGACCATGTGTCCGATGCCCGGGCCGGTCGGTACTGCTGCAGCGCACCGCATCTGCACCCGGATCGTCGAACCATTGCCAACGTTTCTATCCGCGTGCCGCACAAGCGGCAACCGCTCCACCGTTGTAATTTTCACCCTGCGGTTCTCAACAGTTTTATCCACAGGAAGAGCCCTGGATTTCCCACACAACACACAGGGCTGTGGACCAAATCTGTGGATAACCAATTCCATCAGACCCAGGCGCGAGATCCCGGAGCGCCGCCCGTGGCCGAGTCGTTGCGCCCGTCCAGCTCTTCGGGGGTGGCGATGAAGCCGCCGTCGTCCACGAGGATGCCGGCGATGCGGCCGTGCAGGGACACGGCGAGGCGGGCGAGCGAGACGCGCATGCGCGCCCGGGCGATGACGTGCAGCCCCGACCCGTGCTCGAGCTCCAGCTCGTAGGGGTCGGCCGGCATCCAGGTCAGGCGGTAGGCGAACGGTCCGTAGCTGCGCCAGTCCAGCGCCCCGAGGGCGCGCGGCACCCGGTCGACGCGCTCGACGTTGACCACGATCGAGCCGTCGTACGCGGTGCTGCCCGCGAGCGTGTAGCGCGGGGACCCGTCCGGTGTGACCTGCTCGGCGGTCACGTCGGCGGTGGCGATGAACGACCGGAGCATGGGCAGCACGTCCGCGGGCCGCAGCGCGTGCGCGGAGTAGAGCGACAGGTTGACCGAGGCAGCGGGGTCGGGGACCAGCGGCTGCCGGCCGTCGGCGAGCACGCCACCGGCGGTCTTGCGCGCCGCCGCGACCATCCACTGCACGATGCGCAGCTCCTCGCCCTGCGGGAGCGCGTGCGGGAAGGCGCGGGCGATCCCGTCCCGGTCGTCGTACGACGTCGGGGCGGCGCCGCGCACGTCGCGCAGGCCGTCGCTGCGCGCGATGGAGTACGCCTCCGCCTTGGCGGCGGGGATCGACAGCTCGGCGAGGTGCGCCTCGCCCACCTCGAAGGGGCCGGTCGCGACGTGCGCCTCCCCCAGACGCATGACACCAGGAACGAGCGAGTCGGGCTGCGCCATGCCCCGGAACCGGGACCCGGCCATGCGCCGCGTGCCCGAGGCGCGGGACGGTTCTCGGAGCCAGGTGATCTCCGAGAACCATGCGGCGGCGAGCTCGCTGACCGCCACGGGGCCATTCGTACTGGGCAGGATCAGAATGTGACCCGAGGCGTGTTCCGCAGGAATCACGCCCGCCAGAAATGTCATGCGGGCACCTTACTGCCGAGCACTTTCGCCCATGATGCGGGCATGTTACAGAGAGGAAACACGCTCGTGACGAAGGGCTCGCGTCATTAGGCGCACGGGACGGCGTATTTCAACCGCACCGTCACGGGCGCCCCTTGGGCATTTCTGGGCGACTGAGTCTCAGTGCAAATGCATGAAGGTGATCTCACCGCACCACACAAACAGGATCTATCCGAACTTAACGCTATCTGTCCGATGAAAGCGCATGCGGCCTCCGCACGCCGCCGATCCCGCGTTCCAGTTACTGACGACGCGGGCATATGATGTCAGCATGCCCAAGATCATCGGCAAGAGCCTGCACGAGCACCGCCAGATGACGAGGCACAAGCTGTTCACCGCTCTGTCCACCCTCATGGCGGAGCGCGGGTTCGACACCATCACGCTGGCCGACATCGCCGCAGCGGCGAACGTCGGCCGCACCGCTGTCTACAACCACTTCCACGACAAGGAAGCGCTGCTCCTCGGGTTCATCACGCACGAGACGGAGCAGTACGCCCACACGCTGGAGCGGGCGCTGGACGGCGTCAGCGATCCCGTGGAACAGCTGCGTACCTACATCCGCCAGCAGGCTCAGCTCACCCGCGTCTTCCACCTCGCCCCCGGCCCGGACCTGCGGACGGTCCTGTCCCGCGCCACGCAGCAGCGCCTGCGGGAGCACGCCGACATCGTGGAGGCGATCCTGCGCCGGATCCTCACCGCGGGGATCGAGGCGGGGACGTTCCCGCCCCAGGACATCGAGCCCACCGTGCACCTCGTCAACGCCTGCCTGTCGGGGCGCCTCATCCCGGACGAACCCGTGGCCCGCGAGCGCACGATCCGCGCGGCCGAGTCGTTCGTGCTCCGCGCGGTCGGTGCGCGGGTGCCGGAGCGCGTCCCCGCTTGAGCGGGCAGAGCCTGAGCCGGAGGTGCAGCGCAGGGTGCGGGCCGAGGAACGAGGCACGCGCCCGGAGCGGAACCGCGGGCTCAGGCGGCCGACAAGCAGAGCCTGAGCAGAACCTTCACCGTCGGAAGATCGGGTGAAAACCCCCGCCGCCGACGCGGTAGCCTCTGGCGCGTGTCCTCCACCGCCGTGAACTCCGAGCCCGCGCCCGCGATGCGGCCGGCGCCGCTCGGCGGGGCGTTCACCCGGGTCGTCGCCGCCAACCTCAGCTCCAGCCTGGGTGACGGCATCGCGCGCGTCGCCGCGCCGCTGCTGGCCGTGCAGCTCACGGACGACCCGCTGCTCGTGTCGCTCGTCGCGGTCGCCGCACTGCTGCCCTGGCTCCTGTTCGCCATCCCGGCCGGCGTGCTCGTGGACCGGATCGACCGCCGGCTCGCCCTCGCGCTGGCGGGCGGGGTCCGCGCCCTCGTGGCCGGCGGCCTCCTCGCCCTGCACCTCACGGGCGCGCTCACCATCTGGTGGCTGCTGCTGGTCGTGCTCCTGTACGGCGTGCTGGAGACGGTGTACGACGGCGCCATCCGCGCCGTGGTCCCGTCCCTCGTGGGCCGGGGGGACCTACCCCGTGCGAACTCGCGCATCGAGGCCACCGAGATCGTGGTGCAGCAGTTCCTCTCCCAGCCGCTCACGTCCTGGTTGCTCGCGTTCTCCGCGGCCTGGGCGCTGGGGCTGAACGCCGCCGCGTACGCGGTGGCCGGCGGGCTGGCGCTGGCGTTGCCCGCCGTCGCCTCCGGGATCGCCGCGCGGCGGCGCCGCGCCGAGCCGGTTGCCGGGCCGACGGCGGTCGAGCCGGGCGCCGAGCCGACGACGGCCGAGCCGGGCCAGGGCGACGAGCCCGAACCCACCCCGGGCTGGCGGGCCGAGCTCGTCGCGGGATTCCGGTTCATCTGGGCCAGCGCGATGCTGCGGCCGCTGTGGATCGTGAGCGTGCTCATCGGCATCTGTCACGCCGCCGTCACATCCACGCTGGTGCTGTTCGTCCTGGAACGACTCGACGTGCCCGAGGCCTGGTTCGGCACCTTCATGCTGGCCGGCGCCCTGGGCGCCCTCACCGCCGCGGCCACCACGAACCGGCTCAAGGCGCGCTTCCGGACGGGGCCGGTGATGGCGGTCGCGAACGCCGTCGGGCTCGGGGCCTGGTTCCTGGCCGGCGCGTTCCCCTTGGTCTGGGTGGGCGCGGTCGCGATCTTCGTCTCGTTCGGCTGCACGACGACGTGGAACGTGCTGGTCATGTCCCTGCGTCAGGCCGCGGTGCCGAACCACCTGCTCGGCCGGGTGCACGGCACCTGGCGCACCGCGCTGTGGGGCGCGATGCCGCTCGGCTCGCTCGTCGGCGGCCTGCTGGCCCGTTCGGGCTACAGCACCCCGCTGCTCGTGGGGGCGACGGCCGGCCTGGTCGTCGCCGCCGTCGGGCACCGGTACATCGCCGGCCTGCCCGACCCGGAGACCCTCGACCCCGCCTGAGCCCGGCGACGGGCCGCGGCCGGGCCCGTGGGCCCGGCCCCCGCGCGGCCGGTCAGATCCAGCGCTTCCAGCGGAAGACGCCGAACAGGCCCACGCTCACGGCGAGCATCGCGACCAGCGCCGCCGGGTACCCCCACGCCCAGCCGAGCTCCGGCATGGTGTCGAAGTTCATGCCGTAGACCGTGCCCACGAGGGTCGGGGCGAACAGGATGGCCGCCCAGCCGGAGATCTTCTTGACCTCCTCGCCCTGCCGGATGCTCACCTCCGAGAGGTGCTTCATCTCCTCGTTCTGCCGCTGCGCGACCAGCGTCGCGGCCACGGTGAGGATGTCGCGCAGCGCGGCCCGGAAGACCTCGATCCGGTCGGCGGCCTCGGTGAGGTGGTCCGCGACGTCGCGCAGGTAGGCCTGCAGCTCCGGGTCCACGCCGTACTTGTCGGCGCCCTTGGCGAGCGAGGCGCACAGCGCCTGCTCCGGCCGCACCGCCCGCTGGAAGTCGAGCACCTCGCGGGACAGCTCGTAGACGCGCCGCGACACGTCGGGAGCACCGCCCCAGACGTCCGACTCGATCTCGTCGATGTCGTGGTCCAGCCCGGCGACGACCGGCGCGTACCCGTCCACGACGCTGTCGAGGATGGCGTAGAGCACGGCCTCGGGGCCGCGGGCGAGCATCTCGGGGTCCGCCTCCAGCCGCGTGCGCACCGCGGCGAGGTCGGGCGAGGCGCCGTGCCGCACGGTCACCACGAAGTCGGGGCCCACGAACACGTGCAGCTCGCCGAACTCGACCTCCTCGGCGTCGTCCAGGTAGCGGGCGGCGCGCAGCACGACGAACAGGGTGTCGCCGTAGCGCTCGATCTTGGGGCGCTGGTGCGCCTGGATGGCGTCCTCGATCGCGAGCGGGTGCAGGTCGAACTCGCGCGCGAGCGAGGTCAGCTCGGTCTCCTCGGGACGCTCCAGCCCGATCCAGGCCATGCCGCCGGGGCGGGACCGGAGCGCGCTGAAGGTCTCGGCGAGGTTGTCGTAGCCGGCGGTGCGGACGCCGTCGTCGTAGATCGCGGCGGCGACCACCGCCGAACGCGGCTCGGGCGCGACGGGGCGCGGGGCGACGTCGGGCACGCCGACGGTGCGGCGCTGGCGGAGCGCGCCCAGCAGGGGACGGGCAGGACGGGAGGGCAGGAACGTGGCCATGGGGAACTCCTGGGGTCGAGCGCAGGAAAAGGACTGCGAACGCACACCGCAGCAGCGGACGGCCGGACGACCGGTGGACCTCACGCCCCGGCAGGGGGCGGAGCGCACCGGCGCGCGAGAACCCGCGGACCCGCGGGCAGGGGAACCGTCAGCTCAGCTGCGGTTCGGACTACTCGGAGGCTCGCTACGGGTCATGCGCGCCACCTCCTTCGTCCTGCGGCGGTCCGCCGCACCAGTACCTGCTCGACGGAGGCCAGTCTAGCCCCGTCCTCCCTCAGGATCGAAACAGTTCGAGAGCAAGGTCACAGAAAGCCGTCACCATGCGTCATGGGGCCGGTGGTGCGCCCCCGGCGGCGTGTGGAACTCGTGCGGGGTGGGCGAGAGGTAGGCCCGTGCGAACTGCAGCGAGGCGGCCAGGTCGTCGTGCCGCTCGGCGGCCGTACGCGCCGCCCGGGTCGAGATCTCCACGCAGACGTCGCCGCTCCAGCGGCGCGCCACCAGCTCCTCCAGCACCTTCTCGGCGCGCATGCTGCCGCGGCCGGGGACCAGGTGCTCGTCCCGCGCGCCGTGGTTGCCGTCGGCGAGGTGCACGTGCCGCAGCCGGTCACCGAAGGTGTGCAGCAGCGTGAGCGCGTCCTGCTGGGCCACGCTCGCGTGCGACAGGTCGAGGGTCACGGCGTCGTAGTCGTGCTCGGCGGGGTCCCAGCCGGGCAGGTAGGCCTGGAACTCGCGCCGTCCGCCCCGCCAGGGGTACATGTTCTCGACGGCGATCGTGACGCCGGTGGTCTCGCTCAGCTCGCGGACCTGGTCCTGGAACTGCCGCGCGTACTTGTACTGCCAGCGGAACGGCGGGTGCACCACCACCGTGCCGGCGCCGAGCTCCAGCGCCATCTCCGTGGTCCGCTCCAGCTTCGCGTCCGGGGACCGGCCCCAGACCCGCTGGCTGACGAGGAGCGTCGGCGCGTGCACCGAGCGCACCGGCATGCCGTTGTCGGCGGACAGCTTCGCGAGCGAGCGCGGGTTCTGGGTGACCTCCTCGGACCAGATCATCACCTCGATGCCGTCGTAGCCGAGCTCGGCCGCGGCCTCGAAGGCCAGCGGCACACGGCGAGGGAAGACCGACGCCGTCGAGAGCGTGACCTGCACATCGGGTGCGGCCGGCTCCTGCGGTTCGGTCCGGATCGGTTCGGGCATGCGGGCCACCTTAGAGCGCCTTCGTAACTGAGATGTGACCGAGGGGTTCAGATGAGGTTCACGTGAGGAGACGTTCCCGCGCCAGGTCGCGCGCCGCCTGGGCGGTCGAGCACTCGAGGACGTCCCGTGCGAGCTCCACGCACTCGTCACGGGACACGGTTGCGAGGGTACCTGCGACGTCCGCCAGGGCACGAGGTGTCATGGACAACGACGTTACGCCCAGCCCCACCAGGACGGGCGCGAGCAGGGGATCGGCCGCGGCCTCGCCGCACACCCCCACCGGAGCACCATGCAACGCCCCGCCCTCGCTCGCCACCCGGACGAGCTCGAGGACGGCGGGCTGCCACGGCGTCGACAGGACGGCCACCCCGGCCAGGTCCCGGTCGGCGGCCATCGTGTACTGCGTGAGGTCGTTGGTGCCCAGGCTCGCGAACGCCACCTCCGCCAGCAGGTGCCGTGCCTGCAGCGCGGCGGCCGGCGTCTCGATCATGATCCCCGGCTGCTCCAGGCCGTGCGCCGCGCACGCCGCCGCGAAGTCGCGGGACTCGTCCACGGTCGCGACCATCGGCGCCATCACCCAGACCTCGGCGGTCTCCGCGGCGGCTGCCCGGGCGATCGCGTCGAGCTGCCGGTCCAGCACGTCCGGGTGCGCGACTGCGGTGCGCAGGCCACGGACGCCGAGCGCCGGGTTGTCCTCGTGGTCCGGCGTGAGGAACCGCAGGGGCTTGTCGGCGCCCGCGTCGAGCGTGCGGACCACCACCCGACGGCCCGGGAAGTGGGACAGCACCGCCCGGTAGGCGGTCACCTGCTCCTCGACGCTGGGCTCCTCGCCCCGGCCCAGGAAGCAGAACTCGGTACGGAACAGGCCGACGCCGCGCGCACCCGCGGCCGCGGCCGCCTCCGCCGCCGCCGGGTCGGCGACGTTCGCCACGAGCTCCACCTCGGACCCGTCGCGGGTCACGCCCCGGCCGTCGAACGTGGCGGCGGTGACCCGGCGCCGGGCGCCGGCGACGTCGTCGGCGGACGGGCCGCGCAGGACCGTGCCGAGCGTGCCGTCGACCACGAGCTCCTCACCGTCGGCCAGCTCGTTCGCCCCGGGCAGCGCGACGACAGCCGGGATGCCGAGGGCACGCGCCAGGATGGCCATGTGCGAGGTGGGGCCGCCGCGCGCCGTGACGATCGCCGTGACCACGGCGGGGTCGAGCATCGCGGTGTCGGCGGGGGCAAGGTCGCTCGCGACGAGCACGAACGGGTGCCCCGGGTCGGGCACGCCGGGCGGGGCCGCACCGGTGAGCGCGGCGACGATGCGGTCGCGCACGTCGCGCACGTCCCGGGCGCGCTCCGACAGGGGCGGACCGAGCGACTCGAGCTGCGTGGCCACCGCCCCGGCGGCGTCCCAGACGGCGCGTTCCGGCGTGAGGTGGTCGTCGCGGACGCGGCGGGCGGCGGCGGCGGCGAGGGTCGGGTCGGCGGCCATGGCCGCGGTGACCGCGAGGACGTCGGCCGCGGTGCCCGACGCCCGGCCCGCGCGCTCCGCGAGATCGGCCTCCACCTGGGCCGCGGCGTCCTCGACGGCACGGACGGCGTCGTCCGCGGAACCCGACAGGCGGCTCGTGCTCGGCTCGGGCACCCGGGCCGGCATCCGGACCACGGTCCCCACCGCCCGGCCCGGGCTCGCCGGGACTCCCGTGAGCCTCTCGCTCGTCATCCGTACGCTCCCTCGGGCTCGTCGTCGAGTGTCCTCGGAACGTTACACGCGACCGACGGGCCGAGCGAGACCCGGTCGCCCGGTGCGGCGATCCGACGATCGCCCGGTGCGGCGGTCTGACAAGATGACCGCATGGCCGAGGCCCTGAACGTCGGATCTCCCGTCGCCGGACGTGTGGTCGCCATGCGCGACGTGCCGGATCCCGTCTTCGCCGAGAGCATCGTCGGGCCGGGCCTCGCGGTCGAGCCCGACCCCGAGACCGGCGGGCGCGTCGTGGCGCCGTGCGCCGGCGTCGTGGTCAAGCTGCACCCGCACGCCTTCGTGCTGCTGGCACCCTCCGGGGGCGCAGAGCCCGCCGGGGGCCGGGGCGTCCTGGTGCACCTCGGCATCGACACCGTCCAGCTGGGGGGCGAGGGCTTCACCCTGCTGGTCGAGGAGGGCGACACCGTCGCGGCGGGCCAGGAGCTCGTCGCGTGGTCCCCCGCCACGGTGGCCGACGGGGGCCGGTCGCCCCTCGTGCCCGTCGTCGCCCTGGACCTGGGTACCGGGGCGCTCGACGAGCTGGTCCGGCCGGGCGCCGTCGTCCGGGCGGGCGACCCGCTGTTCCGCCTGGCGTGACCCGCCAGCCCCGCACCCCCGTGCGTGTCCTAGGGTCGGGGCCATGGTGCGCACCGTGGTGTTCGACGTCGGCGAGACTCTGATCGACGAGTCCCGGATCTGGCTCCGGTGGGCCGAGCGGCTCGGGGTCCCGCCGCTCACGTTCCTGGGCGTGCTCGGCGGCTGCGCCGCCCTCGACCTCTCGCACCGGGAGGCCTTCGAGCTGCTGCGACCCGGGCTGGACTACCAGGCCGAGGCCGCCGCCTGGGCGCTGGACGACCCGGACGGGCTGCGCACGGGGTTCGACGCCGACGACCTCTATCCCGACGTCCGCCCCGCGCTGGCGGCTCTGCGCGAGGCCGGCTTCGACGTCGTCATCGCGGGGAACCAGCCACCCGAGGCGCGCGCCGCCCTGGAGGCGATGGACCTGCCGGCGAGCGCGATCCGCACCTCCGACGAGTGGGGCGTGCAGAAGCCGGAGCCGGAGTTCTTCGCCCGGGTCGCGGAGCTGTCGGGGGTCGCGCCGTCGGAGATCGCCTATGTGGGCGACCGGCTGGACAACGACGTGCTCCCCGCTGCCGACGCCGGGATGCGACCCGTCCTGCTCCGCCGCGGACCGTGGGGATACCTGCACGCGCTGCGTCCCGAGGCGGCGCGCACGACCGTGATCGACTCGCTGACCGAGCTGCCGGCGGTGCTGGCCGGCTGACCTGTCAGCCGCGCAGCGGCAGGGTCAGCTCCGCGGTGCCGTCCGGGGCCACGCGCACCGGCACGCCCCAGTCCTGCTGGGCCAGGTGGCAGGCGGGGAAGACGTCGGGGTCCGGCTCGCCGTTCGGCAGCAGCGGCACCTGGTCGCACGACGCCGCCTTCGCGGTCACGTGCAGCACGCCCTCGGTCACCTCGGGGTTGATCACCAGGTCACGGAACAGGTCCGTCCCGTTCCCGGCCCCTGACAGCAGCAGCTCCGGCGGGGTCGCGCTGACCTGGAGCGACGTCGACGGGCCCCAGCGGTCGTCGAGCTTCTGGCCCGGAGCGGGCGCGAACGGCACGTCGAGCCGGAGCGCACCCGCGGCCACGTCGGTGGCGGGCCGGGCGACCTTGTGCGCGCCGCCGTCGAGCACCTCGCCCGCGAGGCCCGCCGGGAGCGCCACCCGCGTGAGCCGGTGCGCCGCCGACTCCACCACGAGCAGGTGCACGGCGTCGTCCGCTACCTCGACGAGCACGTCGGACGGCTCGGCCAGGTCCTTCGCGAGGGTCGTCACCTCGCCCGAGGCCGGGTCGTACCGGCGCACCGCCCCGTTGTACGTGTCGGCGACGACGACGCTGCCGTCCGGCAGCACCGCCACCCCGAGCGGGTGCTGCAGCAGGGCCTGGCCGGCCGCGCCGTCACGGTGCCCGAAGTCGAAGAGGCCCTGCCCGACGGCGGTCTCGAGGGTCACCTCGGTCTCGCTCACCGGCACCACGCGGCGCAGGGCGGACGTCTCGGCGTCGGCGAGCCAGAGCACGCCGTCGGGCGCCGCCGCGAGGCCCGAGGGCTGTGCGAACCAGGCACCCTCGCCCGGGCCGTCCTCCAGGCCCTCGTTCATGGTGCCCGCGAGCAGCGAGACCTGGTCGAGGTGCGGGCCGGGGTGGAAGTCCCACAGGGTGTGGTTCCCGGCCATCGCGACGACGAACACGCCGCGCTCGGCGGACCACTCCACGTCCCACGGCGAGGAGAGCCGGACGCTCAGCGCGTCGTACGCGTCCTCGGCGTCGAACGCGCCGACGGTGCCGGCCACGTTCTCCTGGCCACCCACCATGAACTGCTGGCCGGTGCCCGCGACGGTGTGCACGGCGCCGTCGGACAGCCGCACGCCGCGCAGCGCGTGGTTGACCGTGTCGGCGACGACGACGTCGTACCCGAGCGACGACCGCAGGTCCTCCGGCACCAGGCACAGCCCGTTCGGCTCCGAGAACCGCGCCTCGTCGGGGCCGCCGTCCACCAGGCCGCGCTCGCCCGACCCGATGCGCCGCACGAGGGTCTCGCCGTCGGGCGCGAGCTCCGCGAGGGAGTGGTGCCCGGCGTCCGCGACCAGGAGGTTGCCGTTCGGCAGGGCGAGCGCCTTGGCGGGGAACCGCAGTGTGCCCGACGCCGGGGCGGGCGGCACGTACGGGCCCGAGCCGCGGTGCAGGGTGCCCTTCAGCGCGTGCTCGGCCACCAGGTCGTCCACCAGCGCCGCGATCGCGGAGCCGTGCCCCTCCCCCGCCATCTGCGCCACGATGTAGCCCTCGGGGTCGATGACCACGAGCGTGGGCCAGGCCCGCGCGGTGTACGCGCCCCAGGTGACCAGCTCGGGGTCGTCGAGCACGGGGTGCCGCACCTCGTACCGCTCGACGGCGGCCGCGAGCGCGTCGGGGTCGGCCTCGTGCTCGAACTTCGGTGAGTGCACCCCGATGATCACGAGCTCGTCGCGGTGCCGCTCCTCGACCTCGCGCAGCTCGTCCAGGACGTGCAGGCAGTTGATGCAGCAGAAGGTCCAGAAGTCGAGCACCACGACCTTGCCGCGCAGCTCGGAGAGCGTGACGGTACGGCCTCCGGTGTTCAGCCAGCCGCGCCCGACGAGCTCGGACGCACGGACCCGGGGAAAGTTCTGGACGGTGGTGCTCACCCGCCCATTGTCACTCCCGGGGCGAGGCGTCCTTGCCGCCGTCCGCCCTGCGGGCACGCCACTGCTCGACCAGCGCCTTGTCGGCCCGGCGGCGGGTGAGCTCGCTCTTGCTGGAGTGCACGGCAGCACGGTGCGCGAGCAGGGCAGCGCGGTCCCGCTCGAGGGCCCACATGAGGGCCTCCCGCACGTCGGCGCGGGTCACCCGCGCGCTCCGCGTCTCGTCCATCGTCCCGATCATTCTCGCCGTTTCGTGTCCTTCGGCGTCCGGTGCGGGCGCCGCCAACGTTTCAAGAGGCTGTCGAGGATCTTTTGTGACACCTCGGGGCTTCCTGGCTTTCACCCGGCCATGGTTGGGTGTAGCAGAGGAACGTACCGCGCAAACCTGGCAGGGCGATATCCGTCTATCGGATGACTTTCCTGGGCAGATCGGCGTGTCGCCATCTTGCTGCCGTGTCGTGTTGGTGGGTGAGGAGAGGATCAGGGCATGGACCGCGACCAGGCCAGGAAGATGAAGGAGCAGCTCACAGCCTTCGCCCGAGAGCTAGCCGAGAAGCACGGGGCCGTGGCGACACCGCGGTCGCCGGGTGCGCGGACGGAGGCCGACGCCGCGGACGCCGTGCGGGCGCCCACCCTGGCGCTCGGCCTGGTGCCGCAGGGGGACGGCGAGTTCGGCATCGCGGTCCGCTACCGGCTCGGGATACCCCGGGCCCGCTCGATCGTGCGCAAGGTCTCGGCAGAGATCGGGCCCACGGCCGACGTCCGCCGCACCGGCCGCATCCGCCCGGTGAGCGAGCTCGGCCCACGTCCGCCCGCGCCGACGTCGCAGGCGGACGGCGACACCGACCGGCGGCGTCCGCTGCGGCCCGGCATCTCCATCGGCCACGTGGGCGTCACGGCGGGCACGCTCGGTGCCTTCGTGACCCGCGCCGTGCCCGGCGACGGCCACCTGTACGCGCTGTCGAACTACCACGTGCTGGCCGGGTCCCCGGAGGCGCGGCCCGGCGACGTCGTCCTGCAGCCGGGGCCGGCGGACGGCGGGCTGGCGCCAGGAGACCGGATCGGCGAGCTCACGCAGGTGGTGGACCTGGACTCGACCGAACCGTCGTACACGGACGCCGCGATCGCGCGCCTCGACCGGGTCCCGGTCAGCTTCGACTACCCCGTGGGGCGCGTGGTCAAGACCGCCCGCGCCCTGGGCGGTGAGATCGTCGGCAAGGTGGGCCGCACGACGGCGACCACGCGCGGGCGCGTCACGGCCATCGAGCTCGACGACGTCGTCGTCGGCTACGAGGACCTCGGCGCCCTCAACTTCGACGACCAGATCGAGATCGAGAGCCTCGACGACGGGCCGTTCTCCCGCGGCGGGGACTCGGGCGCGCTCGTCTACCGGGAGGACGGCGTGGCCGTCGGTCTGCTCTTCGCCGGGTCGGAGTCCGGCGGGCGCAGCGGCAAGGGACTCACCTACGCCAACCCGATCGACCAGGTCCTTGAGATACTGGGCGTGGAGCTGGCGAGGGAGCAGGCGCATCCGTTCGCATGAGGTCCGCGACGGCCCGCATCCACCCCGGACGAGCCCGGGCGTCTCGGGTGATGTTCGGCATGCGCACCAGCGTTTCCCCCGTCGGGCGTGTCGCGTTCGGCGGCCGGGGCGATGGGCGTGTCCGCACGGCGCGTCGCGGCCTGCAACCCTGCTGACCTGCGGCGCTGCCCAGGGTGCCCCGGTGTGCCCCGCGGCCCCTTCCGGCCCCGGTGGAAGGGGGTAGACACGGGGGACACAATGGATGACCAGGAGGTGATCGGGATGGCAACACTCGACGAGGCTCGGTCGGCAAAAGCCGCATTGCGGAAAAACGTCGCCGGGCTCGACGGTGTGATCGGGGTTGGCGTCGCCCCAGAGTTCACGGCGTCAATCGGCCAGCCACCACGTGAGAATCTCGCTCGAAAGCAAGCGCAGCCCGGCACGTCCGGCAGGTCGCCGGTCGAAGTGCTCTCCGAGGACGAGCTGGTCGAACAGGTGGCAGGACCCGGCGGTAGCTGGGTGCTGCAGGTCAACGTGACGGACGCCCGTCTCGTGGACAAGATCCCCGAGGAGATCGACGACGTCGCGGTGCGCGTGCGCGTCGTGGGCGCCGTTCGGGCGGGCTGACGCCCGGAGCCGGCCCGGCGCCGGAGCAGAGCGGACGCATCACCCGCTCCACCCCGGCGCAACGTTCGGTCAGCCGAGCGTCGCCGGCAGCTCGGGCGTCTCGCCGAGCACCCGCTCGGCGAGGAAGGCGGACACCACCTGGTACCAGACCTTGGCGTTCTGCGGGGTCAGGATCCAGTGGTTCTCGTCCGGGTAGTACAGGAACCGGTGCACGGTCTCGCCGTCGTCGGACGCCGGGAGGCCCGACTTCGTGAGCAGCTCGAACCACAGGCGCAGGCCCTCGCCCACCGGGACCCGGTAGTCCTTGTCCCCGTGGATCACGAGCATCGGGGTCCGGATGTCACCCACCGCCAGGTGCGGGCTGTTCTCCAGCGCCATCTCCGGCGTCATCTCGCGCGCCCAGTAGAACGAGGCGTCCGTGGTGGGGCCGAACTGGTCCAGCGCCCACAGGCTCGCGTGCGTCACGACGGCCTGGAACCGGTCGGTGTGCCCGGCCACCCAGTTGGCCATGTACCCGCCGAACGAGCCTCCCATCGCGGCCGTGCGGGTCTCGTCGATCTCGGGCAGCGCCTCCGCGGCGTCCGTGATCGCCATCAGGTCCGTGAACGGCGCCCTGCCCCAGGCACCCCAGCCGCGCTGCACGAACTCCTGGCCGTACCCGGTCGACAGCGCGGGGTCCGGCAGCAGCACGGCGTAGCCCTGGGCGACCATCAGCCAGGGGTTCCAGCGCCAGCTCCACGCGTTCCACGAGCCCAGCGGGCCGCCGTGGATCCACAGCAGGAGCGGGGCCTTGGCCTCCGGGCCGACGTCGGCGGGCAGCGCGAGCCAGGCGCGCACGCGCGTGCCGTCCTCGGCGGTGGTCTCGACCTCCGTCAGCGTGCCCGGCAGGGCCGGGGCCGGAACGGGCGAGCGCAGGAGGGTCGCCGCGACCGGCGTCCGCTCCCCCGCGGCACCCGACGCGGCGAACGCCGCCAGGTCGACGCGGACCGGCTCCGCGGGAGCCGCGTAGGAGCTCCGCAGCGCGAAGAGGGTCGCGCCGTCGGGGGTGACGGAGAGGTCCGAGAAGACCGCGTCGTCCGACGTCACCTTCTCGACGACCACGTCGGCGCCGGGCAGCGACCCCGAGAACGTGAGCAGGAAGACCGGGCCGCGGCCGTCGTCGTCGGCCTGGACCAGCAGGCCGCTCCCGTCCGGGAGCCAGGTGGGGCGACCGGGCCAGCGGTCCCAGTCGTCCGCGAGGACCACGGGCTCCGCGGAGCCGTCCGTCGGCACCAGGGCGAGCCGGACCACGGGCGCCTCGTCCGGGGACGAGATCGACTCGGTCACGTAGGCCACCCAGGCGCCGTCGGGCGAGATGCGCGGGGCGCCGGTGTCCGCGTCCGGGTCGTCCACCAGGACGCGCCGCTCGCCGGTGCTGGTGTCGTGCACGACCAGGGTGCCGCGTACGGCCGCGCCGGGGTCGCTCACGTTCCAGGTGGTGACGAGGGTCGTACCGTCGGCGGACAGGTCCGCGGCGTGGTCCGTCAGGTGCCGCCCCGCGCCGGTGAGGTCGCGCAGGTGGAGGTGCTTGCCCGGCGTCTCCTCGTCGGCCGCCGGGGTGGCTCCCTCGGCACGCGGGGCCTTCGGCAGCGGGGCCGCGGGCTCGTCCACGAGCGACGCGAGGTCGCCGACCAGGCGCCGCTCCTCGTCCGGGCCCAGGTCGTGGTCCCAGAGCCGCACCGGGTAACCGCTGTGCAGGATCGCCGAGACCTTCTGGTCCTTGCGGGCCTTCCGGAGCTCGGCGTCCTGTGCCAGGTCCTTCGCGGAGGGCAGGAGGCTCGCGCCGACGCTCACCGTGTCGGCGTCACGCGCCACGAGCGGGCCGGAGACGCCACCCTGCGGGGACGCGATCACGCGGGCCTCGCCGCCGCCCGCCGGCAGGAGCCAGAGCGCCGACCTGGGCTCGTCGGCGCCCTTGCCGTCGGGGTCGGGCCGGGCCGAGGTGAACAGGAGGTCGCCGGACCGCGTGAAGACGGCGGACGACTCACCCTTCGCGGACCGGGTCAGCCGCCGTGCCGGTGCCTCGCCCGCCGGGTCCACCTCCCAGAGGGCGGTGCGGTAGGCCGTGCGCTCGCCGTCGAGCGTCTGCAGGGTGGCGACGAGCCGGGTGCCGTCCGGACTGGCGGTGAGGCCGGTGAGGCGCGGGATCGCCACGTACTGGTCGAGGTCGTGGAACGGGGTCTGCGGGGTCTGCGGAGATTCGCTCACGCGGCCGTCCTATCACGCCGGAACGAGGCCGGGCACGGATTTACGTCGTCAGCCCTCCCCGCGCCGCGCCGCCTGCTCCGCCTTCTTGGCGAGCATCTCGTTGTACGCCTCCAGCTCGGCGTCGCCGTCCCGCTCCGCCTTGCGGTCGGTGCGCCGGGCCTCGCGCGCGTCGGACCGGGTCCAGGAGATCGCGACGCCGACGGCGAGCAGCAGGGTCGGCAGCTCGCCGATGCCCCACGCGACGGCGCCGCCCTTCTGCTGGTCCACGATCGCGCTCGGTCCCCACGGGCGGCCCATGAGCCCGAACCAGTCGGGGACGAGCAGGGCCGTGCCCGACGTCAGCGTGACGCCGAAGAACGCGTGGAAGGCCATCGTGGCGAACAGCAGCACGAGCCGCATCGGGTACCCCGGCCGGGACGGGCCCGGGTCGACGCCGATCAGCGCGTTCGCGAAGAGGTATCCGACGAGCGTGAAGTGCAGGATCATCCACAGGTGGCCGGCGTAGGTGGTCAGGGCCAGCTCGAACAGGGGCGTGAAGTAGAAGACGACCATCCCGCCGGCGAACAGGACGGCGGCCACGATCGGGTTCGCGAGGAACCGGCCCCAGGCCGAGTGCACCAGCAGCAGGATCCACTCGCGAGGCCCGCGGGAGTCGTCCTTGCGCGAGGGGACGGCCCGGGCGAGCAGGGTGACCGGCGCGGCCAGCACGAGGAAGATCGGCACCACCATGGCCAGGATCATGTGCTGGACCATGTGGGCGCTGAACAGCACGTGGCCGTAGACGGCCGCGCCGCCGTTCGTGGCCCAGAAGAGCACCACGATCCCCAGGCACCAGGAGACGGTGCGGCCCACCGGCCACGCGTCCCCGCGCTTGCGCAGCCGGAGCGCCCACCGGACGTACACGATCAGGGCGGCCGCGCACGCGAACGCCACGATGACGTCCCACTGGAACTCGGTGAGCCACCGCAGCGCCGTCGGCTCGGGCGGCAACGGGTGGCCGGTGACGATCTCGGCCGGGGTCGGGTCTGTGATCGCGTCGTCGGGCACAGGAGGCGCCGTGGAGCCGAGGGCGACCGCCACGCCGGACACCGCGCCCATCACCCCGACCTCCACCGCGGCGAGGCGCCAGAACAGGCCGACCGCCGCGTTCCTCGTGGTGCCGGCGGACAGGCGCGCGACGACGGTGCTGCGGTGCAGCCAGCCCAGGCCGCCCAGCACGATCAGCAGCACGGCCTTGACCACGATCAGGATGCCGTAGTCGGTGCCGAGCTGGTCGAGCGACCCGATCCGGATCCAGGCACTGACCAGGCCGGAGACGGCGACGGCGGCGAAGCACCAGATCGCGATCGCGGAGTACCGCCGGATCACGTCGGCGGTCGCGGCGTACCGCAGCCCGACGAGGACGATCGCGGCCAGCCCACCGATCCAGAGGGCGGCGCCGCCCAGGTGCAGGAACAGGGCCGAGATCGCGAGGTCGTGGCTGGCGGCGCCGGCGGCGTGGCCCGTGGACGACTGCATGCCGAGGGCGACCAGCGGCAGCGCCATCGTGCACAGGGCGCCGACCGAGCCCCGCACGAGGAGTGCGACGGCGGCGGTGAGCGCGGCGACGATCACGATCCCCAGGTAGGTACGGCCCACCGGTATGGTCGAGACGTACTCCATCAGGGCCGGGCCGAACGTCGGCGAGTCCAGGGGCAGGTACGTGGACCACGAGAACCGCAGCACGAGCTGCACCAGCGCGGCGACGGTCCACACTCCGGCGGCCACGCCCGCGACCCCGATCGCGCGGTCCACGAGCGGCCCGCGCGGCAGCACCCAGGCCGCCAGCGCGAGCGTGCCGACGGTCACGGCCACGGCCAGCTCGGTGGTCACGGTGGCGACGGGCACGCCCCAGCGCACCAGCACACCCGGGTCCGCGAAGTTGGCGAACGCGGTGAACGCCCCGGAGAACGCGCCGGCCGCGAAGAGGGCGGCCAGCGCCACGAGCCCCGCGACGGGCAGGGCCACGCCGAGCCACGAGGGGCTGGTCGGGCCGCTCTCGGTGCTCTTCCGGGCGGTTCTGCTGGTCCCGTTCCGGGCGTCGGTGGGTGTCACACGGTCCAGCCTAGGCGCGCCGGGCAGCGGTTCTGACCGCCCGCGGACGTCCCGTTGACCACACCGCGGGCATACCGCCACCGGGACTTTCGAAGAAATTCAGGAAAAGTTGGGAGGGATTATGCACCAAACCCAACCCTTTAGCCCTCTTCTGCGTTGTGACCAGTGTGGACCTCGCGAACATCATCACCGAGACCGACGACTCCGTGCCGTGCTCGGAACAGCCCGAGCTCTGGTTCGCGGAGCATCCGGCGGACCTCGAGGAGGCGAAGCGCGCCTGCGCCGCCTGCCCGCTCAAGGCGCAGTGCCTGGCGGGCGCACTCGCACGCCGCGAGCCGTGGGGCGTGTGGGGCGGAGAGATCGTCGTGGACGGCACCGTACGCAGCCGCAAGCGTCGTCGTGGACGCCCGCGCTCGATCGGCGGCATGCGCGTGGCGTGACGGCCGTGTGAGCACCAGACGTCGCCCGGGGCACGGTGGCCGAGTCCGGCTGCCGTGAATGTCGGAGCAGTGCGCCCGTCCGTACCGCGGATCGCCCAGACCGATCCGGACAGGCGCGCTGCTCCGGCCGTCCCGCGTCTTGGATCGTTCCAGAGTCCCGGCCCGCCGAGGAGCCCGTAGACGTGTCAGACCCCCAGGTCACCCGGGTGACCTGGGGGTCTGACACGTTTCTGGTGGAGCGGCTCAGCTCCAGACGAGGCCGCGCGAGGGGTCCTCGAGGACCCGCGCGACGTCGGACAGGAACCGGGCGCCCAGCTCGCCGTCGGCCAGCCGGTGGTCGAAGCTGAAGCTCAGCGTGGTCACCCAGCGCGGCTTCACCTTGCCCTTGTGCACCCACGGCTGCTTGCGGATCGCACCGAAGGCGAGGATGCCCGACTCGCCCGGGTTGAGGATCGGCGTACCCGTGTCGATGCCGAAGACACCCAGGTTGGTGATGGTGATGGTGCCGTCGGACATGTCCGTGACCGAGGTGCGCCCGGCCCGCGCGGTCGCCGTCAGCCCCGCGAGCGCCTTGGCGATGCCGAGCAGGTCGAGCGTGTGCGCGTCCTTGATGTTCGGCACCACGAGGCCCCGCGGCGTCGCCGCGGCGATGCCCAGGTTCACGTAGTGCTTGTAGACGATCTCCTGGGCGGCGTCGTCCCACGAGGCGTTGATCTGCGGGTGCCGCTTCACGGCGAGCAGCACCGTCTTGGCCGCCACGAGCAGGGGCGTCACCTTGACGTCCGTGAAGTCACGGTCCTCCTTGAGCGCGGCCACGAGCTTCATGGTCCTGCTGACGTCGACGGTGTGCAGCACCGTCACGTGCGGCGCGGTGAAGGCGCTGGCCACCATGGCCTCGGCCGTGCGCTTGCGCACGGACCGCACCGGGACGCGCGTCTGACGCCCGTCCGGTGAGACGACGCCCTGGGCGAGCCACGGTTCGTCGTCCGGGTAGCTGGTCAGCTTCTGCACCGAGGAGCGCTCGGCGTGGGCGACCACGTCCTCGCGCGTCACGATGCCGCCGGGACCCGACGCGTGCACGCCCGCCAGGTCCACACCGAGGTCCTTGGCGAGCTTGCGGACGGGCGGCTTGGCGAGCACGCGGGCGCGTGCGGCCGTCGTCGTCCCGGTGTCCGACGGCGGGGCCGCCACCGGGGCGGGTGCCGGAGCCGGCGGGGCCGCCACGGGGGCGGGTGCCGGAGCCGGGGCGGGCGGGGCGGCCACGACCGCGGCCGGAGCCGTCGTCGTGGCGACCGCCGCCTGGTGCCGGCGACGCCGTCCGCTCGCCTTCGCCTCGGCGGTGCCGTAGCCGACGAGCACGGACCCGGAGCTCTCCTCCTGGGCGCCCGGGGCGGCCGCCGCGGGTGCCGCGGAGGAGGTGCCGTTCGACGCGGGGGCGGGCGCGCCACCGCCGTCGGACACGGTGATCTCGATGATCGGGGTGCCGACGTCGACGGTGGTGCCCGACTCCACGAGGAGTGCGGAGACGGTCCCGTTCCAGGGCGACGGCAGGTCGACGAGCGACTTCGCCGTCTCGATCTCGACGATCGTCTGGTTCACCTCGACGGTGTCGCCCACGGCGACCTGCCACTCGACGATCTCGGCCTCGGTGAGCCCCTCGCCGACGTCGGGGAGCGGGAACCTCTGGATGTTCAAGCTCACTCTCGGTTCACTCCTGGGTCAGTGCGCGAAGGCACGGTCGACGGCGTCGAGCACACGGTCCACGCTGGGCAGGTACTCGTGCTCGTGCTTGGCCACGGGATACGGGGTGTGGAAGCCGCCCACGCGGAGCACGGGCGCCTCCAGCGCGTAGAAGCACTCCTCCGTGACCCGGGCCGCGATCTCGGCGCCGGCGCCGAAGAACACGGGGGCCTCGTGGATCACGACGCAGCGGCCGGTCTTGCGCACGCTCGCCACCACGGCCGCGGTGTCGATCGGCGAGATGGCGCGCAGGTCGATCACCTCGGCGGACCGGCCCTCCTCCGCGAGCGCGTCGGCGGTCTTGAGCGCGGTCACGACGGACGGCCCGTAGGCGACGAGCGTGACGTCGGTGCCCTGGCGGACCACCTGAGCGGCGTTGAGCGTGTCGGTGCCGAGCGGGGTGTCGAGGTCGACCGCGCCCTTGCCCCAGTAGCGGCTCTTCGGCTCGAAGAACAGCACGGGGTCCGGGGAGGCGATGGCCTCCTGGATCATCGTGTACGCGTCCTGCGGGGTGCTCGGCGAGACCACGCGCAGTCCGGCGGTGTGCGCGAACAGCGCCTCGGGGCTCTCGCCGTGGTGCTCGACGCCGCCGATGCCGCCGCCGTACGGGATGCGGATGACGACGGGCATCTGCACCGCGCCGCGCGTCCGGTTGTGGATCTTGGACAGCTGCGTGGTGATCTGGTTGAACGCCGGGAAGACGAATCCGTCGAACTGGATCTCGCAGACCGGCCGGTAGCCGCGCATGGCCAGGCCGATGGCGGTGCCGACGATGCCGGACTCCGCCAGCGGGGTGTCGACGACCCGCTGCTCGCCGAACTCGGCCTGCAGCCCGTCGGTCACGCGGAAGACGCCGCCGAGCGGGCCGATGTCCTCGCCCATGAGCATGACCTTGTCGTCGCGCCGCATCGCGGCGCGCAGGCCCTCGTTGATCGCCTTGCCCAGCGACAGCGTCTGGGTGCCCGACGCCGGTTCCGCGGCGCCGCCGGTGGTGTGCGTTCGTTCCGCCATGGTTGTCATCGTGCGCCTCCCTGCGCTGAGTCCGCGATCGCGTACTGGGGGGCCGGCGGGTCACCGGCGTCGTAGGCCTCGTACCAGGCCCGCTCGGCGGCGACGACGCCGTGCGGGGTGGCGTAGACGTCGTCGAACGTGCTGGAGACGGCGGGGCCGCCGTCGAGGGCGCGGACGCCGGTGCGCAGCTTTGCGCCCAGCTCGTCCCCCGCGGCCTTGATCTCGGCCTCGAAGTCGTCGTCGAGCCCGCCCTCGGCCCGCAGCAGGGCGCCGAGGCGGTCGATCGGGTCGCGGCGCCGCCACTGCTCCTCCTGCTCGGAGGTGCGGTAGCGGGTCGGGTCGTCCGACGTCGTGTGCGCGCCCATGCGGTAGGTGAACGCCTCGATGAAGCTCGGGCCCTCGCCCAGGCGGGCGCGCTCGAGCGCCTCCTGCGTCGCCGCGTACACGGCGAGCACGTCGTTGCCGTCGACGCGCAGGCTCGGCATGCCGAACGCCTCGCCGCGCTTGTAGAGCGGACCCTTGGTCTGGCGGGTCGTCGGCTCGGAGATCGCCCACTGGTTGTTCTGCAGGAAGAAGACGACCGGGGCGTTGTTCACCGCCGCGTAGACCATGGCCTCGTTGACGTCGCCCTGCGAGGTGGCGCCGTCGCCGAAGTACGTGATCACCGCGGTGCCGTCGCGCTTGTCGAGCGGGGTGTCGTCCCGCTGGACGCCCATCGCGTAGCCGGCGGCGTGCAGCGTGTGCGCGCCGATCACGATGGTGTAGACGGCCGTGTTGTGCTCGGTGGGGTTCCACCCACCGTGGTCCGAACCGCGGAAGAACCGCAGCCGGTCGACAGGGTCAAGCCCACGGACGTGCAGCACACCGTGCTCCCGGTAGGACGGGAAGACGTAGTCCTGCGGCCGCAGGGCGTAGGCACTGCCGACCTGCGCGGCCTCCTGGCCACGAGCGGGCGCGAACAGGGCGAGCTCGCCCTGCCGCTGGAGCGAGGTCGCCTCGTCGTCGAAACGGCGAGTCAGGACCATGTCGCGGTACATGCCACGGAGGTCTTCCGTGGTCAGGGTCGCGGCGCGGTCGCGATAGCCCTTGGTCCCGCGCGTCGTGACGCGGTTCCCTTGGGGATCGAGTAGCTGCAACGTCGGGATCGCCTCGTTGGAGCCGTTGGTGGTAGTCACACTTTCCTCCTTCACCTGCGGACGCGAGCGCCCGCACATGCGGAGACGCCCGGTCCGTTCCGGGGACCTTTCCATCCTGGCACGGGTCCAGCCGGAAATTTGGCCGATCCGCAACCTACGCTCTCGTAGCCTACGCAAGCGTAGGCTACGGCTCCGTAGGTAGGTCTGCCGCGATGTCCCCCAATCTCTCCCGGGACCGTTTGTCGGAACCCACCAAGGGTGCGACCGGGTATCGGCGACCAGGCCGCGGCGTGCTCCGCGCGGCGTCCGCGTCTCGGCGGGCCCCACGCCGATACTGGTCCGATGCCGCTGCCCGAGCCGTACGACGCCTGGTTTCCCGACGCCGCGATCGACGGCACCTACGGCTACGACCTGGACGCGCTGCTCGCCGTCGAGCCGGTCCCGGCGCCCGCGGGCTTCGCCGAGCTGTGGCACGGGTGGTTCGTGGCCTCGCGCGCCGTTCGTCCCGAGCCGCGGCTGACGTCGCTCGGCCGGCAGGGCGCGCACGACCTCTACGAGCTGGAGCACACGGGCGCGGGCGGGCTGCGGCTGCGGGGCTGGCTCGCCCTCCCGTCCGACGGCGCGGCCCGGGTCGGCGTGGTGCACGGCCACGGGTACGGCGGCCGGGACGCGCCGGACCTCGCCCGCGTGCCCGACGACGCCGCCGTCGTCTTCCCCGTGGCGCGCGGGCTCGGGGCGCTCAACGTCGGTGTGGGCGCCCCGGACAACGCCGCCGAGCACGTGGTGCACGGCATCGGCTCGGTGGAGACCTACGCGCTGGGCCGCTGCGCCGTCGACCTGTGGCACGCGGCCGACGCCCTCGTCGAGATCGCCGGGGACCTGCCGCTCTACTACGTGGGCGCGAGCTTCGGCGGGATCGGGGCGCTGGCCGTGCCCTGGGACCGCCGGTTCGTGGGCGCGACCTTCGTGGTGCCGAGCTTCGGGCAGTACGACGTGCGCCTCGGCCTGGAGTGCACGGGCAGCGGCGAGGCCGTGCGCCGGTACGTCGCCGAGCACCCGGAGGCGCGGGACGTGCTGCGCTACTTCGACACGTCGACGGCGGCCGGGTACCTGCGCATCCCCGTGCGCTGCGAGTGCGCCCTGTGGGACGCGGCCGTGCCGCCGCCCGGGCAGTTCGCCGTGGCGAACGCGGTGACGGCGGTGGCCGCGACCCGGGCCGGCGGACCGGCCTGCCCCACGCTGGAGCTGGAGACCCTGCCGGCGGGGCACGCCGACTACCCCGGCGACCAGGACCTCGACGCCCGGGCGGCCGCGGCGACCCGGGCCCACATCGCGCGCTGCCTGGCGGGCTGACCCGGGCGCCGGCCAGGCCTCCGGGCCTCCGGGCGTCGCACCGGTCAGCCCGCGGCGCTGTGGTGCGCGACGCGGTGCGCCAGCAGGGCGAACAAGACGGCGCACCCGGCCTGGACGGCCAGGGCGGTGACCAGGCCGACGGTGAGACCCGACCCGGTCCCGGTGGCGTCCGCCGCGGCGGTACCGCCGGCGGCCCCACCCGCCAGGCCGGCCACGGCGTGGAAGAGGCCGCCCAGCAGCGCCACGCCCAGCCCGATCCCGAGCTGTTGCAGCGTGGTCAGCAGCCCGCCCGCGACGCCGGCCGCCCAGCCGGGGGTACGCGAGAGCACGGTCTGCAGCGCGGGCCCGTACATGAACGCCTGCGCGGCACCGAGCCCGACGAGCAGCGGCTGCAGCGCCAGCGGGGCGGTCCGGCCGTCGTCGAGCCCGATGACCAGCGCGATGGCGAGCAGCGCCGCCGCCTGACCGGTGGCGGCGTAGACCATGATGCGCGCCCCCACCCGGCGCAGGACGCCCGGCAGCAGCAGCGCGGCGACGAAGAATCCTCCGCCGAAGCCGAGCGTCAGCATCGCGACGTCCCAGCCGTCGGCGCCCCAGGCGGTCTGCGAGTACTCCGAGACCTCGTAGAGGAACGCACCGTAGGAGACGAAGAACAGCAGCGTCATGGTCAGGCCGATCCGCACCACCGGGACCCGCAGCACGCTCGGCGGCGCCACGGGCAGCCCGCCCCGTCGCTCGGTGGCGCGCTGGGCGAGGCCGAAGGCCGTCAGGGTGACCGCGGCGACGGCCAGGAGGCCGAGCGACCAGGCCGGCCACCCCGCCGTCGGGCCGAGGGTCAGCGGTACGACCAGCGCCACGAGCCCGCCCCCGAGCAGCGCCGCGCCCCGCAGGTCGAGTCCGAGCGGCGCCGGCGAGCGGGACTCCGGGACGGCGCGCAGGCCGGGCAGCGCCAGCAGGGCGATCAGACCCGTGATCGCCTGGACCGCACGCCAGGCCAGGTGCTCCGGCAGCGCGACGGTTGTCGCACCCGCCACGACCTGGCCGGCAATCGAGGCGATCGCGCCGGCCGCCGTGAACAGGATGATCCCGCGGGTGCGGAGCCTGTCGGGCGCCGTGGCCTGGATGCTCGTCAGCACCTGGGGCGTGAACAGCCCGGCGGCCAGGCCCAGTGCCGCGCGCAGGGCCACGAGGGAGACCACGTCCTGGGCGAGCCCGGTCAGGACGGCCAGCGCCCCGAAGGCGATCAGCCCGATCCTGAGCAGCCTCCGGCGGCCGTAGCGGTCACCCAGCCGTCCCGAGACCACCAGTCCGGCGGCGAAGGTGGTGGTGTAGGCGGACAGCACGAGCGCCCCACCGGACGGGCCGGCGCCCAGGTCCGCCGCGATCGCGGGGACCAGCAGGTTCACCGCGCCGAACGTGAAGTTCACGGGCAGGAAGGCGAGCAGCAGCACGGCGAGGCCGCCGGCGGTCAGCGCCGGCGCCGCGGCGGGGAGGGGCCGGGCCGGAACTCCCGGGTGGTCCAGCAGCGCACCGTGGTCGACCGCCGCGCGGAGGGATGTCGTCATGTCCTCGACCGTGCGCCGTTCGACATCCTGGTACCAGGAGCCTGTTCATACGGGTACTGACACCACCTGGTTGCCCGCGCCCTGCGGGGTGACACTGGTCCGGTGACGAGTACCGCACCGGACCACAAGGCGCTCGGGGCCTTCCTGCGGGAGCGCCGCGGCCGCGTGACCCCGGCCGACGTCGGGCTGCCGCAGGCCGGCCGGCGCCGGACCCCCGGACTGCGCCGCGAGGAGGTGGCCCAGCTCGCCGGGGTGGGCGTCACCTGGTACACGTGGCTCGAACAGGGGCGGGCGCCCAACCCGTCGGACCAGGTGCTCGACGCCGTCGCACGGACGCTGCGCCTGCGCCCCGAGGAGCGGCGGCACCTCATGATCCTGGCCGGCCGGGCAGCTGACACCAGGGCCGACGCGCCGAACCCGCTCATGGTTGTCCGCCCCGAGCACATCGCGCTCCTGGAGCGGCTGCTGCCTTTTCCCGCCGCCATCCAGACCGCGACGTACGACCTGGTCGCGGCCAACCGCAGCTACCGGTTCCTGTTCGGCGACCTCGACGCGGTCGATCCTGCCGACCGGAACTGCGCCTGGCTCCTGTTCATGAACGACGAGTGGCGCGACAGCCTCGTGGAGCCAGACGTTGTGCTCCGCGACCTCGCTGGCCGGCTGCGCGCCCGGGAGGCCGAGTTCCGGGACCACCCGAGGTGGAGCGGGCTGCTGGGCGGCCTGCGCGAGCACTCGCCCGAGTTCGTGCGGTACTGGGACGAGCACGAGGTGCGCGGCGACCGGCCCGGACAGCTGCGCCGCTACCTGTCCTCCCGGGTGGGCAGGCTCGACACGGTCTTCCAGAGCCTGTGGCTCGACCGCGACCGGGGCGAGCGCATGGTCGTGCTCACCCCCGCCGACGCCGACTCGGCCCGCCGGCTGGAGCGCCTCGACTCCCTGGTGGGCGCCGCGCCCGCCTGGACCGCCCGGGACGGTGTGCTGGCGGACGCGCTGATCGGCTGAGCCGGCTCAGTTCGTCCGGCAGCGTCGTCCGTCAGGGTCGTCCGTCAGGGTCGTCCGTCAGCGCCAGGTCGCCGCGATCTCGAGGAACGCGTCGTTCGCCTCGGTCTCGCCGATGCTCACGCGGAGCCCGTCGCCCGCGAACGGGCGCACCAGGACGCCCGCTTCCTTCGCCTCCGCGGCGCGCTGCACCGTCGCCTCGCCGAGCCCGAACCAGACGAAGTTCGCCTGCGTGTCCGGGAGGTCCCAGCCCTGCTCCCGCAGGGTGCCGGTGACCCGCGTGCGCTCGGTGACCAGCGCGTCGACCCGCTCCATCAGCTCGCTCTGCGCGGCGGGCGCGAGCGAGGCCAGCGCGGCGACCTGGGCCAGGTGCGAGACGCCGAACGGCGTGGACACCGCGCGGATGCCCGCGGCGAGCCGGGGCTCGGCGACGGCGTAGCCCACGCGGAGACCCGCCAGCCCGTAGGCCTTGGACAGGGTGCGCAGCAGCACCACGTTCGGGTGGCGGCGCAGCAGGTCGACGCCGTCGGCCACCTGGGGGTCACGGACGAACTCCAGGTAGGCCTCGTCCACGACGACGAGCACGTCCCGGGGCACGGCCGCGAGGAAGGTCTCGAGCTCGGCGGCGTGCACCGCGGGGCCGGTCGGGTTGTTCGGCGTGCAGACGAGCACCACGCGGGTGGCGGGCGTGACGGCGGCCGCCATCGCGGGCAGGTCGAGCCGGCCGGTGTCCTCCTGCACGGGGACGGTGACCGCCCTGCCGCCTGCCACGGCGACCGCGATCGGGTACGCCTCGAAGGACCGCCACGGGAACACTACCTCGTCCCCGTGCTCGACGACGGCCTGCAGCACGTGCGCGAGCACGGCGACCGAGCCGTTGCCGACCACCACGTTCTCGGGCGCCACACCGGTGTGGGCCGCGAGCGCCTCGACGAGCTCGCCGGCGTACATGTCCGGGTAACGGTTCACCTCGGCCGCGCCACGCGCGATGGCGTCCAGCACGGACGGCAGCGGCGGATACGGGTTCTCGTTGGACGAGAGCTTCCAGGCCTGGGCGCCGGCGGCGACCCGGGCGCCGGGAACGTAGGCGGGGAGGGCCGACACGGCCGCGCGGAGCGGTACGAATGCTTCTTCCACGGGGGTCAGCATGCCACGATGACCGGATGAAGCTCGTGGCCAGCATCCTCATCACCGCACTCGCGATCGGGCTGTCGGCCCTGATCCTCGGCTCTCACATGGACGTCGTGAGCAACGGGACCACACTCGGCACGACCCTCGCCGTGATCGTGGTCGCCATCGTCTACGGCCTGGTCCACATGATCGTGAAGCCGATCGTCCAGCTCATCTCGCTCCCGCTCTACATCCTGACCCTCGGCCTGGTGTCGGTGCTGATCAACGCGCTGATGCTGTGGATCACCACGCTCATCACGAACCAGACCTGGTTCTCGGACACCCCCAACTGGGGCCTCGAGGTGAACGGCGGCTTCTGGTGGTACGTGCTGGCGGCCATCGTGATCTCGGTGGTGCAGACCATCCTGCTGGCCCTCCTGCCCAAGCGGATCTCGGACTGATCCGTCCCGGGTCACGACCCGGTCCGTTCCGCGCGGTAGAACACGGTGCTCGCGGCCGGCCCGTCCAGCCGTGCGCCGATCCGGTCGGCCGTCTCCGTCACCCGGGGATCGCCCGACGCGACGGCGAGGTCCAGGGTCCGGACGTGCGTTGAGACAGCGTGTGCCTGCGGCAGGCTGCCCGACGCCGCCCGGTCGCCCGCCGCTGCCGAGTCCCGCAGCGACCGGACCACGGTGAGGCGGTCGCGCGTGCGGGGGTTCTCCACGGCGGACCGGCCGTCGGTGTGCGAGACCAGCTCCTCCGGGGTCTCCAGGTGCAGCACGGGGACGCCGGGCGGGGTGGTCAGCAGGCCCGTCGGCGCACCGGCGGTGACGAGCCCGCCCACCCGGTAGCGCTCGGCGAACCCCGCCCGCGACACCAGCGCGGTGGCCGCGATCCCGCCGAGGCTGTGGCCCACGAGGGTGACGGGCTCGTCGGACCCGACGCCGGAGTCCGCCAGCGCGCTCTCGATCGCGGCCGTGGCGCCGTCGAGCTCGCCCGCGACCAGCTCGAGGTCGGTCCGACCGTCCCAGGGGTGGTCGGCGGGCAGCGCGGACTGGGTGCCCGGTACCAGCACCGTCCAGGACACCGCGCCGTCCGCCGCCGTCACGCGCTGGACCGCGATCGTGGCCGTGGGCGCGCCGCCGGGGCCCGGGTAGAGGTCGTCGATCCTGGCCAGCGCCTCCTGCACCGACCGCGCCCCGCTCGTCGACCACGCCGGGACGGCGCCGTGCGCGAAGTCCTGGGGCCCGAGCCGCGTGAGCCGGAGCCCCTCACCGTCGTTGCCGAGCACCGGCACCTCGCGCGCCACGTGCGCGAGCACACCGGCCCCTCCGGCGACGCCCGGACGGTCCCGGGCGAGCCCTGGCCTGGTGAGCGCGACGCCGCCGCCCAGACCCGCGAACACCTCGTCCGACCAGGGCGCCAGACCACGGGTCGCACCCGCCCCGGCCCACCCCGTGACCGAGGTGGAGAGGCCTCGGGTGACCGCACCGCCGGCGATGCGCACCGCGACCTCCGCCCCGCCCGCGGCGCCGACCCCCACGAGGGCCGCCCAGCCCAGGCTGCCGAACGCCACCCCGGTACCGAACGCGCCGGCCGTGACGAGCGCACCGACCAGGCGGTGCGCGGTCGACTCCGCCTCCTCGTACAGGCCCGCCGCGCGCAGCAGCCGCCAGCCCAGGAGGTCGCACCGGTCGGCCCGCTCCGCCAGGGAGCGTGCCGCATCCCGCACCGCCTCGTCCAGGGCCAGTGCCGCCGGCGCCGCCGGCGCGGGGGCGCCGGGCGCGCACCCGGTCGCGCCCGGCCAGGC
>NZ_JARVSD010000027.1 GCF_030209445.1 Promicromonospora sp. MEB111
AGGCCGCCGCCGTCGCGCGCTGGGCCCGGGACAAGGCCCGGGCGAAGGCGCAGGCCGCCGCGCAGGAGGCCGCCCCGCAGATCGAGGCCGGGGCGCCGGGCACGCGGCACGAGCCCGTGCCGCCCCCGCCGGACGAGCCCGCTCCCGGCGTTCCCGCCGGGGTGCCGGACCCGGCACGCCCGGCTCCCGCGCCCGCCGACGACGCCGGCTGGCGCGTGCCCGTGCTGCACGTCGAGCTCCCGGCCGACCAGGTGACCCAGGCCGCCGCCGCCCACGGCGGCACGCCCAACACCTGGTTCGTCGCGTTCCTCGCCCGCCTGGTGCACGCCACCGGCCGGTTCCCGGGCGAGCCCGTGCCCGTGGCGCTGCCGGTCTCGACCCGCGGCGCCGACGACCCGCGGGCCAACTCGACCAAGATCGCACGCGTCACCATCCCCGCCGACGTGCTGGCCCACCGCGACCTCGGCTGGGTCCGGGCGGCGGCCAAGGAGGCGTACACCGCCGTCGGGCAGGCGGAGCCCGGGGTGGCCCCGGTGCCGCTCGAGCTGGTGCAGATGCTGCCGGACACCCTGGTCAGCCGCCTGCCGCAGCCGCCGGTCGCCGCCGCGCTGGCGTCCAACCTGGGCCGCCCGCCCGAGGGCTACACGCAGGCGGCGGGCGGCCCGGTCCGCGCCGTCGCCACGCTGTCGCACTACCAGGGCGCGTCCGCCGCCGAGCTGCGCGCCGCGGGTGGCGGGCTGGTCGCCTTCTGCACCACGGCGGGCCGCACGACGACGCTCAGCGTCGCCGCACTCGACCCCGACCGCGTGGCCGACGCCGACACCCTGCGCCGCCTGGTGCTGGCCGAGGCCGAGGCCTGGAAGCTGCCGGCGGCCCCGTGGTGAGAGGCCGCACGTGGCGCTGCGGGGACGACGCCGGCTCAGGCCCGGTCGTCCGACAGCCGGGTCAACGCGTCCGCCGCCGCCGCGACCGCCCGGTCCGCGGGCACCAGCCGCGCCCCGAGCGCGGCGGCGCGGGCCGCGGTGGCGTCGTCGAGCACCTCGGCCAGCGCGCCCGCGAGCACGCCGGGCCGCGTCAGCGTGCTCGCGCGGCGGGCCACGCCGACGCCCGCGCCGCGCAGCAGGTCGCCCCACATCGGCTGGTCCGCGGAGTACCAGCCGACGACGGCGGGCAGGCCCGCCCGCAGCGCCGCCGCCGTCGTCCCGGCACCGCCGTGGTGCACGGCCGCCCGACAGCGGGGCAGCACCGCCGCGTGGTCGACGGCGCCGACCACGCGCACGCGCTTCGCGTCGGGCCCGGGGCCGGCAGCCCCCGAGAAGTCGTTCCAGCCCGCGCTGACCAGCGCCCGCACCCCGAGGTCGGCGCACGCGGCGTCGACGGCGGCGACCAGCGCGGCCGGGTCCGCCACCGGCATGGAGCCGAAGCCCACGTAGACGGGCGGCTCGCCGTCGTCCAGCCACCCGTCGAGCCCCGCGTCGAGGCCGCCGCCCGACCCCGCGCCGGCCTCCCCGAGCCGGGCGCGGGCGTCGTCGTCCAGGGCGAGGAAGCCCGTCAGCGGGCGGCCCGACCCCCACTCGTCGGCGAGCCCGGGCGCGAGCGCCGGGTCGTAGGCCTGGACCTCCACCGCCCCGGCGTCGCGCAGCCGGGTGGGCAGGTGCACGCGCGTGCCGCCGAGCCCGAGCTCGGCGCGCTGGGCGTTCTCCGCCCGGCGGGTCAGGCCCCAGCGCACCCGCTCCCCCAGCGCCCAGACGGCGCGGGTCGCGCCCGGTCCGCGCACGCCGCTCACGGGCGACACCACGCCGTTGGCCCGCACCGGGCAGTAGTGCAGCGCCGCCATGGCCAGGCCCCGCCGCTCGGCCACCGCGGCGGCCACCTCCTGGCCCAGCAGGCCCGTCACCACGGTGTCCGCGCCGCCGACGTCGTCGAGCAGTGCCAGCAGGCCGGTGCGGAGCTCGTCCCAGCCGGCCGACGCCACGGCACGCAGCGCCCGCACCCGGCGCACCGGGTGCGCGGACCGCATGTCGCGCCGCACCAGGTCGGACCCCAGGAGGGCCGCGGAGTCGATGCCGAGCGGCACCGGGTCCAGGCCCAGCCGGCCGGCCAGCGGCACGAGGTTCGGCGCCACGCCGGTGACCACCTCGTGCCCGCGCCGGCGCAGCTCCAGGGCGACCGCGAGAGCCGGCTGGACATCTCCTCGACTGCCCACCAGGGCCATGACATGACGCACGCGCGCAACCTACACGCCCGCCGACCACCCGCCCGCCCGGCACCGGAGAACCAGTGACCAGCCCTGTGACCAGCCCGCCCGCCATCCCGCCCGCCATCCCGCCGACCACGAGCTCCCCCGCCGCGAGCAACCGCCTGACCTACGACGACGACCTGTTCCTGCGCACCCGCCGGGTGCTCGGCGTGGCCGTGGTCAACCAGACCGTCTGGCGGCTGCCCGCGCCGCTCGACCTCGACGCGCTGCGCGCCCTGCACCGCGGGCTGGCCGAGGGTCCGCTGCAGCGCGTGGTGCGGCCCGGCCGGCTCCCGGGCGCCCGCGCGCGGTGGTCGGCGTCCACCAGGCTGCCCGACCTGCTCATCGGGTCCGCGCCGGTGCCCGAGGCCTACGTGCTCGCCTGGGCGGACGAGCAGGCCCAGGTGAGCCTGGACCCGGAGCACGGTCCCACCTGGGCGCTGTCCGCCGCGCCGACGACGAGCGGCGGGAGCCTGCTCAGCCTCGTCACCTCGCACGTGGTGGCCGACGGCGGGATGCACGTGGGCGCCCTGGAGGCGGCCGTCGCGGCAGCCGCGGCGCGGGGTGCCTTCGCGGGCGGGTACGCCGAGGGCGCGCCGTCGTCCGACAGCCGGCGCCTGCCCAAGGAGGGCGAGCGGATCCGCACGGGCCTCGTGGCCGACCTGCGCGACGCGACCTACCAGGCGCGCGCCGCCGTGGGCGGCCTGCGCCGGATGGCGCGGCAGGGACCGGTACCGCCGCTCATGGCGCAGCAGTCCGGGGACCGGCCCCGGCCCGCCCCGCGGCCCGACGACGCCGAGCTCGCCCACCCACCGATCGTCGTCGTGGACACGGACGCCTCCACCTGGCACCGCGCGGCCCATGCCGCGGGGGGCACGGCGAACAGCCTGCTCATCGCGGTGTGCACGGAGATCCTGCTCGCCGCGGGCGCCGCGAGCGCGGGCATGCCGGTGCGCGTGTCGCTGCCCGTGAGCCTGCGGCAGCCGGGCGACCTGCGGTCCAACGCGACGTCCGGGGTGTCCATCGCCGTGGACACCACCGTGACGCCGGCACCCGAGCGGGCCGGCGTGGTGGCCGACATGGCGCAGATCCGGGCCCGCTCCAAGGCCGAGTTCGCGGCACTGACCTCCGGCACGCGGGTGGACACCCTGGGCCCGCTCAAGCCGCTCATGCAGATGGTGCCGGACGCCGTCGCGAAGCTGGCGGCGCGCGACGGCACCGCGCCGCTGTGCCTGGCCTCGAACCTGGGCCGGCTGCCGACGGCGTTCGCCGCGCCGCTCGGCACGCCCGCCTCCGGCGTGCTCATGCGCGGCGTGACGCAGGGGCTCACGCGCGGGCGGCTGCGGCAGATGCGCGGTGGCCTGGACTCCTGGTGGTCCGAGCACAACGGCATCGCGACGCTGGCGGTGCTCGGGCTGGACGACGAGCGGCTGGGCACCCCCGCGCAGGTGCGCGCGGCGGTCGAGAGCGTGTACGCGCGGCACCGGCTGCCGGTCCGGTTCTGGTGAGCCCCTTCGAGGCCGGGCCTAGCGGCCGACCGATGCCGCCAGCTTGTCCACCGTCGCGGTGAGCACCGGCATCACGATCCCGCGGCGTGCGCCCGCGCGCAGGATCGCTCCCCCGATCGCGTCGAGCTCGCCGGGCCGCCCCGCCGACAGGTCGGCCTCCAGCGAGCCGACGGTCAGCGGCGGCATCCCGGCCAGCAGGCCGCGCAGGTCCGCACCCGTGGAGGGCACGCCCTCGGCGGAGGCGACGGCGGCGATCTCGTCCAGGAGCCCGGCGGTGAGCGCCGGGTCGCGGTCCAGCGCGTCGGCGATCCCGGTCTTCCACGTGGAGGTCAGCAGCGACAGGGCGGCGAGGAACCGCAGCTTCTTCCAGAGCACCTCGGCCTCGGTGCCGCCGGTCTGCAGCACGGCCCCGGTGTCCCGGAGGGCGGCGGTCAGGCCGAGGTCGGCGGCGGCGTCGGGCACCACGACCGTGAGCAGGTCGAACGAGTGGGTGACGGTCGCCGGGCCGGGGCCCTCGGCGGGCGTGCGTCGCGTCTGGCCCGCGATCGTCGCGCCGAACACGGCCGCACCCGGAGCCGCCGCACGCAGCGGCACCATGTGCTCGACGCCGTTGAGCAGCGCGATCACCTCGACCGGGTCGGCCGCACGCAGCAGGTCCGCCGCGGCGGCCACGCCGTCCGACTTGACCGCGACGAGCACGCGCGCGCCCGGCGGCACCGTGGTGGACGCCGCCAGGGGCGCGTGCCAGCTCCCGAAGAGGTCGGAGACGACGTCGAGCCCGTGCTCGGCGATGTGCGCGGCGGTCCGCTCGCGCGCGACGACCGTGACGTCGTGCCCCGCGCGCTGCATGAGGGCGGCCATGAGACCGCCGATCGCGCCGGGGCCGACCACCGCGACCGGCGCGTCGCTCACGCGGCCATCCGCACCGGAGGGTGCCCCTTCGACCCGGGGATCGCGGTGGGGCGGGCCGCCTTGCGACGGCGGATCGTCACCAGCACGCCCGCGGACGCCGCCGCGAACGCCAGCACACCGAAGCCGGTGGACCACGCGTCCAGGTCGACCGAGAGGGTGAAGGCGATGATCGCGCCGACCGGGGCCACCATGCCCACGAGCACGGAGATGCGGGCCAGGCGCAGGGCGCGGGCGATCCGGGCGACGGACCAGCCGACGACCGCCCAGGTGAGGACGGTGAGGGTGGCACCGCCGACGGAGGCGAAGATCTCGCCGGCGTTGTGCGCGCCGGACGGAGGCCCGAACCAGAAGAGCTCGGTGGTCGCCACAAGCACCAGGAACCCCACGATCGCGGCCGTTCCGGTCACGAGAGAGCGTGTCAACACTCGGCCTCCGCACTGAGGGAACTACGCCGGACTTTCCTGGCGCGCCCCTTTATACCAACTCGTTACCGCGCGGTGTGAGCGCGTCACCCTCAATTCACCCACACATGACCACCGGAATGCAAAAGGCGCAGGCCGGAACCAGGGTGCCCGACGCCGTCAGAGGGCCTGGACGATCAGCTCCACCTGGTCCTTCGCGTCCCCGAACAGCATCGCGGTGTTCTCGCGGAAGAACAACGGGTTCTGCACGCCCGCGTAGCCCGTGGCCATCGACCGCTTGAAGACCACCACCTCCCGAGCCTGCCACACCTCCAGGACGGGCATGCCCGCGATGGGCGAGGCCGGGTCGTCCTGGGCGGCCGGGTTCACGGTGTCGTTGGCCCCGATCACCAGCACGACGTCGGTCGTGGCGAAGTCGTCGTTGATCTCGTCCATGCCCAGCACCTGGTCGTAGGGCACCTTCGCCTCGGCGAGCAGCACGTTCATGTGGCCCGGCAGCCGGCCGGCCACGGGGTGGATGCCGAACCGCACGGTGGTGCCGCGCGCCGTGAGCCGGGCGACGAGGTCCGCGACCGGGTACTGGGCCTTCGCCACCGCCATGCCGTAGCCCGGCACCACGATCACCGACCGGGCGGCGGTCAGGCGGTCGGCGACCTCCAGCGCCGTCGTCTCCCGGTAGGTGCCCTGCTCGGCCGGGGCGCCCTGCGCGACGACCCCGGGCTCGGCGCCGAACCCGCCCAGGATCACGCTCACGAACGACCGGTTCATCGCGCGGCACATGAGGTAGCTGAGGATCGCACCCGAGGACCCGACCAGCGCGCCCGTGATGATGAGCAGGTCGTTGCCCAGCATGAACCCCGCCGCGGCGGCCGCCCACCCGGAGTAGGAGTTGAGCATCGAGACGACGACGGGCATGTCGCCGCCGCCGATCGCCGCCACCAGGTGCCAGCCGAGAGCCAGCGCGACCACGGTCATGAGCAGCAGCGGCACCAGGCCGGACTCCCCCGCCGTGAGGAACCACCAGAGCAGTCCCCCGCAGGCCAGGAGGGCGGCGAGGTTGAGCCAGTTGCGGCCCGGCAGCAGCAGGGGCGAGGAGCGGAGCCGGGCCGACAGCTTGCCGAAGGCCACCACGGAACCCGTGAACGTCACGGCGCCGATCAGCACGCCCAGGAACACCTCGACCAGGTGCACGGTGGCCCCGGCGCCGTCCGCCCCGGCCGTGCCATCGGACCCGGCCGACCCGGGGTCGGTCAGGTAGGAGCCGAAACCCACCAGCACGGCTGCCGCGCCGACGAACGAGTGCAGCAGCGCGATGAGCTCGGGCATCTGGGTCATCTCGACGGTCCGCGCCCGCCAGGTGCCGACCGCCGCGCCCACCAGGAGCACGAGCAGGATCAGCCCGGCCGTCACGCCCACCGGCCGCTCGGACCGGTCCAGGGCCAGCGCGACGGTCGCCACCAGCGCGAGCCCCATGCCGGTCATGCCGAGCAGCACACCGCGCCGCGCCGTCTCCTGCTTCGACAGCCCGGCGAGCGACAGCACGAACAGCACCGCCGCGACCAGGTACACGGCCTGGACCACCGACTCGACGCTCATCGGCGGTCCCCCTCGCCCGGGCTGTGGTGGAACATGCCGAGCATGCGGTGGGTCACGAGGAACCCGCCGAAGATGTTGATGCTCGCGACCGCCGAGGCCAGCACGGCCAGCGTGGTCACCACCGGGTCCGCCGAGCCGATCTGGAGCATCCCGCCCACGAGGATGATCCCGGAGATCGCGTTGGTCTGGGACATGAGCGGAGTGTGCAGGGCGTGGCTGACGTGCGAGATCACGTAGAACCCGACCACCACGGCCAGCGCCAGCACGGTGAAGTGGGCCGCCTGGTCCGGCGGGGAGGCCGCCACGGCCAGCGCCGCCAGCACGGCGCCGAGGGCGACCAGCACCCAGCGCGCGAACGACGGCGCGGGGCGCGCCCCGCCGGCCGCCCGAGCCCCGCCCGCCGCCCGGGCCGGGGTCCCGGCGGGCTCGCCCGGCTCCTCGGCCGACGGCACGGGCGCGGCGGGCGCCGACACCGCCACCGGGGGCGGCGGCCACAGCACCTCGCCGCCGGCGGCGACGGTCATGCCGCGCACGACGACGTCGTCCGGGTCGAGCGCGAGGCGGCCGTCGCGTTCCGGCGTGCCGAGCTGGACGAGGTTGGCGACGGCCGTGCCGAGCAGCTCCGAGGTGTGCCGGGGCATGCGGTCGGGCAGGTCGGTGTATCCCAGGACCACGACGCCGTTGTCGCTGACCACGCGCTCCCCCGGCACGGTCAGCTCGCAGTTGCCGCCGCCGGGCGCGGCGAGGTCGACGACCACGCCGCCGGGCCGCATCCGCGCGACCATCTCGGCCGTGATCGTGGTGGGCGCGGTCCCGCGCACCAGCGCGGTGGTGACGACGATGTCGGCCCGCGCCGTCTCGACGGCGTACGCCCGCAGGGCCGCCGCCTCCTGGTCGGCCGTCAGGGCCTGGGCGTACCCGTCGGCGCTGACCTGCTGCGCGGCGTCGTCGGCCCGGACCACCGTGGCGCCCATGGACTCGATCTGCTCCGCCACCTCGGGGCGCACGTCGAAGGCGCGCACCTGCGCGCCGAGGCTGCCGGCCGCGCCGATGGCCGCGAGGCCGGCCACGCCGGCGCCGATGACGAAGACGTTCGCGGGCGGGGTGGTGCCCGCCGCCGTGACCTGGCCGGAGAACATGCCGCCGAACTCGGCGGCGGCCTCGACGACGGCCCGGTACCCCGCGACGTTCGACAGCGCGCTCAGCACGTCGAGCGACTGCGCGCGGGAGATGCGCGGCACGGCGTCGAGCGCCAGGGCGGTGACGCCGCGGGCCGCGAGCTCGCGCACCAGGTCCGGCCGGGCGGCGGGCGCGATCTGGGCGATCAGCACCGCCCCGGGCCGCAGCGCCGCCGGGCCGGGCGCGGTGAGGTGCTCCGGCGCCCGGGTGACCGCCACGACGTCGGCGGCCCACGCCTCGCCGCCGGGCACCACGGCGGCTCCCGCGGCCGCGTAGGCGGCGTCGGGGAAGCCCGCCCCCGCGCCCGCTCCCGCCGCCACGACCACGTCGTAGCCCAGGCCGACCAGCCGGCCGGCGGTCGCGGGGGTGGCGGGCACGAGCGGCCCGCCGTCGTCCGGTATGCCGATGCGCATGTGACCCTCCTTGCTCACAGGCGCAACCTACCTCCGCGACGCCCGGCCCGGGCACTACCACCTGCGCAGGGGTCGCGTGCTATGCCTGCTCGGCGGGGGTGGCCTTCTCGACCCGCACCGGGAAGGTGACCGGGATGCTCACCGGCTGGCGCATCCACAGCGACCGGTCCCACGTGACGTCGGCGGCGGGGATCCGCAGCACGACCTCCAGGCGGCGCAGCACCGTCTCGACGGCGATCCGCGCGATCACGCGCGCCGTGCGGGGCGCCGGGCACGCGTGCGGGCCGGTGCCGAAGGAGACGTGGGCCCGGCTGCCCACGTGGTCCCACGGGTCGCCGGTGTCCATGCGCGGGTCCGTGTTCGCCGCGTGGATCGCCAGGACGAGCGGGTCGCCCGCCGCGACGAGCTTGTCGTCGAGCACGACGTCCTGCCGGGCGAAGCGGGGCAGGCTGTGGATCGTCGGCGTGGAGCGCCACAGCACCTCGTCCATCGCGCTGTCCAGGTCGATGCGGCCGCCGTGCAGCCGCCCCGAGAACCGCGCGTCCGCCAGGGTCAGCAGCAGGGTCTGCGCCACCCAGGCGGTCAGCGTCAGGTTGCCCGAGTAGGCCACGGCGAGCAGGGTGTGGGTGACCTCGACGTCGTCCCGCATGTTCGGGTGGGCCACCAGCGAGCTCGCCAGGTCGCGCCGCGGGTGCTCCCGGCGCACCGCCACGAGGTCGCCGAGCATCCGGTCCATCTCGTGCACGGCGTCGGCGGAGTCGGTGCCACCCCCGGCCATCCGGCGCGTCAGGTCGAACAGGCGCTGCCCGTCCTCCGGGTCGAGGCCGATCATGTCGGCGACCACGAGGAGCGGGATCACCGACGCGTACTCCAGCATCAGGTCCGCGCGGCCGCGGTCCTCGAAGCGGTCGATGAGCAGGTTGCAGAAGGACCGCACCTTCGCCGCCGTGAGCGGCTCGGAGAGCTGCTCGAACGCGTCGTCGAGGGGCACGCGCAGGCGCTGCCGGAGGGCGCCGTCGGCGTGGTTGGCGGAGAACCGCTGGTGCGACGTGAGCACGGGGCGCAGGCCCGACGTCCGCGACAGACCGCCGCGCGCGTGCCCGTTCCAGAGCTGCGGGTCGGTGGCGAACACGTGCTCGTTGCGCATGATGTCGTAGACGAGCCGCTGCCCCATGACCAGCCACGCGGGCACCCCGGGCTCCAGCTCGACCGGGGCCACCTCGCCCCACTGCGCCTCGAGCTCGTCGTAGAGCTCGCGCGGGTCGGCCAGCCCCGACGCCCGGACCAGCGGCGTCAGGTGCGTGACGGCGTCGAGCCGCAGCGGCCGCGTGCCTCGCCAGGGGCGGTGGTCCTGGGTGTCGGACAGGTCGTCGAGCACGGTTGCGGGCCTCTCGCGGGACGGCTCCGGCCCGCGCGGACGGCTCGGATGCCTCGGGGGGACTTGTCGGATATCACCCAGTTCGTGTATTTTCATTGATTCACCGTATCTGTGCAGTCGTCCTCGATCGCCCAGGGTGAACCCACCCACGTTGCCGTCTTGTACCGTGACCTCGGCCACACCCGTGGCTACCATGTCTGCGAGGGCAGACAAACTGTTGCACCCTCGAACCACCCTGTCGAGTCTTCCCGGACCACGTTCACCCTCGACAGAGCACAGTCGAAAGGCAGCGTCACACAGGTACCGTCGGCCTCCTCCGACGAGCAAGGGGGACACGTGACACTGGACTCCGAGCGGGAGCGCCCGGACGACCTGGTACAGAGCGTTGCCCGCGCCTTCCGTGTCCTCGAGGTCGTCACCCGCTTTCCGGGCCTGCCCGTCAAGGCGATCGCACGCCGCAGCGGCCTCAACCTCTCCACGACGTACCACCTCGTGCGCACGCTCGCCTACGAGGGCTACGTGACCCGGCTCAAGGACGGCACCTACGACGTCGGCGAGCAGGTGAGCCACCGGTTCTACGAGCAGCTCGGCTCGCTCGGCCGCGGCCCCGACACCCGCGAGGTGCTGCGCCACCTCGCGCAGAGCAGCGGCTACAGCGCGTACCTGGGCCGCATCAGCGCGGGCCGGGTGGTCGTGGTCGACTACGCGGAGGCCCCCGGCTCCCCGTACATCGAGGACCTGGAGCGCGGGCTCGACGTCTCGGCGCACGCCACCGCGCTCGGCAAGGCGCTGCTGCTGGGCATGTCCCGCCGCGAGCGCCACGAGCTGGTGGTCGACGCCGGGATGCGCAAGTTCACGCCGCGGACCGCGGCCGACATGACGGCGCTCGACGCCCAGCTCGCCCGCCTGCGCCCCGACGCCGTCGTCGAGGAGCACGGGGAGTTCCGCAACGACATCGCCTGCGCCGCCCATCTCGTCCCCCGCCGTGCGGGTGACGACACGACGTGGGCCGTCGGGCTGAGCATCCCGGGCGAGGTGGTGCCGCCGCACGCCCGCCGGGAGCTGAGCCTGGTGGCGGGAGACCTCGCGGGGGCCTGACCCCCGCGGGCTACTCAGCCCGGCTGCCGGCGTAGGCCGGCCAGGCGCTCCGGATTGCGGAACACCATGACGCGCGCCAGCAGGCCGTCCTGGTCGCCGGTGCCGTACTCGGCGACGGTCGCCATGGCGGGCGCGCCGTCGAGCAGCGCGAGCATGCCCGACGCCCCGTTGATCTCCACGGGGACCCACTCCATGCACCCCACGGTCGTGTCACCGGCGAAGGCGACCAGGGCGCGCGAGACCTTGTCGGCTCCGCGGATGATCCGGCGCGCGGCGCGGACGACGCCGCCGCCGTCGGTCACGAGCTCCACCTCGGGGGCGAGCGCCGCGAGCACGCCCGCGACGTCGCCGGTGAAGCACGCCGTGAGAAACCGTTCGGTCGCCTCGGCGTGCTGGGGTCCCGCGGGCGTGTACCGCGGCCGCCGGGCGCGCACGTGCTCGCGGGCCCGGTGGGCGGTCTGCCGCACGGTGGCGACCTCGCGGTCGAGCGCCCCGGCGATCTCCTGGTAGGGCAGGTCGAACACCTCGCGCAGCACGAACACCGCGCGCTCCACGGGCGACAGCGTCTCCAGCACCACGAGCAGCGCCAGCGACACCTCCTCGGCGCGCTCGACCGGCAGGGCGGCGTCGGGCGTGGTGAGGATCGGGTCGGGCAGCCACGGCCCCACGTACGTCTCGCGCACCCGGCGCAGCGTGCGCAGCCGGTTCAGCGCGAGGCGCGTGGTGATCCGCACCAGATAGGCCCGCGGGTCGAGGACGTCGGAGCGGTCCTTCGCCGACCAGCGCAGCCAGGCCTCCTGCACCACGTCCTCGGCGTCGGCGGCCGCGCCGAGCATCTCGTAGGCGACGGTGAACAGGAGACGGCGGTTGTCGGTGAAGGCCAGGGTGGCGTCGTCCCCCACTAGCCCTCACCCACCTGGGCGAGCGGACCGCCCATCGGCACCTCGCACCGGTCGCTGAAGCCCTGCGCGCTCAGCCCCATCGCGGCGTTGATCCGGCTGCGCAGGTTCTCCACGGCCACGATCGCGACGAGCTCGGTGAACGCCTCCTGCCCGAGGGCGTCGGTCAGGCGCGCGGCCAGCTCGTCGTCGACGGTGGGCGGCGTGGCCGTCTCGGCCTCCGCGAGCGCCAGCACGTCGCGCTCCAGGTCGGTGAAGCGCTCGCTCGTCCGCCAGACGGGGACGTCGTGCAGCTTCGAGGGGTCCATGTGCTGATGCTGCGCCTCCCAGTACCCGAAGTCCACGCACCACGTGCAGCCGATCTGGACGGACGTGGCCATGACGGCCAGTGACTTCAGGCCCGGGTCGAGCGCCTTCCAGCCGCCCACGCCGAGCTCGGTCAGGGCGTACGTGTGGGTCACCTTCCCGTGGTGCCCGACGGCGACCAGCGGGTCGAGCACCGCGCCGTACCGCAGGCGGGAGAACGCGGCCATGGCCCGGTTGGTCAGGGTGCGCGGCAGGACGCCGCCGACCCGGGTACTGATGCTGCGCCCGGTGCTGTCGGCGCTGCGCCCGGTGCTCCTCGGCGTGCTGGACATGATCGGCTCCGTTCGACGGCTCGGCTAGGACCCATCCAGACACCGCCCGAGCGGCGGACGTGACATCGCCGGACGGTGACCCAGGTCACAGCCCGCCGCCGGCCCGCAGGCCGGCCGCTGTCGGCCCACTGTCGGCCCGCCGTCGCCCCGCCGTCGCCCCGCCGTCGGAGGTTCTCTTCGAGGCCCGACTTTCTTCGCTTTGAGCTGCCTCAAAGCGAAGAAACTTAGGCCTCAAAGAGGAGCTGCGAGGGCAGCCCGACCGGAACGACGTCGGCGGGCAGGCCGGACGGCACCGCGTCAGGCCGGGACGCAGAGGGTCAGCGACTCGCGGTGGGCCGCCACCGTCACCGGGACCGGGCCCATGGGCTCGCCGTCCGCGTACGTGACCAGGCCCTCGGGAGCCGTCAGGCGGACGGCGGTCGCGCGCAGCGTCGTGACCTCCGGCCGCTCGACGTGCGTGCCGGCCTTGATCAGCGAGTCGAACGCGAGGAGCCGGAACCGGCCCATCGCCTGGACGAGCGTGACGTCGAGCAGGCCGTCGGCCGGGTCCGCGCCGGGGCAGATCGGCACGCCGCCGCCGTAGGTCCTGGTCAGACCGATCGCGAGCATGTACCCGTCCTGCTCCAGCACCCGCAGGCCGGACGCCGGTGCCCCGCCCGGCGCGGGCAGGTCCGGCGCGGCCGCACCAGGGCCCGGCTCCCCCGTCAGCTCCAGCCGGTACCCGAACCGCCGCAGCCGTAGCCACTCGATGTAGACGGCGGCCAGGTACCGGGCGGGCCCCCGGGGCCACGTCATCCGGTTGGTGCGCTCGTTGGTGCGCGAGTCCAGGCCCGCGCACAGCACGGTGACGAAGTGCCGCACCGTGCCGTCGGCGGCCGTGACGGTGCCCGTGTCGACGCGGCGGCGGGCGCCGTCGAGCGCGAGGTCGGCGGCGGCCGCGGCGTCGTCCAGCGGGATGCCGTGCTCGCGGGCCAGGTCGTTGCCCGTGCCGCCGGGGATCACGGCCAGCGGGATGCCCGAGGCCAGCACAGGCCCCAGCACCGACGAGACCGTGCCGTCGCCGCCGACCACGACGACGACGTCGGGCCGCTCGTCGACGGCCTGCCGCCCGAGCTCGACGGTCTCGCGCTCGTCCGCGCCCTGGTAGACCTTGACGTGTGCGCCCCGGGCCCGCAGCCGGTCGACGGCGACGTGCCCGCTGTCCGCCCCGACACCGTGGCCCGAGGCGGGGTTCACGAGCACCGCGATGTGCCCGACCTGCTCAGTCATGGCCGCAACCTATCCGAGGGTGTCTCCGAGCAGGGCGCCCGGGTTCATGATCCCGGCCGGGTCCAGCTCGGCCCGCACCGCACGGAGCATGCGCAGGCCCGTCGCCCCGATCTCCTGCTCCAGCCAGGGCGCGTGGTCGGCGCCGACGCCGTGGTGGTGGCTGATGGTGCCGCCCGCCGCCATGATCGCGTCGTTCACGCCGGACTTGACCCGGTCCCACGGCTCCAGCGGGTCGGTACCCAGCCCGGCGATCACCGTGAAGTACAGCGAGGCGCCCGTCGGGTAGACGTGCGAGATGTGGCACAGGATGCGGTGCTTCGCGTGCTCCCGGTCGAACCCCTCGGCCAGCGCCGCGGTGACGGCCGCCTTGAGCGCGCGCAGGTTCGACCAGGTGGTGGCGGTCTCCAGCGTCTCGCAGAAGACGCCGGCGGCGAGCAGCGCGTCGCGCAGGTACGGCGCCCGGAACCGGCCGTGGTCCCAGGACGCGGCGAGCTTCTCGGCGGCGGGCCGGCCGCCCGCCTCGCGCAGCACGCGCGTGGTGGCCTCCCGGCGCGCGGCGGCGAGGTCCGCGGGCCCCTCGTGCAGCACGACGGCGGAGCAGCCCCGGGTCAGCGCCTTGCCGATGTTGCCGACCTGGGCCAGGGAGACGGCGGTCTCCTCCTCGTCGGACAGGCGGATCACCGTGGGGCCCGTGCCGAGCTGCGCCACGCGGCGCAGGCCGTCGGCGCCCGCGGCGAAGTCGCGGAAGGTCCAGGCGTCGAAGAGGCGCGCCTCGGGCGCGGGGTGCACCCGCAGGCGCACCCGGGTGATCACGCCGAACGTGCCCTCCGAGCCGAGGAACCAGCGCACCAGGTCGGGCCCGGCCGCCGAGCCGGGCGCCCGGCCCAGGTCGAGCGTGCCCGTGGGCGTGACCACGCGCAGGCCGGTCACCATGGCGTCGAACCGCCCGTACCCGGCGGAGTTCTGGCCGGAGGAGCGCATGGCGGCGAACCCGCCGAGGGTCGCGAACTCGAAGCTCTGCGGAAAGTGCCCCAGCTCGAAGCCCCGGCGGGCCAGCGCGGCCTCGGCGGCGGGCGCCGTCGTGCCGGCGTGGAAGGTCGCCTCGTGGGAGACGTCGTCCAGGGCGACCAGGCCGGTGAGCCGGCGCAGGTCGAGGCTGACCACGCCCCGGTGCGTCCCGGCGTCCGGCGTCAGGCCGCCGGTCACGGCGGTGCCGCCGCCGAACGGCACGACGGCGAGGCCGCGCCCCACCGCGACGGCCAGCACGGCGGCGACGTCGTCCTCCGAGCCGGGCCGCACCACGGCGCCCGGCGCCGCCTGCTCCGCGTGCCGGCGCCGCAGCAGGTCCGGCGTGGACTTGCCGCCCGCGTGCAGCAGCCGTACGTCGTGGCCGGTGTCCACGTGCTCGGCGCCGACGACCGCGGCGAGCGCCGCGACGTCGTCCCCGGGCAGGGGCGGGGTGCTGATCGTGACGTCGGCGAGGTCCGGGCCGGGCGGCGGGGCGGGCGTGCGGCCGAGCACGGCCGTGAGCAGGAGCTTCACGCCGCCCGGCAGCCCGTGGGCGCGGGCCGGGTCGCCCCAGCCGTCCCACCGCATGTCGATGCGCTCGTCCTGCGGCGGCTTCTCCGGCAGCGTGCTCACGCGTCCTCCGTGTCGTGTCGACGGCCATGTCGTGGTCGACGGCGTCCGGTGTTGGCCACCGACCGGCGTCGCGTTACAGTGTTACACAAGATGACAATTCGTAATGCACTCCCCGAGGGGATCTCGCCCGCACCGGACGCGTTCGGCGACGGCCCGGGCGGCGACCCCGACGCCGCCCCCGACCGCACCGAGGCGCGCCTGCTGGAGGCCGCCGCCCGGCTCGTCGCCACGCGCGGCACCCGCGGCCTGTCCGTCACGGAGCTCGCCCGCGCGGCCGGCGTCTCGCGGCCCACGGTCTACCGCCGGTGGGAGTCCGCCGACGACGTGCTGCGCGCCCTGCTCGCGCACCGCGCCCAGCTCGTGATCACCGCCGTCGGTCCCCGGGCCGCCGACCGCGCGACGATCGTCGACAAGGTGGTGCGGTTCGGCGAGCTGCTGCGGGCCGACCCGGTCTACGGGCACCTCCTGACCGAGGAGCCCGAGGTCTTCACGCGGTACGCCTTCGAGCGGATCGGCCGGTCGCAGCGCGTGATCCTCGAGTGGCTCGCCGCCGCGGTCGCGGCGGCCCAGCGGGGCGGCACGGTCCGGGCCGGGTCCGCCACGGACATGGCGGTCATGGTCCTGCTGATCTCCCAGTCGGCGGTGCTCTCGCACCGGACCGTCACCACCGTGATCGACGACGCCGCCCTGCGGGCCGAGCTCGCGCACTCCCTGGACGGGTACCTCCGCCCCTGACCGGCGCGCCGGCCCGGCGTCCGCCACCCCAGAAGCCGACCCGACCAGGGAGCAGAACGATGCAGCGCACCGCCCTCACCGCCCGGCGCCGCGAGCGCGAGCTCGACGAGCTCGCCTCCGAGCCGGTGGACCTGCTCGTGGTCGGCGGCGGGGTGACCGGCGCCGGCGTGGCGCTGGACGCCGCGGCGCGCGGCCTGTCGGTCGCCCTCGTCGAGGCGCGGGACCTGGCGTGGGGCACCTCCCGGTGGAGCTCCAAGCTGGCGCACGGAGGCCTGCGGTACCTGGCCACGGGCGACGTCGGCGTGGCCCGCGAGAGCGCGCGCGAACGGCACGTGCTGATGACCCGCACCGCGCCGCACCTGGTCCGGGCGCTGCCGCAGGTGCTGCCGCTCACCCAGGGCGTGGGGCCGCGGCAGGGCCTCACGGCGGGCATCGGGTTCGGGCTGGGCGACCTGCTGCGGCGCGACGCCGGGACGTCGTCGGACGTGCTGCCCGCGCCGCGCCTGGCCCGGCCGGGCGAGGCCGCCCGGCTCGTGCCGGCGGTCGCGCGCGAGCACCTGCACGGGGCGTGGGTGGCGCACGACGGCCAGCTCGTCGACGACGCGCGGCTCGTCGTCGCCCTGGCGCGCACTGCCGCCGGGCGCGGGGCGCGGATCCTGACGCGCGTCCGGGCCACGGAGCTGCACGGGGACGGCGCGACCCTCCAGGACACGCTGACCGGCGCCGGTCTGCGGGTGCGGGCCCGCGTCGTCGTGAACGCCACGGGCGTGTGGGCCGGGACCGTGGACCCGTCGGTGCGCCTGCGGCCGAGCCGCGGCACGCACGTCGTGGTGCCCGCCGCGCGGCTGGGCGACCCGGCGGGCGCCCTCATGGTGCCGGTGCCCGGGTCCGCCTCCCGGTTCGTGTTCGCGCTGCCGGCCCAGCTCGGGCGCGTGATCATCGGCCTCACCGACGAGGAGGCCCCCGGCCCCGTCCCGGACGTGCCCGTGCCCACACGGCCCGAGATCGACTTCCTGCTGGCCACGGTCTCCCGCGTGCTGGACCACCCCCTGCTGCCCGACGACGTCGTGGGCGCCTTCGCCGGGCTGCGGCCCCTCGTGGACTCCGCCGGGCCGGGCGACGGCCCGGGGCTCGGCTCGTCCGACGTCTCCCGCAGGCACCTCGTGGCGGTCTCCTCCGCGACGGGCGCGGTGAACGTGCTGGGCGGCAAGCTGACGACCTACCGGACCATGGCCGAGGACGCCGTCGACCTGGCCGTCAAGCACGCCGGGCTCACCGCGGGGCCGTGCTGGACGGCGGACCTGCCCCTGGTCGGCGCGCCGCCGCGGGCGGTGCCGCCGGCCGATGCCCTGGCGCGGGCGGGGGCGCGGGCCACGCAGGTCGCGCCCCCGCCCCTCGCCCCCGCCCTCGTCGCGCGCTACGGCGCCGAGGCCCCCGACGTGCTGGCCGCCGCCGCGCTGCCGGGCGCGTCGGACGTCGTCGGGCAGGGCATCCCGGGCACCGGGCACCTGGACGTCACGCGCGCCGAGATCGAGTGGGCGGTCACCCACGAGGGCGCGCTCGACGCGGACGACGTGCTGGACCGTCGGACCCGGATCGGGCTGGTGCCGGCGGACCGGGCCGCGGTGGGCGACGTCGTCGGGGAGCTGGTCGAGGACGCGCTGAAGCGGATCTGAGCCGCCCCGCCGCGAAGGCGCGGCCCCGACCGACAGGCGCGGTCCTAGGCCGGGGGCGCGGGCGCACCCGGCGGCGCGGGCGCGGGTTCTCGTTCCCGGCGCGGGGCGCGCAGCACGGAGAGCGCCACCATGCAGGCGATGAACCCGAGCAGCCAGCCGCCCGGGATGTCGCTCAGCCAGTGGTAGTCCAGCCAGGACATGAGGGCGCCCGCGATCATCACGATCACGGCGACCACGGGGATCATCTTGCGCAGCCGGGACACGCTCGGATACAGGCCGTTCTGGGTGAACAGCAGGCACAGGATGAAGAAGCCGGTGAAGAACGTGTTCGCCGCGTGCCCCGACGGGAACGCCTGGCCACCGGCGTGCAGCACGTCCATGTTGTGGTGGGGGCCGGTCCGCCCCAGGCCGAACTTGGTGCCGTAGCCGATCAGCGCGATGGTCGCGAGGCCCGCCACCACGGCGAGCACCGGGCGGCGCGTGCCGATCTCCCGGAGCGAGCCCGGGCCGCCCTGCTTGCGGGCCACGTACAGGGCCGTGCCGCCCACCATCGGGATGGTGAACATGCGCTCGCCCGTGATGCTCGCGACGATGTCGAGGAAGATCTTCTCCCAGCCCACGGGGTGGTGGGAGTCCACGTAGTAGTGGAACTGCCAGTCCCAGGCGATGAACGGCCCGCGGACGACGACCTGCCAGATGCAGAGGGCGAAGACCAGCACGGCGATGACGGCGGCGACCACGGAGCTGCGCCAGGTCGGACGGGTCGACGGGTCGAGCAGAGCCCCTGTCGTGTGTGACTCCACTCGGGTAACACCCCTGCCCTCTGATTGCGCCATCGAGCCGATCCTACGGGTTTCGGGGTGAATGTTCGGTGCCGGATACGTGTCCGGCAGGGGCTCCGGGTAACGATCCCGGCACGGTCACACCGACCCAGGGGTGACCGTATACCGTCCGCCTGGGACAGCGTCCCAGGCCAGGCGCACGCGGCCCGACGACGCCGGCCCGCCGGGGCCCGTCACGACCGCTCGTCCCGCCGCGTCGCGGACACGACGGACGTGCTCAGCGTCACCTCGACGTTCACCCGCCGGCGCCGGCTCACGCCCGCGGCGGCGCCGTGCTCTCGCGGATCTTGAGCTCCACCGGGACCACCTCGTGCAGGTCGGCATCCTCGCCGTGACCGTCGGCACCACCCGCACCGGCCCGGACCTCGCTCACCAGCCGGGCCACCAGGCGCCGGCCGATCTCGCCGAAGTCCTGCACCACCGTCGTCAGCGGCGGCCAGAGGTACTCGGCCAGCAGGATGCCGTCGAACCCCACCACGGACACGTCGCCCGGCACCGAGCGGCCGGCCTCGTGCAGCGCGCGGAGCACGCCCGCGGCCATCTCGTCGTTGGCGCAGAACACCGCGGTGACCCCGGGGTCCGCGGCGAGGCGGCGTCCGGCGTCGTACCCGGAACCCGCCGTCCAGTCCCCCGGCACCACCTCGGGGACGGGGCGGCCGGCCGCGACGAGCGTGGCGCGCCAGGACTCCTCACGGAGCTGCGCGGGAGCCGACCCGGCCGGCCCGCGCACGTGGTGCACCGTGCGGTGCCCCAGGTCCAGGAGGTGCTGGGTGGCCTGCCGGGCGCCGTCGACCTGGTCCGCGCCGACGGCGGGGTGGTGGCCCACGAACCGCGAGTCCGACACCACCACGGGCAGCCGGGACGGCAGCGCGAGCCGGTCAGGAGTGACGGTCTCGGCCCGGACGATCACCAGCCCGTCGATGGCCTGGTGGGAGAGCCGGGTCGCCGCGGCGGAGACGACGTCGGACGACGGGTTCTCGACGTCGATCAGCGTGACCGTGTAGCCCTCGTTGCGCGCCGCCTCGACCACCGCCTCGATGGTGCGCGACTCGCCGGTCCGGGCGAGCCCGTGCGCGATCATGCCGATGGTCCGGAAGCTCCCGTACCGCAGCGCCCGGGCCGCGGTGTTCGGGGCGTAGCCGAGCTGCGCCATCGCGGCGAGCACCTTGTCCCGCGTCGCGGGACGCACGTTGTCGAGCCCCATCGACACCCGGGACACGGTCTGGGTCGACACTCCCGCCAGCACCGCGACATCGCCCAGGGACGGACCTCTGCCCTCCACGGCATCCACCTCCTCGTGATGTGCCTCGCACCGGTGTGCGCTTGACACCTCCGGTAACTCACGAGCACCCTAGTCCGCGTCACCATGTTTACGTCAACACGACGACATGCTGACCTCACTCGTGAAGGAGCGACTTCCCTTGACCACGCTCGCATCGCCGCCGGCCGTGCCCAAGACCCTGGGGCGTGCACGACGCCGCTCCCGCTGGACCGGATGGGGGTTCGTCGGACCCTTCATGGCCGTGTTCGCCCTGGTCTTCCTCGCGCCGATCGTCTACTCGCTCTGGTTGAGCCTGTTCCAGACGCAGCTCGTGGGCGGCACGTCGTTCGTAGGATTCGACAACTACGCCCGGGTGCTCAGCGACCCGCAGTTCTGGGACGGCGCCGGCCGCGTGACGCTGTTCCTGCTGGTCCAGGTACCGGTGATGCTCGGCATCTCGCTGCTGGTCGCCCTCGCGATCGACAGCGGCCGCCTGTACGGGCGCGACTTCTTCCGCCTGACGATCTTCCTGCCGTACGCCGTGCCCGGCGTCGTCGCCGCCCTGATGTGGGGCTTCATGTACGGCGAGCGGTTCGGCCTGGTCGGCAACATCAACGACCTGTTCGGCACGAGCATCCCCGACCCGCTGGCGTCCGCACTGGTGCTCCCCGCGATCGGCAACATCGTGACCTGGGAGTTCGTCGGCTACAACATGCTGATCTTCTACTCGGCGCTGCGCGTGGTCCCCGCCTCGCTGTACGAGGCCGCGGAGATCGACGGCGCCGGCCCGTGGCGGGTGATCTCGGCGATCAAGCTGCCCGCGATCCGCGGCGCCCTGGTGGTCGCGACGATCTTCTCGATCATCGGCTCGTTCCAGCTCTTCAACGAGCCGAGCATCCTGCAGCCGCTGTCGCCCAACTACATCTCGACGCACTACACCCCGAACCTGTACGCCTACTCGCTGTCCTTCTCCGGCCAGCAGTACAACTACTCGGCCACGGTGGCGATCATCATGGGCGTGCTCACGATGCTCGTGGCCTACGTGGTGCAGCTGCGCGGCATGCGCAAGGAGGCCTGAGCCATGACGAACGTCCTGATGACCGCGCCCACCGTGCGCCCCCGCAAGTCCCCTCCGCGCCTGCGCAACAACCGCCGCACCTCGCACGCCCGGCCCACGCGCAGCGTCCTGCTGACGGTGCTGACCGCCCTGATCGGCCTGTACGCGCTGATCCCGCTGGTGTGGCTGCTGATCAACGCGACCAAGACGCAGCCCGACCTGTTCAGCTCGTTCGGCCTGTGGTTCAGCGGCGACTTCGCCCTGTGGGACAACATCACCGGCGTCCTGACCTACGACGGCGGCGTCTTCGGGCGCTGGTTCCTCAACACGCTGCTCTACGTGGTGGTCGGTGCGGGCGGTGCCACGCTGCTGGCCCTGCTCGGGGGCTACGGCCTGGCCAAGTTCGACTTCCCCGGCAAGCGCGCCGTGTTCGCCGTCGTCATCGGCGCCGTGGCCGTGCCCGGCACCGCCCTGGCGGTGCCCACGTTCCTCATGTTCGCCAACCTCGGCCTGACCAACACGCCCTGGTCGGTGATCATCCCGTCGCTCATCTCGCCGTTCGGGCTCTACCTCATGTGGACCTTCGCGGCCGACGCCGTGCCCGACGAGATCATGGAGGCCGCCCGGATCGACGGCGCCAGCGAGGCCCGCACCTTCTTCCAGGTGTGCCTGCCGATGATGGCCCCCGGCATCGTCACGGTGCTGCTGTTCACCGTGGTGGCGACGTGGAACAACTACTTCCTGCCGCTGATCATGCTGCGCGACCCGGACTGGTACCCGCTGACGCTGGGCCTGAACGCGTGGAACGCCCAGGCGACGACGGCGGGCGGCGAGGCCATCTTCAACCTCGTCATCGCCGGCTCGCTCCTGACGATCCTGCCGCTGATCGTGGCCTTCCTGCTCCTGCAGCGCTACTGGCAGTCGGGTCTGGCCGCCGGCAGCGTCAAGGAGTGACCCGAGCCGGGCGGCTCGTGCCGCCCGGCTCCCCAGAGCCTTCCCCCCAGACAGATCCGACTGACGATGAAGTGAGAGGAACCACCATGACCATCCGCCACCACCGCGCCCTGGGCGTGCTCGCCGCGGCGAGCGCCCTGGCGCTCACCCTGACCGCGTGCGGTTCAGGGTCCGACGGCGGCGACGCCGCGGAGACCGTCTCCCCCGAGGACGTCTCCGCGGCCCTCGAGGAGGGCGGCGACCTGCTGGTCTGGGCCTGGGAGCCCACGCTGGACCAGGTCGTCAAGGACTTCGAGGCCGAGTACCCCAACGTGAACGTCGAGCTGGCGAACGTCGGTACCGGCAACGACCACTACGTGGCCCTGCAGAACGCGATCAGCGCGGGCTCGGGCGTGCCCGACGTCGCGCAGATGGAGTACTACGCCCTGCCGCAGTTCTCCATCGGCGAGTCGCTGGCCGACCTCGCGCCGTACGGTGCGAGCGAGCTCGACGGCACCTACTCCCCCGGCCCGTGGGGCGCCGTGACCAGCGGTGACGCCGTGTACGGCCTGCCGATGGACTCCGGCCCGATGGCCCTGTTCTACAACGCGAAGACGTTCGAGAAGGCCGGCGTCGAGGTGCCGGCGACGTGGGACGAGTTCGTCGACGCCGCCAAGAAGCTCCACGAGTCCGACCCGAACACGTACATCACCGCGGACAACGGCGACGCCGGCTTCGCGACGTCGATGATCTGGCAGGCCGGCGGCCACCCCTTCGCGGTGGACGGCACGGACGTGACCGTGGACCTGGCCGACGAGGGCTCGACCAAGTTCGCCGAGATGTGGCAGCAGCTGCTCGACGACGACCTCGTCGCCGACGTGCCGGCCTGGTCCGACGAGTGGTTCCAGGGCCTGGGCAGCGGCGAGATCGCGGCCCTGGTGACGGGCGCCTGGATGCCCGCGAACCTGGAGTCCGGCGCCGCCCCGGCGTCCGGCGACTGGCGCGTCGCGCCCATGCCGCAGTGGACGGCGGGCGCCACCGAGACCGCCGAGAACGGCGGCTCCGCGCTGTCGATCACCCAGGCGAGCGAGAAGAAGGCGCTGGCCTACGGGTTCCTCCAGTACGCGAACGCCGGTGACGGCGTCGCCACCCGCCTGGAGGGCGGCAACTTCCCGGCGACGCTCGCCGACCTCACCGACGAGAAGTTCCTCGCCGAGGAGTCCGAGTACTTCGGCGGGCAGAAGATCAACGAGGTGCTCTCGGCGTCGGCCACCGGCGTCGTCCCCGGCTGGCAGTACCTGCCCTACCAGGTCTACGCCAACAGCATCTTCCCCGACACCGTGGGCCAGGCCTACACGGGCTCGACGCCGCTGACCGACGGCCTGGGCGCCTGGCAGGAGTCGATCGTCAAGTACGGCAACGAGCAGGGCTTCACCGTCTCCGAGTGAGCCGCGGCTGAGCTGACCGGACGACGGCGGGGGGCCTTCCCCCCGCCGTCGTCCCGTGTCCCCACCCAACCCCCACGCCTCGTGCCTCTGCCGCACGACCGCACCCCCCGAGGAACCACACATGGCCACGTTCGAGATCGGACCCGAGGACTTTCTGCTCGACGGCGAGCGGATGCAGGTCGTCAGCGGCGCGCTGCACTACTTCCGCGTGCACCCCGACCAGTGGGCCGACCGGATCCGCAAGGCCCGGCTCATGGGCCTGAACACCATCGAGACGTACGTGCCGTGGAACTTCCACGCGCCCGACCCGGACACGTTCGACCTGACGGGACGACGCGACCTCGGCCGGTTCCTCGACCTGGTGGCCGCCGAGGGCCTGCACGCCATCGTGCGGCCGGGTCCCTACATCTGCGCGGAGTGGGACGGCGGCGGGCTGCCCGGCTGGCTGTTCGCCGACCGGGCCGTGGGCGTGCGCCGGCACGAGCCGCGGTTCCTCGCGGCGATCGGCACGTACTTCGCCAACCTGCTGCCGCTGGTGGCCGAGCGTCAGGTGACGCGCGGCGGGCCCGTGCTCATGGTGCAGGTGGAGAACGAGTACGGGGCCTACGGGAACGACCCGGTGCCGGAGCGCCAGAAGTACCTGCGCGCGCTCGTGGACCTCACGCGCGAGCAGGGCATCGACGTGCCGCTGTTCACCTGCGACCAGGCGGACGACGAGATGCTCGCCCGCGGCGGCCTGCCGGAGCTGCACAAGACCGCGACGTTCGGCTCGCGCAGCACGGAACGGCTGGAGATCCTGCGGCGGCACCAGCCGACCGGCCCGCTGATGTGCATGGAGTTCTGGAACGGCTGGTTCGACTCCTGGGGCCTGGAGCACCACATCGCCCCGGCCGAGGCGAACGCCGCCGACCTGGACGACCTGCTCGCGGCCGGCGGGTCCGTGAACCTCTACATGTTCCACGGCGGCACCAACTTCGGGCTGACCAGCGGCGCCAACGACAAGGGCATCTACCGGCCCATCACGACGTCCTACGACTACGACGCGCCGCTCGCCGAGGACGGCACGCCCACCGCCAAGTACCACGCGATGCGCGAGGTCATCGCCCGGCACCTGCCGGTCCCGGACGCCGGGACGCCGGATGCCGACGGGCCGGCCGCGGCGCCGGTGCTGGACGTCGACCTGTCCGCCCAGGTGCCGCTGACCCACGCGCTGCCGAGCCTGCTGCGCGAGGACCTTGCTGCGTTCACGTCGACGCCCACCACCGACGACCTGCGGCTGTGGTCGGGTTTCGCCGTCTACCGCACCCGGATCCAGGCCGACGACCTCGTGCTGACCGTCACCGAGGTGCGCGACCGCGCCGTCGTGCTGGTCGACGACGAGCAGGTGGGGGTGCTCGACCGCGCGTCCCACACCTTCGCCGTCGCGCTGCCCGCCCGCGCGGGCGACCTCACGCTCCTGGTGGAGGACCAGGGCCGGGTCAACTACGGGCCCCGGATCGGCGAGCCCAAGGGCCTCGTCGGCCCGGTGCGCACGGCGACCCGCACCCTGGACGAGTGGGAGGCCGGTGCGCTGCGCGTCGAGGACGCCCCGGAGCTGCTGCGCGCGGCGCTCGACGCGCCGGGGCGTGCGCTGCCGGTCGCGGCTCGTGGTGTGCGGCCGGTCGGGGCCGGGCTCTACCGCGCCACGTTCGACTCGGTCGGCGGGGCCGACCACTTCCTCCGGCTCGACGGCTGGACCAAGGGCCTGGCCTGGGTCAACGGCGAGCTGCTGGGCCGGTACTGGAGCCTCGGCCCCACGCACACGCTGTACGTGCCGGGCCCGGTGGTGCGCGACGCCGGCAACGAGCTGGTGCTCCTGGAGCTCCACGGCGCGGCCGACGCGCGGGCAGGCTTCGTGGCGGCGCCGGCCCTGGGCATCACGGAGCAGTAGGCCGCGCCGCCGGCCGTTCCGGCGGCCGGCGTCGACCAGCCCCCGCAGGTCGGCATCCTCTTCGAGACCTAAGTTTCTTCGCTTTCGGGTCGCCCAAAGCCAAGAAACTTAGGTCTCGAAGGGGAGTATCCCCGCGGCAGATCGGACAAGTCCGTCGGCCGAGTCAGCCCGTCAGGTGGTCGGCCTGGACCGGCTGCTTCGTCAGACGGCGCGGGCGCCCGCCTGCCAGACCTGGTGGATCAGCGGGACGCCCGGGCGGTACGCGAGGTAGGTGTGGCTCGGGGCGTCCAGCACGGTCAGGTCGGCGCGGGCGCCCACGCCCAGGTGTCCGACGTCGTCCCGGCGGAGCGCCAGGGCCCCGCCCGCCGTCGCCGACCAGAGGGCTTCTGCCGGGCTCATCCGCATCTCGCGCACCGCGAGCGCCACCACGAACGGCATGGACGACGAGTAGCCGGAGCCCGGGTTGCAGTCCGTGGCCAGGGCGACGGGCACGCCCGCGGCGAGCAGCCGGCGGGCGTCGGGGTACGGGGACCGGGTGGAGAACTCGATCGCGGGCAGCAGGGTCGCGACGGTGCCGTGCCCGGTGCCCGGCCCGCCGTCCGCCGGGCTCCACGAGTCCGCCAGCGCGGCGACGTCGGCGTCGGTCAGGTGGGTGCAGTGGTCCACGCTCGCCGCCCCGACCTCGACCGCGAGCCGCACCCCCGGACCGGCCGAGAGCTGGTTGCCGTGCACCCGCGCGCCCAGCCCCGCGCGCAGCCCGGCCTGGAGGACGGCGCGCGCCTCGTCCTCGTCGAACGCCGTGGGCGCGGCGGGCTCGCAGAACACGTCGACCCAGCGGGCGTGCGGCGCGCAGGCGGCGAGCATCGGGCCGGTCACGAGGCCGACGTACCCGGCGCGGTCGGCGGTGTACTCGGCGGGGACGGTGTGGGCGCCGAGGTACGTCGTCTCGGGCGTGAGCTCGCGGGCGATCCGCAGCGTGCGAGCCTCGGTGGCGACGTCCTGGCCGTAGCCGCTCTTGATCTCGACGGTCGTGGTGCCCTGCGCGAGCATCTCGCGCACGAGCGCCCGGCCGCGCGCCCGGAGCTCGTCCTCGCTCGCGGCGCGGGTCGCGGCCACCGTCGTCGCGATGCCGCCGCCGGTGTAGGGCTCGCCGGTCATGCGCGCGGCGAACTCGGCGGCCCGGTCTCCCGCGAACACGGTGTGCGAGTGCGAGTCCACGAACCCGGGCAGCACGCAGCGCCCCTCGAGGTCGACGACGACGTCCGCCGCCGGGGCCGACGCCGCCGGCCCCGTCCACGCGATGCGCCCGTCCTCGACGATCACGGCGGCGTCCGGCACGACGCCGATCCCGTCGGCCGCGGTTCCCCGCCCGCCCGGCACGGTCCCGCCCTCGGCCGGCCCCGACCCGTCGTGCGCCGGGTCGTTGGTGACCAGCTCGCCGATGTTCGTCAGCAGCACGCTCATGCGTCGCTCCCCCTGGTGATGTCGTGTGCGGTGTTCCTCGCGGTGTCGCGCCCGCGTACGGGTGCCCCCGCGGGCCGACCCGCGCCGTGCCCCCGCTCCGCCGCGGCCCAGATCTCGTCGACCGCCTCGGCGAGCATCCGTGCCACGTCGCCGGCCCGGTGCGCGCCGTCGCGCACCACCAGCTCGCCGCCCGCCACGACGTCCGACACGTCCGCCGCGCCCGCGACCAGGGCGACCTGCGCGGGGTCGGTCCCGGCCGTGCGGGCCGTGTCGAGGCGCACCGCGACGAGGTCGGCGGGCGCGCCCACCGCGATCCGGCCCGCGTCGGGCCGGCCGAGCGCCGCGTGCCCGGCCGACGTCGCCATCCCGATCAGGGTCGCCGGGTCGAACGCGCCGCGCCGGCCGCCCGCGAGGCGCTCGTGCTCCTCGACGCCGCGCGCCTCCGCGAGCACGTCGGCGCCCACGTGCTGGTCCGTGCCGACCGACAGCGGGCTGCCCGCGCGCAGCAGCCGGAGACCGGGGGCGATGCCGTCGGCGAGGTCGCGCTCCGTCGTCGGGCAGAGGCAGACGCCCGTGCCCGAGGCGCCGAGCAGCGCGACGTCGTCGTCGGTCAGGTGCACCGCGTGCACCGCGGTGGTGCCCGGACCGAGCGCCCCGGCGTCGTGCAGCAGCCGCGTCGGGGTGACGCCGAAGGCCGCGAGCGCCGCCTCGTTCTCCCCGGGCTGCTCGGACAGGTGGACGTGCAGCGGCGCGCCGGCGTCCCGGGACCAGCGGGCGACCGCGGCGAGCTCGGCCGGCGCGACGGCGCGCACGGAGTGGGCGGCGGCGCCGACGAGCACGCGGTCGTCGTCGGCCCAGGCGGCGCGCAGCGCGTCCACGCGCCCCGCCCACCGCTCGACCGTACCGTCGCCGAACCGGGCCTGCTCCGGCGCGAGCGGTTCGTGCCCGCGGGGGCCGAGACCGCCGTGCAGGTAGCAGGTGTCGAGCAGCGTGAGGTGCACGCCGGCGTCGCGGGCCCCTCGACGCAGGGCCTCGGCCATGGCGTTCGGGCCGCCCTGCGCCGCGGAGTACGGCGCCCCGTCAGGGCGGTGGTGCACGTAGTGGAACTCGCCGACGGCGGTGGTCCCGCCGAGCGCCAGCTCCGCGAGGACGGCGCGGGCCAGGCGTTCGTACCGGTCGGGCGTCAGGGCCGCGGCCAGGGCGTACATGCCCTGGCGCCACGTCCAGAACGATCCGCCGTCGGCGTGGGTGCGACCGCGCAGCGCGCGGTGGAAGGCGTGCGAGTGGGCGTCCGCGAGCCCAGGGAGCACGATGCCGCGCAGCAGCACGTCGCCGTCCGACGCCGGGGCACCGGGCTCGACCGCGACGATCCGCCCGCCGGCGGTCTCGACCCGAACGGACCCGACGACGTGGCCGGGGGCGCCGGACCCGGCCGACACGGCGCCGGTTCCGTCGCCGGGACCGCCGCCGGTGACGCCGTCGGGCGCACCGCCGGGCGCGCCGCCCGGTGCACCGCAGGGCGCCTCGCCCGGTGCACCGCCGGGCGCCTCGCCCGGCGCCGGCAGCCAGGCCCGCTCGCACCAGAAGCTCGTCACGGCTCTCCTCTCACGTTCCACGCTCTCTCGCTGTTCGGTGATCCTCTTCGAGGCCTATGTTTCTTCGCTTTCGGCCCTGTCAAAGCGAAGAAACTCAGGCCTCGAAGGGGATCATGGCGGGCCCGGTCGGCCTGGTCAGCCCGGTCGGCCCGGCGGGGCGACTCGGCCCGGCGGCAGGGCCGGGTCCGTCAGCAGGTCCGGGTCCGTCAGCAGGTCCGGGTCCGTCAGCAGGTCCGGGTCCGTCAGCGGGTCCGGGTCCGTCAGCAGGTCCGGGTCCGTCAGCAGGTCCGCCAGGACGGCGGTCAGGGCCTCGACCCCGGCGTCGCAGTCGGCCTGCTCGGCGTACTCCACCGGAGAGTGGGACACCCCCGTCGGGTTGCGCACGAACAGCATCGCGGTGGGTACGCCGGCCGCGGCGAGGATGCCGGCGTCGTGCCCGGCGCCCGTGCCGATCACCGGCGCGGGGAGGGCGGAGCCCGGCCTCCCGACGACGTCGGCGAGCCGCGCCGCGAGCGCCGGGTCGAATACCGTGGCCGGCGTCCAGGACTCCTCGACGGGCCGCCACCCGGCCAGCCCCCGCCCGCCAACGCGGGTCCAGCCCCTCTCACCGACCCCAGCCCCGCCGTCGGCCGTCGAACGTAGGGTTGCTCGCTCCGTGAGCCCTGATGCGCCGACGACTCCTACGCTCGGCGGCTCGCTGCCCGACAGCTCGCCGCCCGACAGCTCGCTGCTCGGCGGATCACCGATCACCGAACGGACGGCCCGTTCCGTTTCCGCGCGGGCGTCGATCCAGGCGCGCACCCGGGACGGGATCGCGTTGACGCCGTTCGGCTCGACCTCGACCTTGGCCAGCGTCGCGAGCGCCCCGGCCGGCTCGGCGGCGGCGCGGACGTCGGTGATCAGGCGCGCGAGGTCGAGCATCGGGTCGTGCCGGTGGGCCAGCGGTGTGGTGCCGGCGTGGTTGGCCTCGCCCGCGAGGTCGACGCGCCAGCGGCCGTGCGGCCAGATCGCGGCGCCGACGGCGACCGGTGCCGCCTCGTCGGCGGGCAGGTCGGCGAGGTACCGACCCTGTTCCACGTGCAGCTCGACGAAGACGCCGATCCGCGCCAGGGCCTCGTCGTCGCGGCCGTAGTGGTCGAGCCGCGCACCGCCGTCCGAAGCCCCGCTCGTCCGGCCCACCCCGCCCGTCCGGCCCACCCCGCCGGTCGGGCCGACCCGTCCGAGCACGTCCGCGAGGCTGTCCCCCGCCCGGTCCCGCAGCGCGAGCAGCCGGTCGGCCCCGACGGTGCCGGTGACCGCCCGCGAGCCGAGGCAGGCGAGCCCGAACCGGGCGCCCTCCTCGTCGGAGAAGTTCACGATCCCGAGCGGCCGAGCGGGCACGACGCCGTCGGCCCGCAGCGCGTCGAGCGCCGCGAACGCGCTCGCCACGCCCAGCGGGCCGTCGAACGCGCCGCCGCCGGGCACCGAGTCGAGGTGGCTGCCGGTCACGACGCCGGGCCCCTCGGCGTCCGGGTCGCCCCACCACGCCCACTGGTTCCCGGCCCGGTCCACGGTCACGTCCAGCCCCCGCGCCGCGGCCTCGGCGGCGAACCACTCGCGCAGGGCCAGGTCGTGCACGGTCCAGGCGAACCGCTCGTACCCGCCGGACGGCGCCCGCCCGACGTCGGCGATCGCCTCCAGCAGCCCGCCGACGCGGATCAAGCCCGGACCCGTCACGCCCCCTCCCGCATCGGCACCCGCAGCCCGCCGCGCTCGGCGGCGGCGACGGCGTCGTCGTACCCGGCATCCACGTGCCGCAGCACGCCCGTCGCCGGGTCGTTCGCGAGCACCCGCGCGAGCTTCTGCGCGGCGAGCGCCGTCCCGTCCGCGACGGACACCTGTCCGGCGTGGATCGAGCGCCCCATGCCCACGCCGCCGCCGTGGTGCAGCGACACCCACGTCGCACCCGACGCGGTGTTGACCAGGGCGTTCAGCAGCGGCCAGTCCGCGATGGCGTCGGAGCCGTCGGCCATCGACTCCGTCTCCCGGTACGGCGAGGCCACCGAACCGGAGTCCAGGTGGTCACGCCCGATCGCGAGCGGTGCGGAGATCTCCCCCGAGGCGACGAGCTCGTTGAACCGCAGCCCCGCGACGTCGCGCTCCCCGTGCCCGAGCCAGCAGATGCGGGCGGGCAGCCCCTGGAAGGCGACCCGGTCCTGGGCGGCGCGGATCCAGCGGCCGAGGTGGTCGTCGTCCGGGAACAGGTCGAGCACGGCCTGGTCGGTCACGGCGATGTCCCGCGAGTCCCCGGACAGCGCAGCCCAGCGGAACGGGCCCTTGCCCTCCGCGAACAGCGGCCGGATGTACGCGGGCACGAAGCCCGGGAAGTCGAACGCCCGGCCGTAGCCGCCCTGGCGCGCCTCGTCGCGGATCGAGTTGCCGTAGTCGAACACCTCGGCGCCCGCGTCCTGGAAGCCCACCATGCCCTCGACGTGCCGGGCCATCGACTCGCGCGCCCGCTCGGTGAACCCCTCCGGGTCCTTCTCGGCCTCTGCGGCCCAGTCCGCCAGCTCCACCCCCGACGGCAGGTAGGACAGCGGGTCGTGCGCCGAGGTCTGGTCCGTCACGACGTCCACCTCGACGCCGCGGCGCAGCAGCTCCGGCACGACGTCGGCGGAGTTGCCGACCACGCCCACCGACAGCGCGCGCCGGTCCTTCTTCGCGGCCAGCGCCAGCTCGACCCCTTCGTCGAGCGAGGACGCGACGACGTCGAGGTAGCGCGTCTCGACGCGCCGGTGCAGGCGGGCCGGGTCGACGTCGACCACGAGGCACACGCCGCCGTTGAGCGTGACCGCCAGGGGCTGGGCGCCGCCCATCCCGCCGCAGCCGCCGGTCAGGGTGAGGGTCCCGGCCAGCGTGCCGCCGAACCTCTTGGCGGCCACCGCGGCGAACGTCTCGTACGTGCCCTGGAGGATCCCCTGGGTGCCGATGTAGATCCAGGACCCGGCCGTCATCTGCCCGTACATGGTCAGGCCGAGCTGCTCCAGACGCCGGTGCTCGGGCCACGTGGCCCAGTCGCCCACGAGGTTGGAGTTGGCGATGAGCACGCGCGGCGCCCACTCGTGGGTACGCAGCACGCCCACGGGCCGTCCGGACTGGACCAGAAGGGTCTCGTCCTCGCGCAGGTCCGTGAGGGAGCGGACGATCGCGTGGTAGCTCGGCCAGTCCCGCGCCGCCCGGCCGGTGCCGCCGTAGACCACCAGGTCGTCGGGCCGCTCGGCCACCTCGGGGTCGAGGTTGTTCATGAGCATGCGCAGCGGCGCCTCGGTCTGCCAGCTCCGGGCGGTCAGGGTGGTGCCGCGCGCGGCGCGGACGGGTACGGGGGTCCCCCGGTCGTACGGCTGGTTCACTTGGGTCTCCTTCGGCTCGGGTCGGCAGGTCGGGGCGGGTTCAGTGGAGGTGTCCGACGGCGCCCGCGGCGGCCGCCACGACCTGTCCGCCGGCCACGAGCCCCACCACGTGCTCGATCTCGGGGGCGAGGTAGCGGTCCGGTCCGGGACCGGGCACGACGGCGCGGACGACGTCGTGCACCGCCGCCGTACCCGCCGCGGGGGCTTCTTCCCGCAGGTCCAGGGCGCGCGTGGCCGTGAGCACCTCGATCGCGAGCACCCGGGTGAGACCGTCCACGGAGCGGCGCAGCTTGCGGGCGCCGGCCCAGCCCATGGACACGTGGTCCTCCTGCATGGCGGAGCTCGGGATGGAGTCCACGCTCGCGGGCACCGCGAGGCGCTTGAGCTCGGAGACGATCCCGGCGGCCGTGTACTGGGCGATCATGTGCCCGGAGTCGACGCCGGGGTCGTGCGCGAGGAACGCGGGCAGCCCCTCGGAGCGCGCGACGTCGAGGAACCGGTCGGTGCGCCGCTCGCTCATGCTCGCCAGGTCGGCGGCCGCGATGGCGAGGAAGTCGAGCACGTAGGCCACGGGCGCGCCGTGGAAGTTGCCGTTGGACTCGACCCGCCCGTCGGCGGTCACGACCGGGTTGTCGATCGCCGAGGCCAGCTCCCGGCCCGCGACGGTGGCGGCGTGGTCCAGGGTGTCGCGGGCGGCGCCGTGCACCTGGGGTGCGCACCGCAGGGAGTAGGCGTCCTGCACGCGGGTGCACGCGGGATTTCCGGCGTCGTCCAGCTCGCGGTGGCTCGCCATGAGCGGCGAACCCGCCAGGAGGCGCCGCATGTTCGACGCGGACGCCGCCTGCCCGGGGTGCGGGCGCAGGCCGACCAGGTCCTCGGCGAAGGGCGCGTCCGACCCGAGCAGGGCCTCGACGGACAGGGACGCCGCGACGTCGGCCGTGGTGAGCAGGCGCCGCAGGTCGTGGAGCGCGAGGCAGAGCATGCCGAGCATGCCGTCGGTGCCGTTGATGAGAGCCAGACCCTCCTTCTCGGCGAGCACCAGCGGCTCGATCCCGGCGTCGGCGAGGGCCCGGGCGGCGTCGACCTCGTGTGCCCCGACCCGCATGCACCCCTCACCCATCGCGGCGAGCGCCACGTGCGCGAGCGGCGCGAGGTCGCCGGAGCAGCCGAGCGACCCGTACTCGTGCACGACGGGCGTGATGCCCGCGTTCAGCATCCCGGCGTAGGTCTGCGCCGTGACCGGACGCGCGCCGGTGTGGCCGGTGACCAGGGTCGCGAGCCGCAGGAGCTGCAGCGCCCGCACCACCTCGGTCTCGACCTGCGGCCCAGACCCCGCAGCGTGCGAGCGCACGAGGCTGACCTGGAGCTGCGCCCGCATCTCGGCGGGGATGTGCCGACGCGCGAGCGCGCCGAAGCCGGTGGAGACGCCGTAGTGCGGCGCGGCGTCGTGGGCGAGGTCGTCGATGACGGCGCGGGTCTGCGCCATGCGAGCCAGCGCGCTCGCGTGGATCTCGACGGTCGCGCCGTGGCGGGCCACGGCGACGACCTGCTCGACGGTCAGCGGGGTGCCGTCGAGCACGACGTGCGTGGTTTCCTCGGTGCCGGCCGCGCCGGAGGCGGGCGTCGTTGCCGCGTCGTGCAGGGTGCTCATGCGCTCATCGAACCTCGCCCCGGCCCCTCCGGCGCGGGCGGAGGCATCGATAGAGTCTGGGATACGAGACAACGCACCCGGGAGGAAACAGTGGCCGGCAGCAGTGCCGTTCCCGCCGCGCGGAGCACAGCGCGGCTGCTCTCGTTCCTCGCGGCGCAGCCCGGGCCGGTGCCCGCGGGCGCGATCGCGCACGGCCTCGGGGTGCCCCGGTCCAGCGTCTACCACCTGCTGTCGGTGCTGGGCGACGAGGGCTTCGTGCGGCACTTCCCCGACGAGCGCCGCTACGGCCTGGGTGTGGCGGCCCTCGGCCTGGGCAGCGCGTACACCCGGCAGGCGCCGCTCACCCGCCTGGCCGCGCCCGTCGTCGCCCGCCTGGTGGAGGCCGCGGGCGAGAACGGGCACCTCGCCGTCCTCAACGGGCGGGAGGTGCTGTACCTGGTGGAGCAGCGGGCGGCGGGGCGCCCGCCCCTGGTCACCGACGTCGACGTGCACCTCCCGAGCCACCTCACCGCCAGCGGCCGAGCGGTCCTCGCGCTGCTGCCGCCCGCGCAGGTGCGCGCCCTGTACCCGACGCCGGGGTCGTTCACCGACCTGACCGGCGCCGGACCGCACACCCTGCGCGAGCTGCGCGACGTGCTGCGGCTGGCGCGGGCACGCGGCTTCGCGGTGGAGGACGGCGAGGTGACGGCGGGCTTCGCGTCGGTGGCCGCTGCCGTCGTCGACCACACGGGCCGCCCGGTCGCCGGGCTCGCGATCACCTTCCGCTCGGAGGCGTACGACGACGACGCGCGGGCCGGCCTCGCGGAGCAGGCGACCCGGGCGGCGCGCGAGGTCAGCCGGCGGCTCGGGGCGCGGTGACGTGCGGGTTGCCGGGCAGTTCGTGCAGGATCCCGTCGGTGCCGCGCCTCCACCACAGGCCGGCGGCGTCGCGGAACGTCAGCTCGAGCTGGACGTCCTGGTCGTCCGCGAAGTGGACGACCTCCGGCTCCCCGACGACCCGCGGCCTGTCCGTCGGGGTGAGCATGCCCCACGGTTCCAGGCGGGGAGCGTCACCCATGAAGCCCGCCGGGATCGAGACGACCACCTCGTACACGGGCGCCGCCGAGGCGTTGTGGATCCTGTACTCCGCGAGCAGCTCGGGTGGATCCGGCTCGATGTGCACCTCGAGCCAGGCGTTCACGAGCGTGGCCTGTGCGCGCCGGCGCTCGGTTGCCTGCTCTCTCCGGTCGGCCGTACCCCGGTAGTACTCGACCCCGCCGAACACGAGCGCGACGAGCACAGCGGCGAGGGTTCCGATCGCGATCATCCAGTCGACCGCCGACGGCCCGCCGTTCAGAACGACCGCAAGAGGCGGAAGCGGCGACACAGTTGAATCGTATGAGGCCCGGGCGGAACCACACCTCGTGCGGACGGTCGTCGGCGCACCTGCCGACCCACGCGGGCGGCCAGCCGGAGGTTGGAGGCGCGGTGATCTACGTCTCACCGCGGGCCGTCGGAGGGCTCCCCGCACTCCCCTTCGAGGCCAGAGTTTCTCCGCTTTGCGGGCGCTGAAAGAGGAGAAACTCTGACCTTCGAGGAGGGCCGCTGAACTGCGACTATCCGTACCTCACTGGCGAAGCGGACGACCGCCGTCGACCCCCTAGAGTTGGGATCACGCCCCCTTCCGCTGCCGTCCAGGGAGATGTCTCGTGAGTTCACAGCCGTCCGAGTTCCGACTGCTCGTCACCGGTGGCGGGACCGGCGGCCACACGTATCCGGCGCTCACGACGCTGCGCGCGCTGCAGGCCCGGCTGGCCGAGTCGGGCACCGCCGTCAGCGTCCTGTGGGCGGGCACGGCCGACGGGCTGGAGGCCCGGGTCACGGCGTCCGAGGGCATCCGGTTCCTGCCGGTGGCCACGGGCAAGCTGCGCCGGTCGGCCAACCCGCTGGGCATGCTGTCGGCCAGCAACATGAAGGACATGGCGCGGGTGCCGCTCGGCGTGGCGCAGGCCCGGTCGATCGTGGCCGAGTTCAAGCCGGACGTGATCCTGTCGACCGGCGGCTACGTCGCCGTCCCGGTCGGCATCGCGGCGGGCCTGGCCCGCCGTCCGCTCGTGGTGCACGAGCAGACCGTGCGGCTCGGGCTGGCCAACCGCCTGCTGGCCAAGCGGGCCACACGCGTCGCGGTGTCGTCGCCGTCCACCATCGAGCTGCTGCCGGAGGCCGTGCGCGAGCGGGCCGTCGTGACGGGCAACCCGGTGCGCGCCGAGGTGCTGACCGGCGAGCCGCTCAAGGCCGTCGACGCGCTGGGCCTCGACTCGTTCGACCCCGACCTGCCCGTCCTGTACGTCACGGGCGGCGCGCAGGGGTCGGTGCAGATCAACGAGCTGGTCGCCGAGACGCTGCCCTGGATGCTCCAGCGCGCGAACGTGATCCACCAGTGCGGCCCGAACAACCTCAAGGAGATGTTCGAGCGCACCGCCACGCTCCCGGCGGAGCTGGCCGCGCGGTACCGCGTGCTCGGGTTCGTCGGGGCGGAGCTGCCGGACGTGCTCGCCCTGGCCGACGTCGTCATCTCCCGCAGCGGGGCCGGGACCATCGCCGAGCTGACGGCGCTGGGCAAGCCCGCGGTGCTGATCCCCCTGGCGTCGTCCGCCGGGAACGAGCAGGCGCACAACGCCCGCAGGCTGCAGGACCTGGGCGCGGCCGTCGCCCTGGAGGGCGACCTCACGTTCTCGGACCTCCGCGGGGCGCTGGCCGGGCTCCTGGACGACGCCGGACGGCGCGAACGCATGGCCGACGCCGCCCGCAAGATCGGGGTGCCCGACGCCGCCGAGCGGCTCGTGGACCTGCTGCTGGAGGTCGCAGGCCCGCGGAAGTGAGCGGCTCGCATTCCTGAGCCGCCCGGACGCTAGCCCGCGGCCTGCTCGGGGGCGGCCGTGTCGTCCCGCGCCACGAGCGCCTTCGCCAGGAGCCCGGCCAGCTCCCGCAGGTCGTCCGCGTCCAAGCCGGCGAACGGGGTTCGGTCCAGCGTCCCGGCGATGATCTCGGTGCGCACGCGCCTGCCCTCAGCGGTCAGGACGACGACGCGCGACCGGCGGTCGTGCGGGTCGGTGGCGCGCTCGACCAGGCCCCGCTCGACGAGCTGGTTGGTCACGAAGCTCAGGTTCGGCGCGTTGCAGTGCAGGCGTTCGCTCATCACCTTCATCGACGGCGGCGCCTCCTCCGGGTCGATGACCCACAGCGCCTGCGCCGTCTGGAGCGTGAGCCGGTGCCGTGCGACCACGCCGGCCGCCCGGTCGCCCGTGACCATGAAGAGCTCGTGGTTCGCCCGGACGACGGCTTCGAGATCGGTCTGGCTCATCCGGCGATCCTAGCCTCTGTTAGTTCGAGACTCGAAGGTGTTAGGGTCCGAACTACTTCGAGACTCGAAGCATTCACGGACGAAGGCGGACCATGTACAGCTACCGCGGCACCACCACCCTCGTGACCGGGGCCTCCCGCGGGCTCGGCGCGGCCTACGCGACCGAGCTCGCCCGGCGAGGCTCGGACCTCGTGCTCGTCGCACGCTCGGCTCCGGCGCTCGACGAGCTGGCCACCCGGATCCGCGCCGGGCACGACGTCGCGGTGACCACCCACGCTGCGGACCTGACGGACCGTGACCAGGTCGCCGCGCTCCTGCGCGACCTCGACTCGGTACCCGTCGACCTGCTCGTCAACAACGCGGGCATGGGGCCGGCCGGCCCCTTCCTGGACCGCCCGTTCGCGCCCGCCCAGACGGCGGTGGACCTCAACGTCTGGGCGCTCATGGCACTGACCCACGGGCTCGGCACCCCGATGACGGCCCGGGGCCACGGCGGGATCATCAACGTCGCCTCGACAGCAGCCTTCCAGCCGATGCCCTTCCAGGCCGGCTACGCCGCGACCAAGGCGTTCGTGCTGTCGTTCACGGAGGCGGTGGCCGAGGAGCTGCGCGGTACGGGCGTCCGCGTCATGGCGGCGCACCCCGGCGGGACGGACACCGCGTTCTTCGAGGGCACCTCGCACACCGTCAACCCGCGGTTCCTCGATTCCCCCGAGGATGTGGCCCGCCGAACCCTCGACGACTTCGCACGGGGCAGGAGCTCGTCGTACCCGGGCCGGCGGCTGAACCAGGTCGCGTCCTGGCTCCCGCGGTTCCTCCCGCGCACCGCGACCACACGGATCACCGGGAAGCTCAACCGCACCCTGGGGCTCGACGCCGTTCGCGCGGTGCCCGCTGCCTGACGGCGCCCACCGCGCGACCAGCCCACACGCGCGCGTCCGGTCAGCCGAGCCGGTCCCGGATGACGGCGTCCGCCTGACGCCGGACCGGGACGGCGATCTCGGGGTGCGCGCCGATGCCGACCAGCCGCAGGTACTTGTCGGCGGCGGCGAGCTGGGCGACGGCGCCGGAGTAGGTGTCGAGCACGTCGGCGAACTCGGCGCGGACGCGGGCGGCGATGTCGGGCTGGAGGATCGCCGAGCAGGCGAGGACGGCGGCGTCGTACCCGGCAGGCGCCGAGCCCCAGTACTCCCAGTCCAGGATCGTCAGGCCCGGGGCCGTGAGGTTGCCGAAGTGCAGGTCGCCGTGGGAGACCTCCCACTCGACGCGGCCGAGGTCGATCTCCACGCCGAACAGGGCCAGGATCGAGGACCGGACGGCGTCGGGGTCCAGGACCCGGCGTTCGGTCGCGACCCGGCGCAGGGTGTCGAGCCCGGCCCGGAGCCGGGCCCACCAGGTGTCGGGCAGGTCGACCGGGTGCTCCAGCACCAGGCCGGTGCCCACGGCCGGCTGGTCCACGAAGGTCATGAGGTCCGCCCGGACGACCTGGTCGACGTCGTCCCACCGCGCGGCCCACTCCGCGGACCGCAGGTGCCGGGGCATCGGGATGTCGCCGAACGGCTCGCCCGTGGCGGTGGCGATGCCGTCCCAGATCTCGCCCCGGGCCCACTCCGGTGGCTGGGCCGTGACCCGCAGCCATGCCGGGCCCGACGTCCGGACGGCGAGGGTCCGGTCGTAGGCCCCGCGGACCGGCTCGCCGTCGAGCGTCACGCCAAACCGGGTGGCGGCCTCGGCGAGGAGCCCGGCGAGCCGGTCCCGGCGTGCGTCCGACATGTGTCTCCCCTGGTGATGAGGCCTGAGCCGCGCGTGGATGCGCCCCACGGAACCATGCCGCGGGTACGGTGGCGCGGAACCACGCCCGGCCCGGAAGGAATCGAGTGACCCAGCACCGCAGCGACGACGCCTGGATCAAGGGTGTCGCCGACGACGACCTCGTCACGATCGGCGACCCCCGGCTGAAGGCCCCCACGTCGGAGATCGACGCCGACGACGACGCACGCGACCTCCTGGCGACCCTCACCACCCGGCTGCGCGAGCTGAACGGTGCCGGGCTGGCCGCCCCGCAGATCGGCGTACCGGTGCGGGCCGCGATCGTCGAGGTACGCCGGACCGACGTCTTCCCCGACCGGCCCGAGACCGGCCTCATCCAGATCCTGAACCCGACCGTCCTGGAGCGCTCCGCCGAGACGGTGCTCGACTGGGAGGGCTGCTTCAGCGTTCCCGGGTACCTGGGCCAGGTGCCCCGGTCCGAGAGCATCACGGTCCGGTACACCGACGAGACCGGGCAGACGATCACGACCGAGGTGAGCGGGTACGCGGCGCGCGTCTTCCAGCACGAGATCGACCACCTCGACGGCCTGGTGTACCTCGACCGCATGCCCGACATGACCAGCCTCACGACCACGCAGAACTACCTCGACCACCACCGGCCCGGATCGAGCTAGCGGCCGGTCAGGCCCGGATGCAGGCGTCGATCCCGTCGAGCCGTTCCGGCGGGTCGGGATACACCCGCGCGATGCCGTCGGCCACGCGGCGAGCGGTCCAGCACGCCACGGCGGCGTCGAGCACGTCGTCCGGTCCGGACACCTGCCCCGGACGTCCGAGGTCGGCAGGCAGCGCGAACCCGGCCCCGGCGAGCAGGGCCCGCCGGTCCTCCAGCCCGGCCCACGTCGACTTGGGCGCCGAGAGGTGACGCCCGGCCAGGGTGGCGAACGACAGCTCGGGATGCACCTCCACGATGCGCCGGCCGGCCGATCGCACCACGTCGTCCACCTCGAGGATCCGCGGCCTGAGCGCCCACGCCTGGCGGCTGAGGCCCCTGCCCGTCACCCGCCGGGTCGTCTCCAGCGCCGCGGCGTAGGTGTCCGCCGTCAGTGCCGCGGACGGCGGCGTCATGAACACCGACGGCCACCGCGGCCCGACAGCCTGACGGGCCTGCACGTCGGCACGGCGGTATCCGATGCCGGCGGGCAGGCCGATCGGCATGTCGACGCCCACCACCTCGACCCGACCGTCCACGTCGGCCTGCGCGAGCACGCCGGTGAACGTCAGGTCCGCGTACACGTGCAGGTCGCTCGCGACCGCGACCCAGTACTTCTTCGCGACGTCGACGCCCAGCACGCGGACCATCGCTCCATCGTCGCCGACATCGCGCCGCGGGGCACGGGCACGCGGCCGGAGCCCCGGAGCGCCTCCAGGAGCTGAGACCGACCTATGGGTGATACTGGGATATTTCACCCAGATACGGGAGGCTCTCGATGATCCTGGTCGGCCCGCTCGCGGCAGGGAAGTCCACGCTCGGCGCCCTCGTCGCCGAGCGGATCGGGCTCCCGTTCGTGGACATCGACGACATCGCCTGGACCTACTGCGCCGAGGTCGGCTGGGACCTGGGCCGCCTGCTCGAACGGGACGACGCCGTCGGCTGGGCCGCCGCCGAACGCGAGTGGGAGCCGGCCCGCGCCCACGCCGTGCGGCGCGTCGTCGAGGACCACCCGGAGACGGTCATCGCGTTCGGCGCCGGCTACACCAGCTTCACCGGCCCGGAGCACGCCGACCAGGTGCGGCGGGCGCTGGCACCGGTCCCCGACGTCGTCCACCTGCTGCCCAGCCGCGACCCCGAGCGGTCGGTGACCGTGCTGCGCGAGCGCGCGATCGCCGGCCGGGGCAAGGACTGGATCATCGAGGGGCGCGACTGGATCGCCGCCTGGGTCGCGGACCCGCTGGCCGGCGAGGTCGCTGCCGCCACCGTCTACACCGACGGCGTCGGCCCCGCCGAGTCGGCCGACCAGCTCGTGCGGCTGCGTGAGCGCCTGCTGGCGGAGCTCGCCGCCTGACGACGGCGGGCGGCCGGCAGCCGGGGCGGGCGGCCGGCAGTCGGGTGGCGCCGCGCGCCGGCGCCCCGCGTCAGGCCGTCGCCAGCAGCCGCTCCAGCGCCGCGCGTCCCGGCGGCCCCCACGACGCCTTGCCGCCCGGCCGCCCGTGCACGCCGGCCTCCCCGATGAGCAGCCCGACGAGTGCCTTCGCTGCGGCCACGCCCCGGGCGCGACGGAGCGTCGCGGCGTCGACACCCGGCCGGTAGGAGTCGTGGAAGGCGTCGACCCCGCCGTCCGGCAGGAGCAGCCACGGCGCGGAGAGGTCGTAGGCCGGGTCACCGGCGCACAGGTCGCCGAAGTCGATGACTCCGCAGAACGTCCCGTCCGCCGTCAGCACGTTGGCCGGGTGCAGGTCAGCGTGCAGCCACACCGGCGGTCCGGCCCACTCGGGCGCGGCCACGGCATCGTCCCAGACGGCGCGGACGGCGTTCGGGTCGGCGACGAGCCCTCGCTCCGCCGCCTCGGCAAGCTGCCCCGCGAACCCCGCGGTGTGCTGGGCGAGCGGCCCGCCCCGACCGCGGCCCGACGGCGCCCCCTCCGGCGCAGGCTGATGGAGCGCGGTCAGGAACGAGCCCAGCACCCGCGCCGCCTCGGCACCCCGCGTGACCGGGGCCCGGTCGGCGGGCGCACCCGGCACCCAGGTGGTGACGATCCACGGCCGCGGGAACCGCTCGGCCGGCTCGCCGAGGCGCTGCGGCACCGGGACCGGCAGCGGGAGTCCCGGCGCCAGGCCGGGCACCCAGGCGTGCTCCTTGCGCAGCAGCTCGTCCGCCGAGTCCGTCGCCCACGGCAGCCGGACGGCGAGGTCGTCCCCGAGGCGCCAGAGCTGGTTGTCCCAGCCGCGCGCCCCGAGCTCCAGCGGGAGCTCCGCCAGGTCGGGGTGCTGCTCACGAAGCAGCTCCCGGATCAGGTCGGCGTCGATCTCGGTGTCGGCATGCGTCATGCGCAGCCACGGTAGCGGGCGGCCCCGTCACCGCAGCGCGCGCTTAGGGTGCTTTCATGAGCGACGACCCGTACCTCCTGGTCCCCACCGCGCCCAGCGTCGACGAGTACCTGCACCTGCGCGCCGCCTCCGGCCTCTCGCCCAAGAACGCCGAGCAGGCCGCGCCCGCGCTGACGTCGAGCTGGGCCTTCTGCCACGTCCGCGAGGCGGCGACGGACCAGGCCGTCGCGATGGGCCGCACGCTCGGCGACGGCGGCTGGTACTTCCACATCGCCGACGTCGCGACGCTGCCCCAGCACCAGAGCCGAGGCCTCGGCCGCCGGGTGATGTACTGGCTCCTGGACCAGATCGCGGACCGCGCGCCCGCCGACCCGTACGTCACGCTCAACGCGGACGAGCCCGGCCGGCAGCTGTACCGCAGCCTCGGGTTCGTCGAGACGGCGCCCGCGAGCATCGCGATGCGCCTGGCCCGGTAGCACCGTGTCGGACCGCGCGCTCCGTGAACGGCACCGTGCTCGCCCTGGCCGGCCCGCTCACCTGGCACGATACGACCCATGACGCCCCCGAGGCCTCGCCACCGCGCGGGCTGGATCGTGGCGGCCGTGCTCACCGCGGCCGTCGTCCTGCTCGTCGCGATCGGCACGGCCGCGTTCGACACCGCCCAGGACCGGTGGGCCTGGCGCCTCGCCGACCTGGACCGCAACGAGCTGCACCTGCGGGCCGTGCCGGAGTCGATCGAGGACGGGACGGTCGTGGAGGAGTCGTCGGGCCACGTGGTGGTCAGGTACTCCCGCGAGATCACGAACTGGATGGGCGGCTACACCGGCGAGGTCGAGTCCATCTGCTACCAGTTCTCCTTCGCCGATCCCGACGACTTCTACGAGGTTGCCTGCCCATGACCACCGCCGTCCTCGTCATCGACCTCCAGGCCGACGTCGTCCACGGTTGCTTCGACGCCGACGGCGTCGTCACCCGCTCCGCCGCCCTCGTGGAGCGGGCCCGCGACGCCGGGACGCCCGTCGTCTGGGTGCAGCACCACGAGCCGGGACTGGATCGGGACACACCGGGCTGGGCCCTCGCGGACGGCCTGTCCCGCCGCCCCGACGAGGCGCTCGTGCACAAGGCCTACCGCGACTCGTTCGCCGACACCGACCTTCGCGACGTCCTCGACGCGCTCGGCGCCACGCGGCTGGTCGTCACGGGCGCGCAGTCCGACTTCTGCGTCCGCACGACGACGCAGCGGGCCGCCGCGCTCGGCTACGACGTGACCCTCGTGAGCGACGCGCACACCACCCGCGACACCGAGTGGGACGGCGTGCCGATCACCGGCGAGCAGATCGTGGCCCACACCAACATGTACTTCTCCGGTCTGCGATACCCCGGCAGCACGTTCGGCGTGGCCCGGCACGACGAGGTTCCGCTGACCAGCCAGGCCTGCTAACGTCCCTGGCAGTCGCCCGGGTCCGCATCGGCCCGGGCACCACGTTGTGTACCGCCCGGTGTCGGGGGCGGCGGCAGGGGCGCGTGTCCCGTCCCACCGCAGTCCTGGATGTCCCCTGGCGGGCCACGGGTCGCACCCGAAGCAGCATCAGGCGCCGGCGACCCCGGGTGGCCCCTCCCGCCGGGCGGCGACGAAGGACATCCATGTCTGCTGCCGCCTCCGGCTACCGCTCCCTGCTGCGCGCGCCCGGCGCCGCCGCCTTCTTCCTTGCCGCCACCACCGGCCGTGTCGGCATCGCCATGACGGGCCTCGGCCTGGTGTGGCTGCTGCACGACCGCACCGGCTCGTACGCCACGGCCGGCCTCGCCGCCGCGGTCTTCGCCCTGGCCGAGGCGGTTGTCGGCCCGCAGCTCGCCCGTCTGGTCGACCGATTCGGCCAGACCCGTGTGCTCCCGCTGTACCTCGTCGCCCGCGGCGCCGCCGTCGTGGGCGTGCTCGTGTCGACGACGCCCGCCGTGGCCGTCGTCGCCGCGGGCTGTGCGGGTGCGGCCGTCCCCCAGCTCGGCGCCCTGTCCGCCGCCCGCTGGGCGCACCTGCTGCGCGGCGACGCCGACGACCTGCCCAGCGCGTTCTCGCTGGAGTCGCTGGCCAACGCCACCAGCTTTCTGCTCGGGCCGGTGCTGGTCACCGCGCTGGGCGCGGCGGGCCGCACGACGGCGGCCAGCCTGCTGGCGGCGGGGCTGATCCTCGCCGGCGGCACGGCCCTGGCCCTGCAGCGCCGCACCGCACCCCCGCCGCGGCGGGGCGCCGGGCGGGTCCGCGGCGAACGGCCCGCCCTGCTGGCGCCGGCGTTCCTGATCCTGGCGCTGCTGAACCTGGCCATCGGCCTGTACTTCGGCACGATGGGGGTGGCGGTCACCGCCTTCGCCGTCGGCCACGGGATACCCGGGGCGGCGACGCCGCTCATCGCCGCCGGGAGCGTGGCCGGCCTCCTGTCGGGCTGGCTCTACGGCCTGCGCCGCCGCCGCACGCCGGCCCGCCTCCAGCTCGTGCTCGCCACCGGGTGGCTGACGGCGACCGCCGCGCTGCTGCCGCTCGCGCCGTCCGCCGTCTGGCTGGGCGTCGCCCTGGTGCTCACGGAGGCCGCCGTGCCGCCGACCCTGGTGCTGCTCACCGTGCTGACGGAGCGCTCGGTCCGCCCGTCCGTGCTGACGCAGGCGTTCACCTGGAACAACTCCGCCAGCGCGGCCGGATCAGCGCTGGCGGCGTCGCTCGCGGGCCGGGCCGCCGACACCTGGGGCGCGTCGGCCGCGCTCGCGCAGGCGCCGGCGGCGGGCCTGCTGCTCGTGGCCTTCGCCCTGGTCCTGCTCCGCGCGCCGCGCCGCCGACCTGTACAGCCATGACCGGCGGCCGCGACGGGTCAGCCCGCCACGTACCGCGCCATCTTGTCGAGGCACGCCTCCAGCCCCTGCCGCGACATGTCGCGGGCCGCGGTGCTGGTGTACCCGTGCTCGACCATGTGGATGCGGCTGCGCCCGTCGCCCAGGCCGGTGATCTCGACCTCGTGGTGCCCCTCGGCAGGCACGTCGTCCATCGGCGGGGCCTGCGGCACGCCGTCGGCGTCGCTGAACCGGAACGTGTACTCGATGCGCCGCACCGGCTCGACGACCGTGAAGTCCCAGGTGGACCACGTATCCCCGCCGCCGTACTCGGCGGGGGCACGCATCGCGAGCAGCGCGCGGCCGCCCACCCGGAGGTCGACCTCGGCGGCGGGGCAGGTGAACGGGCCGGGCCCCCACCAGGCGCGCAGGCCGTCAGGGGTGCTCCATGCGGCCCAGGCCGCCTCGACGGGTCCGTCGAGGTCGCGGGTCACGTCGACGTCGAAGGTGTCGGTCATGATGCCTCCAGGTCTGCTCGGGCAAGGCGTGCTCGGGCGGAGTGTGCTCGGGCGAGATGTGCCCGGGCGGACCGCGCGACGCACGATCCCGCCAGTATCGACCGGACCGGGGCCGCAGGCTCATCGGAACCCGTGCCCCTCTTCGCCGTCCGATTGAACCGGTACGCCCTTTCACCCGTAGTAGGGGCAGAGGCCGATATCCGGTCGGCCTGCGAACGAGAGGGGCGGAGCGTGCGCACTGGGGCAAAGGTAGGCATCGGCGTCGGAGCGGCCGTGGTCGTGATCGGCGGGGCGGCGGCGGTCTTCGGGCCGGGCCTGTACGCGGACTGGGCCAACGAGGCCGCCGCGGACGTGCCGAGCCTGGCGGCGTCGGCGGCACCGCTGCCCGACGCCGAGGCTGCGGCCGGGACCTGGACCGTGACGGACGGGTCGTTCGCCGGCTACCGCGTCGAGGAGGTGCTGCAGGGCGAGGACGTGACCGTGACCGGGCGCACCGAGGACGTCACCGGGTCGGTGACCGTCGCGGACGGCGCGATCACCGCCGCCGACATCGAGGTGGACATCGCGAGCGTGGCCACCGACGAGGCCAACCGCGACGGGTACTTCCGCGACACCGCGATGGAGGTGGGCCAGTTCCCGACCGCGACGTTCGTGCTGACCGAGCCGGCGCCCATCGAGGAGGGCGCCACGTCGGTGGAGCTGACCGGCGACCTCACCGTGCACGGCGTCACGCAGCCGGCCACGGTCGACGCCGAGGTCGCGGGTGACGCGACCAGCGGTGACCCGGTGCAGGTGGTGGGCAGCGTGCCGATCACGTTCGAGGACTTCGGCGTCGAGGCGCCGGACCTGGGGTTCGTGACGGTGGAGGATGAGGGCAGCATCGAGTTCTCGCTGCAGCTGGCCCCTGGCCAGTGATGCGGTAACGACCGGACCGGGTAGCCGACACACACGGAAGGAGCCGCTCGTGGGTGCCGAGGACGAGCTCCTCGAGGCGGTACACGACACGCACGCCGACGCGCTGTACCGGTACGTCGTGCGCCGCACGGGCGACGAGGAGGAGGCGCGCGACGTGGTGCAGGAGACCCTGCTGCGCGCGTGGCGCCACCCCGAGGTGCTGGAACGCTCGGAGGACTCCGTGCGCGCCTGGCTGTTCACGGTGGCGCGGAACCTCTCCGTCGACCACCTCCGCAGCGCCCGCCGCACCCGCGAGCGCTCCACCGGGCACCTGCCCGACCGCGAGGAGCGCGACACCACCCAGTCCGTGCTGGACTCGTGGCTGGTGGCCGACGCGCTGCTGTCGCTCTCGCCGTCGCACCGGGCGGTGGTGGTCGGCGCGTACTACGGGGGCCGCTCGGTGGCCGAGCTCTCGACCGAGCTGGGTGTCCCCGCCGGGACGGTCAAGTCGCGGCTGCACTACGGGCTGCGCGCGCTGCGCCTGGCGCTGCAGGAGAAAGGAGTCACGGCATGATCCCCGCGGCAGAGTCAGGGGGTGGCGGCGACCGCTACGCCGAGTGGGACGCGGCCTACGTGATCGGCGCCCTGAGCCCGAGCGACCGGCGCACCTACGAGCGGCACCTGGCCGAGTGCGCCGCGTGCCGCGCGGCGGTGGCGGAGCTCGCGGGCCTGCCGGGCCTGCTCGGCACCATCAGCCCGGCGCACGCGGAGGCGCTCGTCGCCGAGGCACCCGGGCCGGCCGGGCTGCCCGACGGCGGAGCGCCGCCCGGCGAGCCCGCCCCCGGGCGGCCGGCGGACGTCGTCCCGCTCACGGG
>NZ_JARVSD010000031.1 GCF_030209445.1 Promicromonospora sp. MEB111
GGGCGGCGCGAACCGCGCCGCGCGGCCCTGCTGGGGCGCGGGCGGCACGGGTGCGCTCGCCGGGCGCGAGCCGAAGGGGCTCGGCGGGGCGCTCTGCTGGCCGGGCCCGCCGGGCGCGCCGTGGCCGCCGGGGGCACCCTGGCCACCGGGTCCGGACGGAGCGCCCGGACGGCCCTGGCCCCCACCGGGGCCGAAAGGCGACGGGTTGCCACCGGGCTGCTGCACCGGCGTGAGCCGGCCCGTCGCGTCCACGCCGCGCGAGCCACCCGTCGCCTGCGGGGGCCGGGCGACCGGCGGGTTGGACGGGTTCGGCGACCAGCCGCCCTCGGGAGCAGGGGCGGGTGCGGGCGCGCCACGGTGCGGAGGCTGCTGACCGCCCTGCGGCGGGTAGGCACCACCGCCGGCACCACCACCGGCGGCGGCAGCCGCGGCGGCAGCCTCACGCTCGCGGATCTCGCGGCGCGTCATGGGACGACCCTTGTTGTCACTCATCGTGAAGACCTCGATACAGTCCGTGCTTGGCGATGTACTGGACCACGCCGTCAGGCACCAGATACCAGACCGGCAAACCCTCCTCGGCCCGACGACGACAGTCGGTCGAGGAGATAGCTAGTGCAGGAACCTCGAGTGTCGTCACGCCGTCCCGAGGAAGCCCGTCCACGGTGAGCATGTGCCCTGGCCGTGTGACAGCGACGAAGTGTGCCATGTCCCAGAGCTTCTCGGCATCCTTCCACGAGAGAATCTGCTGGATGGCGTCCGCTCCCGAGATGAAGTACAGGTCCGCGTCCGGGCGCTGCGTGCGCAGGTCGCGGAGCGTGTCCACCGTGTAGGTGAGGCCCGCCCGGTCGATGTCCACACGGCTGACCGTGAAGCGCGGGTTCGACGCCGTGGCGATCACCGTCATGAGATAGCGGTGCTCCGCCGGGGTGACCCGCTGCTTCTGCTTGAAGCCCGGACGGCCGGTGGGAACGAAGACGACCTCGTCCAGCTCCAGCTGCGCGACCGCCTCGCTCGCGGCGACGAGGTGACCGTGGTGGATGGGATCGAACGTGCCGCCCATCACCCCGATGCGCGGCCTGGTCCCAGTGGGGGCACTCATGCGGTGCGTGCGCTCATCTGGTCGTCAGGCTCCCGTCTAGATGGATCAGTGCCGGTTGCCGACGTTGCGGAACGCGTACGTGACGACCAGCGCGGCCACGAGTGCGCCGAAGGCGATCAGGCCGAGCGCGATCGGGGCGATCGGCTCGTTGGCGTGCTCCGAGGCGGCCTCGGCAGCCAGGACGGCGGTGTGCAGCACGGGTGTTCCTCCTAGTCGAACAAGCTCAGGTGGGCTTTAGTCTCTCACGGACGAATTGCGGCGGGCACACCGCGGCACTGGGTCGCAAGGAGATCCTGCGGAGGTCTCCAGGACGCCAACGAGCTCTCACGGCTTGACGTGGCCGTCGCCCGTGACCACCCACTTCGTGGTGGTCAGCTCGGTCAGCCCCATGGGGCCGCGCGCATGCAGCTTTTGCGTGGAGATGCCGATCTCGGCACCCAGGCCGAGCTCGCCGCCGTCGGTGAACCGGGTCGACGCGTTCACCATCACCGCCGCGGAGTCCACCTCCGCGACGAACCGGTCCGCCGCCGCGATGTCCCGCGTCACGATGGCCTCGGTGTGCCCGGAGGACCAGGTGCGGATGTGCTCGATCGCCTCGTCCAGCGACGGGACCACCCGCACGCCGAGCTCCAGCGCGAGGTACTCCGTTGCCCAGTCCTCGTCCGTGGCGGGAAGCACGGTGGCTCCCTCCGGGGCAAAGGACAGGGCTGCCGGGTCGCCGTGCAGCACCACGCCGGCGTCGGCCAGCGCGGCGAGCGCCGCCGGGAGGAAGGCCGGGGCGGCGTCCTCGTGCACGAGCAGCGTCTCGGCCGCGTTGCACACGCCGACGCGCTGGGTCTTGGCGTTCATCACGATCGCGACGGCCATGTCGACGTCGGCCGTGGCGTCCACGTAGACGTGCACGTTGCCCACGCCCGTCTCGATGACCGGCACGAGGGACTCGCGCACGACGGTCTGGATGAGGTCGGCGCCGCCGCGCGGAATCAGCACGTCCACCAGGCCGCGGGCCCGCATGAGCGCCACGCCGCCCGCGCGGCCGTACGGGTCGATCGACTGGACCAGGTCGGCGGGCAGGCCGCGCGCCGCCAGGGCGCCCTGCATCACCGCGACGATCACCGCGTTGGACGCCGCCGCCGCGCTGCCCCCGCGCAGGATCACCGCGTTGCCGGACTTGAGGGCCAGGCCCGCGGCGTCCACGGTCACGTTGGGTCGGGCCTCGTAGATCATGCCGACCACGCCCATCGGGACACGGACCTGGCGCAGGCGCAGGCCGTTCGGCAGGGTCTGCCCGCGCACGACCTCGCCGACCGGGTCGGGCAGGCCGGCGACGTCGCGCAGCGCGGCCGCGATCTGCCCGATCCGCTCGGGGGTCAGCGCGAGCCGGTCCAGCAGGCCGTCCGACATCCCGTTCGCGCGGCCGCGCTCCAGGTCCTCGGCGTTGGCGGCCACGATCTCGTCGGCGGCCGCCACCAGAGCGTCCGCGACGGCGCCGAGCGCGGCGTCCTTGGTCATGCGGTTGGCCGTGGCCAGGGTGCGCGAGGCGACCTTGGCGCGCCGGGCGACGTCGTGCACGGCGGCGGTGACGTCGGTGCCCGACGGCGGCGGGGTGCCGGCTCCCGCGGAATCGCCCCCGGCAGGTGTCGCCTCGTACTGGCTCACGATCGTCATGCGTCGAGAGTACGTCGGGTGCGGGCGATGCCGAGGACGATTCCGTGGTGCGGACCTGGCCGGTCACCAGGACGGGCGGGCGGCGCGCGGCGGGACGAAGTGCGCGAACGCGGGCTCGTGCCGGGACACCCCGGTCACCGGGTCGAAGATCCCGAAGCAGTCGGGTCCGAGCCGCCACGCGGCCCGGTTCAGCGCCCTCGGGCTCAGCGACGGCCAGCGCCCGGTCTCGACCCGGCGCTCGAGCGCCCGTAGTGCGACGAGCTCCTCGGCGACGCTGACCGTCAGGTGGGCGCCGCGCTCCACGTAGACGCTGCGGTACCGGCCCGGGTGGCCGGCGTCGGCGATCCGGTCGCCGAAGGACCGCTCGTACGACGGCGGCGCCCCGCCGTCACCGGTCGTGTGCAGGGTGAGCACCGGCTGCGGCGTCGTGCCCTCCGGGCGGTGCCGCACCAGGTTCGCCCGGGCGTCCGGCTCCGCCTCGATCACCGGCTCCGCGGCGAGTGCCGCGAGGTCGTCGGACAGGTCGGCGCCCGGGGCCGCGGCGTAGGCCTGGCGCACCTCGCGCAGCGCGCCGGAGTGCCGCAGCCGGTGCGCCCAGTCACCGTCGAAGGAGGCCGACGCGTTGCCGCCCAGCTTCTCCTCCCAGTCCACGCGCGCCGTGGGGCCCAGGCCGGTCGTGTAGGCCCAGATGAGCCACTGCGCCTGGCCGTCGATCCACTCCTGGAGGTCCTCCGGCTCCGGGCGCGACACGTCGTACCAGCCGGTGATCGTGTTGAGGGAGGCGATGAGCGAGATCCGGGCGCGTCCCTCCGGCGTCTCCAGGGCGGCCGTCAGCGCGTCGGCCAGGGCGGCGCGGCTCGCCACCGGCTTGGTGGGGTGCACCAGCTCGATCGGGTCGCCGTCGCCGTCGGTGCCGTCGGTGAGCAGGGTCCTCGTGGCCAGGTTCACGTCGAGGATCGCGTCGAGCATGCCCACCACGTCGATGGCGCCGCCGATCGTGAGCACGCCGTCGATCCGCTCGGGCTCGGCCTCGGCGTGCTTGATCGCCGTGACCGCGCCCATCGAGGCCCCGGTGGTGAAGGTGCGCTCCGGCTCGCCCACGTGCTGCTCGAACCAGTCGAGCAGCCGCGACTGGTCCTGGACGGCGGTGGGGACGGTGAAGTCGAGGCCGCCGCCCTGGAAGAGCGAGGCGGCCAGCGCGTACCCGCGGTCGGTGAGCGCCTCCTCCGAGGCGGGCTGGTTGGCCAGCAGGTGCGGCACCGGGTTGCCCTCGCCGAAGTACTCGGACGGGTAGTTGCCGTGGCTGAAGAGCAGCAGCGTCCCGTTCCAGTCCTCGGGGACCAGCACGCGGTAGTCGGCGCCCTCGATCTCGCCGGCGTACTCGGTGGGCGGGGCGTGTTCTGCTGAGGCCTGGGCCGGCGGGGCCGTGGCCGCCTGGGCGGCCGGCGGCCCGGCCAGCAGGGGGACGAGCAGGGCGGTCAGCGCCGCCAGCGCCGTCGCGGCAGGTCGGTTGCGTCGCATCCGGGGGCTCCTCGAGTCGTGCGGCGCGCGTCCGTGCGCAGCCGCCTGACCGGTTGACGGGACTCCCCCGGAGAACTCATCGGCCGGTCTCCAGGACCAGGTCGTCCCGGTGCACCACCACGCGGTCGTACCCCTCCCCCAGCTCCTTCCGCAGCGCGTAGGTGGAGCGGCCCAACAGCGCGGGCAGGTCGCTCGCGTCGAAGGCGACCAGCCCCCGGGCGACGACGGCGCCGTCGGGCGCGACGAGCTCGACCGGGTCGCCCGCGTCGAACTGGCCCTCGGCCCGGGTGATCCCGGCCGGCAGCAGCGACGCTCGGCCGCCGAGCACGGCACGGGCGGCGCCGTCGTCCAGGTGGAGGCGGCCCTGCGTGCGGGCGGCGTGCGCGATCCAGAGCCGGCGTGCCGAGGTGCGGCGGCCCGTGGCGGCGAAGAAGGTGCCAACGTCGTCCCCGGCGAGCGCGGCGGCCGCGTTGGCGGTGAGCGTGAGGACGGCGGGGACGCCCGCGCCGGTCGCGATCCGCACCGACTCCAGCTTGGTGACCATGCCGCCGGTGCCGACGGAGCTGCCGCGCGCGGTCACCTCGACGCCCGCGATCTCCGCGAGGTCGTCGACCAGCGGGATGCGGCGGGCGCCGGGGCGCGACGGCGGGGCGTCGTGCAGGCCGTCGACGTCGGTCAGGAGCAGCAGGGCGTCCGCGCGCACGAGGTGCGACACGAGCGCGGCGAGGCGGTCGTTGTCGCCGAACTTCAGCTCGTCGGTGGTGACGGCGTCGTTCTCGTTGATGACCGGCACGACCCCGAGCGCCAGCAGGCGGTCCAGCGCGCGCTGCGCGTTGCGGTAGCGGGCGCGGCGGACGGTGTCCTCGGCCGTGAGCAGGATCTGCCCGATCTGGATGCCGAACGCCGCGAACTCCTCCTGGTACCGGCCGGCGAGCTGGCCCTGGCCCACGGAGGCCGCGGCCTGCATGGTGGCGAGATCGCGCGGGCGGCTCCCCAGCCCCAGCGGCCCGATGCCCGCCGACACCGCACCCGACGTGACCAGCACGACCTGGGCCCCCGCGGCCTGCCGGGCTGCGAGCACCTGGACCACCCCGCGCAGCGCGCCGACGTCGAGGTGCCCGTCCGGGCCGGTGAGCGACGACGAGCCGATCTTGACCACCACGCGCCGGGCGGTGGCGATCACGGACCGCGGGCCGGAGACGGCCGGGCTGTCCTGGGGTTCCGAGGCGTCGTGGGCGTTCACCGAGGGGTCGAGGGAGTTCACACCCTCATCCTCTCCGGAGGCCCGCCCGGAACGCTCGCTCATTCCACGGGCCGGGCACCCCACCGGACGTGTCAGACGTACAGATCACTCGAGTGACCTGTACGTCTGACACTGCTCAGGCTCTGCTGGGCTGCCGGCCGAACCTGCGGCTCCGGCTCAGTCGGCGTCGGGGTCGGTCCAGTGGCCCGCCTCGCGCTCCGTCCACAGCTCGCGCCGGGCCTCGGCCTTGGCGTCCATGCGCTCGGTGAACTCGCGGCGCTTGTCGCCACGCGTGGGCCGCTCGTTCTGGTCGAGCCGCAGGTCGGTCCCACGGCCGCCCAGCAGCTCCGCGCCGGTCTGCAGCGTGGGCTCCCAGTCGAAGACGACGGCGTTGTTCGGGTCACCGATCCGCACCTCGTCACCCGCGACGGCGCCCGCCTTGAACAGGCCGTCCTCGACGCCGAGCTTGGCGAGCCGGTCCGCGAGGAAGCCGACGGCCTCGTCGTTGTTGAAGTCGGTCTGCCGCACCCAGCGCTCCGGCTTGGTACCGCGCACCTCGAACCAGTAGGCGGTCTCGCCACCCAGCCGGCGCACGGTGAACTTCGACTCGTTCACGGCGCGCGGCCGCAGCACGATCGGCGCGGGCTCCGGCGCGGGGGCGTCCGCACGCGCCTTCTCCACGACCTCGGCCAGGGCGAACTTGAGCTCGCGCAGGCCCTCGTGGGACGCGGTGGAGATCTCGAAGACGCGCAGCCCGCGCGCCTCCAGGTCTGCCTTGACGAAGTCCGCGAGCTCGCGCGCCTCGGGCACGTCGATCTTGTTGAGCACGACGAGGCGGGGACGCTCGGCGAGCGGCACGCGGCCGCCCGCGATGCCGATGTCGCCCGAGTACGCGGCAAGCTCGGCCTCGATCACGTCGAGGTCGCTGATCGGGTCGCGGCCCGGCTCCAGCGTGGCGCAGTCCAGCACGTGCACGATCATCGCCGTGCGCTCGATGTGCCGCAGGAACTCCAGGCCCAGGCCCTTGCCCTCGCTCGCGCCCGGGATCAGGCCCGGCACGTCCGCGACGGTGAACCGCGACTGGTCCGCCTGCACCACGCCGAGGTTCGGCACCAGCGTGGTGAACGGGTAGTCGGCGATCTTGGGACGCGCGGCGGAGATCGCGGCGATCAGCGACGACTTGCCCGCGCTCGGGAAGCCCACCAGCGCGACGTCGGCGATGGTCTTGACCTCGAGCTCGACCTCCGCGGTCTCGCCCTCCTCGCCGAGCAGCGCGAAGCCCGGGGCCTTGCGCCTCGGCGACGACAGCGCGCGGTTGCCGAGCCCGCCCTTGCCGCCGGCGGCGACCACGTACTCCGCGCCCTCGCCCACGAGGTCGGCCAGGACGTTGCCGTCCAGGTCCTTCACGACGGTGCCGTCCGGCACACTCAGGACGAGGTCGCCGCCGTTGGCGCCGTCCCGGTCGTCGCCCATCCCCTGGGTGCCCGACGTCGCCCGCCGGTGCGGCGAGTGGTGGTACTCCAGGAGGGTGGTGGTGTTGGCGTCGACGACGAGCCTCACCGTCCCGCCGTCACCGCCGTTGCCGCCGTCGGGCCCCGCGAGGGGCTTGAACTTCTCGCGGCGGATCGAGGCGCAGCCGTTCCCGCCGTTACCGCCGGCGGCATGCAGAACCACCCGGTCCACGAAGCTGGCCATGTCTCGATCCTCTCAGGTACTGCTCAGGTGGAGCGGCCCAGGGCCGCTCATGAAAAGACGTGAGGGGGCGCACCGTCACCGGTGCGCCCCCTCACGCGGAAGCCGAAGCTCAGACCTCGGCGGCGACGATGTCGATGACCTTGCGGCCACGACGGGTGCCGAACTGCACGGCGCCGGCGTCGAGGGCGAACAGGGTGTCGTCCTTGCCGCGGCCGACGTTCACGCCGGGGTGGAAGTGGGTGCCGCGCTGGCGGACGATGATCTCGCCGGCCTTCACGACCTGGCCACCGAAGCGCTTCACGCCGAGGCGCTGGGCGTTGGAGTCACGACCGTTGCGCGAGGAGCTCGCGCCCTTCTTGTGTGCCATCTGGCTGACCTGTCTTTCGGGACGAAGGAGAAGAAGAAGTATCTGGCTCGCGCGGGCTCACTCGTCAGAGGAGGCCCGCAGCGGAAGTCACTTGATGCCGGTGACCTTGAGGCGGGTCAGCGACTGGCGGTGGCCCTGACGCTTCCGGTAACCGGTCTTGTTCTTGTACTTGAGGATCGTGATCTTGGGACCCTTCTCGTCCCGCACGACCTCAGCGGTGACCTTGACCTTCGCCAGCTTCTTCGCGTCGGTGGTCACCTTCTCCCCGTCCACGAGCAGGAGGGCCGGGAGCTCGACGGTCTCACCGGCGGTCGCCTGGACACGGTCCATGACGACGATGGTCCCGACGGACACCTTCTCCTGGCGGCCACCGGCCTTGACGATCGCGTAAACCACGTTCAACTCATCTCTCTAGTCTTGGCGTGCGCGCACGACGGAGATCATCGGCTTTGCTGTGACTCGCTCCGCCGCGGCGGTCGAGTGCGATGCGCCATGGGCACGCAGGACGGGTGCGCAGACAGCACACCGAAGCACAAGGTTACGCGATGCCCTCAGCGGGTTCAAACCGGCGGCGACGTGGCCTTGCCCACCTCGGGGGCCACGCCCCGTCGAGAGGGCCGGCGGTCCACGACGAGGCCGGTCCGGAATAGAGCACCTGGCGACCTTGATCCGCGTGTGCCTACCCTGGGCTCAGGTGATACCACATGGTTTCCGAGCCGGCTGCCGAGCACGACGACATCGCGCGAGCGATGCGCGCCATACCTCGCCGCGACTTCCTGCCCCGGTCCCAGCGCCCGTTCGCCGGTCAGGACCAGCCGCTGCCGATCGGTCGCGGCCAGACCTCCTCGCAGCCCACGACGGTGGCCGCCATGCTCCGCCTGCTGCGGATTCCGCTCGGCGCGCGAGTGCTCGACGTCGGCGCGGGCTCCGGCTGGACCACGGCTCTGCTGGCCTACCTGACGGGGCCGCAGGGCTTGGTGCTGGGCGTCGAGCGCGACAGCCGGCTCGCCGACTGGGGCGCCGCCAACGTCGGCCGCACCGGGATGGGCTGGGCGACGATCGAGCACTCGGCACCCGGCGTGCTGGGCCATCCCCAGGAGGGCGGCTGGGACCGCGTCCTCGTCTCGGCGTCCGCGGCCGCGCTGCCGCGCACCCTGGTGGAGCAGGTGGGGATCGGCGGCCGAATGGTCATCCCCGTCCGGACGACGCTGCTGCTCATCGAACGCCTGCCCGACGGACGCACCCGCGCGACCGACCACGGCGGATACCGCTTCGTCCCGCTGATCGAGGACTGAGCCGGAGTGCAGCGCAGGGTGCGGGCCGAGGAACGAGGCACGCGCCCGAAGCGGAGCGCAGGCACAGTCCGACCGAGGGGATCGAGGACTGAGCCGGAGTGCAGCGCAGGGTGCGGGCCGAGGAACGAGGCACGCGCCCGAAGCGGAGCGCAGGCACAGTCCGACCGAGGGGATCGAGGACTGAGCCGGAGTGCAGCGCACGTCCGAAATGTCTGGCGAAGGTAAACATACCGTCTTCAATCCTTCGCGAGCCATCCACAACTGCCCCCTGGGACGCCAACCTACGGTCCCGTAGGCTCGAGAGCATCTGCACGCGGGCGGCACCGTCCAACTCCACGGCTGGGAAGTCGAACCCAAGCATGTGAGGACCACATGGCCCAAGCTGCCCCCGCCGTCCGCGACGGCTTTCGACCGACCGCACCCCGTGATCCCGGCGCCGAGCCCGTGACCAGCACGTACTCGTCGCTGGCCCGCACGGTGCGCGACGCCGGTCTGCTGGGCCGGGCTCACCGCTACTACGCCTGGGTCCTCGCCGCGCTCACGGTCGCGCTCGGTGGGATCGTCACCGGCTTCGTGCTCCTGGGCGACTCGTGGCTCCAGCTCCTGATGGCCGGCGCGCTCGGCCTCGTCCTGACCCAGTTCGCCTTCGTGGCCCACGAGGCCTCGCACCGGCAGGTCTTCGAGTCCGGCCCCCGCAACGACCGCGTGGGGCGGCTGCTGGCCAACGTCGTCGTCGGCATCAGCTACTCGTGGTGGATGACCAAGCACACCAGGCACCACGCCAACCCGAACAAGATGGGCAAGGACCCGGACATCGAGAACGACACCATCGCGTTCACGGAGGAGGGCGTGCGACAGAACCGCGGGCTGGTCCGTCTGATCAACCGGTACCAGGGCTGGCTGTTCTTCCCGCTGCTCACGCTCGAGGGCCTGAACCTGCACCTCATCTCGGTCCGCTCGCTGCTCAAGGGCAGCCCCGAGACCCTGCGCTCCCGCGTCCGCGAGCTCGTCACCATCACGATCCGTCTCGGCGTCTACGTCGCGATCCTGTTCTGGGCACTGCCGCCCGGCATGGCCTTCGCGTTCCTCGGCGTGCAGCTGGCCGTGTTCGGTGTCTACATGGGCGCGTCGTTCGCCCCGAACCACAAGGGCATGGCGATCATCCCCGCCGACAGCCGCATCGACTTCCTGTCCAAGCAGGTCCTCACCTCGCGGAACATCCGCGGCGGCCGGTTCATGAACATCCTGATGGGCGGCCTCAACTTCCAGATCGAGCACCACCTCTTCCCGAGCATGCCGCGCCCGCACCTCATCAGGACCGCGGAGATCGTCCGGGAGCACTGCGCGACGCTCGGGATCCCCTACACGGAGACCAGCCTGGCGCGGTCGTACATGATCGTCGTCAACTACCTCAACAAGGTCGGGCTCGCCGCACGCGACCCGTTCGACTGCCCGCAGTACACGCTGATGCGCAAGGTCTGACGACCCCGGTCATCCCGCGACGGCGGCGTGCCTCCGACAGCGGGCCTCGTACGACTCCGACCCGCCCACGTGCGCCGCGACCGGCACGAGCGCGTCGTCCGGCTGGGCGGAGCCGGCGTCGGGCACGGGCGGCGCGCCGGGCAGCCGCACGTGGAAGGCGGCGTCCGCCCCGCAGACGGAGCAGACCGCTGTGAGCTTCTCCACGGACTCGGCCAGCGCCATGAGCTCGGGCAGGGGTGCGAAGGGCTGCCCGTCGAAGGTGACGGACAGCCCGGCGACGACCACCACGAGCCCGCGGTCCGCCAGGTCGGAGACGACGGGCACCAGGTCCGCGCCGAAGAACTGGGCCTCGTCGACGGCGACGAGCTCGGTCCCCGGACCGAGCAGGCCGGGGATCTCGCCGGCGTCCGACACCGTGTGCGACGGCAGGCCCTGGCCGGAGTGCGACGTCACCCGGCCGACGCCGCGCCGGTCGTCCAGGGCGTGGCTCACCACGACCACGCCGCGCCGCGCGATCCGGGCGCGACGCACCCGGCGCAGCAGCTCCTCGGACTTGCCCGCGAACATCGGGCCGGCGATGACCTCGAGGCGTCCCGCGCCCAGACCGTCTTCCATGGGTGCCAGTCAAGCATCCTGGCGCCCGCCCGACCGGGAGATGAGCGAGACGCCTGGGGAGGGGTGACGGAGACGTAGCAGTGCTCGCTCTCCGTTACCCCTCCCCAGGCGTACACACCTCCTGCGGCCGACGACACCTACAGCACGCGCGCCACGCCCGGGATGCGCCGCAGCAGGTAGGCGACGCCCCAGCACAGCGGTACCGACAGGGCGAGCAGCACCAGGAACTTCACGCCCGCGGGGGCCACGAGCGGCGACAGCAGCACCGCGACGCCCACCAGCACCAGCGGGTGGATGACGTACACCGCGAACGAGTGCCGCGCGGCGAACCGGGCCCAGGCGGGCTGCCCCGAGAACCGCTCCCGGAACAGCACCAGCAGGCCCACGACCGCGCCGATGGCGACGACGTTCTCGGTGAGGCTCTGGCCGAGCAGCGCGAGGATCCCGGCGTCCGGCGCGCTCGCGAGGGCCGACACGCCCAGCGCCGGCCCCACCCCGACGAACGCCATGATCAGCGCGACCCGGCCCTGCCGCACCGTGAGCGCGGTCAGCCAGCCACGGCGCGCGGCGACGAGCCCCGCAACGAAGAGCAGCACGTACTGCGGCAGGTAGGCCGGCGTCGGGAGGCCGACACCCGCCCAGTACGTACCGAGGGGGACGGCGAGCCGCCAGAGGGCGGTCACGACGGTCAGTACCGCGACGAACCCGGCGATCATCCGGAAGCTCAGGGGCTGCGCGGCCAGGGCCGGAACGCCGTCCGCGGCGCCGTCGGCCGGAGCCGCCAGGGCGGCGGGCCGGGCCGCGGACCGTGCCCGCAGGGCGCGGACCGCCGCGTAGGCGAGCGACATCGCCAGGAGCACCTCGACGAACCACATGGAGCCGGGGTCGCCCGCGCTGAACCAGAAGTGGAGGAACGACTCCCCCTGTGCACGGCGCTCGGGCCAGCCCGGCAGGGACAGCACCGGGCGCGCGACCAGCCAGAAGGCGACCAGCGGGACGCCCAGGCGGACGAGCCGGTCGCGGGCGAACGCGCCCGGCCCCTTGCGGTCCACCGAACCGGGCACGAACAGACCGGAGAGCAGGAAGAAGAAGCCCATGAACCAGAACTGGTTCGCGACGACGAACGCCAGGAGCGCGAGCCCGGACAGGCTCTCGCTGGGCTCGGTCCAGTACCACATCGGGAGAGCGCCGTAGGTCAGGGCGCAATGGTGGGCCAGGACCAGCACGGTCAGCAGGATCCGCAGGTTGTCGACGTACCCCAGCCGGGTGGTCGGCCTCGCGGCGATCGTTGTCATCTCGGTCTCCGTCGTCTCGGTCTTGCCTCGTTGGTTCATTACTCGACTAATGAACCACAGAACGCATGAGGTCCGCAACCACTCTGCGCGAGCAAGTTCCCGGGCAGCCGTCGAAGGCGGTTCCCGAGCCGCGTGCGGGCACGAAAAAACGAGGGCCGCCACCTCGCGGTGGCGACCCTCGTCCGGATCAGGTCAGCGGCCCATCAGCCGCGCCCAGAAACCCTTCTTCGGCTCAGGCGACCTCGTCGCCAGCTCCTTTGGGCGGTTCCGGCTGCCCAGTGCCGGAGCCCCCCTCCGGCGCGTCGCTCACCGACGTCGCGGCTTCCGCCGGCGAGTCCGCGGAGGCGGAGGTGTCTGCGGGAGCCGGCGAAGCGGCGGAGGCGGACGACGCGGAGTCCGACGCACCGGACCCGGCGGCGGGCAGCTGGATCTGGTCCAGCGTGGAGGGCCCGTCCTCCGCCACGTCCTTCGTCTCGTGCGCGTGCTGCGCCGCGGCGGCGATCGTGGCGAGCGTGGCCTTGACCGCCTCGCGCGCCTCGGACCGCTCCTCGGGCAGGCTGGCGACCGGCGCCGTCTGCTCGGGCGCGGGGGCCGCCTTCTCCTTGACCTCCTTGCCGCGCTTGCGGCGCGACCGCGCGGCGCGCGGGCTCTCGTCGACCGCGGCGGAAGCGGAGGCGACGCCGGAGCCCGGCTTCTCGATCGGCTCCTCGTGCACGATGAAGCCGCGGCCCTTGCAGTGCTCGCAGGTCTCGGAGAACGCCTCGACCAGACCCTGGCCCACGCGCTTGCGCGTCATCTGGACCAGGCCCAGCGAGGTCACCTCCGCCACCTGGTGCTTGGTGCGGTCCCGGCCGAGGCACTCGACGAGGCGCCGCAGCACGAGGTCACGGTTGGACTCCAGCACCATGTCGATGAAGTCGATGACGATGATGCCGCCGATGTCGCGCAGGCGGAGCTGCCGCACGATCTCCTCGGCCGCCTCGAGGTTGTTCCGCGTGACGGTCTCCTCGAGCGTGCCGCCCGCACCGGTGAACTTGCCGGTGTTGACGTCCACGACGGTCATGGCCTCGGTGCGGTCGATGACCAGCGAGCCGCCCGACGGGAGCCAGACCTTGCGGTCCATACCCTTGGCGAGCTGCTCGTCCACCCGGTGCACCGTGAACACGTCGGTGTTCTCGACCCACTTGGACACGCGCTCGCGCAGGTCCGGGGCCAGCTCCTCGACGTAGTGCGCGATCTCGTCCCACGCACCCTCGCCCTGCACCACCAACGACGAGAAGTCGTCGTTGAAGATGTCGCGGACCACGCGGATCGCCATGTCCGGCTCACCCTGCAGCAGGGCCGGGGCGTTCGCCTTCTTGGACTTGGCCTGGATGGCGTCCCACTGGCCCTGCAGACGCTCGACGTCGGCGCGCAGCTCGTCCTCGCTCGCCCCCTCGGCGGCGGTGCGCACGATGACGCCCGCGCCGTCCGGGACCACCTCGCGGAGGATCTTCTTGAGGCGCGACCGCTCGGTGTCGGGCAGCTTGCGGCTGATGCCGGTCATGCCGCCGCCGGGCACGAACACGAGGTACCGGCCGGCCAGCGTGACCTGGCTCGTGAGCCGGGCACCCTTGTGGCCGATCGGGTCCTTGGTGACCTGCACCAGGACGGAGTCGCCCGACTTGAGCGCCTGCTCGATCCGGCGCGGCTGGCCCTCCAGGCCCGCCGCGTCCCAGTTGACCTCGCCGGCGTACAGCACGGCGTTGCGGCCCTTGCCGACGTCGACGAACGCGGCCTCCATGGACGGCAGCACGTTCTGGACGCGGCCCAGGTACACGTTGCCGGCCATCGACGCCTGCGACTGCTGCGAGACGTAGTGCTCCACGAGCACGCCGTCCTCCAGCACCGCGATCTGCGTGCGGCCGTCCTTCTCGCGCACGATCATCGACCGCTGCACCGACTCGCGGCGGGCCAGGAACTCGGCCTCGGTGATGATCTGGCGGCGCCGGCCGTGGTCGCGACCCTCGCGGCGACGCTGACGCTTCGCCTCGAGACGGGTCGAGCCCTTCAGCGCGGTGACCTCGTCGCTGCGGCTCGTGCGGGCGGCCGCGGCCTCGGCCCGCTCGCCACGGGTGCCCCGGCGACGCCGGCGCCGACGACGGCTGCCGCCCTCGCCCTCGCCCTCGTCACCCTCCGCGGCATCCTGGCCGGCGTCCTCGGCGTCGCCTTCCTCGTCCGCGGACGACTGTGCGTCCGCGTCCTCCTCGGACTCGTCGTCCTGGTCCTCGTCCGCCGAGTCGTCCATGTCGTCCGCGCGGTTCGTGCGGCCGCCGCGGCGGCCCCGGCCACCCCGGCGACGACGACGGCGCGACGGGCGCACCTCCTCGTCGTCGTACTCCTCGAAGTCCTCCGGGGCGAGCTCCTCGAGCTCGACGCCCTCGGCGACCAGCTCCTCCTCGATGGCGCCGACCTCGTCGACCGCTGCCGCGTCGTCCTCGCTCAGCTCCGCGGCGATGAACTGCGGGGCGGCCGGGACGGTGGCCTCGGGAGCAGGCGTCTCGGCCGGAGCGTCGCCCGTGGGCTCGGCGTGGGCGGGCGCGCTCTCCTGCACGGCGGGCTCGGCAACGGCCGGCTCGGTGCTCGGACCCGTGCGGCGCACGGCCCGGCGGGAACCCGACCGGCGGGTGCGGGGCTCCGCGACGGTCTCTGACCGCGCCTCCGTGGGCGCGACGGCGGGTGCCTCCGCGGCGGGCGCGTCGGCGACGGGCGCCTCGGCCTGCGGCGCGGGGGTCTCGGCCCGAGGGGCAGGCTGCTCGGCGGCCTGCTCGGCAGGGCGGGCGACCGGACGCGCGAACGTCGGCGTCAGGTCCTGCGGGCGCGGCGGTCCGGCGGGGGCCTGCGCGCGGCGCGAACGGCGCGCCGACGAGTCGTCCGGCGCCTGGAACAGCAGCGCCGTGGTGGCCAGACGCGGCACGCGCGTGCCGGCCGTGGTCGCGGCGGGCGACGTCGCGGGCTGCGCGGGCGCCTCGGGCTGCTCGAACGCCGGGCGGCGGCCGCCACGACGTGTGCGGGCCCGCGCGTCGGGCTCGGCCGGGGCCTCGGCGGCGGGCGCTTCCGCAGCGGGCGTCTCGGCGGCAGCCGGCTCGACCGGGGCATCCTCGGCCGGCGCGGGCTCGACGGCCTGCTCCACGACGGGCTTGCGGCGTGACCGGCTGCGCTTGGGCGCGGGCTCGGGCTCCGCCGTGGCCTCGGCCGACGGCTCTGCCGAGGCGGCCTCCGCCGTCGGCTCGGCCTTCCGGCGGGTCCGGCGCTTCGGCGCGGCCTTCTCCGTCGCTTCGGCGGGCTCGGCGGACGGGCCGCCGGGCAGCACGATGTCGTCGAGGCTCGCGACACCGCGGGCCGGCTCCTCGGCGGCAGCCTCGGCAGCGACGGGCTCCGGCAGGTCGAGGTCGAGCGGGGCGGCCTGCTCGGCGGGCGCCTCGGGCTCGACGGAAGCCTCGGGCTCCGCGGCAACCTCGGGCTCGGCCGCCACGACGGCCTCGGGCTCGACCGCGGGCTCGACGGCGGGAGTCGCGTCCGCGGTGATCTCCCTCTCAGCGGGCGCGATCTCCTCGGCCACGACGGGCTCCGCGGCGACCGGCCGGGCCGCCGTCGGCTCCTCGGCGGGAGCCGCAGCGGCGGGCGCCTCGGCCGCGGTGGGCGAGGAGACGCCGCGCGTGGCGCGACGGCGCGGGCGCTTGGTGGTGGGCTCACCGGCCGCGGGGGCCGCGGAGGTCGCGACCGCCGCGGTGCCGCCCGTGGTCACGGGCTGGCTCTCCGCCGGTGCGGCGGGGGCGTCGGACGGGCCGACGACGATGGGCTCGACGTTCGTCGCCGTCGAGACGACGGACCGTGTGGCCCGACGACGCGGGCGCTTGGCCGGCGTCGCGTCCGCCGGAGCCTCCCCACCAGTGGTGACCTGGGCGTTCGCCTCAGGTGCGTCGTGATCATCCTGTGACCCGATGGTCGAACCGGTGGTGCTGGAAGGCGTCACGTGAGGTGCTCCTGTAGCCGGCGTCCGCTCCACACCATGCGGACCGCCAGGCGGTCGGTCGTCCGGTGGATGCGCCGCGGCGAAGCGACACATCTGGACGGAAGTCTCGGCTGCGGCCCTGTTCCTGCGGTCTTCGCGGACGCCTGCGGCCACGTTCTGTCGTGACTGCGGCACCGCGTGCGGATCGCGGGCAGTGTTGGACTCTGCAGTCCACGCAGGGATGTGGCCTGCGCGGGTTCGACCAGTATCGCACAGGAGACCATGCCTGCACCGCCCGCATCTGAGCCTTGGGCAACAAAGAGCCAAACCGCGCTCCAAGTCCGTGTACAGTGCCTTGTGAAGACATTCACAAGCGACGCCTTCACCCCGTGGCAACGCGCGGACCTGGCAGATCAGGCCTAGCGTCCCAAGGGAAGAAGCCGTTTCGGAGACACACCTCAGGAGCCCGGAGTGGAAGCTCTCGACCTGGCACGCTGGCAGTTCGGCATCACCACCGTCTATCACTTCATCTTCGTCCCGCTCACGATCGGGCTGGCCCCGCTCGTCGCGATCATGCAGACCGCCTGGGTCCGGACGGGGAACGAGCGGTGGCTGAGGCTGACCAAGTTCTTCGGCAAGCTCTTCCTGATCAACTTCGCGCTCGGCGTCGTGACGGGCATCGTCCAGGAGTTCCAGTTCGGCATGAACTGGAGCGAGTACTCCCGGTTCGTCGGCGACGTGTTCGGCGCCCCGCTGGCCATGGAGGCCCTCGCCGCGTTCTTCGTGGAGTCGACGTTCCTCGGCCTGTGGATCTTCGGCTGGGACCGCCTGAACAAGAAGGTGCACCTGGCCTGCATCTGGGCCGTGGCGATCGCGGTGAACCTGTCGGCCTTCTTCATCCTGGCCGCCAACTCGTGGATGCAGCACCCCGTGGGCGCCCGGTACAACCCCGAGACCGGCCGCGCCGAGATGGAGTCCATCTGGGCGATCCTCGCCAACAACACGCTGTGGGCGGCCTTCCCGCACGCGGTCGCGGCCGCGTTCCTGACGGCCGGGACGTTCGTGGCGGGCATCGCCACGTGGTGGATGGTGCGGCTGGCCCGGACCAAGAAGCCCGAGTCCGTCGAGCTCGCCCGGAACGTGTACCGCCCCGCCGTGATCCTCGGCACAGTGGTCATGCTGGTGGCCGGGGTCGGCGTGGCGCTGACGGGCGATGCCCAGGGCAAGCTGATGTTCGAGCAGCAGCCCGGGAAGATGGCGTCGGCCGAGGCGCTGTGCGAGGGCGAGGAAGCGGCGAACTTCTCGATCCTCACGATCGGCGACCTGTCCAACTCGTGCGAGGGCGTGCGGCACATCCTGGAGGTGCCCGGCCTGGCCAGCTACCTCGGCACCGGGCACTTCTCCGGACCGGAGAGCTTCCTGCCCGGCGTGAACGACGTGCAGCAGGAGTACTCCGAGCGGTACGGCGAGACCGACGACGACGGCAACGCCATCTCCTACACGCCGAACCTCGCCGTCACCTACTGGAGCTTCCGGCTCATGATCGGGTTCGCCGCCGGGTCCGCGCTGCTCGCCCTGGCCGCCCTCTGGTTCACCCGTGGCGGCCGCGTCAGCGACAACAAGTGGCTCGCCCGCATCGGCCTCATCGCGATCCCCACACCGTTCCTCGCCTCGTCGTTCGGCTGGATCTTCACCGAGATGGGCCGCCAGCCCTGGGTGGTGGCGCCCAACCCCACCGGCATCGACCAGATCCGCCTGCTCACCATGCGCGGCGTCTCGGAGGTGGTGAGCCCGGGCATGGTGCTCACCTCGATGATCGTCTTCACGCTGCTCTACGGCGTGCTGGCCGTGGTCTGGTACCGCCTCATCCACCGGTACGCGATCGAGGGCGTGCCCACGACCGTCCGCGACGAGTCGCCCGAGGCCGCCCCGGACGACTCCGACCGGCCCCTCTCGTTCGCGTACTGAGGATGCTCCCGCCCCGCAAGACCCCCGACCTCCAGACCCTTCAGACCCTTCAGACAAGGAAGTGACCGTGGACCTCGCACTCCTGTGGTTCTTCATCATCGCGATCCTGTGGACCGGGTACCTCGTGCTCGAGGGGTTCGACTTCGGCGTCGGGATGCTCATGTCCCTGCTCCCCCGTGGCAGGGCGGAGCACCGGGAGAAGGAACGTCGGGTCCTCCTGAACACCATCGGACCCGTCTGGGACGGCAACGAGGTGTGGCTGATCACCGCGGGCGGCGCCACCTTCGCGGCGTTCCCCGAGTGGTACGCCACCCTGTTCTCCGGGTTCTACCTGCCGCTGCTCCTCATCCTGGTGGCACTGATCGTGCGCGGTGTCGCCATCGAGTACCGCGGCAAGATCTCCGACGCCCGCTGGGCACGGCGCTGCGACGTCGCGATCCAGGTGGGTTCCTGGGTGCCCGCCCTGCTCTGGGGCGTGGCGTTCGCCAACCTGGTCCGCGGTGTCCAGCTCGACGAGGCGCACCAGTACGTGGGCGGGTTCTGGGCCCTGATCAACCCGTTCTCGCTGCTCGGCGGCGCCACGACGCTCGTGCTGTTCCTGCTGCACGGGTCCGTGTTCGTGGCGCTGAAGACCGACGGTGAGATCCGGGCGCGGGCGCGGCGGTTCGCCGGCGTGCTGTCGCTGGTGGCCCTGCTGGTGGCCGGCGGGTGGGCTCTCTGGGCACAGCTCGCGTTCTCCGTGACCTGGACCTGGGCGGCCGTGGCGGTCGCCGCGCTGGGCCTGGTCGGCGTCGCGCTGACGAACCGGGTCGGGCGCGAGGGCTGGGCCTTCGGGCTGTCGGCCGTAGCGATCGTCGCGGCCGTGGTGCTGATCTTCGGATCCATGTTCCCTGACGTCATGCCCGGCCTGGACGGCGGGAACTCCCTGACCATCGCCGAGGCGTCGTCGACCCCGTACACCCTGACCATCATGACCTGGGTGGCCGCGTTCCTCACTCCCCTGGTGATCCTCTACCAGGGGTGGACCTACTGGGTCTTCCGGCGCCGGCTCACGGTGGACCACATCCCCGCGCCGGCCGGCCTGACCTGGAAGAAGATCAAGGAGTCGGCGTTCTGAGCCGGACCCCGGACAGGTACGGGAACATCACGTCATGAAGCCCCTCGACCCCCGCCTGCTGCGGCAGGTGCACGCGGCCCGCTGGTACGTGGCGCTCACGGTCGGGCTCGGCGTGGCCGCCGCCGGGCTGATCGTGGCGCAGGCGCTCCTCATCGCCGCGATCCTGACGCCGGTGGTGCGCGGGGACGGCGTGGCCGGGCCGGAGCTGGTGCGCTCCGTCGCGTGGCTCGCGTTCGTCGTCGCGGGGCGCGCCGCCGTCGCCTGGGCCCAGGAGCGGTACGCGCTGCGCGCGGCCGCCCGCACCATCGCCGAGCTGCGGCGCGCCGTGGTGGAGGCGTGGGCGCTGCGCGGCCCGCGGGCGAGCTGGCCGACGGCGGACGGCGGTGGTGTCGCAGGCGGTCCGGCGGCGACAGACGGCGCGGCGCCCGGCAGCAGTACGGCGGACGGCGGCGCGGCGGCGAACATCCCCGCCGCGGCGTCGGGCAACGGGAGCGGGGCGAGCCCCGAGGCCGAGGTCGCGACCCTCGCGACGCGCGGCCTGGACGCGCTGGAGCCGTATCTCGTGCGGTACGTGCCGCAGCTCGTGCTGACGGCGCTGCTCACCCCCGCCCTCGTGTGCGTGGTGTTCGGCCTGGACTGGGTCTCGGCCGTCATCGCGATCGTGACGCTGCCGCTCGTGCCCGTGTTCATGGTGCTCGTGGGGCGGCTGACGGCGGGAACCTCGGAGCGCCGCCTCGCCACCGTGGAGCGGCTCGGCGCCCAGGTGCTCGACCTGGTCGCCGGGCTCCCGACCCTGCGCGCCTTCGGCCGGTCGTTCGGGCCGGGCGAACGGGTGCGCGCGCTGGGCGACGCCTCGCGCAGGGCCACGATGGGCACGCTGCGGATCGCGTTCCTGTCCTCGATGGTGCTGGAGCTGCTCACCACGCTGTCGGTGGCGATCATCGCCGTGGGCGTCGGACTGCGGCTCGTGGAGGGCGCCATGTTGCTGGAGCCGGCGTTGGCGGTGCTGGTGCTGGCGCCGGAGATCTATCTGCCGCTGCGGCGCGTGGGGGCCGAGTTTCATGCGTCGGTGGACGGGGTGGCGGCTGTGGATCGGGCTTTCGCTCTTCTCTCTCGTTCTGCTGGTTCGTTTGGTTCGGTCCGGTCGGAGGGCGAGGACGTCCCTGCGCCGCCTCGCTCACGCTCGCTCGTTCCTCGCTCCCTCCGCTACGGCTTGACGGCGGCGCAGGGACGTCCTCGCCCTCCGACCTCGGCTGGTGACTCGCCTCCTGGGGTGGGTGGCGACAGCGACGCCGATGGTGGGGTGGGTGGCAGGGGTCTGGGGCCGGCGGGTGGGGGCGGCGGTGCAGGGGGTGGTGCGGAGGCCGTGGTGTTGGAGGGGGTTTCCGTGCGGGCTGGGGGGCGGGGGGTGGTCGCTCCTGCCGGGTTGTCGGCTCGGATTCCGCTCGGAGCCGATGGCGCCGGAGGCGCGGGCGGGGGCCGCGGCGGTACGGGTGGGTTGGTCGTCGCGCTGCGGGGGCCCAGCGGTGCGGGGAAGTCGACCGCCGTGCTCACGATCCTCGGGCTGCTGGCACCGGATGCCGGGCGGGTGGGTCTGCTCCTGGGCGACGGCACGTTCCGCGACCTGGCCGACGCGTCCGCCGACGAGCTCGCGGGCTGGTGGGCCGGGCTCACCTGGGTGCCGCAGCGGCCCGCGCTCCCGCCGGGGCGGCTCCGGGACGTCGTGCTGGAGGGGGCCCGGATCGGTGTCTCGGACGCGGACGGCGACCTGGCCCTCGCCGGGGCGGCGCGGTTGACCGGGCTGGACGCCGTCGTCGGCTCGCTGCCCGACGGGTGGGACACCCGCGTCGGGCTCGGCGGGGTGGGGCTGTCCGTGGGGCAGCGCCAGCGGGTCGCGCTCACGTCCGCCCTGCTCGACGACGCGACCGCCCGGCCGCTGGTGATCCTCGACGAGCCGACCGCGCACCTCGACGCGCGTGGCGAGCAGGCCGTGCTCGACACGGTCCGGGCCTGGCGCGACGCCGGGCGGACCGTGCTCGTCGTCGCGCACCGGGCATCGCTGCTCGCCCTCGCGGACCAGGTGATCGACGTCCGCTCGGCGGCGGACCCGACGGACGCGACGGACCGGGCGGACCGGGCGGACTCGCCGGGCTCGTCGGACGCCGCGGACCCGACAGAGCCGGCCACGCCCGCGGGCGGTGCGCCCGGCTCCGCGGACGGGCCGGCATCCGACCTCGCGATCGACCGGGGGACACGATGACCGACCAGCTGACCCGGGAGCCGGCCGGTCCGACCTCCCCCACGCCCGGACCGGGCCGCGATCCGCTGCGGCGCATCCTGCCGCTGCTGGAGGTCCGGCCCGGCAAGGTCGCCGCGGCGATCGCGCTGGGCGTGCTGGCCCTGGCCTGCGCGATCGGGCTCGCCGCCGTCGCCGCCTGGCTGGTCGCCCGCGCGTCGCAGATGCCGCCGGTGCTCACCCTCTCGGTGGCGGTCGTGTCGGTGCGGGCCTTCGGCATCGGGCGCGGCGTGCTGCGCTACTGCGAGCGCCTCGCCTCGCACGACGTCGCCCTGCGGGGCATGGCCGCCCTGCGCGCCAACCTGTACGAGCGGCTGGCCGCGGACGACCGGCCGGTCACCGTCCGGCGTGGCGAGCTCCTGGCGCGGGTCGGGCAGGACGTCGACGACGTCGGTGACGTCGTGGTGCGCGCGATGGTGCCCGCCGGCGTCGCGGTGGTGACGTCGCTCGGCTCCGTGATCCTGCTGGGTGTGCTACTGCCCGCCGCGGGCGTGGCGCTGGCGTTCTGCCTGGTGCTGGCGGGCGTCGTGACGCCCTGGCTCGCCGCGCGGGCCGCGGCCCGGACCGAGGCGCGGGGCGCGGCGGCCCGCGGCGAGGTCACGGCGCTGTCCCTGGAGCTCCTGGAGGAGTCGGCGCCGCTGCGCGTCGCGGGTCGGTTCGACGCGCGGCTGGCCGACCTGGACGCCGCCGACGCGCGTCTGTCCGCCGTCGCCGACGACGGCGCCCGCACCTCCGGCCGCGCCGCCGCCCTGGGGGCGCTGGCCCAGGGCCTCGCGGTGCTGGCGTCGCTGGCGTTCGGGATCCCGGCGGCGCTGGCCGGGACGCTGTCGCCCGAGGCGCTGACGGTGATCGTGCTGACGCCGCTCGCCGTGTTCGAGGCGACCGCGGGGCTGCCCGCCGCTGCGGTCCAGCTGCACCGGTCGCGCGAGGCGGCGCGGCGGCTGCTGGCGCTGCTGCCCGCCGACCAAGCTGACGTGTCAGACACACAGGTCACTCGGGGGATCTGTGCGTCTGACACGTCGGGGGGTGGCGCCGACGCGGCGCTGCTCACCCTCAGTGACGTCGCCGCGGGCTGGCCCGGTGCGGACGGCGGGCCGGTCGTGGCCGTCGAGGGGGTGTCCCTCACACTGCGGCCGGGGTCGGTCGTCGCGCTGGCGGGCGCGTCCGGCGTCGGCAAGACGACCCTGCTGATGACGGCGGCCGGGCTGATCGCTCCCGTGGCCGGCATCGTCGAAAGGTCGGTAGATCGTGAGGTGATCGGCAGCCCGGACTACCGATCACCTGACGGTCCACCGACCGAGCGGGTCCCGGACGCGCTGTTCGTCGGCGAGGACGGGCACGTGTTCGACACCACTGTGCTGGAGAATCTCCGGGTCGCGCGCGGGGACGTCACCGCGGACGAGGCCCGCGAGGCGCTCGACGCCGTCGGGCTGGGCGACTGGCTCGCCGCGCTGCCGACCGGCCTGGACACCGTGGTCGGCACGGACGCGGCGGCGGTCTCCGGCGGCGAGCGCCGTCGGCTGCTGGTGGCGCGGGCCCTGCTGGCGCCTGCCCGGGTGCTGCTCGTGGACGAACCGGCCGAGCATCTCGACGGGCGGACCGCCGACGCGCTGGTGGACGCCGTCGCCGCGCACGCCCGCGCGACGGGCCGCGCGGTGCTGCTGGCCACGCACCGGCTGACGCCGCTGGCCGTCGCGGACGAGGTGCTGCTCCTGGCGGACGGTACCCCGGGCGCACCGGACTCGGCCGGGGCACCGGCAACCGTCGTGGCCCGGGGCCGGCACGAGGACCTGCTCGCCACGGATCCGGCCTACGCCTGGGCGGCCGCGCAGGAAGCCTGACCGCCACGACGCCGGTCGACCATGCACCTGCTGCCAGACGGAACCGCGGCCTGGCAGCAACTGCATGGTCGTTCGCGGCAGGCTCGCACCACCGACCTGCCGACCCGCCGTCAGCCGTGCGCCGCCGGGAGCCGGACCGTGACGCAGAGGCCGCCGCCGGCCCGGGGTTCGAGGGCGAGGGTCCCGTCGTGCGCCTCGGTGATGCTCCGGACGATGGCGAGGCCCAGGCCGACGCCGACGTGGTCGCCGTCGGCTCGCCTGGCGCGTGCCCGCTCGCTGCCGCGCTGGAACGGCTCGGCGAGCGTGGTCACCAGCCCCGCGGTGAGCCGCTCCCCCGTGTTCTCGACCGTGAGCGTCACCCCCTCGGGTGCCGCCCCGGTGCGGACCAGCACCGTTCCGGCGGCGCCGTCCGGCAGGTTGTGGACGATCGCGTTGTGCACCAGGTTCGTGGTGAGCTGCAGCAGGAGCGTCGGTGACCCGGTCGTGGGGGCGACGTCGCCCGTGGTCTCGATCGTGACGCCGCGCCGGCCGGCGAGGGGCAGGAGCGTCTCGGTGGCCTCCTCGGCCAGCAGGGACAGGTCGATGCGTTCCGGCGTGAAGGACCGCTGGTCGGCGCGGCTGAGCACGAGCAGGGCCTCGGTGAGGTCGATCGCCCGGGAGTTGACGGCGTGCAGCCGCTCGACGAGGTCGCCAGGGGCGCCGTCCGGGTCCCTGCGGGCCACGTCGAGGAAGGTCTGGGTGATGGCCAGCGGGGTGCGCAGCTCGTGGGAGGCGTTGGCGGCGAACCGGCGCTGCTCCGCGACGTGCGACTCCAGCCGGGCGAGCATGGCGTCGAAGGCGTCGGCGAGCTCGCGGAACTCGTCCCGGCGGCCGGGCAGGTGGATCCGGTGCGCGAGCGAACCGCCCGCGGCCCGCCGCGTGGCGTCGGTGACCTGCGCCAGCGGGGCGAGCATGCGGCCCGCGAGGAACCACCCGCCCACCAGGCCGAACACCAGCAGGAACGTCATCACCACGAGGGCGGCCGGGACGAACACCCGCGGCCCCCAACCGCCGATGAACACCCGGGGGTTGAGGAGCTCGCGCAGGGTGTCGATGCCGGCCGAGGGCGGGAACCGCAGCAGGAACGCCCACACGACGCCCAGCACGAGGGTGCCGGCCAGCATGAGGAACCCCGTGTAGCTCAGCGTGAGCTTGAGGCGGACGCTCAGGCCGGGCGCCCTATCCACGGCCGGCTTCCGCGGGCGCCGGCAGGTCGATCCGGTAGCCCACGCCCGGCACGGTGGCGATGACCCAGGGCTCGCCGAGCCGTTTGCGCAGCGCCGAGACCGTGATGCGCACGGCGTTGGTGAAGGGGTCGGCGTTCTCGTCCCACGCCCGCTCCAGCAGGTCCTCGGCGCTGACGATGCCGCCGTCGGCGGCCATGAGCACCTCCAGCACGGCGAACTGCTTGCGCGTGAGCGGCACGTACCGGCCGTCGCGGTAGACCTCGCGGCGGAACGGGTCGAGCCGCAGGTCCGCGATCTCCCGCACGGGCGGGCGGTGGTGGGCCCGACGCCGGTCGAGCGCCCGCAGCCGCAGCACGAGCTCGCGCAGCTCGAACGGCTTGGTGAGGTAGTCGTCGGCGCCCAGCTCGAACCCGGACGCCTTGTCGTCGAGCCGGTCGGCGGCCGTGAGCATCAGGATCGGCATGCCGCTGCCGGACGCGACCACGGTCCGGGCGACCTCGTCCCCCGAGGGGCCGGGGATGTCGCGGTCGAGCACCGCGATGTCGTAGGCGTTGACGCTCAGCAGCTCCAGCGCCGTGTCGCCGTCACCCGCGACGTCGGCGGCGATCGCCTCCAGGCGCAGGCCCGCGCGGATGCCCTCCGCCATCTCGGGTTCGTCCTCGACGATCAGCACACGCATGCCCTCGATGCTACGGACCGGCGGTATATCGCGGGCGTATCAAAATTCGCATACACGCCCGCAACGGCCTGCCGCCTTGGCTGGCGCCATGTCCTCCAGCAGACGAGCACCGGCGACGGCGGCCGACCGGCCGGCCGCCACGCAGCCCACCACCGGGCCCTCCACCGCACGCACCGCGGAACCCACGACGCACGGCGCGACCGACCAGCCCCTGGCCGCCAGCGCGCGCGGCCTGACCAAGACCTACGGCCGGGGCGAGGCCCAGGTGCACGCCCTGCGCGGCGTCGACCTCGACGTCCCGCGCGGGCGGTTCACCGCGATCATGGGCCCGAGCGGATCGGGCAAGTCCACGCTGATGCACTGCCTGGCCGGGCTGGACCGCCCCAGCGGCGGCACCGTCGCCGTGGGCGGCACCGACCTCGGGTCGCTCGGCGACGACGCCCTGACGGTCTTTCGCCGCGAGCACATCGGCTTCGTGTTCCAGTCGTTCAACCTGTTGCCGATGCTCACGGCACGCCAGAACATCCTGCTCCCCCTGGAGCTCGCCCACCCGCGGACCGACGACGCCGCCCGCGAGCGCGCGCACGAGCTCGCCGACAGCCTCGGCGTGGCGGACCGGCTCGACCACCGGCCCGCGGAGCTGTCGGGCGGCCAGCAGCAGCGGGTCGCGATCGCCCGGGCCCTGATCACCCGGCCGAGCCTCCTGTTCGCCGACGAGCCCACCGGCAACCTGGACAGCACCACGTCGGCGGAGGTGCTGGACCACCTGCGGCGGTCGGCGCGCGAGCTCGGGCAGACCGTCGTGATGGTCACCCACGAGCCGGACGCCGCGGCGTACGCCGACGACGTGGTCACCGTGCAGGACGGGCTGATCGCCTGATGCGCACCGTCCTGCTGCAGTCGCTGCGCCGCCACCTGCGCCGGTACGTCGCGGCCGCGGTCGCCGTGGTGGTCGCCGTCGCCTTCGTCGTGGCGGTCGGCGTGCTCACGACCGGCGTGCGGACCGGGATCACCGCCGGCGCCGGGTCGCAGTTCGCGGGCGCCGACCACGTGGTCCGGGACCTCGGCACCCAGAACGCGATCACCTACGCCGCGCAGCACGGCGACGACGTCGCCGTCCTCGGCTCGGCCACCCTGCCGCTGCGGGCCGGCGCCGAGCAGGCCCCCGGCAAGTTCGTCGGGAACATCGCCGCCGCGCCGCGGCTGCGCTGGCAGACGCTCGACTCCGGCCGCTTCCCGGAGCGCACCGGCGAGGCCGTCGTCGACGTGTGGACCGCCCAGGACATGGAGATCTCCGTGGGCGACGAGATCACGCTCGGGGCCGGGTCCACCGCCGCCGACCTGCGGGTGGTGGGCATCGTGGCGGCGTCCGCGAACCTGGGCCAGGCCGCGGTCTACGTCACCTTCGAGCAGCTGCTGAACTGGCGCGACGACGAGACCCTCCTGCTCGACCGGGCGGTGGTCGTCGGGGACACCGGCCCGCTGCCCGACGGCGCGACGGCGGTCACGCCCGAGGAGCACGCCGCCGAGAGCATGGCCCAGCACACCAACAACGTGAACGTCCTGTCGCTGCTGCTGCTGGTCTTCGCCGGCATCGCGCTCCTCGTCTCGGTGCTGGTCATCGCGAACACGTTCTCGATCCTCTTCGCCCAGCGGGTGCGCGACCTCGCGCTGCTGCGCTGCGTCGGCGCCACGCGCCGGCAGGTCATGGGGTCGGTGCGGCGGGAGGCCGCCGTCGTCGGGGTGCTCGCCTCGCTGGTCGGGGTCGCGGTCGGCACCGGCGCCGGCTACGGCCTGGTCGCCCTGGTCGACGCGCTCACGCGACAGAGCCCGCTGTCCGCTCCCGCGCAGCTCCCGGGCTGGTGGCTGCTGGGCGGGTTCGCGGTAGGGCTGGTGGTGACGGCGGTCGCGTCCTGGCTGCCGACCCGGCGCGTCGTCCGGATCAGCCCGCTGGCGGCGCTGCGGCCCGACGGCGCCGTGGACGTGCGGTCGGGCGCGGGCCGGAACCGGGTGGCGCTCGGGGCGCTGTTCCTGGCCGGCGGCGTCGTGCTGCTGGCGGTGGCGGCCGTGCGGGACAGCACCGTCAGCATGGTGGCCGGCGGCGGCACGCTGTTCGCGGGCGTGCTCCTCCTCGGGCCCCTGGTGGTCCCGCGGGTGGTGCGGGTCGTCGGGGCGCTGCTCGGCCCCGGCGGGCGGCTCGCCACGGAGAACGCCGTGCGCAACCCCCGCCGGACCGCGACCACCACGGCGTCCCTGCTGGTCGGCGTCACCCTGACGACGGCGGTGCTCACCGGGCTGGCCACCACGCGCGCCTCGGTGGACGCGAACCACGGCACCGCGCACCCGCTCGACGTCGCGCTCACCTCGTGGACCGGGCCTCTGGACGCCGCCGTGCTGGACCGGGTGCGGGCCACGCCCGGCGTGGGCGAGGCGATCGCCGTCGACGGCGTGCTGGTGGACCTGGCAGGGGCCGAGGGCGCCGGATCGGGCGGGGCCGGCCGGCCGCTCCTGCTGCTCGGCGCGCCCGACGCGGATCAGGTCGCTCGCGACGGCGGGGCGTTCGCGCGGGTCGAGCCGGGCACGGTCGCGCTGGACGCGGACGTGTACGGCGAGGACCCGGCGGAGCGGCTGGGCGACAGGACCGCCGGCACGGTGACGGCGAGCGCCGGCGGGGACGGCGAGCACGACGTCGCCGCCTCGCCCGTTCAGCTGCGGGTCACCACGGGCACGGGCTGGGGCGGGGCGGGCATCGTCGCCCCGGAGACGCTGACGGACCTGGGCACGCCGCGGACGTACGCGGTGTGGGTCCGCGCCTCGGCCGACGCCGACCCGGTCGCGCTCCTCGCGGACATGGACACGCTGGCGGACGACATCGGCGCCGACGTCGACAACGGGCTGCGGGCCGAGGTCGCCGACCACCAGATGCTGGGGACCATCACCGCCGCGACGCTCGGGCTGCTGGGCATCTCCGTGGTGATCGCGCTGATCGGGATCGCGAACACGCTGGGCCTGTCCGTGCTGGAACGGGTCCGCGAGCACGCGATGCTGCGCGCGCTCGGGCTCACCCGGCGGCAGCTGCGGCGGATGCTGGCGGCCGAGGCCGTGCTGCTGTCGGTGACCGCGACCCTGCTCGGCACCGTGCTCGGCGTGGGGTTCGCCTGGGTCGGCTACGAGACGTTCGTCCAGGCGGCGCTCGACGCCGCGACCTGGCGCGTCCCGTGGGTCCAGCTCGCCGCCGTCCTCCCCGTGGGAGCCCTGGCGGGGCTCGCGGCCGCCGTCCTCCCGGCCCGCCGGGCGGCCGCCGTCACGCCGACGGCGGCCCTGACCCTCGACTGACGCCGCCGGGCCGCACCACCCCCGGTGTTGACCACAGCGGTTGCTGCCAGGCGGAGGGCCCAGGTGGCAGCAGCTGCTGTGGTCAACACCGGTGGGTCAGCCGGGAGGGCAGCCCCGGGAGGTCAGCCGGCTCGGGTCTCCAGGACTGCCATGGCGGCGGCACGGCCCGGGATGCCGCTCACGCCACCGCCGCGGCGGGCGCCGGCGCCCGCGAGCAGCACCCGCGGGTGCGGCGTCGCCACGCCCCAGCGCTCGGCGGCACTGGGCGCGGACCCGGGGTCGACCCAGGTCGCGGCCCCGCTCCCGGCTCCACCGTCAGCCCCGTGCCGAGCCCCGGTCCCACCCGCCGCACCCGGCGCGTCGGACCCGTGCTCCGCGAACGGCCAGCTCAGGTCGCGGTGGAAGATGTGCCCGCCCGGCAGCCCCACGTCGCCCTCCAGGTCCACGGGGGTGCGCACCTCCAGGCAGGGCGCGCCGTCGGCGTCGAGCGCGAGCACGTCCTCGATGGGCTCGGCCAGCACGGTGTTCAGGGACGCGAGGGTGGCCCTCAGGGCCCGCTCGCGGGCGCCGTCCGGGTCGGCGCGGAAGAGCCGGGCCGGCATGTGCAGGCCGAACAGCGTGATGGTCTGCGCCTCGGTCGCGGCGAGCTCCGGGCCGAGGATCGTCCGGTCGGACAGCGTGTGGCAGTAGATCTCGCTGGGCGGCAGGTCGGGGATGCGCCCGGCGGCGGCCTGCGCGTACGCGTCCTGGAGCTGGGTCAGCGACTCGTTGACGTGCAGCGTGCCGCTGAACGCAGCCACGGGGTCCACGTCGTCGCGGAGCCGGGGCAGCCGGCTCAGCAGCATGTTCACCTTGAGCTGGGCACCCTCGGGCCCTGACCCGGCAGCCCCGGCCGGTTCCGCGGTGGCCGAACCGGAGGCCGCACCCCGCCCGGCCACGGCGAGCAGCCGCTCCAGCTCCGCCGGGGCGCACCCCGCGAGCACGTGCCCGGCGGTCACGCCCCGGGTGCGCCCGTCGGCGTCGGTCCAGGCCACCTCGGCGCCCACGGCCCCGGGGTCGACGGCGGTGACGGTCGCCGAGGTGACGATCGTGGCGCCGGCCGCGACCGCGGCGTCGCGCAGGGCGCCGGAGACGGCGCCCATGCCGCCCACCGGCACGTCCCAGTCGCCGGTCCCGTTGCCGATCACGTGGTAGAGGAAGCAGCGGTTCTGCCGCAGGGACGGCTCGTCGACGTCGGCGAACGTGCCGATCAGGCCGTCGGTCGCGGCGACGCCCCGCACGACGTCGTCGGCGAAGGTACGGCGCAGCACCTCACCGAGCGGCTCCTCGAAGAGCGCGCGCCAGGCATCGTCGCCCACGCCGTCGGCCACGAGGTGCCGCACCGCGGAGCGCGGGAGCAGGGGTTCGGTGAGCGTCGGCGCGAGGCGGCGGGCCACCTCGGCGGTCATCCGGTAGAACCGGCCCCAGGCCTCGAAGTCGGCGTCGGATCCGGTGAGGCGCCGGAACGAGGCGCGCGTGGCGGCGTCGTCCTGCGTGTCGACCAGCAGGCCGCCGTCGGCCACGGGCGTGTACGACGACCAGCGGCGCCGCACGAGGCGCACCGGCAGGCCGAGCTCGTCGACGATCCGGCGCGGCAGGAGCGAGACGAGGTAGGAGTAGCGCGACAGACGGGCGTCGACGCCCGCGAACGGCCGGGCCGAGACGGCGGCGCCGCCCACGTGGTCGGCGCGCTCCAGGACGAGGACCGAGCGTCCGCCGCGGGCCGCGTAGGCCGCCGCGGTGAGGCCGTTGTGACCGCCACCCACGACGACGACGTCGTACCGGGCGCGCAGGGGGTCGAGCAGGGAATCGGGCATGCACGCCATGGTGACACGCGGCACTCATTGCCAGGAACGTTCCATCACAAGACGGTATGTGACCTAATCGTGACATTTCCGCAACGGACGAGTACGGTCGATCTCGCCGCTCCAGAAACGGGGAGGTCCAGGCCCGGACGCCGAATCCTGTCACCGGTCCTGAGCAGCCAGAACGTGACAGGGGCGGGGGAACCAGGTAAGCCGGGCACGCGAGTGTCCTCGGGGTGAAGCCTCCTTGTGAGGCCGGGTGATCGCTCTCCCCATCCGAACCCGACAGCTCACCTCGTAGGCGTCCGAGGAGATCACTGGTGACCGTACTCACCGACCGCACCCACGACTGGGCGGACGACCAGGCAAACCGACCCAGCAACCGGGGGCGGCACCGCGCCGAGGGCCCCGCTCTCACCCCCTTCACCGCCCTGACCCAGACAGCAGCCGAGAATGCCGCCCGTACCGGCGCCATCGCGGTCGTCACGTCCGGCATGCTCGCGTCGGTCTTCACCCAGACCGCCCACACCGCGCCTGCCGAGTCCCACACCCAGACCACGCTCGCCAACAAGACGTTCGACACCAAGACCCGTGCGGGTCTCGCCGAGAACCTCGTGACCAAGGTCCAGGTCGCCCACGACGCCGACTTCCAGGCCGAGCAGGGCCACGTCACCGTGACCCCGTACGCCGAGACCGAGGCCGGCATCGCCGAGGCCAAGGCGAAGGCCGAGGCCGAGGCTCGCGCCAAGGCAGAGGCGGAAGCCAAGGCGAAGGCCGAGGCGGAGGCGAAGGCCGCCGCCGAGGCTGCCGCGGCAGCGGCCGCCGAGGCCGAGGCAGCCGTGGCGGCAGCCGCCGAGTCCTCTGCGGACCTGGGGCAGCAGGCCGTCAACCTCGCCCTCGAGTACGTGGGCGTGCCCTACGTGTGGGGCGGAGCCTCCCCCAGCGGCTTCGACTGCTCCGGGCTCATCCAGTACGTCTACGCCCAGCTCGGGGTCAGCCTCCCGCACAGCTCGGCCTCGATGTCGACCGTCGGCTACCAGGTCTCCGCCGCGGAGGCCCAGCCGGGCGACATCGTCTGGACGTCCGGCCACGTCTCGCTCTACGCGGGCGACGGCATGGTCGTCGAGGCCCAGCAGGAGGGCGTCCCCGTGCACTACACGGAGATGTGGCAGACCAACCCGGTCTTCATCCGGGTGACGGGCTGACGCCTCCCGCGTCGCACTTCGGGGCGCCCGTCCGGCTTGCCGAGGTTCCTCCCTGGCAAGCCGGACGGGCGCTCTGCTTCGTGTCCCGGTCGGGTAACGTCCCCGGCGTGAAGATCCTCGTACCGGACGTGCCCTTCGACCTCGACTTCCCGTCCCTGCTGCCCGACGGCGGCGCCTCCTTCGCGCCCGGCGGCACAGACACCGTCGCCACCTACGCGATGAACGAGCCGATCCCCGCCGAGCACACCGACGCCGAGCTGCTCGTCACCTGGTCCAGCCCGCCCAAGATCGTGGCCGACGCCGCCGAGCGGCTGACCGGCCTGCGCTGGGTGCAGCCCCTCTCCGCGGGACCGGACGTCGCGCTGCGCTCCGGGTTCGCACCCGACGTGGTCATCTCCTCCGGGCAGTCCCTGCACGACGACACCGTCACCGAGCACGCGCTGGCCCTGATCCTCGCGTCGGTCCGCCGGATCGACGTGTCCCTGGCCGCGCAGCGGGAGCACCGCTGGGCCAAGGAGATCGCGTTCGCCCAGGCCGACGGCGTCACCGGCCGCGAGTACTCGCTCGACGGCGCGCGCGTGACGATCTGGGGCTTCGGGTCCATCGCGCTACGCCTGGCACCCCTGCTGACCGCGCTCGGCGCGCAGGTCACGGGCGTCGCCTCGCGGGCGGGCGAGCGCTCCGGCTACCGGGTGGTCGACGCCGCCGGCCTCGACGCGCTGCTGGCCGAGACCGATCTGCTCGTCTCGCTCCTGCCCGCCGTGCCTGCGACGCGGCACATCCTCGACGCCCGGCTGCTCGGCCTGCTGCCGCCGTCCGCGCGGTTCGTGAACGTCGGCCGCGGCGCGACCGTGGACGAGGCCGCGCTGGAGGACGCCCTGCGCTCCGGGCGGCTGGCCGGCGCGGCGCTCGACGTCATGGAGACCGAGCCGCTGCCCGCCGACTCGCCGCTGTGGGACGTGCCGAACCTGATCCTCACGCCGCACGTCGCGGGCGGCCGGCCCCGCGGCGCGGCCCGCTTCCTGGCCGAGCAGCTCACGGCCTGGCGCACGGGCGGCGACCTCCGCAACGTCGCGACCCGCCCCTGACGCCTCGTCGAGTGCTGGGTAGGTGTTGCTCCGAGCGCTTGGAACCAACACATACCCAGCACTCAACGGTGCGGGGCGGGCGGTCAGAGACCGCGCGGGCGCGGCTGGCAGACCGGGCAGCTGAACGACGACCGATTCATGAACGCGTCGCGGCGCACCAGCGCACCGCAGCGGCGGCACTCCTCGTTCTCCCGGCCGTACACGGCGAGCGACCGGTCGAAGTACCCCGACTGGCCGTTGACGTTGACGTACAGCTCGTCGAAGCTTGTGCCGCCCTGGGCGAGCGCCTCGCGCATCACCTCGGCCGCCGAGTCCAGCACGCGGCGCACGTCCGCCGCCCGCAGCTTGTCGGTCGCCCGGGCCCAGTGCACCTGCGCTCGCCACAACGCCTCGTCGGCATAGATGTTGCCCACGCCGGACACGACCGTCTGGTCCAGCAGCGCGCGCTTGACCTGTGTCCGACGGCGGCGGAACCGGCCCACCAGGGCGTCCAGGTCCAGGTTCGGGTCGAGCAGGTCGCGCGCGATGTGTGCCACCGGCTCGGGCAGCACGGGCAGGTCGGAGCCGTGGCCGGCGGGAACGCTCGGAGCCGACGGAGCTGATGCGGCCTGCGGAGACGCCGTGCGCGACGGCGCAGTGATCGGCCGCCGAGCGCCCGACGTCGCGGCAGCACTCGCCCGGGGCGCGCTGCCGTCGGGCACGAGGTCCTGGACGCTCAGGTGCCCGAAGGTCCGCTGGTCCACGAAGTCGAGGTACCGCGCGCCGGAGGGGGCGCCCTCCAGGTGCAGGCGGACCCGGAGGTGGGGGTGCTGCCAGTCGTCCGCCGCGTCGGCGGCACCGGTCGGGATCCGGGCGGGCTCCTCGCCCGGGGCCGCGGTCGGCACGGCACCGCGCACGAGGAGCTGGCCCGACATCCCGAGGTGCGCCAGCAGGGCCGCGGCGGGGCGGGGTTCGGCGGGGGTCGCGGGCTCGGCGGGCTCGGCCGCCGGGGCGGGGTTCGCCGACGGGGCCGCATCGGGCGCCGGCGCCGGGGCCGAAGCCGAAGCCGCGGCCTCGGGCTCCGTCAGCGGCAGCCAGAGGAACTTGCCGCGGCGCACCGCGGCCGCCAGACGCTGTCCGGTGAGCTGGTCGCGGAAGGAGTCCGGGCCGCCGTCGTGCCTGCGGACGCTGTACTCGCGGAAGACCTCGACCTCGCGCACCACGGCGCCCACGACGAGCCGGTCGAGACCGTCACGGACGGTCTCGACCTCGGGGAGCTCAGGCACCGGCGGCCGGCGCCTTGCTCGCGTCAGACTTGCTCGCGTCCGGCTTGCTCGCGGGAGCCTTGTGCGCGGCCGACGCGTCGGCGCCGTCGGCCTTGTCGGGCAGCGGGAACTTCTCCAGCAGGGCCCGGTAGGTCTCCTCGGCGGCCCCCTGCTCGGCGTGCTTCTTCGCGGTGCCGGAACCCGACCCGTAGGTGACGCCGTCGATCACGACGGTCGAGTGGAAGACCCGCGCGTGCTCCGGCCCTTCGAACGTGGCGATGTAGTCCGGCGAACCGAGACCGCGCTCGGCGGACGCCTCCTGCAGCGAGGTCTTCCAGTCGAGGCCCGCGCCCAGCCCGGCGGCGACGTCGAGCGTCGGGTCCACCAGCCGGTGCACCAGCGCGCGCGAGGTCTCCAGGCCGTGCGACAGGTACGTGGCGCCGATCAGCGCCTCGACCGTGTCGGACAGGATCGAGTCCTTCTCGAAGCCGCGCGTGCGGATCTCGCCCTTGCCGAGCAGCACGTACTTGCCCAGGCCGAGAGTGCGTGCGATCGCGGCGAGCGCGCGCTGCGACACCGTGGCCGCGCGCATGCGCGCCAGGTCGCCCTCCGACTGGTCCGGGTGACGCCGGTACAGCGCCTCGGTGACCACCAGCCCCAGCACCGTGTCGCCCAGGAACTCCAGACGCTCGTTGGTGGGGATGCCCCCGGCCTCGTGCGCGAACGACCGGTGGGTCAGTGCCAGCACAAGAAGCTCGGGGTCCAGATGGACCCCGAGCTTCTCGAGCAGCGCGGTAGGTTCCGGCCTCGCCGGGGCCGTCCCGCCCTTGGCCACGTCAGCCCGCGTGAACGGTCTTCAGGGCGTCGCGGTAGGTGCGACCCTTGTAGGTACCGCACGTCGGGCACGCCGTGTGGGGCAGCTTGTTGCCCTGGCACTGCGGGCAGGTCGTGAGGGTCGCTGCGGTGGTCTTCCACTGCGAGCGACGCGCACGGGTGTTGCTGCGCGACATCTTGCGCTTCGGAACAGCCACGGCTAGCTCTCTTTCGTCTCGTCCGACACGCTCGTAGGTTCGAGCATGCTCTGTAGCGCCGACCAACGAGGGTCGACCACGTCATGGTGATGACCGGGGTCATCCGCCAGGCGGGCTCCGCACTCGGAGCACAGGCCCGGGCAGTCCTCCCGGCACAACGGTTGAAATGGTAGTGCAGTCACGACCGAATCCCGAAGCGAGGGCTCCAGGTCGGCCATGTCGTCCTCCAGCACGGACTCCTCGTCCTGGACGTCGTCGTCCCCCGCCTCGGCCGATGCGGCGGCCTTCTCGGGATAGGCGAACAGCTCGGTGACGTCGACCGTGAGCTCACGGGAGATGTCGTCGAGGCAGCGGCTGCACTCGCCCTTGACCGTGCCGCGGACGGTGCCGGAGACCAGCACGCCCTCCATCACGGACTCGAGCCTCAGGTCCAGCTCCAGGTCAGAGCCTTCCGGGATACCGATCACGGCGGTGCCGAGGTCCGACGGCGCCTGCACGGTCAGGCTGTGCGTACGCATCGTTCCGGCACGCCGAGAGAGCTCGTGCGTGTCGAGCACGAGCGGCGAGTTCGGTTCGCGGGAGATAACAGGCTCCGATGAGGGCAGAACGAGGACAGCGTCCGGATGGACGATGAGGGGGGTGGACCGGCGCTCAGCCACGAAGGTGACTCAAGCCAGGGACCAAAAAGCAATCCTACGACATGGAACGGGCGTCACGCGCGCCCGTGCGGGGTGACAGGGCTCACGAGCCCGCGGCAGGCTGTCCCAGCGCGGCTCGCAGGGCCTCCGTGACTCCCGCCGGGACCAGGTCGTCGACCGGCCCGCCGTGCCGCACGATGTCCTTGACCAGCGACGACGCGACGTGCGCGTACCGCTGGTCGCCCGGCAGGAAAATCGTCTCGACGCCCGAGAGGTGCCGGTTCATGAGGGCCATCGGCTGCTCGGCGTCGAAGTCCCCGCCGCCGCGCAGGCCCTTGACGACGGCGACCGCGCCGATCTCCCGGCAGAAGTCCACCAGCAGCCCGGGCACCACGGCGACCCGCACCCGGGCCAGCTCCGGCTCGGCCTCGGCCGCGGACGCCAGGGCCGCGCGCACGAGCCCCGCGCGCGTCTCGAGGTCCAGCAGGCCGGACTTGCCGGGGTTCTTCGCGACGCCAACCACCACGTCGTCGAACATCGTGGTGGCGCGGCGGACCACGTCGAGGTGGCCGAGCGTGATGGGGTCGAACGAGCCGGGGCAGACGACGGTGGTCACGCGCCCACGCTATCCGACGACGCCGGGCCCTCGTCCCCGGGCGTGGTGTCCGCGGGCGTGGTGTCCCCGGGCGCGGCGTCCCCGGGCGCGGCGTCCGTCGGCTCCGCGTAGTAGACGGCCGTCTCGCCGTAGTCCTTGCGCGCGAACGGGGCCAGGCCGTCCGGCCAGGCAGGCTCCGGGGTGCGGGTCGAGCGCTCGACGACCACGACGGCGCCGTCGGCGAGCACTCCCGGCGTCGCGAGGTGCGTCAGGACGACGGCGAGGTCGTCCTCCGCGAGGTCGTAGGGCGGGTCGAGGAAGACGAGGTCGAGCCCGCCGACGCCGCCGCCCGGGACGGCCGTAACGCCGCCCGCGCCCGCCGCACCGCCCGCGCCCGCCGTGCCCGCAGCACCGCCCGCCGCGCGCGCCACGCCCGCCGCACCGGCGACCCGGCCCGCCAGCGCGGCCGCGAACCGCTCGGCGCTCTCCGTGGTGACGCGCACCCCGGTCAGGCCGAGGGCGGCGACGTTCTTGCGCGCGACGTCGGCCGCGGCGCGCGCGCTGTCCACGAGGGTCACCGCGACCGCTCCGCGGCTGGCGGCCTCCAGCCCGAGCGCGCCGGAGCCGGCGTAGAGGTCGAGCACGCGGGCGCCGTCGAGCACGTCGAGGTGCTCCAGCCGGGAGAAGATCGCCTCGCGGACTCGGTCGCTGGTGGGGCGGGTGCCCTTCGCGGGCACCGCGATGGACCGCCCGCCCACCGATCCCGCAACGATCCTGGTCACGCCCACGACCCTAACCCGCCCGCCGAACCGTTGAGTGCTGGATATTTGCCCTTCTGGCACACGAAAAAGGGCGAATATCCAGCACTCAGCGGTTCGGGCGGGGGCTGGGGGGTCAGGACCAGGGGGTGTCGACGTAGGCGACGACCGGGAGGTGGTCGCTGGCCGTGCGGGGCAGGGCGCGGACCTCCGTCACCGTGGCGCCGCGGGCCAGGACGTGGTCGATCTGCGCCACCGGGAACACCGCGGGATAGGTGAACTCGAACCCGGTGGTCGGCGCGGTGACGAGGTTGGTCAGCGGCGCGATCGCGTCGTCGGCCAGCACCGCGTTCAGGTCCCCCGCAACGATGACCGTCTCGGTCTGCTCGGCGTCGACCGCATCTGCGAGCCGCTGCCCGCTCGCGTTGCGCAGGTCCGTCTCGAAGCCGCCCGTGCCGAACCGGACGGACGGGAGGTGCGCGACGAACAGCGCGACGCCCGCGCCCTCGCGCTGGATCACCACGCGCAGGCAGCGGTCCCAGGACGCGTCGACGCCCTCGGGCCGGATGTCGACGGCCTGGGCCCCCTTGAGCGGGTACCGGGACCAGATCCCGACGGTGCCCTGGGTCTCGTGGTGCGGCAGCGTCTCCGCGAACGCCTGGGTGAACTGGTCCGCCGTCGTGTCGGACACCTCGGTGAGCGTCACGACGTCCGGCTCGGCCGCGAGCAGCACCTCGGCGGTGCCCTCGACGTCGGTGTTGGTGTCGCTCACGTTGTGCTGCACCACGGTCAGGTCGCCCGGCGCGGCGGCCTCGGCACGGATCTGCGGCAGGAAGACCCAGATCCAGGCCGCCAGCGGCAGCAGGACGGCGAGGACCGCGAGCGCCGACCGCCGCAGCAGCGCCGCGAGGATGCCGAGCGGCACCGCGAGACCGAGCCAGGGCAGGAAGGACTGGACGAGGCTGCCGAGGTCTCCCCAGCGGTTGGGCACGTACTCGTGGGCCACGAGGAGCAGGGCGGCGAGGACGGATCCGAGCGCGAGCAGCCTCCCGCGCTGCCACGCGGTCTTCGCGGGCCTGCCCGTGTGGATCGCGTGCCTCGCATCGACCGTCACGGGCGGGGACTCTATCGGTTGTATGTTTCGGGCGTAAGGAGTGAGTCATCCCGTTCGTGGTAGGCCTCGACCCGGCACCGCCGTCCGACCAGGTCAGACCGGTCAGGCACCGTCAGGTGCGCTCCAGGAACTCTTCCTGGTCCTCGTCGAGCTGCGCGCGGATGGCGCGCGCCAGCTCTGGGAACTCGGTGAGATCGGGGGACGCCGCCACGACGTCGGCGGCCGCGGTGCGGGCCTCCTCGATGAGCCCGGCGTCCTTGACCACGCGGAGCAGGCGGAGCGAGCTGGCCCGGCCGGACTGCGCGGCGCCGAGCACGTCACCCTCGCTGCGGAGCTCCAGGTCGAGGTTGGCGAGCTTGAAACCGTCGGTGGTCTGCGTCATGGCCTCCAGCCGGGCGAAGGCGGGTGTGCCGGGTTCGGCGTCGGAGACCAGGAGGCACAGGCCGGGGTCGCTGCCGCGCCCGACCCGGCCGCGGAGCTGGTGGAGCTGGGAGATGCCGAACCGGTCGGCGTCGAAGATCACCATGGCCGTGGCCTCGGGGACGTCCACGCCCACCTCGACCACCGTGGTGGAGACCAGCACGGGTGCCGCCCCGGAGGCGAAGGCGGCCATGGCGGCGTCCTTCTGGTCCGGCGGCATCTGCCCGTGCAGCACACCGATCTCGATCCCGGCAAGCTCCGGCCGCGAGCGCAGCTCCTCGACCACCTCGAGCGCGGCCCGCAGCGGCGGCCGGTCCGCGGCGCCCGCGGCGCCGGGGTCCGCGGGGTCCAGGAACTCCGGCACGTCGTCGAAGTCCTTGGCCGGGACCTTCGGCTTCTGGCCGTTCTTCTCGTCGTTCTCCTCGTCCGGGTGGATCCGCGCGCACACGACGTAGGCGCGGCGGCCGGCGTCGACCTCCTCGCGCACGCGGGCCCAGGTGCGGTCGGTCCAGCGGACGTTCCCCGCGGGAACCGCGACGGTCGTGATGCCCGCGCGCCCGGCCGGCACCTCCGTGAGGGACGACGTCTCCAGGTCGCCGAACACCGTCATCGCGACGGTGCGCGGGATGGGGGTAGCGGTCATGACCAGAAGGTGGGGCGACACGCGCCCCTTGGCGCGCAGCGCGTCCCGCTGCTCGACACCGAACCGGTGCTGCTCGTCCACCACGACGAGGCCCAGGTCGGCGAACTGCACCTGCTCCGACAGCAGCGCGTGCGTGCCGACCACGATGCCGGCCTCCCCGCTGGCGGCCTGCAGCAGCGCCTCCTTGCGGGCCTTCGCGCCGAGCGAGCCGGTCAGGAGCGCCACCCGGGTGCTGGCGCCCGCGCGCTCGGCGCCGAACAGGGTGCCGCCGTCGGCCAGCGGGCCCAGCAGGGCGCGCAGGGTGCGGGCGTGCTGCGCGGCGAGCACCTCGGTGGGGGCGAGCAGGGCCGCCTGGCCGCCGACGTCGACCACCTGGAGCATGGCCCGCAGCGCGACCACCGTCTTGCCGCTGCCCACCTCGCCCTGCAGCAGCCGGTGCATCGGGCGGGGCCGGGCGAGCTCGGCCGCGATCTCGTCGCCGACCTGGCGCTGGCCGTCGGTGAGCGCGAACGGGAGGGACGCGTCGAAGTCCGCGAGGATGCCCCGCTGCCCCGCCGGCAGCGGCGGCCGGGCGGTCGCGTCCTCGGCGGCGGTGCGGGCCCGCCGCTGCGCGAGCGCGGCCTGCAGCACGAACGCCTCCTCGAACCGCATCCGGTGCCGGGCCTGGTACGCCTCCTCCAGCGTGGCGGGCCGGTGGAGGCTGCGCAGGGCGGCGGCCCGTCCCGGCAGGCCCTGGCGCTGCCGCACCTCGTCGGGCACCGGGTCCGGCACGTCGGCGTCGGTCAGCGTGTCCAGCACGACGCGCAGCGCGCCCTGGACCTTCCAGCTCGGGATGCCCGCGGCCGCCGGGTAGATCGGGATGGGCTTGGTGGCGTGCTCCAGCAGCGCCTCGTCGCTGTCGAGGTCGGACTCCTCGCCCATCAGCGTGAAGTCCGGGTGGGTGAGCTGGCGGGTTCCCCGGTACAGGCCGACGGTGCCCGTGAACAGGCCCTTCGCGCCCGGGACCAGGCGCTTCTCGTGGTTGTAGAGCGAGCCGCGGTGCTTGCCGAAGAATGTGAGCGACAGGCGGCTGGTGCCGTCCGTCACCACCACCTCCATCAGCGCCCCGTTGCGGTTGCGCATGGGGCGCACGGTCGCCTGCTCGACCCGCGCGAGGATCGTCACGTGCTCGCCCACCTCGAGGGCCGCGATGTCCGTGAGCGCGCCCGGGTCGGCGTACCGGCGCGGGTAGTGGCCCAGCAGGTCGCCCACGGTCGTCAGCCCCAGCTTGCCCAGGGCGGTCGCGGTCCGTTTGTCGAACGCGCGCTCCAGTCGCTCGTCCACCCGTTCGCTCATGCGTCCACCTCCGGCTCCGGCGCGACGGTCTCCGCGCCGAGATGCACCCCGTCGCCCGGGCGGCCGGTCGACAGGACCACGAGCTCGGCGTCCGGCGCGCACCCGCCGAGAGCGGCGGCGAGCCCGTCGGCCAGGTCGCCGGGCACTCCGGCGTCGAGCAGCGCCGTCACCACGATGGTGCCCGGTCCGGCAGCCTGCTCCAGCACGTCGACGGCGGCCGCGGCGGATGTGTCGTGGACGGTCAGCCCGGCGAGGGCCTCGCCCACGACGGCGTGCGCGTCGACGGGGTCGCCGGCCTGGTCCGGCAGTCCGACCGGCAGCAGCGTGCCGAGCGCCGCGAGCGCCACGACGGCGTGCACGTCGGTGGCCGACGGCACGGTGATCAGCTCGTCGACGTCGAGCGCACCGGTCCCCGCGGTCACCCCGGGTGCCCCCAGGAGCAGCACCCGCCGGGCACCGGTCGAGGCGGCGGCCCGCTCGACGTCGTCGGCCACCAGGTCCTCCACGGTGGCGCCGACCCCGCCCGTGAGGAGGACGACGGCGCCCGCGTGCGCGAGCTCTCCGGCCAGCCCGGGCGCCGACGTGGCGGCCACCACGCCCCACTCGTGCTGGCCGGCCGCCGCGAGGTGCCGCACGTGCACCTGCGCGAGCGTGCCCGTCCGTGCGGCGTCGGCCGCGATCGCGAGCGCCCTGTCCAGGTGGTCGGTGTGCACGTGGGCCTGCCAGACCGCCGTGCCGGTACCCGCGTCCCCGCCGACGACGACCACCGAGTCGCCCACCTCGGCGAGGGCGCCGCGCAGCCCGGCGGCAACCGTGTCGGCCTGCTCACCGGCGGGGCCGGTGAGGACGAACATGAGCTCGAGGGCGCCCGAGCCGGCACCGTGCGGCTCGGCCTCGCCGCCGGGCGCCGACGACAGGGCGTCGCCCGCGCCCGGCACGCGCGGCAGCGCACCGGCGTCGAGAAGCTGGTCCAGGGTCACGGCGTCCATGCTGCCGCGCACCACTGACACTCCGCCTGCGTCCGGGTCGCCGAGGGCCGGTCCGCCGGCTCCGGCCGCACCGGCAGCCGCGACGACGAGCGCGTCGAGCACGAGGACCAGGCCGAGCGCGCCGGCGTCGAGCACGCCCGCGGTGCGCAGCACGTCGAGCTCGTCCCGGCTGGCCCGCGCGGACGCCCGGGCCGCGGCCGCCGCGGCTGTCACC
>NZ_JARVSD010000025.1 GCF_030209445.1 Promicromonospora sp. MEB111
TCGGCCAGCAGCGCCCGGGTGCGCCGGGCCGTCCGGCCGGTGCCCCGCCCAGCGGCGCCGTCTCGGGCGCCGCGCCCGCGCTTCCGTGGGAGGCCGGTGGCCCGGCAGCCCCGCCGTCGGTGCCCTCGGGCGGTGCGCCCGCGGCCCCCGGCTCGCCGTTCCCCGGACGTCGTGGCGCCCCGGGCGGTCAGCCCGTCCCCGGTGCCCCGGGTGGTCCCGGCTCCGGTCAGATCGGCGGCCCGGGGCAGATGGGTGGCCCCGGTCAGCAGCACCCCGGTTCGCCCGGCCAGTTCGGTGCCGGCCCCATCGCCCCGTCCCGTACCTCCCGCCGTGAGGCGGAGGAGGAGTGGGAGGAAGAGGACGAGGGCCCCCAGTACACCTGGCTGCACTACATCATCCTGGTGGTCGTGGCGTTCGTGCTCGGCCTCCTGATCTGGAAGCTCGTGCTCGAGGGGGACAGCCCCGGGTACCCGACGGACCAGGCGGCGGCCCTGCTGGGCACCCTGCCGGGCGGGCTGCCCGGCTTCATGGGAGGTAATGCGGCATGACGGCGACCGAGCGGGCCACGGAGCTCGCGATCATCGCGGCGCGGGCGGCGAGCGACATCAAGGCGCAGGAGATCATCGCGCTCGACGTCAGCGAGCAGCTCGTGCTGACCGACGTCTTCCTCATCGCGTCGGGCGCCAGCGAGCGTCAGGTCTCCGCGATCGTCGACGCCGTCGAGGAGGCGCTCTTCAAGGAGGGTGTCAAGCCGATCCGGCGCGAGGGCAAGTCCGAGGCGCGGTGGGTGCTCATCGACTTCGGCGACGTGGTGGTGCACGTGCAGCACGCCGAGGACCGGACCTACTACGCGCTCGAGCGCCTGTGGAAGGACTGCCCGGCCATCCCGCTGCCCGAGGACGCCCAGGGCGGCGGCGACGCGGCGGAGTACCGCGACCCCGACGACGGCGCGATCCACCTGGCCGGGGACTCCCGCCTGTGACCGCAGGAACGATCGTGCTGCTGCGTCACGCGCGCACGGCATACAACGCCGGCCTGCGCCTGCAGGGCCAGATCGACATCCCGCTCGACGAGGTCGGCCGCTGGCAGGCGGAGCAGGGCGCCACGGCGCTGGCCGCGTCGCACAAGGCGTCCCTCGTGGTCTCCAGCGACCTGCAGCGGGCCCGGGACACGGCCGTCGCGTACGCACGGCACCTCGACCTGGAGGTCGTGACCGACGCCGGGCTGCGCGAGCGGTCGTTCGGCGAGTGGGAGGGGATGACCGACTCCGAGATCGCCGGGCGCTGGCCCGAGGAGCACGCCGTCTGGCGCAGCGGCGGCGAGCCCGAGGCGAACGGTGTGGAGTCCAAGGCGGTCACCGCCCGGCGCATGGAGGAGGCGGTGCTGCGGCACGCCGGGTCCCTGGGCTCGGGGGAGACGCTCGTGGTGGTCTCGCACGGATCGGCGATCACGCAGGCGATCACCCGCCTGCTGGGTCTCGAACCGGCGACGTGGCGCGGGCTGCACGGCCTGCACAACGTGCACTGGTCGCACCTGCGCGCTTCCGGGCCGGGGGCGGTCCCGGCGTGGCGCCTCGTCGCGCACAACGTGGGGGCCGGGTACCCGCTCGACACGTGGCAGTCCGGGCCCGAGGCCCGGCAGTGACCGAGCGCACTCCGGTTTGAATTTGGTCCCTGGCGTCGGTCTGCATAGACTAACGACGCTCGCCCGGCCGAACAGCTGGGAGAGACCAATCTGGGGCTGTGGCGCAGCTGGTAGCGCACCTGCATGGCATGCAGGGGGTCGGGGGTTCGAGTCCCCCCAGCTCCACCCGCTGAAGGCCGCTGATTCGCACGAGGGTGCGAATCGGCGGCTTTTCTCGTTCCCCGGCTCGAGCCCGCACGTGGGTTCAACCCGGGTGTGTCGACGATCACCACCGCGTCCCGTCCAGGTCCGTTGACCTGAACCGCGGTTGAGGTTCTAGCGTCGGAAGCACTCGACGAGAGGACTCGGAAATGCCCGTCTACACCCTGCCTGACCTGCCCTATGACTACGCCGCGCTCGAACCGCACATCAGCGGGCGGATCATGGAGCTGCACCACGACAAGCACCACGCCGCGTACGTGGCCGGCGCCAACGCCGCGCTCGACGCGCTGGCCGGGGCCCGGGAGAGCGGCGACCTGGCCGCGGTGAACCTGCACGAGAAGAATCTCGCGTTCAACCTGGGCGGCCACACCAACCACACCGTGTTCTGGAACAACCTCTCGCCCGACGGCGGCGGGGAGCCCACGGGCGAGCTCGCGGCGGCGATCGCCGACCAGTTCGGCAGCTTCGCGGCGTTCCAGGCGCACTTCGCCGCCACGGCCACCGGCATCCAGGGCTCGGGCTGGGCGGTGCTCGGCTGGGACAGCATCGGCGGGCGGCTGCTGGTGTTCCAGCTCTTCGACCAGCAGGCGAACGTGCCGCTGGGGATCACCCCGCTGCTCATGCTCGACATGTGGGAGCACGCGTTCTACTTGGACTACCTCAACGTCAAGGCGGAGTACGTGAAGGCGTTCTGGAACCTCGCGAACTGGGCCGACGTCGGCGCGCGGCTCGACCGGGCGCGGGCGACGACCGGGGGTCTCCTCACGCCGGCGTGACCGCGGCGCCGGCATCGCGGCACGGGCGGAAACAGAAGAGCCGGGACATCCACGATGTCCCGGCTCTTCCGATCGGTGGAGCTGGGGGGACTCGAACCCCCGACCCCCTGCATGCCATGCAGGTGCGCTACCAGCTGCGCCACAGCCCCGAACGGTGTTCGCCCAGGTGGGCGAGCGCCGTCAGTCTAGACCGATCCCGGCCCGGAGACCAAAGCGGGGGTGCCGACCACCGTGAACGGCGCCCGCAGCAGGTCCGCGTCGCGCGACGACGAGCCGACGAGCAGCTCGAAACCGCCCGGCTCGACCACCCGGTCGCCGGCGCTGTTCACGATCGTGCAGTCCGCCACCGGCAGGTCGAGCTCGACCTCGACGCTCCGTCCGGCGGCGACGTCGACCTGGCGGTAGGCCTTGAGCTCCTTGTCGGTCCAGCTCACGGACGTCACGGTGTCGCTGACGTAGACCTGTACCGTCTCGCGCGCCGGGCGGGTCCCGGTGTTGGTCAGGGTCACCCGGGCGCGGACGGTGTCGTCCGGGCCCAGCTCGGCGTCCCGCACCGTGAGGTCGGAGTACTCCACCGTGCTGTAGGACAGGCCCTGGCCGAACACGAAGGCGGGCTCCTGTGTCAGGTCGGCGTACCGGGAGCCGTGCTGGCCGCGGATCTGGTTGTAGTACACCGGCTGCTGGCCCACGTGGCGGGCGAACGAGATCGGCAGCCGGCCCGACGGCTCGACCAGCCCGAGCAGCAGCTCGGCGACCGCCCGGCCGCCCTCCATGCCCGGGTTGGCCGTCCAGATCACCGCTGCGGCGTTCAGCACGGACTCCGGCAGCACGAGTGGCTTGGACGCCATGACCACCACGACCATCGGCGTCCCGGTCGCGGCCAGCGCGTCCAGGAGGGCGACCTGCCCGCCCACGAGCTCCAGCGTCGCGGTGGACTTGTACTCGCCGACCAGCTCGACCTGGTCGCCGACCACGGCCACGACGTGGTCGGCGGCCTGCGCCTGGGCCACGGCCTCGGCGATCAGCTCGGGGTCGGGGTCGCGGGGGACGGCGATCTTGGGGCGGGGCTGGCCGTCGGGCAGGGTGTCGCCCTCGGGCGGCGAGACCAGCGTGACGATCTCGGCGCCGAGCGCACTGGTGACCGTCCAGTCCTGCGGCGTCAGGGTGCGCAGCCCGTCGAGCACGGTGGTGATCATGTCCCGCGGGTGCCCGTCGGGCAGCCAGTCGGCCTGGCCCGAGCTGCCGGCCCAGTCGCCGAGCTGGGCCTGGGCGGCATCGGCCAGCGGCCCGACGACGGCGATGCGCCGGGGCCGGTCGTCCGCGGGACCAGCCGCGCGGCCGCCGTCGTCGACGCCGGTGAAGCCGCCGGCGAACGGGAGCGCGGCGTCGGTGTTGCGCAGCAGGACCAGCGACCGCCGCGCCACGTCGAGGTTCACGGCGGCGTGCGCGGCGGAGCCGATGAGCGCCGCGTCGCGGTCGAGGGTGGGCCGGCGCGGGTTCTCGAACAGGCCGAGCTCGAACTTCAGCGTCAGGATCCGGGCCACGGCGCGGTCGAGGTCGGACTCGGCGAGCAGGCCCTGGTCGATGGCCTCCTGGGCGCCCTCGAAGAACTGCGGGGTGGTCATCACCATGTCGTTGCCGGCCCGGACGGCCGCTGCCGCGGCGTGGGCGTGGTCGGGCTGGACCTTCTGCTCCCAGACCATGCGGCCCACGTTGTCCCAGTCGGTGATCAGCGTGCCGGTGTAGCCCCACTCGCCGCGCAGCACGTCGTTGAGCAGCCAGTCGTTGATCGTGATCGGCACGCCGTCCATCGACTGGTAGCCCAGCATGAAGGTCGCGCAGCCCTCCTTGGCGACCCGTTCGAACGGGGGCAGGAACCAGGACCGCAGCTTGCGCCGGGAGATGTCCGCCTCGGACGCGTCGCGCCCGCCCTGCGTCTCGGAGTACCCCGCGAAGTGCTTGGCGGTGGCCAGGATCGCCGTCGGGTCGGACAGGCCGGAGCCCTGGTAGCCGCGCACCATCGCCGAGGCGAGCTCGCCGATCAGGTACGGGTCCTCGCCGAACGTCTCGTCCACCCGCCCCCAGCGCAGGTCGCGGGCGATGCACAGCACGGGGCTGAAGGTCCAGTGCACACCGGTCGCGGACGCCTCGACGGCGGTGATCCGCGCGGCCTGCTCCACCAGCGCGGGGTCCCAGGTCGCGGCCATCCCGAGCTGCGTCGGGAAGATGGTCGCGCCCTCGAAGAACGAGTGCCCGTGGATGCAGTCCTCGCCCACCAGCAGCGGGATGCGCAGCCGGGTCTGCTCCACCAGGTCGTGCGCGAGGCCCACCCGGTGCGGCGAGGTGTGCAGGATCGATCCCACGTGCTTGCGCAGGATGTCGCCCTCGTAGTCACCGCGGGCGTCGAGCTGGAGCATCTGCCCCACCTTCTCCGCCACGGACATCCGGGCCAGCAGGTCGGCCACCCGCTCCGCGACGGGGAGGCCGGGGTCGAGGTAGGCCTGTGCCGGGGCGGACGTGTCGTGGACGCTGGTCATCGGGCGCTCCTGTCGGTCTGTGTTCGCACGCCGGAAACCTACCAGTCGCTAGGTAAGGGCCGCTGGGTCGTTCACATGCTGTGGTCCGGCCCGCCGGCCGGCCGCTACTGTCCCTGGTACGGAACCTTCCGATCCGGGGCCCTCGGTACGGGGCCGACGCCGGATCCCCGACCCGCGAGGTGCCCATGGCCGACAAGACCGACCTCAAGAAGACCCTCGACGCCTACCAGGCCAAGCGGGACCAGTTCCGGGTCGTCGACGTGCCCGACCTGCGCTATCTGATGATCGACGGGCACGGCGACCCGAACACCTCGCCGGCCTTCACCGAGGCGGTCGAGGCGCTGTACCCCGTGGCCTACACACTCAAGTTCGCCAGCAAGCGCGAGCTCGGGCGCGACTACGTCGTCATGCCGCTGGAGGGCCAGTGGTGGGCCGAGGACATGGACGCCTTCACGACGGCGCGCGACAAGTCCCGCTGGGACTGGACGCTGCTGATCCTGGTCCCGGACTGGACGGACCAGGAGGCCTTCGCCGCCGCGGTGGAGCAGGTCCGGGCCAAGGGCGGCCCGGCCCGGCTCGACGACGTCCGCCTGGAGACCCTGTCCGAGGGGCGCTGCGTGCAGACGCTGCACGTCGGTTCCTTCGACGCCGAGGCGGCCACGCTCGCGCGGATGCACGACGAGTTCATCCCGGCCCACGGCCTGCGCAGGACGGGCAGGCACCACGAGATCTACCTCAGCGACTTCCGCAGGGTCGCGCCGGAGAAGCAGCGCACGATCCTCCGGCAGCCGGTCGAGCCGGTCGAGGCTTCCGCTGGGTAGCGCGGTTCGGTCCTCGGTCCCTCAGCGACCGGCTTCCACGGTGTCGGCTCCGACGGCGTCGGCCAGTGCGCGGACCACCGCGCGTGGCGCCGCGTGGGTGCGCACCTCGACTCGGTGCACCAGCCGCGGGGCGCCGATCGGCACGACGGCAAGTCCGGCGGGCGGCACGCCCGCCGGTGCGGCGTGCAGCCCGTGGCCGGCGCGGACGAGCGCCGCGACGGTGTGCGCCGAGGTGCCGGAGTAGGCGGCGCCCCGGCGCAGCGGGAGCCGGGCCGCGGACGCCAGCTCCGCCGTCGAGCAGGTGGTGCCGACCGTGTCGAGCCAGCGGGCGTCGACGAGTGCGGCCAGGTCGAGGCGCTCGCGTGCCGCCAACGGGTGGTCGGCCGGGAGGAGCACGGCGATCGGCGCCTCCGCCATGACCCGGACCTCCAGCTCCGGGCTGGATCCGGGCAGCGGGTCGCCCGGTGCGGCGATCCCGTCGACGACGGCGACATCGGCCCGGCCCGCGGTGAGCGCGGCGCTCGCGCCCGCGGCGTCGTCCACCGTGACGGCGGCGAGCCGGCCGCCCATCGGTGCGAGGTGCTCCGTGGCCGGGGTGAGTGCCACCGAGACGGGCGCGTCCTGGTCGCGTCCGAGCACGCGTCCGACGGCGGCGCGTGCGGCCTGCTCGTGCGCCAGGATCTGCCGGGCGTGCCGCAGGAACTCCAGGCCGGCGGGGGTCGGGGTGACGGTGGGGCGCCGGGTCAGCAGCGGCGTGCCCGCCGCCCGCTCGAGCCCGGCGACGTGCTGCGAGACGGCGGACTGGGTGAATCCCAGCCGGGTCGCGGCGCGGGAGAAGGAGCCGGTCTCGGCGACGGTGGCCAGGCTGAGCAGGGCACGGGTGTCCACGAGGCCCAGTATCCCGCGTGCATCAGCAATCCTGATCCCGGCATCGCCGATCATCGTTGGACGTGATGCTCGGGCGGGCTCCAGCATGAGCGCATGAGTCCAGCACGCATCGCTCTCGTCGGCGACCGCTCCACGGCGGTCCGGGCCCACGAGCGGATCCCACAGATCGCCGCCCGGTACGACGACGTCGACCTGCACTGGCTGGCGACCACCGACCTGGTGCCCCACGAGGCCGCGGCGTTCGACGGCGTCTGGGTGGTCCCGGGGTCGCCGTACGCCGACGAGGACCGCGTGATCGATGCGATCCGGGCCGCCCGGACCGGCGGCGTGCCGCTGCTCGGCACGTGCGGCGGTTACCAGCACATGGTGCTGGAGCTCGCGCGCAACGTGGCGGGGCTCGCGGCGCGGCACGCGGAGAGCGCGGGCGGTGGTGGGGGCGGTCGGGCGGCCGGCGGTCCGGCGTCGTCCGCGCTGATCACCGAGCTGGCCTGCTCGCTGAAAGGGCGCAGCGGCCAGGTCGACACCCAGCCCGGCACGCGGGCGTCGGCGGCCCTGGGCGAACGGAGCTTCGAGCGCTTCCACTGCTCCTTCGGGTTGACGGCCGCCGACGCCGCGCCGCTGGTCGAGGCCGGGCTGGTGCTGTCCGGGACGAGCCCCGAGGGCGAACCGCGCGTGGTCGAGCTGCCGGGGGAGGCGTTCTGGCTGGGCACCGCGTTCCAGCCCGAGCTCGCGGACGCACAGCCTCACCCCGTGGTCGACGCGTTCGTGACGGCGGCCCGCGAGCGGGCAGAGGCGGGCCGATGAGGTACGTGACCGTGCCGGGGTACGGCGGCTCCGGCGTCGAGCACTGGCAGACGCACTGGGAGCGCGATCTGCCCGCGACCAGGTTCCGGCCGGCGTCGTGGGACACCCCCGACGCCCGCGACTGGGCCGACGCACTGGACCGCGTGGTGGCGGACGGCGAGGGGCCGGTGGTCCTCCTGGCGCACAGCCTGGGCTGCCTCGCGGTCGCCTCGTGGCTGGCGGAGGTCCCGCGACGGGACGGCCGTGGGTCGGGCGGGCGCCGGCGGGACGGGCGCGAGCCGGGCGAGGTGGCCGGCGCGCTGCTCGTGGCCGTCCCCGACCCGGCCGGGCCGGCGTTCCCGGCCGGTGCCACGGCGGGTGGGTTCCGGGCGGTCCGACGCCGGCTGCCGGTGCCGGTCACCGTCGTCGTCTCGGACGACGACCCCTACGCGTCCCCCGCCTGGGTGCGGGGCCTGGCGGCGGTCTGGGGAGCCGAGGCGGTCGGGATCGGCCCGGCCGGGCACGTGAACGGCGCGAGCGGGCTCGGTGTCTGGCCCGCGGGGCGGGAGATCTTGCGTCACCTTGTCCGTCCACGGCCTCCGGCCAGCGCGACGAGCGCCGCCGCCACGAGCGCGACGGCTGATACGGCGAACGCCGTCGTGTAGCCGGCCGCGGTGGGCAGCCCGGTGCCCGCGAGCGTCGTCGCGCCGACGACGGCGGTCGCGACCTGCGCCCCGAGGGAGCCGCCGATGGTCCGCACGATGGTGTTCACGCCCGTGGCCTCCCCGGTCTCGTGCAGTTCGACGGCGCCGACCACCACGTTGGCGAGCGACGAGAAGGCGAAGCCGATGCCGACGCCCAGCACGCCGGCTCCCGTGGCGACGGCCCAGGGGTGCTGGTGCCCCACGGCGAAGGCCGCGAAGCCGACCGCGCCGATGGCGCAGGCCGCGACCAGCGTCGCGGTGAACCCGATGCGCGGGCCCAGGCGCCCGGCGAGCGGTCCGGCGAAGAGCATGGTCACGGCCATGGGCAGGAGGTAGAGCCCCGACTCGGTCACGGTGGCGCCGAACCCGTACCCCGCCTCCGCGGGGGTCTGGACGAGCTGCGGCACCAGGGTGAACGCGCCGTACATGCCGAAGCCGATGATCAGGGCGGTGAGGTTCGCGGTGACGAGCGTCCGGCGGCGCAGCACGCGCAGGTCGACCAGCGGCGCGCTCAGGCGCGACTCCAGCACCACGAAGCCGGCGAACGCGGCGACCGCCACGGCGGCCAGGGCGACGACGACGCCGGGTGCCCAGAGGCGGGACTGGCTGATCGCCAGCAGCAGGGCCGTGAGCGTGACGGTCAGCACGCCGCCGCCGGCCCAGTCGACCCGGCCGCCGAGCCCCGGGAGGTCGCGGGCGACGAACACCGCGACCGCGACCAGGGCGAGGACGACCACGACGAGCGCGGCCCAGAACAGCCACGGCCAGCCGAGCGCGTCGATGATCGGGCCGGGCACCACCAGGCCCACCCCGAAGCCGATGCCGAAGATCGCGCTGACGGTGCCGATCGCCACGGGCACGCGGTCCCGCGGGAACGTCTCGCGCACGATCCCGAACGCCAGCGGGAACGTCCCGGCGCCCAGCCCCTGCACCGCTCGGGCGGCGACGAGCACGCCGATCGACCCGGGCAGCGCACCGGCGAGGGCGGCCAGCAGCGTCCCGGCCGCGAGGATCGCCAGGCTCACGAGCAGCAGGCGGCGCTTGCCGAACATGTCGCCCAGGCGGCCGATGAGCACCGTGCCCACCGACGACGTGAGCAGGAACGAGCTGATCAGCCACGCCGTCGTCGTCGGCGAGACGTCGAGCTCTCGCTGCAGGTCGGGCAGCGCCGGCACGACCATGGTCTGCAGCAGGGAGAACGAGAGCACCGCCAGCAGCAGCGCGACGAACGGTCCGGCGGTGCCCTGGCGGGCCGCCTCACGAGTTGATGTCATAGCGACATCATTACATCATGTAACGACTGGCTGATAGTGTCGCCCCGTGGAACAACCCGCGGGCCGACCCCCGACGCTGCTGGGCCTGCCCTCCTATCTCGCCGGGCATGTCTCGCGCATCGGCCACCGCGCGCTCGTCGCGAACCTCGCGCGGCACGGGCTCCGGCTGCCGCACTTCGCGGTGCTCACGGGGCTGCACGACCTCGGCCCGCTCAGCCAGCACGAGCTCGCCGACCGGCTCGGCCTCAACCGCAGTCACCTGGTCGGTTACCTCGACCGGCTCGAGGAGGCGGGCCTGGTCAGCCGGGTCCGCGACCCGGGGGACCGCCGCCGTCAGCAGGTACGGCTCGAACCCCCGGGCGAGCGCCTCGCGGCCGAGCTGATCGAGGGCGCCCGCGTCGGCGAGGCGGCCGACCTGGCCGTGCTCAGCACGGAGGAGCTGGCGACGCTGACGGACCTCCTGCGCCGGGTCCTGCTCGCCGACGACGCCGCGGCCGACTCAGCGAGCGTGCCGCCCGCCGGCGACTGACGGCGACCGGCGGCGACCGGCGGTGCCAGCCGGGACGCTCAGCCCCGCAGCTCCTCCACGGAGGCACCCGGCTGCTCGGTGAGCTCGGCGGCGTCCTGCGTCGCGGCCCAGGAGGCCAGCAGGGCCAGGCCGTCCGCCGCCGGCGAGCCCGCCGGCGCGGTGTAGACGTTCAGCACCAGCCCCGGCTCCGACGGGAGCTCCATCGACTCGAAGGTCAGGTCGAGCTGCCCCACCACGGGATGCCGCAGCCGCTTGAACCCGCTGCGGTGCAGGCGCACGTCGTGCGAGGCCCAGCGCCGGCGGAACAGCTCGCTCCGCGTGGAGAGCTCGCCGACGAGCTCGATCAGCGCCGGGTCGTGCGGGTTGCGCCCCGCCTCCAGGCGAAGGTACGAGGCGGAGTCCTTGGCGATCCGCTCCCAGTCGACGAAGAAGTCCCGGGCGGCGGGGTCCAGGTAGACGAACCGCGCGGTGTTCGCCGGACGGCGCGGGTCGGCGAGGACCGGCGCGTACAGGGCGCGAGCCAGGCGGTTCATCGCGACGATGTCGTGGCGCCCGTTGCGCACCCACGCGGGCGCGTCGCTGATCGCGTCGAGCACCTGCTGGACGGCGGGGCGCACCGTCGTCGGCGCCCGGCCCCGCCGGGCCTTGCCCGAGCCCGCCGAGCGGGCCAGCGTGAACAGGTGCTCGCGCTCCGCCTCGTCGAGCTGCAGCGCCCCGACCAGGGCGTCCAGCACGCCGTCCGAGGCGCCGGACAGGTTCCCGCGCTCCATCCGCACGTAGTAGTCGACCGAGACGCCGGCCAGCATCGCGACCTCCTCGCGGCGCAGGCCCTTGACCCGCCGGTTGCCGCCGTAGGCGGGCAGCCCGGCCTGCTCGGGCGTGAGCCGGGCCCGCCGCGAGCTGAGGAACTCGCGGACCTCGGCGCGGTGGTCGATCTGTCCCATGCCCCCACGGTAAGCCGACCCCTGCCGACGTGGGAGGCACTGGCGTTACCCGGAACGACCGGGACTCCCCGGAATGCGCGCCACGCGGTGTGCTGGGGGCGACGCACCAGGAGAGGCAGCATGCACACCACGGCAGCACCCCGCGTGGGCACCCCCACGACGACCGGCACCACGGCGATCCTCGCCGTCATCCTCATCAGCTACTTCATGATCCTGCTCGACAACTCCGTGATCTTCACGGGCCTGCCGAGCATCCGCGCCGACCTCGGCCTCGACCCCGCCACGCTCTCCTGGGTGCAGGACGCCTACACCCTCGTGTTCGGCGGCCTCCTCCTGCTCGGCGCCCGCGCCGGCGACCTCCTGGGCCGACGGCGCCTCCTCGTCGCGGGGCTGGCGGTCTTCGGCACCGCCTCGCTGCTCATCGGGCTCGCCCCCACCGGCTGGTGGATGATCGCCGCGCGCGCTCTGCAGGGGGTCGGCGCCGCCGTCGTCGCCCCCACCTCCCTCGCCCTGATCACCGCGCACTTCGAGGGCCCCGCCCAGGCCCGCGCGGTCGCCTGGTACAGCGCGACCGCCGGGATCGGCGCCAGCCTCGGGCTGGTGGTCGGCGGGGCGCTCGCGGACTGGGTCTCGTGGCGCGCGGCGTTCCTCGTCAACGTGCCGATCGCGGTGGTCATGATCGTCGTGGCCCGGCGGGTCCTGGCCGAGACCGAGCGGCGCCCCGGCCGCTTCGACGCCGGCGGCGCGGCCGCCGCGACCCTCGGCACGGGCGCGCTCGTGCTCGGGATCATCGAGTCGGGCGAGCGCGGCTGGGCCTCGCCCGTGACCCTGGGCGCGCTCGCGGCGGGCCTGGTGCTGCTGACCGTCCTGGTGCTGCACGAGGCACGGACGGCCCACCCGATCATGCCCCTGCGGCTCTTCCGCAGCCGGGAGCGCAGCGGTGCCTACGCCGCCCGGCTGCTCTTCCTGGGCGCCATGATCGGGTTCTTCTACTTCACCACCCAGTACCTCCAGGACGTGCTCGGCCTCAGCCCGCTGCAGGCCGGCCTCGGGTTCTTCCCGATGACGCTGGTCAACTTCGCCGTGGCGCTGGCCGTCCCGCGGCTGCTGCGTAGGATCCCCGGCGCCGTGCTGCTGGCCGGTGGCCTGGCGCTCACGCTCGCCGGCCTGGCCTGGCTGAGCCGCGTCGGCCCGGACGACGCCTACCTCACCGCCGTCGCCCTCCCGATGCTCCTCGTCGGGGCCGGTCAGGGCCTCGCCTTCGCGCCGCTGACGAGCTCCGGCATCGCCGGGGTCGCGCCCGAGGACGCCGGGGCGGCGTCCGGCCTCGTCAACACCGCCCACCAGCTCGGCATGGCGCTCGGCCTGGGCGTCCTCGTCGCGGTCGCGGCGCACGCCGGCGGCGGGTCGGACGCCGCGGGGTCCGGTGCCGGTCCGGATGTGGCCGCGCAGGTCGCCGTGCAGGTCAGCGCGGCTCTGACCGGTGCCACGGTGCTGGTCGCGCTGGCGCTGGTCGTGGTGCTGGTGGTGCTCCTGCCGGCGCGGCGACCGCGCGCCTGACCGGCTGGCCGACCGGCCACACGGCCGCCGTCGTCCGCCCTGGCATCCACCCTGGGGACGACGACGGCGTCCACCCTGGGCCCGATGCCGGCGGCGGCTCTGCTCGCTAGCGTCGTGGCCATGACCTCGACCGCCCGGAGCGCTGCCGACCGGACCACGACCACCCCGACCCGCTCCGCCCGCGCGGGCCTGTCCCACCCGGTGGCGCGCGCCGCGGTCGTCGTGGTCCTGAGCTTCGTGCTGGGCGGGCTGACGTCGTACGCCCAGGGGTTCCTGCCGGACGCGTTCGCGTCGTTCGCCAACTCGGCCAGCGGTTGGACGGTGCTCACGGCCCTGCTCGTCTTCTGGTCCCGGCCGCGCACCGCGCCCGCCGCGGTGCTCGGCGCGGTGAGCTTCGTGCTGCTCGTGCTCGGGTACACGGTGGCGTCCCAGGTGCGGGGCTACGTGTACGACCCGCTCCTGTTCTCGGCGGTGGGCGTGGTGGCCGGCCCGTTCGTGGGCGTCGCCGCGTCCTGGTTGCGTGCCACCGGCGTCCGGGCGGCGCTCGGCACCGCCCTGCTCGCGGGCATCGGGGTGGGGGAGTCGGTGTACGGGCTGACGGTGGTCCGGGAGACGACCAGCCCCGTCTACTGGACGGTGATCGGCGTCGCCGGGCTCGCGCTCCTGGTGGGGCTGCTCGTGCGCCGGGTCCGCGGCACGCTGCCGGTGGGCCTGGCCGCGGGGGGCACGGTGCTCGTCGCGGCGGCCTTCTGCCTCGCCTACTCGAGCCTGTAGGAGGCTCCGGCTTGTCGGCGTCGCCTCGGAGCGGCGGTCTGCCCGGCTGGTCGCGGCCTAGGGCGCGACCGCCGGGTGCGTGGGGCCCGGTTCCTGTGTTCCGGGCAGGGTCGTCGCTGGTCCGAGCACGGAATGTTGTTTGAGAATCGTTCTCACTTCTGGTTGACTCCTCCTCGGTAACGAGAATGATTGTCATTCTAGATGGAAGGAGCGGGCGGCCCAGGCCGCCCGACCGATGATGAGAAATCACCCCACCCGCGCGGCCGCAGGCCTTGGCGCGGCACTGTCCCTCGTCCTGCTCAGCGCCTGCGCCGCGGAGGGCGCGGCGTCGGGCTCGGCCTCGGAGCCGGCCGGCGCCGGCGAGCACGAGGAGCACGAGTCGCCCGACGCCACCGAGGCCCAGGCGCGCACGCCCCGCGTCGCGGTCACGTACGACGGCGGCGTCCTGGTGCTGGACGCGATGAGCCTCGAACCCGTGGGCGAGATCGAGCTGGAGGGCTTCACCCGCCTCAACGCGGCGGGCGACGAACGGCACCTGATGGTCTCCACGACCGGCGGCTTCCAGGCTCTCGACCTGGGCTCCTGGGCCGAGGCCCACGGCGACCACTCCCACTTCTGGACGGCCGAGCCGACGCTCACCGACGTCGCCTACGAGGCGACCGAGCCCGGCCACGTGGTGGTCCACGAGGGCCGCACCGCCCTGTTCGACGACGGCACCGGCCTGGTGCGCGTGCTGGACTCGGCGCACGTGGCCGACGCCGACGCGGCGGCTCGCGAGTACACGACGCCGTCCGCCCACCACGGCGTGGCCGTCGAGCTGACCGACGACACCCTGGTGGTCTCCGAGGGCACCGAGGAGGCACGCACCGGCATCCGGGTGCTCGACGGCGACGACAAGGAGATCGCGGCGTCCGACGAGTGCCCCGGGGTGCACGGGGAGGCCGTGGCCGCCGACGAGGCCGTCGTCATCGGCTGCGAGGACGGCGCGGTGGTCTACGCGGACGGCGAGATCACCAAGGTCGAGTCCCCGGACGCGTACGGCCGCATCGGCAACCAGGCCGGGACCGAGGAGTCGCCGGTCGTGCTGGGCGACTACAAGACCGACAAGGACGCCGAGCTGGAGCGGCCCACGCAGGTCTCGCTGATCGACACGCGGACCGGCGACCTCCAGCTGGTCGACCTGCCGTCGTCGTACACCTTCCGGTCGCTCGCGCGGGGCGACGAGGGCGAGGCCCTCGTGCTCGGCACGGACGGCCAGGTGCACGTGATCGACCCGGAGTCGGGCGAGCTGACGACGTCGATCCCGGTGATCGACGAGTGGGAGGAGCCGGCCGAGTGGCAGGAGCCGCGGCCCGCGATCCTCGCGCTGGACGGCTCGGTGTACGTGACCGACCCGGCCACGAACTCGATCCACGCGGTCGACGTCGAGACGGGCGAGGTCTGGAGGTCCGCCGACCTCGGCGTCACCCCGAACGAGCTGAACGGCGTCACGGGCGGGGAGGCCCACGCCCACTGACAACGCGCTGAGTGCTGGATTTTCGCCCTTCCCGAGCCTCGGGAAGGGCGAAAATCCAGCACTCAACGGGGTGGTCGGGGTCAGGGCTGGGCGAAGAAGGTGCGGATGTCCGCGACGACCTGGTCCGGGACCTCCATCGCCGCGTAGTGGCCGCCCGTCGGGTACTCGGCCCAGTGCTCGATGCGGGCGTTGTCGCGCTCGGCGAAGGCCCGGATGGTCTTGAAGTCGTCGGCGAAGACGGCCACGCCGATCCGGCCTTGGCTCACCACCGGCTCCGCGCCGGACCGAGCCTCCGTGTAGTGGTAGCGCGTCGAGGTGGCCGACGTGTTGGTGAGCCAGTACAGGCTGACCTGCGCCAGGACCTGCTCGCGGGAGACCAGGCTGGTGCCGTTGCCGAAGCTCTCGAACAGCTCGTTGTAGGCGAGCTGCCCGACCGGCGAGTCGCTGAGCGCCGCGGAGACGGTCTGCGGGCGGGAGCCGTTCATCGTGTTGTACGCGCCCACGCTCTGGAACCACTGCAGGTGCTCCAGGGCCGCGAACTCCTTGGGGCCGAACCCGTCCATCTCGCCGTCGGCGCCCGACGGGAACGAGAAGAGCTGGAGCAGGTGCGCGCCCTGGAAGCCCTCGGGGTCGAGCACCGCCAGCTCGCGGCCGATCATGGCGCCGGCGTCGCTGCCGTGGGTGCCGTAGGACTCGTAGCCGAGCCGGCGCATCAGGGTGTCCCAGGTGCGGGCGACGCGGGCCATGGTCCAGGTCCCCCCGTCGGCCGGCTCGCTCAGCGGGGTGCTGAAGCCGAAGCCGGGGATCGACGGGACGACGACGTCGAAGGCGTCCTCGGCGCGGCCGCCGTGCGCGACGGGGTCGGTGAGCGGGCCGATCATGTCGAGGAAGTCGAGCACCGAGCCCGGGTAGGTGTGGGTCAGGAGCAGCGCCCGCGCACCCGGCTCGGCCGAGCGGACGTGCAGGAAGTGGACGGTCTGGCCGTCGATCTCGGTCAGGAACTGCGGGAACGCGTTGACGCGCTCCTCGACCGCGCGCCAGTCGAAGGAGGTGCGCCACTGCTCGACCGACTCGCGCAGGTAGGACTCCGGCGTGCCGTAGTCCCAGGAGTCGCCCGGCGCGGCCGGGGCGAAGCGGGTGCGGGCGAGGCGGTCGTTCAGGTCGTCGAGGTCGGCCTGGGGGATGTCGATGCGGAAGGGGCGGATGCTGGTGTCGTTGGTGTTCATGTCTCCGACACTACGAGGGGTTCAGGAACAGTTCTTTCCTCTATTCTGACGGTTTCCCGATCTTTTTTCAGATGCCGGTGAGGAGCCAGATGACGACGACGGCGGGGCGGCTGCTCGCCCTCCTGGGCCTGCTCCAGTCGCGTGCGGAGTGGACCGGGCCCGAGCTCGCGGCGCGGCTCGACGTCACCGACCGCACGGTGCGCAACGACGTCGCGCGCCTGCGGGACCTCGGGTACCCGGTCGACTCCGTCCGCGGGCCGGGCGGGCGGTACCGCCTCGGCGTGGGCGGCAAGCTGCCCCCGCTCGTGCTCGACGACGAGGAGGCGGTCGCCATCGCGGTCGGGCTGCGGGCCGCCAACACCGTGGCGGGCATCGAGGAGTCCAGCGCCCGCGCGCTGGGCAAGCTGGAGCAGGTGCTGCCGGACCGGCTGCGGAGTCAGGTCGCCGCGCTGCGCGACGCGACGGACGCCGGGCCGGTGAACACCGACAGCAACGTCGAGGACCCCGTCGTCGACCCGGCGCTGCTCACCGAGCTGGCCGCGGCGATCCGAGACCACCAGGGGCTGCGGTTCTGGTTCCGCGAGGAGCCGCGGGAGGTGGAGCCGGTCCGGCTCGTGGCGTGGCAGCGCCGCTGGTACCTCGTGGGGCGGGATGTCGGCTCGGGGCGCTGGGAGCCCTTCCGGGTGGACTGGCTGGAGCTGCGCAGGCCCGGCGGACGCCGCTTCACGCCCGTGGAGCCGCCGTTCGACCTGACCGAGTTCGTGGTGCGCGAGGTGGCCCGGACGGGCTGGGCGGTGCACACCCGGATCGTCGTGCACGCCCCGGCGCACGAGGTGCTCGACCGCATCAACCCGGCCGTCGGCACCGTGGAGCCGCGGGACGACACGTCCTGCCTGCTGGTCACCGGCGGGGACAGCATCGAGACGGTGGCCGTGTGGATCGGCATGCTCGGCCTCGACTTCACGGTGACCGGACCGCAGGGCCTCGTGGACCACCTGGAGGTGCTGTCCCGGCGGTACGACCGGGCGGTGCGGGGCTGACCCGCCCCTGGCCCTACCGCCCGGCCTGCCCGAGCATCCCCCGCAGCATCGCCCCGAGGATCCGGGCCAGGCGCGGCTCGACCTCCACCAGGGCGTGCGAGAGCCGCGGGTCGGAGCGGTAGAGCGCGGCGACCTCCGGGCCCGGCGTGGCGATCTGGTGGAAGGTGCCCGCCATCGAGGTGGCCGCCGCGACCAGGTCGACGCCGTCCTGCTCGGTGAGGACCGGCAGCGCGGCGCGGACCGCCGGGACGATCTGGCCCAGGCCGTCGCGCGTGGTCAGCTTGAACTCCCGCACCTTCTCGACCGACACGTTCCGTTCGAGGTTCAGCGGCGTCTGCGCGAGCAGGTCGCAGAACGTCCCGCGCTCCGCCAGGGTCGAGGCGAACGCGTCGGCGACGGCGTCGGCGATGTCGACGGCATCGGCGTCGGGCCGCGCGACGGCGCGCACCCGGGCGGCGAGGGCCGGCGCCCAGTCCTGCCAGCCCTCGGCGGTGAGCCGCAGGAAGATCTCCTCGCGCGTCTCGAAGTACCGCAGCATCGCGGACTTGTGCATGTCCACGGCGGAGGCGATGTCGGTGAGCGTCACCTCCCGGATGCCGCGCTCGGAGCCCAGCCGGCGGGCGGCGTCCAGGATGGCGGCCTCGCGCAGCAGCTTGGCCTCGGGGGAGCGGGCGCGCTGGAAGTCGGGAGTCGTCATGGTCACATCTTAGCGCAACGGGGTTGCGTAAGTTAGAGCAACGGTGTTTTATTAACGACATGCAGAAGACATGGTTCATCACCGGTTCGTCCCGCGGCTTCGGCCGTTCCCTCGTCCTGGCCGCGCTCGCCGCCGGCGACCAGGTCGCCGCCACCGCGCGCCGCCCCGAACAGCTCGACGACCTCGTCGCGGAGTACGGCGAGCGGATCCTCCCGCTCCGCCTCGACGTGACCGACCAGGACGGCGCCCGCACCGCGCTGGCCGAGGCCGCCGCACGGTTCGGGCGCGTCGACGTCATCGTCAACAACGCGGGCTACGCCAACGTGGCCCCGATCGAGACGGCGGACGACGCCGACGTCCGCACCCAGTTCGAGACCAACTTCTGGGGCGTCTACAACGTGTCCAAGGCGGCGATCCCCCTGCTGCGGCAGCAGGGCGGTGGCCTCGTGATCCAGTTCTCGTCGGTGGGCGGCCGGGTCGGCGGCTCGCCGGGCATCGCGTCCTACCAGGCGGCGAAGTTCGCCATCGACGGCTTCAGCCGGGTGCTCCGCGCCGAGACGGCGCCGTTCGGCGTCAAGGTGCTCGTCGTCGAGCCGAGCGGGTTCCGCACCGACTGGGCCGGTGCGTCCATGACCGTGCACGACGCCCCCGCCGGGTACGAGTCCACCGTGGGCGCCATGAACGCCCGCATGCGCCAGGCCGGCGCGGGTGCGGCGGGCGACCCGGCCCGGGCCGCCCAGATCCTCGTCGCGCTGGCCTCGCGCGACGACCTGCCCGACAACCTGCCGCTCGGTGTGAACGCCACCGAGATGTCCGCGGCGCAGGACCGCCGGCTCCTGGAGTCGGACCAGCGGTGGAGCGCGGTGAGCCGGTCCGCCGACTTCGCGGAGCCGTTCCCGGTCGCCCTTCCCTGACCCTGCACGCTCATCTGTGATTGTCATCGTGCTCATCTGTTAGCCTGGCGGCTGTTCAACGGAGTCGAAGGGCGGCGGAGGAGCACGATGACGGCACTCGACGAGGAGACCGTGGGCAGCCTGGTGGTGTCCGCGCCGCAGGGCGCGGAGCTGACGGTGCCCACCTATGACCGGTCCCGGCTCACGACCGGGATCGTCCATCTCGGGGTGGGCGGCTTCCATCGCGCGCACCAGGCGATGTACCTCGACCGGCTGATGGCCGAGGGCAAGGCGCTGGACTGGGCGGTCTGCGGCGTCGGAGTGCTGCCGGGCGATGCCCGGATGCGCGACGCGCTGGCCGCGCAGGACGGCCTCTACACGCTGGTGCTCAAGCACCCGGACGGGCGCCTGGAGGCGCGCGTGATCGGGTCGATCAAGGAGTACCTGCTGGCCCCCGACGACCCGGAGGCGGTGCTGGAGAAGATGGCCTCGCCCGAGGTCCGCATCGTCTCGCTGACCGTCACCGAGGGTGGGTACAACATCCACCACGTGACCGGCGAGTTCGACCTGGCCGACCCGGCGGTCGCCGCCGACCTGGCCGACGGCGCCGTCCCGGCGACGACGTTCGGCCTGGTCACCGAGGCCCTGCGCCGCCGCCGCGACCGGGGCGTGCCACCGTTCACCGTGATGAGCTGCGACAACATCCAGGGCAACGGCGAGGTGGCGCGCCGCGCGTTCACCACGTTCGCCCGCGCCAAGGACGCCGACCTGGCGGCCTGGATCGAGGCGGAGGTCGCCTTTCCGAGCTCCATGGTCGACCGCATCACCCCGGTGACCACGGACACCGACCGCGCCATGGTGGCCGAGCGGTTCGGCGTCGACGACGCCTGGCCCGTGGTGGCCGAGCCGTTCGAGCAGTGGGTGCTGGAGGACGCCTTCCCGACCGGCCGGCCGCCGTTCGAGGACGCCGGCGTGCAGGTGGTGGCCGACGTCGAACCGTACGAGCTGATGAAGCTGCGCCTGCTCAACGCCGGCCACCAGGCCCTCTGCTACGTCGGCTACCTCGCCGGGCACCGGTACGCGCACGAGGTGGCCGGCCAGGACGTGTTCGCCCGGTTCCTGCTCGGCTACATGGACCGCGAGGGCACGCCCACACTGGCGCCGGTGCCGGGCATCGACCTGGACGCCTACAAGCAGACGCTGATCGAGCGGTTCGCGAACCCGCACGTGGCCGACACCCTCGCGCGGCTGTGCGCCGAGTCGTCGGACCGCATCCCCAAGTGGCTGCTGCCCGTGGTCCGGTACCACCTGGAGCACGGCGGGCCGATCGAGCACGCGGCGCTGGTCGTGGCCTCCTGGGCCCGGTACGACGAGGGCGTGGACGAGGCGGGCGAGCCCATCGAGATCGTCGACCGCCTCGCCGACCGGCTGCACCGTGCCGCCCTGGCGCAGGCGGAGGACCCGCTCGCGTTCCTGCGTGACCGCGAGGTGTTCGGCGACCTCGTCGACGACGAGCGCTTCACCGCCGCGTACCTCGCGGCGCTGGGCTCCCTGCACCAGAAGGGCGCCCGCGCCACGGTCGAGGAGCTCGTCGCCCGCTCCTGACCGACGTGTCAGACGCACAGATCACCCGAGGGATCTGTACGTCTGACACGTCAGGGGAGGAGGGTCTCCAGCGCGGTCGCGGCGGCGTCGTCCACCACCAGGGTGTCGGCGACGCCGCCGTTCACCGCGGCCAGCAGGCCGGGCGCGACGGCGGACCCGTAGCCGATGGCGATGACCCGGGGCGTGGCGGCGAGCTGTTCGAGGGTCACGCCCACCACACGCTCGTCGAGGCTGGTCCGCACGGGCCGGCCCGCGGCGTCGAACAGGCGGCCCGAGCACTCGGCGATCGCGCCGGCCGCCGTGGCGGCCCGCTGCTCCTCGGTGCTGATCTGCGGGAACACGGTGGAGCTGCGCTCCGACCAGTGGCCGATCGCGACGACGGCGACGTCCAGGTGGTCGGCTCGCGCCAGCGCGTCGGCGATCTCGGGCTGCCGGCGCAGGCCCGCGGCCGTCGCGGCGTCGGCCACGAGCAGCGGCGACCAGACGGGCCAGGTGCGCACGCCCGGCATCTGCGCGAACGTGCTGATGAGGGCCAGCGAGTTGCCGCTGCCCTCGACCGGCAGGGCCCCGACGAGCTGGACGACGTCGCAGTGGGGGAGCTGCCCGATGTGCCGCACCGCGGCCTCGACCGTGCGCGACCACGACACGCCCACGGTCATACCCTCGGCGATGTGCTCCCGGACGGCGCGGGCGAGCTCGACCGCGACGTTCTCCCGGGTGGCGACGGGGTCCGGACCGCTGGGCGCGACGAGGATCTCGCGCGCGCCGAGCCGGGCGGCGAGACGCGCCCCGCGCTCGCCGTCGGCGCGGGGCGCGGTGATCTCGATGCGCACCACGCCCTGTTCCCGGGCCTGCGCGAGCAGGCGCGCCACCTGGAAGCGGGAGATGCCGCGGTCGCGCGCGATGTCGACCTTGGACTTGCCGTCGAGGTAGTAGTCCGTACTCACCTCGACCATGAGGTTCGTGTCGTTCTGGGGCACCTGCGTCCTCACTCCCGCAGGCGGCAGCGGGAACCATTCGAGAGCGACTTCTGAGCGGGGGGCCTTGCTCACCTGAGCATACCCAACTACTCTGCGGATGCAGATGAGCGGTTTCATATTCTCAGATGAGCGTGGCGGAGAGGCCGCGCCGAGGAGAGGACGAGGATGTTCCGACCTCCAAGGAGTGTTTCGGCGCGGGGCAGGTCAGCACGGCGTAGCTCGGCACGGCGTTCTTCGGTGAGGGCGCCGGCGACGGCCGCGACGGCCGCCGCCGCGCTGGCCCTGTCCGGCTGCGCCGGGGCCGGCGCCGTGGGCGGCGACGACGGCGAGCAGATCGTGGTCGCGATCGTCTCCAACCCGCAGATGCAGGACGCGATCTCGCTGCAGGACGAGTTCCGCGCCGCCCACCCGGGCGTGGACGTGCGGTTCGTGTCGCTGCCCGAGAACGAGGCCCGCGCCAAGATCACGGCCTCGGTCGCGACCGGCGGCGGCGAGTTCGACGTCGTCATGATCTCCAACTACGAGACGCCCATGTGGGCCGAGAACGGCTGGATCGAGAACCTCCAACCGTACATCGACGCCACCGAGGGGTACGACACCGAGGACTTCGTCCCCAGCGTCCGCGAGGCGCTCTCGCGCGACGGCGACATGTACTCGGTGCCGTTCTACGGCGAGTCGTCGTTCCTGGCCTACCGCGCCGACCTGTTCGAGGAGGCGGGGCTGGAGATGCCCGCGCACCCGACGTGGGACGAGGTGCGCGACCTCGCTGCCGAGCTGAACGACCCGGCCGAGGACTTCTCGGGCATCTGCCTGCGCGGCCTGGCCGGCTGGGGCGAGGTCATGGCGCCGATGAGCACCGCGATCAACACGTTCGGCGGCGGCTGGTTCGACGAGGACTGGAACGCGACCCTCGACTCGCCCGAGAGCCGCGAGGCCATCGAGACCTACGTCGACACCGTGCGGTCCTCCGGGCAGCCTGGAGCGGCGACCTCCGGCTTCGGCGACTGCCTCACCCGGTTCGCCCAGGGCCAGTCGGCCATGTGGTACGACGCCACGTCGATGGTCTCGTCCGTCGAGGACCCGTCGTCCTCCACGGTGGCGGGCAAGGTCGGCTACGCGCCCGCGCCGGTCGCGGACACCGAGTCGGCCGGCTGGCTCTACAGCTGGTCGCTCGCCATCCCGTCGACCAGCGAGCACAAGGACGCCGCCTGGGACTTCGTGTCCTGGATGACGAACAAGGAGTACATCCGGCTGGTCGGCGACACGATCGGCTGGGAGCGGGTGCCCCCGGGCAGCCGCCTGTCCACCTACGAGATCCCCGAGTACGCCGAGGTCTCCGAGGCCTACGCCGACGCCACCCTGGAGTCGATGGGCGGGGCCACCCAGGAGGCCGCGATGACCCACCCGGTGCCCTACCCGGGCATCCAGTTCGTCGGCATCCCCGAGTTCCAGGACCTCGGCACCCGCGTGGGCCAGCAGATGTCCGCGGCGATCGCCGGCCAGGTGACCGTGGACGAGGCCATCGCACAGTCGCAGCGCTACGCCGAGACCGTGGCGGAGACCTACCGGGCCCAGGAGGGGAAATGAGCACCTCGACCATCGACCGGCTGGAGAGCTCGCGCCGGGCAGCCCGGGCGTCGGCGTCCGAGCGTTCGATCAGCAAGGCCGAAGGGTGGCGCCGCCGCGGCCCGCTCCTGCCCGCGCTGATCTTCACCGTCATCGTCACGCAGCTCCCGTTCCTGGTGACGATCTGGTACTCCCTGCGCTCGCAGAACCTGCTGCGGCCGGGCGAGGACCTTTTCGTGGGCCTGTCGAACTACGTGGACATCGCCCAGGACTCGACGTTCCGCCAGACCGCGCTGAACTCGGTGGTCATCACCCTCGGCTGCGTGCTGGTGGCGATGGTGCTCGGGATCGTGCTGGCGCTGCTGCTGGACCGCCCGTTCTTCGGCCGCGGCGTGGCCCGCACCATGCTCATCACCCCGTTCCTGGTGATGCCGGTGGCGACGTCGGTGCTGTGGTCCGTCGCGCTGCTCAACCCCACGTACGGCCTGCTGAACTGGACGCTCGGGCTGTTCGGCATCGAGGCCGTCGACTGGACCTCGACCTACCCGATCATCGCGATCCTCATGGCGCTGGTCTGGCAGTGGACGCCGTTCATGATGCTGCTCGTGCTCGCCGGGCTCCAGGCCCAGGCGAAGGACGTGCTGGAGGCGGCGTCCGTGGACGGCGCCGGCCCGTGGCGCACCTTCCGCTCGATCACGCTGCCGCACCTGCGGCGGTACATCGAGCTGGGCGTGCTGCTCGGCGTCATCTACGTGGTCAACACGTTCGACCAGATCTACCTCATGACGGCGGGCGGCCCCGGTACCGCCAGCGCCAACCTGCCGTTCTACATCTACCAGCGCGCGTTCCTCGGGTTCGACATCGGGCAGGCCGCCGCCATGGGCGTCGTCGTCGTGATCGCCACGATCATCGTGGCCTCCGCCGCGCTGCGCCTCATCTTCCGCAGCTTCGAGGTCAAGGAGTGAGCATGTCCGACGTGACGCGCGCGTACCGCCGTCGAACCACCGGTGGCGTGCTGACCACGCTGACCTGGTTGCTGGCGCTCGCCTTCTTCTTCCCGGTCGCCTGGATGGCGGCCACGGCGTTCAAGCAGGAGAACCAGGCGGCGTCCGACCCGCCCACCTGGTTCTTCACGCCCACGCTCGACCAGTTCCGGGCCGTGATCGAGGGCGGGTCCGGGGTCTACGTGGCCAACTCGGCCATCGCGACCGGCGTCTCGACGGTGCTGGTGCTGCTGCTCGGCATCCCGGCGGCGTACGCGCTGTCGATCCGGCCGGTGGAGAAGGTCAGCGACGTGCTGTTCTTCTTCATCTCCACCAAGATGCTGCCGGTCGTGGCCGTGATCGTGCCGATCTACGTGGTGGCCGGGCAGCTCAAGGTGCTCGACAACATCTGGACCCTGGTGGTCCTGTACACGGCGATGAACCTGCCGATCGCGGTGTGGATGATGCGGTCGTTCTTCCTGGAGGTGCCGGGGGAGGTGCTGGAGGCGGCGTCCGTCGACGGCGCCGGGCTGATGCGGACCCTGCGGTCCGTGCTCATCCCGATGGTGGCCCCCGGCATCGCCGCCACGGCGCTGATCTGCGTGATCTTCTCCTGGAACGAGTTCTTCTTCGCCCTGAACCTCACCGCCTCGCGGGCGGCGACGGTGCCGGTGCTCATCGTGTCGACCATGACGAGCGAGGGCCTGTTCCTGGCCCGGCTGTGCGCGGCGGCGCTGCTGGCGTCGCTGCCCGTGATCATCGCGGGCTGGGTGGCGCAGAAGCAGCTCGTGCGCGGGCTGTCGATGGGTGCGATCAAGTAGTGGTCGCCTTGCGCAGGTAGTCGATCAGCAGGTCCAGCACCGCCTCGAGCTGGTCCGTGCTGCCTGTCGCGCGCAGCACCTGGACGCCGCCCTGGATGCCGGCCACGAAGGCCGAGGCCACCTGGGCGGCGTCCAGGTCGGCGGTGATCCGGCCGGCGTCCTGCATGGCGACCACGCCGGCCTCGATCCGCGTACGCCACTGCCGGAGCAGCTCCGAGACCACCTCGGCCGCGCCCGGTGTGCTGGACACCTGGTCCATGAGCGCGGCGAGCGGGCAGCTGCGGCCCTGCGCGCGGTACCGCGCGACGACGGAGTCCCGCCACGCCGTCCACGACTCCCAGGTGTCGAGGCTGCTCAGGTGCGGCTCCTGGTCGATCAGCACCCGGTCGGCCTCCTCGCGGGCCACGGCGAGCAGCAGCTCCTCCTTGCCGCCGGGGAAGTAGTGGAACATCTGCCCCTTGCTGGTTCGCGTGATCGCCAGCACGTCGTCCAGCGTGACGGCGCCCGGCTCGGTGCCGCGCAGGTACTCCGCGGCTCCGTCGAGGATGCGCTGCCGGGTCGCCTGGCCCTTCGGGGTGAGCTTCACGGCCCCGACGGTACGGCCGATCTTCTGGACTTGCCAGTCCAAAAATGGGTTCCTAGCGTCGAGGGCATGGCACAGCGACTGAAGGGCCGGACCGCCCTCGTGACCGGGTCCACCAGCAACATCGGACGGGCGATCGCCGAGGCGCTCGCCGCGCAGGGCGCGCACGTCGTCGTCTCCGGGCGCAGCGTGGAGCGGGGTGAGGAGGTCGTGGCCGGGATCCGTGAGCGGGGCGGCACGGCCGACTTCGTCGCGGCCGACCTCGACGGCAGCCCGGAGGCGAGCCACGGCCTGGCCGGCGCGGCCACCGAGGTGCTCGGCGGGCGGCTCGACATCCTGGTGAACAACGCGGGCATCTACGCGCCCACCGTGCACCTGGCCGGCACCGACTCCGCGACCTTCGACCGCTACTACGCCGTGAACGTCAAGGCGCCCTACTTCCTCACCCAGGTGGTGGCGCCGCGCATGGTGGCCGACGGCGGCGGCGTGATCATCAACCTCGGCTCCTGGGTGGCCCGGCTCGCCACGCCGCTCGGCGGCCTGTACGCCTCGACCAAGAGCGCGCTGGAGTCGCTGACCCGCTCGTGGGCCGCCGAGTTCGGCCCGCAGGGCGTGCGCGTCAACGCCGTCTCGCCGGGCGTCATCCGGCCGCCGGAGCTCGACCCCGCCGCCGACTTCGCGGGCGCGATGACCTCCGGCACGCCCGCGGGCGGCCCGGGCCATCCGGACGCGATCGGCGCGGCGGTGGTCTACCTCGCCTCGGACGACGCGGCCTTCGTCCACGGCGCGACACTCGACGTCGACGGCGGCCGCGCCAACGTGGCGGTCGTCGCCGGCTGACCGGACCCGACGACCGTGCGCGACGACCAGGCACCTGCTGCCAGGATCTGACGGGTTCTGGCGGCAAGTGCCTGGTCCAAGATCGGACGAAAGGGTGGCTTTTCGGTAGATTTCACCCAAAGTTTACTGATGTCACCTCAGGTCAGGGTCGCGCCGTGTCAGGGTGAGCGAGGCACCGTGGCCCGCAGGGGGTCGCGGGCCGTCGCACACGGAGGTCGACGATGCGCACACGTCTCGTACGGGCACGGGGTCTGGGCCGGGTCTGGGGGAGCGGGCTGTCGGCGCTCGCCGTCGCGGCCGGGGTGCTGGTGGCGCCGGGCGCGGTCGCGACGGCCGGTACGACGACGGCGGACGCCGCGACGTCGGACGCCGCGACGTCGGACGCCGGGGCGCAGGCCGTCGCCGACGTCCCCGCCGGCTACTACGACAGCGCCGAGGGCCTGACGGGCGAGGCGCTCAAGGCCGAGCTGAACGACATCATCAGCGACGCCGACGCCGTGTCGTACAGCCAGGTGTGGGACGGCCTGATGGCCACCGACGAGGACCCGGCCAACCCGAACAACGTGATCCTCCTGTACACCGGTGAGTCGCGGGCCAAGAGCCTCAACGGCGGCGACGTCGGGGACTGGAACCGGGAGCACGTCTGGGCCAAGTCGCACGGCGACTTCGGCACGTCCACCGGGCCGGGTACCGACCTGCACCACCTGCGCCCGGCGGACGTCCAGGTCAACAGCATCCGCGGCAACAAGGACTTCGACGAGGGCGGCAGCGCGGTGAGCGGCGCGCCCGGCAACTACACCGACTCGGACTCGTTCGAGCCCCGCGACGACGTCAAGGGCGACGTCGCGCGCATGATCCTCTACATGGCCGTGCGCTGGGAGGGCGAGGACAGCTTCGCCGACCTGGAGCCCAACGACACCGTGAACAACGGCTCGGCCCCGTACCACGGCAAGCTCTCCACCCTGCTGGAGTGGAACGACGCCGACCCGGTGTCCTCGTTCGAGGCCAACCGGAACGACGTGATCTACGAGCAGTTCCAGCACAACCGCAACCCGTTCGTGGACCACCCGGAGTGGGCGGACGCCATCTGGGGCTGAGGCCGGCCGCGTTGTCAGGCCCTGGTGCCGCGACGGCGTCACCGGGGCCTGACGCGGCCTTCGCCCAGGTCTCAGACGGTTGCGACGTCGACGAGCTTCTCGAGCCCGATGAAGTCGTCCGGGTTGCGCGTGATCACCGGAAGGCCCTCGGTGAGCGCGACAGAGGCGATGAGCAGGTCGGCGAGGCGGCGGCGGGGCTTGCGCCCCTGAGCGACGACTGCTGCGTAGACCCTGGCGTAACTGCGGGCGGCTTCGATGTCGAACGGGATGGGGTCGAACGCGGCTTCGGTTCTCTGGAGCCGATCCTGGCGGCGAGCCCGCTCGGTCGCGTCGGTCGTGGCCGCGGGCGCCGCGGCGAGCTCCGCCAGCGTGATGGCGCAGATTGCTATCTCGACAGGTAGATCGGCGGCCGGGATGTTCTCCAGGTCGATCACCACCGAGGTATCGAGGAGTCCCTGAGGCAGGCGCTCAGCCACGAGGCTCGATGTCCTGGTCCACGTACTCGTCGATGTCGTCCCGGATGGAGCTCCAGTCGAGCTTTGGTGCGTGACGGAACATCTCCACCGCGGCCTGGGCGGTGACAAAACGCTGGCGCCGCAGCGGGCGCAGCTCACCGACGGGGTGCCCGTTGCGGCTCACGATGAAGGTGTGGCCCTCATCCAAGGCGCGCATGATGCGCCCGCTGTCGTTGCGCAGCTCTCGCTGGCTGATCTGCTCTGTCACACCCACGACTGTAGCATGGCGTGCTACACCCGGTTCCGGGCCAAGGCACCGCCTCAGCGGGGGGCTGGGCGTCAGAGCGTGGCCGACGCCAGCGCCTCCTCGTGCCCGTCCAGCGTGATCTCGATGCGGTCCATGTCGGTGAGCGACACCGCCGTCGACGCGTCGAGGCCCGTCGTCTGGCCGCCCGACCACGACCACGTCGCCGCGACCGTCCGCGCCCCGTCCCGCCCGACCAGCACCAGCTCGTACCGGATCGGCTCCGGCGGCACGTAGACGCCCTCGGGCGGCTGCTCCCCGGGATCCGGCGGGTAGTGGCAGCTCCACCGGAATTGGGTGCCCCAGGCGGTGGGCGTCGCCACCACCTCGGCGCGCATGTCCGCACCGGCCACGGGCCGCAGCTCGATGGTCCGGGCCGCGGCGGCGGTGGCCGACGGCGGGGCGGTGCCCCCGGCGTCGGGCACCCCGCCGTCCGGCGTGCCGAACAGGCCGCCCGCGGTGAGCACCGAGCCGCCCACCGCCCCGGCGACCACGAGGGCGCTCGCGGCCACGGCACCCAGCGCCCGCCGCCGGAACCGGGACCGGCGGGCGGCGCGGGCGAGGCCCGTGAGCGGGACGACGTCCGCG
>NZ_JARVSD010000007.1 GCF_030209445.1 Promicromonospora sp. MEB111
AGTGCTGTGTTGCATGAATCCTCCTTGATTACGCAATCGCCTATCGATAGGCGATAGTAGCTCGCGGCGGCGACGCGTGGCAACTACTCCCATGCGGACCGGTGCCTGGTCAGCCCGAGCCCCGCACACAAGGCGCCTCCGGCCGGCCCAGGGCCCGCCGGCGCCGCGCTCCGAGCCGTCTAGCGCGTCTCGTCCGGATCGCGCGCGCCCGAGGCGTGCTCCGCGAACGCAGCGGCCGCGGCATCGCGGTCACCCTCGACCAGGGTCTCGATGAGATCGGCGTGCCAGGCGACCACCCGCGAACGGTCACCGAGGTAGGCGGGATCACCGATTGCCCGCTGACTGACCAGCATCGGCTCGAGGGTGTCCCACTGGCGCGCGAGGACCGACAGGCCCGTTGAAGCGATCACGCCACGATGGAACTCGATGTCGAGTGCGCGGAACGCCGCCCACTCGTCGGCGTCCACCGCCGCCTGCATCCTCGTGACGACTGAGCGCAGCCGCGCCACATCCGTCGAGGAGATCTCGCCCGCTGCGATTCGAGCGGCCTCTGCCTCGATCGAGGCGCGCATCGTCCGCGCTATGGCGAGCTCCGCGGGCGAGATCTCCGTGACGTAGCTGCCCTGCCGCGGCACCGATACGACGAGCCCGGCATGAACCAGCCGCTTCACCGCCTCGCGGACCGGCGCTTGGCTGATGCCGAGCTGCCGCGCGATCTCCGACTCGACCACCCGCGAGCCAGGCGCCCGAGAACCGTCAAGGATCGACGCCAAGATCCGCTCATACACCTGGTCGGACAACAGGCCTCTACTGATCGGGGTTTCCGTCATCGTTCGCTCCGTCGCTGTCGGGGTCCTCGGAAACCCTAGCGATAGTCGATGACGGATCGCGCCTCGATCTGGCATGGTCTCGTCGGCCGACTGAGCGCGTCCTCAGTAGCCACGCGACGAACAAGCGTCTTGACCACGCCCCAGCCCGTGGGCACGCCAGCACCCGTAGAGACTCCCGAGCCCAGGAGTACGGCGTAGACGCCAGGCCGCGCGTGCATCGACGAAGCGAGAGGGCGAAAGAGTGGACGACGGCACAGGCGTCCTTTCACGTCGAGCCAGAGCTCACAGACGGCGCCGAGGCGGCCCTCCTTCGCGCGTGCCGACTTTTCGAGTGCGGCCTGCCTTCAAAATCGAGGTGTCAGATCCGCCTGGGCCACACCGATTTTCCATAGCCGCCGGCCAATCCATCAAGGCGCTGGATCGCTCGATGGGACCGCTGCACCGATGGAAGGCATGACTTCCCCCGAAGAGCGTTTTCGTAATCCTCTGGCGGCACAGCCTTCAAAGAGTCGATTGCTTGCCAAAAGAACTCAGGAGCCACGAACATCCAGGGCCGTCTCTTCTCGTCGTATCAGATCGGGGCACGTGTCGAGGACGGCCGGTTCGCATTCAGTGCGCCGGAGTCAAACACCGGCGGCGTCCTCGTTCAGGTCGGGGACGATTGCCAGCTTGCGCAGGGCCGCTCCGACTGCGTGAATGTATCGGACCGCCCTTTCGAGTAGGTGCCGCCATGCAGTTCGGTGTCGATGATGACGAGAATTTCAGCATTCGCCTGTGACATTCCTCACCGCAACTGCGCGTGGTGGTGGTCACTGCTGGACGAGCCTGGCAGCACCGTCGGGGAGCTCCGGAGAGCCGGCGTGCTCGCGATCTCCGTGGGCTGACAAGGTTTAGCGTGGGGTTCGGGATCCGGTGCGATAGCGGGTGAGCATAAGGGCGACGGCTTCGTCCACGATTGTGGTGTCGGTGGGGTCGGGCGGGATGAAGTCGGTCCGGACGAGCTGAGGCCACAGGAGTTGGCCGCAGATCATGCCGAGGAACTGTTCGGCCACTGCAGACGTCGGCTGTGCCTGGCCGTCGGCCGAACGGAAGTCGAGTGTGCCGGCCCGCGCTTCAGCGTCCAGGTAGTCGCGGAGCCGGTCGAAGAAGGGTCCGCGGTCGATGGCGAAACCGGTGCCGACGATGTCGGCGAGCTCCGGCATCTGCGGAAGTTCGGTGATGATGAGACGGCACAGCGCCGCCGTCCCCGGCCGCGAGACCAAGCAGGCGTAGTCGCGGCCGATGTGGTCCAGACCGAACCGGGGATCACCGGGCGGAGGCGGGTCGGCGTACTGCACGTCCAGTTGCCACTGCTCGGCGGTAACGGCGGCGAACAGCGCAGCCTTGGAGGGGTACCGCTTGAAGAGGGTGCCGGTGGAGACGCGGGCCTCCCTGGCGATCTGGGCCAGGGAGGTCTTGTCGTATCCCCGGGCGAGGAAGAGGTCGCGGGCGGCGCGGATGATGCGCGCGCGGTTCTCGGCCTTGATCTGCGCGTGATACCCGGGCTCGCACGCGTCGCCCCCGTTTTCTGCTCGGTCATGGTCCATCACCGTCATGTCCGCGCTCCTCGCTCGTCTCCCGGCCGCGTCCTCGCTGTCAGAGGACGGTCTGGCCGCCGTCCAGGATAAGGTCCTGGCCCACGACGAAGGCGGAGGCATCGGAGGCGAGGTACACGACGGCTTCCGCAACCTCCTCGGGCAATCCCATGCGGCCCAGCGGGATGCCGGCGCTGATCGCCCCCAGAACCGCCGTCTGTTGCGCGGGGTCCTCGATCCCGAGCTTGGCGCCGGAGTACAGCGGGGTGTCCACCGGGCCCGGGCTGACCGCGTTGAACCGGATGCCGTGCGACCTGAGCAGGTCCGCGTTCCATGACCGCATCAGAGAACCGCCAGCTGCCTTCGTCGCGGCGTAGGCGTTCGACCGACCATAGCCGCCGTGCGCACTGGCGGACGCGTTGAGGATGACTGAGGACGGGTTGGCCAGCACGGGCACCAGGGCCTGCGTGAGAAAGAAGACGCTCTTGACGTTGATGTCGAAGAACCGGTCGAAGCTGTCCTCCGTGTGGTCCTCGAACGGCCGCCAGTCCGAGACGCCGGCGTTCAGGAACGCCACGTCCAGCTCCCCGAAGTGCTCACGCACCCGCTCCGCCAGACCGCGCTGCGCATCCAGATCACGCGCATCAGCCTGCACCACCGGCACCTTGTCCCCGAGGACCTGCCGCGCCTTGTCGATGCTGGCCGGGGTCACGCCGGTGACCAGCACGTCAGCCCCCTCCGCGACAAAAAGCTGCGCGGTCTCCAGGCCGATCCCGCTCGTGCCGCCGGTGATGAGGGCGCGCTTGCCCGCAAGACGATTCATGTTGTTCCTTGCCGAGTCGTTAGGTAAGTCGATGGACTCACCACACGGACGATAAGCCCCCTACCGCCCAAGAGGCAAGTTGGTCGACTTACCATCGAGCTGGTCGGGTATTGCGCCGGCAGGGCCCCCTCCGGCACCGGCCGCGCCGACGGGCACAGAGGCGCCTCCTGGAGGCTTGAGCGACCCAGCGTTAGCCCCCTAACCCTGTTGTCAGCCAGCCGTTGAGCAAGACGGGCTTGAGAAGCGCGAACGCTTCGTCGAGCAGCCGATCAAAATCCACTGCTGCCTCGCGAATCACCTATTCGGCGGAGCTGAAATCAAGGCATTTCGGTGCCGCGAGGGTGATAGCGCAAGCCTGAAAGTCCCTGTCCCGGCCGGCACCGGGAAAGCGCTGGCCACGAGGGGCGCGAGAACTCATCCACACCAGGTGCTTCTGCTTCGAACCCGGCTCGGTCCTGTTCCCCGACTCAGCACCCAATGGAAAGACGCGGCTCAGCCGGCGGCGATCTCCGAGGCCTGCGCCCGCCACCACGGGGTCTCGACGAAACCGCGCTTGAGGTAGAGCACCTCCAGGGACGCGTTCCAGCCCTCCACGCCGTCCAGGCGGGCGAGCGACCCCGTGATGAAGGCGTACAGCTCCTCCACCGTGGGCGTGATGATCTCGCACAGCAGGGAGTTCTCGTCGAGCATCGCGGCCAGGTACCGCACGAATGGGTACCGGGCCAGCTCGTGGGCCACCGCGTCGATGCGGGACGGCGCCACCTTCACCGTCATCAAGGCCTCCGAGCTCATCCCGAGCGCAGCCGACGGGACGAGGGTGAGCAGGCTGATGCACTGGGACGCCCGCAGGCGCTCGAACCTGCGCCGCACACTGGACTCGTTCATGCCGACCTCGTCGGCGATGCTCTGGAACGTGCGGCGCCCGTCGTCGCGCAGGGCCGCGATGATCTGCCGGTCCGCGTCGTCGAAGTGCTCGGGCGCGCAGGTGACCGGCTCTGCGGCCTCGGCCTCGTCGCCCTCGGCCGGCGGGCCCAGCAGCTCCCGGTAGAGCTGTCGCCCCCAGTCGAAGCTCACCTTGTAGACGTGCAGGATCAGGTCGCTGCGCCAGCGTTCCACGCCCGGCACCGACTGCACCTCCTGGAGGACGCGCGCGTGGTGCGCCGCGCCGCCGCGCACGACGAGCTCGAGGATGACGTCGTAGCCACCGGTGACGATGGTGCAGAACCGCACGTCAGGGTTGGCCGCGAGCGCGGCGGCGACCTGGACCTGGGTGCCGGTGGCGCAGTTGATGCGTACCCAGAAGGAGTCGGAGGGTCCGTCGGCGCCGAGCGCGGGTACGGCGGCCACGCGAACGACGCCGTCGGCGATGAGCTGCTGGCCGCGGCGGGAGACCGTGGTGACGGAGCCGTCGACGGCCTCGGCGACGGCGCGCCAGCTCGCGCGACCGTCGTGCTGCAGCGCGACGACGATGCGCTTGTCGAGGTCGTCGAGGTCTTCCAGGGTTGCGAGGTTCATGCGCGCCCGGCGGCCGTCGTCGGCCCGGCTGCGGGAGCCGGCGGGTACGTCTCGTGCAGGAAATCGCGCACTACCCGGGTCCACTCCTCGGCTTCTTCGATCTGGGGTGAGTGCCCGGAGTGCTCGAAGATGACGAGGCGAGCGTCCGGGATCAGCTCGGTGATGGTCTGCGAGCACGATACCGGGGTGATCCAGTCGGTCCTGCCCACCGTGACCAGCGTCGGCGCACTGATTGCGGGGAGCTGGGGCTTGAGGTCGTACGCGGGCAGGTTCACGGAGAAGGCGTAGTTGTGCGCCTCGTAGCGGTAGGGGGTGGCGGCGACCTTGCGCTGGACGGCTTCGGGGTCGTACACGTAGTCGTACAGGGGCAGGATCTCGCGCCAGCAGTCGCGCAGGTCGTCGTCGTCACGGACACGGCCCTGGTCGATGCGGTCGAACTTGTCCATGTCGACGGTCACCCGGTCGGAGGCCAGGGCGTTGTCCCGGGCGAGGTGGGCGTTGCCGTGGTCGGGCGAGGTGTCGCGCAGCACGACGGCGGCTACCCGCTCGGGGTACCGGATGGCGTACTCCATGGCCATGAACCCGCCGTAGGAGCCGCCGGCGATGGCGACGCGCTCGGCGCCGGCCCACTCGCGCAGGGCGTCCAGGTCGGCGGCCCACTGCTCGTGGCTGAAGGTGCCGGAGCCCTCGGACGTGCCGCTGCCGCGCGCGTCGAACACGACCACGCGGTACTCGTCGGCGAGGCGGCCGAAGCTGGCGCGCGGCTCGGCCCGGGAGCCGAGACCCGGCGCGCCGTGGTGGGTGAGGATCACGGGCGCGCCCTCGGGGCCGAGCACCTCGACGGCGAGCTCGTTGCCGTTGATCGTCACGCGCTGCGCGGTGCTGGTGGCGGCGGCGAACTCGGGCGAGACGTCGTCGGTCGCGGTCATGGCGGGGTCCTCTCGTCGGGGGAAGTCGTGGGATGGGACGGGCCGGCTCAGACCGGGATCACGCAGTCGTCGAGCGAGCGCGGGTACGCGGTGAGCGGCTGCGACCCGGTGTCGGTGACAACCATGCTGTCGCTGATGCGGTACCCGGCGTGGCCGGGCACGTAGAGGCCGGGCTCGTTGGAGACCACCATCCCGGGCTCCAGGGGCGTGTCGTCGCCGTCCTCCAGCCACGGGGGCTCGTGCATGCCGAGCCCGATGCCGTGGCCCTGCCGGTGGCGCAGGTACTGTCCGAGCCCGGCGCCCCGGATCACGTCCAGGCAACGGGCGTTGCTCCGGGAGCAGGGCTCGCCCGGGGCGATGGCCCGGCTGCCCTCGGCCTGCGCGAGCCGCACGGTGTCGTGGTAGCGGCGCTGGTCAGCCGTCGGCTCGCCGAGCACGAACGTGCGCTCCCCCTCCACGAACCGGCCGCCGACGGCGCAGCCGAGGGAGAGCATGAAGGTGTCGCCGGGGCGCAGCCGGTAGCCGGAGGGCAGGCCGTGCGGGATGGCCGAGTTGGGGCCCGCGTACACGAGCCCGCCGGCCAGCGGCGAGACCACCACGACGTCGTCGTGCTCGTCGTACATGGTGGTCGTGCCCACCGAGGTGACGTGCCGCGCGAGCTCCTGCTCGCTCGGCAGGTCGCCGCCCGCTGCGACGGCCTCGGTCACCAGGGCGACGCCGGCGGTGAGCATGAGGTCGGTGATCCGTGCCGCCTCCTGGTGCAGCACCAGCTCCTCCGGGAGCTTGCGGTACCGGGCCTTGGTGACGAGCTCGGTCGGCACCCACTGCGCCGCGGTCAGCGCGCCCTGGGCGAGGGCGAGCCGGTGCTGGGTGACGAGCGTGGTGACCCCCAGCCGTCCCCGGACGCGCCCGGCGGCCCGGGCGAGGGCGGCGAACGGGTTCTCCACGCCCGGGTACTCGGCGTACGACACGATCTCGGCGCGGGCGTGCTGCTCCTGCGCGTGCTGCCGCTCCAGCTCCGGGACCAGCAGGAGCGCAGGCCCCTCGGGCCGCAGGAGCACGGCCACGGGCCGCTCCCCCGGGTGGTGGAAGAAACCGGTCAGGTAAGCGACGTCCTCGGGGTGGTCGGTCAGTACGGCATCGAGGTCCTCGGCGGCGAGCCGGTCCCGGACGCCGTCCTGCAGCCGGTCCAGGACGTCGGCGGGCAGTCGCTGCGGGAAACGGGTGCTCATCGGTCGTGGTTCCTCGGGTTGCGGGCGTCGTTGTAGGCGATCGACACGAGGGTGGCGGACAGGACGAGCGCGAGGATCGCGAGCGACGGGAACAGCGTGAGCCACCAGGCGCTCACCATGGCCCCGGACTGCTGCGCCTCGTAAAGGATGCGACCCCACGACCAGGTGGTCGGGTCGCCCAGACCCAGGAAGGCCAGGCCCGCCGCCGAGAGCACGGCGCGCGACGCCGTGACCACCACGGAGACCACGACCACCGGGGTGACGGCCGGCACCACGTGCCTGCCGATGATCCAGGCGGCGTTGCGGGTCATCAGCCGCGCGGCGTCGACGTACGGCAGCCCGACGACGGCCAGGGCCTGCGAGCGGACCAACCGGGTCACCTCGGGCCAGGAGAACGCGGCCACGACCAGGATGATCGTCGTGGTGCTCGGGCCCGCGAGGGCGGCCACGAGGATCATCAGCGGGAGCACCGGCAACGAGAGGGTCAGGTCCACGAGCACCCCCACGACGGCGTCGACCCGGCGGAAGTACGCGCCGACGACGGCGACCAGCGTGCCGAACGCGATCGCGATGGCCGACGCCGCCACGGCGACCAGCACGGACTGGCGGGTGCCCCAGACCACCTCGGCGAGCACGTCGCGACCCAGGGCGTCGGTCCCGAACGGGTGGGCCCCGCCAGGCGGCTGCAACACGTCGGGGCCGTAGCTCGCCGGAGGCTCGGACAGGACCGGGGCGAACACGCTGACCAGGACGATCAGCGCCAGCACCGCGAGCGAGAAGACGCCCAGCGGCTGGCGCCGGAAGGCGCGCCAGGTGGCGCTGCCGGCGCGGCGGCCCCGGCCCGGTTCGTCGAGCGGCGCCCCGGTCAGGGCGGGGTCGGTGAGGGCCTGGTCGGTGAGGGCCGGGTCGGTCAGGGGTGCGGTCACGATGTCTTCACTCTCGGGTCGAGGAAGCCGTAGGCGATGTCGGTGAGCATGTTCGCCGCCACGACGGTCACCGCCAGCAGCAGGAACGCCCCCTGCAGCACGGGGAAGTCGAGCTGGGTCACGGCCTCGTAGATGCCGCGACCGATGCCCGGGTAGGCGAACACCGTCTCGGTCAGCACGGCCCCACCCACCAGGAACCCGAGCTGCAGGCCGATGAGCGTGGTGGTCGGCAGCAGGGCGTTGCGCAGGGCGTGCTTCCACAGGATCCGGCGGGGCGAGAGGCCGTTGGCCCGCGCCAGGGTCACGTAGTCGTCGCCCAGCGCGTCCACCAGCGCGGCTCGCATGGTCAGCACGTACGGGCCGAGCTGGACCAGCGTGAGCGACAGCGCGGGCAGCACCAGGTGGGACAGCACCGACCCGTACCACTCGAACCCGTACACGTCCTGGTCGTAGGCGCCCCCGATGGGGAACCAGCCGAGCGCCAGGCCGAACAGGAACAGCAGCACGATGCCGACGCTGGGCACGAACAGGGACTGGCCGGTCACGCCGACCACCTGGACCACACGGTCCCAGGTGCGGCCCTTGGCCGAGGCGGCGAGCGCGCCCAGCGGCACGCCGACCACCACCGTGAGGGCCAGCGCGGTGAAGGTCAGGAGCAGCGTCCACGGCAGCCGGTGCAGGAGCACGTCCAGCACCGGCACCGACTGCGTGAACGACGTGCCGAGGTTGCCCTGCAGGAGCTCGCCCAGGTACAGCACGTACTGGACCGGCAGGGGCTGGTCGAGGCCGTACTGCACGAGCAGGGCCGCCCGCGCCTCCTCGGTCATGTTCGTGCTCGCCACGGCGAGCGCCGGGTCGCCCGGCAGGAGGCGCAGGAGCAGGAACGTCACGGTCACGGCGAACCAGATCGTCAGCACTCCCCGGCCGAGGCGGCGCAGGACGAACAGGGTGAGAGACACGCGGGCGGCCTTTCTGGTCGGTACGGGGTCTACTCGCCGGAGACCCGGTGGGCGGACGCGATTGACTGGGCGCTCACGATGGACAGCAGCTCGCTGGGCTTGACGACGAACCCGTCCCAGTCCGAGCTGTAGGCCATGTACAGGTTCTGCGTGTACATGATGTTGTCGTAGACCTGCTCGTGGACCAGGGCCGCGGCCTCCTGCATGAGCGCCACCTTCTCGTCGGGGTCGGCCGTGACGGCCGCCTGCGCGACCAGGTCGTTGAGCTCGGGGTCGTCCACGTGGGTGTAGTTGATGGCCCCGCCCGGCAGGTACGACAGCGTGAAGTTGGTGACGGGGTCGTCCATGATGGCGAAGTTGCCGGCGTAGATGTCGTAGTCGCCCTCGTCCGTGCGGGCCAGGTAGGTGTTGCGCTCCAGGCCCTCCAGCTCGATGGCGATACCGGCCTCGGCCGCGCTGTCCTTGACGAGCTGGGCCCACTGGCTGGTCACGCTGTCCTGCAGCGAGTACAGCAGGCGGAACGTCACGGGGAACATGCCGTCGGCATCGGCCTCGTACCCGGCGTCCTCCATGAGCGACCGGGACAGCTCGGGATCGAACTCGTACTCGGTCAGCGAGTCGTCGTGGTACTGCGACAGGACCGGCATCAGCGGGCTGGAGCCGGTGGAGACCGCCTGCCCCTGGAGCACCACCTCACGGATGGTCTCGTAGTCCGCGGCGTGCGCCAGCGCCTGACGCACCTCGGTCTTCGCCAGGTCCGGCTGGTCCATGTTGTAGACCATGTGGGCGTAGCCCAGGCCGGGCACCTCGGCCACCTCGATGCCCTCGGTGCTCCGCAGCTGCTCCACCTGGGCCGGCGGGAGGGCATTGGCGATGACGTCGACCTCGCCGCTCTGCTGCGCCAGGATCTCGGTGTTGACGTCGGGGTAGACCCGGTAGACCACGCGTGCCGGGACCGGGGTGCCGCCCTCGACCAGCGGGTAGGGCTCCTCGGTGCGTTCCAGCGTGTAGCTCTGACCGGCCTGCACGTCGGTCAGCACGTACGGCCCCGCGCTGACCCAGCCGTCCTCGCCGTCGTTCGCGAACTCGGCCACGGATCCGGCCGGCTCGAACACGTGCTGCGGCACGATGTTACCCCAGAACCCGATCTCCTCGATCACGGAGGTGTCGGGCTCGGTGAGCGTGACCTCGACGCGGGTCGGCGAGACGGCCTCGGCCGACTCGACATGGCCCATCTGGCCGTAGAAGGTGCCGGCGGGCGCGTCCTGCTTGACGGCGTTCAGGGTCCAGGCCACGTCGTCGGCCGTGAGCGGCTCGCCGTCGCTCCAGGTGAAGTCGTCGCGGATCTCGTAGAACCCGGTGGTCTCGTCCACGTAGCCCCAGTCGGTGGCCAGGGACGCCTCCTTGCTGCCGTCGTCCGCGATCGACAGCAGGTGCGGGTACATCAGGTTCGTGACCCAGTAGTCGCTGCGGCTGTTGCCGATCAGCGGGTTGTAGTTGACCACGTCGGTGGTCGTGGCGATCGTCAGGGTGTCGTCGCCCGCCTCGGCGGGCGCGCCGCTCCCCTCGCCGTCGGACGACGGCGCCTGCGGCGCGCAGGCCGCCAGCGCGAGCGCCCCCGCGGCGGCGGTGGCCGCCAGGCTCAGTCTTCGCAGCTTCATCAGATCCAGACCTCCTCGAGGACGCGCAGGGTGTTGCCGCCGACGACGGCGCGGATCTCGTCGTCGGACCAGCCGTGCTTGACCAGCCAGCCGATGATGTTGGAGAACTCCTCGGCCGGGTTCTCGACCCCGTCGACGTACTCGACCTTCTCGTAGTCCACGTGACCGTGGGCCTGGGAGATGGAGAGGTTGGACGCGAAGGCGTCGTGCAGACCCACGTGGTCGCCGAACAGGGTGTCGGGACCGAAGGTCACGTGCTCCAGGCCGACCAGGTCCACGCAGTACTGGAAGTGGTCCATGACCGACTCCAGGGAGTGCCGCGGGTGGTTCGGCGACAGGGTGGTGTGGGGGGCGGCCTCGATGCCGATGACGCCGCCGCGCCGGGCGCACTCGACGATGGTCTCGTCGGTCTTCATCCGGTTGGTGGGCCACAGGCCGCGCGCGCCGGCGTGCGTGATGAACACCGGCTTGTCCGACGTCTTGATCACGTCGAGACACGTGCGATCGCCGGAGTGCGAGATGTCGATGGCGATCCCAAGCTTGTTCATCCGCTGCACGGCCCGCTCGCCGAAATAGGTCAGGCCGCCGTCACCGCGCTCCTTGAGGCCGGAACCGAGCGTGTTGGCCTCGGAGTAGGCGATGCCCATCATGCGCACGCCGAACCCGTAGAGCACGTCCAGCCGGTCCACCTCGTTCTCGATCATGGTGGCCGCCTCCAGCGAGAAGACATGGGCGATCCGCCCGGTCTCCTGGGCGTGGCGGATGTCCTGGAGGGTCTCGCCCTTGACCACGAAGTCCTGGTGGGCCAGGTCGGCCATGCGGACGCCCAGGTCGAAGAGCACGTCCTGGTACTTCCAGCCCGCGTCGCTGGAGATGCAGCAGGTGCCGTCCATCCCGTTGTCGAACACCGCAGTCAGACCGGAGCGGCTCAGCCCCTGATAGCCGGTGCTCTCCCTGCCCTGCCGGATGTAGCCGCGCAGGTCGGTCATGTCCTGGGGGAACACCTGGAGGTGGTCGTGCAGCGAGATGACGGTCTCCTGCTCCAGGAGGCGCGTGGTGCGCTCGGTCTCGCTCGTGCTCAGGTCGAGCCCGGCGTAGGCGGGGACGCGGCCGACCTCCTGCGCGAGCTCGAACGCGCGGTAATCGACGCCCGGCTCCAGGTAGTCGTAGGCCCGGTATCCCGCGTAGTGCTTCGCTGGCTCCAGCACTGCTGCCTCCTCGGCAAGTCGTTGCATCGGACGGCCACACCCCCGATTCCGCGAGACGGTCGGGGAACAAACCGGCGTGGTGGACTTCACCGTCGCGACTATCCGGCACTGGTGTCAATGACAATGGGTTAATCCGGCTCAAGAATTCACGTGAGCGAAACATCGGGTGCCGGTCCGCAGGGCACCATGGAGGGCATGGCACCCACCTCCGACAGCCCCTCCCCCGTGCTGCGCGTCCGCGGCCTCGACATCGGGTTCCGGTCCGGTACCCAGGTCACGCCCGTCGTGCGAGGCCTCGACCTCGACGTCCGCCCCGGCGAGCTCGTGGCCCTGCTGGGCGAGTCCGGCTCCGGAAAAACGGTCACCGCACGCGCCGTCCTCGGCATCCAGGACCCCGCGGCGACGGTCGCGGCACGCGAGCTGAGCGTGGGCGGCACGGACCTGCTCGCCTGCACCGAGCCGGAGCGCCGCGCGCTGCGGGGCGAGCGCGTGAGCATGGTGCTGCAGGACGCCCTGTCGAGCCTGAACCCGGTGCTCACCGTGGGCGACCAGGTAGGCGAGATCTTCCGCGTGCACCGCGGCCTGAGCCGGCGGCAGGCGCGCGAGCGTGCCGTCGAGCTGCTCGACCTGGTGGGCATCGCGGCGGCGCGCGCCCGAGTGGACGACTACCCGCACCAGTTCTCCGGCGGTATGCGACAGCGCATCCTCATCGCGATGGCGATCGCGCTGGAGCCCGAGCTGCTCGTGGCCGACGAGCCGACCACCGCGCTGGACGTCACCGTGCAGGCGCAGATCCTGCGCCTGCTGCACGACCTGCGCGGCCGGCTCGGCATGGGGGTGCTGCTCATCACGCACGACATCGGCGTGGTCACCGAGGTGGCCGACCGGCTGGCGGTGATGCGTGACGGCGTGGTGGTGGAACAGGGGGACGCCGACGCCGTCTTCGCCGCCCCGGCCGAGCCGTACACCAGGACCCTGCTGGGCTCCGTGCCCCGCGCCGGCGCGGTACGCGTGCTGGAGCCGGAGCGGGCGCCGGACGCGAACCGCACGGCGGCGGAGCGACGCCTGCCCGGCGACGAGCACACGCCGGCCGCCCGCCGGGGCGATGTCGTCCTGGAGGTGAGCGGTCTGGGCCGCACGTTCCACGGCGGGTCCCCGTTGGCCCGGCGCACGGTGCGCGCCGTGGACGGCGTCGACCTGGTGCTGCGCCGCGGCGAGACGCTCGGCATCGTGGGCGAGTCCGGCAGCGGCAAGTCGACGCTCGCCCGCATGATCGTGGGACTGGAGAGTGCCGACCAGGGCGCGGTCCGCTACCACGGGCAGGACGTCACCCGCCGCACCCGCGGACCACGCCCCGCGCCACGGACCGGCACCCAGATGGTGTTCCAGGACCCGTACACCTCGCTCGACCCGCGCATGCGGGTGCGCGACATCATCGCCGAGCCGCTGGTCGTGACACGTACCGGTACCGCCGCGTCCCGGCGCGAGCGGGTGGCCGAGCTGCTCGACATGGTGGGCATGCGGCCCGAGGTCATGGACCGGTTCCCGCACCAGTTCTCGGGCGGCCAGCGGCAACGCATCGGGATCGCCCGCGCCCTGGTGCGCGACCCCGACGTCCTGGTCTGCGACGAACCAGTCTCCGCCCTCGACGTGACCATCCAGGCACAGGTCACCAACCTGCTCGTCGACCTCCAGGACCGGCTCGGCCTGTCGATCCTGTTCATCTCCCACGACCTCTCGGTGGTGCGCAACCTCGCCCACCGGGTACTGGTGATGTACCGGGGCGCTGTGGTCGAGACGGGCGAGGTCGAGCAGATCTTCGACCGGCCCGACCACGCTTACACGCGCGAACTGCTCGCGTCGATGCCACCCCTCACCCGCGCGGAGCGCGGACGCCTGACCGCGGTCGGCGCCTAGCCCACGGGAGCCCACGGCGACGGCGCCAGGTGTGCAACTCGTGCGAGCCGTCCTCGGCGAGGAGTTCAGGCGTCCCGGCGCCGCAGGACCCATATCGCGGCCACGACCGCGGCGCCGGCCCAAGCCAGGAGCGCGAGCCCGTCGGCCCACTCGCCCTCCATCAGCCGCCACCCGATCGGGCTAGGCGTCCAGTCGCCGACGGTGTTGATCCACGGCGCGTCGAACCGCTCGGATGCCATCCGCAGCAGCTCGGGAACCAGGAGCAACAACAGGAGCATCACCGCGAGCGCCCCGGCGGTCCGGCGCACGAGCGTCGCCAGCCCGAGGGAGAACACAGCGAGCAGCGCCAGGTAGACCGACGCCGCGAGCGCGGTCTCGGCCTGTGTCCCGTCGACGAGCGAGAGCTCTCCGAGCCGGGCTGCGGTGAGCAGCAGCCCGCCGCCGGTCACCAGCAGCGACGCCCCGAGCACCACGGCGCCCACGATGATCGCCTTTGCGGCCATGATCCAGGTGCGGCGGGGCGTGCAGGCCATGGTGACGGTGATCGACCGGGTGGCGATCTCACCGGTGATCGCCACGATCCCGAACACCGCCAGGATGTACTGGACGAAGTACGACACGGCCCCCAGTACCGGGGTCAGGGCGTCGGGTGTGGTGGGGTCGCCGTCGCCGGACTCGAGGAGGCTCGTCAGCACGACGACTGCGGCGGACCCGCCGAGGTACCACCAGGTGGAGCGCAGGCTCCAGAGCTTGATCCACTCGGCGGCGATCGCGTCGCCGAGCCGCGTCCGGGCCGCCGCTGTCGGCGAACTGGTCGGTGCGCCCGGCAGGGTTGGCACCGCCTGTGGGGTGGTTGCGCTCATGCCGCACCTCCTGCGGTGTACTCCACGGCGTCAGCGGTCAGGCTCATGTAGGACTCCTCCAGTGTCGGTTCGGTCGCATCCAGCCGGTGCAGCAGGAGGCCGAGCTGGTGGGCGAGCGCCCCGACCTCTTCGGGTGGCACGCCCGGGACGGTCAGCTCGTCGTCGCCGGTCCAGCGCGCGTCGTCGAGCCGTTCCGCGAGCGCCTCCAGCCCGGGCCCGCGCACCCGCGAGCCGGTGGCGGTGAGCAGTTCCGACATCGGGGCGTCCGCGATGAGCTGTCCCCGGCCGAGCACCACGAGCCGGTCAGCGGTCTGCTGCATCTCGCTCATGAGGTGCGAGGACACGAACACGGTGCGCCCTTCGGCGGCGAGGCCGCGCAGCAGGGTGCGGATCCAGGTGACGCCGTCGGGGTCGAGGCCGTTGACGGGCTCGTCGAGCATGAGCACCTGCGGATCGCCCAGCAGCGCGCCGGCGATGCCGAGCCGCTGGCTCATGCCGAGCGAATAGGTACCGGCGCGGCGTCGGGCGGCGTCGGTCATGCCGGTGCGTTCCAGCACCTCGTCGACGCGGCGGGCGGGGATGCGCTGGCTGCGCGCCATGGCGCGCAGGTGGTCGCGACCGGTCCGGCCGGGGTGCACAGCTTTGGCGTCGAGCAGTGCGCCGACGGTGGTCAGCGGGCGCTCCAGGTCGGTGTACCGGCGTCCACCGATCAGCGCGGTGCCGGACGTCGGCGCGTCCAGGCCCAGGATCAGCCGCATCGTGGTGGATTTCCCGGCCCCGTTCGGGCCGAGGAACCCGGTGACGGTCCCGGGTTCGAGGCGCAGGGTGAGGTCGTCGACGGCGGTCTTGTCGCCGTAGCGTCTGGTGAGGTTGGTCAGCTCGATCACGTGGCGAACGTACGGGGGGCGGCGGGTGCGCGGCCCCTGCCGATCGGCACCCGCACTACTGTCGTTCGTCAGGTCTTCGCGCTCACGCGGCCCGACGGCGGCCTGGCGCTGCCGTCGTCCGGGTACCGTCGATCCGTGAGCGAGATCCGCGTCCTCCTGGCCGACGACGAGGCAATGATCCGCGCGGGCCTGCGCACCATCCTCACCTCCGCCGACGACGTCGAGGTGGTCGGCGAGGCCCCGGACGGGCTCGCCGCTGTGGCGCTGGCCCGTACGCACCGGCCCGACGTCGCCGTCCTGGACATCCGCATGCCCCGTCTGGACGGGCTGGCCGCGGCCGAGGAGATCCGGCGCAGCGTCCCGGTCACCCGGGTGCTGATGCTGACGACGTTCGGCGAGGACGAGTACATCAGTGCCGCCCTGGCGGCCGGGGTGAGCGGGTTCCTGCTGAAGTCGGGCGACCCGGCCGAACTCATCGCCGCGGTCCGGGCCGCGCATGATGGCGCCGCGTACCTCTCCCCTCGCGTCGCCGCCCGCGTCATCCGGCTCCTGGACGACGGCGGACGGGGACCTGCCGGGTCGGCAGGCGCGGACCGCCGTCGGACCCGGGCGCTCGAGCTGGTGGCGGGCCTGTCCCCGCGCGAGCGCGACGTGCTGGCGCTGCTGGGCGCGGGCCTGTCGAACGCGGAGATCGGGTCCCGCCTGTTTCTCGTGGAGGGCACCGTCAAGGCGTACGTCAGCTCGGCGCTGGCCCGGCTCGGGGTGCGCAACCGCGTGCAGGCCGCGGTGCTGGCGCACGAGGCGGGGCTGGTCTGTGAGCCGGGTGCGGGTTCTGCGGCTGGTCCCGCGGCTGGTCAGGGTCCCGGTGCGGGCCGGAGCACGGGCCAGGGCGAACGTCCGAGCACGGGCCGGATCTCAGGTGCGTAGCCCGGCCGTTGGCGGGCTACCGGGCATGTCCGGCAGCCGCGCCTGGTCGGTCCGGATCGCGGTGGACGCAGGACTGCTCGGCGTGCTGATCGCGTTCGCGCTGGTCGCCGGCGAGCTCGAAGGCTCCGGCCCGTGGACTCGCGCGCAGTTCGTCGCGCTGGCCGTGCCGATGCTCGTCGTGGCGGTCCTCCTCGCGCGCCGGTGGCCCGTCGTGGCCGCCATCCTGCCCGGCGCGCTGTCCCTCGTCGCCAGCGGCAACTTGTTCACCAGCCAGCTCGTCGTCGCTCAGCTCGCCTTCGCGTTCCTGCTCGGCCGCCGGACCGACGGACGGCGGGCGCTGCTGGGCCTTGGCATCACGGTGGCCGGGCTGCTGGCGGTGTTTGTGCTGGTCATCGTCACTGGCGGGGCGCCGGGTTCGGCGGACGACTGGTTCGAGATGCTCACCGGGCTCGTACTCCAGGTCCTGATCCCGTGGGCGGCCGGGCAGTACATGTACCAGCACGGTGAACTGGTGCGCGCGGGTTGGGACCTGGCGGAGCGGCTGGAGCGGGAGCAGGACCGCGCCGTCGGACAGGCCCGCATGCGTGAGCGGGCCCGCATCGCGGGCGACATGCACGACTCCCTCGGCCACGACCTCAGCCTTGTCGCCGTGCAGGCCGGGGCGCTGGAGGCGATCGCTTCCGATCCGGGGCAGCGAGCCGCTGCGGCTCGGCTGCGCGAGTCAGCGGCCGCCGTCACCGAACGGCTGCACGAGGTGGTGACGATGCTGCGGGACGACGCCGACACCGCGACGCGCGAGGCGCCGCCCGCCGCTGCCGTCCGCCCGGACGACGCGATCGCGGCGCTCGTGGAGCGGGCCGCAGCTTCCGGGATGCGCGTGACTCTCGACTCAGGGCCGGAGCAGATGGACGGGATCGCCCGGGACACCGTCCGCGCCGCCCATCGCGTGGTGCAGGAGGCACTCACGAACGCCGCCAAACATGCGCCCGGCGCCGAAGTCCGGGTCACCCTCGCGAACGAGGACACGGCCGACGCCACCTTGGTCGTCACCGTCACGAACGACACATCGCCCCGCCCGCCGGGCGGCATCGGCACGGGATACGGACTGATCGGGCTGGACGAACGGGTCCGGCTCGCCGGCGGTGTCCTGACCGCCGGCACCGAGCCCGGCGGAGGCTTCGTCGTCACCGCGCGCCTCCCGGTGCGTCGCGCGCACGCTCGCGCCACGAACGTTCACAGCGCGGACGCCGAGGCGACCGGCCTGCCCGGCACCATGCACGCGGTCCAGCCTGCACACCCGGAGGGCACGGCCCACGCCGAGCTCGCCGCAGCCCGTGCCCGGCTCCGCCGCGGCATGCTCATCACGTTCTGGACGCCCGCGCTCGCTGGCGTCGCGCTCGTAGCTGCGTTCCTGCTCGGCGGCGGGCGGATCTGAACTCCGTCCGCTGCCGCTACAAGCCCCTACGGGCACGGCCCGCGCGCCCGCTGCTGAAACTCATCCTCGGCGTTTCGACGATCCTGATGCCATGTCGCGCCCTTGTCGTGCGGGGAGGGTGCGTGCGCGTGCGACGAACTCCATGCGGTGGCGCCCTCGTTGGTAGCCATGCACTGGTGAGAGTGCACCACAAGGCAGCTCATGACCGCAGAGTCGCGCCAGGAAAACGGAGAAGGCATGAAGCCGCCGGAGGCGAATGGGGGTCGAGGTCGCGGGGCACAGGCGCCCGCCCCTGAGTGACGAGCGATCTGCCGCGGCATGAGGAGCACCTGACGGACACGTTCGCGCTCCGCCGTTTCGGACACGAGGTACTTCGGTGTGACTGTTGCAGGCCGATCACGAAGGCCGAACCATCCGCTCAGGTCGATCCGCGCTGGACGACGACCGATGTCGGGGCAGCCGGCTCCTGCGGTTCGATACCGAGTGCGGCCCGGGCAGCCTGCCGCCCGAAACCTTCGCCGTCGATGTGCACCGACGTGAGCGATGGGCGCCAGAGCGCCCCGTAGGGTCCGTCGTCGAACCCGATCACGGCGAGATCGCCCGGAGCGGACAAGTCCAGGTCCGCCATGGCTGCGAGAACACGGAACGCCGCTTCGTCGTCGAACGCGGCCACGGCTGAGACCTCCGGGTGCATGCCACGCAGATTGCGCAGCGCATCCGCGGTGGAAGCTGATCCCGTCGCGACGCTCACCCGGTGCAGGTCGCCGGCGCCTACGGCCGACCACGCTTCTCGGGCGTACCGCAGGCGCAGCGCAGCTAGCCCACCAGCGGCCGCCTCGCCCGGAACGGCGAACGCGACGTTCGCGTGGCCGCGCTCGGCGAGGTATGTGAGCTGGGTCATCGTGTGCGCGGCCAGCCCGTCGGTCCAGCCCCCGTCGCTCCCCTCCGTCTCACCGTCGCCGACGTCGCCCTGGTACGGCCGGGCCAGGTCGACGACGGCACGCGGCGCCAGCGTCGCGACGAGCTCGGCGAGCGCGGCGCGATCCGCGCCGCCCGGGTGCACCACGAGGGTGTAGTCGTGGCGCCACAGCTCGTGCCGCATGCCCGTCACGAAGCCGTCCAGGCTGTGTCCGGGCCGCAGGTCGCCGAGCTTGAGCAGCACGACCCGGCTGCTGCCCTCCCGCAGGGCGCGGGCGAGGCGGTGCGGCGTGTAGCCCAGGTCGCGTGCCGCCTCGCGCACCCGGTCCCGGGTGGTCTCGGGGATGGTCTGCCCGGGGGTGTCGTTGAGCACGAAGCTCACCGTGGCGGTCGAGACCCCGCTCGCGCGCGCGACGTCCTTGAGCGTCGCCCGACTCTCCTTCGACATGTCCCCCCGTTCCTGGCGGCCGCCGGTGTTCTCGTGGCCGCGCTCCAAGGGTAGTGTCCACTTATTCGATTTAGTGATGCTCGACGAACCTCGGAGGAACCCATGCGATCCGTCCACGTCACGGCGCCGGACACCACGGCCTGGGTCGACGTCGACCAGCCCGTCGCCGGCCCCGCCGACGTCCTGCTCAGGATGCGCGCGTGCGGCATCTGCGGCTCCGACGCCCTGTACACCGCGAACGGAGGGATCCCGCCGCGGCAGGGCGCCACGCCGCTCGGTCACGAGCCCGCGGCCGAGGTCGCGGAGGTCGGTGCCGACGTCACCGGCATCGCGGTGGGCGACCACGTCGTGATCGACACGATGGCGCTGACCGACGGGCTCCTGGGCTCCGGCGGCGCCCAGGGCGGGCTGTCGGAGTACGTCGTGATCAAGGACGCACAGGTCGGCAGGCAGCTGCGGACCATCCCGAAGGAGATCCCCTGGGAGGTCGCCGCACTGAACGAGCCGATGGCCGTCGCCTACCACGCGGTCAACCGCACCCAGCCGCGCCCCGGCGCGAAGGTGGTCGTGTTCGGCGCCGGACCGATCGGCCTGGGCGCCGTGCTCGGCTACAAGCGACGCGGCGCCGCGCACGTCGTCGTGGTCGACATCCTCCCCTCCCGGCTCGACAAGGCCCTCCAGGTGGGTGCGGACGCCGTCATCAACTCGGCGCAGGAGGACGTGGCCGCCCGCCTCGTGGAGCTGCACGGCGACGGCGCCACCGTCTTCAACCGGGGCGTCCGGCCCGGCACCGACATCTACCTCGACGCCGCCGGCGCTCCCGTGGTCCCGCAGACCGTGGCGAGGATCGCCAAGCACGGCGCCACGCTCGGCATCGTCGCCGTGCACAAGAAGCCCGTGGAGCTCGACCTCGGCGGCATCCTGACCTCCGAGCTGAACCTCGTGTGGTCGATGGGCTACCCCACCGAGATCTTCGAGGTCACCGACGACATCATCGCCAACTGGCGCAGGTACGCGCTCATCGTCAGCGACACCCTTCCCTTCGAGAAGGCACTCGACGCCCTGGAGCTCGCCCGTACACCGGGCGCGGCCGACAAGGTGGTCGTCACCTTCGGCTGACCACCAGGCCCGCCCGCTGAGCCCCCGACGACCATCAGGAGAAGACGTGCCCCTCGTGCTCGACCCGACCACCGCCCTGCTCGTGATCGACCTGCAGGCCGCCACGCTGAGCAACCCGTTCGCTCACCCCGTCGACGACGTCGTCGGCGCGACGGCCGCGCTCGCCGCCACCTTCCACGACCAGGGCCGCACCGTGGCCTACGCGGTCTCGACCGGAACCCCACCCGGACGCAACGCCTACGGTTCCGCGCCGCGCACGTTCCCCGAGGAGGCGCGCGCCCTCGCGCCCGTCCTCGACGTGCGCGACGACGACCTGCGCGTCGAGCGGGCCCGGCTGAGCGCGTTCTCCGGCACCGGCCTGGCCGAGCTGCTGCGCGAACGCGCCGTCACGACCGTCGTGGTCACCGGTGTCGCGACCAGCTTCGGCGTCGAGTCCACCGTGCGGCACGCCTACGACCTGGGCTTCGACGTCGTCGTCGCCTCCGACGCCGTCACCGACCTGCGCGCCGAGACCCACGAGCACGCCCTGACCGCGGTGCTCCCCGCCATCGCCCGGGTCGCCTCCTCGGGTGACATCGCCGGCGCGTTGTCCCAGGGTTAGCGCGTACCACGGATCCGGGCCTCCTGCCGGTGCCACCTCAGCCGGCCAGCGGGTCATCGTTCGGCGGGGCGTCCTCCCGGTCGTTCGCCCGGTCCAGCGTGCGGTCCGGGAGCCAGACGGTGAAGGTACTGCCCCTGGGTCCGTGCTGCGTGTGCAGCAGGCGTCCGCTGTGGCCCTCGGCCGCCCGGCGGGCGATGGCAAGACCGAGCCCGGATCCTTCCGCCGCGGCGGGAGCACCGGAGCCGTTCCTGCTCTGGATGAAGCGGTCGAAGACGCGGTCGCGGTCCTCCGGGACCCCTGGGCCCTCGTCGGCGACGGCGATCCACGCCCAGCCTTGCCGGCTCCCGGTGCCGCTCCGATCAGACCTGCGGACGACACGCCCCGCAACCGGCAGGGACACATCCCTCCACACCGAGCCGAGCCCCGCACGGGTCGTGCGCCGGGAAGCACGCTCGCGTGACGTGGTGTCCGCCGATCAGCACCATGGCGCCGGCAGCCGCGAGGCGCAAAGGCTGTCCTCCACCCCGCGGCGACGCATAACCGGCGGGACACAAAGTGCGCGGCGGCGCTCCTCAGTCGCGCCCGCCATCTCTAGGTTCGGTCCGTGGCGGTTGCACGCCTCGCCGGTCGAAGAATCTCGTCATGGCATCCGAGTAGGGCGTCACGATGGCGAACTCGCCGTCAATAGCCAGCCGTCGTCGGTGCGCGACAGGCCCGCCGCACCAGTCGCCAGCGGGGAACGAAGACTGGAACCGAGAAGGGGCTGTTCAGAACTGCCCCTAGGAGCCGCAACCAGCGTGTGATTGCGATTTCTCGCGCCTCAGCACCCAATGGAAAGCACACCCTGCTGTGTGGCTCGCCAGCGATCGTACCGTCGTCTCTAGAAGCATGCCGGTCCCAGCACCGCGTGCTCCGAATGACCGCTGCCGCCAGACGCAAGCCGCGGCGGGCATGGAGGAGCTCGTCGTCAGACGGCACGGAGTCATACCGCCAGGGAAGGTAGGGGTGAAGGTCAAGCGTAGCTCATCGACTCCAGCAACTTCGTAGGTGACGTGGTCCTGGATGAGGTGTGCCCTCCGGGCATGGAGTCGAGGCTTCAACGTTCCCAGAGACGCATGGAGCCGGGCCACTCGCGCGCCACGGCTCTCCGGTGGAATTCGTATAAACTCCCGCGGGCAAGTCTATCGAATCATCCAGAGGCGGCGGTGCGGGGGCCCATTCAACCGGTTGTAGAAGGCCGATTTTCGCCCTGATGCCAAGGGCGAGGTTGGGCGAGCTTCAATGGGCGTCTCCTGCCCAGAGGGAGGTAAAGGACTGTGGCGAGCACGCCGTTCGTCTTGGAATCAATGATCTGGTGGATCGTTCAGCGTGATCCATCGGAGATTCGCTTCCCGGCCGTGCGAGGCGTCATGAGTCGAGCGCTGCGCCGAATGGAGGCGCTGGATCGCGACAGTGCTGGACTGTACGCGCACCTGGTCGCGCGCGCCGAGTCCGAATTCGAGCACGAGTACCTTGCTTCCTGTTTTCCGCAGGCGGCCGGTTTGACCCCGGCTTCGGAGGTCTCCCTACGCGGTGTGCCTGGCACTCCGATGCACGTCGACCACCCGGAGCGTCGATGGCGAGTTGACAATGTCGACTTTGCGATACGCGACCTGGACGCCGCCGTCGAACTGTGGTGGTTCGGCAGGCGTAACATAGAAGTGCTGGACGATCTCATCTTTGACGGCGTCCAAATTGCTGTCTTGAACGTGTTGAGACTCTCGCAGCGTCAGGCCAGGATGTTGTTCGACGGGCTCTGGGTTGAGGCGCGCGACGCTGACGAGAAGTCCTCTTTGATCACTGCACTCGCCGAAGAGTTCTCTCGACGAGATATCTTTCATGAATTTCCGATCTTGTATCGGTGGACCGACGTCGATGGTCCGGTTCGCGCCGAGATGCTGAATCAGGGCTATCTGGCCGGCCGGGCGGACGGTCCATCGGGTCCACCTCCCGAACGGCCTGACTGGGTGGCAATCGCGAGGACCTTTTGGACAGACGTGCGTGAGCTGGATGAGGAGGGCCGCCAGGATGCTGCGATCGACATGGAGGTGCTCTTGCACGGGCCGGTGTTTCGGTCCGTTTTCATCTTCCGCGAACTGTGGTTAGGCGCACACAATGACGACGAGCTGATCTGGCTGTTGGACTATTTTCGTTTTCCGTTCTGCGAACTGGGTTTGGCGACGAAAATCCCAGAAATCAAGGATGCTGCCCGCCGAAGTGCGGAAATCCGGTATGTGCTGGAGAGGCTCACGTAGAACCAATAGGGGTGTGCGAGAGCCGCCGGTGGAACGGGTTCGATGTCGTCAGATCACGCCAGCGAGAGCACCGCGCCGGGGTGGGGACGCGGCACCGAACCAGGGGTGGGTTCACAGGGGCGGCACCGAATCCATCGGCTGTGGGATCCAGTTGCTCTTGACGCGGGCTCCTGGTCTCGTGCCCGGAGCCGCTTGGGACGTCGGGGAGGCGTCGATGCGTGCGTTCGCCCCTACCGGGGTTGGTGGGTGGGCACGGGAGATCTGGTCCAGGGCTCCGGGTAGCCCGGTGCGCCAGCTCTGCTTGGGGTCCAGGAGGGTCAGGTGCTCAATGTCCCACCGGGCGCCGCACCTGGCGGGCCCGCCTCCGAGAGCCCCGCCGGTGCAACGGTGAGCTGCTGCGAGTGGCGTCCGTCCTGGACCGTGTCAGGACGGACGCCACTCCTCCGCGCGACGGGATGCACCGGCCCGTCAAGGTCTCCGATCAGTCGTCGACCACGGTGACGGAGCCGTCGACGTCTCCGCGGGTCGCGTTCGAGTGCGGGCACACAAGGTCCGCCTCGTCTGCCAGACCGTTCTTCGGGCCCGACAGATCATCATCGGCGCTGCGCTCTTGATCGTGGGCGCGCGCTCCGCTGCGAATCCCCATCGGTCGTCGGGCGGGTTGGGTCAGCTGACCGGGGCGACCTCCTTGAGGTGCGGCGGGTTGGCTCCTGCCCGCCCGACGGTGATGGCGGCGACACGAGCGGCGAAGGCAAAGATCGCTGTCACCGTTGGTTCGTCGATGGCGCGCAGGTCTCCACGACGGTCCGCTCCCATCAGGTGGTGCTGATGCAGAGCTGCGAGCAGCCCGCTCATGTAGGCGTCGCCGGCACCTACGGTGTCCACGACCGTCGCCGGATGGGCCGGCACCTCGGCACGACGCCCGTCAGCGAGCAGGGCGAGCGAGCCCCGACCACCGCGGGTCACGACCACCAGGGCACAGCCGTGTTCCTGCACCCAACAAGAGGCGACGTCGGCCGGGTCGACGCCGGGATGGAGCCACGCCAGGTCCTCGTCGCTCACCTTGACCACGTCCGCCGCCGCCACGAGGTCGCCCACCGCGGGCCGGACATCGTCCGGGCTGCCCATGATCGACGGCCGCAGGTTGGGGTCGTAGGTGATCGTGGCGGTGCGCCCGGCGCCCCGCACGAGCTGCAGGAGGGCGTCGCGGGGTTCGGTCGCCGCGACTGCCGCGATGGAACCGGTGTGGACGACGATCGTCTCCTGCGGCGCCACCCACTGCGGCAGCTGCCACCGCAGATCGAACTCGTAGGTCGCGGCTCCTGTCGGGTCGAGGCGTGCGAGCGCGGTCGAGGTGCGGTCTGCACCCAGGGATGCGGGCAGGATGTCCACTCCCGACGCCGCCAGGTGGTCGGCCACGACGCGCCCGCGGGGATCCGTCGAGAGCCAGGTGAGCAGGTCGACGGACTCTCCCAGACGTGCCAGGCCCAGGGCGACGTTGGCCGGGCTGCCTCCCGGGTGCTCTGCCCGGGTCCCGGTGCTGTGCTCGACGATGTCGACGTGGGCCTCGCCGACGACGAGGAACTGGCTCATCGGTCTCCGATCGTGGTGCGGGATCCGGTCGCGGCGACCGGGACGTTGACGTCGTCGACGCTCAGGTGCCCGAAACCACCGGTCGCCTGGTCGACGATCTCGATGTACAGGTCCTCGCCGATGTGGTCGGCGGCGTCGATGGTGCGGCGTTTGTACTGGGCGCGCAGGGCGTCCTCGACGTTTCCGCTGACCCGGCCGACGACCAGCCCGTCCCGGGCCCGCACGACGGCGACGTAGAGCTTCTGCGGGTCGTAGCCGCCGGCGGTGAGCAGGTCGATCCGGCCGTCACCGCCCAGGGTGAAGGTCTCGGACCGCAGCCGGCCCGTCGCGGCGTCGCCGACCTTTTCGTTGAAGCCCCACAGGTGGCAGCGGTCGTCGTCGCCCCACGCGTTGGCCTGCCGGAACGGACCACCCCACCCCCAGTCCGTGGCGGCGGTGACGTTCGCGTCGGAGTAGGCGTCGCCGTCCACGACGCTCCATCCGGTGAGGTCGCAGGTCGCGAAGTCACCGTTGGTGAGTTCTCCGGTGGGCTCGCCCGCCGGAGGCTCGTCGTGGTGAGCGGGAGCGACTGGACCGTAGGCACCGGACAGGTTCCACACCTCCAGCGACCTGACCGTGACGTTCGCTCCTCCGGTGACGCGCAGTCCGACGGCGTCGGCGAGGGTCGGGTAGACACGGGTGGTCATCGACTTCTCGTCGTCGACGAAGGCCTCGACGACCGACCGGTCGACGTAGACGTGCATCATCACCTTCCCGTCGGGCGCGACCTCGTAGGGGCCCTCGTGCACGCCCTTGCGGGTGTCCGGGTCCAGGCTGGAACGGTTGCGGTCCAGCCTGAGGATGTCGGCTCGGCGGTCGACCGTCAGCACGGTCCGTTCGGTCCCGTCACCGCTGCGCCGCACCTCGAGCCCGGCCGTCGAGGTCGCGCCTCGCCCGGAGCCCGGCGCGATCTGCAGCTGGGCCCTGATCTCCAGGAGATCGGTGAACCGGTCGTGCTTCGTGTCGAGGGCCGCGTTGGTGCGCGCCACGGACCGGTTCTTGATCGACAGCACCTTCTCGGTGCGGAGGGTCTTGAGCTCGTCCACCGGCTTGACGCCGGCGTCCCCGTCGCGGGTCTGGGTGAGCTCGACCGGAAGTCCCATCGAGTGCGCCCAGCCGGCGTCGTGGTGCTCGTCCTCGCTGCGCCCGTCCTGGGTGATCGTGAACAGCAGGGACCTGCCCTGGGGGTCGACCATCCCGGACGGACCCGTGAAGTGCTCGCCGTAGTCGAACAGGCGAGGCTCCTCGTGGTCGGGCACGAAGACGTGCTTCTGCCGGTCCCACTCGCCGACCCAGTAGTAGGTGTTCTTCGCGGTGTTCTCGTTGTAGCCGTCGAACCACGGGTTGACGACGAACACGTACTTCTGGGTGCCGCGCCGCTCGCCGAGCGGCAGCAGCACCGGCAGCTCCCAGACCTGCCCGGTCTTGGGATAGGTCTGGGCATCACCGACGAACAGGGGGTTCTGGTACTCCCAGTTGACCAGGTCACGGGAGGTGTAGACGAGCGCCGTCCCGCCGACCTTCGTCTCGCCGTCGACGATGCCGGAGCCGACGAGCTGGTACCAGATCGGCTTGCCGTCCTCGGCGGTCTCCTTCCAGACGAACGGGTCGCGGAACTGGCCGAACCAGGGGGTGCCGGCCGGCGAGGACAGGTCGGGCGCCTGGACCGTGACCGGCTCGGGCTCCAGCCTCCACCGGGTGAGCGGGGTCTCCTCGGCGCCGGGCACCGGCCACGCGAGTCCGGTCGCCTGGTTCGGAACCTTGGCGTCGTTGCCCGCGGTGTAGAAGAGCACCGGGTTCCCGTCCGCGTCGTAGGTGGCGCTGCCGGACCACACGCCGTCCGGTGTGACGGGCTCCGTCGGGGCGATCGCGACGGGCAGGTCCTTCCAGTGCACCAGGTCGGTGCTCACGGCGTGGCCCCAGTGGATCTGGTGCCAGTACGGGCCCTGCGGGTTGTGCTGGTAGAAGATGTGGTACTTGCCCTCGAACCAGATCGGTGCGTGGGGCTCGTTCATCCAGTGCTCCGGCGGCAGGAAGTGGTACTGGGGGCGGTAACGGTCGCCGTCGTACCGGGCTCGGTCGGGCCGCAGGCCGTCAATGGGGCTGTCGCCGCCCACGGCCGCCGCGTCGGCGATCTGCTGCGGGCTGAGGAGCTCGTCGGTCACGGTCAGCTCGTCGATCGCCCCGTTCCACGAGTTGGCACGGAACGTCCCGTTGATCACCGCGGCCTGGTTGTGCCGCCCGATCAGGAGCGGCTGGTTCTCCGCCGCGCGGATCCTCGTTCCAGCCCCGATGTCCTTCGTAGCGACTTGGGTACCGTTGAGGTAGAGGCGCATCAGGCCGGAGGCGGCGTCGTAGGTGGCGGCGACGTGGCTCCACCCGTCGGTGGGCAGGCCGGCGTCCTTCGGAGCGCGCAGCGTGTGCCAGGCGACGCCGTCGCCGAGCTCGAGACCCCATGCCCCGTGGCGGTACATGCCCAGCAGGTATCCGCTCCTGGCGTCGGCGTCGTGCTGGTTGACGATCGCCGAGGCCTGCCCGAGGTCGCCCCACTCGTAGGAGCGCGGCGCGACCCATGCCTGGATGCTCAGGGTGCTGCTGGGCGTCAGGGCCTGGAATCCGTCGCGCTGGATGTAGGTCGAGTACCCGTCGAACAGCAGTGATCCCGCGTTCACGCCCTGCCTCCACAACGGGTCCGAGTCCGGCTTGTAGGCCGCGTCGTTGAAGACGTAGGCGACGTCGTCGGTCGTCCCGGACCCGTCGTCGTGCGCCTGCTTGCCGGACGTCTCGTCGAACGACCAGTGCATGGGGTCGTTGACCAGCGTCCGCACGCCGTCGACGTTGAGGTGCCCGGTGGCGGACTCGTCGACCAGGCGCAGGTAGACGACGTCGCCGAGATGTTCGCTGAGGTCGAGCGCGACTTCGGCATACGCCTCGCCGGTGGAGTCGACAGTGGCGCGCACCAGTTCTTCGTCGTCCGTGGCCGCGTGCACCGCGACATAGAGGTCGGGATCGCTCGTGCCGCCGAGCAGGAGCCGGACCTCGCCGCGTCCGCCGACGACGAACCGGGGCGAGGTCAGAGTTCCGGTCAGGGTCTCGTCCGCCCGTGCCCCTCCCCACAGGTGGTAGGTGCCCTCGGCGCCGAACGGTTCGTCGTCGGGTGTGGTGGTCGCGGTGCTGAGGTTCGCCTCGGTGAACGCGTCACCCTGAGCGGCCCAGTTCTGCAGGGTCCCGGTCTCGAACCCGGCGTTGTCGAACTCGTGGCCGAGGACCTCGACGGTGGTGTCGAAGGCGTCGACGTTGATGTGTCCCCATCCACCGGTGGCGTTGTCGACGACCCGGAGGTAGAGCTCCTCACCGAGGTAGGCGGTGGCGTCCCAGCGCACCCGGCTGTACTTCTCGGAGTCGGCGAAGGCGGTGTTGGTCGCGCGCAGCAGCTCGGTGTCGTCCGACGCCCGGTGGAGCGCCACGTAGAGGTTGTCGCGGTCGTTGCCGCCGCCGACAAGGAACTCGATCGCACCGGTTCCCGCGAGGGTGAAGGTCGACGACGTCAGCGTGCCGGTCCGGGAGTCGGGGCTGTCCTTGGCGCCCCACAGGTGGTAGTTCCCGTCCTGCCCGAACGGGCCACCCCACCCCCAGTCCGTCGCGTCGGTGACCTGCGCCGCGGTGAAGGCCTGGCCGGTCGCCGTCCAACCTTCGAGGTCGCCGGTCTCGAACCCGGGGTTGGCGATCTCGGTGATCGATCGCTGTGCGTAGGTGCGGACGTCGTCCAGGTTGAGGTGGCCCCAGCCGCCGGACGCGGTGTCGGTGACCTCGAGGTAGAGCTCTTCGCCCAGGTGCGCCGAGGCGTCCCACACCACTCGGCGGAGCTCCTCGGAGTCGGCGAAGGCGGTGTTGGTCGCGCGCATGAGCTCGGTGCCGTCGGAGGCGCGGTGCAACGCGACGTAGAGGTTGTCGAGATCGTTCCCGCCGCCCAGGAGGAAGCTGATCTCGCCGATCCCGTCGAGGGTGAAGACCGAGGAACGCATGCTGCCGGTCGGTGCGTCTCCCCCGCTGCTCGCTCCCCACAGGTGGTAGCTGCCGTCCGGGTTGAAACAGCAGCCCCAGCCCCAGTCCTCGGCGTCGGACACCGTCGTGTCGGTGAACGCGTCTCCCTCGGTCACCTCCCACCCGGTCAGGTCGCCCGTCTCGAAGCTGGGGTTGTCGATCGTGGGCGGGGCTGCGGCCTGCGCTGCCGGAGACATCGCGAGGCCACCGGCCAGGGTGAGGGCCGCCGCGATCGCCGCGGCCGGCAGGACGTGCGCGCGGCGGGTCCGGACCGAGCCTGACGTTCTCATCGCGTCTCCTTCGATGCCTGGAGCTGCCAGACGTCGACCTGGGTGAAGCGGGTCTGGCCGCCTTCCGAGTACAGCTTCAGGCCGGTGCTCGCCGCCGCGCCGTCGGTTCCCCGGCTCGTCGGGTAGATCCGGTTCGAGAACGCCGCGGCATCGTTGATGAACACGTCGATCACCGAGTGGTCGATGAAGACGTGGAACTTCTCGGGCTTGCCGAAGGCGGCCTCGTCGTAGGCGCCGCGCAGCAGCACGGCCTCCTCGTTCTCGAAGTTGCGGCTCGATCGGGTCTTGTCGATGACGATGTCGCCGCCGTCGTAGTAGACCCGCGTGATCTCCGCGCCGTCGGGCGAGGCGCCGATGCACAGGCCGTACCGCCCGCCGGTGGCGGCAGGGTCGACCTGGGCGATGATCTCCACCTGGTTGCCGGACGCGGCGAGGCTGCGCTCCCCGGTCACCATGACATCGGACTCGGTCTGCGGTGAGCCGGCTCGTAGCGTCGTGAGCTGGGCGAGGGCCCGCTGGCCGAGGGTCTGGCCGTCGGCGAGCAGACGCCACTGGCGGGGCACGCTGAACGTGTGCGCCCAGCCCAGCTCGAGCTGCATCCGTGAGCTGGAGCGCTCGTCCACGATGCCGATCGCGACGGGGTTGCCGTCCGGGCCGCGTGCGACGGTCGGCGACAGGTGGCCGTGGATCACGTCCAGCGGCTTCGGCCGTGCGTAGTCCGGGGTGAACTGGCTGCCGTTCCACGTTCCGGTCCAGTAGACCGACCGCGTGTACGGTTCGGCGAGCTTGGACACCGACCTGCCGATCGGGCTGACGACCAGGACGTACTTGTCCCGCCCGCCGTGGGTGCCGATCTTCTCGAAGACAGGCATCTCCCAGATCGCCGAGTCGATGTCCATCGACGCGAACGGGATCGTGGAGAACGGGCTGCCCGCCCGCGTCCACTGCCCCTGGATGTCCTGGGCCGTGTAGTGCTCCACCGCCCCACCGGCGTCGGTCGCCGCGCCGATGATCATGTGCCAGGTCCCGCCCTCCTGCCAGAGGTACGGGTCGCGGAAGTCGGCGACGTGCGCCGGAGCGTTCTTGTCGATGACCCCGGCGTCCGCCTTGGTCCAGCTCGCCAGGTCGGTGTCGGTGCTGGAAGCACGCGCGATGCCCGGGTCGAAGGGGCCACCGAAGTTCACCGTGGTGAAGAACGCGTGCGCGGTGCCGTTCACCGACACGACGTCGCCGGACCAGATCCCCTTGGATCCCTGCGCCGTCAGGCCGTCCCCGGCAATCGCCCCCAGACCCGCCTCGCGGTCGTTCGGTTCGGGGTGCAGCGCGTCGGGCAGGTTCGTCCAGTGCACCAGGTCCGTGCTGGTCATGTGACCCCAGTGCATCTGCCACTTGAACGGGCCGTTCGGTGTGCGCTGGTAGAACATGTGGTACTTGCAGTCGTGCTTGACCAGGCCGTGCGGCTCGTTGGTCCAGTTGGCGTGCGGCATCGCGTGGTACCGCGGCCGGAGGATGTCGTCCGCGAACCGCAGGCCCGTGACCTGGAGCGCGACGTCGTGGGCCGGGCTGGCGCCGGCGATCCCGGCGGTGTACTCGGCCGTGAACGTCTCGGCACCGCGCGCGACGTCGTAGATCCGTGTGTCGTCGTAGGTCGCGTTGAGTGCGTTGATGAGGAACACCCCGGTCGTGACGTCCTCGCTGGCCTTGCCGACCACCAGCGGCGCACCGGCGGCCTGCGCGAAGCGTGTCCCGGCAGGGATGGCGACCCGGGCCACCTTCGGCCCGGCGGCGTCGTCCAGGTGCAGCCGCAGCTCCCCGGCATCGCCGTCGACGACGGCGGCGATGTGCACCCACTCGTACAGCGGGAACAGCCACGGTGCCTTGACCGTGCACCACTGCCCGCCGACGTGCGCGGTGAACCACCATTCGCCGTAGGTGTTGATCGCGAGGTCGAAGCCCGCGTCGGCGGAGCGCTGGTAGATGATCGACGACGGGGTCAGGCCGTCGTACGGCTGCTCGCTGTCCGAGGGGTAGCTCTCGAGCGCGATCCAGGTCTGGACCGTCATCTGTGAGGTGAGCGGCGTGGTGAACTGCCCGGTCGCCCAGGTCGAGAAGCCGTCGGTGCGGAAGGCATTGCCGTGCACGCCCGGCACGCGCTCGGCCGGGTTGTTGGTGACGTGGACGTTGAACGTGCTCTGGCTGATCTCGTCGAGGATCGTGGCCGAGCCGTTGGGCTGGTCGTAGGACAGGCGCAGGACCGGGTCGCCGGTCGCGGCCGCCGCGGGGCGGAAGTGCGCGCCCGTCGCGATGACCGCCGCGGAGACCGCGGCGCCCTGCAGGAAGGTCCGCCGGCCGAGCCGGGGCAGGTGGTGGGTCGGTCGTGTGTCCTGGTGCTCCGTCATTGGAACTACCTCTCGTGTCGCGATGATGGGGCGGTCGTGGCGCGGTGATGACATCCCGCGCGACCTAGGCGTTCTGAGGCGTGGCGCCGCTGGGGCCGCCTGCGCAGTGGCTGCCCGATGTGCCCGTGGGCGTCGACCAGGCCGCGGTGTCGATGCCGGGAGCGGTGCCGTCGAGCAGCGTCCTGATGTCGTCGACGTTGAGGTGCCCGGTCGGCGATCCGTCGACGAGGCGGAGACGAACCGTCTCCCCGACGTGAGCCGCGAGGTCGAGGCCGACTTCCTGATAGGTCTCGCGCGAGGTGCCGACGCCGACGCGGGCGAGCTCCTGACCGTCGGCGACCGATTCCGCCGCGACGTAGACGTCGGGATCGTCGGTTCCGCCGAGCAGGAGCCGGATCTCGCCGCTGCCGCCGACAACGAACCGGGGTGAGGTCAGCGTGCCGGTCAGGCAGTCTCCCTGGCCGCCGCCCCACAGGTGGTACGTGCCCTGTGCGCCGAACGGTTCGCCGGCCGGTGTCCGGGTCGCCGAGCTGACGCTCGCCTCGGAGAACGCCTCGCCGTCGGCGGTCCAGCCCTGGAGGCTTCCGGCCTCGAAGCCGGCGTTGTCGAACTCGTGGCCGACGACGTCGTCGGCCGTGTCGAAGGCGTCGACGTTGATGTGTCCCCAGCCGCCCGTGGCGTCGTCCACGATCCGGAAGTAGAGCTCCTCACCGATGTGGTCGGCCGCGTTCCACCGCACCGGGCTGTACGCCTCGGAGTCGGCGAAGGCGGTGTTCGTGGCGCGCATGAGCTCGGCGCCGTCCGACGCACGGTGCAGCGCCACGTAGAGGTTCTCGAGGTCGTTGCCGCCGCCGATCAGGAAGCTGATCTCGCCGGTGCCGCCGAGGCTGAAGGTCGACGACGTGAGGGTGCCGGTCTTGTCGTCGGACCCGTTGTTCGCGCCCCACAGGTGGTACCGGCCGTCGTGCCCGAACGGGCCGCCCCACCCCCACTCGGTCCGGTCGGTGACCTGCGCGGCGCCGAACGCCTGCCCGGTCGCCGTCCAGCCGGTCAGGTCGCCGGTCTCGAAGCCCGGGTTGGCGATCTGGGCGATCGAACGCTCCGTGTAGGTGCGCACGTCGTCGAGGTTGATGTGGCCCCATCCTGCGGAGGCCGTGTCGACGACCTCGAGGTAGAGGTCCTGGCCGAGGTGGTCGGACGCGTCCCACACGACGCGGCTGAGGATCTCGGAGTCGGCGAAGGCGGTGTTGGTGGCGCGCATGAGCTCGGCGTCGTCGGACGCGCGGTGCAGCGCGACGTACAGGTTCTCGGGGTCGTTGCCCCCGCCGATCAGGAAGCTGATCTCGCCGGTGCCGTCGAGGGTGAACACCGACGAGCGCATCCGCCCGGTCGGTGTGTCGCCGCCGGCGGTGGCCGCGCCCCAGAGGTGGTGGACGCCGTCCGGGTTGAAGCAGCAGCCCCAGCCCCACCCGGTCGCGTCGGAGACGGTGGCGTCGGTGAATGCCTGGCCTTCGACGACGTTCCATCCGGTCAGGTCGCCGGTCTCGAAGCTGGGGTTGTCGATGGTGGCCGGGGTGGCGGCTTCCCCGGGTTGCGCGGCGACCAGCGCTCCGGCCAGGGCGAGCGCCACGGCCAGTGCCGCCGCAGACAGCGCACGTGGGCGTGGGCGCGCGGATGAGAGGATTCTCATTGCATCTCCTTTGATGTCTGGCATGAGAGGGATGTAAGACCCGGCGGCCGGCCCGGCATGGCCGGCCGCCGGTATGTCACGCGAGGTGGTCGAACTGACCGTCGCTCACGTGGAGTCGCCCGTCTGGCGCCCACCCGACGGGGAGCGGATCGGACAGCGTGCCGATGAACGTGCCGGAGTCGTCGACGTGGTGGAACGCGAAGAGCCACCAGGCCCCGTCGCGGTCCTGGACGAGCCGGCCGGCGTAGAGGCTCTCGTCGGTGAGGCGGTACGCCTTCTCGATGTCGTAGGGGCCGGTCGCCGAGTCGACCGGGACCGCCCAGACCCCGCCGTGTTCCCCGGCGCTCCGCCGGTCCTCGCTCAGCTCGCCGTGCAGGCAGCTGAAGACGAGCACGGTGCGCCCGTCGATCGTGGCGATCTGCGGTACCTCGAGCTGTCCGAACCCGGCGCCCGGGTTGGACAGGGGTGGGCGCACGGTCCAGTCCTGGAGGTCCGGTGAGGTGGCGTGCCCGATGACGCCGCGGCTGTCCGTGTCGCCCTGGTTGGCGCGTGCGGTGACGAGCATGTGCCAGCCGTCGCCGTCGGGGTCGGCGAAGACCCACGGGTCGCGCCACGCCTCGTCGAACCAGGCCACGCCGTCGTACTTCTCGTACCAGGTCGCGTCCGCCTCGACCAACGCCTCGGTGGAGGACTTCGCCCACGTGTACAGGTCGTCGGACGCCGCGACGCCCACGCGCTGCACCAGGCCGCTCTCGGCGCGGGAGGTGCCGGTGTAGAACATGCGCCAGGTGCCGTCCGGTGCGCGCACGACGGACCCGGTCCATGTCGTGTAGTCGTCAAAGGCCGGGGACTCCGATGCGATCAGGGCGTCGGAGACCTCCCGCCAGCCGCGCAGGTCGTCGGAGACCGCATGGCCGACCGTGACGTTGAAGTGCCGGCGGTTCGGGTCGCCCAGCGCCCGCGAAGCCTTGAGGTAGAAGACGTGGTACTCGTGCCCGTCGTCGACGAACCACATGTCCCAGGTCCAGACGTCAGAAAGAATGTAAGGCATCAGCCCTTGACCCCCGAAGATGCAATGGAATTGATGAAGGACCGTTGGAAGGCCAGGAACAACGCGACCACGGGGATCGTGATCAGCGACGAGTAGGCCATCACCTGGCCCCACGAGATATTCATCTGGAAGAAGTACTGCAGTCCGATCATCACCGGCCGCAGCTCCTCGCTCTGGACCACCATGAGAGGCCACAGGTAGGAGTTCCATGCGGGCAGGAACGTCAGGATCGCGACGGTCGCGATCGCCGGCCCGGACAGCGGCATGACGACCTTGCGGTAGATCGCGAACCAGCCCGCACCATCCATGCGCGCGGCCTCGTCCAGCTCGCGTGGAATCGAGTCGAAGTACTGGTAGAAGAGGTAGACGGAGAAGGCGTTCGCGACGAACGGGATGATCTGCACCTGGTAGGTGTCCAGCCAGCCCTGCTTGAACGCCAGGGAGAACCCGTCGGCCTCCAGCGAGGGAAGCTTGTTGACCCACCACAGCAGCGGCAGCGCAAGCGTCTCGAAAGGAACGATGAGAGTGGCCAGGATCAAGCTCAGGACGACACCCCGCCCGCGCCACCGCAGCCGCGCCAGGGCGAACGCGGCCATGCTGTTGACCAGGATGCCGAGCGCTACGGTCACTCCCGAGATGACGATCGAGTTCAGGATGAACTGCCCGAACGGGACGCGGTCGAACACGCCGATGTAGTTGTCCAGGGACACGTCACCGACAGGTAGGAAGGCCCGCCACGAGCCGAGGTCGGCGAAGATCTGCAGGTCGGGTTTGAGCGAGGAGACCAGCATGAAGAGGATCGGGAACGCGAAGAACACGACCAGCACCGACCGCAGCACGGTGACGAGGACCGAGCGTCGTCGTGTTCCGTTCGTCTTTCCCCCCGGCGCACGGGTGGTGGCGGCCGGTGTGGTGGACAGGGTGGACATGGTGGTCATCCCCTCTCGCGGCTGAGGTAGCGCTGGATCAGGGACACGGCGAGGACCATCGCGAAGAATGCGAGCGAGATCGCCGAGGCGTACCCGGTCTGCAGCTGCTGGTATCCGCTGCGCACCGCCTGGTAGACGACGGTCGTGGTGCTGTCCAGGGGCCCGCCCTGGGTCATGACGTTGATCTGCGTGAACAGCGAGAAGGCGGCGATCGTGATGGTCACGAGGATGAACGTCCGGGTCTGCAGCAGCCCTGGCCAGGTGACGTAGCGGAACTGGTGCCACGTACCCGCGCCGTCGAGCTCGGAAGCCTCGTACAGCTCGGCGGGGATGGTCTGCAGGCCCGAGAGCCAGATGATCATCGTGAAGCCGACCCCCTGCCACACGGACATGAGCATGATCGCCGGCATCGCCCAGGTCGGGTCGTTCAGCCAGTCGATGCCGGTGAACCCGCCGAACGTGACCGCCTCCAGGAACCTGTTGATCAGGCCGTCCGGTTGGTACATGAAGCGCCAGAGCAGGGAGACCACGACCATCGAGGTGACCACGGGCAGGAAGTAGATGGTCCGGAAGAACTGGGTACCGCGGACCTTCGCGTTCACCAGGACCGCCAGGACCAGGGCGAGCCCGGCCTGTACCGGGACCACCACCACAGCGAAGTAGAACGTGTTGCGCACCGAGGCCCAGAAGACGGGATCGGTCAGCAGCAGCGCGAAGTTGTCGAGCCCGATGAACTCCGGCGGGCGAGGTGAGATCAGCCGCGCGTTGGTGAACGCCAGGGCGAACGCCAGGACGATCGGCACGATCAGGAACAGCAGGAACAGGGCGAGCGCCGGACTGATCATCCAGGCGGCGGTCCTGGCCTCTCCCCGTCGACCGCGCGAACGGCGGGAGGTGGTGACCGAGGCCGCGGGTGAGGAAGCCGGTGGCGAGCTCTGGTGGGTTATGGCCATGAGGTGAGTTCCTTCAAGCGGGGCGAGCGGCTGCGGGCACGACGAGGCGGACCCGCAGCCGCTGCCGGGAGGGTGGTCCTGACGGGTCAGGTCAGGAGGTGTACCCGCCGTTCTGCTGGATGTCGCGGTCGATGTCGGCGACCGCCTTGTCGAGGATCGACCGGGGGTCTCCGCCGGCGAGGATGTCGCTGGCCGCCTTCTGGAAGACCGAGGAGATGAACGGGTAGGCAGGCGTCTCGGGGCGGACGACGGCGAACTGGTCGGCCATCTCGAGGTAGATCCGGTTCTCCCCGCCCTCGGCGTACGCCGGGATCTCGGCCGCGGCGTCGAGGGTGGCAGGGATCAGCCCGACGGCGTTGCCATACTCCACGAAGTACTTGGTGTCGTGCGCGAACTCCAGGTACTCGCGAGCACCGTCGGCTTCCTCGCAGCCTTCGGCCAAGGCCCACTGCCACGAACCCGCGCCGATCTTGGGACCGGTGCCCAGGTCCGGCGGCGGCAGGACCACGGCGTCGTCGAACGCGTCCTTGACCGTGGTGTCAGCCCAGTTACCTGTGAACAGCAGGCCGCTCTTGCCGTTGACGAAGTCGGCGGTCGAGTCCTCACCGGAGGTCTGGGCCATGTAGCCGTCGTCGACCAGACCGCGGAACCACTGCGCCCACTCAAGAGCTTCGGGTCCGTTGAGTGCGCCCTCGGCGCTCTGGAAGTCCGAGCGGTCGACCAGGTCGCCGCCGAAGCTCTGCAGCTGCGGGGAGTAGCCGTAGGAGATCCACTCCCCCGTGCCGCCGGTGCCCATGTCCAGGGCGTAGTCGTACTGCTCGAGGCCGTCGATCTTGGCCAGGGCGTCCATGAACTCGTCCTTGGTCCACGGCTCCTCGAGGGTCGGCACGCGCACGCCGGCGTCGTCGAGGATCGACTGGCGGCTGTACATGGCCAGGGCCACGTCGAAGTACCCGTAGGCGTACACCTCGCCGTCGACCCTGCCCAGGGTTCCCTCCAGCTGGCCCTCGAACGTGTCCTCGGGCAGGCCCATCGGCTGGATGTAGCCGGCCCAGGCCCAGTTGGCGACGTTCGGGCCGTCGACGTCGACGATGCACGGCAGGTTGTTGGACGAGGCGGCCGCGACGACGGCGTCGTTGTACGCGTCCTGCGGGAAGTCCTGGACCTCGACGACGTACTGGTCCTGGCTGGCGTTGAAGTCCTCGACGATTCCGTTGACGACGTCCAGCTCGGCGTCGTTGCCACCGGCGTGGGTCCACAGGCTGATCGTTGCGGGTCCGTCGGCGTTCCCGCCGGTCCCCGAGCTGCACGCGGCTAGGCCCGCGACAGCCAGAACGGATAGGCTTGCCGCGGCGATGCGGCGGTTTCTGCGAGACAAGGTGCCCTCCAGGTCACTTGTTCATGTGGATCGTTGGTGCTGCACCGTCGGATCCGGCGTTGGCCCGCCGGTCCGAAGGTTCGCGCCGCTCTCCTGGGTCCTGGACCCAGGGGGGTGGCGCAACCGAGTCCCGGTAGATCACCGGACCTCGAAGTCGCGCGGTCGGGGCGGGCTTCGTCGCCTGCGGCTCCGCTTCGATGCGGTCGAAGAGCTGTTCAGCCGCCCAGACGCCCATGTCGTAGTGCGGCAGCTCGATGGTCGTCAGTCCCGGGAAGATGCCGTCTGCGACGAACTCCTGGTTGTCGAAGCCCACGACGGAAAGGTCCTGTGGGATGCGCAGGCCCAGCTCTGTCGCTGCACGGTAGACGCCCATGGCCAGCCGGTCGTTGAAGCAGAAGATCGCGGTAGGCCGCTGGTCGCCCTGCAGTAGCCGCCGTGCTGCGGTGTATCCCCCGCCGGGATCGGTCTCCGCCGTGACGATCTGCAGGTCGTCGGCGCCGAGACCCGCCTGTGCAGCACGTCGACGGAAACCTTCCTCTCGGCCGAACATGGCCGGGATCTCGTCGACGTCATTGATGAACGCCAGCCGGCGGTGCCCCGCGGCCAGCAGCACCTCTGCCGCGTCCTGGCCGCCGGCGACCTCGTCCGGCACGACCCACGGCACGCCTGGCGCGGTGCACGAGGCGTTGATCAGGACGGTGGGCACTGAGGCGAGCTGCGGCGGCAGCTCGACCTCACGGTGGTACATCGCGGCGTAGAGGATCCCGTCGACCTGGCGACGCAACAACTCCTCGATCTCCCTGTGCTCGACCTCGCGTTGGTATCCGGTCGAGACCACGAAGACGACGGCGTCACGAGACAGCGCGACATCCTGGGCACCCAGGATCATCTTGCCTGCGAACGGGGTCGTCGCGATCTCGTCGCCGACCAGCCCGATCGTGTTCGACCTCTGGGTACGCAGGCTCTGCGCCAGCACGTTGGGCGCGTAGCCCAGGCGTACTGCCGCGTCCTTCACGCGCGCCCGCGTGTCCGGATGCACCCGCTTGCCCAGCACGTCGTTCAGGACGTGGGACACGGTGGTGATCGACACGCCTGCCTCAGCGGCGACCTGCTTGATCGTGACTCGTCGTTGCGTCATCAGTTGCCCAATCGTTTTGCTGCGACAACAGTGCCCGCCTGGAGCGCGTTCGTCAAGTCGTCCGTCCGAGCAGAAAGCAGGCCGTCGCGCGCTCGACCCGAACAAGACAGCTAGCGGCGGTTCCGCGGTGCTTGGCAGAGCCCGACATCGACGGGGAGCTGTTCCAGCGCTCGCGCGGGGGTGTGTTGTGTGACGTCTGCCCGATCGGGGCGCGCCAGTCGTCAGGGCGATGCCGTTGGCATCGCCCTGACGACTCGCGGGTCAGAGCTGGATGGCCTTGACCTCGGTGAACTCCTCCACGCCGGCCCGTCCCAGCTCGCGCCCGGTTCCGGACTGCTTGTACCCGCCGAAGGGGGCGAGGGGGTTGAAGTCGGCGCCGTTGATGTAGACCTGGCCGACCTCCATTCGCCGGGCGATGCTCAGGGCGTGGTCCTGTGCGCCGAAGACCGCGCCCGTCAGCCCGTAGACGGTGCCGTTCGCGATCGACACGGCCTCGTCCTCGTCCTCGTAGGCGATCACGGAGAGGACAGGGCCGAAGATCTCCTCCTGGGCGATGACGGAGTTCGGATCGACGTCGGCGAAGATCGTCGGGCGGATGTAAGCACCGTGCTCAAGGCCGGGAATCCGGCCCGGACCGCCGGTGACCAGCGTCGCGCCGTCCGCGATCCCGCGTTCGATGTAGGAGTTCACGCGCTCCCACTGTCCCTCGGACGCGAGCGGACCGACACGGACGGACTCGTCGGTGGGGTCGCCGACGCTGTACTGCTCCGCCGCAGCCTTGAGCTTCTGCACGATCTCGGCCTGGCGACGCGCCGGCACGAGCAGCCGCGTCCAGGCACCGCAGGCCTGGCCGGCATTGGTCCACGAGTTGACGAGCGTCTGCTGGACGGCGCTGTCGATGTCGGCGTCGTCAAGGACGATGTTCGCCGACTTGCCGCCCAGTTCGAGGCCTACCCGCTTGATCGTGTTCGCCGCGACTGTCGAGATGCGCCTGCCGGCCTGGGTCGATCCCGTGAACGAGATCATGTCGACGTCCGGGTGCGCGACGAGCGCCTCGCCCACGACAGAACCCGAGCCGTACACGACGTTGAAGACCCCGGCCGGGATCCCGGCGGCAGCCACGGCCTCGGCGAGGAACCGTGTCGACAGCGGCGCGAGCTCGGCCGGCTTGAGGACGATCGTGTTCCCGGCCAGGAGGGCCGGGGCGACCTTGGTCATCACCTGCTGCAAGGGGAAGTTCCACGGCGTGATCGCGCCGACGACACCGACGGGCTCTCGGACGAGCACCGAGTTGCCCACCTTCTCGGTCCAGGCGACATCCGACTCGAGCTCGGCCGTCGCCGAGGTGACGAGCGCCGGGAAGCCAGCCTGACCGAGCCGGGAGAAAGCGATGGGTGCCCCCATCTCCGCGGTGATCGCCTGGGCGATGTCCTCGTTGCGGGCGGTGAGTTCTTCTGCGAGCCGACGCAGCAGCGCGGCGCGGTCGGAGGGCTCGACGGCCGCCCAGCCGGGGAGGGCTGCCCGTGCGGAAGCCACAGCGCGATCGACGTCGGCTGCGGTTCCGGCCGGGACGGCAGCGACGGTCTCTCCGGTGGCCGGATTGATGACGTCGTTCGTGCCGCCCTGCCCGGGAACAGTCGTTCCGTCGATCCAGTGGCCGTAGGTGCTGAGGTGTTCGTGTGTGTATGTCATGCGTCGACGATCGAACGGATCTTCGCGTGGATCCAGGTTCGGATGATCCGTGGACGCGCAGGCAGGGATGGCGGACCCAGGGGCAGATCGTCCCCGGACAAGCCGGGCCTGGCACCCCCGAGTGGTCGAGAACGAGACTGCAGTCGTCATCGAACCAAGAGGTGCTGTGACCTCGAACCGCGCCTGTGCGCACCGTCATCGGAGCTGCCAAATGTCACCTCGATCCGAGCGCTTCACGCTCCTGATCGCCGTCCTCGCCGGTGCGGCGTTCGTCGCCTCTCTCACCCAGACCCTGGTCGTCCCTGTGCTACCGACCGCACCGGCCGAGCTCGGGGTGACGGGCGCTCAGGCGAGCTGGCTGGTCACGGTGACCATCATCGCGGGAGCGGTCGCCAACCCGTTGCTGGGACGGCTCGGTGACCTCTTCGACCGACGCAAGATCCTTCTTCTCGCGATCGGGGCGTTCGTGGTCGGCTCTCTTGTGGTGGCGTCGGGGGACGGCATCGTGATGCTCCTTGTCGGACGCGGCCTCCAGGGGATCTCGGTCGCGGCGATCCCGCTCGGGATCAGTGTCCTCGCATCCGTCGTCCCGCCCCAGGGTCGTGCCCACGGAATCGCCGTCGTCAGCGCGATGATGGGGGTGGGCGGAGCTGTCGGGCTCCCGCTCGCCGGGGTCATCTCCGAGGCGTGGGGATTCCCCGGGCTGTTCTGGTTCGCGACGGCGATCGGCGCGATGGTCTTCGCGGCCGTTTGGGTCGTCGTCCCGCCGCTGCCTCCGGCAGCGGCGCGCGGGGGGATCGACCTTCCCGGTGCCGTACTGCTCGTCGTAGGACTTACGGCGCTCTTCCTCGCGATCAGTCAGGCACAAGGGTGGGGAGTCGCGGCCTTGGGGGTGCTGGCGGCTGCGGGCGTCACGTTCATCCTCTTCGGCCTCGTCGAGCGTCGGAGTCGTCAGCCGATCGTCGATCTGCGCCTCGCCCGGACTCGGAGCGTCCTCGTGACCAACGTCGCCGGTGTCCTTACCGGTTTCGCCATGTTCGTCGGCGTTCTCGGGCCAATCACGGTAGCCCAGATGCCGACGGGGGTGGGCTTCGGGCTCACTGTCGCCGTAGCGGGACTGTGCATGCTCCCTGGCGGCGTTCTCATGGCCGTACTCGCTCCCGTCGCGGCCCGGCTGATCGCGCGAGTCGGCGCCCGAGCGTCGCTGTTGGTCGCCGGAGTCGTCATCCTCGCCGGTTTCGGCTTCCGGTTTGTTTTCGACGCCGAGCTCTGGCAGCTCATCATCGCGACAACGATCATCTTCGGCGGCGCCGCCGTCGCTTACGCGGTGATGCCCGCCCTCATCCTCGGGGCAGCACCAGCTCGGCAGGTGGGTGAGGCCAGCGGCCTCAATGCGCTCGCGCGCAACGTCGGCAGCGCTCTCGCCAGCGCGACCTTCGGTGCGCTCTCCTCGGGGAGTGCTCCGACTGCTGATGGAATTGGCTCGCTCTTCGCTCTTGGCGCTGTGGCTGCGGGTCTGCTGCTCGTCACCACCGTGCTTCTACCTCGTCTACCGGGCAACACGCTCGACCACGGTGCACGGCACTGAGCGGGTGGACGCGCACGGCGGTAGCGGACGGACAGGTGGCCGGGACGAGTCCGAGCAGTACGCCATCGCGTCGACGACGCTTCGCACGTGCCCGGTGTCACCCATCCGTACGGCAGTCCCCTAGGCTGCGCGGGTGAGCATGTCGCGTCGCGGTGTGGTGCGGTCCTCGGACGGCACCACGATCGCCTACCGCACCCATGGTGACGGCGAGCCGGTCGTGCTGGTGCACGGCACCGGGCTCTCGCAGGTGGTATGGCGCGGGCTCGGGTACGTCGACGCCCTCGCCGGGTACCAGGTCGTCACGCTCGATCTCCGAGGCCACGGACGCAGCGGCCGCCCTTCGTCGCCCTCCGACTACACCTCGGACTGGTTCGCCGCCGACGCCCTGTCCGTCCTTGACGCGCTGGCGATCCCGCGCGCGCACTATCTCGGGTACTCGCTCGGGGCACGGATCGGCTTCACGCTGCTCGACACCTGCCCTGACCGCCTCAGGTCGTTCGTCTCGCTCGGTGGGACCCACCGCAGTACCGCCGGAGGTCCCGCTGAGGTCTTCTTCCCGGACTTCGACGAGGCTCTCCGGCTCGGGGGCATGGCCGAGTTCGTGGAACGGTGGGGACGCCACCGGGGAGCACCGCTCGATCCTCAGACGGCCCTCGCGTTCAAGGCGAACGACCCGGACGCCTTCCGCGCGGTGCTCGCCGCGATCGAGCAGGAGCCGGGGATACCGCCGGCCCGACTTCGCGACCTGACCACCCCGACGCTGCTCCTGGCGGGCGACAGGGACCGAGCCCGGTGGGAGGCCGCCGAGGAAGCGGCGCACCTGATGAGCAACGCCCGAACCGTGGTGCTGGAGGGCGACGACCACGCGACGACGCTCAGCGACCGCGCACGCGTCGTCGCCCACGCACTCCCGTTCCTCCAGGCTGTCACCGCGGGCGAACCAAGCCTCTGCCGGTAGACCGCCAGCCCAAGCCACGAACTCAGGCCACGGCCACGTCTCCCGCAGGTGGGGGCGCAGTACGGCATCCAGCCCGCAAGCACCCTCCGATCGCTGAACAGGGCGTGGCCGTCCGGGTGTACCGAACCGGCAGGTTGGAGTACACGGTCGGCCGGTGAGGCGCTTGGAATCGCGGTGGGAGGAATCCGGTCGCCCCCATCAATCGTCTTCGGGCAAGAGACCGGGTGCGGGCTGTCTCCAGGCGAGCCGGCAGCGCAGCAGGGGGCCCGTAGCGGAGTGTGCTGCGGGCCCCGCTGCTCGTGGTGCTGATCACCGGTCAGCGCAGCGCCGTGACCTCGTCCCGGCGACCTGCTCGCTCGTGAATCGTGGTACGCCCTAGTCCATGAAGGCGCCGCCGTTGATCGCCAGGGCCTCACCGGTCACGAATGCGGCGTCCTCACCCAGGAGGAACGCGACGACTCGTGCGACGTCCTCGGGCTGTTCCAGCCGGCCGAGCGGTGTGTCATCGATCCAGAGCTGACGCACCTCTTCGGGGGTCGTTCCGCGTAGCTCGGCCTCCCAGGCGAGCTCGCGGTCCTGCATCGGCGTGGCGACGTATCCCGGGCAGATGCTGTTCACGCGAATGCCGTGCTCGGCGAGCTCGAACGCCATGGCCTGCGTCAGTCCGACGACGCCGAACTTCGACGCGACGTAGTCCGCGAGGAACGGCACGCGTCCCTGCTTCCCAGCCATCGATGCGGTGTTCACGATCGCGCCGCGCACGCCTGTCCGCACCATGGCGCGCGCCGCGGCCTGACCGCAGACGAACACACCTTTCAGGTTGATGTCGAGCGTCAGGTCGTAGCGTTCGATGGGCATCTCCAGGAACCGCTGCATGAAGGAGATCCCGGCGTTGCTCACCCAGGCATCCAGGCCGAGGCGGTCGGCGACGTCATCGGCGACCGCGGCGGCGTCCGACGGGTCGCGCACGTCGAGACGAGCCGACTCGTGTCGCGCTCCGCCGATCTCCGGGAGGCCGCGCGCCGAGCGTTCAGCGGCGTCCGCATCGATGTCGGTGACAACGACCTGCCATCCGCGGGTGGCCAGCGTGCTCGCGATCGTACGGCCGATGCCGGATCCAGCTCCGGTGACGACGACTGTCCTTGTCATGATCGTGTTCTCCTTGCGATTCCGTGGGAGATGGGGGCCATGGCTCGCCCCAGCTCCCGCCATTGCGCGTACGCGTCGTCGTATCGGGCGACATTGTCCGGGTTCGGGGTCACGGGTTCGCCGCGTGCGATGAACCGGGACGTGTCGGCCCAGGCGTCCAGCTCGCCGGTCCCGACCGCGGCGATGAGCGCGGCGCCCAGGGACGCGCCGGGGTGGTCGATGATCGAGTGCATGGGTGCGCCGAGCACGTCAGCGTGGATGCGGCGCCACAGCATCGACTTGCTGCCTCCGTTCGTGATCGATGCGCGGCCGAGCTGGACTCCCAGCTCGTCGAACACCTCGACGTGGTGCCGGAAGCCGAAGGCGATCGCCTCGAGGACGGAGCGGTAGAGGTCCGCGCGGTCGTGACCGAGGTGCAGTCCCGCGAAGGTGCCGCGGAGGTCGGGGTCGTGCAGCGGGCTCTTCTCGCCGAGGAAGTACGGAAGGCACAGCACCTGGGCGGGTTCTCGTTGCGCGGCTTCGTCGTCGAGAACGGTGAGGGACTCGCCGCCGATCAGGGCCTGGTACCAGCGGATGAGGCTTCCGCTGGTTGCCATGCATCCGTTGGGCAACCACCGCCCCGGCACCGGGTGCGCGTCGAGGTAGAGCCTCGGGTCGTGCAGCGGCAGGTCGCTCGCGACGAGGATGTCGCCCGCGCCTCCGAGCTTGACGAGCCAGTCGCCGTGGGACTCGACGCCGGCGGCGAAGGCCGACAGGACGTGGTCGGCACCGCCGACCACGAGCTTGGTGTCCGGGTGCAGCCCGGTCTGCTCCGCCATGCCCGGCGAGAGGGTCCCGGCGACGTCGCCCGGCGAAAGCACGGGCGCGAGCAGGTGGGCATCGACGTCGCCTGCGGCCAGGACGTCCGGGACGAGATCCCCGTCGATCGTGTAGAGGCCGGATTCCAGGGCCCAGTTCCGCTCGACATGTGGCGCTGCGCCGAGCGCGACGAGCATCCAGTCGTAGGACCCGAGGATCATCCGGGTACGCGAAAGGACGTCAGGTTCGTTGCCGGCCAGCCAGGCGATGGTCGGCGCGACAGACTGCTGGGTGAGGGCCGATCCGGTCAGACCCACGAGGTCGACGCCCTGCAGCAGGCCGGCAAGCCGATCGATCTCCGCGGTCGCGCGCGCGTCGTTCTGCAGGATCGCCCGACGCAGGGGCCTGCCCGATTCGTCGGCGAGGACCACTGCCGGCACCATGCCGGACGTCGAGACGGCGCCGACGTCGGCGGGACGGACGCCGGAGGAGGCGAGCAGCTCGCGAATCGACGACGACACGTTCTCCAGCCACTGCGCCGGGTCGGCCTCAGCCCAGCCGGCGTGCGGCGAGAAGAGGGCGGACTCGCGCGTGGTCTGCGCGACGAGGCCGTGCTCGGCGTCGAAGAGGATTGTCTTGGTTCCCGTGGTGCCGATGTCGACACCGATGGTGAATCGGCTCACGTGAGAACCTCCGTCGCCAGGAATCGTCGCCAGTCACCGTGAACGGTGATGTCGGTCGCGTCGTCGAGGGCTGCCGGCTCGCACAGGAATCCGAGGATCCGTCGTCCGTCCGCCAGCGTCACCCGGCCGATGGTCATCGGGGCGACGAGGTCGCTGAGGAATTCTGCGAGTCTGCCTGGCGGGATGAGCCACTCCTCGCCGGTGACCGACGTCGCGCCGGGAACCTCGCCGACGTGGAGGAGCCCAGGCTTCGGCGGGGTGGTCTCCAGTGCGAAGAGGCGGTACTCCGGTGCCGTGGAGATGGCGCCCCGCAGTCGCGCGCCGCGGGCGGTGAGCTGTCCGTTCAGCGACTCCCCCGTCATGTGCGCGCCGAAGACCGCGATCGGGGTCGCTTCTGGCATCCACTCGGTCGAGGAAGGCTGTCCCAGGACACGCGCCGCGAGGTCGAGGAGCGCTCGGTCGGCGTGGGCGGGTCCGATCAGCGTGACGCCAACCGGGTCGACGCCGGGGATCGCGATCGCGGAGAGGTCGAGCAGGTTGACGAAGTTCGTATAGGTACCGACCCACGCGTTGCGGGCGACCGGCTGGGCACGGACTTCGTCGATGGTGGGATGGCCGGGCGCGGTCGGCAGGAGCAGTGCGTCCACTCGCCTCCAGAGTGCCCGCAGGTGTGAGCGTTCGGCGCGCAGACGCTGCTGGTCCTGAACGAGCTGGACTGCGGACGGCGCGGATCCCGACCGGACGATGCCGGCGACCGTGGCATCCACCGTGTCGGGCTCGAGATCAAGAAGATGCCCGAAGGCTGCGGTGCGCTCCGCGACCAGCGCGCCCTCATAGAGCAGGCGTGCTGCCTCGAGCAACGACGCGATGCTGACTTCGACGACGTCGAAGCCCTGCAGGCGGGCGTACTCCACGGTCGCGCGGTACGTGGCGCGCCACGCGGCAGTCATCGGGCCGAGCTCCGACTCCGTGGGGATGCCGATCACGGGTGTTCCGGCTGCGGCCAGCGGAGCGGTCGGCGACCAGGCACGACTGCCCGGATCAAGCTCATCCACGGCGATCATCGCAGCGAGACAGCGCTGTGCCATGGGGAGCTCACGGGCGAACACCGTGACCGCGTCGTAGCTCGGCGCCGCGGGCACGACTCCCCGCGTGGACACCAGACCGAGGGTGGGTTTGACCCCGACGATGCCGTTGAATGCTGCCGGAACACGTCCGCTGCCCGCAGTGTCCGTGCCCAAGGCCGCGTCGACGATCCCCAGGGCGACGGCGACCGCCGATCCAGCGCTGGACCCACCCGAGACCAGCTCCGGGTCGCGGGCGGCCCGGACCGCGCCGTAGGGGGATCGGGTGCCGACGAGGCCGGTTGCGAACTGGTCCATGTTCGTCTTGCCGAGGACCAACGCACCAGCTGCGCGCAGCAGCCGGACCGCTTCGGCGTCGCGCTCGGGCCGGTAGCGAGAACCAGGCGAGCCGGCGGTGGTGTCGAAGCCGGCGACGTCGATGTTGTCCTTGACGGCTATGACGGTCCCGGCGAGCGGAAGGTCGTCGCCTGCCGCCGTCCGACGGTCGATGTCCTCGGCCTGGGCGATCAGCTCGGAGGGCTCGGCCAGCGAGATCCAGACCTCGGGTCGCTCGACCTCCGCGAGCCGTTGCAGCGCCGCAAGGGCGCGCTCCCGAGCGGTGATGTCAGTCATCGGACACCCGTGGGGTGCTGGTCGACGAACCCGGTAGCCGCCTCGATGCCCGCGCCCAGCGCCAGGAGGTCGGCGTCGCGGCGCATGGGTGCGACGAGCTGGAGGCCGAACGGCATCCCCGACTCGGTGAACCCTCCGGGCGTGATCAGAGCGGGGTGGCTCGTCATGGTGATCCGGTTGGCCATGCGCTGCCAGTGGAAGTAGCGGTCGAACGAGATCCCGTCGATCTCGTGCACCCACTCGAGCTCGGCGTCGGGTGCCGTGACCGGGGTTGCGGGTGTGACGAAGAGGTCGTACTTCTCCAGCAGTCGAGCCGTCCGGCGGGTGATCTCGGTACGCAGCGCCAGGCCGTGCGCGATCTCCTTCGCGGTGAACGCTCCGCCCTGACGGACGTTGCGCACGAAGTCCGGGCGGTAGAGGTCGGGAGTCGCCTCCACGCCGGGCCACCCGAAGGAGAAGAAGCCGAACATCTCGACGATCTCCCAAGCCTCGTCCGCGTCCGAGAAGTCGATCTCGACGTCCTCGACGATCGCCCCGAGGCCGACCAGGCGGTCCCGGGCATCCGCGTAGGCGCGACGCACCTCGGGGTCGACGGGCAGGCCGTCCGCGTCGTGGCTCCACGCGATGCGGACACCTTCGACGGAGCGCGGCTGGATGTCGGCGAAGGCTGCGGGATCCTGGTCGAGCGACAGGGGTGCGGCCACGTCAGGGCCGGAGATCGCAGCCAACAGCAGTCCGGCATCGCGGGAGTTCCTTGCCATGGGGCCGAGGACGCTGTGCGGCGACCAACCGCTTCCCGGAGCGTCTGCGGGCACGAGCCCCGCGGTAGGGCGCAGGCCCACCGTGTTGCAGAACGAGGAGGGGTAGCGAAGGCTCCCCCCGCTGTCAGATCCGTCGGCGACAGGAAGCATGCCCGATGCGATCGCAGCACCGGCGCCCGACGATCCGCCGCCGTGGCGGGACGTGTCCCAGGGGTTGCGGGTGATGCCGTAGACCGGGTTGAACGTGAGCGTGCCCACCCCGTGCTCGGGGGTGTTCGTCTTGCCGATGACGATCGCGCCGGACTCACGCAGCCGGTGCACGAGGAGGCTGTCGCGCGTGGCCGCGGGCGCGTCGGCGAATGCCGCCGAGCCGTAGGTGGTGGGCAGGCCTTCGACGTCGAGCAGGTCCTTCACCGCGGTGGGAAGCCCGTGCAGCACACCCAGCTCGTCACCCCGGGCGACGGCGGCATCTGCCTCTGCGGCAGCCGCGAGTGCTTGCGACTCCGGTATGGGAGCCACGATCGAGTTCAGGACCGGGTTGACGTCCTCGATGCGCTCCAGGTGAGCGCGCATGACCTCGACGGCCGAGATCGTCCGGTTGCGGATCGCGGCAGCGAGCTCGGTGGCGTTCCAGTAGTAGAGGGGTGTCTCGGACATGTGATCAGTGACTGCCTTTCATGACACCGGAGACCATGTAGCGGTTGAGGGCGATCGCCACGATGACGACCGGGATGGTGGCGATCTGGGCGAAGGCGCCCATCTGGCCGATGCTGATGTCGACGCTCCCGACCGTGGCGAGCATCCCCACGGGAAGGGTCGCGGTGCGCGGGGTGGTGAGCAGCAACGCGAACAAGAAGTCGTTCCAGGAGAACAGGAAGACGGCGAGCGCGCTGGTGAGGATTCCCGAGCGTCCGAGGGGGACGGCGATGCGCCAGAACACTCCCCATCTGCTGCATCCGTCCATGCCTGCGGCGGCCTCCACGTCGGGTGGGACTGCCCGGAAGGTCGTGTACATGGTCCAGACCACGAACCCCACGTTCAGCGCCGCGCTGATGAGGATGAGCGCGAGCTGTGTCCCGACCAGGCCGATGTCGCGCATGACGAGGTAGAAGGGGATCAGTGCCGCGACGGGTGGCACCATGCGCAGGAAGAGGAAGACGTAGGCAACTGCGGGCGCGGCGCGCAGCGTCGAACGGGCCAGGGCGTATCCGGCGGGCACACCGAGCAGGAGTGCGAGGAGCGTCGTTCCCGTCGCCACGAGGACGCTGTTGCCCAGCAGGCGGCCCGGCTCGAACAGCTCGAAGATGCCGGTGAAGTTCGACAGAGTCGGGGTGAAGAGCAGGTCGAACGGGTTCTCGGAGTAGATGTCCACTCGGGTCTTGAACGCGGTTCCCATCAGCCACAGGACTGGAGCGAGGAACAGCGCGAGGACGATGAGGAGCGCGGCGGCGTTGAGTCGGCTGCGAGCCACCGTGCGCCGGTAGGCGCGATGCGTCACGAGTGCGGTGTAGGCGGCCATGTCAGTGCGTCTCGTACTTCCGGTTGAGGCGGTTGAGGGAGAAGACGTATACCGCCGAGAACGCGACGATGATGATCAGGAGGACGTTGCTGATCGCGGACGCATATCCGACGTTGAAGAACTGCAGGCCTTCGGTGAAGGCGAGGTAGTTGAGCGTGGTGGTCGCGTTCCCGGGACCGCCCCCGGTGATCGCGTAGATCGAGTCGAACACCTTGAAGGCGTCCATGGTGCGGATGACCACGGCGATGAAGATGAAGCTCGACAGCTGCGGAAGGACCATGGCGAACAGCCGGCGCCAGTAGCCGGCGCCGTCGAGAGAGGCGGCTTCGATCACCTCGTCAGGTAGTGAGCGCAGGCCGCCCAGGAGCGTGAGCGCGATGAGGGGCGTCCACTGCCACACGTCGACGAGGATGATCGCCGGCATCGCGGTGACCGGGTTGGTGACCAGGCTGTCCAGGTTGCCGCCCGCCAGCGCGTTGACGATCACACCCAGCGGCCCGTACGTGGTGGAGTAGAGGTTCTTGAACAGGAGCGCCCCCACCAGCGGGGTGAAGGCGACCGGCACCAGGAAAAGGGCGGTGACCACCTTGTTGAAGCGGGTGTCACGCCACAGCATGAGCGCGATCGCGAGGCCGAGCACCAGCTCGATGGCGACAGCGGCGACGGCGAACGTGAGCGTGTTGACGATCGCCTGCTGCCCCAGGGGATCCGTGAGGAAGCGGGTGTAGTTGTCGAGGCCGACGAACTGGGGCGCGACCGCCGCATGTCTGAGGTCGTAGTCGAAGAAGCTCAGCGAGAAGGCCGAGACGATGGGGTACACGCACACCGCCAGCGCGAACAGCACGGCGGGCGCAACCAGCATCAGGAGAAACAGAGCCTTCTGCCGCCGAAGGCGCGGAGCCGTCGATCGGCTGGAGGGTGCCGGGCGGGTGGACTGGGCTGATACGCCCATCGTCTCGACCATGGTCATGTTCGTAGATCTCTCGCTGTTCCGGTCCGGGGCGCCCTCAGAAGAGCGCCTCCGCGGTCGCTTGCGCTTCATCGAGCGCTTCCTGCGGGGTCGCTCCCTTGGTGAGCACCTTGCTCACGGCGATGCCGACGGCGTTCTCGATCTCGGAGTACTGCGGCACGCGCGGACGCGCGTCGCCGTCGCCGTTGGCGAGCGCCTCCGCGACGACGGGCTGGAAGGGGAACTCGGCCGTGAGCTCGGGGTCCTCGGCCGTCGACTTGCGGATGTACGTGCCCGCTCCGTCTTCCACCCAGCGCTTCTGCACCTCGGGCGAGGTGACCCACTTGATGAATTCCCACGCGGCGTCAGGGGTATCACTGTCGGCGTTGATCGCCAGACCCCACCCACCGAACGCGTACTTGGGGTCGAGCCCGGCCGCCATCGGCGCCGGAACGGTTCCCACGTTGCCGGCGATGGTGCTGACGTCGGGGTCCTCGTAGGAGGCGCGGCTCACGCTCCACGTCTCGACGGTGGCGGCGCGGCCCTGGGTGAAGGCGGTCTCCCGCTGCCCCCAGTCGAACTCGGTCGCGCCGGGCGGTGCGGCCTGGTCGAAGAGGTCGCGATAGAGCTCGAGCGACTTCACGTTGACGTCGGAGTTGATGACGGGCTTGCCGTCTCCGTCCAGGATCTGCCCGCCCGACTGGAACGAGTACGCCATCCAGTCCTGAGCGGCTGCGGGTCCCTGCTGCCCGTTCGCAACCCAGCCCGCGACGGGTCCGTCGTTGCCGATCGCAAGGGCGACGTCGGAGAGGTCCTCGAGAGTGGCCGGAACCTGCAAACCCTCCTGCTCGAGCACGTCGGTGCGGTAGTTGAGCAGGTTCACGTAGCCCGCGAGCGGGTAGGCGATCTGCTTGTCGCCCCACTCCCCCTGCGTCCACGCGGCGTCGTAGATGTCGTCGAGGTCCAGCTCGTCCGCATCGCGCGCGATCCGGTCGGACAGGTCCACCGTGTTGCCGGCCTCCGCGAACTCGCCGGTCCAGACGATGTCCATCGTGAACAGGTCGAAGTTCCCCGTGCCGCCGACGAAGTCGCTCCGCACCCGCGTCGCGAGGTCGCCGTACCCGACGACGTCCACCTGGAAGTCGACCCCGTTCTCGTCAGCCCACTCCTTGGCGAACTTCTGGAGCGTTGACGCGAAGGGGTCGTTCATGACCGCCATCGTCAGGCTCTTGCCCTCGAGCGAGCCCCCCTCTCCTTCGGGAGCCGGGGTGTCGCTGCCACCAGTCACGCAAGCGGCGAGAGCGAGGGTTGTGGACATGCCTACCGCGACCATCGCCGCGAGGCGCCGTTTCCTGATCATTCGATAGCCTTTGCTGTTGACGGATGCTTCGCATCCGTTCATCGGGTGATTGGTGCTGCTGTCGCCGTCACCGGCGCCAGAGCCGTCGGGGCACGGCGGCTCTGGCGGTCGGCCCCGTCAGCCCACGGTCGAGGCCTCGGGAGCTTGCCTGACGTCAGTTCCCTGGTCGGGGACGGCGTCAGAGTTCTCGATGCAGATCACGTCAATGCCTTGTCTGCGAAGGTCCAGCACGATCGGGTCGTCGTCCGCCGCGTCGCAGATGATGACGTCGGCGCTCGAGGCGGGCGCGATGTTGACCAGCGTGCTTCGTCCGAGCTTGCTGCTGTCGACGGCGACGATGACGCGGTCGCTCCCCGACATCGCTGCCTTCTTCACCGCGCTCTCACCACGGTGGTAGTCGGAAAGGCCTCGCTCCGGATCCACGCCCGCGACGCCTGCGACATAGGTGTCCGCGTTGTACTTCGCGAAAGTCTCGGCGGCGTCCGGTCCGACCAGGCTGAGCTCGCCGGTTCGTAGTTCGCCGCCGGTCACGATCACGGTGGTACCCGGCTCCTCGCTCAGCTCGACAGCGGCCAGGATGCTCGGAGTGATGACCGTCAGCCCGAGGTCGCGGCCGCGCAGTGCGCGCGCCACGGCGAGAACGGTGCTGCCGCTGTCGAGGATGACGGTCTCCCCGGGAAGGAGCATCTCGACCACGGCATCGGCGATGTGTGACTTCCCGGTCATCGCGTCGGTCAGCCGGGTCTGGAACGACGGTTCGTCGACCTTCCGGGTCACCGCGATGGCACCACCGGTCACCCGGCGTGCGACGCCGCGCTCCTCCAACCGCTCGATGTCGCGGCGGATCGTCATCTCGGAGACCTCGAGCTCACGGGCCAGGTCGGCGTACTTGACCTCGCCGAGCTGGAGCACGCGCTCTTCGACGATCGCTCGTCGCATCTTGACTGCCATGGCACCAACCTAAAAGTAGGGAGTTACAAATTCACAGTCGAGGTGTTACGAAGGTGTTACATCTCGACTCTGAGCTGTCATGTGTGCGATCGTATGCCTCAAGATGTGAATTTGTAACCCCTGGCGCAGGCTTCGATGGAAGGAACTGGCATGACCAGCTGGCTGAACGAGATCTTCGACGCACCGAAGCCCGTGATCGCGATGCTTCACCTGAGCGCGCTGCCCGGAGACCCTGGCTACGACAGCACGGCCGGGCTGTCTGCGGTCGTCTCACGGGCGCGGCGGGAGCTCGCCGCACTCCAGGAGGGCGGGGTGGACGGCGTGATGTTCTCGAACGAGTTCAGCCTCCCGTACCTCACCAAGACCGAGCCGATCACCGCCATCACCATGGCCCGCGTCATCGGCGAGCTCCTGGACGACGTCACGATCCCCTACGGCGTCAACGTCCTGTGGGACGCACGCGCATCGATCGACCTGGCGGTGGCCACCGGCGCCCGTTGGGTGCGCGAGATCTTCACCGGCGTGTACGCGAGCGACTTCGGCATGTGGGACACCAACGTCGGCGAGATCGCCCGTCACCGACACCGCATCGGAGCCGACAACGTGCGCCTGCTGTACAACATCGTCCCCGAGTCCGCGCAGTACGTCGCCGAACGGGATCTGGCATCCATCACCCGGACCACCGTGTTCGCCACCGCGCCCGATGCGCTCTGCGTATCCGGGCCCACGGCGGGCGCCCCGACGGACATCGAGGCGCTTCGCATCGTCAAGGCGAACGCCGGCCACACCCCGGTCTTCGTGAACACAGGCGTGCGCGCGGAAACCGTCGAGCAGGTACTCGGCGTCGCCGACGGCGCCGTCGTGGGCACGTACTTCAAGTCCGAAGGCATCTTCGAGAACGAGGCAGACTCCAGCCGCGTCGAAGAGCTGATGTCCGCCGTCCGCTCGCTTCGCTCCGGCTTCCTCGCATCAGCCTGAGCGATCCCTTGCCCATCGGTGCAGCGCCGGTCCTCAGTTCCGGGCCACCCCGCAGAGCTGGACCACCGGGGTCGGCGTCGTGGACGCCGACCCCGACGTGGGCACCTCCGTTCAGCGCGACCAGCGCCTCGCGCGCGGCGTGCTCGCTCAGCGCGGGCGAGGACCGGATCGCCTGGAGGAGGACCTGCCTGGGGGGCGCACTCCGTGCACTCGCCCGACGGTGCGGCAGCGCCACGGTATGGTGCGTGGTGCAGCGGCGCCCCGGCGCCGCCCTCGCGTTGCTGGGCCCGGGCCGCACACCTCGACCGGCAATCCAGGGATCCACCGTGACGAGCTACCTCGATCGTCGACACCACCGTGCTCGCCTCGTCCGCGATGTCATCCGCGCCAAGATCATCGCGGGTGCCTGGGGGCGGTCTCTGCCGGCCGAGGACGAGCTGGCAGTACGGTTCGGCGTCGGCAGGAACGTCGTACGCGAAGCGCTCGCCGTGCTCGTGCAGGAGAACCTGCTGCGACGCATACCGGGGCAGGGCACCCAGCCGACCACGCACGTCCTGCTGCACCAGCTCAACTCTCTGCGCGCGATCGGTGAGGACGGCGAGACGAACCTGACCGAACGTCTCGTCTTCTACCGCCTCATCGACTGGAGCGAGCTCGACCCGACGCCGGCCGTCGCCGAGCAGCTCGAGCTCGAACCGGGCGATCGAGTCATCCGCTGGGAGCGGTTGACCATGGGGCCGGAGCCGCTCGTGCTCTGGTCATCCTTCCTCCGCACGGACCTCGGGCTCGAACGACCTCCCGTCGACTCGCCGAGCCTTGGCGGCGGGACGTTCGCCTACCTGGAGTCCTTCGGCCACGAGCTCGGTGAGGCGGTCGTGACCACCGGGGCGGCGCGTGCGGACGCCGGAGTCGCGGAGCTGCTGCGCCTCGAGGTCGGCGATCCGACGATGCTGCAGCACCGCAAGACCTACAGGTCCGACGGCACGCTGATCGAGATCGCCACCGGCTACTACCGCGCCGATCAGATCCACATCGTCAACCACTTCCAGCGCAGGCCCTTCGTCGATGGTCAGGCGAGCGACGGTCGGCACTGATGCCAGTCGGTCTGCGACTGCAGCATCGCGCCGACCCGCAGCACCCCTGCCTCGTCGTCGGGCGGGCCGATCACCTGCAGACCGATGGGCAAGCCGTCCGGGTCGAACCCGATGGGCAGGCTCATCGCCGGCAGGCCGGGAACGCTCGCGAGCGCGGTGAACCGCATCAGGCTGGTCAGGACGTCGCGTTCGACACCGTCGATCTCGATGCTCGTCTGCCCCACGCCGGGAGCGGTGAACGGCAGTGTCGGAGTGACGAGCACGTCGACCTGTTCGAACGCGGCGATGAAGTGGCGTCGCACGTGGGCGCGATACCGCTGGGCCTGCACGTAGTCGACCGCTGGGATGACGAGCCCGGCCTCGAGGTTGGCTCGTACGTCGGCGCCGTAGTCCGCGGGACGGCTCCGTAACCAGGGCGCGTGGTGGGCGCTCGGTTCGACGGCGTCCACGATCACCAGAGCGTCGACGACAGCTTCGAGGTCGGGGATCTCGACCTCGTGCACGCTCGCCCCGAGCCGTTCGAGCAGGACGAGAGTGTTGTCGAAGGCCTCGAGCACAGCAGGCTGGAGCTGGACGCGGCTGACGCCGGAGACGACGCCGATGCGCGCTCCCCGCTGCATTCGCTCCCGCACGCCGGCAAGGCCGGCGGTCGGGTGCCCGTACGACTGCGGGTCGCGGACGTCGTGGCCGCTCATGGCGTCCAGCAGCACGGCACAGTCCTGCGCGCTGCCCGCGAGCGGGCCGACCGTGTCGAGCGACCATGCCAACGGGTAGACGCCCGCGTTGCTGACCCGGCCTATCCCCGGCCGGATGCCCGTGACCCCGTTCATCGAGGCCGGCAGGCGCACCGAACCGCCCGTGTCGGTGCCGAGCGCGGCGAACACGGTGCGTGCCGCGACCGCCGCACCCGAACCGCCGCTCGAACCCGCAGGGCTCCGGCTCAGGTCCCAGGGATTACGGGTCCTGCCGAAGTGCGGGTTGTCCGTCGTGCCGCCCCAGGCGAACTCGTGCAGGTTCGTCGTCCCGACGATGATCGCACCCCGTTTGCGCAGGCGTGCCACCACCGTCGCGTCCTCCTCCGAGAGGTTGCCCTGCAGGATGCGGCTGCCTGCGGCGGTGAGCGTGCCCTCGACGTCGATGTTGTCCTTCACCGCGATCGGTACTCCGTGCAACGGGCCGAGGTCGATCCCGTTGCCGAGCAACGTCTGGTGCGCCTGGGCGATCTTCAGGGCTCGATCGGCGTAGACGTCGACGTACGCCGCGAGCTCGGTGGTCTGCTCGATCCGTGTGAGGGACGCGGAGACCACGTCGACGACGCTGTACTCGCGTCGTCGCAGCCCGGCTGCGAGCTCGGCGATGGACAGGTCCAGCAGCTCCTGCATCAGCGGTCCCCCGTCGTCACGACGGTGATCGGCGGTTCACCGGCTGGGATCACGCGCTCCGCGACCACCCGTACCCGGGCTGCTCGCGCCAGCCAGTCCTGCGCGAGCTCGACCGTCGCCGCCTCGGCCTCACCACCGTCGAGGTGTACGCCGTGCTCGCGTAGCAGTGCTCTTACCTGGTGTGCGTCCATGCTCAACACCCTTCTGGCAGCCGGGTGCCGGCGCAGACCTCTGGTACCGGCACCCGGTGGTTCACTCGGTACCCGCTTCGTCGGCCGCGGTTGCGGCCTGCTCGGCGAGCTCGGTGTTCACGTTCGTCTCGTAGCTCGTCGCGTCCGAGGGGTAGTCCTCGACGTTGCCCGCGTACAGGGCGATCTCCAGGTTGTTGTCCCACGACTCAGGGGTGACGAGCACCGTCTCGGGATACCCCTTGGCTTCGATCTCGCGGTTGACGGAGGTCGCGATCACGTCGTCGTCGAGATCGCTGAAGTACTCCTGCGCGATCTCGATCGCCCGGTTGGGATCGGCGTAGATCGACCGGCTCGCACGCTCGAACGCGGTCACGACGCCCTGCGCCGCCTCCGGGTTCTCGTCGATGTACGCCTGCGTCGTGGTGAGGCTCGAGAAGGCGAAGGGCGACCAGTCCTCGTCGGCCGAGAAGGAGTACACGCTCGTCAGGCCCATCGCTTCGCCCTGGGCGACCTGGGGGTCGACCGCGAGTGCGTAGTCGGCCTGTCCGGACTGGACGGCGGCGAGCTCGTTGCCGATCGCGACGTTGACGATCTCCACGTCTATGTCGTTCTGCTGCGCGAGGTAGGTCATGAACGCCCAGGTCGTGTCCGGCTCGGGGCTGGTCACCACTCGCTTGCCGTCGAGGAAGGACAGGTCGTCCTGCAGGTCGGTGTCGTCCTGGCCGATGATGAACACGGTCGGGGCGTTCTGCACGGCGGCGACGACCACGCCCTCGCCCCCCTGCTCATGCGATTTGGGGACGAACACCGGGTCTTGGATCGAGAAGTCGGCCGAGCCGCCGAGCACCGCGGACCACGACTGGGTGCCGCCGCCACCGGTGTCGATCGTGACGTCGACGCCCTCGTCCTCGAAGTACCCCTGCTCCTGGGCCACGTACAGGGGCAGGTAGAGCAGCGACTGGAATGCCTGGTTGATGACGACCTCGTTCGAGCCCGGGTCTGTGCCCGCGCTGGCGCTGGTGCCTTGCGCGCCGCAGCCCGCTGCGGCCAGGGCGAGGGCGCCGGCCGCGAGTGCGGCGAGATGACGGTTGCCGTGGAGCTTCATGGTGTTCCTTACTTTTCCCATCGAAGGAGGATGCGTTCGATGCCGGAGACGATCAGGGTGAAGGCGAGCACCATGACCATCACGAGGGCGAGTCCGGCGAGCACGATGTTGACGCTGAAGTTCGAGCTGCCGAGCAGGATCATGTGGCCGATGCCGGCGTTGGACGAGATGTATTCGCCGACGATCGCGCCGACGATCGCGAAGCCCACGTTGAGCTTCAGGGCCTGTACGACCCAGGTCATCGAGGCGGGTACGACGACTCGGCGGAAGGCCGTGCCGCGGTTGCCGCCGAAGGAGCGGACGAGGTTGAGCAGGTCCTGGTCGGCCATGCGCGCGCCGCGATAGGAGGTGGTCAGCGACACGACGACGCAGGAGAAGGCGACGATGACGATCTTGGACTCGAGTCCGGTGCCGAACCAGATGATCGTCATCGGTGCGATGGCCAGGACGGGGATGCTGCCGATCGCGGCGATGAAGGGGGCGCTGAGGTCGGCGACGAACTTCGAGTACCACAGCAGGAGACCGATCGCGGAGCCGCCGACGGCGCCGATGACGAAGCCGAGCGCGACCTCCAGTGCGGTGGTGCCGACGTCGAGGAGCAGGTCGCCGCTCTGCCAGCGTTCGACGAGCACCTGGCCGACTCGGCTGGGGCTGGAGAACAGGAAGGTGTTCACGGCACCGGTGCTCGCACCGATCTCCCACGTCGCGAGGAGCGCGATGGCGATGGCGGCCTGCAGCGTGATCAGCAGGGTGCGGTAGGTGGTGGCGCGCCGTCCGGTGGCTGTGGAAGGAGCCCGGACGACTCGGTCGTCTGCGATGTCGAGTGTGGTCATGCGTGGGTCTTCCTTCACGCGGCGATCGGCGCTCGGCCGATGCTCGTCCAGATGGCTTCGTAGTAGTCGTTGAACTCCGGGGCGAGCCGGCGTTGGTCGATCCGTGTGGTGTCGGTGGTCAACGCGATCGGGATCTCGGCGACGACCTCTCCGGGCCTGGCCTTGAGCACGTAGACGCGGTCGGACAGGGTCACTGCCTCTTCGATGTCGTGGGTGACGAAGACGACGGTCTTGCCGCGCTCACGCACGGTCTGCAGCAGCTCGCTCTCGAGCTGGATCTTCAGCGGGTAGTCGAGCGCCTTGTAGGCCTCGTCCATGAGGATCACGTCGGGGTCGGTGACCAGGGTCCGCATGAGCGCCGCGCGCTGGCGCATACCGCCGGAGAGCGCTGAGGGGTACTTGTCCTCGTAGCCCTCGAGGTTGTAGGCGGCGAAGATCGAGCGCGCTCGCTCGCGTGCGTCGCGGCGCCGCATCCCCTGGATCTCGAGCCCGAGCCCGACGTTGTCGAGCACGGTCAGCCAGGGGAAGAGGAGGTCCTTCTGCAGCACGTAGCCGATGTGCGGCGTCGTCGTGCCGGTGACGACCTCGCCGTCGAGGCGGACCTCGCCCTGGGTCGGGGGCAGGAGGCCGGCCACGATGTTGAACAGGGTCGACTTGCCGCAGCCGGACGGGCCGACGATCGTGACGAACTCGTTCTTCTCCGCACGGAAGCTGATGTCCTTGAGTACCTCCGGGCCGTCCTGCGTGTACCTCTTCGAGACGCGTGTGATGTCGAGGACGCTCATGCCGTCCACCTGCCTTCGAGTGCTGCGGTCGGGACCGTCGAGCGGCTGATCGCGCCGCCCGCGTCGATCGGGATGTAGTCCTTGAGGAAGTCGTAGGCGATGTAGCCGCGGCTACGGGCGCGGCCGATCGAGCCTGTGACGTCGATCTCGGCGACAGCGAGCCCGGCCTCCGGCCCGGTGTCGGCGACGATGCGGCCGAGCGGGTCGATGATGCGGCTGTGGCCGTGGTACTGCAGGCGTCCGAGCGAGCCGACGAGGTTGGAGCCGACGAACCAGCACTGGTTCTCCAGCGCTCGTACCCGGCCGAAGAGCGTGTAGTAGTCGACCATCGGGTCGGTGGCGGGGTCGCAGACCGCATCCTGGTAGGCCCAGGCAGTCGGCATCACGAGGATCTGCGCACCGCGCAGCGCGAGGGCTCGGGTGGTCTCGGGGAAGCACTTGTCGTAGCAGATCAGCATCCCGATCCGACCGAGCTCGGTGTCGAACACAGGAAAGTCGTCGCCCGGCCAGTAGACGTGCTTCTCGTCGCCGGGCTGATGCACCTTGCGGTAGCTGCCGACCAGGCCGCCCGGCCCGAGAAGGACCGCGGTGTTGTACAGCACGTGCGGGCTGCGGGGGTCGCGTTCGGTCATACCGAAGATGACGTGCAGGCCGAGCTGCGAGGCCAGCGCGGCCATGTGCCGCACCGACGGACCGTCGAGCGGTTCGGCGTGCTCCTGCTGGTAGCCGACGTGGTCGAGGTCGAGCGAGAGCGTGTCGGGCAGATACCCCTGCAACGCCTGCTCCGGCAGGACCAGCAGATCTGCGCCCTGGCGGGCCGCCTCGCGCATCTCGACCTCACATCGAGCGAGGTTCGCCGCCGGATCCCACTGCACCTCGATGGCGGCGGATGCCACCGTGATCGACCGTTGTGCCATGTGCCCCTCCGTGACGCGATGCCGACGTCCTGCCGACCGCATCGAGTCTTCGGGGCTGGTGTTTCCCGGCCGTGCGAACGGGATTTCTCCATGGTTAAGCCATCTCACCAGGCCCGACACACCGCACTGACCTGCGCTTTTGCTCCATTCGACCGCCGCTCCGCCACCAACGCCGACCCTGAGGTGGATTGCGGCTCAAGACCGAAACTGGCGCCGAGCAGGTCGACCATCCGCGTCGTCGGTTGTTTCACCCGTCCCAGACCGAACTCACGACCCACGACCCACGTAGGCTCCCGGCAGGGCAGAGGCTCGGGAGATGCCCCCGGGCCGGGACCCGAGCGAGGGGTCTGGGCCCTTGCTCGGGCAGGAGCTGGGGCCTCCGAGCTGGGGCTCGGAGGCCCCGGCTCCTTGGGCTCATCGAGCGCTCCGCGGTGAGGGACGCGCAGCCGACCCGGGTGACAACCACCGGCAGCAGCCAGATACTTCGAGTACGACGCTTGCGACGGGGCGAGTGCCACAACCCGCGCCGCCGCCGATCGGAGGTCACGATGAACCCGGCCGTCAAGCAACGTCATATCGCCCTGGTCGCGCACGACAACATGAAGGTCGAGCTGCTGCGCTGGGCCGAGTACAACCGGGACACCCTCGCCGAGCACCAGCTCTACGCGACCGGCACCACCGGGACGATGCTCGAGTACGAGCTTGGTCTTCCCGTGCACCGGTTCCTGTCCGGCCCGGTCGGCGGGGACCAGCAGATCGGGGCCCGGATCGCCGAAGGCAGCCTCGACATGCTGATCTTCTTCTGGGACCCGCTCGAAGCCCAGCCGCACGACCCCGACGTCAAGGCGCTCCTACGGATCGGCGCCGTATGGAACGTGCCGATGGCCTGCAACGTGGCCACCGCGGACATGATCATCTCCTCTCCGCTCCTGTCGAGCGACTACGAGAACCGCCGGCCCGACCTCACGCCCCGCGACTGGGACCGGACCCCCGAAGCTCTCGCCTGAGCCGACCGATCAACCTCCACGCCCGTCCACGGTTCAATGTGCCGAGATCGCAGGGGCTATCGCAGGAACGCGCGCAGCAGATCCGTCAGCGCCTGGGGCCGCTCCTCGGTGACCCAGTGCCCGGAACCCTCCAGGACCCGGGTGTCGACGTCGCTCGCGTACTTCTCGAGCTGGTCACCGATGCTCGCGCCGAGTGACTTCTCGCCGCCGATCGCGAGGACGGGCATGGTCAGCGGCCCGTCGGCCCGGAACCGCGCGTTCTGCTCGACGTTCACGTGCAGCGCCCGGTACATCTTCAGCCACGCGTCCCAGCGACCGGGCTCGCGCAGGTACCGGGCGTAGAACTCGTAGTCCGCCGGCGAGAACGCCGACTCGTCGCCCAGGAACTGGCCGATGAACCCCTCGACCAGCTCACGCTCGTTCCCGGCGACCAGCCCCTCGGAGATGTCCTGCTGGAAGAACCCGTAGTGCCAGATCGACGGACCGCCGTCGGCGTTCAGGGCCGGGTACTCGTAGATCGTCTCGTCGGGGATGGGCCCCTCCATGAGTGCCATGCGCTCCACCTCGTCCGGCCACATGGCGGCGTACGGGTAGGCGACCCATGCCCCGATGTCGTGGGCGACGATCTGCACCCCGTCGTTCAGGCCGAGCCGGGTGAGCAGCGCATGGACGTCCTTGGCCAGCTGCGTGGTGTCGTAGCCGCCCTGCGGGACGCCGGAGTCCCCGGTCCCCCGCAGGTCCACCGCGATCACGGTGTGGTCCTCGGCGAGCGGACCGAGCTGGTCGGTCCACTCGGCCCAGGTCTGCGGGAAGCCGTGCAGCAGCACGACGGGCGACCCGCTGCCGCCTCGCAGGTAGTGCATGCGGAAGCCGTTGACCTGCGCGTACTGCGACGTGTACCCCGTCGGCGGGCGGGCGTCGCGGTGCCCGGCGGCCGACGCCGCCGAGGCGGACGAGCCCGCCGACACCGCCACGGTCTCGACGGCTACCGGTGCCGCGCCCCGGTCGGGCGCGGCACCGGGCAGCAGCAGGGCCGTCGTCGCGAGCGTGGCCGCGACGGCTCCCCCGATGCCGAGTGATCGCATCTTCATCGTGTCTCCAGTTCTTCAGGGTGAGGTCACCCCAGCCACTTCTGTACCGAGCGAGACATAAGTGCATCATGGGGCGCGCCGCACGGCAAGACTTACGGACCGATTGGGCCGGAAGTCTCGCCGGTGTCCGCCCCTGCGATCACCGCGAGGTGGAGACCCGGCATGCCGCACCGCTCCGGGCGCCTACTCGGTCTCGGAGCGCGGTCCCGGGACGATGGTGGTGAAGATCTGCCCGAGGCCTTCGGCGCGGGTGACGATCTCGTCCCCCGGCTGGAGGTAGACGCCGGCCTCGTGGGCGTCCCGGACGTAGACGTCCAGGGCGGACGCGACGACGCTCTCGGCGTTGGTGCCCAGGCTTCCGGCCCACTCCATGAAGCCCAGGAACCGCTGACGCGTGTCCGGGGCGCGGTAGATCACACCCTCCGGGGTGCCGCTCTGGATGACCGTGCCCCGCGAGATCACGCCGGCCTCGGGAGTCAGCGGGATCTGCTCGCCGTCGCTGTCCCAGGTGCGGTCGCCGATGGTGAGAACCATCTCGATGACGGTCGGGGCGTCCCAGACCATGTCGACGGGGTGGGCGCGCTGGCGCAGGTCGCCGTTGACGAAGAGGTCGAGCTCCAGGTCCTTGTAGTACGACTGCCAGTCGGCGGGGATGACGAACAGGTCGCCGGTGCTGAAGAACCCGGGCTGGCTCTTCGCGTTGGTGAAGCCGGCACCACCGGTGAGGTTGTCGACCTCGATCTGGCTGACGAGCAGCTCGCGGTCGGTCCAGTCGTTGCTGAGCACGAGTCCCATGTGCTCGGGGGTTCCGGTCTCGGCGGTGATGTCGTCGAGCGCGACCAGGCCGAGCTCGACCTCGTAGTCCAGCAGGCCGCCCTCACCAGCCGGCAGCGGCTCGTTCGAGTCGGTCAGGGCGCCCACCTTCGGGAACAGGTAGGGCTCCTCGATGGTCGCCTCCGCCTGGTGCTCGACGTAGTTGGTGCCGGTGCCGATGTGGTCGGAGTGGGTGTCGATCGCGGTGAGCACCTCGGCGGAGGAGACGGTCGCTCGCCGCAGCGCGGTGTCGGTGGCGATCTCCTGGAGCGCCGGGTAGCCGAGCGTGTCGAAGGCCGCGATCGGATCGGTGAAGGCGGTGCCGGCCGCCGCGTTGATGTCGACTCCCGTGATCTCGTGGTCCGCGTACCCGGTGACGGCCAGGACCGTCGGGCCGGCCCCGGTATCGACACGGGCGAAGGTCAGGGCGGTGGCGGGGTCGGCGATGTCGACGGCCTGTGTGACACCCGGCTCGATCTTCTCGGAGTAGACGAGCGGGAACTCGGCCGGGATCGCACGGACGACGGCGTAGGAGCCGACGGCAGCGACGGCCAGGCCGGCCGCGACGCTGACGCTGATCGTGGCCGCCTTCCGGCGGCGGGACATGGTGCGCATGGTGAATCTCCTCGTTCGGGTGGTGCCGTGTTCCGGCGGTGGCCCGAAGGTAGGAAGGCATGCCGTCCCGGATCATCACCCATCCGGTGCGTGTGGCCCGTACGCCGGTACCGGCGACAACGACACACGCCGGACCACGCGTTGCCGTCGGGGCGGCAGGGGCGCGAGCTCGTCAGGCTGTGTCGCCGGCGAACCCTGCGGACCCCGGCGTGACCAGGCCGGTCTCGTAGCCGAGCATCACCGCGTGCACCCGGTCGCGCAGGTGGAGCTTGGACATGATGCGGCTGACGTGGCTCTTGGCGGTCTGCTCGGCCATGTAGAGGGTCCGGCCGATCTCGGCGTTCGACCTGCCCGTGGCGATCAGCAGGAACACCTCTCGCTCCCGGTCGGTCAGACTGTTGAACACGGTCATCGGCACCAGGCCGTCAGGCTTTCTCGCGACGAACTGCTCGATGAGCCGGCGCGTGACCTGCGGTGCGAGCAGCGAGTCGCCCCGCGCCACGACCTGGACGGCGGTGGCCAGCTCGCGGACGCCGGCGTCCTTGAGCAGGAAGCCGCTGGCCCCGGCCTCCAGGGCCGCATAGACGTACTCGTCGATGTCGAAGGTGGTCAGCATGATCACCCGAGGGGCGTTCGCGGCGCCCGCGGGACGGGTGAGCCGGCGGGCGGCGTCGATGCCGTTCATCTTCGGCATGCGCACGTCCATGAGCACCACGTCGGGGTGCAGCACGCGGTTGCGGGCGATGGCCTCCTCGCCGTCGCCGGCCTCTCCGACGACCGTGATCCCCTCCTCGGCGCCGAGCAGCGCCGTCATGCCGGCCCGGAACATCGGCTGGTCGTCGACGACCAGGACACGGACGGTCATCGCGACTCCTCGGCGCTGATGGTCTGTTCGATGATCGCTGACGGCAGGATCGCCTCGACCGAGTATCCGCCGGACCGGTCCGGGCCGGTCTCCAGACTGCCGCCGAGAAGGGTGACGCGCTCGCGCATCCCGCGCAGCCCGTGCCCGCCGCGGTCCGGGCTGTCGGGGTCCCCTCCCCCACCGTCCGCGGGCGGCCCGTTGTGCACGCGGACGTGCAGGACGGCGCCCTGGACGTCGATCAGCACCTGCGTCGACGCCGACCGGGCGTGCCGGGCGACGTTGCTCAGCGCCTCCTGCACGATCCGGTACGCGGTGAGCTGCGCGATGGGCGACGCAGCGGTGGCGCCGGGTGCGACGTCCAGCGTGACCGGGATGCCGGCCCGGACGGTCCCGGCCGCGAGGTCGGCGATGTCCTGGATCTGTGGTTGCGGCACGAGGTCGGCGGTGCCGTGGTCGGGCCGCAGGGCACCGAGGAGCTGGCGCATCTCGGCGAGCGCCGTGCCGGCCGAGCGGGCGATGTCCTCGAAGTCACGCTCCACCTCGGGGCGGGTCGGACCGAGCCGGGCCGGTGCGGACAGGGCCTGCATGTGCACGAGAGACATGCTGTGCGCGACGACGTCGTGCAGCTCGCGCGCGATCCGCGCCCGTTCCTCGAACAGGATGCGTTGCGCCTCGGCGTGCTCGACGTCCTTGCGTGCCTTGGCCAGCTCCGCCCGGATCCGGTGGCGTTGTCCCACGGCGATCGCGGCACCGAGCACCAGGATCGTGTAGCTCGTGTAGATCGTGAGGTTGGTGCCCCACTGGTCGGGATCGGCGTAGCGGTCGGGCGTGAGCACGATGAGCGCCACGAGCAGTGCGACGCTCGCCCACCAGGTCCCGAACGAGACCGTCCATCTCTCCCGGACGCCGAGCAGGAGCACGAGGGCGCCGAGGGAGACGAGGCCGGAGATCGGCAGCGGCCACATGTCCGCGTCGCTCGCGCGGGTGGCGAGCACGAGGGCCGCGATCGACAGCAGGTGCACGGCTGCGCCGAGGCGTGGGCGTGGGACGGCGAGCACGAGCGAGCCGCACTGCACCGTGGCGATGGCGAAGGCCACGGCGAGGTCGAGCTCGTAGACCGCCGACGTGTAGGGCACCGCCATCGCGTACAGGGCGGAGCAGAACAAGGCGAGCACGCACCGCGCCCAGAAGGGCAGCGGCGCGTGCTTCGTCTCCTTGTCCAGCTCCTCGTGAGGCATGTCCTGAGGGTACGGTCCGCGCCGGGTGGCGGTCGTCACCCCTGGGTTGAGCGGGGCCCGTACCGCGGTACGGGAGCGACGTACGGGCCGGTGCGGCCACGCTCAGTCCCGGACGTGGTTGTCCTCGTCGGACAGGCTGTCGATCCGGACGATGGTCCGGACCAGGATGTCGTTCATGTAGCGGCGCCAGGCCGGTGCGAAGAACGCCCGTGTGATGCCGTGCCGGTACGGCAGCGGGTGGAGGGCGACCTCCCACGGCCGTTCATCGGGTCTGCTCCATCCAACCGGCGGCGAGCCGGCCGGCCACGGCGGCGCCGCGCTCGTTGAGGTGCACGTTGTCGGCCGTGATCTGCAGGCCGTGGCCGGCCGACATCTCGTTGAACGTCCTGCCGAACAGGAACTTGTCGAACGCGGTCCGGATGATCGGGAACGAGAAGTCGGGGGCGTCGCCGTCGAGCAGAGGTTCCAGCGACTCGAACAGCGGCAGGTAGTCCACACCCCGCTCCTCGGCCTCGCTCTTGAGCATCGCGTTGTAGGCACGGACCCGGGTGTTCTCGTCGCTGTCGGGCTGCTCTCCCAGGGGCTGCAGCGACATCACGGCCACGTCCGCCGACGTCTGTGTGGTCAGCTTGTCCAGGATCTTGGAGATGTTCTCCTGCGACTGCGCGGGGTCGACATCGTTGCGGATGTCGTTGGTGCCCACCAGGGTGATCACCCGCTCGGGGTCCAGCTCGACGACGTCGCGGTCCAGGCGCTCCAGGAGATCGGCGGTGGTGTGCCCGTTGATGCCGGCGTTGACCACATCGGTGCCGGGCTCGTACAGGCCGCTGACCCAGTCGGCGCTGATGGTGCCCTGCACCGTGCTGGCGCCCGCGACCACCATCAGGGAGTCCGATGCCGGGGCGTCGCGGAACGCGGCCGGCCCGTTGGCGGGCTTGAAGATGAAGGCCTTCACCAGCACCGTGACGCTGACCAGCAGGGCGAGGGCGAGGAGCGTCGCGACGACGGCGACCAGGCGGCGGCCCCACCGGCGCCGCGGGCTGTCGGTGGCGGGGGCGAGTGCTTCGAGGGTGTCGGACATGGGAGTTCCTTCCAGGAGTCGAGATGCAGGCCGACCAGACGGCCGGTGTCCGCCGGACAGGTGCCCGGTCGGTGCGCGGTCATCGTGAGAGACCAGATCCACGTTCGACATCACCCACCGGTACGGACCGGGCCACACCCGCGGTACTCGTTCCTCAGCCGGATCAGCCGGCCGTCGGCCATCGGTCCTCGTCGGCCGCGCCCGGGACGGCCTCGGCGAGCGGCGGCACACACCCTGGCCCACTTAAGTACCGATCGGAATGAAAGTCTGGTGGTTCGGTGTTGCCGCGTGTGTCACGGTCACCGACACGACATGCGGCGGCCGGACACCCGAGTCACGAACGCTGCCCGCCGGGTGGCACACGGAAAGGACGACCATGCCTGACATCGATCTGCGCGAGTTCTACGAGAACTACATCGCAGCGCTCAACGCCCACCAGTTCGACCGGGTGGACGAGTTCATCAACGACCAGGTCACCCTGAACAGCGAACCCGGCACCAGGGACGACGTGGTCGCCGTCCTGACCGGCGACGCGAAGGCCGTGCCCGACTTCCACTGGGACCTACAGGAGCTCGCCTTCGACGGCGACCGGATCGGCGCCCGCCTGATCAACACCGGCACCCCCGTCAAGGAGTGGCTCGGCGTCACCCCCACCGGTGCATCGTTCGAGATCGTCGAGTACGCCATCTACCAGGTGCGCAACGGTCGCTTCGTCCACATGTCCGCCCTGCACGACGCCGAGGTGCTCCGCCGACAGCTCGCCGGATGACCTGACCTCCGGACCGTCCGGCGCCGAGGTGACCTCGGCCTCGATCCCAGCAATACGAAGGGTGGTGGTCTCGCGCCGAAAGGCTTGCCCGGACGAGACCACCGCCCTTCGCCGGTCCGAGCGACGGCGAGACGCACCTGCGTCGACGGCGGGAGCGGGCTCACCCAGCACATCTGTACCGAGGAGTATTCTAGTCGGATGAGTGGTACACGTAGCGCCGTCATGGGCCGTCCGCGGGAGTTCGACATCGATGTTGCCCTGGACCGCGCGCTGCGGGTGTTCTGGCAACGCGGCTACGAGGGATCGAGTCTCACCGACCTCACCGGAGCCATGGGAATCACCAAGACGAGCATGTACGCCGCGTTCGGCAACAAGGAGCAGCTGTTCCGGAAGGCCCTGGACCTTTACACCGCCGGACCTGCGTCCTATGCGTCAAGGGCGTTGGCGGAGCCCACCGCACGAGCAGTGGTCGACGCGTGGCTTCATGGAGCTGCCCGAGCGACGACTCTTCCTGACAGCCCGCACGGATGCCTGGGAGTGCAGGCTGCGCTCGTCTCCGGTGACGGAGGCCGGGGTGCGCATGATGTGCTCGTGGCCTGGCGCCAGGCAGGCGGCAGGATGCTTGAGGAGCGCTTCGGGCGGGCTGTCGAGGAGGGTGACCTTCCGGCCGACGCGGACCCCGGGCGGCTCGCCCGGTACGTCATGTCCGTGGCGTTCGGCATCGCCGTCCAGGCCGCTACCGGCGTCGATCGCGAGCAGCTCGAAGAGGTGGCCGACATGGCGCTTCAAGGTTGGCGCCCGTAAGGCTGTCGAAACATGATGGACGAGTCGCAGGGCGTGGCCCGGTCTTGAGGATCTCCCCGGAGCTCTCGAGCACGAGCGGTGCCGTGCTCGGTTCGTCCTTCAGCGGGACGACCTCGACCGGCGTGTCCGAGACCTCGAGGACCGCTCGCCCGACCTCCGGAGGTCTTCGACATCGCGCGCCGCGGAGGGCCACAGTCCCGGCGCTACGTTCACTTCCGTCGACCGCAACGATGACCGGGGACGGATTCCGGGGTGCACTCATGACTGGACTCCTTTGCTCTGCTCCCTGTGCTGTTCCCCGGGCGGCTGTGCCCGGGGCGCACCCGTGGGCCCGCCGGGCGCGATCCCGTCCGGCCTCCGGGGTACGTCCCAGACCTCCCCGGGCTTCAGCTCTCGTTCCTGACCGTCGACTGCGGCGGTGATCGAGGGCTGCTGCGACCCGGGTATGCCGAGACGAACGCCGTCGTGGTCACACCGCACGGTGATGCCCCGGTGGTCCCGGTAGCGGAGCCGCAGCTCCAGGGCGTCGAGCTCGTCGGGCAGCCGGGGTTCCAGGCGGAGCACCCCGCCAGTGAGGTCGAGCCCCTGTAGCACCGCTGGACGAGGTCGACGGCGCCGGCCATCGCGCCGAGGTGGATCCCCTCCGCGGTGGTGCCGCCCTGGACGTCGGCGATGTCGCTGTCGAGCGCCTCGCGGAAGAACCGCCACGAGGCGCCCCGGTCCCGGCTGGCCAGCACCCAGGCGTGCACGACGGCGCTCAACGTCGACCCGTGGCTGGTGCGAGCGAGGTAGTGGTCCACGGTGCGGTCGAGCCGCACCCGGTCGAACTCGTAGCCGAGCGACGCCAGTGCCCCCAGCAGGCCGTCCTCCCCGAGGAGGAACACGAGCATCAGGACGTCCGCCTGCTTGGACGCCTGGTAGCGCTGGACCGAGTCGCCCTCCGCCTCGAGGATCCGGTCGAGGCGGCGAATGCTCCCGTAGCGCGACCGGTAGGCCGGCCAGTCGAGCTCCACGAGCCGGTCGTAGCCCTCGAACTGGCTGAGCACGCCCTCGCCCTGGAACACCACACGCATGCGTCGGCTGACGTGGTCGAACAGTTCCGTCTCGTGCTCCTCCAGCCCGAGTCGCCGGCGCAGGGCGCGGCCTTCCCGCTCGGACAGGAGCGCCATCGCGTCCAGGGCGTACCGCAGAACCCTGGTCACCATGACGTTCGTGTACGTGTTGTTGTCGATCCCGGCGCGGTCGGCCTCCGGGTACCGGTCGTGATACTCGTCGGGCCCGACCACACCGCGGATGTCGTACCGGTCCGTCGCGGCGTCGTAGGTCGCGAGACTGCACCAGAACCGGGCGATCTCCACGAGCATCTCGATGCCGTACCCGTGCAGGAACTCCAGGTCGCCGGTCGCCTGGTAGTACTGCCACACGTTGTGCGCCACCGCGATGCCGACGTGCCGCTGGAGGTCCGTGTGGTCCTCCAGCCACCGGCCGGAGACCGGGTTGAGGTGCGTCCGCTGCGTCTCGTCGCGGCCGTCGCTGCCGCTCTGCCACGGGTACATCGCACCCCGGTAGCCGGCGTCGGACGCCGCCCGCCGGGCCTGTGGGAGCCGCCGCCAGCGGTACATCAGCAGCGACCGCGCCACACGGGGCAGGCGCAGCAGCAGGAACGGGAACACGAACAGCTCGTCCCAGAACACGTGCCCGCGGTAGGCCTCCCCGTGCAGGCCACGTGCGGGCATGCCCGCATCGAGGTGCTCCGTGTGCTCGGACAGGACCTGCAGGAGATGGAAGACGTACAGGTCCAGCGCCTGCTGCGGCTGCCCCGGGACGACCACGCGGCACGACCGCCACAGGTGCTCCCACGCGCGCACGTGGTCCGTCAGGAGCTCCTCGAAGGGCGGGACACGAGCGGCGTGCGCACGCGCGGCGTCCAGGGGTTCGGAGATCGCCCGGTCCAGCGAGGTGTACATCGCGACGCGCTTCTCGATCGTCACGGGTACGCCCTCGGCCAGGTCCAGCCGCATCCGGACCGCGGACTCCCCCGCGGAGCGCTCGAAGCGGGTCGTCACCGGTCCCGGCCGGCCGACGACCACCGTCACCGCCGCCTGCGCGACCCGGATCTGCGACGTGGCGGTGCGGACCTGCAGCCAGGCGATGCGCTCCTCGCTGTCCCACCCTTCCTCCACGGGGACGAGGTGCTGCCCGTCGAGGTCGCGGTACCGGGCCACGCCGGCGTTGGTCACCCGGCCGTCGAGGCTCGCGCGGACCTCCAGCCGGCCGGACCAGTTCTCCGCGACGAAGGTCGTCTCCAGTGCGGCCACGTGCGGGTCGTGCATCGACACGAGCCGCCGCTGGGTCACGGCGACCCGCCGGCCCATCGGGTCGCGGAACCGGGTGCGCCGCGTCAGGACGCCCCGCCGCAGATCGAGATCCTGCTGGTGCTCCAGGACCTGGCCACCCGCAAGGGTGAGCCAGTCCTGTCCGGGCGTGCGGAACCTGAGCGGCAACCAGTTGGGAGCGTTGACCAGGTCCTCGTTCTCGACCGCGCGGCCGGCCACCGTGGAGGTCAGCCGGTCGTAGCAGCCGGCGAAGTAGGTTCCCGGGTAGTGCACGCCGTCCGCCGCCGACTCCGGCGCGGCACCGCGGGTCGCGACGTACCCGTTGCCCAGCGTGCACAAGGCCTCGCGCAGCCCTTCGGTGGCCGGGTCGAAGCCCTCATACGACAGGGTGGCGTGTTCCACGGTGCCTCCCGACAACGGCGACGTCGGCCAGGTCCGCGACCACGACGTGTGCGCCCAGCTCCCGCATCTCCCGGCGCAACCGGCCCTGACGGTCCACCCCAATCACCAGCCCGAACCCGCCGCGACGGCCGGCCTCGACGCCGACCAGGGCGTCCTCGATCAGCGCACACCGGGCGGGCGGTACCGCGAGCCGCCGCGCAGCCTCCAGGAAGAGCGCCGGGTCCGGCTTGCCCGCGAGCCCGAGCCGCTGGGCGTCGAGACCGTCCACGCGCACGTCGACCAGGCCGTCCACGCCGGCCGCGCGCAGGACCGGCCCGCAGCTGCGGCTCGCCGACACGGCCGCGATCCCGGCCTGCCGATGCCGCAGCTCGTGCAGGAACGCCACGGTGGTCGGGAAGGCCCGGACCCCGTGCGTCCGCACCTCGTCGAGGAAGTACCCGGTCTTGCGCTCGAGCAGGGACTCGAGCGTGTCGGTTCCGGCAGTACCGGTACCGTCCCGACCGTGCTCGGGCAGCACGATGCCCCGCGAACCGAGGAAGGCCCGGGCGCCGTCCGCTCGCGACCTGCCGTCCACGAGACGCAGGTAGTCCGTCTCCACGTCGAACGGCGCCGGGCGGGTACCGCTCCGCGCACCGCGGTTGTCGAGCAGCTCGTCGAACGCACGCTTCCAGGCGGCCGCGTGGGTCCGGGCGGTGTCCGTGATCACACCGTCGGTGTCGAGGACGACGGCGTCGACCGTCGCGAGGTCCAGGTCCGTGCGCGGCGACGTCACGTCGTCTCCTTCGGCAGTCGAGCGGTGTCCGGCGGTCGGTGTCCAGAGCCACCCGTGCCACCACCGAGGATCACTGTTCGCTCGGCCATGTCCTCAGTCTCCCGGCGGCGGTCCGGGCCTCGTAGGGGCGTTGGTCCTGGCGGGGCAGGGCCGAGGTCGCCGGTCGACGCGAGGTCCAGGGACCAAGGCCCGGAGGAGATGGGGACCTCCTGCCCTACCGCTCCCCGCGACCGGGCGCTGGACTGGAGCCAGGGGTGACCCGCGGGTCGACGGCGGCGCCCCGTGGCCTCCGGGCGCCGAGCGCCCGGCCGGCGGTGCGAGAGGGGCGAGGACGATGAACCTGATCGACTCCAGGGTGGGGAAGATCCTGCGCGCAGCAGGAAGCGCCCCCAGCGTCTACAACACCCAGCCGTGGCGGGTGTCCGTCACGGGTAGCACGGTGACGATCCACGCGGATCCGGCGCGTCAGCTGCAGCACTCCGACCCGCACGGCAGGGAGATGTACCTCAGCTGCGGCGCGTACCTGTTCAACGCGCGGACGGCCGCTCGCCGCGAGTCGCTGGACGCCGTGGTCCAGCTGCTGCCGGACCCGGACGACGAGCTGCTCGTCGCCGTCCTCGAGCTCGAACCCGGCAGGGTTCCCAACACCGACGAGCTCGAGCTGTCCGTGGCGATCGCGCGGCGCACGACGTCACGCATTCCGTTCGACGACCAGCCCCTGTTCTCGGACGTCCTGCACGCCATCGTGTCCGCCGCCCACGACGAGAGCGCGGATCTGCGCGTCATCCAGCCCTCCGAGCCCGCTCGCGAGGAGGTCATCGCCCTGGTCCGCCGGGCCGAGGCCCTCGCCGCCGAAGACCCCGCGGCGCGTGCCGAAGAGCTGGCCTGGACGGGGACGGACGCGGACCGCGCCGACGGGGTCCCCCAGGAGCTGCTCGGTCCCGCCAGCGCCGACGACCACGCAGCGGCCCGGCAGTTCCTGGCCAGCACGGGCGTCGCGGAGTTCGAACGCATGTCGACGATGGCCGTCCTGACGACGCCGGGCGACACACCCCGGGACTGGATCCTGGCCGGCCAGGCACTGGAGCACGTGCTGCTCGTCGCCACGACCTTCTTCGTCCGCGCGTCGTTCGCGACCACCGTCCTCGAGAACCCCACCACGCGCCACGACCTGCGCCGGGTCCTGTCCCTGGACGCGGCGCCGCAGATGCTCATGCGGCTGGGGTACAGCTCGATGCCCAAGCACACGCCCCGCCGGTCCGTCGACGAGCTCAGCGGCTAGGGTCGGCGGGGGCTGGGGTCGACGCGCTCTCCTTCAGGGTCGCCGCCAGGTCGATCTCGGTCAGCACGCCGAAGCCCTGCTCGGCGAGCGCCGCACGCACGGCCGCGACGGTGTCGTCGGAAGGGCGGTGGACGGTGGTGGTGATCTCGTAGCTCATCGCGCGCTCCCGATCATGGTGCCGGTGTCCGGTCGTGCCGGACCGCTCTCGCGGCTGGCCTGTGCTGCGGTCTGTGTGGTGGACCGGGTGGCGTCCCGCCACGTGAGGTACCCGCCGTCGAGGTTGCGTACGTCGTAGCCGAGCTGGCTGAGGAGCCGGGCGGCGGTGTGCCCACGCTGCCCCACCTGGCAGTGCACGACGACCGGCGCCTCGGCCCTGATCTCATTGCGAGCTCGGGCACGGAGCTCGTCCAGCGGAACGTTCAGCGCCCGGGACCTGGCGTCGCCGGCGACGATCTCCACGGTACCGCGGGCGTGCTCGGCGGGGGTGCGGACGTCGACGAGGGTGGCGCCGTCGCGCACGAGACCGTCCAGCTCGTGCCACTGCACGCTGCGCGTCCGGCCGGTGCGGAGGTTGTCCGCGACGTAACCGAGCATGTTGACCGGGTCCTTGGCCGATCCGTACGCGGGTGCGTAGGCGAGCTCGAGGTCTGCGAGGTCCGAGGCGGTCAGGCCCGCGGTGATGGCGGTGGCGAGCACGTCGATGCGCTTGTCGGCACCGTCCTGGCCGACGGCCTGGGCGCCGAGGATCAGGTCGGTTTCCGGATCGACGAGGAGCTTGAGCGCCAGCGGGGTGGCTCCCGGGTAGTAGCCGGCATGCTGGCTCGGGTGGGTGTGGATGACGCGGTACGGCCGTCCCTCGGCCCGCAGCCTCTTCTCGTTGCGCCCCACTGCCGCGGCGGTCAGTCCGAACACGCCGACCACGGCGGTGCCGATCGAGGGCCGCATCCCGCTCCGGCCGAGGATGACGTCCGCGACATGGCGCCCGTGCCGGTTGGCGAGGTTCGCGAGCGGGATGAGCGCGTACGGCTCCGCTTCGCCGGGCGCGGCCTGGGCGTCACGCTTGACGGCGGCGTCGCCGACGGCGAACACGTCCGGCACCGACGTGCGAAGGTCCTCGTCGACCAGGACGCCGCCGCGCGGTCCCAGAGCGGCACCGGCCAGCACGGCGAGCCCCGTGTCGGGCCGGACGCCGACGGCGGCCACGACGACGTCGGCGGGGACCTCGCCGAACTCGGTACCCGTGGCGTCGGCCAGTCTCGCCGTGGTGGGCGTCAGGGCCGACACCTGCGTCGCCGTACGGACGTCGACGCCGTGGGACTCGAGCTCGTCCCGGACACGAACGGCCAGCTCCGGGTCCAGCGGCGGGAGCACCTGGTCGGCAAGCTCCACGAGGGTGACGGCGAGGCCTCGGCGGACCAGGTTCTCGACGACCTCCAGGCCGACGAAGCCACCGCCGATCACGACCGCGCTGCGCGCCCCGGTCCTGCCGGCGCCGTCGGCGGCACCATCGGCAGCGCCGGCGACGGCGGCCACGAGCCGGTCGGCGTCGGCCACGTCCCGCAGCACGAGCGCGCGCTCGATGCCGGGAACCGGTGGCACGACCGGGCGGGCACCGGGGCTCAGCACGAGCCGGTCGTAGGTCTCGGCGTACTCGTCGCCCGTCCGGAGGTCACGCACCGTCAGCGTGTGCGCCTCCGCGTCGACGGCGGTCACCCGGTTGCGCACCCGCACGTCGAGGCGGAACCGCGACGCGAGGCTGTCCGGCGTCTGCAGGAGCAGCGCCTCGCGGTCCTCGATGACTCCGCCCGCGTAGTACGGCAGCCCGCAGTTCGCGTACGAGACGTGGTCGCCGGCCTCCAGCACGACGATCTCGGCGTCCTCGGCCAGACGGCGGAGCCGGGTCGCCGCCGACATGCCTGCGGCGACTCCTCCGACGATGACGATCTTCATGCGGTTCCTCCTCGGCTTTGCCCCCACCATACCCCGGGGGGTATTCTGAGGAAAACCCGAGCGAAGGAGACCGGCATGTGCCGAGCGGTGACCTGCACGACGTGCGGCAAGACGACGTGGGCCGGCTGCGGCCAGCACGTCGACCAGGTGATGGCGGGCGTGCCGCGCCGCGACCAGTGCCAGGGGCACGCCGAGGAGCCCTCCAGCGGCTCGTTCCTGTCCCGCCGGTTCGGGCGCTGAACGGAGGATCGGACATGGACCTCGACCCGGACGAGATGAAGAAGGTCGGCAACCGGCTCAAGCGCGCCCAGGGCCAGCTCGCCGCCGTCGTGCGCATGGTGGACGAGGGCGCGGACTGCGCGGACGTGGTGACGCAGCTCTCCGCCGTCTCCAAGGCGCTCGACCGGGCGGGCTTCGCCGTCATCGCCTCGGGCGTGAAGCAGTGCCTCGCCGACGAGGACAACGGCGAGGCCGACCTGCAGAAGCTGGAGAAGCTCTTCCTCTCCCTCGCCTGAGCGATCGGTTCCTCCCCGCCGTCCGCCGGGATCCGTCCCGCGAGCCGCACGGAGGACCCATCATGCGCACCGTCGTCGTCACCGGATCTGCCTCGGGAATCGGCGGCCACCCTGCGGCTCCCACCCACCTGTGCGGCCAGGTCGTCTTCATCGACGGCGGCTCCGACGCCGTCATCCGGGGCGACTCGACCTGGTGAGCGGCGGGCTCCCGACGGCAGCACGCTCCTCGAGCCCGGTGGGAGGGCCGCCGAGGGCACGCAGGGCGTACAGGATCGTCGCCAGGTCGACGAGCTCCTGCACCAGGGCACCCGTGACGGCCGGGATGGCACCTGTCATCGCCACCACCATGAGGGCGATGCTGAGCCCTATGCCGAGCCAGATCGCGGTCAGCGCCGTGCGCAGGGTGTGCCGGCCGATCGAGACGGCGTCGACGAGCCTGTCGAGCGAGTCGACGAGCAGCACGACGTCGGCGGCGTCCCCCGCGGCGGTCGCGCCCTTGGCGCCCATCGCCACCCCGACGTCGGAGGCAGCCAGCACCGGCGCGTCGTTCACGCCGTCGCCGACCATCATGACCGGGCGCGGGCGCAGCCCGGCAGCGATCCGCACCTTCTCGCCGGGCAGCAGCTCGGCACGCACGTCCTCGATGCCGACCTGCCGTGCGATCGACTCGGCCGTTCGCCGGGCGTCCCCGGTCAGCATCGTGACGTGCGCGACGCCATTGGCCCGGAGCCACGACACGACGGCGGACGACTCGGGCCGAGGATCGTCGGCGAGGACGACGACGCCGGCGAACCGCCCGTCGACCGCGACGTACGCCGCCGCCTGGCCGGGGGCGAGCTCCGCGCTGACCGTGTCTGGCGCGACGGCTCCGACGTACGCCGGCTTGCCCACGACGACCCGGCGGCCGCCGATGGTCGCCGTGACGCCGTTGGTGGCCACCTCCTCGGCCTCGTCGGCAGCGAGCAGGTCGAGGCCGTGGTCAGCTGCGGCACGACGGACGCTGTCGGCGAACACGTGCGACGAGTACTGCTCGGCGGAGGCGGCGAGCAGCAGCTCGTCGGCACCGAACCCCTCCGCGGGGCGGACCGCCACGAGATCCGGCCTGCCCTGCGTGAGCGTCCCCGTCTTGTCGAACGCGGCGGACCGCAGGCGCGCGAGCTGTTCGATGACCGCGCCGCCCTTCATGATCACCCCGAGCTTGGCGGCGCGGGAGAGGCCGCTGAGAAAGGCCACGGGCGCCGCGATGAGCAGCGGGCACGGGGTGGCCAGCACCAGCACCTCGGCAAAGCGCGTCGGATCTCCCGATATCGCCCAGGCCGTGCCCGCCAGCACCAGCGAGACGGCCGTGAAGGGCACGGCGAACTGGTCGGCGAGCCGCACCACCGGGGGCCGCGACTCCTGCGCTGCCGCCACGAGCGCGACGATCTGCTGGTACTGGCTGTCCACGCTGCGACGCACGGCTCGCACCCGCACCGCCCGGGTCCCGTTCACGGCACCCGACAGCACCTCGCCGCCGGCCTCCCGGGTGACCGGAAGGCTCTCACCGGTCAGCGACGACTCGTCGAACGACCCGCCGCCGAGCAGCACCCCGTCGACGGGCACGATCTCGCCGGGCCGCACGAGGAGGACGTCCCCCACCGCGACCTCGTCCACCACGGTGTCCCGTACGCCGTCGGAGCCCGCCGCCTGCGGGTCCACGATCACGTGCGCGGTGCGCGGTGACCGGTCCAGCAGCGCCGTCAGGTCGTGCCGGGCCCGCCGGGCGGCGAAGTCCTCGAGCGCCTCACCGCCCGCGAGCATCAGCACGATGACCAGGGAGGCGACGTACTCGTCGACCGCGATGGTCGCGACCATCGCCACCACGGCGAGGATGTCCAGTCCGACGTGCCCGCGCAGCACGTCGCGCACCATCCCGACGAGCGTCCACACGACGAACCCGCCGACGTAGACCGTCGCGACCCAACGTCCTGCGGCCGGCTCGCCCCTGGCCTGGAGCGCGAGCACTGTCGCGAGCACGACGGCGGCCGCCGTGATCGCCGGGTACCGCGTCAACGCCCGCACCGGCCGCATGTGCCTCAGTCTCGCCCGCGACGGCGCAGTCGGCACGGGCGAGGACCCTGGTCCTGGAACCCGGGGCCGCCTGGCTCTGCCGCCCCGGCCTCGTGGGCTGGTGTCCTGGGAGGGATCGAAGGAGAACGATCATGAGGACCGTTGACGATGCGCCCGTGACGCCGAGCCTGGGCCGCGTCCCGGCCGATCCTGGCCCGGACCGCCTCGCGTGGTCGGGGTTCGTGGGCGGGCCCTGGCAGGACCACGCGCGGCGCCAAGGAGCTCGGGGTGCACACCGCGCTGGACACCTCGGGGTTCCTCGGCGCGAACCTCACCGAGCGGATGCTCGCCGACACCGACCTGGTCCTGCTCGACGTGAAGTCCGGTGACCCCGACACCTACCGGCGGGTCACGGGCGGCGAGCTGGCTCCGACGCTCGCGTTCGGGCGGCGCCTCGCCCGGGCCGGCCTGGCCGGAGGCCACGCCCCCGAGGTCTGGATCCGGTTCGTCCTGGCTACCCGGCCGCCGTCGGCGGAGCTGACCGAGCGCGTGCGGAACCAGTTCCGCGAGCACGGCCTGACCACGTACTGACGGGAGGCCAGGTACTGCCGGGCCGGCGCGGTCCGCGGTGCGCCGGCCCGGCATGTCATCGAGGCCGGTGACCGGCGCCGAGGAGCGCCACCTTGAGCGCGCCCGTCTCGGACGGCCGCGAGAACACGTCGTAGGCCTCCTGCATCTGCGTCAGCTCGAACCGGTGGGTGATCAGCTCGGGCAGCCGCAGCCGGCCGGCGGCGACCATCCCCAGCAGCGTCGGGGTGGTGCGCGTGTCGACGAGACCCGTCGTGATCGTGAGGTCGCGGATCCACGCGGTCTCCAGGTGCAGGGTGGCCGGGGCACCGTGCACACCGACGTTCGCCACGTGGCCACCGGGCCGGACGACCTCGACGCACAGCTCGAACGTCGCGGGGATGCCGACGGCCTCGACGGCCACGTCAGCGCCGAGACCGCCGGTGAGCTCGGCGACCCGGCCGGCGACGTCGTCGGCGGAGTCGAGCGCCACGTCCGCGCCGAGGCCAGACGCCGCATCGCGGCGGCTCTTCGCCGGGTCGACGACGACGATGTGCGACGGGCTGTACAGCCGCGCAGTGGCGACCGCGGCAAGCCCGACCGGGCCGGCCCCCACGACCACCACCGTGTCCCCCGGCGTGACGGATCCGGCCAGGACACCCACCTCGTAGGCGGTGGGCAGGATGTCGGCCAGGAGGACTGCGTCCTCGTCACTGATCTCGTCGGGCAGCCGGTAGGTCGACATGTCCGCGAACGGAACCCTGACGCGCTCGGCCTGAGTTCCGTCGACGCGGTGGCCCAGGATCCAGCCGCCACCCTCCAGGCACTGGCCGTAACGTCCCTCGCGGCAGTACCGGCACCGCCCGCAGGCCGAGATGCAGGAGAGCAGGACGCGGTCGCCGACACCGAGGTTCCGGACGCCGCCCCCGACCACCTCGACGGTGCCGACGGCCTCGTGACCGAGGATCCGTCCGGGCTCGACGGTCGGCACGTCTCCCTTGAGGATGTGCAGGTCGGTGCCGCAGATCGTGACGCAGTCGATCCGGACGACGGCGTCGTCCGGGTTCTCGACGGTCGGCTCCGGCACCTCTTCCCACCCGGTGCTTCCGGGTCCGTGATAGACGAGCGCCTTCATGACTCCTCCTGGTGGCCGGGGCTCGGACATGGGCTGGCACGGGCGGCCACAGTCGGCGAGCGCCGGTCGTGGTGTCCACCCGTTCCTCGACGACACCACCGCGGACGGCTCCGGATGCAGGACCGAACGTCCCGACTTCTCAGGCCGACGGTCCCGCGTCCTGTCGGCCTGCTCCGACCGTTCGTGGGAACCTGGTCCGAGCGCACGTCCCACCACCTGACGCGTGCGGTGGAGAGGTGTGCTCATGTCGGCGTCGGCCCGGGTCCTGTTGGTCGAGGACGACCGGCAGCTCTCGGGCATGCTCGCCGAGCTGCTCCGCACCGAGGGATACTCGGTCGACGTCGCGGGCGACGGCCAGCGCGGCCTGCACCTGGGCCTGACCAGGGAGTACGACGTCCTCGTCCTCGACCGCGGCCTGCCCGCCGTCGAAGGGCTCGACCTCCTGGCCCGCCTGCGCGCCAAGGGGGTGCCGACGCCGGCGCTCGTCCTGTCCGCGCTGAGCAACCCGGCCGACCGGGTGGAGGGTCTGGACGCGGGCGCCGAGGACTACCTGGGCAAGCCGTTCGACGTCGACGAGCTGCTCGCGCGGCTGCGCGCGCTGCGCCGGCGCGCGGGGGCGACGCCGGCGAGCGCACTGGAGATCCGGCTCCCGGGCGGTACCTTCGACGTGTCGGCTCGGCGTGTCGATCTGAGCGACGGCCGGAGCGCCGACCTGTCCGAACGCGAGGCGTCGCTCCTGGAGCTCCTGGCGCGCCGCCCGAACCGCGTCTTCAGCCGGCAGGAGGTGCTCGACGAGGTGTTCCCTGACGCTGCCGACGAGGGTGTGGTCGACACCTACGTCTACTACGTGCGCCGCAAGCTCGGCCGCGGTGCCGTGGTGACGGTGCGCGGACTCGGCTACCGGTGGGGTGCGCTGTGAGCACGGCACTTGTCACCGCGGCCGAACGTGATCTCCTGCGGCGCACGAGCCGCAGGCTCGGCCTGCAGACGGGGGCCCTGGTCATGGCGTGCCTGCTGCTCGTCGCCGTGGTCGTGGTGCTCGTCGTGGCGCGCGCCTTCGCCGAGGAGGACGACCGGCGCCTCGAGTCGGCGGTCACCACCGCCGAGCACGTCGGCGCCGTGGAGCCCGGGGTCTGGGTGGCGATCGAGTCGGCCCGCGGGCTGGAGGTGTCCCCGGCGATGCCCGAGGGTCTGCCGGACCTGGAGCTGATGGCACAGGTGGCACGCACGGGACATGAGGTCCGGGAGCAGGTCGGCGTCGCCTCCGGGACCTACGAGGTGCTCACCGGGCGACAGGCGGACCGGGTCGTGCAGGCCGTCCTCGACCCGTCGGAACGGCGGGAGGAACTGGCACTGCTGGTCCTGGCCCTGTCCGTCGCCGGCGGTGCGGGCGTGGTGCTGGCCACCGTCGGTGGGTGGTGGTTCGCCCGCCGAGCGGTCCGGCCCACGGCCCAGGCCTTGGCCATGCAGCGACGCTTCGTCGCCGACGCCGGTCATGAGCTGCGCACCCCGCTCACGCTTCTGTCCACACGCGCCCAGCTGCTGCGCCGGAGGCTCGCGCAGTCGTCGTCGGACGACGCGCGTGGCATCAGCGAGGACGTCGACGGGCTGCTGGGCGACACCGCGGCGCTCACCGAGGTGCTCGACGACCTGCTCGTCGCCGCGGACATGCGCTCGGTGGACCCGGTCGCGATGGACCGTGCCGCCGTCGTCCGCGAGGTCGTCGAGGCGGCCCGTCCGACGGCCGACGAGCGTGGCGTGCGCCTTCGGGGTGAGGGCGAGCCGACGGCGCCGGTCATGGCCACCCCCGCCGCGGTCCGCCGGGCGGTGACGGCCCTGGTGGACAACGCCGTCGACCATGCCGAAGGCGAGGTGCAGGTCACGGTCCTGCTGGGCCGGAGCACGGCGAGCGTCGTGGTCGAGGACGACGGCCCCGGCCTTCCCCAGGACGGTGCCGACCTGTTCGAGCGCTTCGCCTCGCGCCGGACCCCCGACGCGGCCGCGCCGGCGCGCAGGCACTACGGACTGGGTCTGGCGCTCGTCGCCGAGATCGCCGCCCAGCACGGCGGCGACGTGACGGCGACGGGGCGCGAGGACGGTGCGCGCGGGACACGGCTCACGCTCACGCTGCCGGTCGCTGCCCCGCGTCGCCGCTGACCAGGGTCCCGTCCGGACGTACGGCCAGGACCCACGCCGCTCCCTGCCCGAGCGCCCACTCGACGCCGTCGGGACCGAGTGCGAGGACGCTGGTGGCGAGCACGTCGGCCGTGGTGAGGTCCCCGGCCACGACGGTGGCGGCGACGAGCCCGTCCGCGGCGCGGCCCGTGCGCCCGTCCCACACGTGCTGCCCCCGCTCGTACGTGCCGGACGTCGCGACAGCGCCCTCGCGCACCTCGACCCGGGCGACGAGCTCGTCCGGCACGAGCGGCGACCTGACTCCCACTGCCCAGCTCCGGCCCGGCTCGGGGCCGCCCACGACCACGACGTCGCCGCCGGCGTTGAAGCACAGGTCACCGAAGCCCTCGGCCCGCAACAGCTCGACCGCGCGCTGGACCGCCCAGCCCTTGACGACACCGTTCGCGTCCAGGCCGCCGCCCGGTCGTCGGATGTCGAACGCACCCGCGCTGGCAGCCTGGACGCCCGCGGCGATGCTCAGTACCTCGGCGAGCTCGGGCGACGGCGCGTCCACCAGCCCTCGCTCGTACCTGCGCAGCTCGCTGTCCGCCCGGAACGGGCTGAACCGCGCGTCCTCGGCCCGCAGGAGGTCGAACGCGGAGCGTGCCGCCGCACGAGACCGGTCGTCGTCCGGGTCCCGCAGGTCGAGCGACATCGGGACCCCCATGACCGTCTCCAGGTATCGCACGGGTCAGCCCCTCGCGTCGATCGCCGACTGGACCGACTCCCGGTAGCCCTCCGAGGTGTAGGTGGCACCGGAGACCGTGTCGATGCGGGCGGACTGCGCGTCCACGACCTCCTGCGCCAGGATCGGCGTCGACCGTGCGGCGATCTGGGAGCTCTCCGGTCCGCTCGGCGCCTGCACGGTCTGGACGTCGGCGATCCGGGTGCCCGTGAACGTCACCGTCACCTGCACCGGGCCGTAGGGGGTCTGGGCCACGTCCCCCGCGACGGTCACGGTCGAGGTGTCGGGCGAGCCCGTGCCGGGGTTCGACGGTGAGGTGCTCGGGTCCGGTGTGCCCTGGCTGCCGGACCCGCCCGCGGCGCCGCCCGTGTCTCCGGCCGGGACGGTGCTGCCAGGGACGGGTGCCGCGGCCTGGTCGACGGGCAGGCCGCCGAAGCGGGCGACGGCGACGGCCGCCAGCCCAGCCAGGGCTCCCAGGTAGACGAACGTGCCCCTCCAGCGACGTGCGGTCATGACAGGCTCAGCTCCTCGTGATGGACGGCGGACCTCGGGACACCGGCCGCGCGCGCTGCTCGCACGACGGTCGCGACCATGCCCGGCGGCCCGCACACGAACACGTCGCGCCGTGCGAGGTCCGGCACGAGCGCCGGCAGGTGGCCTGTGTCGAGCGGGTCGTACCCCAGCTCCGAGCGGTGCCCGACCACCGGCCGGTAGTCGATCCCTGCCGCCGCGAGCTCGTTCCCGAGGCCCAGGCCGGCCGCAGACCGGGCGCGGTGCACCACCACGACGTCGTGCCCGCGCAGCCTCAGCTCCTCGGCCAGCGCGCGCACGGGTCCCACCCCGGCGCCACCGCCGACCAGCAGCACACCGGGCCGGCGGGCACGGGCCGCGGTGAACCGCCCGAACGGCCCCTCGAGAAGGACCCGGGTTCCGGGGCGCAGCCGTGCGACCGCGCTGGAGTGGTCGCCGAGCGCCCCGACGGTGAACCGGAGGTGGTCCCCCGCAGGCGCCACGGACAGCGAGTAGGGGTGGGCGGACACCAGATGCCCGCGGACGAGAAAGCGGACCAGGAAGAACTGGCCGGCCCTCGCGCCGAGATCTCCCAGGCCGCTGCCCGAGACCCACACGCTCGTCATGCCGCCCGCCTCGGGCAGCACCGCGGTCACCCGCGGCGCATGCCGGACCACGTCGACCAGCGGCAGGATCACCCGCCAGGTCAGCAGCGCGGCCGCGGTCACCGCGTACAGCAGGACCCAGACGACGCGCGCCACCGGGGATCCGACGAAATGGGCTCCCGCGGCGATCTGGTGCCCGAACGTGAGATAGATGCCGACGTACACGCTCAGGTGCACGACGAACCAGAGCTCGTAGGAGAGGTGCTGGCGCAGCAACCGCGCACTCGTCACCCCGACCAGCACGAACACCGCTGTGCCGAGCACTGCCGAGAGCATCTCCGGCTGAGTCGTCACGATCGTCACCGCCTCGGGCCAGAGCGCACGAGCGGACAGGAGCGCACCGCCCAGGATCATCAGCAGCACGTGCGTCAGGACCAGCAGGACGACGCTCGTCCCCAGGGTCCGGTGCCAGGAGACCAGCCGGTCGAGGCCGACGGCCCGCTCGAACCACGGGACCCTGCCGGTCAGGAGCACCTGGGCGCAGACCAGGACGGACGCGACCAGACCCGTGAGCTCTCCGAGCGCGGTCACCGCCCCGCCCGGGGAGCCACCCGTCGTGGGCGGTGTGCCGGTCCACCAGAAGACCGCCACGGCGACGACCGTGACGACCAGGAGGATCCGCAGGAGGAGGCCCCCGGGGTGGTTCAGCGCGACGGACCGTCCCGGCTGTCCGGTCGCCGACGGTGCGCGCGGTGGCGTGATCGTGCTCATGCCGACAGTCTCGGCGGCAAATCTCAGAGGACTCTCGGAGCGTGCGCCACCGGCGCGCAGTCCGCTCAGACGGCTCCGGCACTCGTCGCTCGACGCCGGCGGTGCCGGTGATCGGTGGCCGTCGCGTCCCGGTCGCGCAGGTTCCGGCGACGCCGGTGCAGGCGCCACGCCTCGTCGGTGCCCCAGACGATCACCGGGAACAGCACCAGGAGCGCGAGGTACTCGGCGGGCGGGGGCACGGTCCCGAACACGCGCTGCAGGGGCGGCAGGCCCACGAGCGCGGCGGCGAAGAGGATCTCGGCCCCGATGCCCCACAGCAGGAGCCGGTTGCTGAACAGGCCGATCGAGCGCAGCGAGGCGAACAGTGCGCCGTCCTGGTCGTGCACACCCCGAAGACACCCGACTCTCCGGAACCGGGGCGGTGACGACGTCCTCGCGACCCGAGCCGTCGCGAGGCGGGTCGGATGCTGGCGGTACCACTCCGTGTGCAACCGGACTCGGCGAGGAGGCGGACTGAGATGGAGATCGTTCGAGGCGAACGAACGGCGCAGGAGATCGTCGGCCTGCGCGAGAAGGTACGGATGGACGAGCTCGAGGACTTCTTTCCACGGGCCATGACGGCAGCGGCCGAGGCGCTCGGAGCGCGCGGTGTGGAGCCCTCGGGGCCGCCCGTGGCGCTCTACGAGGACATGTCCGCGGAAGGGTTCGACGTGACGGCGGGTTACCCGGTCCCGGCAGGGGCCGCACCGTCGGACGACGTCGTCGCCGCGATGCTCCCGGCCGGCGCGACGGTGGAAGTGGTCCACGAGGGCCCCTACGAGACACTGACGGCGGCCCACGAAGAGCTGACCGCCTGGTTCCGGGAGAACGGGATGCCCTCGCCGACGGTCGTGTGGGAGGAGTACGTCCTCGGGCCCGAGAGCGGTGCAGATCCGAGCCGGTGGCAGACGCGGATCGTGTACCCGGTGGGCTGACCCGGCCTTTCTCCTGCCGCGTCAGGCCCTTGGTCGGTCACACGCAGGACGAAGGGCAGTCGAAGACAGGACCACCTGCCCTGCCGGGCGCGCGGGCCGGGTGCTGTCCTGGGTGAAGAGCACGGGTCGACCAGATCCGGTGTCGACGCGGCTCCAGACCGGCTGGGCCGGTCGAGGCAGGCGAGCACGGACTGAGGGAGACGAGCCATGGACGTCGGCGACGCACGGATCGAGAGGATCCTGAGAGCGGCTGGAGACGCTCCGAGCGTCTTGAACACGCAGCCGTGGCAGGTGGCGGTCACGGGGAGCACCGTGACGCTTCGTGCCGATCCGTCGAGGCAGCTCCGGCACAACGACCCGCAGGGCCGTGAGATGTTGATCAGCTGCGGGGCCTTCCTGTTCAACGCGAGGGTGGCTGCCCGGCGCGAGTCGCTGACCGCCGTCGTCACGCTCCTGCCCGACCCGGGCGACGAGCTGCTCGTCGCCGAGCTGGCGCTCGAGCCGGGCGACGACCCGAGCCCGGACGAGCTCGAGCTGTCCGTGGCGATCGAGCACCGCGCGACGTCCCGCGACCCCTTCGACGACCAGCCCCTGCCGACCGACCTCCTGGTCGCCATCCAGCGGGCCGCGGACCACGAGGGAGCCGGCCTGCGCGCGATCCAGCCCTCGGACCCCGCGCGGACAGGGGTGCTGGAGCTCGTGCGGCGGGCCGAGGCCATCGCGGCGGAGGACCTGGCCGGTCGCGACGAGGAGGCGGCTTGGACCGCCACCGAGCCGGGACGCGACGACGGCATTCCGGTCAGGTACCTCGGACGGGCGCCGAGCAACCTGGGTGCACCGGCGCGCCGGTTCCACGAGAGCGTCGGCCGGGAACGGTTCGAGCAGAACTCGACCCTCGCCGTCCTGAGCACTCCCGGCGACACGCCCCGGGACTGGGTCATGGCCGGCCAGGCGCTGGAGCGCGCGCTCCTGGTCGCCTCCGGCTACTTCGTCCGCGCGTCGTTCGCCACGACCGTCCTGGAGAACCCGACGACGCGCCACGACCTGCGCCAGGTGCTCTCCCTCGGTGGCTTCCCCCAGATGCTGATGCGGCTCGGCAACGTCGCGCGGCCGGTCCACGCGCCCCGTCGCACCGTCCGTACGACCACGCCGTAGGCCTCGGGACGACCGTCATGGACGACCCAGCTCCTTCGAACCTGTCGCCGCGACGAAGGGCCGGTGACCGTCGACAGGTGCGCACCTCGATGCCACGCCTCGCCCCGGCCGACGAGGCCAATCTCGTGCTCGATCACTCGGGCCAGGTCAACGTGTTCCTGGTGGCGGGCCTCCTGACGCACGGCGGCTTCGTCGGAGACGACGGAGTCCTTGACCTCCCGGCCCTTCGCACCGCACTGCAGTCGCGGATCAGCCGACTGCCGTCGCTCCGTCGCGTGGCGGTCCCCGCGGGGCGGGGGCACGCGTGGGCCGAGGTGCCACCCGACCTGGAGCACCATGTCCGGCTCGTCGAGGCCGAGGAGGCAGTCGTGGCGCTCGAACGACGATGCGGTGAGCTGATGACCGTTCCGCTCGCCCGCGACCGTCCGCTGTGGGAGCTTCTGCTCGTGCCGGGCGGCGACCTGACGGATGCCGCCTTCATCCTGCGGATCCACCACGCGATCGCCGACGGGATGTCGGCAGTCGCGCTGGTGCACGAGCTCTTCAACCCCGAAGAACGGCGAACCCTCTCGGGAGACGTTCCCGTCGACGCGCCGACGGACCATGGGCGATCCGGGCGAGCCGGGGAGTCGGCGCGGCGGGTCCGTAGGCTCGGGTTCGGGCTGCGGCGAGTCCTGACGACGATCAGCGGTCGAGGAGTCCCGCCCACGGTGTTGCTCGGCGAACGGAGCCCGAACCGGGGTGTGGCTCTCGTCGACGTCGATCTGGGCGCGCTCACGTCGCGGGCGCGCTCGTTCGGCGCGACGGTCAACGACGCACTGCTCGCCTCCGTCGCGGCGGGCTTCGAAGCCGCACTCCGCGCCGCGGGCGAGCAGGTCCCTGCGACGCTGGCCGTCTCGTCGCCGGTCGCTCTGCGGCGGCATGGGTCGGCGAGCAACCAGGTCGGGGTCATGCTGGTGAGGCTCCCCCTCGCCGGGACCGGACCGGATGACCGGCTCCGGCTCATCGCCGCTCGGACGATGGCCGAGAAGGTGCGCGCGCGTCAACAAGGCACGCTCGAGCTGATGCGCGGTCCTCTCGGTGCGCGCCTCATGGACGGCGTCGGCCATCGGCAGCACCTCGTCGCCGGCTTCGTGACGAACGTGCCCGGCCCCGCCGAGACGATGCGCCTCGCGGGCGCGCCCATCACGGCCATCTGGCCGGTCGCGGTGCTCGCGGCCAACGTTCGGATCGGCGTCGCAGCGACGTCGTATGCCGGCCGCCTGCGCTGCGGGGTTCACTTCGACGCGCGGAATGTGCCTGGTGCCGCGTTCGCAGCAGCCATGCAGAACGAGCTCGCGTGCCTGGACGACCGTTCCAGGAAGGCTCACTTCGAAAGGGATGCGTCATGACTGCTGTCGTGCTGTACGAGTCGATGTTCGGGAACACCCGCCAGATCGCCCAGGCGATCGGTGACGGCCTCTCGGACCTGACCGATGTCCGCGTGGAACCGGCGTCTGCGGGTCCCGATCTGGCGGTCGACCTGGTGGTGATCGGTGCGCCCACCCATGCGCACACCCTGCCGCAGGCGTCGTCGAGGGAGGATGCGGCGAGATGGGCGGCCGACCCAGACCAGCATCTCGTCCTCGAACCCGGCGCCGCCAAGCCCGGGGTGCGGGAGTGGATCGAGTCCCTCTCCACCCCGCCGGCCGCTTGGGCCGCATTCGGCACACGCGTGGACATCCCGCGTATCTTCGCCGGCGATGCCTCGGCGGGGATCGAGCGACGGATCCGGCGCCTCCACTCACGTCCGGTCGCCGATTCCGAGTGCTTCCTCGTGACCACGAAGAACGTACTCGTGGACGGCGAGCTCGATCGGGCCCGCGAGTGGGGTCGCTCGCTCGGCCAGGCCGTGAGATGACATATACCGCAGGCGCCCGGACGTCGTGAGATGCGGTTCCGAGGAGATGAACATGCGTAACGCCTGGTACCGCGGCATCGTCGTCGGGGTCGACGGCTCCGCCCACAGCATGGCAGCCGTCGACTGGGCGGCGCTGACAGCCGACCGGCACGGGGCGCGGCTCACTGTGCTGAGCGCCTACGTCACCCCGCCGTCGAACACGACCGCCACCCTGGGCGTCAGCGTCACGGACCTGCGCGCGGACGCCCTCGACGCCGTCGAGCGCGCGGTCACCCGGCTGGACGACGCGCACCCCGGCGGCCACACGGTCGAGGAGCAGATCGTGCACGGCGAACCGGCCTACCTGCTTGTTCGGCGGTCCAGGTCTGCCGACCTGGTGGTCGTCGGCCGACGCGGACTCGGTGCGCTGGACCGGGCGGTGCTCGGCTCGGTGTCGGGATCGCTCGCGGCCTCGGCGCACGGTCCCGTGGCCGTGATCCCGGCCGGGGCGGAGGCCGGCGAACCGGGCCGGGTGGTGGTCGGCGTGAGCAGCGACGACGCCGCCCCTCAGCTCGACCTGGGCTTCGCGGAGGCGCAGCAGCGTGCCTGTCCGCTGGTGGCGGTGCACGTGATGGAGCCAGACCCCGCGGCAGGCCTTGACCTCGGCATGCCGGGCACGGGGTACCCGGAGACCGAGCGGGAGAGCGTGCGGCGACAGGTCACCCGGTGGTCCGAGAAGTACCCCACGGTGTCCCGGACGGTCGTCTTCACGAGCGGCAACACGGTGGATGCCATCCTCGACGAGCTCCGGCCGGACGACCTGGCCGTCCTCGGTGGGCAGCCTCACGCTCCGACGGTCGGGCGGCTCCGGTACTCCGTCGCGGACGCCGTTCTCCGGCGGTCGCGCAACCCCGTGATCGTGGCTCATCAGCAGGACTGACCCGCTCCGTCCGGCCCCATGGTGCCGGCGGAGGCAAGCACGAGGGCCGCGAGGGAAGGCCGGCTACCCTAGGGGCCAGTCCTCTACCATCGGCCAGGTGTTGAAGACCCACCCTCCCGGCGCCCCGTCCGACGGGGACCTGGTCCGTGCCGCGCGGGGCGGCGAGACGAGTGCGGTCGGTCTCCTCCTGGCACGGCACCGACCCGCCATGCTCGCGGTCGCGACCAGCGTGCTGGGTCACGTCCCGGACGCCGAGGACGCCGTCCAGGAGGCCGCGCTCGTGGCCCTGCTGCGGATCGACGACCTGCGGGACGTGGACGCGGCAGGGCCGTGGCTCAGGTCCGTCGTGCGCAACGCCTGCAGGATGCGGCGGCGGGCGCGGTCCGACCTGCCCCTGGACGAGCAGCACGCGGACCGGCTCCCGAGCATCGAGCCGGACCCCGCGGACCTGCTGGACCGGTACGCCAGTCGCGACTGGTTGTGGGCCGCTCTCGGCGAGCTGCCCACGGACCTGCGCCTGACGCTGGTCCTGCGGCACCTCGGCGGGCTGCCGGCCTACAGCGACATCGCGACGACCCTTCAGATCCCCGTCGGCACGGTCCGCAGCCGGCTCGCGGAGGCTCGGCGGCGCCTCGCGAACGCGTTGCTCGCCACCGCCGAGGCCGCGCACGACGACGTCGCCGCCGTGACCCGCGCCCGTCGTGGCGAGGCCGCCGAGATGCTGGCGGCGGCCGACCGGGGCGAGTTCGGCTCGGCGCTGGGCGAGTGGTGGTCGCCGCTCGTGGAGTCGACGTGGCCACGCGGGCACACCACGACGGGGCACGACTACATCCTGCGGGCCATGGCGGCGGACGTCGCCGACGGCGTGCGTCATCGGCTCGCCGACGTCGTGGCTGGTCATGACCTCGCCCTGTGGGAGATCGAGCTGCTCAACCCGCCTCAGGACCCGGAGCACTGCCCGCCCGGCGCACTGTGGGTCCTGCGCCTGGAGGACGGCCTGGTCCGACGGGCCCACCTGTTCCACCGCCCGAGGGAGTGACGGACGTCACTCTCCTCGCGCCGAACTTCCTGACGCCGCCGAGCATCGTGAAGGTGTGAACACACGGATGACGGACCCGACCGAGCTCGCGGAGAGCGTCGAGGCCGAGATGATGTACCGCTACGAGACGAACGCGCCGGCCCTCGCACAGGAGGGGCTCGGGATCGCGACGACCCGGATGGGCGGCGGCGTGGTGCTGTCCGCCCGCCTCGACCCGTTCGACTACTGGAGCAAGGCGCTCGGGTTCGGGTTCGCGGAACCCGTCACGCACGAGCTGGTCGACCGGGTCGTCGCCTTCTACCGCGAACAGGGCACGCCCACCGCCGTCATCCAGGTGGCGCCGTCGGTGCTGCCGCGCGACTGGGCGCAGATCCAGGACGCCCACGGGCTGCGGTCAGCGGGATCATGGCTGAAGCTGGCGGCGCCGATCGCCGACGTCCGGGCCGAGGCCCGCACCGACCTGCGGGTGGGACCGGTCGGCGAGGCCGACGCGCACGAGTGGGCCTCCGTCGTCTCCCGTGCCTTCGACATGGAGAACGCCGCCATGGTCGCGATGATCGCCGAGAGCGTGCGGCACCCTGCCGCCACCCCGTTCGCCGCCTGGGACGGCGACACGATCGTGGCCGGCGCGAACCTCTACGTGCACGGCACGGTCGCCTCCCTGAACTCCGGCGCGACACTGCCGGGCCATCGTGGCCGCGGCGCCCAGTCGGCGCTGATCGCCGCACGCCTGGCCGCCGCGCGTGCCGCCGGCGCCACCTGGGTGGTCTCCGAGACCGGCGCGCCCGCACCGGGCGAGCTGAACCAGTCCCTGGCGAACCTGCAGCGCGCCGGCCTGCAGGTCCGCTACGCACGCCAGAACTGGCGCTGGCGCGCCTAGACCGAGGCCTGGCACCGAGCCGGCCCGGCCGGGACCGCTCCGGGTCAGTCCAGGTGCCGCAGGTCCGGCCACAGGGCGTCCCAGCCGCCCGTCGGGCTGCGGCACTCCAGGATCGACACGCCCTGTTCCTCGTTGTCGACGCCCACGCCGTTGTCGAGCCGCCCCCGGACCGCGCACTCCTCGAACCGGCGGTCCCAGGCACCGGGGGCCTCGGTGAGGACCAGGGCGACGGTCGAGGACGCCGGGGGCGGCCCGTACTCCCATAGCTCGTTGTGCCCCGAGTACACGGCGGGCAGCCCGAGGTCGGGACCGTACCGGTCCACGGCCCCGGCCTCGCCGTAGTTCTGCGTCAGGACGACCGTCCGGTCGCGGTCCTCCGCGGGGAGCGCCGCGTACACGTCTGCGACCTGCCCGACGTAGGCGGGCCAGCCGACGGCGTCCTGCGCCGAGGAGTTGATGTCGGCGACCGGCGTGCTGCCCAGCACCGCCACCGGCACCAGCGGCAGGCTGATGACCAGGCATATCGCCGCGTTCAGCGCTACCGTCACGACGACCGCCCGCCGCCAGGCGGTCCCGGCCCAGTCCACGATCGGCACGCATCCCGCCGCGAACAGCACCGACAGCAGGCCCGTCGCGTAGTACGTCTGGGACCCGGCCACCCAGGTGAACGCGAGCAGCACCGGGTAGGCGACCACCAGGAAGCGCAGCAGGGGCCGACGGCGCCACAACCACACCAGCCCCACGAGCCACACCAGGGTCAGCGGCACGCCGAGCGTGAGCAGCTGGAACAGCCACATCTCGGAGCGCACGTCGGCGGCGTTGTTCTCGCCCAGCGCCGCACCCATCGCGAGCTGCGGCCAGCCGTTCGTGGCCTGGAACACCAGGTTCGGCAGGCCCACGAGGAGTGCGACGACGGCGCCGGCCCACGGCCACAGTGTCGCGAGCGGCCACCGGACCGGGGGGGCGGACCCGTGCAGCATCCGCCACGGCCAGCCGACGATCAGCCCCAGCAGGATCCCGCCGAGCAGCGCCACCACCAGCAGCTTGTTGTACAGCGCGACGCCCGTGACCAGCCCGGCGGCGAGCCACCAGCGGGGGTCTCGCTGCACGGCCCGGATCACGCACAGCAGGACCGCCGGCCACATGACCAGGTCCAGGCTCGAGGTGAGCAGCGTGTGCCCGAACGCCACGGGGATCGCCGCCGTCCCGTAACCCCAGGCGGCCAGCGCCTGCGCTCCCGCGCGCCCACCCAGCTCACGGGCGACGAGCGCGATCACGACGATCGCGGCCAGGTGCGCGAGCGTCGCCGGGATGCGCATCACGAGAAGCGTGTCGCCGAACAGCTCGGCGAAGGTCCGCGCCAGCCACGGCGTCAGGGGCGGCTGGTCCACGTATCCCCAGGCCGGCTCCAGCATGCGGAAGTACAGCTCGTCCCGGTGATACCCGTACTGCGTGCTGGTCGCGGTCAGCAGCACGCCGAGCACCAGCACCGCGGCGACCACAGGACGCCACGCCACGGCGGGCCGCGGGCCGGTGGGCCGGACCTCGGCTGGGTACGCCGGGCCTCGGAGCGAGTCGGGTGGTGCGGACGCGTCCGCCATGGTCCGGAGCGTACCGACGGCGCCGGGCGGCGCGCCAGGAAACGGCGCGGTCAGGAATCACCGGCCAAGCAGGACCGGTAGGTTTCCGTGGCCAGGGCCGGTCGAACCGAACGTCAGAGGCCGAGGTCCACCACCGCGGCCGCCACCCACGCGGCCAGCACCACCAGCGCGAGCACGACGTCCCCCCGGCCGATCGGGACGGGACGCCACACGGTACGGGAGCGCTCACCCAGGCCCCGGGTCTCCAGCGCCAGCGCGATGCGTTCGGCCGACCGGATCGAGGTGACCAGCAGCGCGAAGGCGGCCCGCCCGGCGTCGGACAGGCCGAATCGGGGACGCCCGCGCCGCAGGGGCGCACGCACCGCCTGCGCCGCCCGGACCGTGGCCCATCGCGCGGGCATCGCCGCGAGCATGCGGTGGCCCGCCAGCACCGGGTAGGCGTACCGGGGGCTGAGCCGGGCGTGCTGCACCAGGCTCACCATCAGGTCGCGTGGCGGCGTGGAGGCCAGGAACCCGATCGTGAGCACGCCGATGACGAGGCCGCGCAGCGCGAGGGCGACACCGACCGTCAGCCCCTCGGCGCTGACGGGCGATCCCGGCACGATCGGGGTGCCCGGCCGGCTGAGGCCGTTGACGGCGACCAGCCCCACGCCGAACACGACGAACGGCACCTGGCCCAGCACCAGGGTGCGCGGCGGGACGCGGCCTGCGACCCCGACCGCGGCGACCGCGAGCGCGTAGAGACCCAGCAGCGGGCGCGGGTCGAGGAAGCCGAGGATGGCGAGCGAGGCGGCCAGCAGGATCGCCGCCTTGACCGTCGGGTTGCGACGGCCCAGGTAGGGGGTGGCGGCCGTCATGCGGCCACGCCCAGCGCCAGAGCGGCGGCGTCCATGGCTCGCAGCACCTCGACCAGCTCCCGGCCGTCGCGCACCTCGTGCGCCAGCCGGCGGAGCAGGACGGGTGGGCGCAGTCCCGCGCGCGCGAGCAGTGCCTCGTCGCGGAGCAGGTCGAGCGGAGCCGTGTCGGCCAGCAGTGCGCCGTCCGCGAGCACGAGGACGCGGTCGGCGTAGCCCGCGACGGCGCGCAGGTCGTGGCTGGAGAACAGGACGCCGCGGCCGTCCGCCGCGGCGTCGCGCAGCGCCCGGAGCACGCCCACCGAGGCGTGCCGGTCCAGGCCGAAGCCGGGTTCGTCGGCGAGCAGGAACGGGTGCTCGTGCACGAGCATCGCGGCAAGGCTGAGGCGGCGCTTCTGCCCGCCGGAGAGCCGGTAGGGGTTGTGGTCGGCGAGCCGGGTGAGCCCGAAGCGCGCCAGGGCCCGCTCGACCCGGGGCGCGGCGTCGGGCGACAGGCCGTGCGCCACCTCCTGGCGCACGGTCGTGGCGGTGAGCTGGTGCTCCGGGTTCTGGAACACGAGCCCGGCCCGGGGGCCGTGCACGCTGCCGGCGGCGGGCCGGTCGAGGCCCGCGAGGCAGGTCAGCAGCGTGGACTTGCCGCTGCCGTTGGCCCCGACCAGCGCCGTCGTGGTCCCGGGGTGGAGCTCCAGGTCGACTCCGCGCAGCACCTCGCGGCGCCGGGCCCGGGGACCGCGCACCACGGACAGGCCGCGGGCGCGCAGGGTCGGGCCGTCGTGCGGGGCAGGACGGGACGCGACGTCGGACGCAGGCAGGGCACCCGGCGCGACGGCGACCCCGCCGAGCTCCCGCAGCAGCCGGGCCGCCAGCGACGCGCCCGCGAGGTGCGCTTCTACCCAGCCATCGCGCCCGGAATCAGGCTGTTTCCGGGCGTGATCGCTGGGTAGAAGCGCACCTCGCGGGCGCCCCAGGAGCGCCTCCAGCTCCAGGTCGAGCGGGAGCCAGCAACCCTCGCCGACCAGGTCCCGGAGCATCGGCACGGTGAGGTCGCCGACGGCGACGTCGTGCCGGACGCGCCCGTCGGCGCCGAGCACGATCCAGCGCTCCGGAAGGGCCTCCGCCCCGGCGTCGCCCGCCAGCTCGTCGAGCCGGTGCTCCACGAGCACCCAGGCGGCGCCGGTCGTGCGCCGGACGACGTCGAGCGCGCGCCGCACGGCGTCGATCCCGGCGGCGTCGAGCATGGAGGTCGGCTCGTCGAGCAGCAGCAGGGTCGGAGAGGGCGCGATCGCCGCGGCGAGCGCCACGCGCTGCAGCTCCCCGCCCGACAGCTCCGCCGTGGCCCGCCCGGCCAGGGCCACCGCCCCGGCCCGTTCGAGCGCCGTGCGCACGAGCGGGCCGATCGCGGCGGGGTCGACGGCGAGGTTCTCCAGCGGGAACGCGACCTCGTCGAGCACGTCGGGGAGGCAGACGCCGGACTCCGGATCCTGGGCCACGACGCCCACGACGTCGGCGAGCGCCGCGATCCCGGTGCCGGCCACGGACCTGCCGGCGACGCTCACCGTGCCGTCCACCTGCGCGTGGACGGCGTGCGGTACCGCGCCGTGCAGCATCCGCAGCAGGGTGGACTTGCCGGACCCCGACGGGCCGAGCACGAGCACGCTCTGCCCCGGACCGATGCGCAGGTCCACGGGCCCCACCCCGTCGCCGGTGCCGTACACCGCCTCCAGGCCGGTGGCCTCGACGACGGTGTCAGCGCTCACGGCGCACCACGGGCCCGCGGAGCGCGGCGTCCGCCCGGCCGATGGCGAACTCGTCGAGCACGCCGGTGCCGTGCAGGCGGTCGACGATCACCTTGGCGAGCAGGCCGCCCAGCACGAGACCCGAGACGAGCTGCATCCCCAGGCGCAGCGCCAGGATGTCCTGCCCGTACCAGCCGAACCGGAACGCGGACCACACGAAGACCAGGCCCGCGCCCAGCAGGCCCGACGCCGCGTACAGACCCCACCCGAACCGGCGGTAGCGGGTCAGCGCGAACGGGAGCTCGCTGCCGGCGCCCTGGATCGCCGCGGCCACCAGCAGGAGCGGCCCGACCGGGGAACCCAGGAACACCACCTCGACGACGGACGCGATCACCTCGGCGATGATGCCCACGAACGGCTTGCGGATGATCGCGACCGCGATCGGCGCCACCAGGAGCCAGCCGCCCAGCAGCAGGTGCTGGGCCAGGTCGCCGGCCGGTCCCATCGCCACGGCGAGCCCGTTCCACGCCTGCACGAGCGCCCAGTACAGGAATCCGAACACCACGCCGAGCATCACCATGAGCACGATGTCGCGCAGCGGCAGCCGCGCCCGGCGGCGCGTCGTCGGCTCACTCATCGTTGCCGGCCGCGCTATGGCTCGGGCTGTTCACCGAGAGGGTGAGGTGGCTGGTGACGTGCTGCACCGTGCGTCCCGCGAGGACCCAGCCGGCGAAGGCACTGGCGAGCACCCGTCCGGCGTCGCCCTCCAGGCGGGTGACGAAGTGCTGCGAGCCGCGGAACGTCCCGTTGTCCTTGGCCAGCTCGATCGCGGCGTAGATGTCGCGCATGTGGTCCGGTGTCACGTCCGCGCGGACGTCGTCGGCCAGCGGGTACAGCGCCCACTCGGCCGAGACGAACCGGCCGGTGTCGCGCCCCTGGGGCACCTCGGTGACCCGCGGGCCGGCCCCGCCGGGCAGCTCGCACACCACCTCGCCCGGGCAGCCCCGGGACAGGTGCACGGTGATCGCCGCGTGCCTGCCCGACGCCGCGATCCCGGCCGTCAGGTCGGTCACGTACCGCAGCAGGTCGGCCTCGGCGCCGCCCACGTAGGTGCTCACGTCGCCGGTCTCGACGACCAGCCCTGTGGTGTCGGCCTGCCGCAGCGCGCCCAGGATCACGTCGACGTAGTCGTCCGACATCACCGCGGCGGTGATCCGCGCGCCGACGCCGAAGCGCATCGGGTCGCCGCGCAGCTCTGCGGTCTCGTCGGTCACGGTGGCGTGGTCCGCCATGAGGTCCTCCCCTGTCCGTCGGATGTCCGTCGGGCACAGGAGGACGGGACCGGTACGGCCACGTCCTGAGGTCGCTCCCTGCGCCGGCATGATCCGGATCAGGTTCAACGGTCGGAGTTCGATTACTCCCTCTCAGCCCGGCATACCGGACTCCCGTGCTCGGCGCTCACCGTAACAGCACCCGTCACACCACCTGGACATTCCGGCTGAGCACCTGGACGCTTCGGCTGTTTTGCCCGTTTATCACCCCTGTTCGTGCTAGGTTCCCGGACGCCTGGTTTGAGCTCGCTCGATGACGAACGGAGCACCTGCCATGACCTTCGAATCAAGTCGCCGTGACTTCCTGCGCCTGACGGGCGCCGCCGGCGCGGGCCTCGCGCTCGGCGGGGTCCCCTTCGCCGCGCACGCCACGCCCGTGCGCCCGGAGTCCGACCCGGCAGTGCCTCCGTCGGCGGCCACGACGCTGTGGTACCCGGAGCCGGCCGCGGAGGACCGGATCATCGAGGAGGGCCTGCCGATCGGCAACGGCCGGCTCGGGGGCCTGGTCACCGGCGGCCCCGGCGACGACGCGCTCTACCTGACCGACGGCTCGTTCTGGACCGGCGGACGCAACGACGTCCTGCTCGACGACGGGCAGCTGCCGTACGGTCGTGACGACTTCGGCAGCTTCGGGCTCCTCGCGAAGGTGCGCGTCGCGGTCCCCGCGCACAGCGGTGACGCGGTCGGCGACTACCGGCGCGAGCTCGACCTCGCCAACGGGGTCGTGTCCGCCACCTATCGCCACGGCGGCCGGCGCTTCCGTCGCGAGGCCTACGCCAGCCATCCCGACGACGTCGTGGTGATCCGGCTGACCGGCGGACCCCTGACCGGCACCATCGCGCTGGACGGTACCCACGGGGAGACGACGTCCGCCGCCGGGCGGCACCTGTCCTTCGCGGGGGCGCTCGGCAACGGGCTGCGCCACGCGGCGGCGGTGACTGCGGTGAGCACCACCGGACGGGTGGCTGCCGACGGCGGCGTGCTGTCGTTCGAGGACTGCACGGACCTGCTGATCGTGGTGTGCGCGGGCACCGACTACGTGCCGGACGCCGCCCGCGACTTCCGCGACCCGTCGGCCGACCCGCTCGCGCTGGCCGTCGAGAAGGTCACCGCCGGCGCCCGTGTTGCCGGGCACCGGCTGCGGGCCACGCACGTCGCCGACTACCGGCGTCTGTACGGGCGCATGTCGATCGACCTGGGCGACTCCACCACGGCCCAGCGGGAGCTGGACTCGTGGTCCCGGCTGACCGCCCGGCACGCCGACCCCGACGTACCCGACCCGGAGCTCGAGGCCGCGTACGTGCAGTACGGGCGCTACCTGACCATCACCGGCTCGCGCGACCGGCTGCCCATGAACCTGCAGGGCGTGTGGGTCCACAACAACACACCGGACTGGTACGCGGACTACCACACCGACATCAACATCCAGATGAACTACTGGCTCGCCGATCCCGCCGGGCTCGGCGAGTGCGCGGTCCCTCTCGCCGACTACTGCGTCGCACAGCTCCCGGTCTGGACCGACGTGACCGGCCGGCTCTACAACGACCCGCGCAACCGGTTCCGGAACTCCAGCGGCGAGATCGCGGGCTGGGCCATCGCCTTCTCCACGAACATCTACGGCGGCAGCGGCTGGGCGTGGCACCCGGCCGGCAACGCCTGGCTGTGCAGCACGCTGTGGCGCCACTACGAGTACAGCCAGGACCAGGCCTACCTCGAGAAGATCTACCCGGTGCTGCGGGGTGCGGCCGAGTTCTGGCGGGCACGGCTGGTCACCGTCACCGTGACGGGCCCGAGCGGCGCCCCGCGCGAGGTGCTCGTCGACGACACGGCCTGGTCGCCCGAGCACGGCCCCGACGCTCGCGGCACCACCTACGGCCAGGAGCTGGCCTGGGACCTGTTCCAGCAGGTGCAGGTCGCAGCGCGCCGCCTGGGGCGGGACGCCGCCCTCGCCGCCGAGCTCGCGGACCTCCAGGCCCGGCTCCACCTGCCCGAGGTCAGCCCGGAGACAGGCTGGCTCCAGGAGTGGATGAGCCCCGCGAACCTGGGCGAGGTCACCCACCGGCACCTCTCGCCGCTGGTCGGTTTCTACCCGGGCGACCGGATCGCCACGGACACGAGCCCGGCCGACCTGATCGACGGCGTCCGGAACCTGCTCACGGCCCGGGGCACGGACAGCTACGGCTGGGCGTGCGCCTGGCGGTCGCTGTGCTGGTCCCGGCTCAAGGACGCCGACAAGGCGTACCAGCTCTACCTGACGGTGCTGCGCCCGTCGGTGGACAACGGCAACGGCACGGCCCCGAACTTCTTCGACATGTACAGCCAGGGCAGCTACACGATCTTCCAGATCGACGCCAACCTCGGGGGCGCGGCCGCCGCCCTGGAGATGGTCCTCTACTCCCGCCCCGGCGTCATCGAGCTGCTGCCCGCGCTGCCCGCGGCCTGGGCGGACCGCGGCAGCGTCACCGGCGTCGGCGCCCGCGGCGGGTTCGAGGTCGACGTCGCCTGGCGTCGGGGACAGGTCACGCAGGCGACCATCCGCAGCGTCGGCGGGACCGAGACGGAGGTGCGCGCCGGGACCTGGCGGCGGCACGTCAGGCTGCGCCACGGGCAGTCGATCACGGTCCGGCCCTGACGGCGGGCCCGTAGGCTCGGGACGATCCACCGCTGTTCCGCCGTCCCCGAGGAGCTGTCCGATGCGCCCCGTCCTGCATGCCGCAGCCGTCCTGTTCGACAACGACGGCGTGCTGGTGGACTCCAAGGCCGCGGGCGAGGCGGCCTGGCGCACGTGGGCGGTTCGTCACCGGCTCGACCCTCGTGCGGTGCTGGCCGACGTGCACGGGCGCAGGTCTCGGGAGACCGTGGCCCGGTTCCTGCCCGACGACGAGGTCGATCCTGCGACGGCCGAGATCGATGCCCTGGAGCTCGAGACCGCTGACCGGACCGTGGCGATCAAGGGCGCGACCGAGTTCGTCGCCTCCGTCCCGGGACACCTGCGTGCGGTCGTCACGTCGGCGTCCCGGGACCTGGCGGTCGCCCGCCTGTCCGCGGCCGGCATCCCGCTGCCCGACGTGCTCGTGGCGGCCGAGGACGTCGCCGCGGGCAAACCCGCGCCCGACCCCTATCTTCGTGCGGCACGGCTGCTCGGGATGTCCCCCGCGGAGTGCGTCGTGCTCGAGGACAGCGCCAACGGCATCCGCTCGGCGCGGGCGGCGGGCGTCGGTGCCGTTCTCGGCATCGGCGACCCGACCGTCGAGCTGGGAGCCGACGTCGTCGTCCCCGATCTCACCGCGGTGCGCTGGACCCGCGACGGAATCGTCCCCGCCGAGGGTCACGAGGTCGAACCGGTCCGCCGCCCTGGCCGGTAGGACGCGAACCGCGGCAGCCGCTCCAGGTACAGCTCCGCGAGCCGCCTGCGGTTGCGGGGATCGCGCGACGCCGCGCTCGTCGGGACCACCCGGTCACCCTCCAGGTAGGAGCCGGAGGGGACGTCGGCGGCCGCCGCGAAGAGCACGCGCTCCGCGCCCACCGTCGGCGGCCCCCCGATCGGCCCCGCCATGGCCGCGCTGAGCGGCGTCTCGTTCAGGCCCGGGCACAGCGCGACGACCGTGACGGGCTCGGAGCCGAACTCCTTGGCCAGGAGCGAGGACCAGGTCACCATCGCCAGCTTCGCCCGCGAGTACGCGGTGACCGGGGTGTACCCGGCCACCAGGTCGGGGTCGGCGAGGTCGAGATCGGCGACACGGTGGGCCGACGACCCGACGTTGACGATGCGCGCGCCCTCGGCGAGGGAGGGGGCCAGCAGACGGGTGAACAGGGCGGGCGCGAGGGCGTTGACCTGCAGCGTCCGCTCGAACCCGTCCGCCGTGACCAGCCGCTCGGGAGCGCCGGGCACACCGGCGTCGTTGATCAGCAGGTCCACGGTCGACACCGCCTCGCGGACGGCGCGAGCGGCCTCGGCCACGGCCGTGAGGCTCGTGAAGTCGACCGACAGGTACCGGACGTGCGCGCTGCCGGACGCGCGGATCCCCGCCAGCACCCCGGCGACCTCGTCCTCCGGCTCCGGCCCCTGCACGATCAGCTCGTCGGCCCGGCCGGCGAGCCGCCGCGCCGTCGCCTCACCGATCCCGCTCGTGGCGCCCGTGAGGACGACCGTGCCCCAGTGCGCCTCCCGCGCCCTCATGAGGCGTTCCTCGTTCCCAGCACCCGGCCGAGCCACTCGGTCCGTGTCCGCCGCGCTGCCGCCGAGACCCGCGCCCCGGGCACGAGCGCGTCGAAGCCGTGGAAGCCGCCGGCCCACACGTGCAGCTCCGCGTGGCCTCCGGCCGCCCAGATGCGGCTCGCGTAGCTGACGTCCTCGTCCCGGAACACCTCGGCCGAGCCGACGTCGACGTAGGTGGGCGGCAGGCCGGACAGGTCGTCGGCGCGGGCCGGCGACACGTACTGCGACACCTCGGTCGCGTGCCCCTCGCCCAGCACGGCCTGCCAGCCGAACGCGTTCATCGCCCGGCTCCACGTGGCGGGGCCGGCGGCGAACTGGTGGCTCGAGCCGGAGTCGTTGCGATGGTCGAGCATGGGGCAGACCAGCACCTGCGCGGCGACGGCGGGCGTCCCGCGATCCCGCGCGAGCAGGGCGAGCCCGGCGGCGAGGCCGCCTCCCGCGCTGGTCCCCGCCACGACGAGCCGGGCCGGGTCCACACCCAGGTCGGCGGCATGCTCGGCGACCCAGGTCAGCCCCCGGTAGCAGTCCTCTACCAGGGTCGTGCCGGTCGCCTCCGGCGCCAGCCGGTAGTCCACGGTCACCACCACGACACCGAGCTGGTCGAGCCACTCCAGCGGGATGTCGATGTTCGAGAACCGGTCCCCCATCACCATCCCGCCGCCGTGCACCCAGAAGACGCAGGGCACGGGGGTCGAGCGGTCCAGGCCCGGTGGGCTCAGGACGGTGAGCGGGACCGGCGTCCCGTCCGGCGCGGTGACGCCGACGTCGCGCCGGCCGACGGTCCGCCCGGCGGTGAGCAGGCTCTCGACGCTCTCCGCCGTGGGCGCGGCGAGGTCGCGCACCTGCGGCAGCGTGCCGGTGGTCAGGGTCGCGGCGGGCAGGAGGTCGAGCAGCGGACGCAGCTCGGGATCGATCTCGGGGCGGGTGGTCGTCATGGCATGTTCCTCTCGGTAAGGGTTCGGATCGTCGGCGGGCTCGACCGCTTCGGCGGGGCGTGCGGCTCAGAGCTCGGCCTTGCCGCCGACGGGCACCTGGTCGGTGTACTCGGACTCCCCCGCCAGCAGCTGCTGCAGCTCGGCGACGAGGGCCTGCGCCTCGGCGCTCGCGAAGAACGCGGCGTGGGCCTCCTCGGAGGTCCAGCCCTCGGTGACGTGCACGACGTCGGCGTTGCCCGCCGAGCGGCTGATCAGAAAGACGGGGCAGTCGTCGCGGGACAGCGACGGGGCGTGCAGCAGCATCTCGACCAGGGCGTCGCCCTTGCCGGGCTGCGCGGTCATGGTGGCCTGGAATCCGTGGCGGACGGTCATGTGGGTCTCCTTCGGTGGGGGCTCCTGGGAGCCCGTGTGCTGTGTGTCCATCACACCGTGCAGGCCCTCCCCGCCGACAGACCGATCGTCCCGGCCACTTGCACGATCCTCTCGTTGTCGCGAGCATCGTGAATGTGCCATGATCGGGGCATGAACGGTGTGGACCTCGAGGAGCTACGTGCTCTGCTCGCCCGGCACGCACGGCGGGACAGCAGCGCGACGGCGCTCGACGACGTCCTGGTCTCGGCGGTCCACAGCACCGCTCCGCCCGCGCCGTCCATGTCGGGTGTGGTCATGGCACTGATCGCCCAGGGCTCGAAGCGGATAGCGCTCGGCGACCGCGTGTACGAGTACGGTCCCGGGCAGTACCTGGTGGCGTCCGTCGACCTGCCGGTGACCGGGCTCTTCACGAGGGCTCGCCCCGACGAGCCGGCACTCGGCTTCGGGCTCGTCCTGCGACCGGCGCTGATCGCGGAGATCCTGCTGCAGGCCGCACCCGGCGACCTCCCTCCCACCAGCGCCGCGGCCCCGCCCGGCATGGTGGTCAGTGATGCCCCCGCGCCCCTCGTCGACGCCGTGGTGCGACTGCTGCGGCTCCTCGAGAACCCACGCGACGCCGCGGTCCTGGCACCGCTCGTCAAGCGCGAGATCCTCTGGCGGCTCATCACCGGGGAGCAGGGCGCCACCGTGCGCCAGCTCGGCCTTGCCGACAGCGGGCTCGCCCACGTCGCCCGGGCCGTCCGGTGGATCCGCGAGCACTACGCGCAGCCCTTCCGCGTCCAGGACGTGGCGGCGCTGTCAGGCATGAGCGTCTCGGCGTTCTACCGGAACTTCCAGGCCGTCACGGCGATGAGCCCCATCCAGTTCCAGAAGCAGATCCGGCTCCAGGAGGCACGGCTGCTGCTCGCCACGCGCCCCGGCGACGTGACGGGCGTGGGGCTGCGGGTCGGCTACGACAGCCCGTCACAGTTCAGCCGTGAGTACCGGCGCCAGTTCGGCCTGCCGCCCAGCCAGGACGCCGTCCTGCTGCGCGACACGTCGGCCGACCGCACTCCAGCCCTCGTGTAGGCGCCTGCCCTCGGCTGCGTCCGCGCAAACCACGGATCCTCCGTGCGCGCCACACCCAGGATCTTCCGAGGTGGCGCTACCGTACGGGTGCCTGCCTGGCAGACGTCGACGCCGACCTGAAACGGAGTTCCTGTGGCACGAGGTACCGGCATCCCCCGCCGCACCGGCGCACTGCTCGCCGCGACGGGGGTCGCGGCGGCTCTCCTGGCCGGGTGCGGGACCTCCCCCACCACCGGCGCGGCGGCCGACCTGTCCCCGGACGCGGTCACCGCGGCCCTCGAGGAGGGCGGCGACCTGCTGGTCTGGGCCTGGGAGCCCACGCTGGACCAGGTCGTCGAGAGCTTCGAGGCCGAGTACCCGAACGTGAACGTCGAGCTGGCGAACGTCGGTACCGGCAACGACCACTACGTGGTGCTGCAGAACGCGATCAGCGCGGGCTCGGGGGTGCCCGACGTCGCGCAGGTCGAGTACTACGCCCTGCCGCAGTTCTCCATCGCCGGGTCGCTCGCGGACCTCGCGCCGCTGGGCGCGAGCGGGCTCGACGGCACCTACTCCCCCGGGACCTGGGGATCGGTGACCGACGGCGACGCGGTGTACGGCCTGCCGATGGACTCCGGCCCGATGGCCCTGTTCTACAACGCGAAGACGTTCGAGGAGGCCGGCGTCGAGGTACCGGCGACGTGGGACGAGTTCGTCGAGGCCGCACGGAAGATCCGTGCGCACGACAGCGACACCCACCTCATCGCGGACGACGGCAACGCCGGGTTCGCGACGTCGATGATCTGGCAGGCGGGCGGGACGCCGTACACCGTCGACGGGACCAAGGTGACCGTCGACCTCGCCGACGAGGGCTCGGCCCGGTTCGCCGGCATGTGGCAGCAGCTCCTGGACGACGACCTCGTGGCGAAGGTCCCGGAGTGGTCGGACGAGTGGTTCCAGCGGCTCGGCGACGGGACGATCGCCGCGCTGGTGACGGGCGCCTGGATGCCCGCGAACCTGGAGTCCGGCGCGCCCGGGGCCTCGGGCGACTGGCGCGTGGCGCCCATGCCGCAGTGGACGGCGGGCGCCACCGAGACCGCCGAGAACGGCGGCTCCGCGCTGTCGATCACCGAGGCCAGCACCCAGAAGGCCCTGGCCTACGGGTTCCTCCGGTACGCGAACGCCGGCGACGGCGTGCAGGTTCGGCTCGACCACGGGAACTTCCCGGCCACGACGGCGGACCTCACCAGCCCCGAGTTCCTCGCCAAGCAGCCGGAGTACTTCGGCGGGCAGAAGATCAACGAGGTGCTCTCGGCATCCGCCACCGGTGTGGTCCCCGGCTGGCAGTACCTGCCGTACCAGGTCTACGCGAACAGCGTGTTCCCCGATACCGTCGGCCAGGCCTACACCGGCTCGACGCCGCTGGCGGACGGCCTCGGCGCCTGGCAGGACTCGATCGTCAAGTACGGCAACGAGCAGGGCTTCACCGTCTCCGGCTCGTGAGCAAGACAGCACCGGAGCCCCACGCCGAGCACCGAGACCGACGTCGCGGCCGCCGACCAGGAACCAGGGACTTCTACCGGATCTCCACGTCGAGGAAGAGGCCGGTGATCTTGCCCCCGGTCGCTTCGATCACGGCGCCGAAGAACGCGCCGCCCTCGGGTGACGCCGTGGCCGCCGAGGCCTCGTCATAGCCGTCGAAGAACAAGTCGAGCGTGCGGTAGGCCGGGGTCGGCGTGCCGTCCTCCTTGGGCCATACCCGGCTCGACTCCAGGCTCCGCAACCCGGGCAGGGCGCGCGCCTTGTCGAGCACGTCCGGCAGGACGGCCTCGAAGGCGTCGGGAGAGTCGAGGTTGTCGATGATGATCTCAACCTTGGTAGCCATGATGCTTCCTTCCTCAGAGTGAGCAACTCAATGTAGACTGACTAGTCACTCTACTACCCGCTCCGGCGTGTTGGGAAGTGGGACCGTGCCGAGTACGGGAAGTCGACGACTCAGCCACCTCGCCGAGCCGGTGATCGTGCCGGGCACGCACGAGACGATCCTCACCCACCCGGACGACGTAGCCAGGGCGCTGCGGAATACCACCGGCGGCTGACCCGCCCGCGCGACGTCGCGCCCCCCGGGCTCTCGATGTTGAGCACAGCAGCTGCTGCCAGGATCGGCCGGGCGCGGCAGCAACTGCTGTGCTCGAGGTCGTGACCAAGGCAACGCCGCGGACGGCAGCAGTGCTAGCCGAGCACCAGGTCGCGGAGGGCGGCGTCGGAGGCCGCCTGGGCGTTCCGGTCGTACGTGGAGCTGAACGCCATGATCTCAACCGCCCCGGTCGCCTCCACCACCCGGTCGAGCTGGCTCCGCACCGTGCCTGGCGACCCGACCGCGCCCTGCGCGAGGTGCGCCTCGACGCGGTCGCGCAGCTGGCTGGTCCACGGCTGGGCACGGATCGCCTCGACCGCCTCCAGCGGGCCGAACTCGCCCGTCTGCCGGGACCGGGCCATCGCCCACGCCTCCGGCAGGGCCAGCTCACGCGCCTCGGCGTCCGAGTCCGCGACGAGGACGTCGAGCGAGACGGTCACCGACGGCTCCGGCGCGCGGGACGAGGGGCGGAACTCCTTGCGGTACGTCGCGAGCGCGTCGGGCAGCGACGGGCTGCTGAGCACCGGCCCGCCGATGACCACGGGCAGCCCCAGGGCGGCGGCGACGGCGAGGCCCCGCCCGGTGGCGAGCACGAAGACCGGGATGGTGCGCGCGGCGGCGGGCCTGGCGGTGATGGCCGCGGCACCGTCGAGATGGTCGCGCAGTTCCTCGATGTCCTCGATGAAGGTGTCGGGGGCGTCCGCCCCGTGCCGGAGCGCCCGGCGTACCGGCACGGTGAAGCCGAGGGTGCGCCCCACCCCGAGGTCCACCCGGTCCGGGTAGAGGGCGTCGAGCATGAGGAACTGCTCGGCCACGACCAACGGCTGGTGATGCGGCAGCATCACCCCGCCCGACCCGATCCGGATGGTGCTGGTGCGCGCGCCGAGGGCACCGAGCAGCACGGGCGGCGACGCCGAGGCGATCCCCGGCACGGCGTGGTGCTCGGCGACCCAGAAGCGGTGGTAGCCGAGTCGCTCGGCCACCACCGCCCGCTCGATCGTGTGGCCCAGTGCGGCGGCGTCGGGGTATCCGGCTCGGGTGCGGGAACGGTCCAGGAGGGAGAGCCTCACACGAGCCCTCAACCGCGACGGGACCCGGGCGCTTCCCGCCCCGGCTACGGCTGCGGAGGTGTGGGCCGCGTCGCCGTCACCGGCAGCTCGCCCCGCAGCATGCGACCCCCGTCGTTCGTCAGGCGCAGGTAGTAGTCCGAGGAACAGGCCGTCCCGTCCTCGTCGAGCGCCCAGATGCCCGAGCCCGCCGGCACGTCTCCCGCCGTCGCGGCGGTCTTGGCGATCTGGTTGCCCTCGTTGTACTCGTCGAACATCGAGATGTACGCGCTGGCCACCCCCGCCCGGGCGTGGTTCCAGAACTGCCGCCACATGAAGTCGCCGTGCGCGCGCTGGCGCTCCTGCAGGTCTCCGGGGAGCACGCAGGGCTGGTAGTCGATGCCCAGGCGGGTGCACTCCGCCAGGTCGGGAACGGTCGCCCGCGCGTAGAAGTCGTCCGCGCCGGCGACGTTGCCGATCCGCCCGACGAGCCACGGCGAGATCATGTCGAACGAGCGGTAGACGTCCGCGAAGCCGTCCCGCGAGTCGTCGCCCTCGGTGCGCCACCAGGTCGGCACACCGCCCATGACGTAGCAGCCCTGCGCCTGGAACCAGTCGACGACCTCCTGGCACTCCTGCGGCGTGAACGGCCGCTGGGGGTCGTCGAACCCGAAGCCCCAGATGCCCACGACCGGCTTGCCGTTCTGTCGCGCGTAGGCGGAGGAGGCCGTGTGGGCCGACATCTTGCCCGCCCAGTCCTGCGTGATCTGCGAGCGCATCTGCTGCCAGTCGCTGACGTCGTACATGACGTAGTACTTCACCCCGGTCCGCTCCGCGGCCGACCGGACCCGCCCGGCGACGGCGTCGCGCGTCGGTCCCTCGGCGCCGAAGGGGTTGAACCGCTGCAGCGCCGCCGTGTGGATCCCGTTCTCGGCCATCCAGCGCAGGTGGACGTCGACGGTCTGCTGGTCGTAGGAGGAGAAGAGCCGCGCCGGGCGGCCGTCGTTCAGCGCGGGGAACGCCGTGGCGTACGTGGCCGCGTACTCGCGGACGTCCGGCCACGACTTGATCGCGGAGTTGCCGGTCGACGGCGGCTGGTCGGCCTGGCGGGCCCAGTGCCACCACAGGTCGATCGGGGCGCCGTCGCCCCGGCAGGCGAACCAGCCCTGGTAGCCGGCGGTGATCTTGCCGACGACGTCGCCGGGCGGGCTCACGGCGGCGGCCGGCACGACGGCCGCCGATGAGCCCGCGGTGGGCGTCGCCGCGGCGGCCGAGGCGCCGGGTGCGGCGGCCGCCGTCGCCGCGACCGCCGCGGAGAGGCTGAGGAAGGAGCGTCGGGAGATGGTCATGTGGTGTCCGTTCGTCGAGGTGGCGGGGCACGACGTCGTCGTCGCGCCCCTGGTACGTCGATCACGTGTGGTGCGGCGGAGCGGTGGGTGACCTCCCTTCGGCCGGGAGCCGGTCGACGTCGAAGCGCAGGGAGTACGAGACGGACTCCCCCGGCGCGAGCACGGGCAGGGTGCCCGCCTCGCGCGCGGCCGCGCGACCCTGGATCGCGGGGGCGTTGGCCGGTTCGAGCCCGAGGACGTTCTGCCCGGGGGCGAACATCTTCCACTGGTAGAGCACGGGCAGCGTGGCGGTCGGAAACGTCAGGGTCAGCCGCAGGCCGAGCGCCGGGTTGGACACCACGGCCCGCCCCGTGCCGGGCGCCAGGTCGTGCCGGTGCACGCGCTGGCGGTAGCCCGGCTCGGGCGCCGAGACCTCGCGCCACGGGTCGCCCACCGCGTCCGGGCCGTCGGGTTCGACCCGCTCCGAGGAGACGTGGAGCACGGCGGCCTCGGACACCAGCGGCCACCCCAGGTTGGCGTGGTAGAGCACCAGGTGCGGCTCCGGACGCCATCCCTCGTTCGTCACGGTGTCCTCGACCGTCACCCACGTCGACCCCAGGCCGGCCCTGATCCGGCGGCGGAGCACCAGGTGCTCCTCGTGCAGGGCGGCCTGGCGCACGACGCCCTCCACGACCAGCTCGTCGCCCACGACCGCGGCCCGCTCCAGGCTCGCCGGGAGCGAGGTGAGGCGGCCGTGCTGCGGGAACCGCCGCCCGCCGTCGACCACCGGCGAGCCCACGTGGTCGAGGCCGCAGGTGACGAGCAGCCCCCCGCCGAACGACGTCCCGAAGTCGTCGGCGCGGTAGAGGCCGGGGGCGGAGAACCCGGCGGGCGCGAGCCACGCGAGCGGCACCCCGTGCACCGTCAGCGCGCCGAGGTCGAGCGCCCGGTCGGGCAGGACGTCGAGCTCGAGCCCGCCGCCGGTCACGAGGCGCAGGCGGCGGGCGCCCCGGGCCGGGCCGTCCGCCTCGACGACCTGCTCGACCCGGGCCACCTGCGCCAGCGACCCCACGCGCCGCCCGACCTCGTCCCGCGTCAGTCCCGCGATGCGCACAGGTCCGGGTTCCTCCCGCGGTGCTGACACAGCTCGACCCCTCTCTCTCGGTACGGCGGGCCCGCCCTTCGGACCCACCTCACGCGGTACTCCCCCGCGCGTCCTGCCCCGGCCCCGCCCGCACCGGCTCCGCCGTCAGCCGCAGGCCGCCGCGTCGTACGGCAGCGCGACGACACCGGCCGAACCGTCACCGCCCGTCACCGCCATCGCGACCTCGCCGGCCGCGACCGACCGGGACCGCGTCGGCAGCGCCAGGCGGGCGTCCGCACCGGGTTCGAGCGCCTCGACCTGGCGCTGCCCGAACGGCGACGACAGCCGGACCGCGAGCGCCTCCGGCCCCGCGTTGCGCAGCCGCACCACGACCTGGGCCTTGTGGCCCGTGCACCTGGTCGCGGCCTGGGCCTCGACCCACGTCTCGGGTGCCGGCTCGAACGTCGCCACCAGCCGGGTGTCGGCCGCGAGCGCGAACGTGTACCGGTCCTCGGACGAGACCGTGCCGCCGTCGGCGTCCTTCCAGCCCGCGAACCTGGAGCCGGGCGCGGGATCGGCGACGGCGGTGACCGTGCCGCCGGTCTCGTACCGGCCGGGCTCGGCCTCGTTGCCCTCGACGCGGGCGGTGCCGTCGCCGTCCGCGGTCACGGCGAGGGCCGACGTCGGCATGTTGATCGCCATCGGGTTGACGATCGTCACGTCGCCGCGGCTGGTCGTGCCGTTGTAGCGCATGAGGTTGACGACCGTGACGGCGCTGGACCCGTCGGCGTCGACCGTGTGCCCGCCGGGACCGAGGTTGTCGGTCCCGAGGTTGAAGGCCGTCACGGTCGCGCCGTCGCTCGCCACGATCCCGTCGTGGGAGCCGTAGGCGAAGGTGTTGCGGACCTGGAGGTCCTGCGCGCCGACGGCGTGCAGGAGCACCTCGCGCTCGCGGCTGATCCCGTCGATGACCTGGGCGAAGAGGTTGGTCTCCTCGACCTGGCCGGGCAGGCCGTAGGCGTTGCGGGTGACGACGTTGCCGTTGGACAGCACGCCGTCGACCACGCCGTCCGACGCCGCGCCCACGCGGACGCCCTGGTCGAGGAAGACGCCGAGCACCCGCCGCACCAGGAACCCGTCGGCGCGGTCGGTGAGGTCGACCGCGTTCCACGCGTTGTCGAGGCCCACGTTCTCGACGTAGACGCCCGGGGCGTCGCCGCGCACGGCGAACGGGTAGGGCACGGCGCCCTCGGGCGACGCCGGGTTGTTCTCCGGGTGCAGCACCCGCAGGCCCCGCACCCCCGCGTCCCGGCCGGCGAGGGTCACGACGGCGGGTGCGGCGGCGGCCGCCGCGACCGACGCGTCGTCGGTGCCCTCCTGGCGGCCCTCGTACGCCACGAGCACGGTGCCCGAGGACTCCACGAGCGAGGTGCGGTTCGGCACGGCGGACGAGCCGCGCAGCTCGACCCCCGCCGGGACGGTGAGGTGCCCGCGCACGGTGTACCAGCCGGCCGGCAGGTACACCACGCCTCCCCCGGCCTGCCCGGCGTCGTCGAGCGCGGCCTGGATGCCGTCGGTCGCGTCGACGTCGGAGAACTGCTTCGGGGTGCGCGGTACGTCGTACGGCGCGGCCGTGACGTCCCAGAGCCGGTCCGCGGGCCTCGGGGCCGTGCGGGCCGGTCCGGGCTGCGGCACCTCGTCCGGGCCGTCGAGGGTGTGCACGGTCCCTTCGAGGGCGCCGCTGACCGCGGTGTCCGTCAGCTTGACGTAGCCCGCCGAGGTGTTGCGCACGGCGGCCACGGAGCCCTCCAGGGTGCTGGAGGCGAAGGCGGACCCCCAGCGCTGGTCGGAGTTCTCGGCCAGCACGGCGATGTCGGTGTCGACGATCTCGGCGTCGACGAACACGCCGGTGAACGAGGCGCGCGGCCCCTTGACGAGCTTGATGCCCACCGCGTAGTCGGCGGCGTGCAGGCCCACGAACTGGTCCCACTCGAGGTCGGCGAGCACGAAGCCCGTCCCGTGGGCACGGGTCCACGCGTCGAGCACCGCCCGGTCGGGCGCGCCGTAGGCCGCGCCCGCAGAGGCCCAGTAGCCGTTGTCGAGACGCACGTCCTCCCAGACGCCGACGTCGGCCCCGTTGTACCCGGCGGCGCCCTCGTACAGCACCGTCCCGGACACGTTGCGCACGTTCGCGAGCTCGTGCCCCTGGGCGCCCGGCCCCTCGCCGCGGTCGTTGCGCATGGTCGAGATGCCGATGCCGCGGTAGGAGTTGAGGAACGTCAGGTCCTGCACGGTGCCGAGCATGTAGTTCTCGTTGCCGATCCACGCGAGCCCGGGCACCTCGACGGTCCACCCGTAGGGCACGGGGTCGGCGGCGTCCTGGTCCGGGTAGTACGTCGTCAGGCCGACGACGCCGGCCGAACCGCCCACGCGCAGCAGCGGCGGACCGTCGTCGCCCGACGGCAGGTGCGCCTCCAGCACGGTGCCGAGCCCGGCGGGCGCCCCCGGGGCGCCGACCGGCTGCTCGTCCAGGTCGCGGTGGTCGCCGCGCAGCGTGCAGTAGGCGTACACCTCCAGGGTGTCGCTCACGCGGTAGGTGCCGGCGGGCAGCCACACCGTGCCGCCCCCGGCGTCCCGGCAGGTCGCCAGGGCCTCCTGGATCGCGGCGGTGGAGTCCTCCGTGCCCGTGGGGTCGGCGCCGAGCTCGGTGGCGTCGAGGTCGGCCACCACGACGTCGTCCGTGGGGAACACCGTCCGGACGGCCCGCGGCTCCAGGCGCACCGGGCGCGCGTCGCGGACCTCCAGCGCGGTCAGCCCGTAGGCGCCGCGCTGCGTGGCGAGCTCGTCCAGGGCGAGGCGCACGTAGCGCGCCGTCGTCTCCTCGAAGCCGGTGCGGACCGGGGTGGCGCCCAGCGACCCGGCGGTCGCGACGGTACGGAACGTGCTGCCGTCGTCCGACACCTGGACGCGGTAGACGTGCGCGTAGTCCGCGGTCCAGTCCACCACGACCTCGTCCAGCGTGGTCGGCTCGCCCAGGTCGACCTGGACCCAGGCCGTGGCCTGGTCCCGCCCGGACACCCACGCGGAACCTGTGCCGTCGGTCACCGCGCCGGGCGTGCCACCGCTCGTCGAGCTCGCGGTCGCGGCGGCGCCGCGGGCGAGGTCCGTGGTGCGCTCGGCACCGAGGAAGGCCTCCAGGGCGTCCTGCAGCGCGTCCGTCGCGGCGTCGATCTCGTCCCCGGACGCGCCGGGGTCGTCCAGCACGGCCTGGGCCGCGTCGATCGCGGCGCGCAGCACGGCCCTCGACCCGGCGGGGAACTGCCCGTCGCGCCCGCCCTCGCGCGCGGCGAAGTGCGCCACGTCCGCCTGCCGGACGAGCTGGCGGAGTCCGACGGCGGGGTCCACCGTGCGCGGCACGACCGTCACCGCGAGCGAGTCGATCCGCACGTCCTGCGCGGAGCCCTCGACGGAGAGCCGGAAGTCCGACCCGTTGGAGCGGTTGGTCAGGACGGCGTCCTCCAGGAGCCACGCGCGCGAGCCCCAGGTCCCGTCGTCGGCCAGCTCGAGCCGGGCCGACGGGCGGAACATGTCCGGGATCGTGTCGCCCGGCGAGTCGTACTGGAGGAACATCGACCCGCCGCCCTGCCGCACCGTGGCGTCGACCAGCACGCGGTCGCGCACGTCGCGCGCGTACGCGTCCGAGACGTTGGCGTAGACGAAGTTCGTGCCCTGGGCGCGGCCCGTCTGCCAGTACCCGCGGCCGTCGGCGGTGCCGGTCACGAGGCCCGCGGTGTCGTCCCCCGCCCGGACGGCGATGCCGCGCTCGGCCACCGCCGGCCCGAGGTCCACGCTCGTGCCCTGCGCCACGACGCGGACGGCCGCGACGGTCAGCTCGCCGTCGGCGCCCGCGAGCTCGACCTCGGCGCCCGCGCCCGCCGCGCCCGCCGACAGGGTCCCGGCGGGCAGCACCACGACGGTGGTGGTCCAGCCGTCGCCGTCGGCGTCCGCCTCCGGTGCGCCGGACGGCGTCTGCTCGCCGCCGGCCGTCGCGACCACGGCCTCGCCGGCCCGGTGGTCCACGACGAGATAGCCCGGCGTGCCGTCGAGCCGGCCCACGTACTCGTCGGCGAGGTCCAGCGCGAGGCGCCCCGCGCCCGCCGGCCCGTCGGTGCGCCAGTACGCGCGCCCGGCGTGCTCGCCCGTCACCTGGCCGCCCGCCGTGGGCGCCGTGGCGACGGCGATCCCGTGGGTCAGCGGGGTCGCCGACAGGTCGGCGCCGACCCCCACCGGGTAGCGGTCGACGTCGACCACCGGCCCGGCGGCGGCCGGGGCCACGAGCCCCGCCGTCGTCAGCGCCACGGTCGCGGCCGTGGCCAGCACCCGGGCTCTTCCTGCGTTCATGTTCATCCTCAACACCTTTGTTCGGACTGACGTGACTGGGACGTGCGGGTCGTGGTGCGGCCGGTCAGACGGTCATGCCCTCGGCGACCGCCGTGACGTCGGGGTCGAGCGCGTCGCCCGTGCGCCACGAGTGCACGGGCACGAAGCCGAAGAGCTCGCGGACGGCCGTCGTGTCGATGACGGTCGCGGTGCCCTCCAGCGGACGCACCACGACGGTCTCCGGGTGGAAGCGGGCGAGCAGCTGAGCCGTCGGCACGTCGCTGGTCGTGTCCGGCGCCGCCACGTTGACCACGTGGTAGCCGTCCACGCCGGACTCCAGCACGGCGCGCACGACGCCCGCGGCATCCCGCGTGTCGAGCCAGGTCCACAGCTCCTGACGCATCGCCCCCGGGTCGCGGCGGGCGAGCTCGACCATCTCCCGCAGCCGGTCCCCCGTGCCCACGAACGGGATGCGCAGCAGGGTGGTCGGCATGCCGTACCGGCGCGCGGCGTACGCGCCGACCTGCTCCGAGGCCAGCTTGGACAGCGCGTAGGCGTCCACCGCGACCGGCTCCTGCGCCTCGTCGACCGGCACGTACGCGGGCGACAGGTGACGCCCCGCCCACGGGTACCCATACGCGGAGAAGGACGACGCCGCCACGGCGACGCGCACGCCCGCCCGGCCCGCGCCGTCGAGCACGCAGAAGGTGCCCTGCGCGTTCTGCGTGAACGTCTGGTCGTCGGGCACCTGGCCCGGTGACGCGATCGCCGCCAGGTGCACGACGCCGTCGACCACCGCGGGCCCGGCCCCCGCCCGCAGCGCCGAACCCACGAACTCCGGGTCCCGGGTGTCCCCGACCAGCACGGCCTGCGCGGACGGCGCGTCGAACGGGATGCGGTCGGTCGCCACGACGCGGTAGCCGGCCGCGGCGAGCGCCGGGACGACGACCCGGCCGATGCCGCCGGCGGCGCCGGTCACCAGCACGGCGTCGCCGGGGCGGAGCGCACCGGCGCGGCCGGCCGGGGGCAGGGTGTGGTTCATGACGTGGTGGGTTCCGATCTGTCGTGCGGCCGTGGCCGGTGGGTGGTGGATCATCCCTTGACCGCGCCGGCGAGCCCGTTGACGAAGTACCGCTGGGTGGCCAGGAACAGGATGATCACGGGGATCACCACGATCAGGGCGCCGGCCATGAGCTGGTTGTACTGGACGACGTTGGACGACTGGAGCTGCTGCAGCGCGATGGGCAGCGTGAACGTGGCCGGGTCGTTGAGCGAGACCCGGGACAGCAGGTACTCGTTCCACGTCGGGATGGCGGTGAGCAGCGCGACCGTGATGAGGGCGGGCCGGGCGAGCGGGAGGTAGATCCGGGTGAAGATCCGCAGCTCGCCCGCGCCGTCGACCCGCGCGGCGTCGCGCAGCTCGTCCGGCAGGGACCGGAACGAGTTGGTGAGCAGCAGGATCGACAGCGGCGCGGTGCCGTTGACGAACGGGAGGATCAGGCCCAGGTGCGTGCCGAGGATCCCCATCTGGTTCTCGAGCAGCACGATCGGCAGGAGGGTGACCACGCCGGGCACGAACAGCAGCACGAGGAACAGCCGGAAGAACGCCTGCCGGCCCGGGAACCGCAGCACCGCGAACGCGTACGAGGCGGCGGAGTACACGACGACCACGCCGAGCGTCGTCAGCCCGGTGACCTTGAGGCTGTTGAGGAAGTAGTCGAAGAAGTGCAGCTGCGCCCAGGTGTCCACGAGCGTGCTGAGCGTGGGGTCGTGCGGTATGAGGTGCCCGCCCTGGATCACCTCCTGCTGCGTCTTGAACGCCGCCGAGACCATCCAGAGGAACGGGTACAGGCTCACGACGGCGTAGCCCGCGAGCAGCACCGCCACGACGGAGCGGGCCACGACCACCTTCGCGGGGGTACGACGGCGGCGCGGCGTCCGCTGGACGGCCGGCGCGTCCGGGACCGTGCGGTCGGTGACGGTCGTCATGGCTTCTCCCGGGTGACGCGCTGGTTGACGATCGCGACGGCGAGCGCGGCGAAGAACAGGAGCCAGCCCAGCGCGCTGGCGAGGCCGAGCGTGGGCGCGAGCTCCTGCTGGAAGGCCAGGTCGTAGGTCTCCAGGCCGAGCACGTTGGTGCGGCCCGCCGGACCGCCGTTGGTCATGATCAGGAAGATCTGGAAGCCCTGGAGGGCCTCTCGCACGTTCAGCAGCGTGATCACCGCGGTGGTCCCGGCCAGGAGCGGCCGCACCACCGCCAGGTTGGTGCGCCACCAGCCGGCACCGTCGAGCTGCGCGGCCTCCAGGAGCGAGGGGTCGATGGACTGCAGCCCCGTCAGGTACAGCAGCATCGCCACGGGCACGCCCGACCAGACCATGATGACGACGAGGGTCGGCATCGCGGTGGCGGGGTTGCCGAGCCAGCCCTGCGGCTGTTCGAGGCTGCCCAGCCCGACCGTGCGCAGCAGCAGGTTGACGGCGCCGTTCGGCTCCAGCACGTACTGCCAGGCCATGTACACCGCGATGCCCGCGGTCACGTAGGGCACGAAGTACACGGAGCGCAGCACGCCCGCGAACCGCCGCGCCTGGTTGAGCACCACCGCGAGCGGGAAGGACACCAGGACGGTCAGCAGGGGCACGGCGACCATCACGCCGAGCGTGTTCAGGGCGGCCCGGTGGACGACCGGCGCGTACACCGGGCTCGCCCACAGCAGGTCGGCGTAGTTCTTCAGGCCGACCCACTCCCAGGTGGGGGTGAGCCCGTTCCAGCGGACGAACGAGAGCTGGGCGCTGAAGAAGAGCGTGTAGACGCCCATGACGAGGAAGAGCAGGAGCGCGGGGGCGATGAAGACGTAGCCCCACGCCACCTCCTGGCCGCGGTGGTGCACCGGGTGCCGGCGGCGGCCCCGCCGGCCGCCGCCGCCGTCCCCGGTGGGGACGACGGCGGCGAGCGCGGTCGACGTCGTCACTTCGACTGGGACCAGAAGGTGTCGACGAGCGTCGCGACGTCCTTGCCCACGGTCGCGACGTCCTTCGTCTCGAGCGGGGTCAGCTCCATCACGGCGTCGCCGATCTGCGCCGCGTCGTACGCCGCGGGGCGGTACGAGGTGTCGCCGGGGTTGTACGCGTTCTCGCCCTCACCGAAGGCGCCGATCATGGCGCCGAGCACCGGGCCGACGGTCGAGGACGGGTCGTCGCCCAGGTCGACCGGCGGCACGTCGAGCGCGTCCTGCGCGAAGGTGGCGGCCACGTCGGTCTCCGAGAGGTACTCGATCCACTGCAGGGCGCCGTCCTTGTTGTCCGTCGAGGCCGAGACCGAGAGCCCGGTCAGGCCGAAGGGCGCGAGCTCGAGGTCGTCGATCGCACCGTCCTCGGGCGCCGGCACGGGGAAGGTCACGATGTTCTCGGGGTCCATCCCGTTCTGGTCGAGGAACGCGAGGGTGAACGTGCCGCCGATGTCGAAGGACGACTTGCCCTGGGCGAAGGCGATGTCGGCGTCGTCGATCGTGAGGGACTGCGTGCCCGGCATCCAGTAGGGCTGGACCTGGCTGTAGGCCTCCAGCACCTGGGTGCCGTTGTCCGACGCGAAGTTCTTCGCGGGGTCCTGCCCGAACAGTGCGCCGAAGTCCTCCTTGCCGAGCTGACCGTAGGCCATGGGCTGCATGAGCCACTCCAGCCCCGTCGTGGAGGACTGGAAGCCGATGCTCACGCCGCCGTCGTCAGGCCGGGCGGTCTGGACGGCGTCGAGCGCGGCGACGAACTCCTCCCAGGTGGTCGGGGCCTCGGTGATCCCGGCCTCCTCCAGCCGCTCCTTGTTCGCGTAGACGATGCCGAACGTGCCGATGGTCAGCGGCACGGAGAACCGCTGCCCCTTCTCGATCCCGGCGGTCTTGGACCCCTCCGCGAGCGACTGCTCGTAGTACGCGTCGGTGACGGTGCCGTCGTTCGCCACGGCGGGCAGGAACCGCGAGGTCCACTCGTCGTCCACGTCGTCGGAGAGGTCCTCGAGCAGGCCGGCGCCGCCGAACGTGAAGTCGTCGCCGTGGGTGTGCACCTCCAGCACGTCGGGCAGGTCACCGGTCTGCGCCGCGGCCTGCACCTTGGTGATGAAGGCGTCGTCCGGCGTGTAGGCCTGGACGTCGACTGCGATGCCCGTCTTCTCCTCGAAGGACTTCGCTGCGTTCTGCAGCGGCTCGACGTGCGACTGCTTGAAGGTCCACATGGTCAGGGTGTCGGGGTCGCTCTCCTGCGAGCCCCCGGCAGCACCGCCGACCGGCCCGCTGCACGCGGCGAGCGCGCCGACGAGCAGGACGGAGGTGGCGGCGGTGGTCAGGCGTGCAGAGGACGGACGACGTCGGTGTCGTATCACGGGCTGTGCCTCTCGGTCATCAGGCGGCACCGGGCGGTGTCGCGGACCATCGGAAGATAAATCAATTCGATGTACAGTGTCAACGGGCGCCGCCGCCGGTGCCCGTCCAGTGCGCGGGAACGCCCCCGCGCGAACCGCTCGTCCCGGATCGAGGTCACCGATGACACCCCTGCAGGCAGCCGACGCCGACGCCCGCGACACCCCCCGTCCCGACGTGCTCGCCCCCGCGCCCTGGACCGCTGTCGGCGCCGACGCCGACGGTGTGCGGGTCACCGCCGTGCGCACCTTCCTCACCGGCCCGCAGGGTTGCCCCTACGTGGTCACCCGCGTCGAGACCAACCAGCCCGGGCTCTACGGCCTCGGCGACGCGAGCGACCCGCAGCGCCCGCTGGCGACCCGCACGCTGATCGACGAGTACCTCGGGCCGCTGCTCGTCGGCCGGGACCCCGCCGACATCGAGGACCTGCACCGCCTGCTGCTCAACAGCGGGTACTGGCGCGGCGGGTCGATCGAGCACAACGCGCTCGCGTCCCTCGACCTCGCGCTGTGGGACCTCAAGGGCAAGGTCGCGGGGCTGCCGGTCCACCAGCTCCTCGGGGGCCGGGCACGGGAGCACGCCGACGCGTACACGCACGTCGACGGCGCCGACGCGGCCGAGGTGGCCGAGAAGGTGCTCGAGGCGGCCGGCCGCGGCTACCGGCACGTGCGCGTCCAGGTCGCCGTGCCAGGCCGGGACACCTACGGCACCGCCCCGCGCGACGCCGCGGAGGCCGCCCGCCGCCGGGCCCGCACCGACCGCTGGGACACGCTGGCCTACCTGCGGCACGTGCCCGGGATCCTCGCGGACGTCCGCGACCGGGTGGGCCCCGACGTCGAGCTGCTCCACGACGCCCACGAGCGCATGACCCCGGCCGAGGCCCGGCAGCTCGTGCGCGCTGTCGAGGACGCCGGGCTGTACTTCCTGGAGGACGCGCTCGCCCCCGAGGACGCCGCCCACTTCCCGGAGCTCCGGGCCGCCGGCACGACGCCGCTGGCCGTCGGCGAGCTCTACCACGACCCGCGCGCGTACCTGCCCCTGCTGGCCGGGCGGTCGATCGACTTCGCGCGCATCCGCATCCCCACGCTCGGCGGCCTCACCCCGGCGCGCAAGCTCGTGGCCGTGTGCGAGATGTTCGGCGTCCGCACCGCGCCCCACGGGCCGGGCGACGTGACGCCGGTGGGCATGGCGGCCAACATGGCGCTGAACATCTCCTCCCCCGCGTTCGGCGTCCAGGAGGCGGCGACGTTCCGCGACGCGACGCTCGAGGTGTTCCCGGGCGCCCCCGTCCCGGCCGGCGGGCACCTGCTCGCCTCCGAGGCGCCGGGGCTCGGCGTCGACTTCGACGAGCGGGCCGCGCGCCGCTACCCGGTGGGCGCCCCGCTGGAGCACGACCGCTGGGCGCTGCTGCGGGCCACGGACGGGAGCGCGCACCGCGCATGAGCCCCGGTCCGGGCGCCCCGCGGGGTGCCCGGACGGGCTCAGCCGATCAGGAGCGCGTGCGGCTGCGGGGAGAGGGTCTGGTCGAGCACGAGGCAGGCCGCGCCGACGGCGCCGACGTCCTCGCCGAGCCGCGTGTTGACCACCTGGATCTCGTGCATCTTCTCGACGAACGGCCAGCTCGTGATCACCGGTTCGACGACCGCCAGGAAGCGCTCCGACAGCATGGGCCAGATGGGCCCGCCGAACACCACGAGCTCCGAGTCGAGCAGCGTCGCCGCCGCCGCGACCCCGGTGCCCACGCGGCGCGCCCAGCGGTCGATGATCACCTGGGCGCCCCGCTCCCCCTCGGCCGCGAGGTCGGCGAGCCGGCCGAGCTGCTCGGCCACGGCCTGCGGGCCGGGCGCCGGTGCGACCTCCAGGACGCCCGCCGCCACGGCCTCGTCGACGAGCGCACGCGTGGTGCAGTTGGCGTCGAGCCCGCCCACCTCGCCGGCGTTCCCGGACGCGCCGCGCAGCACGACGTCGTCCGCGACCACGCCCATGCCGGAGCCGGTGCCCAGGTAGAAGAAGAGGAAGTTGCCCGAGTGCGTCGCCGCGCCCGCCCAGCGCTCGGCCACCGCGGCCGCGATGACGTCCTTGTCCATGAGCACGGGCAGCCCCGTGGCCTCGACGAGCCGGTCCCGCAACGGCACCCGGCCCCAGCCCTTGAGCTGCGGCGGGTCGACGACGGAACCGGTCGCGAAGTCGACGGGGCCGGGCACGGCGAGGCCGAGACCGAGGATCCTGTCGCGGGCCGCCCCCGACTCCTCGATCACGGTCTCGATGGTGTCGCTCATCTCGGCGATCGTCGATTCCTGGTCGACGACCGCGGGCGTGGGCCGGTGCATGCTGTGCACCACCCGGCCCGCGAGGTCGAGGACGACGTACGTGATGACCGCCGGGTCGAGGTGCACGCCGAGGGCGTACCGGCCGCCGGGCACGACCTGCAGGACGGTGCGGGGCTTGCCCGCGCGCCCGCCCTTCTTGCCGGTCTCGGCCAGGAGCCCCGCGTCGAGCAGGCGCCGGCAGATGTTGGAGACCGTCTGCGCCGACAGGCCCGTCGCGCCGGCGAGCTCGACGCGGCTCAGCCCGTCGGGCGCGCGCCGCACCGCGTCGAGGATGACCGACTCGTTGAAGTCGCCCATCCGCGGGAGGTTGGTGCCCCGCCGGGCGGTCGCCGGCGCGGCCGACTGGTCGATCGTCACGCCATACCTCCTGCTCGATGACCGGCCGGCGGGCGGCCCGGATGCCCGCTCCCGCACATCTTCGCACCCCGGATCCTGGTCGGGCGCACTGTCGGGCTCACTCAGGCGACCTGACGCACGAGCAGGAGCGACCAGGGGGCGAGCGAGCGCTCGACCCGCAGCACGCCGTCCGCGGGGACGACGAGCGACTCGCGGCGCGTCGCGCGGGCGGCGGCGTGCAGCGCCGCGGTCTGCTCACGTGTGGGCGACGACGGCGCCCCCATCGCGCGCCACGCGGCCACGGGGTTGGCGTTCGACGGGTCGAGCGTCTCCAGCTCGACGACCGCGCCCGGCGTCAGCCCGTCGACGGTGATCTCGGTGTCGCGGACCGAGCCGACCGCCTCGGTCGCGTCGGCGACGGTTCGGTCGTCGAACGAGGCCGGCACCGAACGCGTCACCTCGTGCGGGTAGTGGTGCACGAGCGCGGCGATCCGGCCGGTCGCCTCGTCACGCGTCACCACGCCGTCGGCACCGGCCGCGAGCAGCGTCCTGCCCAGCGCGTTCAGCATGCGGTAGGCGTGGAACGTCGGCTTGGGCACGCCCTGGAGGGTGAGCATCCCGAACCCGCCGTGGAACATCTCGTCGCCGGCGCCGCCCTCCTCGAAGACGTCCGTGAACGTCCAGTAGGCCAGGGAGTCGACCGTGCCGATCGAGCGCAGCACCGACCGGACGACGTAGACCGCCGCCGGGACGGTGTCGTGCGTGAAGTCGCGGGGCGACGACGACGAGTTCCACTCGGTCAGGTGGATCTCCGCGCCGGGGAACGGGCTCGCGTCGACCAGGCGGCGCAGCAGCGCGAGGTCCTTCGGCGTCGCGTCGGCCTCACGCGTGAGCCGCTGGCCCTGCCCGTGCTCGTCGAGCGCCCAGTCGGTGGGGTACGGGTGCGTCGAGACGAAGTCGACGGGCAGACCCTCCCCGGCGCAGAACTCGAGGAAGGCCTCCAGCCACACGGGCTTCCACTCGAGCGCGTCCAGGTCCGCGCCCAGCGTCGCCTCGTGCACCTGGAAGTCCTCGGTCTCGCCGTCGAAACGGGCGTCCGGCACGAAGTTCGACGTGGCGGGGCCACCGACCCGCAGGGCGGCGTCGACCGCCTTCACGGCGCGCGCCGAGGCGGCGTAGAGCGCGAGGTACTCGCTGCGCGTGCCGCGGAAGAAGCCGCGCAGGTTCGCCTCGTTCCAGACCTCGAAGTACCACTCGCGCACCTCGGCCGGGCCGTACCGGTCGACCCAGTGCTGGACGAGCGACCGCACGAGCCAGGACCAGCGGTCGAGGTCGGTCGGCGGGGCGCCGTGCGCTCCCCACCAGAACACGGTCCCGGTCTCGCGGGCGAGCGCCCGGGGGCTGAAGCCGAGCTCGACGAACGGGCGCACACCGGCGTCGAGCAGAGCGTCGAACAGCGCGTCGACGTACTGGAAGTTCAGGACGGGTGTGCCGTCCTCCCGCTCGGTGTACACGAACATGTCGTCGTGCAGCAGGCCGTGGAACCGGACGTAGTCGAACCCGCACTCCTCGCGCACCGTGGCGAGGTGGCGCTGCCAGTCGGCCCGGAGGCCCTCGTTCGCGCGCCCCGCACCGACCACGGTGCTCCAGAAGTGGCGCAGCGGGCGCCCCGGCCCGGTCGCGGTCGCCCGCAGGTTGATCGGCTCGGCCACACGTCCTCCAGTCGTCCACGCCTCGCCGGATCACGAGACACAGCGCGTACAGCGCGTCACCAGTGTAAATCAAACTGATGGACTATCACGCGGACGAGCCGAGCGCGGCGACCTGGTGTGCCATGAGGACGGCGAACCGGCGTTGCTCGCGCGTCGGGAAGACCGCGTGCGACACCGCGGTGACCAGGAAGTAGCCGACGACCTCCGCGCCCCGGCGGACCGGGATCGCGACGTACTCGTCGACCGGCAGGCCGATCCGGTCGACGTCGACCGGCCGGCCGTTCCGGGTGAGCACGCCGTCATGGTCCAGCACGGCGAACCGCACGTCCCCCACCGGCCCCGCGACGTACCGGCAGTCGTCGGCCTCCAGCACGTCGGTGATCTGGCGCGCCACGACGTCGACCACCGTCTTGGCGGGCGTCGTGCCCTCGGCGACCGCGCGGGCGGCGCCGAGCACGCCCTCGAGGTAGCCCGAGCGCCGGGCCTCCCGCCCTTGCTGCCGGTAGCCCCACAGGGCGATCTCGGTCACCGCGAGGCTGATCACGACGAGCAGGGTGGTCGCCTCGATGTCCTCGGCGTCGGCGATGACGAAGCGCAGGTACGGCTCGGTGAGGAAGAAGTCGAACCACACCCCGGCGGAGAAGGCGGCGAGAAGTGCCGCCAGCCGGTCGCCCGTGGCCGCGGCGGCCACCACGAGGAGGACGAGGACCAGCACGTCGGTCGCCGCGGTGACCTGGTCACGGACCGTGAACAGGATCGCGCAGACGACCAGTGGCGTCAGCACGGCCGCCACCCGCACCGCCGGACGCCACCACGTCGCCGAAGGCCATGCCGAGACACTTCTGGTCATGGTGCTCCTGTCCCCACATCATCGTGGCGCGGGCCGCGACGGCGCGCGAGCGCTGGGCGCCGGAGAGCTGGACCACGGAGAGCTCGGCGGAGTCCCCGTGCCTCAGCGCCGTACCCGGTGGTCGACCGCGATCCAGTTCGTCTCCCAGGTCTCTCCGCCGTCGGCCGAGAACGCCTGCTCGAACCTCGCCTCGTCCCGACCCACGCGGGTGACGAGGAACCGCACCTTGATCGGCCGGTCGCCGAGCCGGTCGTCGCCGTAGAACTCACCGACGCCGTCGCGGAACCCGCCGTACACGGCCGGCGTGAGCAGACCGTCGCGCATGTTGACGAAGGTCAGGCTCCACCGCTGCGCCTGCGGCTCGTACAGCCTCAGGTTGATCGCGTCGATGCTGCCGGCCGGACCCGACACCGCGAGCTCGACGACGTTGGCCCGTCGGTCCATCAGCGGACGCACGGTGCTGGTGCCGCTGAACTCGAGCCACTCGTCCGGGGACTCCGAGAGCGGGTCGGCGAGGACCCGCACGGCGGAGCGCCAGGTGCCGATCTCCCAGTTGAAGTCCCGTTGGCCGTCGGTCGCGGTGGTCCGTGCGGGAGAGAGCGAGACGGGAGAGGACGAGGCGGGAGACGGTGCGGCGGCGCCGGAGGCCGCCGTCGCGAGCAGCATGAGGGCGGCGGAAAGGCTAGCGGTCAGGATTCTTCGGTGTGAAATGGTCATAATTCGACTATCGAGCGGAGCGCGGCCATGAACAAGAAGGCACCTGCGGGTAACCCCTCTCGTCCCAACCCGCTGCCGGGCTGCCCCATGGCCGCGGCGTTCACCGCGATCGGCGGCAAGTGGAAGCTGACCCTCCTCTACTGGCTCGCCCACGGCGAGTCCCACTTCGCCGGCCTGCGCCGCAGGGCTGCGCCCATCACGCCCAAGGTGCTGGCCGAGCAGCTGCGCGAGCTCGAGGCCGACGGGCTCGTCGAGCGGGACGTGACCGGACCGGTACCGGCGCCCGTGATCTACCGGCTGACCCCGTACGGGGCCACGGTCCTGCCCGTCGTCGAGGGGGTCCGGGTGTGGGGCGAGGCGCACCTGCGGCGCACCGACGGCGTGGCCGCGACGGACACCGCGATGAGCTGCGCCACCACGATCGCGTAGGCGACCCCGCGGGGCGGCACCGGTCCGGGCGGAGGCGTGCGCGGCGGTAGACTGCGTGTTCTCCGGTGATCAGGCAGTGCCATGACCACCGCCCGCGGTGGTTCGCGGAGACGCCCGGGGGCGTGTCACCATCGGCGTGAGCACGGGTCCACAGGCGGTGCGGGCGGGGACGCCGCGCGGTGACCCCACGGCCGGCCGGAGCAGTCCGGCGTGGGCGCTCGCCCCACAGGCCGACGTCCGCGCGTCGGGCCGGTCCCGGGCGTGCAGGCGCAGGGGCGGCACCGCGGTCGCAGTACGCATGCAGCGAAGGAGAAGAAGTGGCACGAGCAGGCCAACGCCGGTCCGGCCGCGCACGGAGCGGGTCCGGCACACGGACCGGGTCCGGCGCACAGCGCCGCCGTGCCCCGCGTCCCGCCGAGCAGGGGATGATCCCGGTCCTGGCGGAGGCCGCCCGTGAGGTCGACGGCGCCGTCCGGAGGCCGCCGACCCGCCCGGCGACGCGGACGAAGTTCCAGGTCGTCGCCCTGCTCATGCGGGAGGAGCGGACCCGGGTCAGGGAGGACGGCACCCTGACCGAGCCCCAGCGGGCCAAGCAGCTCAAGCAGCTCGACGCGGTCGGGACGCTGCTGGCGAAGATCGCCGCCCGCGACACCTCGCTGCTCGAGCTGCTCGCCGAGGACGCCCGGGTCTCCGACGCGGCCCGCGAGCTCAAGGCGACCATGATGCGCGCGGGCGGTCTGGAGCCGCCCGAGGAGCCCCCGCCGGCCCCGCCTGCCCCGCCGTCGCCCGGCGCCGAGAAGCAGGTGGTGCCCCGCTCTGTGATCTCGCGCCAGCTCGCGAACCCGTTCCTCGCCCCGGACTTCTCGGCCGCGGCCGAGCGGCAGGCGCCGCGGGCCCGCCTGCTCGCCGGCTGGGAGCTGCTCGAACCGCTCTTCCGGTCCTTCGAGCACGCCGGCCCCGGCGCACCCGCCTGCATGCCCCTGCCCGAGCCCCGCTCGTTGTCCGCCGCCCACGGCGGGAAGCTGATGCGGCACCAGGCCCAGGTCGTCGAGGCCACGGCCCGCGGGCACCGCACCTTCCTGCTCGCCGACGAGCCCGGCCTGGGCAAGTCCGCGCAGGCGCTGCTCGCCGCCCAGGCGGCCGACGCCTACCCGCTGCTGGTCGTGGCGCCGAACGTGGTCAAGACGAACTGGGCGCACGAGGTCGAGCTGTGGACGCCGCGGCGCCGGTCCACCGTGGTCCACGGCGACGGCGAGCGGGTCGACGGGTTCGCGGACGTCGTGATCGTGAACTACGAGCTGCTGGACCGGCACGTCGGCTGGCTCGGCGACCTCGGCTTCCGCGGCATGGTCGTGGACGAGGCGCACTTCATCAAGAACAAGGGCAGCCAGCGCTCCCAGCACGTGCTCGCCCTCTCCGAGCGCATCCGCGCCCGGGCCGGCCGGCCCCTCCTGATGGCCCTGACCGGCACCCCGCTGATCAACGACATCGAGGACTTCCGGGCGATCTGGCAGTACCTCGGCTGGATCGACGACGCCAAGCCGCTCGGGCCCCTGATGACCGCCCTCGAGGACGCCGGGCTCACCCCGGCCGACCCGGGGTTCTACGCGGCCGCCAGGACGAGCGTGATCGACATGGGCATCGTGCGCCGCCGCAAGGCCGACGTGGTCGCCGACATCCCCGCCCGCCGCGTGGCGGACATGCCGGTCGAGCTCGACGGCGCGGCGGGCCGCTCGATCCGGGCCGCCGAGGAGGCGCTCGCCAGCCGTCTGGTCGATCGCTACCGGTCCGCCGTGGCGGCGCGCGCCGAGAGCACCGTCGTGGACGACGTCGTCGTGGACGGCGTCGACCTCGACCTCGCCCGCCGGGTGGCGGCGGCCGAGCTGAAGGACTCGAGCTCGAAGGCCAAGGGCGACAACGTGTTCACCATGGTGCGCCGGATCGGCCAGGCCAAGGCCGGGCTGGCCGCGGACTACGCCGCGCAGCTGGCCCGCAACGTCGGCAAGGTGGTGTTCTTCGCCAAGCACGTCGACGTGATGGACCAGGCCGAGCAGACCTTCGCCGACCGCGGCATCGGCTACGCCTCGATCCGCGGGGACCAGACGCCCCGGGTGCGCGAGAAGAACATCGCCGCGTTCACGGACGACCCCGACGTGTCGATCGTGGTGTGCTCGCTGACGGCCGCCGGGGTGGGGCTGAACCTCCAGGTGGCCTCCAACCTGGTGCTGGCCGAGCTGTCCTGGACCTACGCCGAGCAGACCCAGGCCATCGACCGGATCCACCGGATCGGCCAGTCCGAGCCCGTCACCGCCTGGCGGATCATCGCCGCCCAGACCATCGACTCGACGATCGCCGCGCTGATCGACAGCAAGTCCGACCTCGCCGCCAGGGCCCTGGACGGCGCGGGTGACGAGGATGCCGCGTCGTCCACGGACGTCCAGCTCGAAGCGCTCGTGGCGCTGCTCACCGAGGCGCTCGACGCGGAGGGCGTCGCCTGAGCCGGCGCCGGCGTCGCGACTGGCGTCGCCCCGCCGGTCAGGCCCCCGCCGGGCCGGGCCGGGCCGCCAGGTCGAGGACCCGTCGCAGTGCGTCCTCGGGCGTGGTCGTGGCCGTGTCGAGGATCAGGTGCGGCTGGTGCCAGTCCTCCCAGCGGTCCTTCATCCGCCGCACGTGCGCCCAGGTGACGGTCGCCGGCCACCCGGGGATGCCCCGGTCGCGTCCCGCCACGCGGGTCCGGTGGACCAACTCGTCCGAGCACACGCACTCCACGCCGACGAACGTGGCGTCGAGGCTGTGCGCGAGCGACTCCAGCCGCGTGCGGAGCTCCTGGGTGTGACCCGTGGCGTCGATGACCGCGCCGAGCCCGAGCTGGAGCTGACGAGCCGCCGCCCCGACGAGCGTCAGCTCCGACAGCGGCCCGGTGTTGTCCGGGCGGAGCACGCCGAACGGCACCAGCGCACCGAGCTGCCAGTCCATCGAGAAGACCGGCGCCGGCAGTGCGGACGCCAGCGCCTCGGCCAGCGTGGACTTGCCGGTTCCGGGCAGCCCGGCCAGGAGCACCAGGGGCGGACGCGCGGCCCCGGCGGGCCGGGGCCGGGGCGCCAGGTCCAGGTACGCGGCGAACGCCCGGTCCCCCATCAGCACGTGGAAGTCCGCGCGGGCACGCGCCAGCCGGTCGTCGTCGCCCAGCACACCGAGCGCGCCCAGCAGCAGGTACTCGCAGCGCAGGTAACCGTCGCCGAGGATCTCCGCCTCGCGCCCGGCGGCCGCGAGCAGCTCCGCCCGCCCGAGCCGGACACGGTCGGCACCGTCGTCGTCGGCGGTGAGCGTGGTCAGGAGGTCGCCCACCACCCATCCGGGCTCACCGGCCACGGCGCTCATCACGTCGCGCAGGGTCGGGTCGGCGTGGGCCAGCCGGCGCCAGGCCGCCTCGGCCGTCGCGTGCAGCGGTACCGGGTTCACGCGATCACCTGCTCCGCCGCGCCGGTACGAGGATCAACCAGGCGGTCGGACGGCGGCGGGACCAGGGCATGGACGGACCCTACCGGTGGAGGGCGATCGGGTGGCGGCCGGCCCGGCGACGTCGTGTGCCCTCCGTCCTGACGCACCCGGGCCGTTGGTCCCTGGCCGGACGGCCCGGCGCGGCGAGAGGCTGAGATGGACGCGGGCGGCAGGGCGCGGGCCGGCGTCGCGGACCGACGGGAGCAGAGCCATGACCCACACCTGGAACGTCGCCATCCACCTCTTCGACGCGGACGACCTCGTGCGCGACGGCCGCATGACCGGGGCGCACGCCGTCCTGACCACGTCGAGCGGGACCTCCCTCGAGGGCTACGGAAGCGCCCGGCGCAACCCGGAGGACGCCGCCGTCCCCGAGATCGGCGAGGAGCTCGCCGCCGCCCGGGCGCTGCGGGAGCTGGCCGACCGGCTCCTGCGCGCCACGTCGGACGACATCGCCCAGATCGAGCACCGCCCGGTGCACCTGCAGCGCTAGACCCGGGCCGAACCGAGGAGAGCAGCCATGAGACCCGAGGTCGTCGTCGACATCGAGCCGGACGCCGGGCAGACCGCCGCCGGACCCACCCGGCAGCGCTCACCGCTGCCGAAGACCCGGCGCCTGCTGGTGGTGTGCGCGCACCCGTTCGACGCGACGGTGACGCTCGGCGGCGTCATCGCGGCCTTCGCCGACACCGGTACGGCCGTGCAGGTCGTCTGCCTGACCCACGAACAGTGCGCCGTCGCCGGCGAAGGGCGCCGTCCCGTCCGGGCGGCCGAGCTCCTGCGGGCCGCCGGTCTGCTCGGCGCCCGGGAGGCGACGCTGCTGGAGCACCGCGCCGCGCAGCTCCAGTGGAACCCGCCGGAGGTGCTCGCCGCCGAGCTGCGGTCGGTCTCCGGCCCCGTCGACGGGGTGCTGACGATCGACGCGAGCGCCCCGGGCAGCCACCCGGACCTGGTGCGCGCGATGCGGGCGGCCCGCCGCGTGGCGGCCCGGCTGCGCTGCCCGCTCTACGGCTGGGTGCCCCGCACCTGGGGTACGGACGAGCTGCCGCACGGTGTGCTCGCCGTGGACTGCGACCGTGCCCGGCAGCGTGCCGCGATCGCCTGCCACGACGCTCCCGGGCCGGACGACCCGTGCACGGCGCCGGCAGGGGCCGACGAGCCGCGCGACTACCTCACCGTGTTCTGACCCGGTCGCGAGAGGCCCGGGCGAGGCCCGGCGCTCGCCGTCAGGAGCACGCCCGGAGCGCACACGCCCGGCGTCACGCCTCGCCCGGTGCGCCGTCGAGCCGGGCCTGCGCGGCGGCCAGCCGGGCGACCGGGACCCGGTAGGGCGAGCAGGACACGTAGTCGACGCCGAGCTCGTCGAGCAGGGCGATCGACGCGGGGTCGCCGCCGTGCTCGCCGCACACCCCCGTCTCCAGCCCGGGCCGGGTCCGCAGCCCGCGCTCGACGCCGATCCGGACGAGCTCGCCCACGCCGTCGGCGTCCAGGGAGGCGAACGGGTTGGTCCGCACGACGCCCGCCTCCAGGTACGCGGCGAGGAACGAGCCCTCGGCGTCGTCGCGCGAGATGCCCACGGTCGTCTGCGTCAGGTCGTTGGTGCCGAACGAGAAGAAGTCGGCGTGCTCGGCGATCTCGCCCGCGGTCAGGGCCGCGCGCGGCAGCTCGATCATCGTGCCGACGCGGTAGTCCAGGTCCGTCACCCCGGCGGCGTCGAGCTCCCCGTCCGCGGTGGCCACGACGATCTCGCGCATCCGCCGCAGCTCCTCGGCGTACCCGACCAGGGGCACCATGATCTCCACCCGCGGGTCCAGGCCCCGGCCCCGCACCGCGAGCGCCGCGCGGACGATCGCGCGGGTCTGCATGACGCCGATCTCCGGGTGCAGCAGCGACAGGCGCACGCCGCGGGTGCCCAGCATCGGGTTGGCCTCGGACAGGCGCCGGACGTGGGCCAGGAGGGTGCGGGCGCGCTCCAGCTCCCCGGGTGTGCCGTCCGCCTCCAGGCGCTGCACCAGGAGGGACTGCTCGACCAGGTCGGGCAGGAACTCGTGCAGCGGCGGGTCGATGAGCCGGACCGCGACGGGCAGGCCGGTCATCGCCGTGAAGATCTCCTCGAAGTCCGCCTGCTGCACGGGCAGCAGCTCGTCGAGGGCGGCCTGCCGGTCCTCGGTGGTGTCGGCCAGGATCATGCGCTGGACCACGGGCAGGCGGTCGGTGGCCATGAACATGTGCTCGGTGCGGCACAGGCCCACGCCCTCGGCGCCCAGCTCGCGGGCCCTGACGGCGTCCTCGCCGGTGTCGGCGTTGGCCCGCACGCCCAGGCGGCGTACGTCGTCGGCCCAGCCGAGCACGGTGGCGAAGTCGTCGGTGACCTGCGGGGGCACGAGCGGGAGCGCGCCCGGGTAGACGTACCCGGTGGTGCCGTCCACGGTGATGGTGTCCGCCTCGGTGAGCACGGTGTCGCCGACGGCGAGGGTGCGGGCCGCGACGTCGATGCGCAGCTCGCCCGCGCCGGCCACGCAGGGCTTGCCCATGCCGCGCGCGACGACGGCGGCGTGGGAGGTCATGCCGCCGTGCGCGGTGAGCACGCCCTGGGCGGCGGCGACGCCGTGGATGTCGTCAGGCGTCGTCTCCCATCGCACGAGCACCACGTCCTCGCCGGCCCCGCCCCGTTCGGCCGCGGTGTCGGCGTCGAACACGAGGGTGCCCACCGCCGCGCCCGGGGAGGCGTTGAGGCCGTGCGTGAGCGGGGTCGTGGCCTGGGCGGGGTCCAGCGTCGGGTGCAGGAGCTGGTCGAGCTGGGCGGGGTCGATCCGCCGCAGCGCGGTCGGTCTGTCGATCACGCCCTCGGCGACCAGGTCGCGCGCCACCCTGAGGGCCGCCGCCGCGGTGCGCTTGCCGGTGCGCACCTGGAGCAGGTACAGCGTGCCGTCGTCGATCGTGAACTCGACGTCCTGCATGTCCTGGTAGTGCTGCTCCAGGCGGTCCAACGTGTCCAGGAGCTGCGTGTACACGCCGGGCAGCACCGACTCCAGCTCCGGGAGGCGCCGCGGTGTGCGGGTGCCCGCGACCACGTCCTCCCCCTGCGCGTCCAGGAGGAACTCCCCGTACCGCTCCCGGGCGCCCGTGGCCGGGTTGCGCGTGAAGCACACCCCGGTCGCGGAGGTGTCGCCCTTGTTGCCGAACACCATCTGCATCACGTTCACGGCGGTGCCGAGGTCGTCCGGGATCTCGTTCAGCTCGCGGTACACGCGCGCCCGCGGGCTGTTCCAGGACCCGAACACGGCGTCCACCGCCCGGCGGAGCTGGTCGTGCGGGTCGGTCGGCAGGTCGTGGCCCGTGCTCCGGCGCACGACGCCGCGGAACGTCTTCACCAGCTCCCGCAGGTCGTCCGCCGTCAGCTCGGCGTCCCGCCGCACCCCCCGGCGGTCCTTCAGGGCCGTCAGCTCGTCCTCGAAGGCCTGCCCCGGCACGCCCTCGACCACCTCGCCGTACATCTGCACGAACCGGCGGTAGGTGTCCCAGGCGAAGCGCGGGTCGTCCGACTCGGCGGCCAGACCCTGCGCCGCCCGGTCCGACATGCCCAGGTTGAGGACCGTGTCCATCATCCCCGGCATCGAGACCACCGCACCCGACCGCACCGACACGAGCAACGGCCGTTCGGCCGCCCCGAGCGTGCGCCCCGTGCGACGCTCCAGGGTCGCCAGGTGCGTCAGGATCTCGTCCCACAGTCCCCCGGGCCACGCGCCGTCGTCCTCCATCGCGGCGACGCACGCCGCCGTGGTCACGGTGAAGCCGTCCGGGACGGGCAGGCCGATGCGCTGCATCTCCGCGACGCCGGCGCCCTTGCCGCCGAGCAGCGCCCGCATCCCGGCGTTCCCCTCGGACAGGTCGTACACGTACCGCGCGCCCGGCGCCCGCACGGACGGGTGCGCGGTTGCTCCGGCCCGGCTGTTGGTGTGGGTGGTCATGACGGCTCCGTGGGCAGGCGCTCGGTGCACCCGCGCTCCGTGGGCGGGCGCGTCTACCCGGCCAGCGTCCCTCGTCCGCCGTCCGCCGCACCAGGGACGAACGGCCCGGAATCTTCGCCGGACGGGACAGAAAGGAAAAATTCACCCGCAGGTCGGTGCGTCGTCGGGTCAGCGTCGACCGGATGGGCGAGGATTCACCCGGTCATTCCAACCGAGAGGGAGGTCAGCGTGTCCGAGAAGAACAGCACCGTGTCCAGCCTGGTCAGAATGCTCGTCGTCCTGTCCGCCATGGTCAGCCTCGTCGCCGGCGGCGTCTCCGTCGCCCCTGCGGCGGACGCGACCGTCTACAGCTCCTGCACGCACAGCGGCTGCACGGAGGCGTACTCCTCGAAGTCGATCTGGAGCTCCAAGGGCTACCCGAGCACCCGCGGCTGGGTGAGCTGGCCCAACGGCCAGTGCAACTTCGCGGGCGGCACGTACAACAACTACGAGGGTGAGCTCCCGGCGGGCCACTCCTACCTCGAGTTCGACGTCACGCCGCGGGCCTGCGGCGCCGCACGACAGTCCTACCGGCTCGTCCTGGACCGCACCACCGGGGTGGTCTACTTCTCGCCCAACCACTACGGCGACTTCTACCGGATGTGACCCGGTCCCGTGCGCGGCGTCCGGCCTGCTCGGCCGGACGGCGCGCACGGGTCCGGCCCGAACGGGACGGATAGCCTCGGACCATGACCCGTGACCTCCCCGTGCTCGTCGTCGACGGAACGCGGTTCGGCGACCTCGACGGATTCGCCCGCGAGTTCTCCCGGCTGCTGAGCGGGTACACCTGGCGGGGAAACCTCGACGCCCTCAACGACGTGCTCCGCGGCGGGTACGGCACCCCGGAGCACGGCTGGACATTGCGGTGGGTCGGCTCGGAGACGTCCCGCGTGGCCCTCGGCCACCCGGAGACGGCCCGGCGGCTGGAGCGGATCCTGCCCGGCGTCGACCCGTCGAACCGCGCGGCCGTCACCGCGCGGCTCGACGAGGCGCGCCGCGGCGAGGGCCCCACGCTGTTCGACGAGATCGTCGCCATCATCCGTGAGCACGGACCCGGTGGCCGGGAGTCGGCGGACGGGATCCTGCTCGAGCTGGCCTGAGCCGGGTCAGCGCCGGAAGTCCAGGCTGCCGAGGAAGGTGTGCAGGTCCGCCCAGCCCTGCCCGGTGCCGTCGAACTCGACCACGAGGAACAGGTTCTCGCCCCGGCCGCTCTGGTGGAGGTAGATGTGGGCGCTGTAGAACTGGGGCTCACCGCCCATGGTCGCGACCGACGGCTGGACCTCGGCGTAGTCCGCGCCCGGCACGGAGATCATCTGGGACATCGGTGCCACGTCCGTCTGCGTCCACCAGTTCCCGCCCGCCCTGCCGCCCTGCACGTACACGCGCTCGTAGGACGGGTCCTCCTTCGTCGCCTCCTCGATCTCCTCCGGGGTGAGGTCGGGCGCCCCCGGCCACTGGTGGAGGTCCTCGGGATCCGCGCCTCCGTACACGTACGTCACCGTCTGGCCCGTCCACTCCACCCCGGGCGAGAACTGCCCCTCCGTCGCCTCGGAGGTCCACGACTCCGGCACGGCGAACGACAGGCCGTTGTGCTCCACCTGCTTCCAGCCCGCCGGGACCACGTGGTCGAGCGGTTCGAGCGTGGGGTGCTCGGAACCACCGACCGGCACGCCGCTCGGGTCCGGGTCGGCCTGGGCACCGTCCGTCGGTCCCGTCGACGAGGTCGGGCCGGCCGACGCCCGGTCGCTGCCCGGCAGCAGGTCCCCCCGGCTGACGCCGGCCGCACCGAGCACACCGAGACCCGCGCCGGCGAGCGCGAGCGCCGCGACGCAGGCTCCCACCGTCCTGGCCACCCGGCGGCGCCGCACGTTCCGCACGGCGGTCGCGACCATCAGCGTCGGGTCGAGGTCGTCCGGGGCCTCGATCATCGAGCCCGCCGCGCGGATGCCGGCCGCGAGCGCCGTGTCCTGGGCGGGGTGGGTGTCGTGCACGGTCATCATCGTTCTCCCCCGTTGGGCACCAGCACGGTGCGCAGGCGTCGTAGGGCGTGTGCGGCGGTGGACTTGACGGTGCCCCCGGAGATGCCGAGCTCGGCGGCCGTCTCCGCCACCGAGCGGTCCAGCATGAACCGGAGCACCACCACGCGGCGCTGCTTCACGGTGAGCTGCATCAGTGCCCGGACCAGGCGGTCGCGGTCCACCACCTCCCCCTCGAACACCAGCACGTCAGGGCTGCGCACGGTGCTCGCCGGATCGTCGGTGAGCACCTCGCGGCGGGTACGGCGCCAGGTGTCGATGCGGGCCGTCGCCAGCACGCGGCGCGCGTAGGCGAACGGGTCGCCGTCGCCCACCTTCTTCCAGGCCTTGAAGGTGCGTTCGAGGGCGATCTGCACCAGGTCCTTCGCGCGGTGCTCGTCACCGCACAGCATGTAGGCGATCCGGTACAGCGCCGGGGTCTTGGCGTGGGCGAAGACCGTGAACTGCGCGACCGGGTCCGCACCGCTCCGGACGACCCGGACGTCCGTGGCGACCGTCCCGGGGACCGTGCCCACGGCGGACCCGCTCATCCGCTCCACCGTCCCCGGCAGGAGCGGTCAGGGACCGGTGTCGGTACTGCGTCGCGGCGTCGTGGACCCCGCATGGTTGGCGTCATGCACCATAGACGCAGGCCAGGTCAGGTGGGGTTCTGTGCAGTTCGAGAGACCGCGGACGGCCTGGCGTCCGGCCGGGCCGTCCCGCCTCTCCAGGTGCCCGACTTCTCCACTTCACCCCCTCTGTGACACAACGTTTCGCCCGCCTCGGACGTGTGAGGTGACATGAGGAACAAAGCGGTGCACCCAGTCATCCTCGGTGGCGACGCCGGCGCCTACAGCCTCGCGCGCGCCTTCCACGAGGGCTACGGGGTCAGGTCGACCGTCGTGTCCATCCGCCCGACGCCGAACGTCGCGCACTCCGGCATCATCCGCAACGTCGTCGAACCGCGCCTCGACGACCCCGACGTCCTGGTCGAGCTGATCCGCCGGATCGCCGCCGCCGGACCGGGTCCGGTCATCGCGCTGACCTGCGTGGACTGGTACGTGCGGGCGCTCGCGGAGCACCGCGACCGGCTGGAGGACGTGGCGATCGTCCCCTACCCGTCGGTCGACCTGCTCGACCGGGTGATGGACAAGCTGCGGTTCTCCGAGCTGTGCCAGGAGATCGGGGTCCCGCACCCCCGCACGGAGGTGCGCGACGGCGGGGAGCCGGTCGGCGACCTCGACCTGCGCTACCCGCTGATCGCCAAGCCCGGCGACAACACGGCGTGGCACCGGGTGTCGTTCCGCGGCAAGGCGAAGGTGCACCTCGTACGGGACCGCGACGAGCTGGCCGCGCTGCTGACGGCGGCCGGGGACGCGGGCTACCGACGGCCCGTGATCATCCAGGAGTACGTGCCCGGCGACGACTCGCAGATGCGGATCATGACCACCTACTCCGATCTCACGGGCGAGGTGCGCATGGCGTGGGGCGGCCGGGTGCTGCTCGAGGAGCACACGCCCGGGACGCTGGGCAACCCCGCCGCGATCCTCACCGGGCCGCTCCCCCAGGTCGAGGCGGACGCCCGCCGGCTCGTGGAGCACCTGGGCTGGACGGGGTTCGCGAACTTCGACGTGAAGGTGGACCCGCGGACCGGCGTCGGGCACTTCTTCGAGCTGAACCCGCGCACGGGACGGTCCAACTACTACCTGACCGCGAGCGGCCTGAACCCCGCCGCCTACTGGATGGGCGACCACCTGACCGGGTTCTGGCCGCCGGCCGCCGAGCCGCTGGAGGTGCTGTACCGGATCGTCCCGGGCTTCCTGCTGGACCGGTACGTGCAGGACAAGCAGATGCGCGCCGCCGTGCGCCGCGCCCGCGCCGTGCACCCGCTCAAGTACGGCCGGGACCGGTCGCCGCGACGCGACGCGTGGGTCCGCCTCGCCGAGCTGAACCAGGTACGCAAGTTCTCGCAGTACCACCCGGCGCCGGAGGCGGGCGAGGCGAACGGGAGCCCCGGGGAGCCCGTCCCGTCCGGGAAGCGGGACGTTGCCTGACGGCGCCGGTCCCGCCGGAACGCTGGTCGGCGTGCTGGGCGGGGTCGGGCCGCTCGCGACGGTCCTGTTCATGGAGCGCGTCGTCCGGCTGACCGACGCGGCGCGCGACCAGGACCACGTCGACATGGTGGTGCTGCAGCACGCGACCGTCCCGGACCGGACGGCGTTCGTGCTGGGGCGCTCCGCCGAGGATCCCGGTCCCGTGCTCGCCGCCGACGCGCGGCGGCTCGCCGCGGCCGGAGCCGAGTTCCTCGTGCTGCCGTGCAACACGGCGCACGTCTTCGCCGGTGCGGTCGCCGCGGCGACGTCGGCCCCGCTGCTGACCGCGGTGGACGCGGCGGTGTCCGCGGTGTGCGACACCTGGACCGGTCGTTTCAGCGGGTCGCGGCCGGAGGCCGTGGGCCTGCTGGCGACCGAGGGGACGATCGAGTCGGGCGTCTACCTGGACGCCTTCAGCGCCCACGGCGTCAAGACCCTGGTGCCGGACGTCGCCGGCCAGGCGAGCGTGACCGCCCTGATCTACGACGGCGTCAAGGCGGGCCGCGGCGGCGACCTGACCGCGCTGGCGGGCGTGGTCGCCGACCTGCGGTCGCGCGGCGCCGGCGCGGTCGTGCTCGGGTGCACCGAGCTGTCGGTCGCGGCGGAGGCGACCCCGCCGGACCTCCTGCCCGGCGTCGTGCTCGTGGACGCCCTCGACGAGCTCGCCCGCGCGACGGTGCTGCGCGCGGGGCGCCGACTACGTCCGGCCGGCTAGCCGCCCGGACCGACGCAGGACGACGGCCGGTGGGAGGTCCGGGGCGCCGTGCCGTCGCTGCCGGGCCGTTCCCGTGCGAGCCTGAAGACTTCCTGCGCCCAGCACGACGCACGTGCGCGACACCTCCGGGGAGGAACGATGTGTGCGCAGCGGTCACCGGAAGCCGGACGCCGCGGGTGGCGCGGACCTGCCCTGGCGGCCGGGGCCGCGCTCGCGGCCCTCGCCCTCGGCCTGGCCGGGGGTGTGCTCGGCGCGCGGCTCGCGGCGGCCCCCGACCCCACGGGCGCGTGCGACGTGGCCGAGGTGGCGCCGCGCGTGCTCCCGACGATCGTCACGATCAGCGCGACGGGCGCCGGGTCGGGAACCGGCAGCGGCGCGATCCTCACCGAGGACGGCGCCGTCGTCACCAACGACCACGTCATCACCCCGGCCGTCCCCGACGGCCGGATCGAGGTGATCCTGGCCGACGGCGAGCGCCTGCCGGCCGAGCTCGTGGGACGGGACCCGCAGACCGACCTCGCCGTGCTGAACGTCGAGCCCGGGCGCGCGCTGCCCACCATCGAGCTGGCCGGGTCGGACGACGTGGCCATCGGGGAGCCCGTGGTCGCGCTCGGTGCACCGCTGGGGCTGTCCAGCACGGTGACGGCGGGCATCGTCAGCGCGACCGGCCGCTCGGTGACGGTCCCGACCGGCGAGGGCGGCACCACGGTCCTGACCGGGGCCATCCAGACGGACGCCTCGATCAACCCCGGCAACTCCGGCGGTGCGCTGGTCGACTGCGACGGGCGCCTGGTCGGGGTGAACACGGCGATCTCGACGGTGCCCGACAGCGCGGGGCAGCCGGTGGGCGGCAGCGTCGGGATCGGGTTCGCGGTTCCCGTGGGCACGGTCCGGGCGATCACGGACGAGCTGCTCGAGCACGGCCGGGTCGAGCACCCGTCCTTCGGGATGACCGTCTCCGCGCTCCCGCCGTCCGCCGCCGCGCGTCTCGGTGTGCCGCCGGGGCTCGTCGTCACCGGTCTGACGGACGGCGGCTCCGCGCAGGCCGCCGGTCTCCGGGTGGGCGACCTGATCACGAGCCTGGACGGCCAGGCCGCGCCGACCGACTCGACGCTCGCGCACGTCGTCGTCCACGCCGCCGACGGCGACGAGGTGGAGGTGGACGTCCTTCGGGACGGGCGGTCCCGCCAGGTGACGGTGACCCTGCGCTGAGTCGGTTCACCGTCGCGACACCGAGGTCTGCGGCGACGTCCGCAAGGTGGTCTACCGCGACCCGGAGGGCAACGAGATCGGCTTCGGTGGCGGCCCGGCGTCAGCCGGCGGCCCCGGGACCTCCCGTGCCGAAGGGTCCTGGCTCGCCCGCGGCGTGGTGGCGGCCAGCACCCGGTCGATGAGGTCGTCGAGCGCCGCGGTACCCACCGGCCTGCCCTCGAACGTGACGAGCACGAGCACCGCTCCGGTCAGGAGCGCGAGCGCGGGTTCGACGTCGCGCTGCGCGACGTGGGACTCGAGGACGGCGCGCAGGGCGCTGGTCCCCGTCTCGTACAGCCGGGTGCGCAGCCGGCCGACGACCTCGCTGTCGTTCGCCCGCTCGACGACGCCCGCCAGCAGACGGTCGAGGTGACCGTGCGTGAGGTCGTCGGCGAAGTCCGCCAGGCCGGCACGGAGGTCGGCCCGCAGGTCGCCGGTGGCCGCGGGATGCTCCGCCTCGTCGCAGATCTGCTCGATCGACGCGCTGATCAGGTCGAGCCGGGTGGGCCAGTGCGTGTAGACGGTCGCCTTGGAGTAGCCGGCGCGCCGGGCCACCGCGGCGTGCGTGACGGCGTCCCAGCCCTCGTCGAGCAGCAGCGCACTGGTCGCGGCGACCACGTCGCGCCGCGTGCGGGCGATGCGCGGGTCCAGTGCTGCGGTCTCGCTCGTCATGGCGCGATCCTACGAGTACTGGACCGCGTTGACACTGTTGAACACATCGTTCAATACTGACACACATGACCAACAAAGACGCCTCGCCCGCGGAGATCAAGGTCTTCCAGCTCCCCACGGGCTCCTACGAGACCCCGGCCGCCCTGGCCTTCCAGGGCGGCCGGTTCCGGGACCGCCGGCAGTTCGCCGCCACCGCCGTCCTGGTCCGGCACCCGCAGGGCGACGTCCTCGTCGACGCCGGGTTCGGCGCGCACGCCGAGGAGCACATCCGGATGCTGCCCGCGTTCCGGCGCTCGCCGCACCACCTCGGCGCGACGGCGAGCGAGCAGCTCGACGCCGCCGGCTACGACCGCAGCCGACTGCTCGGCGTGATCCTGACCCACTCGCACTGGGACCACGTCAGCGGGCTGGACTCCCTCGACGTGCCGGTCCTCGTGACCCCGGAGGAGCTGCGGTACGCGGCCGGCGGCCACGGCGACCGGGTGTTCGGTCGCGTCGTCGCGGGCCACGACGTGCGGCCGTACGCCTTCGACGGCCCGCCCCACCTGGGCTTCCCGGCCAGCCACGACCTGCACGGGGACGGCTCCGTCGTGATCGTGCCGGCGCCCGGCCACACCACGGGCTCGGTCGTCGTTCTCGTCACCGAGCGACCGGACCGGCGGTTCGCCTTCGTCGGCGACCTCACCTGGCAGCTCGACGGGATCACGCACGGCGCGCAGCGCCCCCTCCTGATGCGCCTGCTCGCCGACAGCGACCCGGCGCGGGTCCGGCAGGACCTGGCCCGGGTGTCCGCGCTCCCGCCCGACGTGCGGATCGTGCCCGCCCACGACGCGCGGGGGTACGAGGGCATCCCGCTGCTGGGCGCATGAGGGCGACGCCCGGGCCGACCGCGGGCCAGCAAAGCTACGCCCGGACCCCGGGCTTTTTGCATCTCGGACCGATCGGACGTACGGTGGAGTTACTAGTCAGTCTACCTAGATGAGTACGAGAGGCAATCCCATGAAGTTCAGGACCTCCACGCGCCGCCTCGGCGCAGTCGTCGGTGTCGCCGTCAGCGCGGCGCTCGCCCTCGGCGTCGGCGCCGGCGCGGCCCAGGCCGACAGCGGCCACCGCCCCGACCGCGAGACGATCAGCAAGCCCACCGTCGTCCTCGTGCACGGCGCCTTCGCCGACGCGAGCGGCTTCGGGGGCGTGATCGACAGGCTGCAGCGCGACGGCTACCCCGTGATCGCCGTCGGCAACCCGCTGCGCGGGCTCGCGTCGGACGCCGCCTACGTGCGCAGCGTCGTCGACTCCATCGACGGCGACGTCGTCCTGGTCGGCCACTCCTACGGCGGCGGCGTCATCACCAACGCCGCCAGCGGCGCCGACAACGTCGACGCCCTGGTCTACATCGCGGCCTTCGCCCCCGACAAGGGCGAGACCGTCGGCCAGTTCAACGACCCCACCCAGTACCCCGGCAGCGAGCTCGAGCCCGAGTCGCTGGTGCTGCGCCCGTTCCCGGGCGGCGTCGACGCCACCATCGACCCCGCGGACTTCCGCGAGATCTTCGCCCAGGACCTGCCCCCGCAGCAGACCCGCCTCATGGCCGCGACCCAGCGCCCGGCCGATGTCGCCGTCCTGGAGGAGGAGTCCACCACGGAGCCGGCGTGGAAGACGATCCCCACCTGGTACCAGGTCTCGGCCCAGGACCACGCCCTGTCCCCCGTGGCACAGCGCTTCTTCGCCGAGCGCATGAACGCGCACACCACCACGATCGACGCCTCGCACGCCGGGTACGTCTCGCACCCGGCCGAGACGGCGAAGGTCATCGAGAGCGCGGCTCGCGCGACCCGCTGACCCCTCCGCGCCGGGCGCTCAGGTCACCGACCTGGGCGCCCGGCACGCTGATCACCCCGCCCGGCGGGAGCGCAGCCGGCCCACGACCGTCCACGCGATCATGCGCGCCATCCGCAGCGGCCCGTAGCGGACGCCGGACGCGAACGGCGCCTCACCGCGGAGCGTGGCCTCCGCCCCGCCGTCGACGAAGAGGACCTGCCCGGTGACGAACGCGGCGTCCGGCGTCAGGAGCCAGGCGATCGCCGCGGCGACCGGCTCGACCGGACCGGGCATCCCGAGGGGCTGCGGCAGGGCGTCCTGGAGCACCCGCACGCTCGCGGCGTCGGCGAGCAGGGTGCGGCGCGCCGTCCCGGTCTCGACGATGCCCGGGGCGACGGCGTTGAGGGGGATGCGCGCGCCCGCCCACTCCTCGGTGACGGCGGTACGGCGCAGCCACCGGTTCAGGGCGATCTTGGTGGACCGGTAGATCACGCCCCCACGACCGCGCGCGACCATCCGGTCCGCGACGGCCAGCGCGCGGGCCTCGTCACCGGCGAGACAGGCGTCCACCAGGTCGTCCTCGCCGGCGGAGAGCGACGAGGCCGAGCTGACGACGACGGCACGGGGTGCGCTCCGGCACGCCAGGTCGCCGCGCAGGGCGGCGAGCAGACCGACGGTGCCGAAGTAGTTGAGGCCGACCGCGATGCGCTCGTCGGCGCTCCCCGCGACGAGCGCGACGCCGTCGATCCCGGACGGGGCCAGCTCCCGGACCCGTGCGACGGCGGCGCCGCGCCCGTCCGCGGTGGTCAGGTCCGCACGGACGTCGGCGGCCTCGGTGACGCCGCACCGCAGGACCCGCGCGCCCTCCCGTTCGAGCCGGTCGGCGACGGCGGCGCCGATCCCGGAGTCGGCGCCGGTCACCACGTAGGTCCGGCTGGTGTGCTGCGGCATGGGCGCCTCCTCGACACTTTGATGCACTAGTGCATTCCTACACTAGTGCACTCATTCCCCGCTAGGCTGGGCGCATGAGCAAGGAGACCGGGATCCGGGAGCGCAAGCGGGCCGAGACACGGCGCGCGATCGTCGCCGCGGCCACGGCGCTGTTCCTCGACCGAGGCATCGCCGCGACGTCGATCGAGGACATCGCGGCCGGCGCCGGCGTCGCACGCCGCACGTTCTTCCTCCACTTCCCCTCGAAGGAGGACGTGCTGTTCCACTACCTGGAGGCCCACGTCCGGCGGGCCGTCCTGACGCTGGACGACCTGCCGGCCGGCGCGGACACGGCGCAGGGTGTCCGCGCGGTGATGACGGCGTTCGTCGACCTCTTCGAGGACCCGCGTGTCGGAACCGACGCGCTCGCGGACCTGCGTGCCGAGCTCGTCACCGCCTCGCGCGGCCTGCCGGCGTCCCTCGTGGTGCGCCTGCAGCGGGCGCAGACCGACCTGGTCGGCGCCCTGCGCGAGAGGTTCCCGGACCGTGCCGGGTGGCCGCTGATGTCGGCGCACCTCGGCGCCTGCATGGGCGGCGCGACGGCGGCGGCGGTCGCCGTCGAGCGGCCCGAGGACCGGGCCGCCGCCATCCGCGAGGCCGTGGACCGCGCGAGCGCGGGTTTCGTGGCCTGACCGCACCGGCCACGGGGGACGTTACGCTCCAGGCGACGAGCTCCCGGTGACGAAAGGATGCCCATGCCCGCAACTGCCGACCTCTACGACGAACTCGGCGAGACGGTCCAGTCCGTGCCCGTCCAGTTCCAGCTCCACGGCGGCGTCGCCCGGTTCGAGGGGCCCGTGCGCACCGTGCGGTGCTTCGAGGACAACGCGCTGCTGAAGTCGGTCGTCTCGACGCCGGGCGACGGCGCCGTCCTGGTCGTGGACGGCGGCGGATCGCTGGAGCGTGCCCTGATGGGCGACATGATCGCGCAGATCGCCGCCGACAACGGCTGGGCGGGCGTGGTCATCCACGGTGCGGTCCGCGACCGCGTGGCCCTGGCCGAGATCCCGATCGGCATCAAGGCCCTGGGCACCAACCCGCGCAAGAGCACCAAGACCGGCGCGGGCGAGGCGGACGTCGAGGTCGCCTTCGGCGGGGTCACGTTCCGGCCCGGCGCCCGGCTCTGGAGCGACGAGGACGGCATCCTCGTCGAGCGCTGAGCGGCCAGCCCGGGCGACGCGCGTCAGGCCCCCGCCGGCCTCCAGCCGAGCAGGGGCCCGAGGCGCGTCGCCAGGTCGGTGAGGATCTGCACGTAGTCCGGCTCGTCGAAGGTGAACGGCAGCGCGAACGCCACCTCGTCCACGGCCCGGAACCCGGCGTGCGCGCTCAGCCGCTCGGCGAGCTGCTCGGCCGGCCCCACGAGGTCGGGCGCGAAGAGCATGCGCCGCGGCCCCGCCGGCACGGGCGCCGCGGTGCGCGGCAGGCGTGCCGCCGCGTACGCCTCGTACCGGGCGACCTGCTCCGGGGTGGCGCCGTCCGTGGGGATCACCACCAGGCCCTGGGAGACCCGGGCCGCCTGCCCGGCCGGGTGGGCGGCCCGGAACAGCTCGATCTGCTCGCGCTGGAGCGCCGCGAAGTCCGGGTGCTCCGCGTCCCCGGCGTCCAGCACCGAGGAGGTCAGGAGGTTCATGCCCGCCGACCCGGCCCACGCCGCCGACGACGCCGAGGCGGCGCCGTACCAGACGCGCTCCCGCAGGCCCGGCGAGAAGGGCTGGATCCGCGTGGAGTACGTCTCGATGCCCTCGGTCCCCTCGAAGGTGGAGACCGCGCCGCCCGCCAGGTTGTGCAGCAGCCGCTCCACGCGCGCCTTGGAGAAGTCCTCGTGCTGCCACGTGGTCGGGTAGAGGTGGTCGCGCAGGTGGTCCCAGTGGATCGGCGGGCCCACGCTCACCCCGGGGTTGAGCCGGCCGCCGGACAGCACGTCCACCGTGGCGAGGTCCTCCGCCAGCCGGAACGGGTTCTCCAGGCCCAGCGGGGTCACGGCGGTGCCCAGCTCGATCCGGCCGGTGCGCTGCGTGGCGGCGGCCAGCACCGCCACCGGGGACGAGATGCCGTGCTGCAGGTGCCGGTGGCGCAGCCACGCGCTGTCGAGGCCGAGCTGCTCGCCGAGCTCGATCAGCCGCAGGGTGGCCTCGTGCCCGGCGCGCGGGTGGTCCGGGTCGAACAGGCCGATGGTCAGGAAGCCGAGCTTGCGCAGGGGTCGCGTCACGGGGTCAGTGAACCACGCGCACGTCAGCGGATCCGGTCACTCCTCGCTCCGTCACTCCTTGACCGACCCCGCCGTCAGGCCCTCGACGATCCAGCGGCTCGCCAGGGCGAACAGCAGCATGGTCGGCAGCACGGTGAGCACCGCGGCGGCCGACATCGGGCCCCAGGCGATGTTGAACGTCGAGATGAACCCGTTGAGCGCGGCCGGGACGGTCTTGTTGGCGTCGGAGTTCATCAGCACGACGGACAGGAACAGCTCGTTCCAGCAGTTCACGAAGTTGAAGATGAACGCGGCGGCGATCCCGGGGGCCATGACGGGCACGAGCACGCGGAACAGCGCGCCCAGGCGCGAGCACCCGTCGATCATGGCCGCCTCCTCCAGCGCGTCGGGCATGTTCTCGAAGAACCCGCGCAGCATCACGGTGGAGAACGGGATGCACATGGCCACGTAGACGAGGCCGAGCCCGGGCTTGGTGTCGACCAGGCCCAGGTCGGCGAGCATCGCGTACAACGGTCCGAGCGCGATGAACGCCGGGATCATCTGCGTGAGCAGGAACGCGCCGAGCACGGCGCCCTTGCCCCGGAACTCGAACCGGGCCAGCACGTAGGCGCTCAGCAGGGCGATGAGCGTCGCGGTGGCCCCGGCCACGAGCGCGACCACCAGCGAGTTGCCGAGGAACGTGCCGAAGGCCGACGTGGCGAACAGGTCGGTGTAGTTGGCGGTCGACGGCTCCGACGGCCAGTACTCCAGCGGCCACCGGTTGATCGAGCCGGGCGACTTGAACGACGTCACGACCACCCAGTAGAGCGGGAAGAGCGTGATGACCAGCCACAGCGTGAGCCCGGTGACACGGACGACGCCGCCCGTGGTCACCCGCGAGGAACCTTCTCGGAGCATCGTCATCGCTGGTTCACCCGCCGCATCGCCGTCAGGTAGAAGGCGCAGAACACGAACAGGACGACCATGACGGCCAGCCCGATCGCGCTGGCCAGGCCGTAGCTGCCCTGCTGCGTGTACTCGATCATCCAGGTGGTGACGATGTGGGTGCGGCCCGCGGGCCCGCCGCCCGTCATCGCGTAGATGATCTCGGGAGAGTTGAACGTCCAGATCGCGCGCAGCAGCACGGTCAGCGCGAGCGTCGTCCAGATGTACGGGATCACGATGGAGAAGAGCCGGCGCACGGTGCCCGCCCCGTCGATGGCGGCGGCCTCCAGCACCTCGTCGGGCACCGACTGGAGGGCCGCGAGGATCATGATCGCGAAGAACGTCACCCCGTACCAGACGTTGGCGATGATGACGGCGACCATGGCGAGCTTCGGGTCGGCGAGCCACGGCAGGGGCGCGTCGATGGCGCCCGCCTTCATCAGCAGGTCGTTCACCACGCCGAACTCGGCGTTGAACATCCAGCGGAACAGCATGCCGACCAGGAAGCCGGACACCGCCCACGGGTAGAAGATCAGCGCCTGGTAGAGCCCACGGAAGCGGAACCGCCGCCACAGCCCCAGGGCCACGAGGAACCCGATCACGAGCTGCGGCACGATCGAGCCCACGACCCAGACGACCGTGTTGCCGGCGACCACGGGGAAGACCGGGTCGGCAAGGATCGTGGCGAAGTTCGCCAGCCCCACCCAGGGCGTCGAGGTGAGGTCCCACAGGTCCCAGTCGCGGAACGCCATGTGGGCGCCCTGGAGCATCGGGAAGTACGTGAACCAGCAGACGAAGACGATGGCGGGCGCGAGGAACCCGAGGATCGTCAGCGCGTTCCGGCCCCGGAAGGTCCGGCGGTGCCGGGGCTCGCGCGGAGCCCCGGCCCGCGCCGGGCGGAGGGCGGTCGCTGTCACGTCACTGCTCCGCGGCGTACTTCTCGGTCCAGAAGGCGTCCCACTCGTCGAGCAGCTCGCTCGTCGTCATGCTGCCGAGCAGGACCGCCTGCACGTCCTGGTCCGCCTTCTGCTCCCACTCGGTCCACCAGCTCACGCCGCGCGGCTGCACCACGTTGACGTACGTGTCCGGGTCCTCGGTCATGGCGACGTAGCTCGCCCACGGCCCCTCGGCGTAGAACGGGTCCTCCCCCGCGCCGTCGATGATCGGCACCAGGCTGTTCTCCTGGGCGAACCGGGTCGCGGGCTCCGCCCCCGAGAGGAACTCGACGAGGTCGGTCGCCTCCGCCTGGTGCTCGCTGGCCTCGGCCACGCCCCAGCCCGCCGTGGCGAGCGGCTGCGCCGCCTTGCCCGTGGGGCCGGTCAGCAGCGGGGCCGTGGACCACTGGTCCTGCGTGATCGTCGTCGACTGCGACACGGTCGCGATGACCTCCGGGTCCTGCAGCAGGAACGCCGTCGAACCGTTGGTGAAGCCCTCCACCATCTCGGGGTAGCCCCACGAGACGGCCGACGGCGGCGCCGCCTCCTCGAACAGGGAGAAGTAGGTGTCGACGGCGTCCTGCGCCTCGGACGCCGAGAAGATGGTCGACCCGTCCGCGAGCAGGTAGGCGTTCTCCACGTCGAGGTCGTCGATCGTGTACGCCTCCACGGCGGCCACCACGTTGCTGAACCCGTTCTGGCCGCCGCGGAACGCGTAGCCGTAGGTGTTCTGCCCCGGGTCCTGGATCGCGGAAGCCTGCTCCAGCAGCTCCGCCCACGACGCCGGCGGGCCGTCGAAGCCCGCGTCCTCGACGAGGTCGGTGCGGTAGAAGAGCGACAGCCCGTAGAAGCCGTACGGCACGTAGTAGCGGGCGCCGTCCTCCGCCGTGACGGCCTGCGCGTTGTCGGTGAGGTCGTCCCAGCCCGCCCACGCCGTGGCGTCGTCCGACAGGTCGTGGAGCCAGCCGTTGTTGCTGAACGCGCCCACGGTGCTGTCCCGCACCTCCAGGACGTCGACCCCCTTGCCGGACTGCAGCATCTGCTGCAGCTTCTGGTCGGCCTGGTCGGTGGGCGGGGACACGAGGTCGACGGTGACCCCGGGGTTCTCCGCCTCGAACTCGTCCAGCAGCTCGCGGATCAGCGTCGTGCGGGCCGGGTTGGTCAGGCTCTCGACCATCTGCAGGCGGACGGTGCCGTCGCCCGCGGACCCTCCTCCGGTGCACGCGGTGAGGGCGAGGAGGCCGGTGGCGGCCAGGCTCGCGGTGAGGGCAGTTCGGGTGCGGTTCACGTGCGCACCTCTCCTTCTTCTGTTCGGGATGTGGTTCGCGTGCCGAGGGGCACGCGTCAGTCGCGGCGGCGTTCGTCGGCGAACGCCAGGATCTGGGGCACCGCGCGCTCGACGAACGCGTCGAAGTCGCGCTGCTCCGTGTACAGGTGCACCGAGAGGCGCAGGTAGCCCACGCCGCCGATGCTCGTGAAGGCAGACTCGACGCCGGCCAGGTCGAGCAGGCGCAGACGCAGCTCGTCGGCGTCCGTACGGTCCCGGCCGAGCCCGTCGGGCAGCCGGAGCAGGCGCATGGAGACCACGGGCATGCCCACGTCGGTGGCCACCGGGGCGTCCACGTGGGGCTGCAGGGCCGCGCCGATGACGGCGGCGCCGTGGTCGGCGAGCGCCGTCATGGTCTCGCGCGCCCGCGCCCAGCCGTGCTCGCGCTCGACGAACTCGATGGCGCGGCCGGAGGCGAGGTAGCTGGTCGCGTCGAGGGTGCCCTGCGAGTCGAACCGCCCCGGGTAGGGCTCCTCGGCGCCCCACGAGTCGATGAGCGGCCACAGGTCGTCGCGGTCGGCGGCCCGGGTCACGAGCAGGGCCGAGCCCCGAGGTGCGCAGGGCCACTTGTGCAGGTTGCCGAACCACCAGTCGCCGCCGGCGACGGCCGCGGCGTCGGCGACGAGGCCCGGGGCGTGCGCGCCGTCGACCAGCACGCGGGCGCCGCGCTCGTGGGCGAGCCCGGTGATCCGGGCGGTCGGGAGCAGGCGGGCGGTGGGCGAGGTGATCTGGTCGACGACGACGAGGCGCACCGCGTCGGTGAGCTCCGTCCGGAAGCGTTCGACGACCTCGTCCGCGCTCGCCGCGAGCGGGATCGTGACCGTGCGGACCCGGGCGCCGAACCGGCGGGCGAGTCGCAGGGCGCCCATGGTGACGGCGCCGTACCCGTGGTCGGTCACGAGGATCTCGTCGCCGGGCTCCAGCCGCAGGGAGTTGAGCACCACCGTCGCGGCCGCCGAGGCGTTGGGCACGAACGCCGTGTCCTCGGCGCGGGCGCCGACGAAGGGCGCGACCTCGTGGCGGGCCGCGGCGACGAGCTCCGCGACCCGCGGGAACCAGCCCACGGGGCTCAGGTCCGCCTGGCGGCGCAGCTCGTCCTGGCGGCGCAGCACCTCGGTGGGCACCGCGCCGAACGAGCCGTGGTTGAGGTGCACCACCGCGTCGTCCAGCGGCCATGCCTCGCGCGCCGGACGGCCGGACGCGAGCCGGACGGGCGCCGTGGCCGGCGCCGTGTGTGTCTGGTCCATCAACACCTCTCTCGGGATTTGTCGGACAACCATGGCAGGCGGGACCCGGCAGCACCAGAGTTTCCCGGCAGATGACACAGATCTGTAGGACAGGTTTTACGGGCGCGAAATGTCCGCCCCGCCGCCGGGAACCTGCGATCCTGGAGGGATGCACGAGGTGAGCGCAGTCGAGACGGCCCTGCACGGGCTGCGGACCCTGATCGCCGACGGCTCGCTCCAGCCCGGCGACCGGATGCCGAGCGAGGGCGAGCTGAGCGAGCGGCTCGGCGTCTCGCGCGGGTCGATCCGCGAGGCGATCCGCACCCTCTCGGCCCTGGGCGTCGTCGAGACGCGCCGGGGTGCGGGCACCTACGTGGGCGAGCTGCGCGCCGCCGACATGATCCAGACGCTCTCGCTCACGGTCGGCCTGCTCCCGCTGGAGTCGATCCTGGAGCTGTACGAGCTGCGCCGGGTGCTGGAGGCGCACGCGGTCGCCCTGTCGGCCGCCCGCTGCGACGACGCGACGCTCGCCCGTCTGGGCGGCCTGCTCGACCGGCTGGAGGCCAGCGAGGACGTGGACGAGCAGTCGGCGCTCGACCACGAGTTCCACATGGGCATCGTGCGGCTGTGCGGCAACGATTCGCTCGGCGCGCTGGTGTCGGTGCTGCGGTCCCGCTCGCGCGCCTACCCGGTGCTCACCCCGGAGACCAAGCGGGTCTCCGACGCGGGGCACCGCGCGATCCTGCGGGCGCTGACGGCGCGCGACCCCGTGGCCGCGTCGGTGGCGGCCGCCGCCCACGTGACGCAGAGCGAGGTGTGGCTCCGCGAGGTCCGGCCGGCGCCGGAGGCCGTGAGCCAGGCGCCGGAGGCCGTGAGCTGAGTACTGCCAGTACCTCCCTAGTGCGCGCGGACGGACGTACCGTCGACCAGGTCAGCCCCGCGCAGCGAGAGAAGAGACATCCCATGCACGCCCTCCCCCAGCCGGTGACCACCAAGAACCCGCCCGAGCAGTTCACGGGCGACGTGTGGCTCGACCTGCTGGTCACACCGCAGGACGGCGACCAGCGCACGATCGTGGGCCGGGTCCGGTTCGCGCCCGGCGCCCGCACCGCGTGGCATGCCCACGCCCGCGGCCAGTTCCTGCACGTCCTGGACGGCGTGGCGCTCATGGGCGCCCGGGACGGCACCGTCATCGAGGCCCGTCCCGGGCAGACCCTCTACTGCCCGCCCGGCGAGGACCACTGGCACGGTGCCGCGCCCGACAGCTTCATGGAGCACCTCGCGATCTCCGAGGGGGCGGACGACCCCGCGCCGAGCACGATCTGGCGCGAGCACGTCACGGACGCGCAGTACGGGTCGCGCTGAGCGGCGGGTCGCCGACGCCGTCGTGCCAGGCGGAACCCGCCCCCGGAGCCGCTACTTGGTCGAGGCGGGGTCCTCGTCGCCGATGTGTCCCGGGGCGTTGGCGGCCAGGACCCGCTGGACGAACGCGCAGTACTCCCCCATGTAGTGCCGCAGGAAGGTCGCCGTGGTCTCGTTGACCACGGCGCCGTCCGGGCCGAAGTCGGCGGCGTCGAAGGTGATGTACGCCTCGGGCGCGTTGAGCTGCGGCGCGTCGAGGAAGCTCAGCACGCTGCGCATCGACGACTGCATGACGGCCGTGCCGATGCCGCCCGGCGAGGCGCCGATGATGCCGCTGGGCTTGCGGGCGAAGGAGTTCTGGCCCCAGGGCCGCGAGCCCCAGTCGATGGCGTTCTTCAGCGCGCCGGGGATCGAGCGGTTGTACTCCGGGGAGACGAACAGCAGGCCGTCCGAGGCCTCGATCGCGGCCTTGAACGCCCGGCCCTCCGGCGGGAAGTCGGCGTCGAAGTCCCAGCTGTACAGCGGTAGGTCACCGATGGGGATCTCGGTGAACGCGAGGTCGTCGGGCGCCGAGGCGATCAGCGCCCTCGACAGCGTGCGGTTGATCGATCCCTTGGCGAGGCTGCCGACGAGGTAGCCGATCTGGTAGGTCATGACGCCTCCCTGCGTCAGTCGGTCGTCGACGCTCGCCGCCGGCGTGCCGGCACCCTCCGGTGCCGCCACTGTCCACTGTGCGCTCGCGCGCCCGGCCCCGCGAGTTCACCCGCGCGCCCAGCCGTCGCGCGCGGCGGGCGCGGCTACCTGCTGTCGCGCTTGCCCTGGCGGCGCGCGCCCTGCGCCCGGGTCGAGGCGTCCCGTTTCTTGCCGCCCGTCGTCTTCTGATGGCTCCGGGCCCGCCCGGGCCCGACCTTCGTGCCGCCCGGCCGGTCCGACGACCCCGGTCCGGACGACTTGCCCGCCCGGGCCTGGGCGAGCCGTTCGTCCTTCAGGGCCTCGGCCTGCACGTGCGCGACGTGCGCCAGCCGCCCGCTGACGACCGACAGCGCCTCCTCGAACGCGGCGGCCCGCCAGCGCGACTTGCCGCCCTTGGGCGCGGCCTTGCCGCGTGCGCCGAGCTCCTCGACGTTCCGGGCCGCCTTGCGGCGGTAGTTCTTGACGTGCTTGTTGCGTGCCCGCCGCACGCGGCGGTGCAGGTCCAGCAGGTCGTCCTCGTCGAGCGCCTTCAACCGCTTGGGTTCGAGCTCACGGACAAGGTCGAGCTCGTCGTCCTTGAGCACCCACAGGTAGTCGTCCATCGCTGACCGTCCTCCGCGCCGAGTCCTGGGCACCCCCACCTTCGCAGGTTCGCCGCGCGGCGGCGCGTCAGGTCTTCAGGATCTCCCCGTCGCTCTCCAGGACGATCGGCACGCCGGAGGTCTTCCAGCGCAGCGGGACCACCTCGACCGGGGTGTCGCACACGTTCAGGATCGCCCGCGGGGTGCGCCCCAGCCGGGCGACGCGTCCCAGCCCGCGGTGGTGCCGCGCGACCATCAGGACGTCGGCGTCCGCCGCGGCCTCCACGAGCACCTCGTCCGGGCGGCCCGGCACCACCGACGTCTCCACGGCGACGCCCGGGTAGACGACTGCCCAGTCCCGCACGACCGTCTCCAGCAGCCGGGTGGCGGCCGTCACCGACTCACCGGCGTAGGAGTTCGCGAGACCGAGGTCGGTGGCCAGGTCGGGCACCTCGACGGCGTGCACCACCCGCACGGTGGCGTGCCGGCAGGACGCCACGGAGAGCGCCCGGGTCAGCAGCTCGCCGGCGCTGGTGAACGTCTTGATCCCCACGACGAGGCGGTTGTGCCCGCCGTCCCGCCAGCCCGCGGGCACGACCGCCACGGGGACCGGTGCCCGCGCGGTGACCTCGGCGGTCGTCGCCCGGGCGACCAGGCGTTCGCCCCCGTGCCGCGTCTCGCGGCCCAGCACCAGGAGGCCGCCGGCGGCGGCCGCGGCGACGAGCTGCGCCACGCGCGGCCCGAGGGCGAGCACCGGCTCGATCTCCAGGTCCGGTGCGAGGGAACGCGCCGCCTCCGCCTCCCGGGTGACCGTCCCGCGGCCCGCCCGTTCGAGGTAGGTGATGTCGCCCGCCTCGGCCGGCCAGAGTCCGCTCTCGGGCAGCGGTGCCGGGACCACGTGGACCATCCGCACCCCGCTGCGCCGGATCCGGGCCTCGTTGATCGCGTACCGGACGGCACCGGTGCTGCGGCGGCTCCCGTCCACGGCGACGACGACCGGAGCGGGCCGCTGGCCGGCGGTCATGGTCACGCCTCGCCCAGTCGGCTCTGCGGGTGAGGGTAAGGGCGCTGGAACGGTCGCTGGTACGTGGACCGGGCCACCGGCCTGGTGGGCCGCCGGACGGCGATCTCGGCGGCCAGGGCCTCGCCCCACGCGTGCGCTCGGTCGAGCTCGCCGTCCACGAGGGGGCCGGTGAAGTCGGTGACCCGGAAGCTCATGGGCGAGGCGACGAGGGGGAAGCCCAGCCGGTCCAGCCGGCGGCTCGCCGCGCGTGCGGCGGAGCCGGTCAGCCGCGAGGTCGCCCGGGTGTCGAACGTCGTCGCAACCGTCGGCGTGGTCACCCCCGGCAGCGCCCCGAGCCACTCGCGGATGCCACGGTCGCGCGAGATGACGGACGCCGACCGCCCGGCCGCGTCCCGCCGGGTCGAGGGCCAGGACATGCTGAAGGCGTGGGTGGGCCCGCCCACGATCAGCATCGTGACGTCGGCCGGCACGGTGGCGGGTGCCGCACTCACCTCGACGACGTCGGCATGCATGGACGCCTCGATCCCGTCCGCGATCGCCCGCGCGATCGCCGCGGTGTTGCCGAACATGGACTCATAGACCACCAGTGCGCGCATCGTGGCCACCTCTCTCCGGTTCTGCCTCCACGCTCGTCCCCGGGCAGGCAGGGCGTCAGGGCCGTCCGGCCCACGTCCGCGGGACCTTTGGCCCGTGCCCCGCGCCCGCCCCGCCGCGAAGACTGAGGCGATGGACGTCGTCGACTCGCGGGTGGAGCGGATCCTGCGGGCCGCCGCGAGCGCCCCGAGCGTCTACAACACCCAGCCGTGGCAGGTGGAGGTCACGGGCCGCACCGTGGTTCTCCGGGCGGACCCAGCCCGGCAGCTGCACCACTGCGACCCGGACGGCCGGGAGATGCTGATCAGCTGCGGGGCGTTCCTGTTCAACGCCCGGGCGGCGGCGCGGCGGGAGTCGCTGAGCCCCGCCGTCCGCGTGCTGCCCGAGCGGGACGACCCGCTGCTGGTGGCCACGATGCGGCTCGACCCGGGACCGGCCCCGAACACGGACGAGCTGGAGCTGGCCGTGGCGATCGCGCGGCGCAGGACGTCGCGGGTCCCGTTCGACGACCAGCCGCTGTTCACGGACGTGCTGATGGACATCCGGCAGTCCGCCCGGGACGAGGGTGCGGACCTGCGCCCGATCCAGCCCTCGGAGCCGGTGCGTGCGGAGGTGATGGGCCTGGTCCGCCGGGCCGAGGCCCTCGCCGCCGAGGACCCCGCCGCGAGGGGCGAGGAGCTGGCGTGGACGGCCACGGACGCGGACCGCGCCGACGGCATCCCGGCGGAGCTCCTGGGACCGGCGGCCGTCGACGACGGCGCGCCGGTCCGGCGGTTCCTCGCCAGCAGGGGCAGCGCCCAGTTCGAGCAGCACTCGACGATGGCCCTGCTCTCCACGCCCGGCGACTCGCCCCGCGACTGGGTCGCCGCGGGGCAGGCGCTGGAGCGCGTGCTGCTGGTCGCGATCACCTACTTCGTCCACGCGTCGTTCGCGACCACCGTGCTGGAGAACCCGACGACGCGGCACGACCTGCGCCGGGTGCTGTCGCTCGACGAGGCGCCGCAGATACTGATGCGGCTCGGCTACAGCTCGCTGTCCCGGCACACGCCGCGCCGGGCGGAGGAGGAGATCACGCGGGGAGCCGCGCACGGGCTCAGGAGCGGATGAACTCCAGCAGGTCGGCGTTGATCACCTCGGCGTGCGTGGTCGGCATGCCGTGCGGGAAGCCCGGGTAGGTCTTCAGCGTGCCGTTCGGCAGCAGCTCGGCCGACATCGGGCCCGCGTTGGCGTACGGGACGATCTGGTCGTCGTCGCCGTGCATGACCAGCACCGGGACGGTGATCTTGCGCAGGTCCTCGGTGAAGTCGGTCTCCGAGAACGCCGCGATGCCGTCGTAGTGCGCCTTGGCGCCGCCCTGCATGCCCTGCCGCCACCAGTTGCGCACCAGCGGCTCGCGCGTCTCGACGCCGGGCCGGTTGAACCCGTAGAACGGGCCGGCGGGCAGCGCCGTGTAGAACTCGGAGCGGCTGGCCGCGAGCTGGGCCCGCAGGTCGTCGAACACGCTCTTCGGCAGGCCGCCCGGGTTGGCGTCGGTCTGCACCATCAGCGGCGGCACCGCGGCGATGATCGCGGCCTTGGCCACGCGCGACTCGCCGTGCCGGGCGATGTAGTGGACCACCTCGCCGCCGCCCGTCGAGTGCCCCACGTGCACGGCGTCGTGCAGGTCGAGGTGGGCGGTCAGCGCGGCCAGGTCGTCGGCGTAGTGGTCCATGTCGTGGCCGTCGGCCACCTGTGTGGACCGGCCGTGCCCGCGGCGGTCGTGGGCGATCACGCGATAGCCCTGGTGCAGGAAGAACAGCAGCTGCGTGTCCCAGTCGTCCGCGGACAGGGGCCAGCCGTGGCTGAAGACGATGGGCTGCCCGGTCCCCCAGTCCTTGTAGAAGATCTCGACGCCGTCATCAGTGACAATTTTCGGCACGTTTCCGTCTCCGTTCGCCGTCCGGGGGAGCCAGCCTCGGCGAGGCGGGCTCCGCGGGGGCCGCCGCGGCCCCGCCCCCAGCCAGCATCCGCCGCCCGGGCCGCAGCCGCAGTCCAGGATCGGCCCCGCGGGTGACTTACCCGGGTGATAAACGCGTCGTCCCTGGTCCCGGCCGTCAGTCCTGGATGAGCGCGATGACGTTGCCCGCCGGGTCGGTGATCCAGCCGATCGTCGGACCCTGGGCGGGGTCGGTGCTGCGGGCCACGCCCCGTTCGTCCTGGTCGAACCCGGGGTATCGCAGCAGGCTCACCCCGGCGGCCTCCAGCTCCGTGACCGCCTTGTCGATGTCCGGCACCACGAGGTTCAGCACGGTGTACGACGCCGGTGCGTGGTCCTTGCCCTTGGGGTAGACGAACACCGACGACCCCTCGGTCAGGTCGATCTGGAGGCCGCCCATGTCGCTGGTCCGGGCGGGCAGGCCGAGGGTGTCGCGGTAGAAGCGGAGGGCGGCGTCGACGTCGTCCACCGAGAAGCCGCTGAAGCTGCGGAGCGTGGTGACCATGGTGAGTTCCTTTCCTCGGTTCGGTCCTACGGCAGACGCCGGGGCGCCGCGGAACTCATCGGCGACAGCGGGTCCGACGCCACGGTTTCAGCAACTGCTAAATTCATGCCGGTGGACACCCAGCCCCTCTACGCGATCAAGGCGGAGCTCTTCAAGAGCCTCGCCCATCCGGTGCGCATCCAGGTGCTGGAGGTGCTCGCGGCAGACCCCGACCTGACCGCGCCCGTCTCCCGCCTGCTGACCGTCACGCGGTCCGAGCCGTCCGCGCTCTCCCAGCACCTGGCCGTGCTCAAGCGCGCGGGGGTCGTCGAGGCGGCCCGCTCGGGCAACGCCGTGTGGTACCGGCTCACCGAGCCGCTGGTGGCCGAGCTCCTGGTGGTCGCGCGCGCCTTCCTGCTGCACCGGCTGGCCGGCCGGGACACCGACGCGGACCGGCTCGCCGCCGCCCGGAGCCTGCCGGCCCTGCCCGGCGCGAGCGCCCGCGCCGTGCTGGAGGCAGCCCTGGCGCGGACCGGGCCGGGCGGGCCCGGACCCGACGGCACGGCGGCGGTCGGGGCGGCGCGGTGACGACCGTCCGCGACGCCCTGGCCACCCTCGACGTGCGCGACCTGCTCCCCCGGCGTGACGACTACGACCTGCGACCCCGGTCGCTCGGCGCCGACCTCCTGGCGGGGCTCACGGTGGGGGTCGTCGCGCTGCCGCTGGCGCTCGCGTTCGGCGTCAGCTCGGGCACGGGGCCCGCGGCGGGTCTGGTGACCGCCGTGGTGGCGGGCGTCGTCGCGGCCGTGCTCGGCGGCTCCCGCTTCCAGGTCTCGGGCCCCACAGGGGCGATGGCCGTGGTGCTGGCGCCGATCGTCGCCGAGCACGGGCTCGCCTCGGTCGCCCTGGTCACCGTGCTCGGCGGAGCGATCGTCCTGCTCGCCGGCGTGCTGCGGCTGGGCCGGCTCGTCACCTTCATCCCCTGGCCGGTGGTCGAGGGGTTCACGCTCGGGATCGCGGCGATCATCTTCCTCCAGCAGGTCCCCGCTGCCCTCGGGCAGGAGGCCGCAGCCGGGAGGAACCCGCTGGCCGCCGCGATCGGGGCGATCGGTGCCACGGCCGAGGCGCTCGGGAGGCTCGCCCTGGACGCGACCACGCTGTGGGCGCTGGCGGTGGTGCTGCTGGTCGCGGCCGTCCTGGTGCTCCTGCCGCGTCTGCACACCGCGATCCCGGCCTCGCTCGTGGCGGTCGCTCTCGCCACCGTGCTGGCCGAGGTGGCCGGCGCACCGGTGGCCCGCATCGGCGCCCTGCCCCACGCGCTCCCCGCCCCGGCGCTGCCCGGGACCGGCGCCGCGGCGGTCGGCGACCTGGCGGGCGCGGCGGTCGCGGTCGCGGCACTGGCCGCGATCGAGTCGCTGCTGTCCGCCCGCGTGGCGGCCACCATGGCCCCCGGCTCGGTGTACCACCCGGACCGCGAGCTCGTGGGACAGGGCCTGGCCTCGCTGGCATCGGGACTGTTCGGCGGGATGCCCGCGACCGGCGCCATCGCACGGACCGCGGTCAACGTGCGCTCCGGGGCACGCACCCGCCTGGCCGCCGTCGTCCACGCCCTCGTGATCCTCGCCGTCATCTACCTCGCCACCGGACCCGTGAGCCACATCCCCCTGGCCGCGCTCGCCGGCGTGCTCATGGTCACCGCCTTCCGGATGATCGGCGCGGGCACCGTCCGGGCGGTGCTGGGCTCCACCCGGTCCGACGCCGTCACCTTCGTGGTCACGGCGGTGATCACCGTCGCGTTCGACCTGATCGAGGCCGTCCAGATCGGGCTGGTGGTGGCCGCGTTCTTCGCCCTGCGCCGGCTGGCACGCGCCTCAGCCGTGCACCGGGAGCCGCTGCCCGGGGCCGCGCACGAGGGCGACGAGCGCATCGCGCTGTTCCGCCTGGACGGCGCCATGTTCTTCGGGGCCGCCGACCGGATCCTCGGCGAGGTCACCGACGCCTCGGTCCGGGACGACGTGCTGGTGGTCGTCCTTCGCCTGTCCCAGATCGACATGGTCGACGCCACCGGCGCGCGCGCCCTGGCCGACCTGGTCACCGCCCTGGAGCAGCGCGGGGTCACGGTGCTGGTCAAGGGAGTTCAGCCACGGCACCGCAGGCTCATGGCCGCCGTCGGCGTGCTGGACGGGCTCCGGCACGAGAACCACGTGTTCGCCTCCCTGGACGACGCCGTGGACCACGCCCGCTCCCACGTCCGGCGCGCCGCGCGGGGCGTCGACGTGCCGCAGCTCGACGGGCGGCGCTGAGCCACGCGCGAGTTCACCCGCCGAACCCGCGGGACGCCCCCGCGAGCCGTATCACGTCGCCTCCCCCGCGACTCCCTCCGGGTAGGCGGACAAGGAGGTGCGCCTGATGCGACACCAGACAAGTATTCGCTCGGCGCGACGGCGGCACGCGCCGCTGGCCCTGCTCGTGGCGCTGGTGCTCTCGGCAGGAGCGGCCTGCTCCTGGGGCGGCGACGACACCACGGGCGACGACACCACGCAGACCGACAGCACCGATGACGGCGGCGGCGGAGGCGGCAATGACAACGGCGGCGGAGGCGGCGGAGGCGGCGGCGGAGCACAACCCTCGCCGATCCGCCTCGGCAGCCCCCTGGACCGGGCCGGTGGCGACCAGACCGTGTCCGAGATCGCCGACCTGGCAGCGGATGCGATAGCGGGCCAGTGCCCCGGTGGGGACCTGTGTGTCGAGATCACCTTCGAGCCCGCCGTGCGCGACTGCATCTACTCCGGATCCGACCCGGCGGAGGGTGACCTGATCGAGGTCGGTGCAACGCTGACGTTGTTCGGGGACCCCGAGAACCCTGAGGGCTGTGCGGACGGCGGCGAGAACGGCGAGGAAGTCGATCCGACAGAGGAGACCACCGACGACGGCACGGACGAGAGCCCCTCCGAGGGCAGCCAGGGGTAACCCGGGATGAGCGGTCGGGAGAGGACCGTGCCCGACGAGGACACGCCGGCCGACATCGGCCGGATCGTGCGCGTCGCCACGGAGGTCATCGCGCCCGTCACCCTGGTCACCGCGCTGCTGTACTTCTTCGGGCGCAAGCAGATCACGTTCTTCTTCGAGTACTTCGGCGTGGACGTCTCGACGCTGGGGCTGACCACCACCGACTACCTCTACCTCGCGCAGGACGGGCTCCTGATCCCGCTCGCCGTGGTGGCCGCGGGGGTGCTCGTGGCCCTGTGGGTCAGGGGCGGGTCCCGCGCCGGGGGCTCCCGGCCCGACGTCGACCGCTGGATCGTGCGCGTGGCGGGCCCGGTCGGGGCGGTCCTGGCCCTGTTCGGGCTCATCCAGGCGTTCTGGCCGGGCGCGGGCCTGGCCGACTGGGTGCCGTCGTGGGTAGCCCCCCTCTGCCTGGCCGGCGGGGTGCTGCTGCTCGGCCTGGCCGTGCGCCGTCGGCGCACGATGCGACGTCGCGACGACGAGCCCTGGGTCCCGCCGTCGCAGGCGGCACGGCTCGCCGAGTGGGGTGCGATGTTCGCGCTCGTGGCGGTGGCGCTGTTCTGGGCGGTGGCGGACTACTCCGCGGCGGTGGGCCACGAACGGGCCGCACGGTTCGCGGACGGCCTGCCGGAGGACTCGTCCGTCGTGGTGCGCAGCACCGTGGACCTGCAGATCGTCGGGCCGGGTGTCACGGCGACGGCGTGCCCGTCGGGCGCGGACGGGTTCCGCTACCGGTACGACGGCCTGGTCCTCATGGCCGCCTCGGGCGGCCGGTACGTGCTGATCCCGCGCGCCTGGTCGCCGGACACCGCCGGCGTGGTGTCGGTGCCGGTGTCCGACGACGTCCGGCTCGACCACCTGAGCCCGTCGCCCGACGGCCAGGCACGTCAGGGCCCGACGACCGAGCCCGGCTCACCCTGCTGACCGCGCTTCGTGAGCGGCCGGCGATCGGGTAGCCTCCCTGCCGTGCGCGTGCTCTCGCTCCTCCGCTCGGCCCTCACCGGCCCTCGGCAGGGCCTGGTCGGAGCGCTGGCGATCCTCACCGTGATCGTCGGCGTGGTCACGATGCACTCGATGAGCGGTTCGCCGGCCTCCCACGGGCACGCGGTGCCCCACGAGGCCGCCGCGGTCGTGTCGGAGCAGGTCATGTCGGAACAGGTCGCGTCGGCGCTCACCGGCACGACGCAGGCCGTCACCGGACCCGTCCTGGTCCAGGCCCCCGCGACGGACGACCACGCGGCCGGTGACGAGGGCTCCTGCTGCGACGGGTGCGGCGGGCACGACGCCGCGATGGCGATGTGCCTCATGATCCTCGTCGCGCTCCTCGCCCTGGTCGCCCCCGCGCGACGGCTGCTGTGGCGGGCCCCGCTCCGGCTCGCGGCGTCCCTGGCCCCGGCGTTCGCCGGCCTCCGCGACCTCGCGGCCCCCTCCTTGCACGAGCTCTGCATCTCCCGGACGTAGACCCGGGTCCGGCGCGTACCCGCGCCGACCGACGAGCGTGACCGTGCCCCAGCGCGGTCGCGCCAGTGAGTGCTACCCCGAGACGAACCAGAGGAAGACACCATGAAGCGCACCCTTCTGTCCGCGATCGCCCTGTCCGCCGCACTCGCCCTCACGGGCTGTGCGGGTTCCGAGGAACCCGGCCAGCAGACCGCGGCGGAGCACGCCGGGCACAACGACGCGGACGTCATGTTCGCGCAGATGATGATCCCGCACCACGAGCAGGCGATCGAGATGGCGGACGCCGTCCTGGCCCGGCCCGACGCCGACCCGCGGGTCGCCGAGCTGGCCACCCAGGTCAAGGCCGCCCAGGCCCCCGAGATCGAGACGCTCACCGGCTGGCTCGACACCTGGGGCGCCGAGCCCGCCGGCGAGCACGGGGGCCACGCGGGGATGGACGGCATGATGTCCGACGAGGACCTCCAGGCGCTCGCCGGCGCCACCGGCCCCGCCGCGGACCGCCTGTTCCTGGAGCAGATGGTCGTGCACCACGAGGGCGCCGTCGAGATGGCGCAGGCCCAGGTCGAGTCGGGCCAGGAGGCGGGCGCGGTCGAGATGGCGCAGACCATCGTGGAGACGCAGGCGGCCGAGATCGAGACGATGGAAGAGCTCCTCGCCTCGATGTGACCGACGGGTGGTGCGCCGGCGCGGTCCGGCGCACCACCCCCTCCCGAAGGAGCCTGCCCATGCGCAGTTCTCTCGCCGGAGCGCGCCCTCGCGCGGTCCGCACCGGGGCGGCGTCCGCCCTGCTCGCCCTGCTCGCCTCGCTCGTCCTGACGCTCTGCTGCGCGCCGCCCGCCGCCGCACACACCCGGCTCGAGTCGTCGGTACCCGCCGCCGGGACGACGGCGTCCGCCCCGGTCACCGCGGTCACGCTGCGGTTCACCCTGCCCGTGAGCCTGCTCGGCGACGGCGTGGTGATCGACGGCCCGGACGGCGTCGTCACGGCCGACGTCGCCGCCGCCGAGGACGGCCTGGTGCTGGTCGCGACCCCGGCGGCGGCCCTGGCCGCCGGCCCGTACACGGTGACCTGGACCGCCGCGGCCCAGGACGGCCACCCGCTGGAGGGGACCTTCGGCTTCACGGTGGCGGGCGGGGCGCCTGACGACGCAGCCGACGAGCCCTCGGCCGGCGCGTCCACCGGGACCGGCCACGACATGAGCGGGATGAGTGGCTCGGACCACGGCACGGGGCACGACATGGGCCACGACCCGGCCGCGATGGGCAGCCCCGCGACCGACGCCGCGGGGATCGTCACCCGGCTGGGCGGCGCCGCCGCGCTGTGGGGCGGCCTGGTCGCCGCGGGGGCCCTGGTGTTCGCCGGCCTCGTGCTGCGCGGGCGGGACGAGGCGGACGTGCCGGCCGTGCTGCGGCTGGTCCGCCGGTCGGGAGTGCTGCTGCTCGGCGGGCTCCTCGTCCGCGTCCTGGCGAACGCGGTGCTCGTGGCACACGGCGACCTCGCGGCCGCGATCTCAGCGGCCGCCATCGGTGACTCGCTCACGGGCACGACGCGCTGGGACGTGGGCCTCCAGGCCGCCGGCGCGGTCGCCCTCGTGCTGGGCGCCCGGCGCACGCTGCCCGCGTCGTGGCCCGCGGCGCTCGGCGCCGCGCTGGCCGGCGCCGGACAGGTCCTCGGCGGCCACAGCAACACCGTCGAGCCCCGGTGGCTCGTGGTCACGGCGGACGTGGCGCACCTGGCGGCCGCCGCCACCTGGGTGGGCGGCGTCGTCACGCTGACGCTCCTGCTCCGGGCCCGGCGCCGGGACGGGCGCGACCTGGACGCCGCGCTGCTGGGCGCCCGCTTCTCGGTGGTCGCGGGCCTCTCCCTCGCGGTGGTCGGCGTGGCCGGGGTGCTGCTCGCGGTGGGGATCCTCGACCGCCCTGCACAGCTCTGGGAGAGCACCTGGGGCCTGTTCCTGCTGGCGAAGGTCGGGGTGGTCGTGCTGGTCGCGGCGATCGGCACGCACAACCACCTCCGCGTCGTCCCGCGGCTCACGGCGCGCCGCCGGGCGGTGGTGCGGCACGCGGGACGGTCGCGCAGCGCGGGCGACGCGCTGCGGCGCAGCGCGCGCCGGGAGACGGCGCTCATGGTCGCGGTCGTGCTGCTCACGGCCTGGCTGGTCGCGGCGTCCGTCCAGGGATCCGGGTGATGTCGCTCCGCCGCGGTATCAACGCGAACGCCGTCGGCTCCGCATCTGTGAGAGCAGTACGCAGGGGGCAGCGGCAGAAGAGGCGATGGTGCCATGTCCACGAACATCCCCTGGACCGTCCGGCAGGGTCCGCGCGGGCCCGTCCCCGTGTACGTGCTCCAGTTCGACGCGCGGGGCGCCCTGACCTCGCCGCGGTCCCTGGCGGCCCTGGTCGAGGACGCGCGGGACGCCACCGACCTCGTCGTCGTCTCGCACGGCTGGAACAACGACTGGCTGGCGGCCACCTCGCGCTACGACGAGTTCTTCGACCACCTCGACGCGGTGCTGCGGTCGCACCCGCCCGCCCCGGACCGCCCGTTCCGCCCCGTGTACGTGGGCGTCTTCTGGCCCAGCGCCGCGCTGGTCATGCCCTGGGAGCGGGGCCCCGACATCGCGGGCGGCGGCGACGGCCTGGTCGGCGAGCTGGCCGACGAGCTCGCGGTGCTGAGCGGGGACCTCGGACCGGAGCTGAGCGCCGAGCTGCACGCGCTGCTGGCCGACCCGGCGCTGGCCGACCCCGGGACGGGCGGGGACCGGGCCGACCTGGCCGCCGAGATCCTCGCGCACCTGCCCGTCGCCGACCAGGACGAGACCGGCGCGACGGGCACCCGGGTGGACGGGCCCGCGCTGCGGGCCGTCTGGGAGGACACGCTCGCGCGGATCGAGCCGACACCCGTCCGCCCCGGCGGCATCATCCCCGACGACGTCCCCGAGGTCGGCGGCCCCGGGGAGGGCGGCGCGGCCGCCCCGCAGGTCGCGGGCTTCAACCCGCTGGAGCTGATCCGCTCCGGGATCCGCCTGGCCACGGTGCGCCAGATGAAGGACCGGGCCGGTCGCGTGGGCGGCACCGGCGTGGCCGCCGCCCTGCGCCGGCTGGCCGACGAGACGCCCGCGCGGATCCACCTGGTGGGCCACTCGTACGGCGGGCGGGTCGTGCTCTCCGCCGTGTGCAACGGCCCCTGGCCCGGCCGGCCCGTCGACTCGGTGCTGCTGCTGCAGCCGGCGCTGTCCGCCTGGGCCTTCGCGGGCGACGTCGACGGCCGGCCCGGCGGGTACCGGCCGGCGTTCGACCGGGTGCGCAACCCGATCATCACCACCCGGTCGGCGCACGACCTGCCGCTCACGCGCGTGTTCCACCTGGCGCTGCGGCGCCGGGCCGACCTCGGCGAGGCCGAGATCGCGGGACTGCCGCCGTCGCGGTTCGCCGCGCTCGGCGGCTACGGCCCGCAGGGCGTGGGCGCCGAGGCGCTCCAGATCGACCGGATGCCCGACGTCGGCCAGCACTACCCGATCGGCGAGCACGCCGTCGACAGCCGGTACGAGGTGATCGGCGTGGACGGTACCTGGTGCATCCCGGGCCACGGCGCCGTCCAGTCCGACCAGACCGCCTGGGCGCTGCTGAGCCAGATGCGGGCCGCGGCGCACACGGACGGGTGAGGGAGGCGTCGATGGCGAAGACCCTGCGCTCGGAGATCGACCTGCCGACCCTGCGCATCAGCGTCGACCTGGCCACCTCGGAGGCCGTGTTCGCGGCGGTCCGCGGACGGCGCCGGCCCACCGAGGTCGCGCGCTGCCCCCTCGCGGACCTCGGCCTGCCGCCGAGCGCCGTCGAGCACGTGCGGGACGCCGACCTGACCGTCCCCGTGACGGTCGTGACCCGGCTCTCGGCGGCCGCCGAGAACCTCGGTACGTCGCCGCTGCCCCCGCACAACGCCCTGTGGCTGGAGTTCCCCGTCCCGCGCGGCCTGGTGCACGTGCTGCCCTGGGAGCGGCTGCTCGCAGGGCTGGGCCGGCCCCTGTTCCGGCTGCCGTTCCACCCCGTGCGCCCGCAGAAGCCCGGGGTGCAGCTCGACGTCGCGATCTGCTCCAGCTCCCCCTTCCCGACGGTCCGGTTCGACCCGGCGCGCGTGGTCGCCGAGCTCGCCCACCAGTACCTCGACATCCCGGGCCGGCACGTCACGGTGCACCTGTTCACCGACGCCGACCGGTACGCAGCGACGTGCGACGCCGTCCACCCGCTGCTGGGCCGCGGCGACGTCGTCGTGCACGTGCCGGCGGAGCGGGACGCCGCGGCGCGGCGCACGATCGCCCGCCCCGGGGGCCCGCACGCGATCGCCAACCCGTGGCTGACCTGGATCCTGGACGCCGTCGAGGGCGGGCGGCTCGACATCGTGCACTTCGTGGCGCACGGGCACCTGTCCGACGGCCGCGGGGCGCTGGTGCTGGCCGGCTCGCCTGCGTCGAACGACGGGCCCGCGACGTTCGTCGAGGCCGTCGAGGTGATCGAGCTCCTCACGCGGGTCGGGGCCGTGGGCCTGGCGCTCTCCGACCCGCCCGGCAGCGACAGCGCGGCGGGGCTGCGCGACCTCGCCGACTACGTGGCCCAGTCCAGGCCGGGGGTCACGGCCGTGCACGACGTCGCGGCGGACCCGGGCGGCGAGCAGCTCGCCAGGAGCCTGCGCACGGCGCTGACGCCGTCCGGCCCACTCACGGCGCCGTTCCCGGCGATGACCGCCTGGGTGCACCCGCTCTTCGTCGAGGTCGTCCGCGACCCGGAGCCGGCCGGCGAGCCGCTGACCACGGACCTGCGCGAGCTCACCGACGGGCTCATGCTCCGCAAGGACGGGCGGTCCGCGTTCCTGCACGAGGCCACGCGCAAGGCCGCCGTCGAGGTCGACGGCGACTCGTGGGTCGCCTCGGCGTCGCGCAGCATCGAGCACCTGCAGATGAGCTGGCTCCCCTACACGGCCGACCTCCCGGTCGACCAAGCCGCCGTGGACGCGCTGAACCGCGTCTCGGCCCTGCTGGAGCGGCACGTCCACCTGGCGTACCCCGAGGAGCCCGAGCCCCCGGAGGGTAGTTCCCGATGAGCCGCGTCGTCTTCCAGCTCTCCGCCTTCGGCGAGGAGGGCGCGACCACGCCGCTGGTGCGGCTGGTCGAGCCCGTCGACGACCAGGCCCTCGACCGGACCTTCGACTGCCCCACGGGCAGCCCGGCCCGCGCCCAGGCCCTCGACGCCGACGTCAACGCCCGCGAGGGCGACCGGCTGTTCCAGGCGCTCGCCGCGCACGAGCAGCTCGGCGACCAGCTCGCCGTGGCGCTGCACAGCGCCGACCACAGGTTCCCCGTCTACGCGGAGATCCTGCCGCGCAGCGGGGCGGACGGCCTGCCGTGGGAGGCCCTCCGGTTCCCCGGCGACGGGCCCTACCTGGCGCTGGAGGACAAGTACGCGCTGGCCCGCGTGGTGCGCACGACGGCGCCGCCGGTGCCCCTGTACCAGCTCGAACCGCCGCTGCGGATCATGGCCCTGCTGTCGTGCCTGGGCCTGGGCGCCGCGGCCGAGCTGCGCGAGCTGCGGGCCGCCGCCCTGGAGGCCGGGCCGGGCATGGCCCGCCTCCTGGTCGTCGTCAGCGAGGAGGAGCTGGCCAGCGGCCTGCAGGCCGAGGTCGACGCCGGCACCGCCCCCGAGATCGCGGGCGTGCACCTGGTGCCGCCCGACCACCACGACCTGGTCCGGCTGGTCAACGAGTTCAAGCCCCACGTGCTGCACCTGTTCTGCCACGGCTCCGCCGAGCCCGTGCCGCACGTGCGGCTCGCCCTCAAGCAGGACTGGTCGGCGGCGGACCCCGGCATCGGCCTGGCCCTGGAGAAGGAGCAGTTCGCGAAGTTCGTCTGGGACACGGACGGCGGGCCCTGGCTCGTCGTCCTTAACTGCTGCGAGGGCGCCGCCTCGTCGGGGGACGGGGCGACGTCCCTCGCTCGCGACCTCGTCACCAAGGGCGTCGCGCCCGCCGCCGTCGGCATGCGCGAGCCGATCCGGAGCGCAGTGGCCAGCACGCTGACGCAGGGCCTGTACGGCGCCCTGCTGGGCGAGCTGACCACCCGGACCAAGGCGGGCGCGACGCTGTCGGCGCCCCTGGACTGGGCGGCCCTGACCGTGGCGGCCCGCAACCGGCTGGTCACGGAGCTCGGCGCGGGGCTGTCGCCGACGCAGGCGCGGAACCAGAGCCGCGAGTGGACCCTGCCGGCGCTCTACCTGCGCTGGGAGGAGTTCCAGCTCCAGCTCACGCCCGCGCGGAACGGCGGACCGCCGCGGGTCGACCCGGAGCAGGCCCGGACCTGGCGCCTGGAGGTCGCCGCGCTGCAGAGCCTGCTCGCCGCGCTGCCGCCCGGCCAGGGCGCCGCGTTCCGCGCCGGCGCCGTGGAACGGATCGCCGAGCTCGCCGGGCTGCTCGGCGTCACGCCGGAGGCCCTGGAGGAGTCGTCGTGACCGTCACGCCCGGTGCCGCCCCCGCCGTCGACCCCGGCTACGAGATCACCAGCGACGCGTGGTCGGGCACGGCCCCGGTCGCGGGGCGGTTCGCCGCGGACGTGCGGCCCTGGCTCACCCAGGAGTTCACGGTCGCCGAGCGCACGGCGCGGCCCGCCCCGGCCGACCCGTGGGACTGGCGGCACCCGGACGTCGGCTGGGGGCTCGTGGCTCGCGAGCCCGAGGGCGCCACCCGGGACGAGCTCCTGGCCATGGCCGACCTGCCCGCGGACATCCGGCGCCTGGTCGCGGCGCGCGACGGCCGGGTCTTCCGCTACCGCCCCGCGGGCGGCTACGCGCAGTGGACCCTCGTCGACCACGCGGGCGACGCCCAGCCGTTCGTCCCGGCCGCCCCGGCGGGGGCCGACGCCGGGGAGCTGCCGGCCTTCCTGCTCATCTACGGCAGCCCCGAGCAGGTCCCGTGGCGGGTGCAGTACATCCTCAACCCGGTGCGCCACGTGGGCCGGCTCGACCTGACGGGCAGCGCCCTGACGCGCTACGTCGACGCCCTGCTCGGCGAGTGGCGCGACTCGGCGGCCCAGTGGTCCAGGCCCGTCGTCTGGGCGGTGGACCACCGGATGGGCGAGATCACCACCCTCATGCGCGACGTCGTCGCGGAGCCGCTCAGCGGCGACCTGAGCGCGGACGCCGAGCTGACGCCCACGTTCGTGGACGGGCGGACCACGCCCGCCACGGTCGCCGCGCTGACCGCGGCGCTGACGAGCAGCCGGCCCGCCGTCGTCGTCACCACCAGCCACGGCCAGACCGGGCCGCTCGCCGACCCCGCGCGCCTGCGCGCGGACCTCGGCAAGCCGGTCGACCACGACCACGCGCCGCTCGACCCCGAGGCCCTGCTGGCCTCCTGGCAGCCCGACGGCGCGATCTGGTTCGCCCAGGCCTGCTGCTCCGCCGGGGCGGACAGCCCGTCGGCCTACGCCGGGCTGTTCGACGGCGACCTGGGCCGGACGTTCGACGGCGTCGCCGCGCTGGGCGCCCTCACCTCGCCGCTCCCCCGGGCCCTGCTCGGCGCCCGGAAACCGCTGCGCGCCTTCATCGGGCACGTCGAGCCCACCTTCAACTGGACGCTCAGCTTTCCGCCGAACGCGCAGCCGCTGACCGCGCAGCTGCGCGAGGCGCTCTACGCGCGGCTGTTCCTGGGCCGGCCGGTGGGGTACGCGATGGAGCCGTACTACCGGCCCATCGGAGCCCTGCTCCAGGGCTACCAGCTCGCCGAGAAGGAGTTCCAGACCGCCTTCGGGGCCAGGGCGAGACCCAGCCTCGACATGATGGTGTACAGCCGCGTGACGGCCCACGACCGCGCCAGCACGGTCATCCTGGGCGATCCCACGGTCGCGATCCCCCTGCCGTCGGCCGGCCGGGCAGAGCACGGTCCGGCAGAGCACGCTCAGGCCAGGAACTCCAGCCAGAGGGGGTAGTGGTCGCTCAGGCGCCACGAGACCTGGTTCCGGGTGAGGTCCCGCAGCGCGTGCGGGAGAAAGTCGAAGCTGCCGCCGTGCCCCGTGTAGGTGAGGCCCTCCAGGAGCGACGGGGCACCGGGCCGCGCGGGGTCGCTGAACCAGGCGATCTGGTCGTACTGGTGGTTGGTCCGGTCGTCGTCGAAGATCGTGCGCGGCACCGTGTTCAGCTCCGCGGGCGGCCAGAGCCCGGTCGAGGCGAACGCCGCGAAGAGCGGGTCGTCCAGCCGGTCGAGGTTGAAGTCGCCCAGGACGAGCAGGTTGTGGTTCCAGTCGTCGGGCCGGTCGGCCCAGCCCCGCATCCACGTGGCGAACGCAGTCAGCTCGCCGATCCGGTCGGCGGGCGCCTTGCCCCACAGCACGTGCACCGTCGTCAGGATGAACTCGGTCGCGCCGCGCACGAAGCCCGCGGCGTACGGGGTGCGGGCGAACTGGTCGACGTCGTTCCGCGCGTCCTTCGGCAGGACGAGCTCCCCGACCAGGCCGGAGGCCTGGACCCGCTCGGAGTCGTAGACGTAGGCGAGGCGCTCGCCGTTGCCGGGACCGCCCTCGGTGACGTCGGAGGCGATGACCTGGTAGCGCGGGCCCAGCAGGCTCAGGAGCGCGAACAGGGCCGTGGTGTCGCGCCGGGTCTCCTGGACCGCCGTCACGTCGAACCGTTCGACCACCTCGGCGATGCAGGCCAGCGCGTGCCAGTCGCGCTTGGGGCGGTCGTCCTGGGCGGACTGCCACTTGTGCGTGAGGTCGCCGAAGGCACGCAGGTTCCATGTGCCGACCAGCAGGTTCTTGGTCGTCTTGGCCGGGATCTGGGCCGCGAGCGCGGCGCGCACCCGGTCGACGTCGCCGGTGACCCCGCCGGGCACCGGCCCGGGCGGCGGGGCGATGGTCGTGGTCATGGCACATCACCTGCAGACGGAGAGATCGGGAGGTACCGATACCTGACAGGAGGGCGGCCGGCCGAGGGCTGATACCGCCGGACCCGGATGAAACAGGTGATATCACAGCTAAATTTCGATGCTTCCGCATCCAGGGCGAGACTGCTGCCAGCCGGTAGAGACCGGGCAACGTGTGCGCAGGGGGCAGGTTCACGTGACGTCCATCAGTGCTGTGCGGGTCGACCGGCAGGAGTGCCGGTCCACCCGCGCCGCGATCCCTGGTTACCTCGACCGACGCCTCGAACCGCGCAGCCTGCGCCGCTTCGAGACCCACATCGATCAGTGCCCCGGGTGCATCCGCGCGTTCATCGACGTGCGCCAGGTGGCCTGGGCACGGCGTAACGCGGACGCCCGGCGGCTCGGCCGGGTCAGCTGACGGGGTCCGCCGACGGGAGGTCAGCGGCGCGTCCCGCGCGCCCGGCGAGGTCGGCGAACGCGTCCCGCAGGGCCGGCGGGCCGACCACCTCGATCTCCGCGCCGAACCGCGCCAGCGCGGCGGCCAGCGCCGCCCAGGACCACGACCCGGTGCGCAGCCTGGTCCGGTCCGGGCCGAGCTCCTCGACGAGCCCGTCCCCGGCGAACGGCGCCACGCGCGCGACCGGCAGCGCGAGCACCACGTCGCCGATGCAGGGCCACGCGCCGGCGCCCGTGGATCCCTCGAGGTCCGTCGAGCCCCTGAAGCGGGCGGCCAGGAACGCGCCGACGTCGCCGCCCGGTACCTGGCGCGGGGTGAACCGCGGGCCGTTCGGCACCCGGGGCGTCATCCGGTCCACCCGGTAGGTGCGCCACTCCCCCGGCTCCGGGGCCCAGCCGACCAGGTACCAGCGCCGCGCGCGGACCACGAGGTGGTGCGGCTGCACCCGCCGCGGGGGCGTCCCCGCGTCGGGCCGGCCCGGGGACGCGTAGTCGAACCGCACCTCCTCGTGCGCCCGGAGGGCGGCGCCCAGGGCGAGCAGGACGTCGGTGTCGACCTGGTCGCCGTCCCCCGGACCGGCGGGCTCGGCCGCGGTCAGCTCCAGGGCGTCCACCCGCTGCCGCAGACGGGCGGGCAGCACCTGGCGCACCGTCGTCAGCGCCCGCGCGGCGGCCTCCTCGATGCCCGCGCCCGTCACCACCGCGAGCCGCAGCGCCACGGCGAGCGCCACCGCCTGCTCGTCGTCGAACAGCAGGGGCGGCAGCTCGCTGCCCGCCTCCAGGCGGTAGCCGCCGTCGGGCCCCCGGGCCGTCCGCACCGGGTAGCCGAGCTCCCGCAGGCGGTCGACGTCGCGTCGCACGGTGCGGTCGCTGACGCCGAGCCGGCGCGCGAGCTGCCCGGCCGGCCAGTCGCGGCGCACCTGGAGCAGCGACAACAGGGACAGGAGGCGGGCGGAGGTCATGGTCGAGGCGGCGGTGGGCATGTCCGCCACGATGACACGAGTACCGGACGATCCCTGTCCGGTACGGCTGGCAGGTTGGGGTTCGTCGCCGGGGACCTCCGGCCACGAACCCGTCGCGTGAGGACACAGCACCATGTCGATCAGCACCGTTGCCCACCTGAACTTCCACGGCCAGGCCCGCGCGGCCCTGGAGCTCTACCACTCCGTGTTCGGCGGGCAGATCCTCGTCACCACCTACGGCGACCTCGGGATGCCCGCCGGGCTGCCCGACGCCGGCAAGGTCGTGTTCGGCCAGGTCGTGTCCGACAACGGCTTCCGGGTCATGGCCTACGACGTCCCCGGCGACGCACCGGCCTCGGCGGCGGCGCCCACCACCCGCCGGGAGAACGGCACGACCATCACGTCGGAACCCTTCTTCCTCTCCGTGCGCGGCGAGAGCGTCGAGGAGGTGGCCGCCCTGTGGGCGGGGCTCGCGGTCGGCGCGACGATCGTCGAGCCCTACGCCCCGGCGCAGTGGGCGCCCGCCTTCGGCATGCTCACCGACCGCTTCGGCGTCACCTGGGTGCTCGACGTCGCGGCCGAGCACGCCCCGGCCTGACGCCGTCGCGCACCCCCGCTCCGGGCCGGCGCCCGGGCACAACCCGAGGCGCCGGTCCTCGCGACTCCATCGAGGGGGCTTCCAGGTGAACATCAGATGAACGATGAAGGAACAGTGCCTTGATATCAGCCAAAAACACGGATCACCCCAAGGTTCGCCTCGCAAAATCGAGGCCGTGACCGAAACGCTCCTGCTCGCGCTCGTCGTCGTGACCGCGCTCGCCTTCGACTTCACGAACGGATTCCACGACACGGGCAACGCGATGGCCACCTCCATCGCCACCCGTGCCCTCAAGCCCAAGACAGCCGTCGCGCTGTCCGCCGTCCTCAACCTCGTCGGCGCGTTTCTCTCGCTCGCCGTCGCCGCGACCATCGCGAAGGGCATCGTCGACGCCGGTGTCATCACCCTGCCCGTCGTGCTCGCCGGCCTGGTCGGCGGCATCGTCTGGAACCTGCTCACCTGGTTGCTCGGCATCCCGTCCAGCTCCTCGCACGCGCTCGTCGGCGGCATGGTCGGCGCCGTGCTGGCCGCCGTCGGCACCTCGGGCGTGCTGTGGACCGGAGTGGTGTCCAAGGTGCTGGTGCCGGCCCTGCTCGCCCCGCTCATCGCGATCGCCGTGGCCGGCCTCGGCACCTGGTGCGTCGCCAAGCTGACCCGCGGAGTGCCGCAGGACCTGACCAACCGGGGCTTCCGCTGGGGCCAGATCGGCTCCGCCTCGCTCGTCTCCCTGGCGCACGGCACCAACGACGCACAGAAGTCGATGGGCATCATCCTGCTCGCCCTCATCGCGGGCGGCGCCGTGCCCGCCGACTCGAACGTGCCGCTCTGGGTGATCCTGAGCTGCGCGGTCGCCATGGCGCTCGGCACCTACCTGGGTGGCTGGCGGGTCATCCGCACGCTCGGCAAGGGGCTCGTCGAGATCGACACCCGGCAGGGCATGGCCGCCGAGACGTCGTCGGCCGCCGTCATCCTGCTCTCCAGCCACTTCGGCTTCTCGCTGTCCACGACGCACGTCGCCACCGGCTCGGTGCTCGGCTCCGGCGTCGGCATGCCGGGCGCGAAGGTGCGCTGGAGCGTGGCGGGGCGGATGTTCGTCGCCTGGGGCCTCACCCTTCCGGCGGCCGGCCTGGTCGGCGCGCTGTGCCAGTGGCTGGAGTCCGCCATCGGCGGCACGTTCGGCGTCGTCGCCGTCTTCGCCGTGCTGGTGATCTCGTCCGCGGCCATCTGGCTCGTGTCGCGCCGCAAGCCGGTGGACCACACCAACGTGAACGAGGAGTGGGACGAGGACAAGGGCGCCGGCATCGAGCCCGTCGCCGCCACGACGGGCCAGGCGGGCGGCGAGCGCGTCGGCCCCGTGCCCGCCCTCGCGACGGCGTCGTCCGTCGGCCCGGCCATCGAGTCCGTGGGGACGGTGGGCGCCCCGGGTGCCGACGCCCCGTCGAAGGGAGACAACTGATGAGCGACTTCATCGAGTGGGGCGCGCTGAGCCAGGTCCTCGTGGCCGGCGTGCTCGTCGGCGCGGGCATCCCCGCGCTGTTCGCGCTGGGGCTCCGCCTGCTGGCGGGCCCGGCCCGGGACCGCGGGGACGCGGTGCCGGGGGCCGGTGAGGCGGCGGGACGCCGCACCTCGGACGACGGCGCCGTCGCCGTCGCGATCCCGCGCCCCGGCCCCGCGCGCCTGGCCGGAGCGGCCCTGTGCCTGGGCCTCGTCGTCGCGGCGGTCGCCACGGGCCTGTTCGTCGTGGTCTCCGGCGGGCACTAGCGACCCCCGCTACGGTGCGCGGCGGATGTGCGACGGCGGCCGGGCCGGCGTTCGCGGCGGGAACTCCCGGACCAAGATGCCGTGCGCGAGCCCGAGGCTGCGCCGGAGGTGGTCGGTCCACTCCGCCGCGGGGGCTCGCCGGGCCGACCAGAGGGCGTGCCGCATGATGCTCCCGGCGAGCGCCGAGGTCATGTGGGCGCGTTCGGCGATCTCGGTCGTGGTCAGGCGCGGGTCCCGGCGCAGGCGGCGCTCGACGGTGTCGAGCTGCCACGAGCCGGGCGCCTCGGACCGGTCCAGCTCCCGTGCCCGGAGCTCCGGGTTGCCGTCGATCAGCTCGAACCTGCGCCGGAAGAGCTCCAGGTTGCCCACGGCGTCCAGCGCACCGGTCACCAGGAGGGTGAGCAGGTCGCCGAGCAGCGGCCCGTCGGCGTCGACGAACGCCTGGATCGCCTGGGGCGTGGGGCGGGGCGAGCGCCCCAGGATGGCGGCGTCCTTGCTGCCGAAGTAGTTGAAGAACGTGCTCTGCGCGACGCCCGCGGCGGCGCAGATCTGCGCGACGGTCACGGAGTCGTAGCCGTTCCGCAGGCACAGGTCGATGGCGATCTCCTCGACCCGTGCCCGGGCCGCGGCGCGCTTGCGTTCCCGTAGCCCGGGCACCCTGTGCTCGGTCATCCGTTCCCGGCGGCCGGGCCGTCGACCGCAGCGGCACCGGCGTCGTCCGTGGCCACGAGCTCGGCCCGCACGGTCTCGGCGTCGGCGTCGATCGTCGCCTGGTCGACGGCGTCCGTGGCCGGGACGCGGGCGGCGACCTCGTCGACGAGCTGAGCGGCCCTGCCGCTGTCGATCCACTCGGCCGTCAGGTCGCTGACGGCCCGGTCGATCATGGCGACGAAGGTGGTGTTCTCCTCGAACCGGGTCACCAGGGCGTTCTCGCCCATCATGCCCCCGCCCATACCGCCGCCGCCCCGGCCCCCGCTTTCGCCCCCGGGCTCGAAACCCTCGGGCGGCTCGAAGCCCTCCGGCAGCTCCATGCCCTCCGGGGGCTCCATGTCCTCGGACGGCTCGGGCATCCCGCCTCCACCGGCCCCCTCGGCGGCCTCGCTGCCGGGGCCTGCGGCACCGCCACCGGGCATCGACATGCCGCCCAGCGCGAGGTTGAGGTCCCACGACACGACGCTGATCAGCTTCGTGTCGAGGTCGTAGTAGAGGTAGGCGTTCCGGCCGGGGCCGGACATCGTGTCGAAGTTGCCGAGCACGTCCTGGGTGCCCAGGTACGTCGCGAACGACTCGACGTCCAGCCACTGGTCCAGGTCGCGGGCGAACTCCTCGTCGGAGGCGTCGTCGAGCCACTCGAGGAACGAGACGAGCGGCTGCAGGTCCTGGCTGCCGTTGAGGTTGACCTGCTTGAAGTCGTCCGTGTACTCGGTCTGGTCGCCACCCTGATAGGTGAACGAGCTCGTGGACAGCAGCTTGTAGAGCACCCCGTCGCCGTCGAGCTCAGCGGCGTACTGCGGGTCCGGGTTCTCGACGACGAGGCGGGTCGTCGTCGGACGGTCGTTCACGGCGTAGGTCGCGAACGAGTAGTCCTGCGTGGGCTGGCCCGACTGCTCCGTGAGCTCCAGCGCGACGGCCTCGTTGAGCGACGGCGTGCTCGCCGCGCTCGCCGGGCGGATCGAGAGCTCGGTCATGCCCTGGTAGGCCCGGCCGGGCTGGTTCTCGTCGAAGCTGACGAGCAGGGGCAGGTTCTCCGGCTCCTCCGTGGTCAGCGACGCGCCCATGCCGGCGAAGCCGACGGCCTCCCCCGCGCCGCCCGGCATCGGGCCGCCCTCCGGCATCTGCCCGCCACCAGGCATCTCCGGCATCTCGCCACCACCCCCGCCGATCCCGCCCGGAGCGCGCTCGCCCTGGGTCTCGGACCTCTCGCGGTCGTCGACCAGCGACGACAGCGTGGAGTTGCCCTTGAGCCGCACGGCCACAGAGTCGATCGTGGTGCCGTCGACCGTCAGGTCGGCCGTCATCCACTCCTTCTCCCCCTCGGCGAAGTACGTGTCGAGCATCCGGTCGTAGTCGTCCTGGGAGTAGGACAGCGAGATCTCGTGATCGACGGAGTCGTCGAACAGGTCGACCGTGCCCTCGATGTCCTGGGTGATGCGCTCCTCGTCGGTGACGGCGGCCGAGCTCGTCGAGTACGGCCGGACCGTCACGTCGCCGAAGACGGTCAGGGCGACCACGATCCCTGCCAAGCCGGCGGTCAGTGGGATCCAGTGCTGGCGCAGCCGCACCGGAAGGCGTTTGCGCAGGTCTGCAAGGCTCATGGTCGCCCTCCTCACATGTCGGACTGGTCGTAGCCGGTCAGGACCGTGACCTTCTGCCCGGAGTTGATCTCGCCGAGCGCCCCGATGATCTCGGCCGTGGTGACCCCCGGCTTGAGGCGCACCGAGTAGAACAGCTCGGTCAGCGCCCCGCCGCGCACGGTCTCCACGCTGACGAGCTCGAACTCACGCGTCATGCGGACCAGCACGTCTGCGACGTCCTGCTGGTACCGGGACTCCGGCGGCACCTGGACCTTGACCACCTGACGCTGGATGTCGAGCCTGAACCAGTCGAACCGCTGCATGAGGAAGACGACCAGCAGGATGACCACGGTCGCAGCGGCCGCCAGCAGGTAGAACCGGGTGCCGACCGCCATGCCGATCGCCATCACCAGGAAGATGAACCCGACGTCGCGGGTCTCCTTGATCGCGTTGCGGAACCGGATCACCGACAACGCGCCGACGAGGGCAAAGGCCCGGGCGATGTTCGAGCCGACCACGAGCATGATGACGGCGACGACCATGCCGATGATGACGAGCGTCTGGACGTAGGACTGGCTGTAGGAGATGTTGCGGTGCGTCCGCTTGTACACCCAGCCGATGGCGGCGGACAGGACGAACGACAGCACCAGCGTCATCGTCACGTCGAAGACGGAGAAGGTTCCGCTGAGGTCTTGGAGATTCATCGGGCGAGAACACTCTTTCGGGTAGCGGCGGCGTCGACGCCGTCGGGGTGGATCGGTCCCGCGGTCGCGGTGCCGGGTGCGCCGGCCGACTCGTCGCGCAGGATCGCGTCGACCTCGTCGGGGGCGTGCATCGTCGAGCGGGGCGCGAGTCCGAACGCCTGCACGCTCTGGCAGTACTTGGAGATCCGGACGACGTCGAGGCTCATCCGGGCCGTCAGGTCGGTGACCCATCCGGGCACCCGCTCGTTCGCCTTGACCTCCAGCACCGAGAGGCGCGGCGGCAGCGTCAGCCGGTTGACGCTCTCGGAGGAGAGGTGGAAGTCGCGGTCCCGGCCGCGCAGCCGGTGGTCGAGCGTGACGCGCAGGCCCAGGTCCGCCTCTCGCCCCACCCATGCCTCGCGGTGGTAGCCGGTCGTCACGGTGGGGCGCAGGTCGAGCTCGCCCACGAGGGTGGACACCTCGTCCAGGAAGGCCCGCTCGCGGTTGCTGATCTCGCCGGTGGGCTCGTAGCCCTCGGGCGAGCACAGCGCCAGGGCGTCGCGGTACGGCAGCGACACCCGCCGCTTCTGGGTGACCCGGTTGACGCGCTGCTTGATCTCCACGAACACGTCCGACTCGGGCGTCAGGTCGTCGGCCGTGCCGTAGTGCCGCACGCGCAGCTTGCGCCGGAACTTCAGACCCTCGATCTTCTCCCAGTAGAACTTCAGGTGCGCCGTGTCGTAGTAGACGCTCGTGATCGGGTAGCCCGCGTCGCCCGAGTAGGCGTCCGCGTCCATGTGCCGCACCAGCTCGGCGCGGAGCTCGTCCGCCTGGTCCTGCGGCACGAGATACTTGATCTCGAACCGGTTGAAGGCGTGCAGCCGGCTCGCGGTGGCCGTGCGTGCGGAGCTCGCGGCGTGCGCGTTCGGCTCCTCGCCTGTTGACCGATCGCCTGGCGTCGGTCTCGGACGTGGGTCGACTGCGCGTCGGGACAGGGGTCGCACGGGCCAGCTCCTCTTGTCGGCAGCCCGGCGCCGAGATGAACGGCACCTGGCCAGCAGATGAACACCGAGAAACCGACCCTGCCGGGTGAATCTTTGTGTCTGCTGGAAACGTGGAGGCGAACGTGGATCGACTCCACGTTCGCGGGCGGTCCGGCCCGGCACATAGCCAACGCACAGGTTCGGCCCAGGAACACCCCGGGATCGGGGCGCACCCTGGTGCGATGAGCTCCGCACCCGCCGGTTCCCCCGACCAGCCCCGTCCGACCCGCGCGGACGGGTCGCCCGTCCGGGTCCTCGTGGTCGACGACGAGCCCAACCTCGCCGAGCTCCTCACGTCCGCCCTGCGCCTGGAGGGGATGGACGTCACCGCCGCCCTGGACGGCGCCTCGGCGCTCCGCGCGGTCCGCGAGTCCGTCCCGGACATCGTGGTGCTCGACATCATGCTCCCGGACATGGACGGGCTCACGGTGCTGAGCCGGCTGCGCGAGCACGGCGAGCGCGTCCCGGTCCTGTTCCTCACGGCGCGCGACGCTGTCGAGGACCGGGTCAAGGGCCTGACCGCGGGCGGCGACGACTACGTGACCAAGCCGTTCAGCCTGGAGGAGGTGGTCGCCCGGCTGCGCGGGCTGCTGCGGCGGCAGGGCGCGACGGCGCAGAACGGGAACGGCGTGCTGGCCGTGGGCGACCTGGCGCTCGACGAGGACGCGCACGAGGTGTGGCGGGCGGGCGAGGAGATCCACCTGACGGCCACGGAGTTCGAGCTGCTGCGCTACCTCATGCGCAACGCGCGGCGCGTGCTGTCCAAGGCGCAGATCCTCGACCGGGTCTGGAACTACGACTTCGGCGGGCAGGCGAACATCGTCGAGCTGTACGTGTCCTACCTGCGCCGCAAGATCGACAAGGGGCGCGAGCCCATGATCCACACGCTGCGCGGCGTCGGGTACGTGCTGCGGCCCGGCAAGGTCAGGGACGAGGCCCGTGCCTGACGTCGTCGCGCCCACCGACCGCGCCCCCTCGACCCGCCGGCCCACCGCGCTGCGGCGGCGGCTCGTGCTCGTGCTCGCCGCCGTCGTCCTCGTGGTCACGGCGGGCCTGGCCGTGGCGTCGACGGCGGTGCTGCGCTCCCAGCTCCTGAACCAGGTGGACAGCGAGCTGGAGCAGGCGAGCCAGCGGCTCACACAGGGTCCCGTGCAGATCCGGTTCCGCGACGCCGCTCCCGGCGACGACGCCTCCGGCACCCAGCCGGGCCAGGAGATCCCCGCCCTGCCGATGCCGGCGCCGGGCGAGGCCTCCGACACCACCCGGCCCGCGTTCCCGCCGGGCCTGGGCCCCGGCAGCGCCGTCGTGCGCTACGTGGACGGCGAGCCGGTGCTCGCCGACCACGTGACGACCTCGCTGGAGCGCGAGGCCCTCGACGACGACCAGGTCGCCGAGCTCCTGGACGTCCCGGCCGACGGGCGCCCGCACGACGTCCGGCTGGACGGCCTCGGCGCCTTCCGTGCGGTGCACGTCACCACGGACGACGACGAGCCACTGGTCGTGGCGACCAGCACCGCGACCGTGGACGCGACCGTGCACGGCTACGTGCTCGTCGAGGTGGCGCTCGGTGTGGCGGCGCTGCTGGCCGCCGTCGGCGTCGGCGCCTGGCTGGTGCGCCGCTCCCTGCGGCCGCTCGACGGCGTGGCGGACGCCGCGAGCCGCGTCTCCGAGCTCGAGCTCTCCCGCGGCGCGATCGACGCCATCCCCCGCGTGCCCGCGACCCTCACGGACGAGCGGACCGAGGTCGGGCAGGTGGGCGCCGCCCTGAACCGCATGCTCGAGAACGTCGAGGTGTCGCTCCAGGCCCGGCACGACTCGGAGACCCAGGTGCGCAGCTTCGTGGCGGACGCGAGCCACGAGCTGCGCACGCCTCTGGCGTCGATCCGCGGGTACGCCGAGCTCGTGCACCGCGCCCCCGAGGAGCTCCCGCCCACCGCGGCGCGGTCCCTGGACCGCATCGAGTCCGAGGCCGTGCGCATGACGGGTCTGGTCGAGGACCTGCTGCTCCTGGCCCGGCTCGACGCCGGACGCGGGCTCGACCGCGCGCCCGTCGACCTGGTCGCGCTCGCCGTCGACGGCGTCATGGACGCCCACGCGGCCAGCCCCGGCCACGCCTGGAAGCTGGAGCTGCCGAGCGGGGCGGACGACGACGCGCACGCCGGCGGTGACCGGGCGGACGAGCTGGTCGTCACCGGGGACGAGGCCAGCCTGCGCCAGGTCGTGGCGAACCTGCTCGCCAACGCGCGCACCCACACGCCGGCGGGCACGCAGGTGCGTGTGCGGCTCCTGCGCGAGGGCGACGCCGTCGTCCTGCACGTCACCGACGACGGACCCGGCATCCCCGCCGGGCTGCGTCCCTCGCTCTTCCACCGGTTCACGCGCGGCGACGTGGCGCGCAACCGCAACGGCGGGTCGACCGGCCTCGGCCTCTCGATCGCGGACGCCATCGTGACCGAGCACGGCGGGAGCATCGCCGTCCGCTCCCGCACGGCGGACGAGGGCCCCGCGACCGGGACCACGTTCACCGTGCGGCTGCCGCACCGGATGCGCTAGCGGGCAGACCCTACGGGCGTGCGGCGGAGCTGCCGGCCTGGTCCGTCCGGTCGGTCAGGATCTGGCGCGTGAGCTGGTCCACGAGCTGCGTGACCTCCGGCTCGTCGCCGCCGGGCCACTGCTCGACGTACCGCTGCAACCGGACCCGCTCCGCCTCCCGGATCGCCTCCGCGACGACGTCGCCCGCGGGCAGCGCCCGGACCGTGTCGCCGTCCACGGCCACCAGCCCGCGGGTCGCGAGGGTGTCCGCGACGCCGCGCACCACGTCCTCGGGGCGGCCCGTGTGCTCGGCCATGAGGCGCACCGACCGGGTGCGCTTGAGCGAGGCGCGGGTGAGCATCCACGCCTGGCCGGGCGTCAGGCCGACGTCCTGCGCCACGAGGTCGTAGACCCGCAGGGGGTCCCGTTTGCCCACGCGGCGCCACAGGATCATGCGCAGCTCCTCGAGCGACGTGCGCGACGACGGGAGCGCGAAGGTGGCGCCGGTCGCGTGACCCACCTCGTCGTCGCCGCCCCGCGTGGCGGTGCGCAGCTCGACCTCGGGCAGGAGCCACGTCAGGAGGAACGCGAGCACGGCGACCGGCACCGCCCCCAGGAAGACGACGTGCAGCGCGCCCGTGTAGGCGTCGAGGAACCAGGTCTGCACGTCGGGCGGGCACTGCGCGAGCGCCTGCGTGGACGCCGTCAGCGCCTCGGGCCCGCAGGTGCCCTGGGCGGCGTCCGGCACGGACGTCGCCGCCTCGGCCGCGAGCCGGTTCGCGAAGATGGTGCCGAACACCGCGACGCCCACCGACGAGCCGATGGTGCGGAAGTACGTGGTGCCCGACGTCGCGGTGCCCAGGTCGCGGTAGCTCACGGCGTTCTGCACCGCGATGACGAGCACCTGGGTGACCATCCCGAGCCCGGCGCCGAACACGAACATGCTCAGGCCCGCCTGGAGCGTGGTGGTGCCCTGGTCCATGAGGGAGAGCAGGTAGAGCCCCACGGCGGTGACCGCGGTGCCGACGATCGGGTAGACCTTGTAGCGCCCGGTGCGGGAGATGAGCTGTCCCGAGCCGATGGACGTGATGAGCAGGCCGAGCATCATCGGCGTCATCTCCAGGCCGGACTCGGTGGGCGTGGAGCCCTTGACCGTCTGCAGGTAGAGCGGAATGAAGGTGATGGCGCCGAACATCGCGAAGCCGACGGCGAAGCCGATGACCGCGGAGACGGAGAAGACCCGGTTGCGGAAGAGGTGCAGCGGCAGCACCGGCTCGGGGGCGCGCCGCTCGACCGCGACGAACGCGACCAGCCCGAGGACCGCGAGCGCGATCATGGCCCAGACGGGCGCGGAGCTCCAGCCCCAGGTGGTGCCGCCCAGGCTGGTGACCAGCACGACCGCCGTCGAGATCGTGGCGAGCAGGATGATGCCGGCGTAGTCGATGCGGGGCCTGGTGTCGGTGGTGATGCGGGGCAGCACGGAGGCGACGACGACCAGCGCGATGATCCCGACCGGGATGTTGACGTAGAAGACCCAGCGCCAGTCGAGGTTGTCGACGAAGAACCCGCCGAGCAGCGGGCCGGCGACGGAGGAGACGCCGAAGACCGCGCCGAACAGCCCCTGGTACCGGCCGCGGTCCCGGGGCGGCACGACGTCGCCGATGATCGCCTGGGAGAGCACCATGAGCCCGCCGCCGCCCACGCCCTGCACGGCGCGCCAGGCGATGAGCTGGCCCATCGTCTGCGACGTGCCGGACAGGATCGACCCGACCAGGAAGATCAGGATGCAGGCGATGAACAGGGTCTTGCGCCCGAACAGGTCGCCGAGCTTGCCCCAGAGCACGGTGGTCGCGGTGCTGGCCAGCATGTAGGACGTCACGACCCAGGACAGGTGCTCGGCGCCGCCGAGGTCGGAGACGATCGTGGGCAGCGCGGTGGCGACGATGGTCTGGTCCAGGGCGGCGAGCAGCAGCGCGAGCATGAGCCCCGCGAAGATGGCCCAGACCCTGGCCTGCGGCAGCAGTGCCTGCGGCTCCGCCTCTGCGCTCGGTGCGGTCATGCGGTGCCTCCCGGGTCCGGTGGACGGCGAGGCCTGCGCGCCCGTGCGTGTGCCCCGGAGGCAGACTGTCACGGCCCGCGCGGGTCGGCGCGGGGAGGGCGTCGGCGGTGCGGCGTCCCTCCCCGCGCCGGGACCGGTCAGTCCTGGAGGGCGGACCGGAGCGTGGCGGACGCCTGGGCGACGGCGGCCTTCGCGGCGTGCGTGTCGTGCAGGGCGTTGAGCATGACGAAGTCGTGGATGACCCCGCCGTACCGGACGCTGGTCACGTCCACGCCGGCCCGGCGGAGCTTGGCCGCGTAGGCCTCGCCCTCGTCACGCAGCACGTCGGCCTCCGCGGTGATGACCAGCGCGGGCGGCAGCCCGGCGAGCTGCTCCTCGGTGGCCCGCAGCGGGGAGACGGTGATCAGGTCCCGCTCCTGCGGGTCGGTCGTGTACTGGTCCCAGAACCAGCGCATGCCCTCCAGCGTGAGGAAGTAGCCGGTGGCGAACTCGTGGTAGGAGGCGGTGTCGAACGCGGCGTCGGTCACCGGGTAGAACAGCACCTGCTGCCGGAAGGTGACGTCGCCGCGCTCCTTGGCGAGCAGGGTGAGGGCGGCGGACATGTTGCCGCCCACGGAGTCGCCGGCCACGGCCAGGCGACCGCCGTCCAGTCCCTGGTCCGCGCCCTCCTTGGTGACCCACCGCGCGACGGCGTAGGCCTGCTCGACGGCGACGGGGTACCGCACCTCGGGCGACCGGTCGTACTCGGGGAAGACGACGGCGGCCTGCGCGCCGATCGCGAGGTCGCGCACGAGGCGGTCGTGCGTGTGCGCGTCGCCGAACACCCATCCGGCGCCGTGCACGTAGAGCACCACGGGTAGGGGGCCCCGGGCGCCGGCGGGCCTGACGATCCGGACCGGCACCGTGCCGGTGGGCCCGCCCTCGACGGTGACCCAGACGTCGTCGACCTCGGGCTTGAAGATCTCGCTCGACTGCACGTCGTCGACGGCCTTGCGGCCGTCCGCGGGCGCGAGCTGGTACAGGTACGGCGGGTTGTCGGTGGCCTCGGCGAACGCCTGGGCGGCGGGTTCCAGGGCCAGGCCGTGGGGGTTTGCGGTCATGACGGTTCCTTCGTTCCGGGGGGGGTGCTGGGTGTGCTGGGGCGTGCCGGGGTGCGCGGCGGGCCGGCGTGCGCGGCGGGCCGGCGTGCGCGGCGGGCCGCGCGGCGCCGGTCAGGCCGTCTGCCCCGCGGCCCGGGCGATGAGCCCGGCCACCTCGGCGGGGTGGGTGAGCATCACCAGGTGCGGCGCGTCGAGCTCGACGCTCTCCCGCACCCCGGCGCGCTCGTAGCCGAAGCGCTCGACGTCGGGGTTGATGGTGTGGTCCGCGGCCGCGACGATCCCCCAGGACGGCTTGGTCCGCCAGGCGGCGACCGGCGCCGGCTCCCCGAAGGCCACGGCGGACAGCGGGCGCTGCGAGACGGCGAGCACCGTCGCGACGTCGTCCGGCACGCCGGCGGCGAAGACCGCGGGGAACGCGTCGACGGCCACGGACACGTCGGTGCCCGGCTCGGCGCCGTCGACCGGGTACGGCGTGTAGACCAGGTGGGCCGCCAGGTCGGAGTCGGGGAAGCCGCCCTGCAGCTCGCCCAGGCTCTCGCCCTCGGCGAGCGCGTAGCCGGCCACGAAGACCAGGCCGACGACGTTCTCGGCCGCGCCCGCGACCGTGATCACCGCGCCGCCGTAGGAGTGGCCCGCGAGCAGCACGGGGCCGTCGATCGCCTCGACGACGGACCGCACGTACGCGGCGTCGCCCGTCAGCGAGCGGTTCAGCACGGGCGGGACGACGACCCGGAAGCCCTGGTCGAGCAGCGCGCGCGTGACCGGGGTCCAGCTTCCGGCGTCGGCGAACGCGCCGTGCACCAGCACGATGGTGGGAGTGGATGACATGGGGTTCCTTTCCGCGGGACGACCGCGGGAGCACGGCCGTCACGATGAGACACTTCGATCCAAGGCCGTCACCGGTGACTGCGTCCACGAAGGAAGCACGCAGGAATGGGGAGAGATGACCGAGGCGCTGGGTCCGCTGCTCCGCCGGTTCCGGCACGAGGCCGACCTGACGCTCGAACGGCTCGCGGAGCTCTCCGGGGTGAGCGACCGCACGATCAGCGACATCGAGCGCGGCGCCAGCCAGGGTCCGCAGCGGCGCACGGTGGACCTCGTGGCGGACGGCCTGGGCCTAGCGCCTGCCGACCGCGCGGCGCTCCTCGCAGCGGCCCGGGCGGGCCGGCACCGGCCCCCGTCCGGCGTCGTCGCCCCGCTGCCGCTCCCCCGCGCCGTCGCCGACCTCGTCGGCCGGGACGCCGAGCTGTCCGCGATCGGGGCGCACGTGGCGTCGGGCGCCGACGGCGCGCCGTCGCCGCTCGTGGTGCTCTCCGGGCCCGCGGTGCTCGGCAAGACGTCGCTCGCGGTGCGCGCCGCGGGCGACGTCCGCGACCGGTTCGACGCCGTGCGGTTCATCGACCTGGGCGGGTTCGGCGGGCGCCCGCTCGACCCGCTCGTGGTGCTGCGCCGCCTGATCCAGGCCTGCGAGCCCGCCGTGCGCTCCGTGCCGCCCGGCCTGGACGACGCCGCCGCGCTCTGGCGCTCCCTCCTCGGCGACCGCCGGGTCCTGGTGGTCCTCGACGACGCCGCCGGGGAGGAGCAGGTGCGCCCGGTCCTGCCCGCCACCGGGCCCTCCGCGGTGATCGTCACGGCCCGCCGTCCGCTGGCCGGGCTGGACGCGTCCCTGCGCGTCGAGCTCGACCGGCTCGCGCACGACGACGCCGTGACGCTCCTGCGCCGCATCATCCCCGCCGCGCAGGCGCCCGAGGCCGACCTGCACCGGCTCGCCGACCTCTGCGACGGATGCCCGCTGGCCCTGCGCATCGCCGGCAACCGTGTGGCGAGCCACCGCGCCTGGACCGCGGGCCGGCTCGCGGACCGGCTGGCGTCCGAGGACCACCGCCTCGACGGGTTCCGCGCGGGCGACCTCGAGCTGCGCAAGGCGTTCGCGATGTCCTACGACCAGCTCTCCGACGCCGCGCGGACGCTGTTCCGGCGCCTCGGCGTCCTGACCGGGCCCACGTTCACCGCCGAGCTCGGCGCCGTCCTGGTCGGCTCCGGCCGGCACGCGGCCGTGGACCTGCTCGACGAGCTCGTGGACCTCGGCCTGCTGGAGGCCGCCACCCACGACCGCTACCACCTGCACGACCTGCTGCGGATCTTCGCGCGCGACCGGCTCCGCCAGGACGAGGGCCCGCACGCGCAGGCTGGGCACGCGGAACGTCTGCGGCACTGGATCCTGGCGACCACCGTCGACGCCGGTCTCTGGTTCGAGCCCGCCCACGGGCGCGGCCCGGACCAGCCCGGGCTGGCCGACCTGTCCACCCGCGAGGCCGCCGGCGCCTGGCTGCACGACGAGGCGGACCACTGGTTCCACGCGCTGCGCGCCGCGGCGGCCGACAAGGACGACGCCCTGGTGGTGCGCGTGGCAGAGTCGCTGCACTGGTTCTCCGACCTGTGGGCGCAGTGGGGCCAGTGGCACGAGGTCTATGCCCTGGCCGTCCAGGGGGCGGAACGCCTCGCCGACGACGACCTGCTGGCCACCCAGCTCGGGTACCTGAGCTGGGCCGAGCTCTACACGCGGGACGACCCGGCCCGCGGCCTGGAGCGCGCGCACCGCGCCCGGGACGTCGCGCGGCGCGCGGGCAACCGCGCCCAGGAGGGCTGGGCCCTGTACTACACGGGCTGGTGCGAGCTGCTGCTCGGCTTCCCCGGCGACGTCGTGCGCGACGCCGAGGACGCCCGCCGGTGCTTCGCCGACGCCGACGACGCGGCCGGCCTGCTCCAGACGCACCGCATGCTCGCCGAGGCGTTCACGCTGCTCGGGCGGCGCGCCGACGCCATCGGCGCCGACCGGGCCGCGATCGACCTGCTGGAGCGGCAGCCGGACCGGTTCCCCCGGGACATCGCGCTGACCACCCGGGTCGCCGCGGCGTCCGCGATCGTCAAGAACCTCGTCGAGCTCGGCGACGGCGCGGGCGCGCTCGCGACCGCGGACGCCGCCGCGCCCGCCGTCGACGAGCTCGACGTGCCCGCCCACCGCGCCATGTACCTGCGCGTGCGGGCCCTGGCGCTCGCCGCGACGGGGCGGAGGGCCGAGGCGGCAGCCGCGCTGGGACGGGTCGTGGAGATCCGCGAGGCACTGGGCGACCGTCGGCGGGCCGACGCGGCCCGGGAGCAGCTCGCCGGGCTCAGCTGATCCGCACCGCCGCTCCTCCATCCGGGACATGGCGTCGAGGGCGGCGTCCGCCACCGGGAGCAGGTGCACGTCCGCCCAGCTCCCGCTGGTCGAGCCCGGCCGCGCGGGCGGCGCTTGACCCTACCCTCAGGGGAGGGTCGACGGTGTTGCGCAGGAGGTGAGACCCCATGACCTACACGATCACCCGCGTCTCCCGGCTGTCGGGAGTGACGCTCAAGACGCTGTACCACTACGACCGGATCGGGCTGCTCGTCCCCGCACGGGACGAGCGCAACGACTACCGGTCCTACTCGGACGACGACCTCGAGCGACTCCAGCAGATCCTGTTCTTCCGGGAGCTGGACATGCCGCTGGACGCGATCGCGGAGGCTCTGTCGGGTCGCGTCTCCCGGCTCGAGTGCCTGCTGGGCCAGCGCGCCATGCTCCGGTCACGTGGAGCACGGCTCGCCCAGGTGCTGGCGACGCTCGAGCAGGCCATCGCACACGAGAGAAAGGGAGAACCCATGGCTGCCGACAGCATGTTCACCGGCCTGGACCAGGCCGGCTGGCAGGACGCCCTCGACGAGCAGAACGCCCACCTGCGGGACGCCTACGGCGTCGAGCTCGACACGGCCGGCCTCGACGCCGACCGGATGAACGCGGCCGCCGCCGAGGCCACCGCGTTCATGACGACCATGGCCGACGCGCTGCGCGCCGGGCTGCGCGCCGACGACCCGACGGTAGTGAGCGCGATCGAGCGGCACCTCGCGGCGCTGAACGCCACGCACCCGACGGACCCTGCCGGATTCGCCGGCCAGGCGCGCTTCTTCGTCACGGACGACTTCCACCGGCAGATGCTCGAACAGCAGCAGACCGGACTGGCCTACTACCTGCTGCACGCCGCGGAGGCGTTCCGCGACGCGGCCTGAGGTGGGGCCGGACCGGGTACCGCGCCAGGCGGCGGAGTGGATACCGGACGTCGGAGGCGGTGCCGGTGCCGAGGCGGACTCAGTGCCGACACCTGGGCCCGACTCCGGATCAACCCGCCGCTCAGAACGGAGGCACCCCCGACCGGGGCGGGTCGGTGGCAGCTGCCGCCGGCTCGGCCGTGATGTAGGCACGGGGCAACCGGCGTCCGGTGAGGGCACGCACCGTCAGGTCGCTGCTGGTGCCCGGGTCGACCTGGTCCAGGTCGACCCGGGTGTCCAGGACCGTCGGCGGCCGGGCGTGCGTGCTGCCCGCGGGCGTGGTCCAGGTGGTGATCCCGGTGACCGGGTCACGTTCGACGCCCCAGCCGGCATGGGTCTTGAGCAGGTGGTGTCGGCGGCAGAGTGCGTGCAGGTTCCACGCGTTCGTCTGTCCGGGCTGGTTCTTCCCCGCAGCCCCGGCCCGCTCTCTCCACTCGTGGTCGAAGGGGTCGATGTGGTCCAGGTCGCACGTTGTCGCCGGGGTGTCGCACCCGATGAACGTGCAGGTCCCGTCCCTAGCCTCCACCGCCGCCCGGAGCACCTTGCCTGGCGTGTACGCCTGGGACGAGTAGTCGACCAGCACTCCCGTCACCGGGTCCGTCACCAGGCGCCGCCAGGTGGCGTCCTCCGCGAGAAGTCGCGCCGTCTCGGCCGGGATCGGTCCGAACCCGTCGAGCTCACCCGGGGCGTCGTCCAGGCCCAGGAGGGTGCTCGCCGGGACGGTGACCCGGACGACCGGCCGGGTCGGCGTCACCCGCACGACCGTCTCCTGCACGACGGGCGCCCGTCCACCACACGGGCAGACGAAACCGTCGGCGGCACTTGTACTCGTATTCGTGCTCGTGTTGGCCGTGCCGGTCGGCTTGCCCGTCCTCATAGCGGTCGTGGTGCTGCCGTCGGTTGCCGCCTCGTCGCCAGACGGGCTCCCTGAGGTCGTCGTGCTCACCGGTTCTACGATCCCCGTGCTCCCCTCGGCCTGGATGCCGGGCGCGAACCGGTCTCCCGGCAACAGCCGACCCGTCACGATGCCGGTCAGGCAGTCCGCACGGAGCTGACCCAGGGTGCGCTCCTCACCAGCGGTGTACCGGAGCTGGTGCGCCATGTCGTCCACGACACCCCAGACAGCCGCCGCGTCCACCGCAGGCAGGTACGCCGACAGCCACCCCATGTCGTTCTCCGCCCGGTCCAGCTGCACGTTGCGGTCCAGGGCCGCGGCCCTGGCCGTCTCCTCGGCGCCGTGCCGGGCCTTCGCGAACGCCAGAAGCTTGTTCCGCAGCCACCGCCACGTCCGGTACGGGGCCTGCGGCAGGTACCGGGCGATCGCCTCGGCACGCTCAGCCACCGTGAGCCGCGTAGCGGACCGCAACAGGGTGTGCGCCTTACGCACATCGATCCGACCCTGAACCAACGCCGCAATCACCGTCGGATGCTCCGCACCCGACTCCGCCCGCACCACCACCTCGGACCCCTCGGCCTGTGTCACCACCAGCTCAGCCGTCACCTGCCCGACCAGCGATTCATGAGCCAACGGACTCGTCTCCCGCGCGGCCCGCTCCCCCACGACACGCGCCTGCACACCGGCCGCCCACGACTGCAGCCGCACGCACGCGGCCACCAGGTCCGCGAGGGCGTCGTCGGACAGCGCGCCGAGCCGGGCCGAACCGGCCTCTGCGGCAGCGGAACCGGCAGCGGACTCGGCGGGCGGTCCACCGGCGAGTTCGGCGCCTGTGCCACCGCATGGTGTGGCACCCAGCCCGGTGTACTCGGCGACCACGTGCGCCAGCTCGGCGCCCGGCGGTCCGGCCAGAGCCTCCCGCAACACCTCGACCGGCCACACCGCCACGGGGCCGTGAGACAACGCCACGTCGGGCGCCCTGTCGAACCAGTCCGGCCCCGCAGGGACGTCCGGGGCGCGCTTAGGTTCACACTCGCCGAACAGCGCGTCACCCTCGGCGAACAATGCTGCGAGCCACGCGTCGTCAGGCATGCTGCCGTCCGCGAGATCGTCCGCACGCACGACGGGCGCCGTGGTCACGGCGTCATCGACCTGCCACGCCGCAGGGCGGCTCCGCACGGCCCTCCCACCGGGCCTGCGAGCGACCCACGTCGCACGTGCCCCACCGGCGACCGACACCTTGTCCATGCCGCCACCCCCTCCCACCATAACGTCCAACCATCGCGAGCATTCGACCCAACACTTGTACGACCATAGGCCCAGCCACTGACACCCGCTCGTTGTTCTGCCCGCCGCGTAAACGAGGCCGGTCGACAAGTGCGACGTCGTCACGACCATGCCCTCACAGCGACGGAAGGCCGTCCAGGCCCCGGCGGGCGTCACGGCTGCGGCAGAAGGCGCGCAGCGGCACGATGCCGTACCGCCGGCAGGGTCCGACACGGCGAAGCCCTTTGTGGTTCCATCTCCATCACCATCACGAAGCTAGCCAGTCAGCCAGCCGGCGAACACGCTCACCGGCCCTCACCGGCGCAGCCCCCAGGAGGCCTCGTTGGAAACCCGCCCGCAGATCGTGTGCCTGTGCGGCTCGACCCGGTTCGCTCAGGAGTTCCGCGCGGTGAACCGTGACCTCACGCTCGCCGGGACGATCGTCGTCGCGCCCGGTGTGTTCGAGCACGCCGGCGACCGGATCACCGACGAGCAGAAGGCTGCGCTGGACGCACTGCACCTCGCGAAGATCGACCTCGCCGACCGCGTCCTGGTGGTCAACCCGGGCGGGTACGTCGGAGAGTCCACGCGACGCGAGATCCGCTATGCACACCAGACCGGGAAGCCGGTGGAGTACACCCACGCACCCGACTCCGCCGTCGCCCCCTGACCAGGGCTCACCCGACCGGTCGCTGCCGCCACCGCCACACCAGCTTCCGCAGCTCGTCGAACCACAGCACCGACGACGCCATGCCGACCGCCACCGCCCAGTGCGCCAGGTCGAGACCGGCGGTGCCGAAGGCCACCTGGAGGAACGGCACCTCCACGACGGCCACCTGGAGCAGCACCCCCAGCCCGATCGCGCCCCAGAGCCACCGGTTCACGAACATGCGATGGAACGCGCTCGTGGTCTCGGAGCGGGAGTTGAGCACGTTGAAGAGCTGGGCCAGGACGAGGGTGGTGAACCCGGCGGTGCGGGCCACGGTGAGGTCGTCGCTCCCCTCGACCAGGCCGCCGGGCAGGAAGATGTCGATGGTCAGCAGGGTGGCGACGCCCATGACGAGCCCGATGCTCAGCACGCCGGTCCACATGCGGGCGTCGATGATCCGCTCGTGCGAGCCGCGCGGCGGCCGCGCCATCACGTCGTCGGTCTCCGGGTCCACGCCCATCGCGAGCGCCGGCCCGGAGTCGGTGACGAGGTTGATCCACAGGATCTGGGTGGCCAGCAGCGGCACGACGACGGCCTCGCCCCCGGCGGCCCCCTCCAGGCCGACCACTCCGGCCAGCACCACGCCGAGCAGCACCGTGCACACCTCGCCCATGTTCGAGGAGAGCAGGTAGCGCAAGAACTTCTTGATGTTGTCGAAGATGATCCGGCCCTGGCGCACGGCCGCGACGATCGTGGCGAAGTTGTCGTCGCCGAGGATCATCTTGGCCGACTCCTTGGTCACCTCGGTCCCGGTGATGCCCATGGCCACGCCGATGTCGGCGGTCTTCAGCGCCGGGGCGTCGTTCACGCCGTCGCCGGTCATCGCCACCACGTGCCCGTCGGCCTGGAGCGCGTCGACGATCTGCAGCTTGTTCTGCGGGGCCACGCGTGCGTAGACCGAGACGCCGCGGGTGGTCTCGCGCAGCCCGGCGGCGTCCAGGCGGTCCAGCTCGGTGCCGGTGACCGCGCGAGCGCCCGGCTCGACGATGCCCAGGTCGCCCGCGATCCGGGTGGCCGTGACCGGGTGGTCGCCGGTGATCATCATGACGCGGATGCCGGCCCGGCGGGCCTCGGCCACCGCGGGCGCGACCTCGGGGCGGGGCGGGTCGATGATGCCGACCACGCCCAGGTAGACCAGGTCGGACTCGTGCTCCTCGAGCCCCTCGGGCCCGGTGTCCTCGGGGACCCGCCGGTAGGCCACGCCGAGCGTGCGGTACGCCTGCCGGGAGAGGCGCTCGACGTCGGCGAGCGCCTGGGCCCGCCGGTCGTCGTCGAGCAGGACCGTCTCGTCGCCGACCTGCACGTCGGTGCAGCGCGGCAGGAGCACGTCGGGCGCGCCCTTGGTGACGAGCGCCCAGGCGCCGTCGCCGGGCGGGTCCACGAGCGCGGACATGAGCTTGCGCTCGGACGTGAACGGCACCTCGCCGCGCCGTTCGAAGCCGGCGACGCGGTCCACGGTGCCGGCGAGCTTGTGCGCGGCCACGAGGAAGGCGGCCTCGGTGGGGTCGCCCTGGACGGTCCATTCGCCGTCGGTCTCGACGAGCTGGGCGTCGTTGGCGAGGGAGCCGCCGCCGAGCACCATGACCGCCTCCCGGGTGAGCCGCTCGTCCGTCAGGGGCACGGCACCGTCGTCGTCGCCGGCCCCGGCGCCGGAGCCGTCCCCGCGCGTCAGCGCCTCCCCGTCCGGGCGGTAGCCGACGCCGGTGAGCGTGACCTCGCCCGACGCGGTGACCACCCGCTGGATGGTCATCTCGTTCTTGGTCAGGGTGCCGGTCTTGTCCGACGCGATGACGGACGCCGAGCCGAGCGTCTCGGCGGAGTGCAGCTTCTTGACGACGGCGTTGCGGCGCGCCATGGCCTGCACGCCGACGGCGAGGACCACGGACAGGATGGCGGGCAGCCCCTCGGGCACGGCGGCCACGGCGAGCGAGACGCCGAGCAGCAGCACGGTGACGAGGTCGGCCGGGGTGCGGACCTCGTTGACCACGGCCGCCAGCACCATCACGACCACGGCGATGCCGATCACCGTGAGACCGAGCACCCGGCTGACGTGCGCGATCTCGCGCTGCAGCGGGGTGACCTCCTCCTCGGTCGAGTCGAGCAGCCGGGCGATGTCGCCCATCTGGGTGCTCATGCCGGTGGCCACGACGACGGCGCGCCCGACGCCCTGGGCCACGGCGGTGCCCTTGTAGACCATGTCGAACCGGTCGCCCAGCGGCGCCGGGGCCACGAGCGCCGCGGCGTCCTTGAGCACCGCCTCGCTCTCGCCCGTCAGCGAGGACTCCTGGACGCGCAGGGCGGTCGCGCTGAGCAGGCGGGCGTCCGCGCCGACGGCGTCCCCCTCGGCCAGGACCAGGACGTCGCCACGCACGAGCTCGGCCGACCGCACCGTGACCCGGCGCCCGTCGCGCAGCACCGTGGACATCGCCTCGGTCATGGACCGCAGCGCCGCGACGGCACTCTCGGCCTTGCTCTCCTGGACCAGGCCGAGCACGGCGTTGAGCACCACGATGGCGGCGATCACGACGGCGTCCACGGGCACGCCGTGCGCGTCCTCGACCCACCAGACGGCGAGCGAGATGGCCACCGCCACGAGCAGCAGCGCCACGAGCGGGTCCTGGAACTGGTCCAGCACCTTGCGCCACAGCGGCACGGGTGGCCGCGAGCGCAGCTCGTTGGGGCCGTCGGCGGCCAGGCGGCGGGCCGCCTCGGCTCCGGTCAGCCCGGTGGTGGGGTCGACGCCGAGGTCGGCGGCGACGTCGTCGGCCTCCCGGACCGACGGGTCCGGTGCGGGCATCGGGACGGACGGCGGCGGGACGCGCTGCTGCGAGGTGGCCACAGTCGATCATGCATCGGGGGCGCCGCGTGCGCGCGGCTCAGCAGGACGGATGGTCCTCCGGTGCTGGGGCACGTCCACGCCCAGCAGGTCGCCAGGTCGACCCACTGCGGCTCCTCGGTGAATCAGCCGCGCGGCGACTCACCGCGGGCCGGCGGGGACCAGCACGTCGCCCATGTCCCCCTCGCGCCACTGCGCCAGCACCCGGTGGAAGGCGACCGGCCCGGGGCTGTACGACGTCGGCGCGCCGCCCTTCCGCGTGCCCTCGCCGTTGTAGTACCCGGGCGTGCACTCGCCCAGGAACGCCGAGTTGTCCTGTCCCTCGCCCGCCTGCGCGATGGTGGCGGCCCAGGCGTCCTGCGCCTCCACGGTCGGCTCCACGTACCGCGCCCCGGTCTTGGCGGCGCGGGCGACGACGGCGGCGATGTGCCCGGCCTGCTCCTGCAGGATGTGCACGAAGTTCACCGAGTTGGCGTTCTGTGCCGCGCCCAGGTGGAACAGGTTGGGGAACCCGTGGGTGTAGAAGCCGTGCAGCGTGCGCGGGCCGCGCGCCCAGGCGCCCAGCAGCGGGGCGCCGCCGCGCCCGAGGACCGGAAGCGTGCCGGACACCACGCCCGAGACCCCGACCTCGAAGCCGGTGGCGAAGATGACGCAGTCCACCTCGTACTCGTCCTCGCCCACCACCACCGCGTTCTGGGTCATCCGGGTCACGCCGCCGTGGTCGGCGGTGTCCACGAGCGTCACGTTCGGCCGGTTGAACGACTGCAGGTACTGGTCGCTGAACCCCGGGCGCTTGCACATGTACCGGTACCAGGGCTTGAGCGCCGCGGCGGTGGCGGGGTCGGTGACCACCTCGTCGACCCGGGCCCGGATCTGGTTCATCTTGACGAAGTCCGCCAGCTCGTCGAGCCGCTCGCGCTCGGCCGGGTCGAGGGTCGTGTCCACCGCGCCGGTGATCATCTGGCGCTGCAGCCGCGCGGTGCCGGTCCAGCCGTCCCCCGTCAGGTCCTCCGCGACGTCCTCCCCCGCCAGGATCGCCAGGAAGTTCTCCATCCGCTCGCGCTGCCAGCCTGGCCTGAGGCCGGCCGCCCACGCCGGGTCGGTGGGCCGGTTGTCACGCACGTCCACCGACGACGGCGTCCGCTGCAGCACGTACAGGTGCGCCGCGTCCCGGGCGACGTGCGGGATCGCCTGCAGGCCCGTGGCCCCGGTGCCGATCACGGCGACACGCTTGTCGGCGAGGCCGGTCAGGCCGCCGTCCGCCGTGCCGCCGGTGTACCCGTAGTCCCAGCGGCTGGTGTGGAAGGTGTGGCCGCGGAAGTCCTCGATGCCCGGGATGCCGGGCAGCTTGGCCTGCGAGAGCGTGCCGGAGGAGACCACGACGTGCCGGGCCCGCATCGTGTCGCCGCGGTCGGTCCGCACCAGCCACTCGTCGGCGGCGTCGTCCCAGCGCAGCTCCGTGACGCGCGTGTGAAAGACGGCGTCCCGGTACAGCCCGTAGTGCTCGGCGATCCGCACAGCGTGCTGCCGGATCTCCTCGCCGGGCGCGTACCGCCACTTCGGCACGTAGCCCGTCTCCTCCAGCAGCGGCATGTACACGTACGACTCGATGTCGCAGTGGATGCCCGGGTACCGGTTCCAGTACCAGGTGCCGCCGAAGTCGCCCGCCTCGTCCATCATCCGCAGCGACTCGACGCCGGCCTCCCGCAGCCGGGCCCCGGTGAGCAGGCCGCCGAACCCGCCGCCCACCACCAGCACCTCGACCCGGTCGGTCAGCGGCTCCCGCTCGACCCGCTCGGTGTACGGGTCCTTCGCGTAGTAGCCGAACTCCCCCGCGGCGCGCCGGTACTGCGCCGTGCCGTCCGGCCGGACGCGCCGGTCCCGCTCGTGGCGGTACCTCTCCCGCAGGGCGTCCGGGTCGAACCCCAGGCCGGTGGTGGCGGCATCGGTGTCGGTGCTGGTATCGGTGCTGGTCAGATGGGACAAGGCAGGGCCTCTCGTCAGCGGTTCGGCGGGTGTCCCCCGCCGACCACATGAAAACGTACATCCATGTACGTTTTCAACCCCTGCTCCTGTGGCGTCCCGCACGGACCGGGCCGTTACCCTCGGCCCATGGTGGTAGAACGCACGCGACGCGACGCCGCGCGCAACCGCGACCTGCTCGTGGCGGCGGCCCGCCGGGTGTTCGCCGAGCGCGGCCCGGACGTGCCGCTGGAGGAGATCGCGAGCGAGGCCGGCGTCAGCCGCACCACCCTGCACCGCCACTTCGAGAACCGGGAGGCGCTCGCCTCGGCCGTGCTGGAGCACAACGTCACGGACATCGAGGCCAGGGCCGCCGCCCTGGCCGACGCCGACGACGGCGCCGAGCGGCTGTTCCACTTCCTGCTCGACGTGCAGTTCGAGTCCCCGTGGCTCGCGCGCGTCGTCGCGGACGGCCGGATGCCCGGCACCGCCGACCTGGCCGCGCGGACGGCGGCCGCGCTGGACCCGCTGCTCGACCGGGCCCGGTCCCTCGGCCGGGTGCACCCCGGCGTCGGCACCGGGGACGTGCTGCTCACGCTGCCCATGGTGATGGCCGTCCAGGCCGCGGCCTCCGCGGCCGTGGAGTCGGCCGCCGTGGACGCCGCCGCCGGGGCACCGCCGCGTCTGGGCACGACCCGGGCGATCCTGCACCGGGGGCTGTTCACGACGGAGCCGCCGACGGCGGGGTGACGGTCACGCGGCCGGAACCGAGCGTGTCCAGAGCGTTGCCCCGCCGGCCCGTCCGGGGCCCCCTGCGGTCGAGGGTCGCCTAGTAGGCGGCGGCCTCGGCCTTGCGCTGCGGCCAGAGCGCGATGGCCAGCCCGGCCAGGACGCTCAGGGCGTGCAGCACGTTGTCGGCGGCGTTGATGTTGAGGAAGTTGATCTCGGGGTTGCCCACCGCGATCAGGCCGTACACGAACGCCGCCCCGTACCCGGCCACGAGCAGCCAGCCGAACGTCCGCGCCCGGCCGATCGTGGACCACAGGCTGATCCCGAGCACCCCGATCAGGAGGTGCACGACGTTGTGCAGCGGGTTGACGGCGAACCCGAGCAGCGTCTGCTCGTGGTCGTGCTCGGCGAACCCGCTGAACCCGGTCACGAGGAACCCCGCGGCTCCCACCAGCAGGTAGACCGCGCCGATCGTCAGGGCGAGCCACTGGGACACCCCGCGAGTGCGCGTCGAGGACATGGATTGCGTCATGGCGTTACTCCGTTCTGTTCGGCGTTCTCGCAGGTGGTTCGGAGCCGAGACAGGTCCGGATGGGCGGGTTCACGGCGACTTCTGCTCGACGAGCCCCGCCTCGTACGCGAGGATCGCCGCCTTCCTCAAGGGGCGTGGCCGGCCCAGGGGTGGTCCGGCCGCGGCGCCTCCGCCACCAGGGTCTCCAGCGTCGCGCGGGCCCCCACCTGGTGCAGCGAGCCGAGCGCGTCGAGGTAGGCCGCGACAAAACGCGGCTCGGACGCGAGCGACCCGAACAGGTCCGGGCTGCGCAGGAACGCCACGGCGTCGCCCCGCTGCGAGCGGGCGAGCGGCACGAGCCGGTCGGCGAGCCGGTCGACCACCTCGATGGGCTCGCCCTGCTCGTCGGTCCCCTCGGCGTACCGGGCCCAGCTCGCGACGATCGCCGCCGACCGGAGGATCTCGCCGCCGGCGAGCAGCTGCTCGCGCACGATCGGCACCAGCCACTTCGGGATGCGGTCCGACGTCTCCGCGCACAGCCGCGCGAGCGTGTCCCGCACCTCCGGGTTGCCGAAGCGCTCCACCAGCGAGCTCTTGTACTCGTCGAGGTCGACGCCCGGGACCGGGCGCAGGGTCGGCGTCGCCTCGCGGTCCATGAAGTCGCGCACGAACCGCGCCACGACCGGGTCGGCCATCGCCTCGTGCGCGTACCGGTAGCCGCTCAGCCACCCGAAGTAGGCGATGGCCTGGTGGCTCGCGTTGAGCAGCCGCAGCTTCATCAGCTCGTACGGCTCGACGTCCGCGACGAGCTGCACGCCCGCGTGCTCCAGCGGCGGCCGGCCGAGCGGGAAGTCGTCCTCCAGCACCCACTGGAAGAACGGTTCCGCGACGACCGGCCAGCGGTCCGCGACGCCGAGCCGCTCGGCGACCAGGGCCCGGTCCGCGTCGGTCGTCACGGGCGTGATGCGGTCCACCATCGAGCTCGGGAACGCGACCTCGTCGTGCACCCACCGGCCCAGGTCCGGGTCGCGCAGGGCCGCGAAGGCGGCGAACACGGTCCGGGCCTTCTCGCCGTTGCCCTGCACGTTGTCGCAGGACATCACGGTGAACGGCGGCAGGCCGCGCGCCCGCCGTCGGGCCAGGGCCTCCACCACGTAGCCGAACACGGTGGCCGGCACGGCCCCCGGCCGGGCGTCGGCGACGACGGCCGGCGCCGTCGCGTCGAACTCGCCGGTGACCTGGTCGAACCCGTAGCCGCCCTCGGTGATGGTCAGCGACACGATGCGGGTGTCCGGGTGGGCCATGCGCTCCAGCACGGCCTCCGGGTCGTCCGGCGCGAACAGGTACTCCACGATGCTGCCGACCACCCGCGCGTCGAGCCCCCCGTCCGGGTGCTTGGTCACGAGCGTGTACAGGCCGTCCTGCGCCCGCAGCGCGTCGCGCATCGCGGCGTCCCCGGGCAGCAGGCCGACGCCGCAGATGCCCCACTCGCGGGCCTCGCCGCGCCGCAGCAGCTCGTCGACCGCGAGCGCCTGGTGCGCGCGGTGGAAGCCGCCGACGCCGAGGTGCACGATCCCCACGCGGAGGCCGGTGCGGTCGTAGGGCGGCAGGCTGACGGCGGGCACCTTGTCATCGGGTCCGGTGCCGGGTCCGCCGTCGGGCAGCGCTCCCGGCAGCGGGACGGCGAGGTCCAGGGTCACTTGATCGCTCCCATCGCGAGGCCGCGGACGAGCTGCTTCTGCGCGATCCACCCGGCCAGCACCACGGGGACGATGGCGACGGTCGCGGCCGCGGACAGGACGGCGAGGAACTGGCCGCGGCCGTCCACGAAGCTCGTGAGGAACGGCGGGGTGGGGCGCGCCACCTGGGCCGTGAGGAGGTTGGCGAGGAAGAACTCGTTCCACGCGAAGATGAAGCAGATCAGGCCCGCGGCGGCGACGCCGGGCAGCACGATGGGCAGCACCACGCGGAAGATCTCGGTGCCCAGGCGGGCGCCGTCGAGCTGCGCGGCCTCGATGACCTCGCGCGGCACCTCGGCGAGGAACGACCGCATCATCCACACGGCGATGGGCAGGTTGACGCCCACATAGAGGATGGTGAGCCAGGTGATGTTGTCGAGCCCGCCCACGGACTGCAGCAGCAGGTAGACCGGGATGATCGAGGCGGCCACCGGCATGAAGCGGGTGGAGATGAAGAAGAACAGGGCGTCGCGCACGTTGGCGACCGGCCGGATGCTCAGCGCGTAGGCGGCGGGGACTGCCAGGACGAGGACCAGCAGCGTGGACCCGAGGCTCGCGCTGAGCGAGTTGATCAGGTACGGCAGCATGTCGCGCGCGAAGACGGCGTCGAACTGGTCGAGCGTGAGGTCGGGGGCGAACGTGGGCGGCATCGTGGCGGCCTGGTGCTCCGGCTTGAAGGCCGTGAACACCATCCAGGCCACGGGGAAGAAGAACATCAGCACGAGCACCCAGGTGACCGCGGTGATCAGGGCCGCGCGCAGGCGCGAGGAGGTCATCGGTCGATCCCTTCCGTGGAGAAGACCTTGAAGAGGGTGCGCAGCGCGACCGAGGCGACGACGATCGTGACGAGCACGGTCATCACGCCGTACGCGGCGGCCTCGCCGACCTCCAGGCCCACGAACGCCCGCTCGTAGAGCAGGTAGGAGAGCGTCTTGGTACCGCCCGTGCCGCGGGTCATGATCGCGATGGGGTCGAAGACCTGGAGCAGCATGATCGAGGCCAGCAGTACCGCGATCTCGACGTACTGGCGCAGGTGCGGCAGCGTGATCGAGCCGAAGGTGCGCAGCGCCCCGGCGCCGTCGACGGCGGCGGCCTCCAGGACGTCCCTGTCCTGCGCCTGCAGCCCGGCCAGCAGGATCAGCATGGCGAACGGCGTGTACTGCCAGGTCAGCACCAGGATGATCGTGAGCATCGGCAGCTCGGTGTTCCAGGCCACGGGCGGCAGGCCGACCAGCCCGAGGCCCCAGTTGGCCATGCCGGTGGCGGCGTCCAGGATGGACCACTTCCACACCAGGGCCGCGGCGGCGGGCATGACGAGGAACGGCGTGATCATCAGGGTGCGGGCCACGCCACGCCCCACGAAGCTGCGGTCCAGCAGCACCGCGAACAGCATGCCGAGCAGGGTCGAGGCCACCACCGACGTGCCGGTGACGGCGACGGTCGCGCCGAGCGACGACAGGAACGAGCCGTCGCGCAGCACGCTCACGTAGTTGTCGAGACCCGTGAAGCCGCGGTCGCCCGGGCGCAGCATGTTCCAGCGCTGCAGCGAGTAGTAGATCGTCAGCACGAACGGGATCTGGGTCAGGACGATCGAGGTGGCCAGCGCGGGCCAGAGCAGGGCGCGCGAGACGGCCACACGGCGTCGGCGGCTCTGCTGCCCGGTGGGCACCGCCCGCGCGGGCCGTCTCCGCGTCGGGGTGGTCATGAGAACGGTCATGTGGCCCTCCTGGGCACGAGGAACCTGGGCACAAGGAACCCGGGTGCGGGGAGTACGGCTCCCCGCACCCGGGGTCCGGCTACTTCTGGGCGTCGCCCGCCTCCTGGGCGAGGTCCTGGGCGCGTTCCAGCACGGGGGCGAGCTCGCTGCGGCCCGCGAAGACGTCGGCCAGGTCCTGCGAGACCTGGTTCCCGAGGTCCTGGAACTCCGGGATGGTCACGTACTGGATGCCGGTCCACGACTGCGGCGCGACGCCCGGCTGCTCCGGGTTCACGGCGAGCATGATGTCGCGCGTGATGGGCGCGAACGACGCCGCGGCCTCCTCGTACTCCGGGATCTCGTACGTCGAGTTCCGCGCGCCCGGGGGCACCCGGCTCCAGCCGAGCTCCGTGCCGACGAGCTGGTGGTACTCCTTGCTCGTCGCCCACTTCACGAACTCGACCGCCGCGTCGCGGTTCTGCGTGGTCTCGGGGATCGCGAGGTTCCAGGACCACAGCCAGCCGGACTCCTCGGTCTCGACCACCGGCGCGTGGGCGTAGCCCATCTTGCCCGCGACCTGCGACGACTCCGGGTCTTCCAGCAGGCCGGCGGCGACCGTCGCGTCCACCCACATCGCGGACCGGCCCTGGCTCACGTTGTTCAGGCACTCGGTGAACCCGGTGGAGACGGGGTCGGCCTCACCCGCGTCCTCGACCAGGTCCACGTAGAACTGGACGGCCTCGGCGAACTCCGGCTGGTCCACCTGGGCGTTCCACTCGGCGTCGTACCAGCTCCCGCCGAACGTGTTCACCACCGTCGTCAGCGGCGCGAAGACCTCGCCCCAGCCGGGCTTGCCGCGCAGGCAGATGCCGTCCACGTCGTCCGAGTCGACCTCGCGGGCGATGTCGGCGACCTCCTGCCACGTCGGGTGCTCTGGCATGGTCACGCCCGCCGCGTCGAGGAGCTCCTTGTTGTACATGAGCATCGAGGACTCGCCGTAGAACGGGACGGCGTACAGGGAGTCGTCGACCGTCAGGGCGTCCTTGACGGGCTCGAACAGGTCGTCGACGTCGTAGTCCGCGTCGGACCCGAGGTCGCCCGTCAGGTCGGTGAGCCAGCCGTTCTGCGCCCAGATGGGCACCTCGTAGGAGCCCACCGTGACGATGTCGTACTGGCCGCCGTCGGTCGCCACGTCCTTGGTGACGGCGTCGCGCAGGTCGTTCTCCTCCATCTGGATGAAGTTCACCGTGATGTCCGGGTGCTCCTCCTCGAAGGCGGACTTCAGCTCCTCCATGTCCTTCATCTGCGGGTTGTTGACGGTCGCGAGCGTGAGCTCGACCGGCCCGCCGCCCTGTCCGGCGGAGCCGCCGTCCCCGCCGCCTCCCGCCCCGGCGCAGGCGGTCAGCGCCAGCGCGAGCGCCGCGGCTGCGAGGCCGGCGGGCGCTGCCTGGCGGCGCGCAGTTCTCGTGAGCATCATTGCTTCGACCCTTCTGGTCACGTCGTCGTGAGGTGTCGTGGTGCCTCGTCGTCGTGCCTCGGCGTGCTGCCGTTCGGCGTCCGGTGGGGCACGGGTCCGCACATCGTGGGCCTGGCCGCAAACCGGGTCAACGAGGGTGAAACCCAAACGGTCAGCGAGACTGTGGTATCGCACAGCCGGGGGCGGCCGGGGGCCCGACGGCGCGTGCGGGCACGGCTGCCGGACGCCCGCACGGCCGGCGTCAGGGTCCGTTCTGCCCGGTTCTACACCGGGCCGCCACCTGGGAAAACGCATCCCGGACCGGGCACGAACTGCTGGTCCCGACGGGCCGACCGGTCACGCCCCGGAGGCCCCCGGACGGCGCCCGCTCAGACCTGGACGATCTCCGCCCCGGCCGCGTGGAACGCGCGTGCCCGGGCCGAGCCGAGCTGCGTGCCGGTGATCATCGCCTCGAAGTCGTCCAGGCCGGCGAACCGCACGAAGCTGGTCACGCCGAACTTGTGGTGCGCGCCGATGAAGATGCGGCGCCTGCTCACCTCGATCGCGGCGGCCTTCACGCTCGCGACCGTCGGGTCGGGCGTGGTCAGGCCGTCCTCGACGGTCACCCCGTTCGCGCCGATCAGCCCGAGGTCGAGGCGGAAGGTGCGCAGCATGTCCACGGCCGCGCCGTCGACCACGCCCAGGGTCTTGCCCCGCACGCGCCCGCCGATGATGATCACCTGCACGTTGGGCCGGGCCGACAGCTCCGTCGCGACCGGCAGGGACGACGTGACCAGCGTGAGCTCGCGGTCGGTCGGCAGGGCGCGCGCCGCGAGCAGCGGCTGGAACCCCTCGTCGACGAAGATCGTCCGCGCCTCGCCCAGGCGCCGCGCCACCTCGGCGGCGATCCGCGCCTTCTCCTCCGGGAAGCTCTCCCGGCGCTGGGACAGCGCCGTCTCGAACGAGCTGGTCTCCACCGGGAAGGCGAGCCCGTAGCTGCGCCGCACCAGGCCCTGCGCCTCCAGCTTGCGCAGCTCACGGCGCACCGTCTCCTGGGAGACGGACAGCATCCGGGCCGACTCGCTCACCTCGATCCGGCCGCGCCGCCGCACCAGGGCGAGCAGCTCCGCGGACCGTTCGGCCTGCCGCAAGGCGCTCGCCGGGGGCGCACCGGGCTCCGGCGCTGCCGGCACCGTCCCGGCGCTCGCGTCGAGCACCATCGCCACGCCTCCCGTCGTCGGGCTCCTGGCCCCCGAGTCTGCCGCCTACCGGCACATCTCGGAACCCCCGTCCGGGGATCAGCCCGCCAGCAGCGCACCCCGCGCGGCGCCCGCGAGCGCCTCGGCCAGCTCGTCGACCCGCTGCGGGTCGGCCGGGATCTGGGGTGTGGCGACGCGGAGCCACGCAGGGCGGGGCGGCGTGGCGAACGTGCGCGACGACGGCGTGAGCACCATGCCGCGCGCCCCGAGCTCGACCAGGGCCTCGTCCTCGTTCTCGGCGCGCAGCCACACGACCAGGCCGCCCGGGGGTGTCGCGGTGCGCACGTCGCGCGCCGCGAGCGCCCGGGTCAGGTCCCGGCCCCGGTCCGCGTACCAGCGGCCGGAGTCCTGCACGAGGCTGCCGACGGCGGGCGTGGCGAGCAGGTAGGCGAGCGCGTTCTGCAGGATGCGGCTCTGCGCGAGGATGCCGTGGCTGCGCAGGCGGCGCACGCCGAGCACCACGTCGCGGGCCCCGCCGACGACCGTGGTGCGCAGGTCGAGCCCGAAGGCACGGCAGAAGGACGTGATCCGCACGACCCGGCCCGGCAGGAGCTCGCCCAGGCTGAGCGGCCGCACCGGGGCCAGGGGGCCGAGCACGTCCTCCTCCAGCACCCAGGCGTCCGGGGCGTGCCTCGTGAGCACGTCGGCGAGCTCGGCGAGCCGCGGCGCGGTGACGGCACCCTCCAGGGAGAACTCCCCGCCCGGCTGGTAGACGAAGGTGCGCGCACCCGCGGCCAGGGCGCGCTCCAGGGCGTCCGGGAGCGGGCCCGAGGCGTCGGAGGCGACGCCCACGACGTCGAACCCGACGGACCGCAGGTTGCCGATGGTCCCGGAGACCGCGGGCTCCTGGACGGCGATCAGCCCGCCCGGCGCGGTGGCCGCCTCGGCCGTGAGCAGGGTGGCCTCGCCGGCGCCGCTGACGGTCACCCACTCGGCGGCGTCGAACGGCCAGTCCTGGCGCACGGCGTCGAGCAGCGCGGGCGTGATCGCCTCGCGGCGCAGCGAGTTGGTCTGGGGCTCGCGCAGGCTGTGCGCGAAGGCCTCCAGCAGGTCGGGCAGCCGGTCGGTGGTGGGGTGCGCGGACGAGAGGTCCACCGAGGACCAGCCCTCGAACACGGGCGGCTCCCCCGCGCGCGGCCACAGGGGCGCGCTGGCGGGGCCGGCCACGATGGTGCCGCCACGGCGCCGCGTGGTGACCAGACCGCGGTCGACCAGGAGCGACCACGTGCCCGCGATGGTCGAGCGGCCGAGGCCGGACACCGTGGCGACCTCCTCGATCGTGGGCAGCCGGGTGCCCGGCGCCAGCACGCCCTGCTCGATCCACGCGGTGAGCTGCTCGGCGAGCGCGGGGCCGGACAGCCCGCGCACCGAGGCGATCAGGTCGGACGGCGTGCCCGGGGCGGCACTCGCGGCGTCGGGTCCTGTGGTCGTCATCGCTCCTCGTTGGTCTGTTACGGCATGACCGAGAACGGTCGGGCACTTATCATCCAGATGTATATCAGGCGAGCGCACCGTCGCGCGACCACCTTCCATCCCGGCGGAGCCGTTGTCTCATCAGGCGGACGGCACGGGGATCGGCTTGGAGTGATCGGCTCGCCGTGGTTAACGTCTACCCGTGATCATGAATCTTCCATCACATATGGGTGTGGTGGACACGGCCGACCGGATCCTCTCCGGTCGCGAGAGCGCGCGCTCCGTCGCGGAGCGCGCCCTCGCCCGGGCGGACGCCGTGGACCCGGCCGTGCGGTCCCTCGTGTGGCGCGACGACGCCGCGACGCTCGCGGCCGCCGACGCCGTCGACCGCGCCCGGGCCGCCGGCGCGGACCTGCCGCCCTTCGCCGGGGTGCCGATCACGGTCAAGGACACGTTCGCGGTGGAGGGCCAGCCGTGGACCCGCGGCTCCCTCGCGATCGACGAGACGCCCGCGCCGTCGACCGACCTGCTGCCCGCCGCGGCGTTCGCGGCCGGCTTCGTCCAGCTCGGGCGTGCGGCCACGCCGGAGCTCGCCATGACCACCTCCTGCGAGAGCCCGCGCTCCGGCGTCACGCACAACCCGTGGGACCTGACCCGCTCGCCGGGCGGGTCCAGCGGCGGGTCCGCCGCGGCCGTCGCCGCCGGCATCGTGCCCGTCGCGCTGGCGAGCGACGGCGGCGGCTCGCTGCGCGTCCCCGCGTCGTTCTGCGGCCTGGTCGGCCTCAAGCCCGGCCGTGGCCTGCTCCCCCAGCGCGTCCAGGGCTGGGAGGGTGGCGCCACCGAGGGCGTCGTCACGCGCACCGTGGCCGACACGGCCGCCGTCGTGACGCACCTGGCCGCACCCGACCCGCTCGCGTGGTCGCGCGGCCCCGCCGCCCCGGACCACCTCGCCCTGCTGGACCACGCTCCCGGCCCGCTGCGGGTCGGCCTGCTCACCCGCTCGTTCGACCCCCGCATCGCGGTCGACGCCGCGTGCGTCGCCGCGGTGGAGGACGTCGCCGCCGTGCTGCGCGCCCTGGGGCACACGGTCGTCGCGCTCGACGCCCCGGACGGGGGCGCCGAGATCATGGACCTGTACCCGGGCGTCGTCATCCCGGCGTGGCTGCGGCAGACGCCGCTGGACCACCCCGAGCGGCTGCAGCCGTACATCCACCGCGTGATGGACCGGGCCGACGCCCTCGGCGCGGCCGACTACGTGCGCGGGGCCGTCCGGATGCGCACCCTGGCCCGCACGGTCACCGGGGCCCTGTTCGGCGGGGCCGACGTCGTCCTCACCCCCACGACGGCGACCCGCGTGCCCGAGACCGGCGTCGTCCTGGACGAGCTGACCCGGCAGGCGCCCTCGCGCGACTCGGTCGTCTACGAGCGCACGCTCGCGTTCACCACCGTCCCGAGCGTGCTCGGTACCCCCGCCCTCACCCTGCCCACCCACCTGGACGACGACGGCCTGCCGCTCGGCACCCAGCTCGTCGCGCCGCAGGGCGGCGAGGGGCTCCTGCTCCGGCTCGGCGCCGTCCTGGAACGGCACTACGCCTGGGACCGCCGCCTGCCGCCCCACCACCCCGAAGGAACGAGACAACGATGACCTCCCGCTCCCCGCGCCGGGCCGCCCGGCCCCTGACGCGCACCCTCGCCGTGACCACGGCGCTCGCCCTGACCGGCTCGCTGGCCGCCTGCTCCGCCGACGACGGGGGCGGTGAGGCCGCCGCCGGCGACCTGTCGGGCCGGACCCTCAAGGTCGCGGTCTACGCCGGGTCGTGGGGCGAGTCGTTCAACAAGGCGTTCGTCGAGCCGTTCGAGGAGGAGACCGGCGCGACCGTCGAGCTCGTCCCCGGTGGCCCCGCCGACTGGCTCACCGCGCTGCGCTCCACCAAGGACGGCACGCCCGCCTACGACGTCGTGGCGTTCACGCCCAACGTCATCCCGAGCGCGGTCTCCGCTGGCGTGGTCGCCGAGCTCGACACCGCCCGGATCGAGCAGTTCGACCAGCTCAACACCGTGCTCGCCGAGCAGAGCAACGTGGGCGGCACCCAGTACGGCGTGCCCCTGACCGTCGGCTCCACCGGCATCGCCTACCGCACCGACAAGGTGGACGAGCCGCCGACGGACTGGTCCGACCTGCTCGACCCGGCCTACTGCGGGCACGTGGCCGTCTCGCCGCTGACGTTCAACACCGGCGTCGAGTTCCTCGCGGGCCTGATCAACGAGGCCGGCGGCACCATCACCAACCCGGACGACGTGGACGCCGCGTTCAAGCAGCTCGAGACCCTCAAGGACTGCGCCTCGACGTTCCCCGCCGACGGTACGAGCGTCGAGACTGCGCTCTCGAACGGCGACGCCTGGGTCGCGGCGCACTGGGACGGCCGCGCGTTCGTCCAGCAGAACGCGGGCGAGCCCATCGGCTTCGCCTACCCGGCGTCGGGCTCCGTGGGCGCCCTGACCTCCCTGTTCGTCACCGAGGGCACGCAGGAGGAGGAGCTCGCGTACACGTTCCTCGACTACGTGGCCTCCAGCGAGTACCAGCCCGTCTTCTCCGAGGGCACCTGGTACGCCGCCTCCAACGACCAGAACGAGTACCCGGCGCAGTTCGACGAGCAGATCACCAGCGGCAAGGGCGCGTACGACGACTTCGTGTGGGTCGACTACGAGGCCATCACCCCGCAGCTCCCGGACCTGCAGGCGCGCTGGCAGGAGATCTTCGGCTGATGACGACGCCGACGACGGCCCCTTCGGCGGGCACGACGACGCAGGGCCGCGTGGAGATCCGCGGGCTCAGCGTCGGGTACGGCGGCGCGCCCGTGCTGGAGCTCGACGAGCTGACGATCGAGGCGGGCGAGTTCCTCTCGGTCCTCGGGCCGTCGGGCTGTGGCAAGTCGACGCTCCTGTCCGTGCTCGCCGGGTTCGTCACGCCCACCAGCGGGACCGTCGCCATCGACGGGCAGGACGTCACGCACGTGGCGCCGAACCGTCGCGAGACGGGGCTGGTGTTCCAGAGCTACGCTCTGTTCCCGCACATGACGGTGCGGCGCAACCTGGAGTACGGGCTGCGCACCCGGCGCGTGCCGCGCGACGAGCGGGCCGAGCGCGTGCGCGACGCCCTGCGGCTGGTCGACCTGGCGGACTACGCGGACCGCTACCCGCAGCAGCTCTCCGGCGGCCAGCAGCAGCGCGTCGCCATCGCCCGCGCGCTGGTCACCCGCCCGCGGGTGCTGCTGCTCGACGAGCCGCTGTCCAACCTGGACGCCAAGCTGCGCCGCCAGATGCGGCACGAGCTGCGCGAGCTGCAGCGCGAGGTGGGCACCACCACGGTGTTCGTCACGCACGACCAGGCGGAGGCGCTCGCGCTGTCCGACCGGGTCGCGCTGCTCGCGCACGGCGACCTGGAGCAGCTCGGCACCCCGGAGGAGCTGTACCGCACCCCGCGCACCCGGTTCGCCGCGGACTTCGTCGGCGCTGCGAACCTCCTGCCGGTGCGCGACGACGCCGACGGCGGCCGCTCGGTGCTCGGCCGGCCGGTCCGGCTCGCCGCCGATGCCGGGACCGTCGCCCTGCGGCCCGAGCACGTCCGGGTCGTCGAGCCGGGCGGGGACGCCGCCGCCGCGACCGTGCTGTCGGTCGGCTTCGCCGGCGAGCGGTACGAGTACCGCCTGCGCACCACGGACGGCACCGAGCTGCTCGCGAGCCCCGCGGACGGCGGGCGGCGCTTCGCCGAGGACGAGAGCGTGGGGCTCACGTGGTCCGACGACGCCCTCCTGCCGCTCGGGGCGGCCTGACGTGCCGGCCACCCGCACCCGCGACCTGCGCGGCCACGTCGCCGCGATCGTGCCCACGGCGTTCGTCGTGGTCGCGTTCCTGCTGCCGCTCGTCGGACTGCTCCTGCTGAGCCTGCGCCCCACCGACCAGATGAACAACGTGCTGCCCGGGTTCACCGGCGCGCAGTACGCCGAGGTCTTCGGCACGCCCTACCTGTGGGGCTCGGTCGTCGAGAGCCTCTGGCTCGCCGTCCGGGTCAGCGTCACGTGCCTCGTCCTGGCGTTCCCGCTCGCCTGGTACCTCGCCCGCTCGACGTCGGGCGTGGGCAAGTCCCTGGTCTTCGTCATCACGCTGTCCCCGCTGCTGACCAGCGAGGTCGTGCGGTCGTTCGGCTGGCGCGTGGTCATGTCCGGCGAGGGCCCGGTCAACGTCACGCTCCAGGCCCTCGGCCTGATCGACGAGTCCCTGCCGCTGCTGCGCTCGCCGTGGACGGTGTTCCTCGCCGTCGTGCACGTGCTGCTGCCGTTCGCGGTGCTGGCCCTGTCCGCCTCGCTCGGCGCGATCGACGACCGCCTGCTGCAGGCGTCGGCCGACCTGGGCGCGGGCGCGCTGCGCACGTTCCGCTCCGTGGTGCTGCCGCTGGCCACCCCGGGCGTCGTGGCCGCGACGGTGATCGTCTTCTCCCTGAGCATGGGCGTGTACGTGACGCCGCTGCTCGTGGGCGGGGCCAACCAGTCGCTCGCCGGGCTGCGGATCCAGACCGAGGCCATGGTCGCCTTCGACCAGCCGCGCGCCGCCGCCCTGAGCTTCGTGCTGCTGGCCGTCACGCTCGCGGTCTGCGGCCTGATCGGCCTGCTGGGCCGGTTCGCCGAGAGGGGGCGTCGTGCCTGACCGTCGTGCCCCCGAACGTCCCGTGCTGCGCGCCGCCGGCCGGGCCCGCGCCCGCCGCGCGCTGACGCTCGTGCCCGTGGTGCTCGTCTGCGCCTTCCTGCTGCTCCCGCTCGCCGTGGTCGCGCTGAGCTCGTTCAACGCCGGGAACAACTTCCGGTTCCCGCCGTCCGGCCTGAGCCTGCGCTGGTACGCCGAGGTGTTCGGCTCCGCGCAGTGGCTCGACTCGCTCGGCTACTCGCTGCTGCTCGTGCTGCTCGTCGTGCCGGTCGTCGTGGTGCTGGGCACCCTCGGCGGGTACGCCGTCGGCGCGGGGAGCTTCCCCGGCCGGCGCGCGCTCGGCCTGCTGTTCCTGTCCCCCATGGCGGTGCCCGGCGTGATGGTCGGCCTGGCGCTGCTCTACCAGCTCCAGCGCACCGGCATGGTCGGCTCGGCGCAGGGCCTGTGGCTCGCGCACCTGGTGGTGACCTTCCCGTTCTGCGTGCGGGTCGTCGCGGTGAGCGCCGCGGCGCTCGACCCCGCGTTGCCCCGCGCCGCGCGGTCGCTCGGGGCGTCGCCGCTGCGCACCTTCCTCACCGTGACCGTGCCGCTCATGCGGCCGGGGATCGTCGCCGGGGCGTTCCTCGGCGCCGTGATCTCCCTCGGCGAGGTGGCCGTGTCGGTCCTGGTGGCCGGCGCCGGCGAGGCCACCGTGCCCGTGCGCATCTACTCCGCGGTGCAGGTCCAGCTCGAACCCACCGTCGCGGCCGTCTCCACGCTCCTGCTGCTCGTCAGCGTGGCGACCATCGCCGTGCTCGACCGCACCGTCCACGTCTCGAGGTTCCTGTAGCCCATGTCATCCCCCGTGGCTGTCCCCGCAGGCCGCCGTCGCTGGCGCATCGGCATCGACGTCGGCGGCACGTTCACCGACCTGGTCGCCGTCCCCGGCGACGGCGCCTCGTGGTCGCCGGCCGACGCGATCACGCACAAGGTGCCGAGCACCCCGCACGACCCCTCCGAGGGGGTCGAGACCGGGCTGGCCCAGCTCCTGGCGCGCGGGATCGCGGTGGAGGACGTCGCCGCCGTCGCGCACGGCACGACCATCGGCCTCAACGCGATCCTCCAGGGCCGCGTGGCCCGGGCCGCGCTCGTGACCAGCGCCGGGCACCGGGACGTGCTGCAGATCGCCCGCGCGCGGATGCCGCGGTCGTTCGACCTGCACGCCACCCCCGCGCGGCCCATCGTGCCGCGCGAGCACGTGCTGGAGGTGGCGCAGCGGTTCGCCGCGGACGGCGCCGCCGTCGGCGACGGGGCCGGTGCCGACGGGGTGGACGACGCCGAGCTGGGCCGGCTCGTGGAGCGGCTGGCCGCCGTCGCGCCCGAGGTCGTGGCCGTGAGCCTGGTGGGCGGCTACGCCGCCCGCGAGGCCGAGCAGCTGCTGGCCGACCGGCTGGCCGCCGCCCTGGACGTCCCGGTGACGTCGGCCGCCGCGGTGTGGCCCGAGGCCGGCGAGTACGAGCGCACCACGCTGGCCCTGCTGGACGCCCAGATCACGCCGCTGATGACCGGCTACTTCACCGCGCTCCGCGAACGCCTGTCCCGCCTGAGGATCGACGCCCGCGTCTACATCACCACGTCGAACGGCGGCTCGGTGTCCATCGAGGACGCGATCCGGCGCCCCGTGCAGACGGTGCTCTCGGGGCCGGCCGGCGGGGTGTCCGCCGCCGCGACCGCGTGGCCCGGCACGGACATGGTCACCGTGGACATGGGCGGCACGAGCAGCGACATCGGCGTGCTGCGCGGCGGCCGCCCCGTGCTCACCACGACCGCCACCGTGGGGCCGCACCCCCTGATGACGCCCGTGGTCGAGGTGTCCGCGATCGGCGCGGGCGGCGGCTCCGTGGTCAGCGCCGACCGGTCGGGCGCCCGGCCGGTGCTGCGCGTGGGCCCCGCGAGCGTCGGTGCCGTGCCCGGCCCGGCCGCGTACGGCGCGGGCGGCACGCAGCCCGCGCTGACCGACGCCTACGTGCACGCCGGGGTCATCGACCCGGCCACGTTCCTGGGCGGCACGTTCCCGCTGCGCGCGGACCTCGCGACGGCGGCGCTGGCGCGGGTGGCGGACGAGCTGCGGGACGGCGAGGTGTCGGGGGCCGGGCCCGCGCCGTCGGAGGCCGGGCCCGCGCGTGCCGACGGCGTCACCGACGCCGCCCTGCGCGTCGCGTCGGTCGGCATGGCCGCGCGCCTGCGGACCGTGCTGGCCGTGCGCGGCGAGGTGCCCGAGCGGTACACGTTCGTCGCGTTCGGCGGGGCGGGCGGTACGCATGCCGCGCTGCTGGCCGACGAGGTCGGCGTCCGCCGCGTGCTCGTGCCCGCCGCGGCCGGGACGTTCTGCGCGCTCGGCGCAGCGATCGCCCCGATCCGACGTGACGTCGCGCGCACGGTGCGTACCGTCGTCGGCGAGCAGAACGCCGAGGCGCTCACGGCGGCGTCGGCCGGGCTGGAGCGCGAGGTGCTGGACTGGCTGCGCACGCAGGACGTCGCCGCGGCGGGAACCGTCACGCTGAGCGCCGACCTGCGCTACGCGGGCCAGCCGACCACGCTGGAGGTGGTGCTCGCCGAGCGCCCGACCGACGGGGCCGGGGCGGAGCCGCTGCGCCTGGAGATCGAGCCCGTGCTGCGCCGCTTCGCCGAGCAGCACGAGCGGGTCCACGGGTTCGTGGATCCCACCGCCACCGTGCGCGCCGAGACTCTCCGCGCGAGCGTCAGCGTGCGCCTCGGCGAGGTGCGGCCGGGGCACGGCGGAGCGGCGTTCGTGAAGACCGGCGCGCGCGACGTCCGGTACGACGGCACGCCGCGCCCGGCGAGCGTGCACACGCTCGCGCAGGACGGCGAGGCGTCCGTGACCGGACCCGCGGTGATCGAGAAGCCCGACACGACGGTGCTCGTGCCGGCCGGGTGGACCGCGACGACCGACGACGGCGGGAACCTGCACCTGGTGCGGGGCCCTGCCGGGTCCGGCGCCGAGGCCGCCACCAAGAACGAGGAGGGCTGAGCCGTGCTGACGACGGTCGAGAAGGACGTCGCCCACACGCGGCTGCAGGCCGCGGTCGAGGAGATGTGCCTGACCCTGCGGCGCGCGAGCCGCAGCCTGTACGTGCGCGACGCCGCCGACTTCGCGTGCGCCGTGGCCGACCTGTCGGGCCGGTTCGTCGCCTACCCGCAGGACGTCGGCGTCTCCGGCTTCGTGGGGCTCGACCTGACCCCCGCGATCGAGGCCGCGACCGCGAACGGGCCGCTGGCGCCCGGCGACGTGGTGCTGACCAACGACCCCTACCTCTCCGGCGGCCTCTCGACGCACCTGCCGGACGTCCACGCGATCGCGCCGTTCTTCGACGGCGACGAGCTGGTCGGCTACGGCTGGGCGTTCGTGCACGTGTCCGACGTCGGCGGGCGCGTGCCCTCCTCCGTGAGCGTGCTCAACGACTCCGTGTTCGCCGAGGGGCTGCGCGTGCCGCCGGTGCGGTACGTGCGCGCCGGGACCGTGGTCCCCGAGGTCGAGGCGATCCTGGCGGCCAACTCCCGCACGCCCGAGGCCAACCGGGGCGACCTGCACGCGATGCTCGCGGCGCTGGACACCGGACGGCGGCGGGTCGGCGAGCTCACCGCCGACCTCGGCCCGGCCGGGTTCGCCGACGTCGGCGCCTTCGCGCGCGAGCAGAGCGCGGCCCGCGCCCGCAGCGCCCTGCGCACCCTCGCCGACGGCACCTACCGCTTCGAGGACTTCCTCGACAACGACGGCGTGAGCGGCGTGCCTCTGCGCGTTGTGGTCACCGCCACGGTCGACGACGGCGCCGTGCACCTGGACCTCACGGGCACCGACCCGCAGGTCGAGGCCGCGCTGAACATGGTGACGTTCGGGCGCGCGCACTCGTGGGTGGTCACGCGGCTGTTCGCGATCGTCGGCACGCTCGACCCGGCCGTGCCGCTCAACGGCGGGCTGATGGACGTCATCGGCTTCACCGCGCCCGAGGGCACGCTGCTCAACGCGACCGGAACCGCCGCCACGGGCGTGCGGCACGCCACGACCTCGCGCGTGAACGACGTGGTGTCCGGGGCGCTGGTCCAGGCCGCGCCCGAGGTGCTGCCCGCGGCCTCCAGCGGGCTGGTCGTGCCCGTCGTGTTCGCCGCCGCCGACGGGTCCCGCGTGGACGTCGTCGAACCGATGGTCGGCGGTACCGGGGCGCGGCACGGCGCCGACGGCGCGGACGGCCGCGACTCCGGCATCTCCAACCTGTCCAACAACCCGGTCGAGACCGTCGAGGCGAACGTGAGCGTGCGCGTGCTGCGCTACGCGCTGCGCGCCGACTCCGGCGGCGCCGGACGCTGGCGGGGCGGCTCCGGCCTGGAGCTGGAGTTCGAGGCGCTGACCGACGGCGGGCTGCTGGCCCGCGGGCTGGAGCGGCTGCGCTTCCGCCCCTGGGGCTTCGCGGGCGGCCGGCCCGGCGCGCTGACCGAGCTCGTGGTCAATGAGGGACGCACCGACGAGCGGCGGCTGTCCGTCGTGGACGTCCACCCGCTGCGCGCGGGCGACCGCGTGGTGCTGCGCACCTCCGGCGCCGGTGGCTACGGCGACCCGCTCGAGCGCGCGGAGCAAGCCGTGCTGGCCGATGTCGCCGCGGGGCTCGTTACCGTCAAAGCCGCGCTGGAGGCCTACGGGGTCGTGGTGCGCGACGGCGTGGTGGACACGGCCGCGACCGCGGCGGAACGGGCAGGGCGTTCCGTTTCGGGAGAACGGACGGGGCGTTCCGTTTCAGCGGATGGTGGCCGCGCGCACTCGCTCGGACCCGAGCGGGAGCGCTGGGAGCGGGTCTTCCCCTCCGTGCTCGCCGACCGGCTCGACGTCTACCTACGCACGCTGCCGACGACCACGCGCGCGGCACGGCGCCGGGAGATCCTCGGGGGTGTGCTGGCCGGGCTGCCCGAGCGGTTCCCCGGGGTGCCCGCCTCCGAGGCGGCATCGGTCGCGGCCGAGCGGGCGTTCGCGGAGGCGGTGACGGCCGTGGCCGGTCCGACGCCCGGCACCGCGTGAGCGACGCATCCGCGGCGCCGTTCGACGCCGTGATCGTGGGCGGGGGCCCGCGGGCCGTCGCCGTCGTCGCCCGGCTCGCCGCACGACGTCGGCCGGATGCTCCCTGGGGCGCCGCGCCGGACGAGACGCTGCCCGTGCTGCGCGTCGCCGTCGTCGACCGCGTGGAGGTGGGCGCCGGGGCGACGTGGCGCACCGACCAGTCCGCGCTGCTGCTGAACAACACGTGGGCGGCGCGCACCACCGTCCACGCCGACGCCTCGACCCCCATGAGCGGCCCGGTCGTGGCCGGGCCGGACCTCGTCGACTGGGCGCGCACTGCGACGTCGGACACCGCCTGGGCCCGGGACGAGGCGCGCGGGCTCGGCCCCGGCTCGTACCCGACCCGGCGGCTCCAGGGCGTCTACTACCTGGACCAGCTCGACGAGGCCGCCCGTCGCGGGAGCATCGAGGTGGTGCCGGTGCACGGCACGGTCGTGGACGTGCGCGCTGCCGGGTCCGGTCTACGGGAGGTCGTGCTCGCCCCGAGCCCTGACGCCGCGCCCGCCGGACCCGCCGCCGCGAGCGCCTCCGCTCACCCGGCTGTCCCGAGCACCCCGACGCTCCTGACGACCCCCGTCGTCGTGCTCGCACAGGGCATGATCCAGGCCCGCCGCTCCGCCCGGACCGAGCGGTTCGCCGACGCCGCCCGCACCCACGGCCTGGTCTACGTCGAGCCGGGCATGCCCGCCGAGCGGGACTGGGCCGCCGTGCCCGCGGGCGAGGACGTGCTGGTCGCGGGCCTGGGCGCCAACTTCTTCGACGTGCTCGCGCTGCTGACCGTGGGGCGCGGCGGGCACTTCGTCGACGCTGCCACCGGCGCGCCCACCGACGCGTCGGGCCGCCCCTGCGACGACGGCGGCGCCGACGGGCCGCACGCGGGCGACGCCCTGCGCTACGTGCCGAGCGGCAACGAGCCGCACCTGCTCGCCGGGTCGCGGCGCGGGCTGCCGTACCGGGGAAAGGGCGCACTCGCCGACGGGCTGCCCGAGCCCTACCCGGCGCGGATCGCGACGCGCGAGCGCTTCGCCGCCCTGGCCGGTCGCGCGGGCGGGCGGCACGTGCTCGACCTGGCGCGCGACGTCTGGCCCCTGATGGCCGCCGAGCTCGTGCTCGCCCACCTGACGGCCCTCGCCGAGCACCGACCGTCCGCCCTGCGCCCGGGCCTGACGCCGGACGGCCTCGCGGAACTCGTGGAGCGCTCCGACGACCCGGTGCGCGTGGTGGCCGCCCTCGTCGTCGATCCGGCGGACGCCGTCGACCCCGCGCGTGCCGACCGGCCGCCGCTGGTCGCCCCGGCCGACTGGCCCGCGTGGGTCGAGCGCTGGGTCCGTGACGAGCAGGAGTCGGTCGCGACCCCGCTCACCTCACCGCGCGCCCGGGTCAACCAGGCCATGGAGACGCTGCGCGGTGAGGTCGCCCGGCTCACGCGGGCCGGCGTCGTCGACGGCACGTCCCTGGAGTCGAAGGGCGAGGGTGTGCTCATCCCGCTCGGCCTGGCGCTCGCCTCGGGCCCTCCCCCGCGGCGGACGGCCCAGCTCCTGGCGCTCGTCCGGGCCGGCATCGTGGAGCTGCTCGGCGAGGACACGCGGATCGAGGTCGAGGACGGCGCGTTCGTCGCGCGCAGCCGGGTGCGCGACGTCGTCCGCACGCGGGCGTTAATCGAGACGCGGATGCACCGGGGCGCCGTGAGCCCGACCGACGACCCGCTGCTGCGGACCCTGCTCGACTCCGGCCGGGCCCGCCGCCACCCGCTGCCCACGGCGGCGGGCGGCACGGTCCCGTCCGAGAGCCTCGACGTGACCCGGGACGGCTGCGCGCTCGTGGACGCCACGGGCGGCGTCGACGAGCGCATCATCGTGCTGGGTATCCCCGCCGAGGCCGTGCAGCGGGGATCGGCGATCGGGGCCAGCCCGGGTGTGCCGTCCCCGCTGCTCGCGGGCGCGGACGTCGCGGCGGAACGGATCCTCGGGGCCCGCCGCCGTCCGGCCCCCGCGGCGGGCTAGGCCGTACCGTCCCGGACCGCCCGGCGCACCGACTCGTCGTGCTCGGCGTGCGCGCGGTGCAGGAGGTCCATGAGCTCGCTCTCGTCGCGGGCCTTCTGGCGGTACTTCTCGCCGAGGTTCTTGATCGTCGTCTCCTCCTCGCACAGCGCCGCGTAGACCCGGATGCGCTCGGCGTGGTCGGCCGTGTAGCCGAGGTCCAGGTACTCCGTCGCGTGCCGGCGCGCGTTGGCGATCGCGGTCTGCGCACGCCCCGCCTTGCTCCACAGCGAGGCGACCACGGTCACGATGATCACGCCGATGATGACGGTCAGCGACAGGCCCGTGCTGATCTCGAAGACCGGTACCGGCTCGCCGCCGTTGATGAACGGCACGTTGTTCTCGTGCAGCGCGTGGAGCACCAGCTTGACCCCGATGAACGCGAGGATGATGGCGAGCCCGTACGAGAGGTAGATCAGCCGGTCGAGCAGGCCGTCCAGCAGGAAGTAGAGCTGGCGCAGGCCCAGGAGCGAGAACGCGGTGGCGGTGAACACGATGTACACGTTCTGCGTCAGGCCGAAGATCGCGGGGATCGAGTCGAGCGCGAACAGCAGGTCGGTGCCGCCGATCGCCACCATGACCAGCAGCATCGGGGTCAGCGCCCGCTTGCCGTCGTGGATCGTGAACAGCTTGTCGCCGTCGTAGTCCGGGCTGGTGTGGAACAGCCTGCGGGCTACCCGCACCGCGATGTTCTCGTCGTGCCGCGACTCCGAGCTCTCCGGCTTGAGCATGTTGCCGGCCGTGACCAGCAGGATCAGCCCGAAGAGGTAGAACACCCAGGCGAACGAGTTGATCAGGGCTGCGCCGAGAAAGATGAACCCGGTGCGCGCCGCCAGCGAGAACGTGATGCCGAACAGCAGCACCTTCTGCTGGTCCTCCCGCGGCACGCGGAAGCTCGTCATGATGATGAGGAAGACGAAGAGGTTGTCGACCGACAGCGCCTTCTCCGTGATGTAGCCGGAGAAGTACTCCGACCCCGCGTCGACCCCACCCAGCACGAGCACGCCCACCCCGAAGAGCAGGGCGATCCCCACGTAGATCGAGGACCAGATCGCGGCCTCTCTCAGCCCGGGGACGTGCGCCTTGCGCACGTGGAAGAAGTAGTCGAAGAGGAGCAGCAGCACGATCCCTGCGACCGTGAGCGTCCAGGTGAGCGGCGAGACATCCATGCGGCCTGCTTTCGGTCGAGGGACAGAGCCGCTCGGTGCCCGCGACGGCTTCGGGCAACGAGGTGGCTGGTGTCCGGACGAGGCGAGGCCTCCGAGGTTACCCCGCGGACGCCGCTCGGTTCTCGTCGAACGCATGGATTGGCAGTGAGGCCAGCATCTGTCTCAGACATGGGTGATACGGCCCATCGATCTTGTCCACGTGGGCCACGAGGGAGCCTTCGCAGCGTTGAGCAACCAGGCAGTGGCGACAGCAGGATGACCTTCCGGCTGCACTATCGGCATCTCCAACAGTGCGATCGGCCTAGTTGCCGCCGTACTCCTCCAAGGACCGCCGCCCCGCCTCGGTCAGGCGGTACGCCGCCAGGTTCCCCTTCTTTTCGGGCACGCGCTCGATCTGGCCGCGCCTCATCAGCCCCTGAAATATGGTCTTCACCTTATTCTCAGAACCAATTCCCGATAGACCTCGGACTATGCGATTAGTTATTTCAAGATTGAGCCGGAGATAGTCCATGATCATCTGCTCCGGCGAAGCGAGCTTCTCGTGCCTAATATTAACCATGACAGAGTGGTTAAGCTCGACAATAATCGGCTCCTTGAGTTGGAGTTTCTTCATCGCATCAAAGGCAGTATTGAGCCCTTCGCCGACATCCTTGTTCGGCGGGTCGGGAAACTTGTTAATTAGGCGCACAATGCTTCCGTTACGAGCAAAGCGCTCGTCCAAAATATTCTCTGGAGAGACATGGCCTGCCAGCCTGCCAGGACTTTCAACCTCTATCCGATTGTCAAACACTCGAATGTGCACATCGTCCGCGATTCCGTAATCCCGATGAATGAGCGCATTGGTTATAATCTCGTGGAGCGTCTCCTGGGGATACGTGACAGAAGTAAGCCCCTCATCGCCAAGCTTTCCGATAGACTCGACGAGTTTCGCCGTCAATTGCACAGCGTCGCGGATTTGGTTATACAGAGGCCCCTCAATCGTTGCCGGTTGACCGTCAAGCGTCTCTCGCCGACCCTCCGCATCGGAGGTCTTGTAGCGGTAGAGTTTAACCGACGATCGCTTTGGAAGCTCGGCCTGAGGCAAATCCGAATACAGAAGGAGCCCTGCCACCGTTGGCTTGCCCGAAACAATCACACGCTGCATCTGCATCCACCGATCGGGCTCAGAAAGCGGGAATGCTTCAAGCATGAACTCGATCGTTGTTTCCGAGTTCGTAATCGTGTCCAGTGGAGAATTTACCGTCTCCGATTCGAAGGTGGTAATTCCTTTATCGCGTTCCAGCTGGTCAATTTGTGCAGTCGTTTCCAGACGTTGAGATGCCGCGCCTCGCCGCACGTAGATACGCCCGTCACTAGCTTTTCGGATGGAACCAGACCGAAGCACGATGACGTGGAGCACGACGCCCGGCTGTGAACTGCTGGACAGAAATTCGTACTTAAACCCATCTCCGAGCGGAAAGAGTTGATCAAATATCTGAATGTGACCGTTCGCCGCCTCCTCGTCAGGGAATCCGCGCCAACTGAACACTCCATCGTGTTCGTCGATCCCAATGTACAATTCCCCGCCGTCCGCATTCGCAAATGCGCTCAAAGCCTTCGTCAACTTTGCGGGACCTACAGCCTTCGACTTCATATCGGAAAAGTGCCCCTCACGCAAGGCAAGGACAGCAGCCACCTGGGCGTCGTCGATCTCGATGGTGTCGATAGGCATGAGGACATCTTCGCAGGTCACGTCCGCCACAACTAGCGTTACTCCCCACTTCACCCGAGACGTGTCGTAGCCTCTGGCGATCCCAAGGAGCTGCCGGGTGCGTGCGAGACGGTTCCCGGGGCGCCGGCTCGCCCGGTTCCGTCGTGCAAACACGGCTCTCCACTCCAACGGCGAACCTTAGGCCAGTCGGGCGCTAGCCAGTGCGCTTGGTCGAGACGGCTGAGTGCACGGTTGCAGCGACGACTCCGCAGCGAAATATAGGCAAGTCGAAGGTGGCCTGTCTTCCAGAGGGCCAGCACGCCCTCGCCCTTGGCTTCCCAAGGTTGAGGCGCGGCACAATTGGGGACGGGGCCATCTGTCCTCGCGACGCCCTCAACCTCCTAGATCGTGACGGCTCGATCGCTGAATCTGCCAGCCTCAGACACGACTCCGACCATCGCCTTAGCCGCCGCCGACCCCACTCCAGCCAACCGGCCTGCCGCCCGGGCGATGACTCGCGTGTTCGTTGCGGCAGTGGCCCCGTTGCGATCATGTTCGGAGGAACTGCGGCTGGACGGCTTCCGCTGCTCTGCCACGACGCGTCCAGGTTCCGTGTTGTGTCCATCACGAGCGAGCGCCCATGTCGGGTAGCGCATCGTCCGCGATCTAACTCGGAACGCTGGCGCTGGTCTGCGTTGCCGATTTAATGACGGCTTTCCTGAGGGCAGCGCGCTTGGGGTTCGTCACCGTCCCCAAGAGGTTGGACTCGAGGAGTGCTTCCGCAATGGCTCGAACACGATCGATATCTTCGGGCTTGACGTCGCGCACTTTGCCGTGAGCGACATTTCCGCGTAGGCCATACATGCGCCCGACGCCTTCCGTTATTTCCGCGACGGTGGCGTCGGCAGCTGCTGCTACGGCCGCCTTCACCGGTGCGATATTGGCGGCATTTCCGAGTTCTAGCGCTTCGACACAGAGCCAGTACCCCAGGAATCGCAATGTCGGGTCCGCGTCGCGGTCTGCCCGCCAATACCATTGCGCAGCTATACGGACCCGCGCCCGCTCTTCGTCGTCACGGCTCGCGTGAATTTCTAGAAATGAGTTTAGGGCCGCGACGATACCGTTGGCGTCCAGCTGGTCAAGTCGAGCTTGTGCCTCCATGGCGACGTGGCGCCCACCGAGGAGTCGGTTCCAGTGCCAATCCGGAAATATTTCTCCTATTTCCTCGGTGATTACGGCACCCAGCAGACGCTCACCGTAGATTAGGTCCAGCGCGGCGGTCAGGGGGCCGGTCGCACTGCGACCAAATGCGAGTTTTTCGGCGTGCGAGCCCGTCACATCCTCATTGAACATGTACAGTATCTCAACGTAGTTCGTCATCGGCGTATTTTCGGTGTGCGCCGCCATCTCGACCACGGGGTTCACCTGGATCTCGTAACCGCGCGGCTCATGGTCGAGTCGCAGTGTGCCCCATTCTGGCACCAGCCAGTGGCCTTCCCGTCTCCCAGGGAGTGCGTTAGTGAATCGCGGTTCTCCCCAATTAACCGAGCCATTCTGAAGTGACAATCGCAGATTCAGCGCGTCTAGCTCGAGCGTTGGCACAGTGATAGTTCGAATTGTCTTGAATACAATCCTATACCCCGCCTTTCCGCCGTCAACGGGATGCTGCTCATCGCTCTCCTGCCAGCCGGTGAATGTGATCGACGAAGGCAGGTCTGGTGCAACTGGCCAGTTCTCGACCCACTCGTCCAGACCCGTAAGGTCTGACTTAAGAACGGGCCGCACCTCGCCGGTCACAGTGTCGGAAATCCAAGCCCGCGGTTCGATCTCGTTCTCGGCGTCGCTGTTCGCCATGGTCCCGAGCATGCATGCGCAGCACTCACAGGCCCCGATCGCCACGCCGTGAGAGGGGTCAAATCGCCCCATTGGGATGCTCAGGGAAGCTACGGGCCGGCCACCGGCTCCTGTCAGGTAACCAGCTGCGAGGGTCTAAACGGGCCAGATGATCTCGAGGCGAACGAAGCCGGCCAACCGTGCCGCCCCGGGCACTCCCAGTCAGGACCGTGCCCGCAACCAGGGTTCACCCCGAGTGCTCGGCGTCGAACATCGTCTCCGGGGCGGACGACGCCGCCCTTCCCCGCTTGTTTGGATGGCCGTCATGAACGCTCCCGGCACCGCCCTCGCGACCCGTCCCACGACCGGCACCCGCCAGCGCTGGCGGTTCATCGACTCGCTACGCGGCTTCGCCGTGCTCGGGATCCTGCTGGTCAACGCGGTGGACATCACCTGGCTCGGCATGGCCCGCGTGATGGAGGGCGGCGCCCCGGTCCAGGACCCGGTGCTCGACGCGCTCTACCTCACGGTGCAGACCCGGTTCGTGCCCATCTTCGTCTTCCTGTTCGGCATCAGCCTCTGGATCGTGCTCGACGGCGCCCGCGCCCGCGCACCGCGCCCGTGGCTGGTGACGGTGCGCCGGCTCGTGGGGCTCGCGATCATCGGCGGGCTGCTGATGTTCGTCTACCCCGGCAACGTCCTGGTGGAGTACGGCATCGTGGGCCTGCTGATGCTGCCCGTCGTCGCGCTCACCCCGCGCTGGGTGACGCTGGCCGGTGGAGCCGCCCTCACGATCGTGGCCTACGCGGTGTTCGGCGGCGGCCTGGCGTCCGTGCCGGGGCTCATCCTGCTCGGCGCGGGGGCGGCGGCCTACGGCCTGCCGCGCGCGCTGGAGTCCTCGGGCCGGGCGGTCGCGATCGTGTTCGCTAGCGCCGCCGTGCTGACCGGTCCGGCCCTGTTCTGGCAGCTGACGACGTCCGGTGGCGACCCGCGGTTCTCGACGGCGGGGTCCGTCGCCGGCCTGGTCATGGCCGTGCTCTACACCACGGGTCTGGCGCTGCTGTGGCGCACCCGGGCGCGCCGCGCGATCACCGCCTTCTTCGAGCCGCTGGGCCACATGGCGCTGACCAACTACGTGGGCGCGGCGATCGTGGTGGCGCTGATCGCGCTGGTCGTGGACTTCGGCCACATGACCAGCGCGGCGCCCGTGGTGGTCCTGGCCCTGGTGCTGACCGTGGTGCAGGCCGTGCTCAGCTGGCTCTGGCTCCGGCACTTCGTCTACGGCCCCGTGGAGTGGCTGTGGCGCACCGCGACCTGGCTCCGCCCGGCGAGCATGCGGCGCCGGATCGCCGCGACCGAAAGCCAGTAGGCCACAACCTATAGGGTGTAGGCTGGGTCCATGACCCGCGCACCCCTGACGTCCGCCTCGGTGATCGCCGAGGCGGCGGCGCTGGCCGACGAGAGCGGGCTGGAGGCAGTCACGCTCTCGGCGGTCGCCCGCCGCCTCGGCGTCCGCACGCCCAGCCTGTACTCGCACGTCCGGGACCATGCGGCCCTCCTGGACGGCGTCAGCGCCGTCGCCCTGGCGGACCTGACCGCCCGGGTCGCCGAGGCGGTCGCGGGCCGTTCCGGGCTGCCCGCGCTCGAGGGCCTGGCCGAGGCGCACCGCGCGTTCGCCCGGCAGTCGCCGGGCCGGTGGCAGGCACTGCAGCGCCGGGCGGGTCCCACGGTGGTCGCCTCCGACGCCGCCCGGTCGATCGTCGCCCTCACCGACGCCGTGCTGCGCGGCTACGACATCCCGCCGGGCGAGCGCGTGCACGTGACCCGGCTGCTCGGCAGCACGATCAACGGCTACCTGGCGCTTGAGCGCATCGGCAGCTTCGACCACAGCGAGCCCGACCCCGACGTGTCGTGGCGCCGGTCGGTCGTCGCGCTCGACACCCTCCTACGGGCCTGGCCCACCGAATGAACGAGGAGCACCCCATGTTCAGCACACCCCTCACCCCGTCCCTCGTGCACGGCGCGGCCGAGGTCGAGACCACGGCCCGGGGCCTGCGCCCGCACCGTCTCCCGCAGTGGGCGCGCACGCAGTTCCCCGACCCGCACCTGCTGATGATGGAGGCCCAGCCCTCCGGCGTCCGCGTGGTCTTCACGACGACGGCGCGCACCGTCGCGCTCGAGACCCACCCCTCGCGGCTCGCCTACCGCGGCGCGGACCGCCCGCGCGGCAGCGTCGACCTGGTGGTCGACGGCGCGCCCGTCGCGAGCAGCCCGCTCGACGACGGCGACGTGATCCTCGCCGACCTGCAGACCGGCGCCACCGAGTTCCGGCCCGGCCCCTCGCACACCACGACGTTCGACGACCTGCCCGCCGGCGACAAGCTCGTCGAGATCTGGCTGCCGCACAACGAGTCGGTCGAGCTGATCGGGCTGCGCACCGACGAGCCGGTCGCCCCGGTGGAGCCGGACCGCCGCGTGTGGCTGCACCACGGCAGCTCGATCAGCCACGGCTCCAACGCGAGCACGCCGACCCAGGTCTGGCCCGCCGTTGCCGCGCGCCGCGGGGACGTCGAGCTGCGCAACCTCGGGTTCGGCGGCAACGCACTCGTGGACCCGTTCGTCGCGCGCACGATCCGGGACGCACCCGCGGACCTGATCAGCGTCAAGCTCGGCATCAACGTCGTCAACCTCGACGGGATGCGGCTGCGGACCTTCGTCCCGGCCGTGCACGGGTTCCTGGACACGATCCGGGACGGGCACCCGACCACGCCGCTCCTGCTGGTCTCGCCCATCTTCTGCGGCATCCACGAGGACACCCCCGGCCCGGGAGCCGTCGACCCGGACACCCTCGGCACCGACCACGTGCGCTTCGTCGCCACGGGCCGCAGCGAGGAGCAGCAGCAGGGCAAGCTCACCCTGCGGGTCATCCGCGACGCGCTGGCCTCGGTGGTCGAGCGCCGCGCGGACGACCCGAACCTGCACTATCTCGACGGCACCACCCTGTACGGGGCGGACGACGCCGTCGCGCACCCGCTGCCGGACGCCCTGCACCCCGACACCGCGACCCACGGGCTGATCGGCGAGCGGTTCGCCGACCACGCGTTCGCGGAGACGGGGCCGTTCGGGCGGTCCGCCGGCGTCACGGCGCGGGCGTAGCGGCCCGCGCCGGGGCGGGGAAGACGGCGGCCGTCACGAACCGGCCGTCCTCGATCCGCACAGTGAGCTCGCCGCCGTCGTCCGCCACCCGGCGCCGGAGGGTGGCGAGCCCGCGCAGCTCCGGGAGGGTGTCGTCCGCGACGCCGTCGTTGACCACGGTGAGGCCGTGCTCCGTGAGCTCGATACGGACCAGCGTGGCCCGCGAGTGCCGCAGGATGTTCGTCGTCGTCTCCCGGAGCACCTGCGCCAGGAGGTCGGTCGCGTGGGCGTCGGCCCGGCGGTCCACGCGCACGCGCATCCCGGCCGCCTCCATGAGGTTGCGCGCGTTCTCCAGCTCCGCGGACAGGTTCAGCTTGCGCTGCCCGTAGGCCAGCTCCTTGGTCTGCGCGATCGTGTCGCCCACCAGGGTGTACATCTCGCGCAGCTCCTGCTCCACGCGTGCGGTGTCGCTGTGCAGCAGCTTGCTCGCCAGCGCGATCTTCAGCTTGACCACGTGCAGGGTGTGGCCCTGGATGTCGTGCAGGTCGCTCGCGAACCGCATCCGCTCGCGTACCACCGCGAGCTCCGCGTCGCGCTCGCGCGCCTCCTCCAGCTCCGCCATGACGTCGTAGAACCCCTTGTTGGGGAACATCAGGCCGATCAGCACCACGGTGACCCCGGTCGGGATGACGACGTTCGCGAGCAGGCCGTCCACCCCGGGGTCGGCGGTGCGGGCCAGGCCCAGCGCACCGACCGCCGCCACGTAGGCGGCGATCCCGACCGCCGCCGCGGCACGGTGACGAGGGAGCTGGGCGACGCTCATGCCGCCGATGACGGCGAGCGAGTAGTACGCCGCCTGCGGGTCGCCGTCCATCGCCAGCACCCCGTAGGGCCAGACCGCGGCGGCCACCAGGAGGCACGGCAGCGCGACCCGGTTGATCTCGCCGACCGTCCAGCGCTCGAAGGCCACCACCACCGCGACGATCCCGAGCCCCAGGACGACGGCGTCGAGCGCCGTCTGTGCCTGGCGCACCAGCATGAACACGCCGACGGCGACGAGCAGCGGCAGCATCATCGACAGGTTGAGCGTGCGGAACCGGCGCCGCGAGACCCTGGTGGCGGCGGGCGACCAGGGGGCCGCCGGGAACGGGCCGCGCCCCGGGCGAGCAGATCCAGCGTTCATGGGTGGGTCGTCTCGTCGATCGGCAGGGGACCCCTCCCAGTATGGTCGCCGCGCGCGGGCGCAGCAGTGACGCTGCGTCATACGTTCCGCCCCGGGATGTCATGCCGCGGACCTGACGTCAGCACACTGGTCCGGAACGGCCGCGGCGGGTGTGCTGGAGGCATGACGACAACCCCCGCCATCGACATCGACCGGCTGAACGTCACCTACGGTGACTTCCACGCGGTCAAGGACCTCTCGTTCCAGGTGGAGCAGGGCGAGCTGTACGCGCTGCTGGGCACCAACGGCGCGGGCAAGACCTCGACCCTGGAGGTCGTCGAGGGCCACCGCAAGGCGACGTCGGGCACGGTGCGCGTGCTCGGCAAGGACCCCGCCGACCGGCGCGCGGTGCGCCCCCGCATGGGGATCATGCTCCAGGAGAGCGGGTTCTCCCCCGACCTCACCGTCGCCGAGTCCGTCCGCCTGATCGGGAAGCTCAGCGGCCGCGCCGACTCGGCGGAGCGCGTGCTGCGCGTCGTCGACCTCACCCGCAAGGCCGACACCCGGGTGTCGCAGCTCTCCGGCGGCGAGAAGCGGCGGCTCGACTTCGCCACCGCCGTGTACGGACGGCCCGAGCTGGTCTTCCTCGACGAGCCGACGACCGGGCTGGACATCCAGTCGCGCGACGCGCTGTGGGACGCCGTCGAGCAGCTCCGCGAGGACGGGTCCACCGTGGTCCTCACGACCCACTACCTGGAGGAGGCGCAGCAGCGCGCCGACCGCATCGGCCTGATGCACAACGGCACGTTCCGCCACGAGGGCACCGTCGCCGAGCTGACCCGCACCCTGCCCGCTGCCATCCAGTTCTCGCTCCCGCCGGGTGCGCCCGCGCCGCTGCTGCAGGCCGCGCCGCAGGCCGACGGGTCCTACCAGATCGAGACGTTCGACCTGCAGAAGGACCTCAAGCTGCTCCTCGACTGGGCCCACGCGCACTCGGTCGAGCTGGTCGGCCTGTCCGCCGCGCCGACCCGGCTCGACGACGTGTTCCGCGCCATCGACGCCGAACCCGTCCTCGCCTGACCCCGACCCGAGCCCCGAGAAACGGAAACACCACCATGCTCTCCATCGCACGCAGCGAGCTGATCCAGATCCTCCGCAACCGGGCGGTGCTGATCACCAGCCTCATCATGCCCGTGGCCGCCAGCGTCTTCTTCATCCGGTTCCGGGAGACGTTCGAGCAGATCGGCAGCCTCGGCTACATCGGCGCCGTCATCGTCTTCACCATCGCCGCGTTCAGCCTCTACGCCACCACGGTGACCACCCTGGCCGCCCGCCGCCAGGACCTCTTCCTCAAGCGCCTGCGCTCCACCGCCGCCGGCGACGCGTCGATCCTGACCGGCCTGGTGCTGCCGATCAGCGTCCTGTCCGCGGTCCAGGTGGGGCTGATCCTCGCGGTGTTCGCCGGGCTGAGCGACGGGCCCGCCGACGTGGCGCTCCTGGTGGTGGCCGTCGTCGCGACGTTCGTCATGATGCTCGCCCTGGGGCTGGCCACCGCGGGGATCACGAACTCCCCCGAGCACGCCCAGGTCACCTCGCTGCCCCTGAGCCTGGGGGTCGTGGCCGTCACGAGCTGGGTGGGGATCACCGGCACGGAGGACCTCACGCTGCTCAAGCGGCTGCTGCCCGGCGGGGCGGCCACCGAGCTGATCGTCAACGCCTGGAACGGCGGCGTGCCGCTCACCGACTCGCTGCCGCTGCTCGCGCCCACGCTCGCCTGGGTGGTCGTGGCGGTCACGCTCGCCCTGCGGATGTTCCGCTGGGAGCCGCGGCGCTGAGCCGCGGCGCTGGATCGGTCGCACGGGCACGACGGCGCCGCGCCGTCCGCTCCCTGGGGTGGGGCGGACGGCGCGGCGCTCTTCTCGCCGGCCGACGCCGTCAGCTGATCTTGCGCTTGTACCCGGCGATCGCGAAGCCGTAGGCGACCACGAGGATGCCGACGAGCCAGGCGAGCGCGATCCAGATGTCGTTGCCGACGGGCTGCTGGGCGAACAGGGCCCGGATGGTGTCCACGATCGAGGTCACCGGCTGGTTCTCCGCGAACCAGGCGACCGGGCCGGGCATCGTCTCGGTGGGCACGAACGCCGAGCTGATGAACGGCAGGAAGATCAGCGGGTAGCTGAACGCGCTCGCGCCGTCCACGGTCTTGGCCGAGAGCCCGGCGATCACCGCGAGCCAGGTCAGGGCCAGGGTGAACAGGACCAGGATGCCGGCCACGGCGAGCCAGTCGAGCAGCGAGGCCCCGGTGCGGAACCCCATGAGCAGCGCGACGCCGATGACGATCGCCACCGAGATCAGGTTGGAGACCACGGACGTGAGCACGTGCGCCCACAGCACGCTGGAGCGCGCGATCGGCATGGACTGGAAGCGTTCGAAGATGCCGCCCTGCATGTCGAGGAACAGCCGGTAGGCGGTGTACGCGATGCCGGAGGCGATGGTGATGAGCAGGATGCCGGGGAGCATGTAGTTGACGTACGACTCACCGGTGCCGGTGTTGATGGCGCCGCCGAGCACGTAGACGAACAGCAGCATCAGCGCGATCGGCGTGACGGCCGTGGTGATGATGGTGTCGGGGCTGCGCAGGATGTGGCGCAGGGAGCGGCCGGTGAGCACACCGGTGTCGCCCAGGACGTGGGAGGTCATCGGGTTTCCTTTCCTGCCGCGGCGGTGCCGCTGGTCGTGTCGTCAGAGGTGGTGGTGCCGGGCTCGGCCGGGTCGGGCTCGCCGACGAGGGTGAGGAACACGTCCTCGAGGGAGGGCTGCTTCTCCACGTACTCGACCTTGGCCGGCGGCAGGAGCGCCTTGAGCTCGGCCAGGGTGCCGTTCTGGATGATCGTGCCCTTGTGCAGGATCGCGATACGGTCGGCGAGCTGCTCGGCCTCGTCGAGGTACTGCGTGGTCAGCAGCACGGTGGTGCCGTTGTTCGCGAGCTCCTTGACGGTCTGCCACACCTCGATCCGGGCCTGCGGGTCCAGCCCGGTGGTCGGCTCGTCGAGGAAGATGATCGGCGGGTTGCCGATCAGGCTCATCGCGATGTCGAGCCGGCGACGCATGCCGCCCGAGTACGTGCCGGCCCTGCGGCCGCCCGCCTCGGTCAGCGAGAAGCGGGCCAGCAGGCCGTCGGCCACGGCGCCCGGGTCGGGCAGGTGGCGCAGCTTCGCCACGAGCACCAGGTTCTCCCGGCCCGAGAGGATCTCGTCGACCGCGGCGAACTGCCCGGTCAGGCTGATCGACTCACGCACGTCGCCCGCCTGGGTGCCGACGTCGAAGCCGTGCACGGTGGCGGTGCCCGCGTCGGCCTTGAGCAGCGTCGACAGGATCCGCACGAGCGTCGTCTTGCCGGCGCCGTTGGAGCCGAGCAGGGCGAAGATGCTGCCGGCCGCGACGTCGAAGTCGACGCCGCGCAGCACGTGCAGGTCCTTGAAGGCCTTCTCGATGCCGTGCACCCGGATGGCGGGCGCCGTGGCCTGGTCGGTGGTCATGTCCAGTTCTCCTTCGCTGGGGGAAATCTCTGGGGTCAGGGGCGGCGGACGACGATGTCGCCGTAGCCGGTGCTGGCGTGGATCTCGGCGGTCGACTCGTTCTCGACCGGGCCCTCGGTGGGGGTCAGGTGGTTACGGACGCTGCCGTGCTCGGAGGCGACGTCGAGGTAGGCGGCCACACCCTCGGGCACGCCGACCTCGATGGTGCCGTAGGACGTGGTGAGCGTGGCGCTGCCGGACTCCAGGTTGTTGACCCGGATGCCCGCGTGCGCGGACTTCACGGTGAGGGTGCCGCGCACCTGGCTGACCATGATGTCGGCGTGCGCACCGTGCACCTGGAGGGTGCCGGTGACGGCGCCGACGGTCGTGGTGCCGTTGCTCGCGCGGATCGTGGCGTCCCCCGCGATCTCGTCGACGCGCACCGAGCCGGCGCTCACCTTGACGTCGGCGGGTCCGGCGACCCGGCGGGCCGACATCGACCCGGCCGAGACCTTGAGGGTGAGGCGGTCGACGTCGTCCAGGGTGGCGTTGCCGGACGAGAGCGTCAGGTCGACGGTCGCAAGGCTGCCCTCGGCGTAGAGCGAGCCGGTCTTGCCGCGCAGCTCGGAGCCCGCGGGCAGCTCGACGGTGATGTCGGCGGTGCCGGCCGCGAACGGCAGCACGTACTGCTTCCAGGAGTTCGGGTAGGTGATCGTGACGGCGTCGCCGTCCCGCTCGACGCGGATCTCCTCGGCGGCACGCACGCTGCCGGACTTCTTGTCGGTGGGCAGCACCGTGACGACGACGTCGTCCCGCTCGCCGGCGACGACGTGCAGGTTGCCGAACGGCACGTCCACGACGACGGGGACCGGGTGGGGGGCGGGGAAGGTAGGCATGGCAAGGCTCCAAGGCGGTGTGAACGGTGGTGGTGATGTCTGTGGTGTCGCTGTGGTGTCACGTGTGCGGGCGGATGGTGCCGCGGCGCGCGGTCGCGCGTGCGGTCAGCGCACCCACCCGGTGACGCGGCTGTTGGCGCGCTGCTCGGGACTGGTCGGCGTGGCCGGGCGACCGGGCGGCCGCTCGACGGCGGCGGCCACGGCCCGCACGAGCCAGGTGTTGACCGAGACGCCGTCGCGTGCCGCGGCGAGCTCCGCCTGCGCCTTGAGGTGGTCGGGCAGACGCAGGGTGGTGCGCGTGGTGGCGCCCGCCTCGCCCTCCACCGCGACCGACGCCGCAGCGGGGGCCTGGGTGGATGCCGGCGCGGCCGCATCCGGCGCGGGCGCCGGAGCGGTGGCGGGGGCGGTGACCACGAACTCCGGGGAGCCGCCGCGCAGCCGCACGTCGACCGAGCCCGGGGCGAGCTCGGCCGAGATCTCCCCGGCGGCGTCCGAGAGCGCGCTGAGCAGGACGAGGCGCGCGGCGGCGTCCAGCGGTGCGGTCAGGCGGGCGGCGAGCTCGCGGGCGTCGTCACCACCGGCGGCGGCGGCCGTCGCGAGCTGGCGCTGCAGTTCGTCGGCGTATCGGTTCAGGTCCATGGCACCACTATGACACCATCATGGTGCCATCGCAAGGCCTCTGACGTCATTCGTGACACCACGCTGGTGTCCAGGCCGTGTGCGTCCCGTCGCGCACCCCCTCGGAGGCGAGGGGCAGCGCCGGGATCGCTCAGTTGCCGCGCTGGATGCGGCGCCGGAGCCGAGCGCTGCGGATGGTGCCGATGACGAGGGCGATGATGCCGACGCCGACCCCCGTGATGAGCAGTGCGACGGCGAGCGGGACCGTGCCCTGCATGCCCAGGAACGAGACCAGCACGAGCTGGGTGTTCTGCAGCATGAAGATGATCAGGGCGACCAGCACGAGCGCCGCGAGGCAGCTGCCGGCCCAGAGCCACCCGGCTCGGCTGCGGGACGCCTTGACGGAGTGGGTGCTGGTCCGTCGGATGTGGCTCGACCCGAGCGTGTCGTGGCCCGATCGGTTGGGGTTGCCGTTCGTGGCGGAGGGCAGCGGCGGGGTGGGGGTGGGGACGGTGGCCATGACGGCCTCCCTGCGGTTCCGGGCCCGCGCACCTCAAGCGGGGCACGTTCGCCCGGATACGTTCGACTCTACGCCCCTCGTACCGGGGCGGGACGCGGCCGCCTCAGCGCCCGAGCCGGGTCGCCAGCGGGCAGGAGAACGGGTCGCGGGCGCGGTGCTCGACGTCGTTGAGGTAGCGGACGACGATCCCGTAGGAACGGAAGAACCCCACCTCGGTGTAGGTCACGCCGAGGGTCGAGCAGAACTCGCGCACCAGGGGTTGGACGCGCCGGAGCGCGGGCCGGGGCATGCTCGGGAAGAGGTGGTGCTCGATCTGCCGGTTGAGGCCGCCCATGAAGAAGTCGACCGCGACGTTGCCCCGGATGTTGCGTGACATGAGCACCTGCCGGCGCAGGAAGTCGATCTCGGTACCGGGCGGGACGATCGGCATCCCCTTGTGGTTGGGGGCGAACGCGCCGCCCAGCAGCACGCCGAACAGGCCGAGCTGCACCGCGAGGAACGCGGCCGCGATCGCGGGCGGCAGCAGGATCAGGAGCACGGCGACGTTCAGGGCCAGGCGGGTCAGCAGCACGGGAGCCTCTACCGCGCGGTGCAGCACGGGCGCCTTGCCGAGCACGGTGCGCACGCTGGCCACGTGCAGGTTGAGCCCCTCGAGCGTCAGCAGCGGGAAGAAGAACCAGCCCTGCCGGCGGGCGAACCAGCGGCGCCAGCCGTCGCGGCTCGCCACGACCGCCGGCGTGAAGGCGATGACCCCGGGCGAGATGTCCGGGTCGCTCTCCTCCTGGTTCGGGGCGGAGTGGTGGGCGTCGTGCTTCGTGGTCCACCACGCGTGGCTCAGCCCGACGAACGCGTTCGCCAGGACGCGGCCGGTCCAGTCGTTCCACGCCCGGGAACGGAAGATCTGGCGGTGGGAGCTGTCGTGGCCGAGGAACGCGAGCTGGGCCAGCACGACGGCGAGCGCCACGGCGAGCAGGAGCTGCCACCACGAGTCGCCCACGAGCACGATCGCGGTCCAGACCAGCCCGAAGGCGGCGACGGTGGCGACCAGGCGCGTCCAGTAGTACCCGTACTGCCGCCGGTTCAGGCCCGACTCCCGCACCACCTTCGCCAGGACCGAGTAGTCACGCACCACGCGCCTGGCGGGCCGGCGGGGGGCCGCGGTGACGGCCGGTACCGGATGCTCACTCGGATCGGGCGGGCCGATCCCTCGTTCGCCCACCTTCCCACGGTACCCCTGCGCACCTCGTTCAGCGGGCCAGCCGGTCGACCACGGCACCGTAGAGCCACGGCAGCCGGGCCGCGGCGGGCACGACGGCGCCGCGTGCGGGTCCCGACGCCCACGCGACCAGGCCCGTGGTGAGCACGCGGTAGTCGCGCGTCACCGTGCGCCACGCCCGCTCGTACGCCTCGGCGTCCTCCAGGTGGCGGACGGCGGCGTCCGCCTGCGCGAGGCCCACCCGGACCCCCTCGCCGGTCAGGGCGTCGACGTAGCCCGACGCGTCCCCCACCAGCCGTACCCGTCCCGCGGTGCGCCGCCGCGACCGGCGCCGCAGCGGGCCCGCGCCGAGCACGGTCCCGGTGGCCGTCGCGCCGGAGAGCCGGGCGGCGAGCTCCGGGAACTGCGAGCGCAGCAGCGTGTCGAACCCCGCCCCGGTCACGGTGCGGGGTGCGAGCAGCGCGACGCCGACGAGGTCGGGGGCGACCGGTGTCACGTAGGCCTCGGCGTGCGGCGACCAGTGCACCTCGACGAGGTCGGTCCACGGCGTGACGGCGAAGTGCCGGCGCAGGCCGTACCGGCTGCCGGCCGGCCGGCCGGCTCCCCGGCCGGCCCCGGGCCCCGGGCGGACGTCGAGCCCGGCCAGGCGGCGGACCGCGGAGTGCAGGCCGTCGCACCCCAGCAGCCAGCGGCCGCGCACGGTGATCGGTGCGCCCGCCGTGCCCGCGTCGCCGTCGGCCGCGTCCCGGGCCGGGTGGCCGTCGTCCGCTCGGCCGGGCGTCACCTCGATCTCTACCCCCGCGGCGTCCTGCCGCAGGACGGTGACCCGCCCGCACGTGCGGTGGGCGCCGACGTCAGCGGCGCGCGCCCGCAGGGCCTCGTGCAGGGTGGTGCGCCGCACGCCCCGCCCGGGTCCGGCGGTGAACTCGTGGTCGGCGTGCCGCCCGGGCGCCCGGTAGCTGATCCCGGTCAGCACGTGTCCGGGCGGGTCGGCGCCGAGCGCCTGCACGGCCCGCAGCGCGCCGGGCAGCAGGCCCTCGCCGCACGCCTTGTCGAGGGTACCGGCCCGGTGGTCCACGACCAGCACGTCGAGTCCGGCGGCGCGCGCGTGCACGGCCGCGGCCAGGCCCACCGGCCCGGCACCCACCACCAGGACGTCCACGTCCGCGGCGGCCCGGCCCATGCCGCTCACCCCGGCCCGGGCACGGCCTGCCGGAGCGCCCGCTCCTCGGCCGGGATGCGGAACCGGGCGAGCAGCACCGCGTTCAGCACGGTGAACGTGAGGGCCGTGACCCAGCAGGTGTGCACCAGCGGCAGCGCGATCCCCTCGACCACCACGGCCACGTAGTTGGGGTGGCGCAGCCACCGGTACGGCCCGCCGGACACGAGCGGCAGGCCGGGCACCACGATGATGCGGGTGTTCCAGCGGTGCCCCAGCGTGGCGACGCACCACCAGCGCAGCGCCTGGCTCGCGAGCACGAGCACGAGCATGGGCCAGCCCAGCCACGGCAGGAACGGACGGTCGGCGAGCACCGCCTCCGCCACGCACGCCACCAGCAGCCCGGTGTGCAGCGCCACCATCGCCGGGAAGTGCCCCCGGCCCGACTCGACACCGCCGCGCTCGAACGACCACCGGGCGTTGCGGGCCGACACGACGAGCTCGGCGAGGCGCTCCACGCCCGTCGCCGCCACGAGCGCGACGTAGAACCCGAGCACCTCAGCTCCCCTCCAGCCGCAGCAGCACCAGCTCGCACGACACCCCGGGGCCGAACGCCATGAGCACGGCGGGCGAGCCGGGCGGGGCCTCGGCGTTCTCCAGGGTCCTGGCCAGGACGTCCAGCACGGACACCGAGGAGAGGTTGCCGGCGGCCGCCAGGCTCGCGCGGCTCTCCCGGACGGCGTCCTCGGACAGCCCGAGGGCGTCCCGCACCGCGTCGATCACGCGCGGCCCGCCCGCGTGCACCACCCAGGTGGGCACCTGGGCGGGTGTGAGGCCGTGGTCGGCCAGCAGCCCCTTCACGTCGGCGAGCAGGTGCGCGCCCAGCAGGTCGGGCAGGTCGGCCGAGAGGACGATCGCGAACCCGGTGTCCCGCACCTCCCAGCCCAGGGCGTCCGTGGTGCCGGGGTAGAGCTGCGAGCGGGTGTCCAGCACCCGGGCCGTCGGCCGTCGGCCCGGCGTCGCCCGTGCCAGCGGGTGCTGCGCGCCCACGACGACGGCCGCCGCCGCGCCGTCGCCGAACAGCCCGGACGCCACCAGGTTGGCCGCGGAGTCGTCGCCGTGCTGCAGGGTCAGGGAGCACAGCTCGACCGCGACCAGGAGCGACACGTCACGCGGCCGCCCCAGCAGGTGGTCGTGCACCCGCGCCAGCCCGCCCGCTCCGCCCGCGCAGCCCAGACCGAACGACGGCGTGCGCCGCACGTCCCCACGCAAGCCGAGCCGCTCGGACAGGAGCACGTCCAGCGACGGCGCCGCCACCCCCGTGACCGAGGTGGCGAACACGTGGTCGACCTCCCCCGGCTCGACCCCCGCCGCGGCCAGCGCCCGGCGGCAGGCCTGCTCCGCGAGCAGCGTGCCCTCCCGGACGAACACCGCGTTGGTCGCGCCCATCGACCCCAGGCCCGCGTACTCCTCCAGCGGCAGCACCAGGTGCCGGCTACGCACGCCGGCGCTCGCGTGCAGACGCCTCAGCAGCGCGGCCCGCGTCGGGTCCGGCGTCACCAGGGGCGCCACGGCCTCGGTGATCGCCTCCTGGGCGTAGACGTACCGAGGCAGGACCGCTTCGACCGCTACGACGCGCGACACCTAAGCATCCTGACCCAGGACCAGCCCAGCCGCGCGGGGAGCGCCCACCAGGACTACCGTGCCGCCCATGATGACCGGCACCGATGCCCGCCGCCTCGGCCGTGGCCTCGTGCTCGCGAGCCACCCCGCGCCCGCCGCCGTGGTCACCGCCCTGGCCGCCGGGCTCGCCGCTGCCCTCGGGTCCGGAGCAGGCGTCGTCGCGCTGGTCGCCGTGGCCGTCGGTACGGGCCAGCTCTCCGTCGGCTGGTCCAACGACTGGATCGACGCATCCCGCGACCTGGCCGTGCACCGCGCCGACAAGCCCGTCGTGCAAGGGCTCGTCACCGCGGCCACCCTGCGCGGCGCCGCGTTCGCGGCGCTCGCCGTCTGCGTCGTCACGTCGCTGGCGGCGGGCCTCGCCGCCGGGACCGCGCACCTGGTGGCTGTCGCCGGGGCGTGGGCCTACAACGCCCGGCTCAAGTCGACCGCCTGGTCCTGGCTGCCCTACGCGCTCTCGTTCGGCCTGCTGGCGGTCTTCGTCGTGCTCGCCGCGCCCGGCCCGCGCGTCCCCGCCGCCTGGGCGGTGCTCGCCGCCGCGCTGCTCGGCGTGGGCGCGCACGTCGCCAACACCCTGCCCGACCTGGAGGACGACGCCGCCACCGGCGTGCGCGGCCTGCCCCACCGGCTCGGCCGCCGGGCGTCCGGCGTGCTCGCCCCCGCCCTCCTGACCGCGGCGGTCGCCGTCGTGGTCGTCGGGCCGGCCGGGCCCCCGGCACCCGCGGCCTGGGCCGGCGGCGTGGTCGCCGTCGTCCTGGCCCTGGCCGCAGGAGCCGTGGCCGTGACCCGGCCCCGCAGCCGCGCACCGTTCGCGCTGAGCCTGTGCGTCGCCGTCGTGTGCGTGGTGCTGCTGGCACTGGCCGCCCCGGACATCGCCGTGGTGCCCTGAACCCGGTCGGCCCGCCCTCGGCGCGTAGGGTGGAGAACCCGGCGAATCAATGCCCTGACTCGGGAGAAGGTCTCGTGCGATGAGAATCTCGACGTCCCCCCACGACCTCGCGCGCCGGGCCGCCACCGTGCTCGGCTCCGGCCTCGAGGCCAGCATCATCTTCCGTGAGCACGGCGTGTCGGTCGCCGCGGGCAGCAGCTCCGCCGCTGCCGGCCGGTGCGACCAGGCAGAGGCCCGGGCCGAGACCGGACCCTGCATCGACTCCATCAACCTGGGAACGATCCAGGTCGTACCGGTCGTCGCCGAGACGGCCGGCTGGGATGCCTGGCGCGCCCAGACCCTGCGCGAGGGCTTCGTCTCCGCGCTCGCGGTCCCCGCCTTCGTCAACGACGACGTCGCCGTCGCGCTCAACCTGTACTCCCGCGCACCGGATCCCTGGACCAACGAGCTCCTCACCGCGGCGGACGGCTACGCACAGCTCGCCTCAGCCATGGTCGCCCTGCACCTGGAGCTGGCCGAGCTCGAGGACGCCACCGCGGGCCTGTACCGCGAGCTGTCCGACACCGCCGCGGTCGAGCGCGCCGTCGGGGCGATCATGCACTCGAACGACACCAGCGAGAGCGAGGCGAGACGGATCATCGAGTCAGCCTCCAAGCACCGCAACGTCACGCAGCGGGACGTGGCCGAGACCATCCTGCGCGCCCTGGTGGTCACCGACGAGCCCTCGCCCGACGAGCACCCCGGCGCCTGAGCGGACCCCCCAGGCGCCGGGCCGCTCCGGACCGGTCAGACCTCGTTCAGCCGGGGCACGACCTTCTCGGCCAGCGCGGTCGCCCACGGGACCGGGTTCTCGTACGGCGTCGGCATCAGGCCCACGAGCGAGACGCCCAGCGCCCGGTACCGCTCCATGTCCTTCAGGAACGCGTCCGTGTCACCGGTCGCGTCACCCTGGTAGAGCATCGTCTTCTCGATCGCGTCGTAGTCGGTGCCGAGGCGCTCGCAGTGCCCGCGCAGCACGTCCAGCTTGTGCGCGACCGTCGCCAGCGCCTCGTCGCCGGGCCCGCCGAACAGGTTGCACGCCTGCCCGTACTGGGCCACCAGCCGCAGCGTCTTCTGCTCGCCGCCCCCGCCGATCATCACCGGGACGGTGCCGCGCGGCGGCTGCGGCAGGTTGATCGTCTCGGCGAGCTGGTAGTGCTTGCCCTCGAACGCGCCGTCGTTGTCCGACCACATCTGGCGGCAGATCTGGATCGTCTCCTCCAGCCGCTCGAACCGCTCCGCCGTCGGCGGGAACGGCACGCCGAGACCCGCGTGCTCCCGGTCGTACCAGGCCGCGCCGATGCCCAGCATGGCGCGACCGCGCGAGAGCACGTCCAGCGTGGAGACCGTCTTGGCCAGGAGGCCCGGACGCCGGTAGGTGACGCCCGTGACCAGCAGGCTCAGCCGGACGTTCTTCGTCACGCCGGCGAGGTAGCCCAGCGAGGTGTAACCCTCCAGCATCGGCTCGTACGGCCCGCCCGCGTGGAGCATCTGGAACCAGTGGTCCATGACCGTGAAGAGGTTCACGCCGCCCTCGTCGGCGATCTGCGCGGTCTCGGTGAGGCGGTCGGCCAGAGTGGTCTCCCACTCCGGGTGGGTGAACGTGAAGTAGTGCAGCCCAAGATCCATGCCTCCGACCCTAGCACCCGGTTGTCATGCTCTGACGCTCATGTCGTGATCTGCCATCGCCCGCCCGGACCGGGTGAGTTTCGGGCCTGTGGTGGTGCGCCGCCCGGACCCGGCGTTGACTGGAGACCGCGGGGGCCACGCGACGGCACGAGCCGAGGAGCAGCCCCATGACCGACACCGACCGCGTCCCGCCCGAGGTCCTCACGGCCGTACGCGCCAAGCACCGCGCGCTGTGGGCGCTCGGCGACTACCCGGCGGTCGCCACCGAGGTGATCCCCGCGCTGGGCCCCGTCCTGGTCGAGGCCGCCGGCGTGCGGCCGGGCGACCGGGTGCTCGACGTCGGCGCCGGGTCGGGCAACGCCGCGATCCCCGCCGCGCTCGCCGGTGCGCAGGTCGTCGCGTCCGACCTGACGCCCGAGCTGTTCGACGCCGGGCGCGCCGCCGCCGCGGCCCGGGGCGCCGAGCTCACGTGGGCCGAGGCCGACGCGCACGCGCTCCCGTACGACGACGGCGCGTTCGACACCGTGCTGTCCTGCGTGGGCGTCATGTTCGCCCCGTTCCACCAGACCGCCGCGGACGAGCTGGTCCGCGTGGTGCGGCCCGACGGGACGATCGGGCTCGTCGCCTGGACGCCGGCCGGGTTCATCGGCCAGATGTTCGCCGCGATGAAGCCGTACGCCCCCGCTCCTCCGCCCGGAGCGCAGCCGCCGCCGCTGTGGGGCGACGAGGAGCACGTGCGCTCGCTGCTGGGCGACCGGGTCACCGACGTGCGCGCCGAGGTGCGGTCGCTGCCCGTCACGCGGTTCGCCACGGGCACGGAGTTCCGCGAGTTCTTCAAGGCCGTGTACGGCCCCACCATCGCGGTGTACCGCAACGTGGCCGACGACGCCGCGCGCACCGCCGAGCTCGACGGCACGCTCCTGGACCTGGCCGCCCGGTTCCAGGGTCTCGACGGCGCGATGGGCTGGGAGTACCTGCTGTTCACCGCGCGGCGGGCGTGACCCCCCGCCGTCACGCCCGCGAGCGCGCCAGGAGCCAGACGAAGTACGGCGCGCCGAGCAGCGCGACCGCGAGCCCCGCGGGGAGCTGGGCCGGGGCGATGACGGTCCGGCCCAGGGTGTCGGCCAGGCCGAGCAGCACGGCGCCCAGCAGCATCGCGACCGGCAGCACCCGCGCGTGCCGGCCGCCCACCAGGGCACGCGCGGCATGCGGCGCGACCAGACCCACGAACCCCACCACGCCGACGGCGGTCACGCTCGTGGCCGCCAGCACTGCGGCGACGGCGAGCACGACCAGCCGGCTGCGCTCCAGCCGGACGCCCACGAGGCGCGGCGTGTCGTCGTCGAGCGCGAGGAGGTCCAGCTCGCGCCGGACGATCACGGCGAGCGGCGCCGCGAGCGCCAGCGTGACGATCACGGGCAGGACCTGTTCGAGGCTGCGCCCGTAGGTGGTGCCGGACAGCCAGGTGTAGATGCGCGGCGTGTTCCAGGGGTCGGAGCGCAGCAGCAGGAACGTGGTCAGCGCGGTGGTCAGGTAGCCCAGGCCGATGCCGATGAGCACGAGGCGGTCGGCGTGCAGCCCGCCGCGCCAGGCGAGCAGGTAGACGGCGGCGAAGGCGAGCAGTCCGCCGACGACGGCGGCGACGAGCATCGCGCCGTTGCTGGCGGCGACGCCGTTGCCCCAGGTGGTGCCGGCGACGGCGGTGACGACCACGACGGCGCCGAGGCCTGCCCCGCCGGTGATCCCGAGGATGCCGGGCTCGGCCAGCGGGTTGCGGGCGGTGGCCTGCACCATCGTGCCGGACAGCGCGAGGGCGGCCCCGGCGACGACGGCGGCCAGGACGCGGGGCGCGCGCTCGTCGAGCGCGAACCGGACGACGGCGGGGCCCTGCCCGTCGAGCCAGAGGGCGATGTCGCCGGTGCGCAGCCAGGTGGAGCCGGCGAGCAGGCCGAGCAGCGTGACGCCGATCGCGAGGGCGACGCACACGGCGAGCACGATGACGAAGCGGCGGGTGCTGCGCGGCCCGGTCCCGGCGGTCGGCGGCCGGCGGGACGGCCCGGCGTCGCGCAGGCGCCGCGCGAGGACCACCATGATCAGGGCGCCGGCGATCGTGGTCGCGACGCCGGTGGGGACGGCGAGCGCCTCCTCGGCGCCGAGGACGGCGCGGACGACGGCGTCGGCGAGCACCACGACGAACGCGCCGAGCAGGCCGGCGGCGGGCAGCAGGATCGCGTGCCGGTGGAGTGCGGGGACCACGCGAGCCAGGAGCCGGGCGACGACGGGGGCGGCGAGGCCGACGAACCCGAGGGGGCCCGCCAGGGTCACGGCCGCGGCGGTGAGCAGCACCGCGAGCAGCACGCCGATGGCGCGGGTCGAGCGGACGGGGACGCCGAGCGCCCCGGCGGTGTCGTCGCCGAGGCCGAGCACGTCGAGGCGCCGGGAGACGAGGAGGCCGCCGAGGGTGGCCAGCAGGACGACGGGCAGCGCCCGCCAGAACGCCGTGAGGTTGAGCTGGCTCAGGGAGCCGCTGCCCCAGGCGAACAGTCCGGTGGTCTCCGTCTGGAACAGGATGAGCAGTGCGGAGGCCGCGGCCTGCAGGGCCAGCGCGACGGCGGAGCCGGCGAGCACCAGGCGGGTGGACGACGACCCGGCGCCACCGGCCAGCCCGAGCACGAGCGCCGCGGCGGCGATGCCGCCGGCGAAGGCGACGGCGCCCGAGGCCCACAGCGGCACGGCGAGGCCGAAGGCGGCCACGACGACGACCGCGAGGTAGGAGCCGGCCGTCACGGCGAGCGTGTCGGGCGAGGCGAGCGCGTTGCGGGCGATCGACTGGAAGAGCGCCCCGGCCACGCCGAGGGCGAACCCGACGGCCACGCCGGCCGCGAGGCGCGGCAGGCGTGACCCGACGAGGATGTCGCGGACCGCCGACGCGTCGCCGGCGTCCTGCCCGGTGAGCAGGCGCAGCAGGTCGCCCGTGCCCACGCCGGACGTGCCCTGCGTCAGGTGCCAGGCACCGACGACGAGCACGGCCAGCGCGAGCACCACCAGGGCGGCCCCACCCGTCGCCCAGGTGACGGGGCGGGAGGCGGGGGCCTGGGGCAGGGTGTCCGTCGCGGACGGCGACTGCGTGGCGGTCATGGCGTCAGTTCGTGAAGACGTCGACGTACGCGTCGACGATCTTCTCCGCGGAGCGGGGGCCGCCGAACGTCCAGATGTGCTCCGGGAACGCGTGTGCGCGGTCCTCGCTGACGGCGGGCAGGCCGGCCCAGACGTCGTTCTTGGTCAGCTCGGCGGTCCAGTCGTCCGTGCCCTCCTTGGTGCCGGTGTAGAGCAGGGTCGCGTCGCCGACGTCGGTCATGCCCTCGATGTCGGACTGGCCCAGGCCGTAGGCGGGGTCGACCTCGCCGGTCCACGCGTTGGTGAGGCCGAGCTCCTCGCCCAGCTCGCCGACCAGCGAGCCCTGGCCGAACGGGCGGATCGAGACGTTGCCGCCGTCGACCCAGCCGTCGAAGTACACGAAGTCGGTGCTGGCCGGGGCGGCCTCGGCGACCTGCGCCTTGGCGTCGGCCAGGTGCTGCTGGAACTCGTCGGTCACGACGGCGGCGCGCTCGGTGCGCCCGGTGGCCTCGGCGATGATGCCGAAGGTGTCGAGCATGGTCCCGATCGGGTCGGCGGCGTCGGCGCCCTTCGTGGCCAGCACCGGCACGTCGTAGGCCTCGAGCTTGGCGATGATCTCGTCGTCGGGCGTGTAGGCCTCGATGATGACCAGGTCGGGGTCGGCGGCGTACAGGGCGTCGAGGTTGGGCTCGCCGCGCGTGCCGACGTCGGTCACGCCCTCGGGCAGCTCCTCCGCGTCGTTCCAGGTGGCGTAGCCCTTGACGTCGGCCACGGCGACCGGGTCGACGCACAGGCTGAGCACGTCCTCGACCTGCTGCCACTCCAGGACGGCGACGCGCTCGGCGGGCTTGTCGAGCTCGACCGTGCGGTCGAACGAGTCGGTCAGCGTGACGGGGTCGGTCGACGTGGTCACGTCGGCGCAGTCGCCCGAGGCGGCCTCGGTGGGCGCGGACGACGCGGCCGCCCCGGGGTCGGTGGTGCCGCAGGCGGACAGCGCGAGCGGCAGGATCAGGGCGGCGCCCACCAGGGTCGCCTTCTTGCGCAGGGTCATGGGGTCTCCTCGAGCTTCGTGACACGTCGTGTCGGTGCAGTGCCGGGTGCGGCGGGTGGTGCGGGCGCCGACGGCGTCCTGCGGGTCTGGGGTCTACGGGTGGTGCTGGGTGGTGCTGCGAGATCGGGGGTTCAGCGGGTGCGACCGTGGTGCCGCCCGCGCGGGTGCACGCGGACGCGGCCGGTCCCGGGGTCGGTGGTGACGTCGATCGGCAGGCCGTAGGCGAGCGAGAGGTGCTCGGCCGTGAGCACCTGCGCGGGCGGTCCGGCCGCCAGGACGCGGCCCTGGTGCAGCAGGACGACGGCGTCGGCGACCGACGCGGCATGGTCCAGGTCGTGCAGCACGATGCCGACCGCCGTGCCGTGCTCCTCGGCGAGGTCGCGCACCAGGTCGAGCGTCTCGACCTGGTAGCGCAGGTCGAGGTGGTTGGTGGGCTCGTCCAGCAGCACCACGCCGGTCTCCTGCGCCAGGCAGGTGGCCAGCCAGACGCGCTGCACCTCGCCGCCGGAGAGCTGGTCGACGCCGCGGCGGGCCATGCCGGTCACGCCGGTGATGTCCATCGCGCGGTCGATCGCGGCGTGGTCGGCGTCGGTCAGCGGCGCGAACCGCCGGCGGTGCGGGTGGCGGCCGAACGCGACGACGTCGCGCACCTCCAGCCCGGCCGGGTGCGGGCGGGACTGGGCGAGCAGCGTGACGCGCCGGGCGAAGTCCCGCGCCGACAGCGGCGCGACGTCGACGGCGTCGTCGGCCGTGGCGCCGAGGCTGACGGTCCCCTGCTGCACCGGGTGCAACCGCGCCAGCGAGCGCAGCACGGTGGACTTGCCGGACCCGTTGGGGCCGACGAGCGCAGTCACGACACCGGGCGGCAGGTGGACGGCGACGCCGTGCACCACGGTGGTGCGCTGGTAGCCGAGCACGAGGTCGTCACCACGGAGAGCGGTAGGGGCGGTCACGGGAGGTAAGCCTAACCTTATGTCCGGGGTGCCCCCCACGCCCGTCTCATTCCTCACCCGCTGCCCGCCCGCCGACGCGTGTCGATGTCGGACTGTCCACGTACCCTGGTCGGCGATGAGCACAGCCACCGTGGAGGGAGCGTACGAAGGTGCGCTCCGAGCGTTCAAGAACCCGATGCTGGACCTGCTCCACGGGACGTACGCGCCGTTCGTCGTGACCATGCTGGCGCTGGTCTTCACGGCGCAGCGGCCCCAGGTACCGGTGGCCGACGCGCACGCGGAGATCGACGCCGCCCTGGACCGCCTGCGGGCCGCCGGGTACGGCGAGGAGGGCAACGCGCCGCTCCCCGTCGGCAGCTCGCGCGACCTGTGCCGCGGCTGGGTGCGCTCGGGCTGGCTCAAGCGGCACGTGCAGGACGGCGTCGAGGTCTACCAGGTCTCCGCGCACGGCGTCGGCGCCCTCGAGGTCGCGGGCCGGGTCGGCGGCGCGCGCACGCGCGTCTCCGAGTCCCGGGTGCGCACCCTGCTCGACGCCGTCGAGGAGCTCGCGCAGGACGCCGACCCGGACGTGCTGTCCCGGATCGCCCGGCTCGACGCCGAGATCCGGGAGCGAACCGCCGAGGTCGAGCGGCTGGAGCGCACGGGCGCCGTCGAGCCGGTGGGCGACGACCAGCTGCTGGAGGAGGCGGAGAACGTGCTGCACCTCGCGCGCGAGCTGCCGGCCGACTTCGCCCGCGTGGTCGAGTCGATCAAGCAGGTCCAGCGCGACGTCGTCACCGACCTGCGGCAGGACGTGCGTCCCACGGGCGAGGTGCTCCGCGAGTACCTCGCGCGCGGCAAGGACATCATGGAGTCCACGCGGGAGGGGCGTGCCTTCGCCGGGGCGCTCGCCCTGATCGGCCGGGCCGAGCACATCGACCAGCTCGCCGGGAACCTCCGCGTGATCCTGGGCCACCCGTTCGCGGAGCAGCTCCCCGCGCCCCAGCGGCGCGAGCTGCACGAGATCGCGCGGCGCATCGAGCAGGGCGTGCGCGAGGTGCTGCACGCGCAGCAGCAGGCCTCGCACGTCATCACCACCCAGATCCGCAACCACGACCCGCTCCGGGACCGGGAGGTGGACGGGCTGCTGCGCGACGTGATGTCGGGGTTCCAGCAGTGGATGCCCACCTCGCGGCACAAGCAGGCGGTCGAGCCGATGCGGCGCCTGCCGGTGGCCGACGTCGGGCACCTGCGGCAGAAGGCGGACGGCCTGCGCCCGCCCGCTCCCCCGACGCCGCTGGAGGCGTGGGAGATGGGCGTGGTGCCGGACGACGACTCGCGGGCCTGGGGCGGTCCGCACTACGCGGACCTGGAGAAGCACCTGGCCGCGCTGCCCCGCGAGGACGGGGCCGTGGACGTCGCGACGGCGTTCCGGTCCGCGCCCGAGCGGCTGCGGCGGCCGGTCGACCTGCTGGGCCTGCTGGAGATCGCGCACCGGCACGGCATGGTCGAGACGGACGAGGTGGTGACCGTCGAGGCGGTCCGGCCGGACGGGGCACGGCGGCGGTTCGCGTTCGGTGGTGTGGCGATGAGGGACGAGCACGAGGGCGGGACGGCGGATGAGTGAGACGGTGACGGACGAGGCGGGCACCGAGGACGCGGGCTTCATCGAGCCCGCCCCGATGGAGGACGACCAGACCGAGCTGTTCGCGGGCGACCGCGGGCTGCTGGACCCGGAGGTCCGGCGCGTGCTGGTCCGGCTGCTGCAGCGGCGGTTCCTGACGGCGGAGAAGAACCGCGCGCAGTGGAGGACGCTCCTGGAGCACCAGTCGGTGATCGAGTCGCGCCTGCACGACCTGTTCGTGCGCCTCGTCGTCGACCACGACCGCGGGATCGCCTACAAGCAGCAGGTCCGCTCGGGCGAGGTCGACGTGCCGATCCTGCTGCGCGACGACCCGTACAACCGCGTCGAGACGCTGGTGCTGGTGCACCTGCGCACCGTCTACCAGCACGAGGCGAGCTCGGGCGAGACCTCCGCGCGGATCGACCTGGAGGACATCGAGCAGGGCGTGCTCACGTTCTTCGACCTGGACGACAACAACCTCGTGCGCCCGCAGCGCGAGATCCGCGACGCCGTGGGCCGCCTGGCGTCCGAGGGCCTGATCGACGAGGAGTCGACGGGCCGGTACCGCATCACGCCGCTGGTGGAGGTCGTGCTCGACAACAACCGGCTCGCGGAGCTCACGCGCTGGCTCGCCGGGAACAAGGAGGACAGGTCGTGAGCATGATCGAGACGCTGTGGGGGCTGGTCCCGGCGCGTTCGACGGGCCAGCAGTGGGTGGCCCAGACGCTGCAGCTCGTCAACTGGGGCGGCTACCACGGTCACCACCACGTGCGGTTCTCCCCGGGGGCCACGCTGTTCAGCGGCGGCTCGGGGTCGGGCAAGTCCACGCTCATGGACTCCTACATCGCGCTGATCATGCCGCACACCACGCCGTTCAACGGCGCGTCCAACGGCGGCGTGACCGGCAAGCCGCGCGGCAAGGAGCAGCGCAACATCCTGTCCTACGCGCGCGGCAAGCTCGACGAGAAGCGGGTCGACGGCGAGACCCGGGTCCGGGTGCTGCGCGGCGAGAAGGAGGACACCTGGTCGGCGATCGCGATGACGTGGGTCGACCAGGGCGGGGCCACCTTCACCGCCGTCCGTGCCTGGTACGTGCCGTCGTCGGCCCGGACGCTGGAGAACGTCACGGCGGTGCGCGGCACCTGCGACGGGCCGTTCGACCTGAGCGGCCTGGAGGACGCGGCCCGGCACCGGTTCGACCGCCGGGCCGTGACACGCACGGGGCTGACCTGCTTCGAGACCGACCGGGACTACACGGCGCGGCTGCACACCGCGCTCGGCATCGGCGCGAGCGGCGACGGGCACAAGGCCGTGGGCCTGCTCGGCCGCATCCAGGCCGGGCAGCAGATCACCACGGTCGACGCCCTCTACAAGACGATGGTCCTGGAGGAGCCCTCGACGTTCGCCACGGCCGACGGCGCGGTGCAGCAGTTCGACGAGCTGTCCGCCACCCGCGACCGGATGGTCACCGCGCAGCAGCAGGTCCGCGCGCTCGGCCCCGTCCGCGAGCACCGCGCCGCGATCGACCAGGCCGTCGAACGGCTGCGCATGATCGACGCCGTCGGACAGTTCTCGGACCCGGCGGCCCCCGCCGCGCTGTGGCTCGCGGGCCGGCGGCTGGACCTGCTGCGCGCGTCGGAGGCGGACCTCCAGCGGCGCCGCGCCCGCGCCCGGGACGAGGCGACCGAGCTCACCGTGCGGGTCTCGGCGGCCCGGCTGGAGCGCGACGCGGCCCGGGACCTCCTGGGCGCGGCCGGCGGCGACCGCCTGAAGAAGGCGCAGGACGAGGTGGACCGCCTGGAGGCGCGCATCGAACCGGTCGCCGTGGCGCGTGCCCGGTTCGACGCGCTGCTGACCGACGTCGGGGCCGAGGTGTCGGACGCCGCCGGGTTCGACGCCGTCGTCGAGCAGGCGCACCGGGCGCTGAACGACGCCGACGCGCGCGCGGCCGCCCGGCGGCGCTTCACCGAGGCGACCCTCGCCGAGCAGGCCGCGGCGAAGGAGCTGGAGAGCCTGCGGGCGGAGCTGCGGACCGTCAGCGCCCGCAAGGACAACATCCCCTCCGACCTGCACCGCGCCCGGGCCGCCCTCGCCGAGGCGGCGGGCCTGTCGCCGGACGAGCTGCCGTTCGTGGGCGAGCTGATCGAGGTGCGCACGGAGTTCGAGCCCTGGCGCCAGGCGTTCAACCTGGCGCTGGGCGGCTTCGCCACCGAGATGCTGATCGACGTCGCCCACCTCAAGGCGTTCCGCGCCGCGATCAACTCCGTGCCCACCGCGCGCCGGATCCGGTTCCGAGGCGTGCCCACCGGGCGGCGCGACGAGGCCGCCGTTCAGGACCGCACCCTCCCCGCGCGCCTGGACCACCGGCCGACGCCGTTCACCGGCTGGCTCCGGCAGGAGCTCGCCGACCGCTTCGCGTACGTCTGCATCGACTCGCCGGCGCAGTTCGCCCTGCACCGCAAGGCGGTGACGCTCACGGGCCAGACGTCCGACGGCGGGCGCGGCGCCCACGGCGGCCAGGGCGTGACGAACGTGCTCGGGTTCTCCAACGCCCGCCGCCTCAAGGAGCTGGAGGGCGCCGTCGCCGAGGCGGAGGCGGCGCACGCCGCCGCCGTCGGCGCGCTGGAGGCCGCCACGGCGGGGCTCGACTCGTTCGAGAAGCAGCGCGGCACCTACGAGAAGATCGCCGACCTGACGTGGGAGCAGGTCGACCTCGACGCCCTGCGGACCGAGCTGGGCCGCTGGACCGCGATCGTCGAGGAGGTCACGTCGGACAACCCGGAGATCGGGCGGCTGCGGAAGGAGCTCGGCGTCCTGGAGGACCGGGTCACCCGGCTGACCGAGGAGAGCGGCGTCGCCAAGAACCGGGCCGGCGAGCTGGAGGCGGCGTGGGAGCGGACGGCGGACGCCGTCGACACCGCGCAGCGCACGCTCGACACGGCCGAGGCCGACGGGACCCAGGTCGCCGCCGCGCACCGCGAGTACCTCCAGGAGCTGTTCGCGGGCGAGCAGGGCGCCGAGGGCTCCCCCGCCCAGGCCGTCGAACGCTTCGACGCCGCGCTGGACCGCGCCGCGGCGCGGGTCCGGGACGACCAGGGCGAGGCGCAGGCCGCCGTCGGCCGGGGCCGCGCGGCCCTGCACGACATCTTCGAGACGTTCAAGGAACGGTGGCCCAACCCGAACCTCGGCGTCGACCCGGACACGTCCTACGACGACTACGAACGGTTCCTGACCGACCTGGAGAAGAACGGGCTGCACGAGCTGGAGTCGGAGTGGCGCGACAGCCTGCTCCGGCTGTCCGGCGCGGACCTGACCAAGCTCGACAGCGACATCTCGACCGCCGTGCGCGAGATCCGCGACCGCATCGACCCGGTCAACCGGATCCTCGACGGCCTCGACTTCTCCGACGAGCACCACAAGCTGCACATCGAGCTGCGCGACACCGCCTCGCCGGTGCGCTCCCGGTTCCGCGCCGACCTGCGCGCGGTGCGCGAGGCCATTGCCAACGCCCGGAGCGACACCGACCGGCAGCGCGCCTACACCCGCATGGCCAAGGTGGTCGACCGCGTGCGCCGCACCGCCCCCGAGTTCCACGACCTGATCGACGTGCGCAACCACGTGCGGATCAGCGCCGAGAAGCTCACCAAGGACGGCGCGCACGTCGCGGTCTACGACCACATCGGCGAGAAGTCCGGCGGCGAGTCCCAGGAGCTGGTCGCGTTCATCGTGGGCGCGGCCCTGCGCTACCAGCTCGGCGACGCCGGCGCGGAACGGCCGCGGTACGCGCCGGTCTTCCTCGACGAGGCGCTGATCAAGGCCGACGCCCACTTCACCGGCCGGGCGATCAACGCCTGGCGCGGGCTCGGGTTCCAGCTCGTCATCGGCGCGCCGAACGACAAGCACAGCGGCATTGAGCCGCACGTCGACGCGGGCTACGTGGTGCTCAAGGACACCAGCGGCAAGTCGTTCACCCAGCTCACGGTCGGGCTGCCGGACGAGGTAGGGCTGCCGGACGAGGCGCCGGGGTAGCCCGGCGCCTCGTCCGGGCGGACGGCCGTTCGGAGCGGACCGGCCGACCGGGGCCGGTCAGGCCAGGTCCAGCTCCGTGCGCGGGCCGAGGAACGTCGGTACGTCCGGGCCGCCGTCGGGCGCCGGCTCGAAGACCAGCTCCGTGAGCCACATCTGCCGGCCCGGCTCGGGTGCGTCGACCGCGCCGGGCGGCCAGGCGTGGTGGACGTACCAGGTGCGCCCGTCGCGCTCGACGACCATGCCGTGGCCCGGGCCTGCCGCCACCTCGTTCGAGACCATGATCGGGCCGTCCTGCGGCTTCACGTACGGTCCGGTGGCCCGGTCCGAGACGGCGTAGCCCACGCCGTACCGGTCCGAGTCGAACGCGTTGCCCGAGTAGAACAGGTAGTACCGGCCGCCGTGCGGCCAGACGTACGGGCCCTCCACGAGCGTGCCCTCCCACTCCTGGTCCTGCTTCAGGATCCTGCGGGGCTCGCCCTCCAGGCGCAGCCCGTCGTCGGACAGCCGCTGCACGTAGATCCACGTGTCGACGCCCACGTGGTTGCCGTCGTTCTTCCACAGCAGCCAGCGTGAGCCGTCGGCATCGGTGAACGGCGAGGCGTCGATCGAGCCGCCCTCGGTGTCCTGGCAGAGCAGCGGCCGGTCGGCGTCGTCCCGGAACGGGCCGTACGGCTCGTCGGCCACGGCCACCCCGACGGCCTGCACGTCGGTGAGCCGGTCGTGCGCCGTGTAGTACGCGACGTACCGCTCGCCCACGACCGCGACCTCGGGCGCCCAGTCCCGTCCCGGCGCGATCCACGACGCCTGCTCAGGCATGCCGTCCCCCACCAGCTCCCAGTGCACCAGGTCCGTGGACCGCAGCACCGGCAGCGTCTCGACCCGGTTCCTCGTCGCGTACGCCCAGTAGGTCCCGTCGACCTCCAGGACCGCGGGATCGGGAAAGTTGGAGCCGTACACAGGGTTCGTCGCCATCGTCTGTCCTGCCCTCTCGCTCGACACGCGGGTCATACGCGGACCCGTCGACAGCGCACCAGGCTAGGAAAGATGTCCGGGCCGCGCCGGGGTGTCCACGGCGTCCCGCTCGCGCCGCCGTGTCGCGCCGCCGTGTCGCGCCGCGCCGGAGTGGATATTGTTGCTCAGGGCAACTCGGCGAGATGATCGAACCTCTGCAACGATCGATCTCGGCCGCAGGGTGTGGAGGCGGCCGATGGTTGGCTGGATCTGCCCGAGGGGAAGTTCGTATGACCAAGCACGGGATCGTCAGGACGATGTTCGGCGCCGCGGGGGTCGCCGCACTGCTCGTCACCACGGGATGTTCGGCGAGCTCCGCCGACGACGAGGCGGCGTCGGGCCCGGCGTCCGCGTCCGCCTCGTCGACGAGCTCGACGCCGTCCGCGTCGGCGGGATCGCCCTCGGGTGAGGCGCCGGACGAGACGTCGGAGCCCGGCGCGACGGAGAGCGCGACGGACGGAACGGGATCGACGGACGACGCCGGCGCCACCGAGGGCCGCTGCCAGACGCCGGAGCTCGCGGGCAGCCTCGTCCCCGTGGAGGGCGGCGCCGGAGCCGGGCACTACGAGATCGAGGTCGTGCTGAAGAACGAGGCGCCGGACGAGTGCTGGCTGCAGGGCTGGCCGGGCGTGTCCTTCGTGGGTGACGGCGACGGCACCCAGATCGGCGAGGCCGCGACGTTCGACCGGTCGAGCCCGCACGAGACGGTGACGCTCGCGCCCGGGGACGCGGCGCACGCCGTCGTCCGGGTCTCGAACGCCGAGAACTACGGGGACGAGTGCGGGCAGACGCCCGCCGACGGGCTGCGGATCTACCCGCCGGGCGAGAAGCGCTCCCTGTTCGTCCGGAACGACCAGCTCACCCTCACGGCATGCGCCGACTCGGACGAGTCGCTGCTCCAGGTCCAGGCCCTCCAGCCGGCGAGCTAGGACCGGCCAGCAGGGGCAGGTCCGCGAGGGCTACCGGCCCGCGCGCCCACCGCCCGCCAGGGGGAGGTTCTTGCGGGAGCTGACCGCGACGATCAGCAGGCACAGCGCCGCGGCGGCCGCCCCGAAGCCGAACATCTGGCCGTACGACCAGGTCGTGTGCAGCCACGCGAGCACCATCGGGGCGAAGAACCCGAGGTAGGTCAGCGAGTAGAAGACGGCGGTCAGGCCGGCGAGCTGACCCGGCCCGGCGATGCGCGCGACCTCGCTGAGCCCCGCGACGAGGCCCAGCCCGTAGCCGGTGCCCAGCACCACGGCCGCGAGCACGCCGAGCGGCAGCGACGGCGAGATCGCCGCCCACGCCGCGAGCGCCATCCCGACGGCGACGATGCTCAGCGCGACGACCGACGCGCGGGCCGACGCCGGGGTGTCGATCCGCCGGGCCACGGCCTGCATGCCGATGCCGCAGCCGAGCGAGAGCACCGTCATCCCGCCGGCGAACGCGATGGGGATCTCGCCCGCGTGGTCGGAGAGCAGGGCGGGCAGCACCGCGTACGCGCTGCCGCCGCAGCCGAAGACCCAGGGCGCGAGCGGCACGACGACCCGCAGGAAGCGCCGGTGCCCGACGGCGGTGATGCGCAGGTCGTCCCGCAGCGGCGCGCGGTCGTCGCGGTGCAACCCGGGGTTCGTCTCGGGCACGCGCAGCAGCCACCCGCCCGCGGCCAGGGCGCCGACGGCGTGCACGACGTAGGCCAGGTGCGTGGGCCAGGGCCCGAACTGGGCGAGCATGGCGGCCACGCCCGCGCCGAGCAGGAAGCCGACGGTGAGCGACAGGGAGCCTCGGCGTGGGCCGGCGGCGCGGTCGCCCGTGCGGGCGCTGAGCTCGGTGATCCAGGTGCTGCCCACTGCCATCACCAGCCCGAGCGCGACGCCGCACAGCACGCGGCCGGCGGCGAGCAGGAGCGGGCTGGTCGGGTCGAGGGCGAGCACGAGGGAGCCCAGGGCTCCCACGGGCGCGGCGGGCAGCAGGAGCGGACGACGGCCGTGCCGGTCGGACAGCGGCCCGCCGAGCAGCAGCGCCGGGACGATGCCGAACACGTAGGCGGCCAGCAGCGCGTCGACCGTCACGTCGCCGAGGTGCCCCTGCTCGCGGTACATCACCAGCAGCGGGGTGAACTCGTTGCCGCCCCAGGCGATGGCCAGCAGCACGGCGGCGACGGGCCACCAGGTACGCGGTCCCACGGGGAGGTGTTCGGACGCAGGCGTGTCCCCGGGGAGCGAGTGTGGCATGACCACATCCTCCGTAATGGATGCCCGGGTGAACAACCTGAGGAGCTGTGAGGGTGCGCACAGGTGCCTCTGGGGGGCGACGACGCAGCGGGGAGGGTTACGGAGAGGTAGCACTGCTAGCTCTCCGTAACCCTCCCCGCTGAGTGGGCTTCACCCCGCCTCGGACGGGCTACTTGCTCCCGGCCGGGTCCACCGGGCTCGCGTTCGCGTCCGCGTCGGCCTCAGCGGCCTTGTCGACGTCGCCCGCCTCGGCGTCCTCGTCCGCGGGCTCGCGGCCCGGCGCGTAGACCGACAGCTCGGGCTCCGGGTGGCGGCGGCCCTGCACCACGATGATGACGATGCCCAGCAGCACCGCGACACCCGACGTCCAGATGTTCGCCGGGACCCCCAGGGGCGCGTCGCTCGTGGGGTCGATCCGGATGGACTCGAGCCAGCTCCGGCCCAGGCCGTACCAGATGAGGTAGAGACCGAACATGCGGCCCCAGCGCAGGCCGGCCCCGGGGGTGCCGCCGTCGGCCGCGAGGGCCTCGTTCCGGCGCACCACGCGCCGCTCGACGTACAGGAGCACCGCCACCCCGATGAGGTTCCAGATCATCTCGTACAGGAACAACGGGTGGAACAGCGTCCCCGCGGGCGTGCCGTCGGGGAACATCGGCGCGTCGGAACGGATCTCCAGGCCCCAGGGCAGCGTGGTCGGCAGGCCGAACAGCTCCTGGTTCACGTAGTTGCCGAGGCGGCCGATCGCCTGGGCCACCAGCAGGCCGGGCGCGAGGGCGTCGGCGAACGACCAGAAGCGCAGGCCGGAGATGCGGCACGCGATCAGGACGCCGACCGCGCCGCCGAGCAGCGAGCCGAACAGCGCGTTGCCGCCCTCCCAGATGCGCACCCAGGCCCAGGCGTCGACCTCGGGACCGGTGAAGTCGTCCAGGTGGGTGAGCACGTGGTAGATCCGCGCGCCGACGATGCCGATCGGCACCGCCCACATCGCGACGTCGACGGCGAGCCCGGGGGCGGCTCCGCGCGCGCGGAGCCGCCGGTCCGTGATCCACGCGGCGGCGACGATGCCCGCCAGGAGACACAGGGCGTAGGTGTGGATGGTGAGGGGGCCCAGGCTGAACTGGGACCACACCGGGTCAGGGCTGGGGATACTGGCCGGAAGCACGACCTGAAGGTACCGCGATCCGGCCCCGACGTGGGCATCGACCGGCGTGCCGCGCCTCGCGCCGCACCCCGAGCCGTACGCCGGGCCGGCGGCTCAGCGCTTGCGCTTCTCGCGCACCCGCACCGAGATCTCGATGGGCGTGCCCTCGAAACCGAACGTCTCGCGCAGGCGGCGCTCGATGAACCGGCGGTAGCCGGCCTCGATGAACCCCGTGGCGAAGATGACGAACCGCGGCGGACGCGTCGAGGCCTGCGTCGCGAACAGGATGCGCGACTGCTTGCCACCACGCAGCGGGTGCGGGTGCGCGGCCACGAGCTCACCGAGGAACGAGTTGAGCTTGCCCGTGGGCACCCGGCGGTCCCAGGACGCGAGCGACCGCTCGATCGCCGGCACCAGGCGCTCGCTGTGCCAGCCCGTGCGGGCCGACAGGTTGACGCGCGGCGCCCACTGGATCTGCACCAGCTCCTTCTCGATCTCGCGCTCGAGGTAGGGGCGGCGGTCCTCGTCCATGAGGTCCCACTTGTTGTACGCGATCACCAGCGCGCGACCGGAGTCCACGACCTGCTGGATCACGCGGATGTCCTGCTCGGTCAGCGGGGCGGACGCGTCCACCAGGACGACGCCGACCTCGGCCTTCTCGATGGCGGCAGCCGTGCGCAGCGACGCGTAGAAGTCGGCGCCCTTGGTCTGGTGCACACGACGGCGGATGCCGGCGGTGTCGACGAACCAGTACGGGATGCCGCGCAGCTCGATCAGCTCGTCGACCGGGTCCCGCGTGGTGCCGGCGACCTCGTCGACGACGACGCGCTCCGCGCCGGCGATCTTGTTCAGCAGCGACGACTTGCCGACGTTCGGCCGGCCGACGAGCGCCACGCGGCGCGGACCCGAGGGCCGCAGCGTGCCGTGCGCCGACTTCGTGGGCAGGGCCTTGACCGCGGCGTCGAGCAGGTCGCCCGTGCCGCGACCGTGCAGGGCCGAGACCGGGTACGGCTCCCCCAGGCCCAGGGCCCAGAGGTAGGTCGCGTCCGCCTCGCCCGAGGCGCCGTCCACCTTGTTGGCGCACAGCACGACGGGCTTGCCGGAGCGGCGCAGCAGCTCCACGACCCGCTCGTCGGTCGCGGTGGCGCCCACGGCGGCGTCGACGACGAAGACGACGGCGTCGGCGAGGGAGATCGCGACCTCGGCCTGCTCCGCCACCTTGGACTCGATGCCGGCGACGTCGACCTCCCAGCCGCCCGTGTCCACGAGCATGAACCGGCGGCCGGCCCACTCGGCCGGGTAGGAGACGCGGTCGCGCGTCACACCCGGCTTGTCCTCCACGACCGCCTCGCGGCGGCCGAGGATGCGGTTCACCAGGGTCGACTTGCCGACGTTCGGCCGCCCGATGATCGCGAGCACCGGCAGGATCTGCTCGGCCTCGGACTCCTCGTCGGACCACTCGGAGTCCAGGAGCGCCTGGTCCTCCTCGTCGAGCTCGAACTCCTCGAGGCCGACGCGCAGGGCGCGCTCGCGCGCGACGTCGTCCTCGGTCTCGGTGAGGTCGAGGTCGGGTGCGACCGGGGCGGCAGCGTCCAGGGCAGCATCGTCTCGGGCCGCCGCGTCCAGGGCAGCCTCAGATGCAGAGGAGTCGTGGGTCATGCCCCCATTGTCGCAGGCCCCGCGCGCTCAGGCCGACCCGCGGGCATATGACCTGCGTCGCTCCTCAGGCGGAAGGCGCGACCTCGCGTCCCGTCACCTGGGTGACGACCGCCAGCACGGCGTCGACCGTCTGCTCGAAGTCGAGGTCGCTGGAGTCGACGGTCACGACGCCGTCCGCGGCGACGAGGAACTGCGTCACCTTCGCGTCGTCCTGGTCGCGGCGCAGCACCTGGTCCTTCGTGGCCTCGACGGCGCCGGCGTCGGCGGCGCCGTGCACCTCCAGGGAGCGGCGGCGCAGGCGCGCCTCCTCCGAGGCGGTGAGCAGCACGCGGACGTCGGCGTCGGGCGCCACGACCGTGGTGATGTCGCGGCCCTCGGCCACGATCCCCCGGCCGGCGGCCTGCACGGCCCGGGTCACGTCGGACTCCTGGTCGATGATCGCGCGCTGGAGCCGCTTGAGCTCGGCCCGCACGTCGAGGTTGGACGCCACCTTCGACACATTGGTCGTGACCTCGGTGCTGCGGATCGTCACGGCGACGTCCCGGCCGTCCAGCTCGACGCCCGGCGCGGCCGGGTCCAGCCCCATGACCAGCGGCATCGCCCGGACCGCGGTGGTGACCGACGCGGCGTCCGCCAGGTCCGCCGTCTCCATGCTCCACACCGTGGCCGCCCGGTACATGGCCCCCGTGTCGAGGTAGGCCAGGCCGAGCCGCGCGGCGACCGCCTTCGACACGCTCGACTTGCCGGAGCCCGACGGTCCGTCGATGGCGATCACTACAGGGCTGGTCACAGGTTCGCTCACTTCCGTTGAGTGCTGGGTATCTGCGCTTCGGAGTGCTCGTCAGCCACAAACAGCCAGCACTCAGCGGGAGAGGTTACAGGTCGACCGCGTTCATCAGGGTGCCGAGCTCCGTGCGGCCGAGCACGCGGGTGCGGCCGGCCTTCAGGTCGCCCAGCGGGATCGGGCCGATCCGGGTGCGCACCAGCCGCGTCACGGGGTGCCCGACGGCGTCGAACATCCGGCGCACGATCCGGTTGCGGCCCTCGTGCAGGACGACCTCCAGCATCGCGAAGCCGTCGATCTGCTGGAGCACGTGCACGGCGTCCATCTTGGCCGTGCCGTCCTCCAGCTCCACACCCTTCAGGAGCTCGCGGCCGATGCGCGGGTACACCTCGCCCTCGACCGTCACGAGGTACGTCTTGGCGATCTCGTACTTCGGGTGCGACAGGCGGTTGGCGAGCTCGCCGTCGTTCGTCAGGAGCAGCAGGCCCTCGCTGTCCGCGTCGAGCCGGCCCACGTGGAACAGGCGCTCCTCGCGGTTCCTGATCAGGTCCGCGACCGTCGGGCGGCCCTTGGGGTCGTCCATCGTGGACACCACGCCCAGGGGCTTGTTCAGCGCGATCGTCACCTTGGCCTGGTCGAGCTGGATGCGCAGCCCGTCCACGTGGATGACGGCGGTGGCGGGGTCCACCCGCACGCCCAGCTCGGTGACGAGCTGGCCGTCCACCTCGACGTGCCCGTTCGCGATCAGCTCCTCGGACGCGCGGCGCGAGCCCAGCCCCGCCTGCGCGAGCACCTTCTGCAGGCGCACACCGTCCTCGACGTGCACGTCCCGGGCCGGCTCCGTGGGCTTCGCGGGCCGACGGCGCGGCTGGTTCGCCTGCGCGCGGCTCTTCGCGGAGCTGCCCCCACGGAAGTTCTGGCCCTGCCGTCCACCCTGCTTGCCGGACTGGCCACCGGATCGGTTGCCGGACTGGCCGCCCGATCGGGCGGGACGGCGGGGCTGCTGCCCGTCACCGGACTCGCGGCGGCTCCCGCCGCGGCGTTCGTTGCTCATGATTCGTCTCTCGGTACGTCGGAAGATCTCGGAAAGGGGCGCGCGCGAAACCCGTCGTGCAGGCCTCGGGCAGGACTAGGAGTCCAGCCCGTCGAGGCCGTCGATCATGTCGAGATCCGGCAGGTGCGGCGCCAGCGGGGGCAGCTCGTCGAGCGACGAGAAGTCCATCCGCTCCAAGAAGTATCCCGTGGTTCCGAACAGAACCGCACCCGAGCTCGGGTCCTGACCGATCTCGGCGATCAGCCCGCGGGTCAGCAGGGTGCGCACGACGCCGTCGACGCTCACGCCGCGCACCGCGCTCATCTGGCCGCGCGACACCGGCTGACGGTACGCGATCACGGCGAGCGTCTCCAGCGCGGCCTGGCTCAGCTTGGCCGACTGGCCGTCCAGCACGAAGCGCCCCACGGGGTCCGCGTGGGCGGTGGACGAGTAGATGCGCCACCCGTCCACCGTGCGGCGCAGCTCGAACCCGCGCGGGCGGGAACCGAGGTGGCCCGCGTACTCGTCGGCCAGCTCGTGCAGGATGTCGTCGGTCTCGTCCTGCGTCAGGTTCAGCGCCGCCGCGATCCGGTCCGCGCCGATCGGGGCGTCGGCCACCATGAGCACGGCCTCGACCGCCGCGTGCGCGCCGCCCGGGAGCGTGTGCACGTCGACGACGGGCTGCTCCTCGGCCGCGGGTGGCGCGGGGGCCTCAGGGGCGGCGTCCGCCGGCGGGGCCTGTTCCTCGACCGTCATGCTGTCGCCTCCGTTCCGGGCTGTGCGGTGTCCATCTGGCCGTCCTCGTCGAACTCGCTCGGGCCCGCCTCCGGGTCGAGGTACTTCCCGCCGTCGTCGGGCCCGGCCGTCCACCGGACCGTCAGCTCGCCCAGCGGGCTGACCTGCTCGAACCCGACCAGCGCGTCGCGGAACAGCTCCAGCAGCGCCAGGAACCGGGCGACGGTCACGAGGCGCTCCGTACCGGCGGTGAGCGACCGGAACGTGACCGAGTGCTCCTCCCGCAGGCGCCGGACGATCACGCCGGCCTCCTCGCGCACGCTCACCGCGGAGCCGTGCAGGTGGGCCAGGCCCACCACGGGCGGCGGCTTGGGCGCGAGCACCTTCGCGGCCAGCTCCGCGAGCCGCTCCCCCGTCGTGTCCCAGACCAGCTCCGGCAGGATCGCGGCCAGGTGCGGCTCGAGCGGCGCCAGGCGAGGCACGCGGCGTCCGGACGACGCCATCTGCTCCGCGAGGACCTTCGAGACCTCCTTGTAGGCGCGGTACTGCAGCAGCCGCGCGAACAGCAGGTCGCGCGCCTCGAGCAGCTCCAGGTCCTCCGCGTCCTCGTCGACGACGCCGGGCAGCAGGCGCGCGGCCTTGAGGTCCAGCAGGGTCGCGGCGATGACCAGGAACTCGCTGGCCACGCCGAGGTCCCACGACTCGTGCACCTCGCCGCGCTCGGCTGCCTCGCGGGAGGCCCGCTCCGCCTCGCGGATGTGCGCGACGAACTCGTCGGTCACCACGGCGAGCGCCACCTCGGTGACGTCCATCTGGTGCTTCGCGATGAGCGACAGCAGCAGGTCGAACGGGCCCTCGAAGTTGTGCAGCCGCACCTGGAACATGCGGGACGACGACCGCTCGGCGGGCTGCTCCTCGGGCGCCGGTGCCTGCTCGGCCGTCAGCGCCCCGGGCTCCGCCTCCGGGGCGGAAGCGGCCTCCAGTACCTCGGGCACCACGGCGGGCAGCACCTCAGGCAGCGTCGCCACGGGCCACGAGCTCCCGGGCGAGCTGACGGTACGCGGCGGCACCCGGGTGACCCGGGGCGTACGCGGTGATGGGCTCGGCGGCGACCGTGGCATCGGGGAACTTCACCGTGCGCCCGATGATCGAGTGCAGCAGCGTGTCGCCGAAGGCCTCGTGCACCCGGGCCACGACCTCCCGGGAGTGGAGGGTGCGCGAGTCGTACATGGTGGGGAGGATACCGTCGATCTCCAGGGCGGGGTTGAGCCGGTCCCGCACCTTCTCGATGGTCTCCACCAGCAGCGCGACGCCGCGCAGCGCGAAGAACTCGCACTCCAGCGGGATCAGCACGCCGTGCGCCGCCGTCAGGGCGTTGACGGTGAGCAGGCCGAGGCTCGGCTGGCAGTCGATGAGGATCACGTCGTAGTCGTCGATCACCGGACGCAGCGCACGCGCGAGCACCGACTCCCGGGCGACCTCGCCCACGAGCTGCACCTCCGCGGCCGACAGGTCGATGTTCGCCGGCAGCACGTCGAGGTTCTCGATGCCGGACGGGATCAGCACGTCCTGGACGTCCACGCCCCGCTCCATGAGCAGGTTGTAGATCGTCAGGTCGAGCTCGTGCGGGTTGACCCCGATGCCGACCGACGCGGCGCCCTGCGGGTCGAAGTCGACCAGCAGCACCTTGCGGCCGTACTCGGCCAGGCACGCGCCGAGGTTGATCGTGGTCGTGGTCTTGCCGACCCCGCCCTTCTGGTTGCACATCGCGATGATGCGCGCCGGGCCGTGACTCGCCAGGGGCGCCGGCACGGGCAGGTCGGGCATGACCCGCCCCACGACGTCGCGCACGATCTCCGAGTCCGTGGGTGCACCGCCGACGACCGTCTTGCCGAGAAGAATGTCGGTCATCGTGCTCGCTCCCTCCTGGCTGGGTGCCTCGCTCACGCCCGCCACGCTATACCAGAGTGTGGGCACCGCCCGGCTCGGAGCCCCGGCGTGGCGTGGTTCGGTACCGGGCGGTCAGCGGGCCCGCGGGTGTGCAGCGGCGTAGACCTCGCGCAGGGCGTCGGGCGTGACCATCGTGTAGATCTGCGTGGTCGTGACCGACGCGTGCCCGAGCAGCTCCTGGACCACGCGCACGTCGGCACCGCCGGACAGCAGGTGGGTCGCGAACGAGTGCCGCAGGGTGTGCGGCGAGACGTGCTCCGTCAGGCCGGCCCGGCCGGCCGCGGCCTGCAGGGCGGCCCACGCCGTCTGCCGGGACATGCGGGCGCCGCGCGTGTTGAGGAACAGGGCGGGCGTGCCGCGGCCCGCGGCGGCCAGCGCAGGGCGGGCCCGCACGAGGTAGGCCTCCAGGGCGTCGCGCGCGAACGACCCCACGGGCACCACCCGCTCCTTGGAGCCCTTGCCGAGGAGCCGGACGGCGGTGGAGTCCCCCACGCCGTCGACGTCCAGCCCGACGATCTCGGAGATCCGCGCCCCGGTCGCGTACAGCAGCTCCAGCAGGGCCCGGTCGCGCAGGGGCAGCGGCCCGTCGCCCGCACCGGCGGCGTCGAGCAGCCCGGCGACGTCGTCCACGGACAGCGCGTGCGGCAGCCGCCGCAGCTGGGTGGGCGCCCGCACGTCGGCGGACGGGTCCTCGACCGCCAGGCCCTCCGCCTGCGCGAACCTGTGCCAGCCGCGCACGGCGGCCAGGGCGCGGGCCGTGGACGACGGAGACAGCGGCCGGCCGCCGTCGGACCCCTCGCGCACGGCCTCGACGAAGCTCGTCACGTCGGACTCGGTGATCCCCGCCAGGCCGCCCCGGCCCGCCGCGTCGAGGAACGCCGCGTACCGCACGAGGTCGCGCCGGTAGGCCGCGACGGTGTTGGCCGAGAGGCCCCGCTCCACGCTCAGGTGCGCGAGGTAGTCCCGCAGCGCGCGGTCGAGCCGGCCGCCCTCGACCGGGGCGGACGGGGTGGCAGGCTGGTTCTCGCGGGACGACAGATGGGCCAGTGCGGTGGACACCGGCCCATCATGCCGAGCGTGGCCCGCCCCACGGGCGGGCCACGCCGGGCGGCGGCGACGCGAGGCCGAACCCGCCGACGGCTCAGGCGGGATCGCTCACCCGCGGGAGGTCACGCCGGGTTGATGCCGAACAGCTCGGCGCGCGAGCGGATCACCTGGGCGCGGGCCAGGCGGGGCTTGTCGCTGCCGTCGCGGATCACGGAGCCCGCGGCCTCGAACTCGGCGAAGAAGTCGACGGCCCAGGCCACGTCGGACGACGTGGGCGCGAAGGACTCGTTGATGACGCCCGACTGCTCGAAGTCCAGGCAGAGCTTGCCGGTCATGCCGAGGTTGACGGCGTCGGCCGACTGCTCGCGCAGCAGCGCGTGGGACGAGCCGACCGTGGGGCCGTCCACCGGGCCCGGCAGGCCGCCGATGCGGCTGGCGACCACGAGGCGCGTGCGCGGGTAGGCCATGGCCATGGGCTCGTTGGCGGCGCCGGTGTCGCGGCGGTAGTCGCCGGAGCCGAACGCGAGCCGGAACGCGCCGCGCGCCCGGGCGATGTGCACGGCCTCCTCGATGCCGAGGGCCGACTCCACGAGCGGGATGACGGGCACGTCGCCGCCGAGCCGCTGCGCGGTGTCGATGACGTCGTCCGCGCTCTCGGTCTTGGCGAGCATCACGCCGTTGAGGCCCTCGAGGCCGCGCAGGTAGGCCACGTCGTCGGCCCAGGACGGCGCCTTGCGGTCGTTGATCCGGACCCAGGCGCTGCCGCCGCTCTTGATCCAGCGGATGACGTTCTCGCGCGCCTCGTCCTTCAGGGAGTCGTCGATCGCGTCCTCGCAGTCGAGGATCACCTGGTCCGCCCGGGAGAGCTGCGCCTTGTCGAAGAGCTCGGTCCGCATCGCGGAGAGCAGGAGCCAGGCACGCGCGTAGTCGGGGGCGACGCGCGACTTCTCGCGGGCCGCCCGGCGCGGCGCCAGGTCGGCCTCGGGGACGACGGCGGACGCCGTCGGCAGGCCCGAGGAGTAGCCCGCGGACTGCGCGGCCGGCTGTTCGGCAGGGTCGGTGGTTCGGTCGGCTGGGGTCTCGGTCACGCGCTCAGCCTAGGTGGCCACCAGGGTGCAGGCCGAATCATGACCACCGCTATGCAGAGGTCTGGTCCGGAGCTCAGAAGGGCAGGAAGACGTCCACCGCGACCGCCACGAAGAGCAGCGACAGGTAGGTGATGGAGCCGTGGAACACCTTCATGGCGCCCAGCTTGCCGCTGGCCTTGCCCTGCGCCCGGCGCAGCATCGCGATCGTGGACCAGAGGAACCAGCCACCCAGCACGGCGGCCACCACGGTGTACACCCACGACATGCCCGCGAGCGGGGTCAGCGCCAGCGAGCAGGCGATCATCGCGATCGTGTAGCCCACCATCTCGGCCGCGACGCGCTTGTCGTCGCTGACCACGGGGAGCATCGGCACGTTGGCGTTCGCGTAGTCCTTCTTGAACTTGATCGACAGCGGCCAGTAGTGCGGCGGCGTCCAGAAGAAGATGATGCCGAACAGCGCCAGCGCGGCCCAGCTCAGCCCGCCGGTGACCGAGGCCCAGCCGATGAACACCGGCATGCAGCCGGCGATGCCGCCCCACACGATGTTCTGCGGGGTGCGGCGCTTGAGGATCATCGTGTAGCCCACGACGTAGATCGCGATGGCGCCCAGCGTGAGCCACATCGCGGCCCAGTTGATGACGAGCGCGAACCACGCGAGCGACAGCAGGCCGAGGATCGAGGCGAACACCAGGCCGGCGCGCGGCGTGATCTCCCCCGTGGCCAGCGGACGCTTCTTCGTCCGGTTCATGACCTGGTCGATGTCCCGGTCCCACCACATGTTGAACGCGTTCGCGCTGCCCGCGGCGCCGGCGCCGCCGATCAGCGTGGCGACGATCAGCCAGAAGCTGGGCAGGCCGTCGGCCGCCAGGATCATGGTCGGCACGGTCGTCACGAGCAGCAGCTCGATGACGCGCGGCTTGGTCAGGGCGACGTACGCGCCCGCGCGGCGCATGAACCATCCCCCGGGACGCTGCTCGACGCCGGCCGCGGCCTCGGGGGCGGACGTCTGGGGACGCGCGGTCTGGCCGTTCGTCAGGTGGCTCGTTCTCACGCGCGTCGCAGTTCCGTTCGGGAGAGGCAGGAAGTCGATGACGCACCTGGTCGGCGCTGTTGCCGGTCGGGTGCGTGCCCATGGTACGTCGCGGGGTGACCGGGTCGCGCACCGCGCTCCCGGACGAGCGTGTGAGATTTGTCCACCGCATCCTGGGACGAACAGTCCGTGGACAGCCCTGCGCAACGGATTACGCGCGCGTATAGGGTTGTTGACGCCATCGAACGAAGGGCGGCCGGCATCCCGCCGCCGCCGCACGCACGCTGCGCGGCTCTCCAGCGCGTCCGCTCTCCGGACAAGGACGAGGGTCGACGGCGGAGAGAAAGAGGACTCGTGAACGCTTTCGACCCCGTGCTGAAGCCCCTGGAGTGGTCGGAGCTCGACGAGCGAGCGGTCAAGGCCATCAAGGCGCTGGCCGCGGACGCCGTCGAGAAGGTGGGCAACGGACACCCCGGTACCGCGATCTCGCTCGCGCCGGCCGCGTACCTCCTCTTCCAGAAGGCCATGCGCCACGACCCGTCCGACCCGCACTGGCAGGGTCGCGACCGGTTCGTGCTGAGCGCCGGCCACTCGTCGCTGACGATCTACCTGCAGCTCTTCCTCGCCGGCTACGGCCTCGAGATGGAAGACCTCGCCGCTCTGCGCACCTGGGGCTCCAAGACCCCGGGCCACCCGGAGTTCGGCCACACCGCGGGCGTCGAGATCACGACGGGCCCGCTGGGCCAGGGCCTCGCCTCCGCCGTCGGCATGGCGTTCGCCTCGCGCCGCGAGCGGGGCCTGCTCGACCCGGCCGCCGCCCCCGGCGAGTCGCCCTTCGACCACCACGTGTACGTCATCGCCTCCGACGGCGACCTGCAGGAGGGCGTGACCTCCGAGGCCTCGTCCCTCGCGGGCCACCAGCAGCTCGGCAACCTCATCCTGATCTGGGACGACAACAAGATCTCGATCGAGGACGACACCAACATCGCGTTCACCGAGGACGTGCTGAAGCGCTACGAGGCCTACGGCTGGCACACCCAGCGCGTGGACTGGACCTCGGGCGGCGAGGGCTACGCGGAGGACACCGACGCGCTGGCCGCGGCGATCGACGCCGCCAAGGCCGAGACCGGCAAGCCGTCGATCATCGCGCTGCGCACCATCATCGGCTGGCCGTCGCCCACCAAGCAGAACACGGGCGGCATCCACGGCTCGGCCATGGGCGCCGACGAGGTCAAGGGCCTCAAGTCCGCGCTCGGCCTGGACCCCGAGGCCACCTTCACGATCGACGACGAGGTGCTCGCGTACACGCGTTCCGTCGGCGAGCGTCAGGCCACGGAGCGCGAGGCCTGGGACACGGCCTTCGCGGCCTGGTCCGAGGCGAACCCGCAGCAGGCCGCGCTCCTGGAGCGCCTGCGCTCGTCCGAGCTGCCCGAGGGCTGGACGGACGCCCTGCCGGAGTTCGAGGCGAGCGAGAAGGGCGTCGCGACCCGTGCGGCGTCAGGCAAGGTCCTGACCTCGCTCAAGGACGTGCTGCCCGAGCTGTGGGGCGGCTCGGCCGACCTCGCCGGCTCGAACAACACGACCATGGACGGCGTGCCGTCGTTCGTGCCGACCGAGCACGCGACCAAGAAGTTCCCGGGCGACCCCTACGGCCGCACCCTGCACTTCGGCATCCGTGAGCACGCCATGGGCTCGATCCTGAACGGCATCGTGCTGCACGGCCTGACGCGCCCCTACGGCGGCACGTTCCTGCAGTTCGCCGACTACATGCGCGCCTCGGTGCGCCTCGCCGCGCTCATGAGCATCCCGACCACGTTCGTGTGGACGCACGACTCGATCGGCCTCGGCGAGGACGGTCCGACCCACCAGCCGGTGGAGCACCTCGCGGCGCTGCGGGCCATCCCGAACCTCGACGTCGTCCGCCCGGCCGACGCGAACGAGACCGCCTGGGCCTGGCGCGGCATCCTGGAGAACACGAAGAACCCGGCCGGCCTCGTGCTGACCCGGCAGAACGTGCCCACCTACCCGCGCGGCACCGACGGCTTCGCCGGCGCCGAGGGCACCCTCAAGGGCGGCTACGTGCTCCTGGACACCGAGGGCACGCCCGACGTCGTCCTGGTGGGCACCGGCTCCGAGGTGCAGCTCGCCGTCGAGGCGCGCGAGATCCTCGCGGCCGACGGCGTGCGGGCCCGCGTGGTCTCCATGCCCTCGCGCGAGTGGTTCGACAAGCAGGACGAGGCGTACCGCGAGTCGGTCATCCCGTCCGGTGTGAAGGCCCGTGTCTCGGTCGAGGCGGGCGTGGCGCAGGGCTGGCGCGAGGTGGTCGGCGACGCCGGCCGCATCGTCTCGCTCGAGCACTACGGCGCGTCGGCGGACTACAAGACGCTCTACGCCGAGTACGGCATCACCTCCGAGGCGGTCGCCCAGGCCGCCAAGGAGTCGATCGAGGCGGCGTCCTGAACCGCGCCGGAACACCTGGACACGAGAGAGGAAGGGCACGATGACTGACAGCACCAGCGACAGCGGCGAGAACGTCAGCCCCACCGAGCGGCTGTCCGAGGCGGGTGTCGCCATCTGGCTCGACGACCTGTCCCGTGAGCGCCTGCGCACCGGCAACCTCGCCGAGCTCATGACCAGCAGGAACGTCGTGGGCGTGACCACCAACCCGACGATCTTCGCGGCGGCGCTCGCGCACGGCGACGCCTACGCGGAGACGCTGGCCGAGCTGGCCGGGTCCGACGTGGAGTCGGCCGTGGAGCGCATCACCACGGACGACGTGCGGGACGCGGCGGACCTGCTGCGCCCCGTCTACGACGCCACCGCCGCCGTGGACGGCCGCGTGTCCATCGAGGTGGACCCGCGGCTGGCCCGCGACACGGCGGCGACGGAGACCACGGCCGTCCGGCTGTGGGAGACCGTCGCGCGGCCGAACGTGATGATCAAGATCCCCGCCACGGTCGAGGGCCTGCCGGCCATCACGTCGACCCTGGCCAAGGGCATCAGCGTCAACGTGACGCTGATCTTCTCGATCGAGCGGTACCGGGCGGTCATGGACGCGTTCCTGACCGGCCTGGAGCAGGCCAAGGAGGCGGGCCACGACCTGTCCGTGATCGGCTCGGTCGCGTCGTTCTTCGTGTCCCGCGTGGACGCCGAGGTTGACAAGCGGCTGAACGCCGTCGGCACGGACGAGGCGCTCGCGCTGCGCGGCCAGGCCGCCATCGCGAACGCCCGGCTGGCGTTCGCCGCCTACGAGGAGGTCTTCGCCGGTGAGCGCTGGGCCGCCCTCGCGGCGGCCGGCGCCCAGCCGCAGCGCCCGCTGTGGGCGTCGACCGGAGTCAAGGACCCCTCCTACCGCGACACGATGTACGTCGACGAGCTGGTCGTCGCCGGCGTCGTCAACACGATGCCGGAGAAGACGCTCGACGCCTTCGCCGACCACGGCATCGTGCTGGCCGACACCGTGACCGGCTCGGCCGAGCAGGCGGCCGCGACCATCGCGGCCGTCGAGGCGCAGGGCATCTCGATCGACGAGGTGACCGCACAGCTGGAGGACGAGGGCGTGACGAAGTTCGAGGTCAGCTGGGACGAGCTCCTGACGACCACCAAGGCCGGTCTCGACGGGGCCGGTGCAGAGGCCGGCGAGCGGTGAGGCCGGCCAAGATCGCGCAGGGGGTCAACCCCCTGCGCGACCCTCTCGATCTGCGACTGCCCCGCATCGCGGGCCCCAGCGGGCTCGTGATCTTCGGCGTGACGGGTGACCTGTCGCGCAAGAAGCTCATGCCCGCCGTCTACGACCTGGCCAACCGCGGTCTGCTCCCGCCGGGCTTCGCCCTGACGGGCTTCGCCCGCCGGGACTGGGACGACCAGGACTTCGCCCAGGTCGTGCACGACGCCGTCAAGGAGCACGCCCGCACTCCCTTCCGGGAGGCGACGTGGCGTCAGCTCGCCGAGGGCATCCGGTTCGTGCACGGGTCCTTCGACGACGACGCCGCGTTCGAGCGGCTGCGGGAGACCGTCGAGACGCTCGACAAGGAGCGCGGCACCGGCGGCAACCACGCGTTCTACCTGTCCGTCCCGCCGGCCGCGTTCCCCGTGGTGTGCGAGCAGCTCTCGAAGCACGGGCTGTCGCGTCCCGACGACGACGCGGACGGTGACGGCGTGCACGCCTGGCGGCGCGTCGTCATCGAGAAGCCGTTCGGGCACGACCTGGCCAGCGCCAAGGAGCTCGACGCCGTGGTGTCGAAGGTCTTCGACCCGGACTCGGTGTTCCGCATCGACCACTACCTGGGCAAGGAGACCGTCCAGAACCTGCTGGCGCTGCGCTTCGCGAACACGATGTTCGAGCCCATCTGGAACTCGAACTACGTGGACCACGTGCAGATCACCATGGCCGAGGACATCGGCATCGGTGGCCGTGCCGGCTACTACGACGGGATCGGCGCCGCACGCGACGTCATCCAGAACCACCTGATCCAGCTCCTGGCGCTGGTGGCCATGGAGGAGCCCGTCAACTTCGACGCCGCCGAGCTGCGTGCCGAGAAGATCAAGGCGCTCTCGTCCGTGCGTCTGCCCCGTGACCTCGGCAAGCACACGGCCCGCGGCCAGTACGAGGCCGGCTGGCAGGGCGGCGAGGAGGTGCCCGGCTTCCTCGAGGAGGACGGCATCGCGAAGGACTCCACCACGGAGACCTTCGCCGCGATCCGGGTCGACGTCGACAACCGCCGCTGGGCGGGCGTCCCGTTCTACCTGCGGCACGGCAAGCGCCTGGGCCGCCGCGTCACCGAGGTGGCCGTGGTGTTCAAGAAGGCGCCGCACCTCCCGTTCGAGACGTCGCTGACGTCCGAGCTCGGCAACAACGCCCTGGTCATCCGCGTGCAGCCCGACGAGGGCGTCACCATGCGGTTCGGCGCCAAGGTGCCGGGCACGGCGATGCAGGTGCGCGACGTGACGATGGACTTCGGGTACGGGCACTCGTTCACCGAGTCCTCCCCCGAGGCCTACGAGCGGCTCATCCTCGACGTGCTGCTCGGCGACCCGCCGCTGTTCCCGACGCGCGAGGAGGTCGAGCTGTCCTGGAAGATCCTCGACCCGATCACGTCCTACTGGGCGCGCAAGGGTCAGCCGGAGCCGTACGCCTCCGGCACCTGGGGTCCGCCGTCGGCCGACGCCATGATGGAGCGCGACGGCAGGACCTGGAGGAGGCCCTGATGATCATCGACATGCCGGACACCACGACCAACGACGTCAACAAGCGTCTGGTGCGCCTGCGCGACGAGGGCGGTGCGGTGGCCCTCGGCCGCGTGCTCACCCTCGTGGTGCTGGCCGACGAGCGTGACGTCGAGGAGTCGGTCGAGGCCGCGAACGACGCCAGCCGGGAGCACCCGTGCCGCGTCATCGTCGTCGCACCGGCGGCGCGCGGTACCAGTTCCCGGCTCGACGCGCAGATCCGCGTGGGCGGTGACGCCGGCGCCTCCGAGGTGGTGGTGCTGCGCGCCTTCGGCCCGCTCCTGGAGCGGACGGACACGCTGGTGATGCCGCTGCTGCTGCCTGACGCACCGATCGTGGCCTGGTGGCCGCGGGAGGCGCCGGCGGTGCCGTCGCAGGACCCGGTGGGCGCCATGGCGACCCGCCGGATCATCGACAGCACCACCGCGAAGAACCCGGAGGAGATGCTCGGCAACCTCGCCGGGACCTACGCCCCCGGCGACACCGACCTCGCGTGGGCGCGCGTCACCCTGTGGCGGGCGCTCATCGCGGCGGCCGTGGAGCAGCCGCCCTTCGAGCCCGTGCTCTCCGTGACGGTCGAGGGGCAGAAGGAGCACACGTCGCTCGACCTGCTCGCGGCCTGGCTCGGCGCCCGGCTGAACTGCCCGGCCGAGGTGGTGCGCACCGCCAGCGACGACGCGATCACGCGGGTGGTGCTGGAGCGCAAGAGCGGCCCCATCGTGCTCGACCGGCCGGACGGCCGCACCGTCACGATCACCCAGCCGGGCAAGCCCGCACGCCGGATCGCCCTGCCGATCCGCGCGCTCAACGAGGCCCTGATCGAGGAGCTGCGCCGGCTCGACCCGGACGAGGTCTTCGAGGAGGTCCTCACGCGGGGTCTGGGCCAGGTCACCAACCGGACGGCGGCCTGATGACCGAGGCGTCCGGGGCGCGGCTCGTCGTGGTGCACCCCGACAAGGAGGTGCTCGCGCAGGCCGCGGCCGCACGCCTGCTGACGCGCGTCCTGGACGTGCAGTCGGTGCGCTCCCCCGTGCACGTCGTGCTCACGGGTGGCACGGTCGGCATCGCGACGCTCGCGGCGGTGGCCGCGAGCCCGCTCGTGCCGGCGATCGACTGGTCGGGCGTGCACCTGTGGTGGGGCGACGAGCGGTTCCTGCCGGACGGCGACCCGGACCGCAACGAGACGCAGGCCCGGGAGGCCCTGCTCGACGGCCTGGTCGCCGAGCACGGGCTCCCCGAGGCCAACGTCCACGCGATGCCCGGGCCGACGTCGGTCGCCACGCCCGAGGAGGGCGCGGCGGCCTACGCGGCGCTGCTCGCCGAGCACGCGCAGGGCGAGACGGGCGGTGTCCCGGCGTTCGACGTCCTGCTGCTCGGCATGGGCCCGGACGGCCACGTCGCGTCCCTGTTCCCCGGCCACGAGGGACTGGACGCGCAGGGCACGACGACGGGCGTGCACGGCTCGCCCAAGCCGCCGCCGGAGCGGGTCTCGCTGACGTTCGACGCGATCCGGTCCGCCCGTGAGGTGTGGGTCGTGGCGGCGGGCGCCGAGAAGGCGGAGCGCGTGGCGGCGGCCCTGGCCGGCGACCCGGTCACGGAGGTGCCCGCCGCGGGCGCCGTCGGGCAGGCACGGACGCTGTGGCTGCTGGACCTGGAGGCCGCGGGCGCGACGACGGCGACGTAGTCGCACGAGCTGGTCGTGCAGAAAGAGGTAGCCACCCGGTGCGAACCGGGTGGCTACCTCTTTGTGTACGACTGCTTCGCCGCGAAAAACTCTTAGCGTGCTACGCGGCCACCACGGCGGACCCGCAGTGCCTCCAGCGCCTCCTCCAGGAGGGCCGCGCCGTCCTCGTCGGACCGGCGTTCCTTCACGTAGGCGAGGTGCGTCTTGTACGGCTCGTTCCGCACGGGAGCCGGCGGGTTCACCGGGTCCATCCCCGCGGGGAAGCCGCACCGCGGGCAGTCCCACTGCGTGGGCGCCTCGACGTCCTCGCCCACCGAGAAGCTCGGTGCCGTCTCGTGCCCGTTTGCACACCAGTAAGAAACTCGGATGCGCGGGGCGGTGTCGCCCCGCTCCGTCTCCCCGAGGGGGCCGGCGCCTACCCGGCTCCCCCGAATCGCATGACCGCCTGATGCCACGTCTGTCGTCCCCTCTGTGTGTGGCCGTCAGCTGCTAGGCGCTTGGCGACCGGGTCAGCTGACCTTCTGGATGAGTCCGAGCAGGACGATCACCACGGCCCACACGAGGGCGAAGGCGATTGTGATGCGATTGAGGTTCCGCTCGGCCACGCCGGACGAACCGGCGCCCATCGAGATACCGCCACCGAACATGTCGGACAGACCGCCACCCTTGCCCTTGTGGAGCAGGATGAGCATGGTGAGAAAGCCACTGGTCAGGACCAGCAGGACTTCCAGGATGATGCGGAGCGCGTCCACGGTTCACGTCCTCGGTTGTAGATGTGCCAGGGCGATCCCCGGCGGCGGATTCGGTCAAGAATAAGCGAGACGTACCTCACATTGCGAACCCCCTGATCAGGCCTGGGAAAGCCCCGAAAAGGGAGTGGCACCTGGAACGTCACGCCCGTGTGAGGGTACCTCAGGCAGGTTGCGGGAAACGTGCGCCCTGCCCGACGTGTCAGACCCACAGGTCACCGGGGTGAGCTGTGGGTCTGACATGTCAGGGAGGGTGCTCAGCGATCAGGTCTCAGACTGTATTTTCTGTCGCCTGAGACCGCCGCTCCGCTCCGGGCGAGTGCCTCGTTCCTCGGCCCTCACCCTGCGCTGCGCTCTGGTCTCAGGCGACGACGTGGGACTGGTAGCGGGCGATCTTCGCGAACTCCTCGGGGTCGAGGCTCGCGCCGCCCACCAGCGCGCCGTCGACGTCGGGCTGCGCCATGATCTGCGCGACGTTGCCCGACTTCACGGAGCCGCCGTACAGGACGCGGACGCCGTCGGCGACACCCGGGTCGCACAGCTCGCCCAGCACCCGGCGGATCGCGCCGCAGACCTCCTGCGCGTCGTCGGGGGTCGCGACCTCGCCGGTGCCGATGGCCCAGACGGGCTCATAGGCGATGACGATCTTGGCGACCTGCTCGGCCGGCACGTCGGCCAGCGCGGCCTCGACCTGCGCGAGGGTGTACGAGACCTGGTTGCCCGCCTTGCGGACCTCCAGGCCCTCGCCGACGCACAGGATCGGCGTCAGGCCGTGCGCGAACGCGGCACGCACCTTGTCGTTCACGACGTCGTCGGACTCCGCGTGGTACTCGCGGCGCTCCGAGTGGCCGATCACCACGTAGGTGCAGCCCAGCTTCTTCAGCATCGTGCCGGAGATCTCGCCCGTGTAGGCGCCGGACTCGTGCTTGGACACGTCCTGGGCACCGTAGACGATCTCCAGCTTGTCGGCGTCGACGAGCGTCTGCACCGAACGCAGGTCGGTGAACGGCGGGATGACCGCCACCTCCACCGCCGCGTAGTCGTGCTTGGCGTCCTTCAGGGTCCAGGAGAGCTTCTGGACCGTGCTGATCGCCTGCTGGTGGTCCAGGTTCATCTTCCAGTTGCCCGCCATCAGCGGCGTGCGGGTGGTAGCCACGTGCTTCTTCTTTCTCTTCAGAGGTACGTCAGGTCAGTCGGCGAGGACGGTCAGGCCGGGGAGCTCCTTGCCCTCCAGCAGCTCCAGGCTCGCGCCGCCACCGGTCGAGATGTGGCTGAACCCGGCCTCGTCGAAGCCCAGCACCCGCACCGCGGCCGCGGAGTCGCCGCCGCCCACGATGGAGAACCCGCCGGCCGCCGTCGCGTCGACGATGCCCTGCGCCACGGCCTTGGTGCCGTCGGCGAACGCCTCGAACTCGAACACGCCCATGGGGCCGTTCCAGGCGATGGTCTTCGCGTCCGCCAGCTTGCCGGCGAACAGCTTGCCGGACTCGGGGCCGATGTCCAGGCCCATGGTGCCGTCCGGGATCGCGTCGGCCGCGACCACCTGGTGCGGCGCGTCCGCGGCGAACGAGTCCGCCGCGACGATGTCCACCGGCAGCACGATCTCGACGCCGTTGGCCTCGGCCGTGGCCAGGTAGCCCTTGACGGTCTCGATCTGGTCGGCCTCCAGCAGGCTGTTGCCCACCGACTGGCCCTTGGCCGCGAGGAACGTGAAGACCATGCCGCCGCCGATGAGCAGGCGGTCCGCCTTGGTCAGCAGGTTCGCGATGACGCCCAGCTTGTCCGACACCTTGGAGCCGCCGAGCACCACCGCGTAGGGGCGCTCCGGGTCGCCGGTCGCCTTGGACAGCGACTCGACCTCGTTCAGCACCAGGTCGCCGGCCGCGGCGGGCAGCACCTGCGCGATGTCGTACACGGAGGCCTGCTTGCGGTGCACCACGCCGAAACCGTCGGAGACGAACGCGTCCGCGAGCTGCGCGAGCTCACCGGCGAGCTCGGCGCGCTCCGCGTCGACCTTGGAGGTCTCGCGCGCGTCGAACCGCACGTTCTCCAGGAGGGCGACCTGGCCGTCGGCCAGGGCCTCGACCGTGGCCTTCGCCGAGGGACCCACGAGGTCCTGCGCGAGGGCGACGTCCTGGCCGAGCAGCTCGCCCAGGCGGGCGGCGACGGGCGCCAGGGAGTACTGCGGGTCCGGCGTGCCCTTGGGGCGCCCCAGGTGGGCCAGGACGACGACGCGCGCACCGGCGTCGGTCAGCCGCGTCAGGGTGGGGAGGGCGGCGCGGATGCGGCCGTCGTCGGTGATCTTCGTACCGTCCAGCGGCACGTTGAAGTCGGAGCGGACCAGGACGCGCTTGCCGCGCAGGTCGCCGAGGGAGTCGATGGTCTTCATGAGCACTCCAGGTCGGGGACCGGCCGCCAGGAGGCCGGTCGGGGTTTCCGTCACATGACGACGTCCGCGTGCGCCGGCTGGCCGATGCGCACGCGGACGTCGGAGTTCACGCTGGTGAGAAAGCGGTCAGAGCTTCTCGCCGACGAACACGGTGAGCGAGACGAGGCTGTTCGAGTAGCCCCACTCGTTGTCGTACCAGGAGACGACCTTGACCTGGTTGCCGATCACCTTGGTGAGCTTCGAGTCGTAGATGCTCTGGTGCGGGTTGGTCACGATGTCCGAGGAGACGATCTCGTCGTCCACGTACTCCAGGATGCCCTTGAGCGGGCCCTCGGCGGCGGCCTTGACCGCGGCGTTGACCTCCTCGACGGTGACGTCGCGGGGCGCCTCGAACGTGAGGTCCGTGGCCGAGCCGGTGATGACCGGCACGCGCAGGGCGTAGCCGTCCAGCTTGCCCTTGAGCTCCGGCAGCACCAGGGCGACGGCCTTGGCGGCACCCGTGGTGGTCGGCACGATGTTCTGCGCGGCGGCGCGGGCGCGACGGAGGTCGCTGTGCGGGCCGTCCTGCAGGTTCTGGTCACCCGTGTAGGCGTGGATCGTGGTCATGAGGCCACGCTCGATGCCGATCGAGTCGTTCAGGGCCTTCGCCAGCGGGGCGAGGCAGTTCGTGGTGCACGACGCGTTCGAGATGATGTGGTGCGCCGCGGCGTCGTACTGCTCGTGGTTGACGCCCATGACGAACGTCGCGTCCTCGTTCTTGGCCGGGGCCGAGATGATGACCTTCTTGGCGCCGGCGTCGATGTGCGCCTTCGCCTTGGTGGCGTCCGTGAAGAAGCCCGTGGACTCGATGACGATGTCCGCACCCAGCTCGCCCCAGGGGAGGGCCGCGGGGTCGCGCTCGGCGAGCGCACGGATCTTCTTGCCGTCCACGATGATGTTGTCGTCGTCGAAGTCGACCGACTTGCCGAAGCGGCCCAGCGTCGTGTCGTACTTGAGCAGGTGCGCGAGCGTCTTGTTGTCGGTGAGGTCGTTGACGCCCACGACCTCGATGTCCGCACCCGACTCCACGAGAGCCCGGTAGAAGTTCCTGCCGATACGGCCGAAGCCGTTGATGCCGACGCGGATGGTCACAATGCCCTCCTCAGGGGCGCCGGCCGTCCCGGCGCACACGTTTCCTTGGATCTGACGCCACTGCCGTCGATGCCCGACAGTCAGTGCGTTGCCAGGGTGTTTCCGGGCGCCGCGACCCCGCGACGACCCGAAGGGGAAACGCGATGGTCACGGCGTCGTCACCTGACGATTTCGAGCCTATACCCGAACCGTGCCGAACCGTGACCCGAGCCGGACAGCCTGGAACTCCCGGTTCTGTCCTTTCCCACAAAAACGGATCACAGATCGAGCAGGTCCGCCGACAGCCCCGCCTCGGTGTCCGGGATGCCCAGCTCCAGGGCGCGCTTGTCCGCCGTCGACAGCAGCCGGCGGATCCGGCCCGCCACCGCGTCCTTGGACAGCTGCGGCTCGGCCAGCCGGCCCAGCTCCTCCAGCGACGCCTGCTTGTGCGCCAGGCGCAGCTCACCCGCCTGCCGCAGGTGCTCCGGCAGCTCGTCACCCAGGATCTCGAACGCCCGCTGCACGCGCGCCCCCGCGGCCACCGCCGCTCGCGCGGACCGGCGCAGGTTCGCGTCGTCGAAGTTGGCCAGCCGGTTCGCCGTGCCGCGCACCTCGCGGCGCTCGCGGCGCTCCTCCCAGACCTTGAGCGTCTCGGGCGCGCCGATCCGCTCCAGCATGCGGCCGATGGAGTCGCCGTCGCGGATCACGACGCGGTCGATGCCGCGCACCTCGCGGGACTTGGCCGCCACGCCCAGGCGGCGGGCCGCGCCGACGAGCGCGAGCGCGGCCTCCGGCCCGGGACTGGTCACCTCGAGCGCCATGGACCGGCCGGGCTCGGTCAGGGATCCGTGCGCCAGGAACGCGCCGCGCCACACGGCCTCGGCCTCCGGGACACCGGCGGACACGACCTCGGGTGCCAGGCCACGCACGGGGCGGCCGCGGGCATCGAGCAGGCCGGTCTGGCGGGCGAGCGACTCGCCCTCGCGCACCACGCGCACCACGAACCGCGAGCTCTTCCGCAGGCCGCCGGCCTGCACCACGATGAGCTCGCTCGTGTGCCCGTACAGGTCGTGGATGGCATGCCGCAGCCGGGTCGCCGCCGACTCCGTGTCGAGCTCGGCCTCGATCACGACCCGACCGGAGATGATGTGGAGGCCGCCCGAGAACCGCAGCGTCGCGGAGACCTCTGCCTTACGGCACGACGTCTTCGCCACCCGCACCCGCGCGAGCTCCTCCTTGACCTGTCCCGTGAGCGCCATGGCGTCATCCTGCCATGGTCATGTGCACGGTAACCCGGTGGAATCGCGGAAACTCGGGCGAATTGTCCCGGCGTGTCGCCTCATCGGTAGATCCGCTTTCCACGAGATGCCCTCATCGCGGCGCCTTCTCCCCGGCGGTGACCGCGAACGGCAGGTGGTTGCCCGCGAGCGGCGCGGCACCCGTGCCGAAGTCCGTGAAGGCGTGCGGCAGGTTCACCGCCCGGTTCAGGTCCAGGCGCAGCGTGCCCGACGGCGCCGGGGCCGGCTCGTCCTGCGCCGTCCCGTCGGTCGTCGTGACGTCGGTCGTCGAGACCTGGAGCGCCCGCCAGGGCGCCACGCCGTCGGCCTCGTCGCTGAACAGCACGGTGGGCGACGTGAGGGTGCCGGTCAGCGCGAGCGTGGCCGACCGGCCGCCGTGCACGACGTCGACCTCGCCGAGCACCTCGACGTGGTGCACCAGGCCGGGCCGGGCCGCACCGACCGTGACAGGCTCGGGCTCGTCGTACCAGCGCACGGGCACGTCGAGCACCCAGGCGGGGTCGTAGTCGAACGCGGGGACGCCCGCGAAGGCAGTGCGCGTGGCGGCCTGCGGGTCGCGCAGCCGCACGCCGTAGCGGCCCGTGCGCACGATCACCTCGACGGCGACCTTCGCGTCGTCCGGCCCGGCGGAGCCGTCCCGGCCCTCGGGCAGGAAGGTGCCCACGACGCGGCCGCGGCCCTCGCCGACGCCGACCACGGTCGGACCGTCGGGCTCGATGTCCTCGCCCACCAGCACCGTCGTGTCCCCCGGGACCGGCTGGGTGCGCAGCACACCGTCGGCGACCCACCACTCGCCGGGCACCCCGGGCAGGCGCGACGGCGTCGCGGTGGGCCACAGCAGCGCCGTCGGGCTCAGCCAGCCGTGCGGCTCGCGCAGCTCACGCTCCCGGTCCGCACGCCAGGCGGCGTGCTCACGAACGGCCTCCTCGGCGACGTTCGTGCCGGACGTGGCGGCCTGCAGAGCCTCGGTCATGTCATGTCCTCCCGGTCGGGGTGCCGGCGTGCGCCGGCGAGGGCCCCCACCGCACATGACGAACTGGAGGCCGCACTGGTTGTCCCGCACCGCGGGTGAAGTCGCGGCACGCGATAACCAACCGGTCGAATCGACATTCGATCGGTCGGAGATCGCCGCGCACGAAATTACGTCGCTCCTCCAGGAGTGTCAACGAAGCACACCGCGCACGGCACCCGCCGGCGCGGCCGGCGCCGTGATGCCCCGGGCGTCCAGGAGCGGGCGCACCCCCTCGGCGAACCAGTACGCCTCCTCCAGGTGCGGGTAGCCGGACAGCACGAACTCGTCGAAGCCGGCGTCGTGGTACTCCGCCACCAGGTCGGCGACCTCCTCGTGGCTGCCCACGAGCGCGGTCCCCGCGCCGCCGCGTACCAGCCCGACGCCGGCCCACAGCCCCGGGTGGATCTCCAGGTCCCGGGCGTCGCCCGTGGCGGCGAGCCGGCCGCCGTCGTGCAGCGCGGCCATCCGCCGCTGCCCCACGGAGCCCGAGGTGGTCAGGACGCGCTGGGCGTCGGCGACCTGCTCCGGGGCCAGCTCGTCGAGCCAGCGCTGCGCGACCGCCCACGCGTCGGCCGACCGGTCCCGCGTCAGCACGTGCAGCCGCACGCCGAACCGCAGGGTGCGTCCGCGCGCGGCGGCCAGCTCGCGGACCCGCTCGATCTTGCGGCGCGCCTGGTCCGGCGGCTCGCCCCAGGTCAGGTAGACGTCCGCGTGCTCGGCGGCGACCGGGAGCGCGGCGTCGGACGAGCCGCCGAACCAGATCTCCGGCGTCGGGTCGGGCGGCGCGAGGCTCCGCGCGCCCTCGATGCGGTAGTGCCGCCCGGTGTGGTCGAACGACGCCGGGCCGCCGGGCGACCCCACGGACCAGACGCCGCGCAGCACGCTCAGGAACTCGGCCGTGCGGGCGTACCGCTCGTCGTGGTCGAGCCAGTCGCCGAACCGCCGCATCTCGACCTCGTCGCCGCCCGTGACGACGTTGAGGAGCACCCGCCCGCCCGCGAAGCGCTGCAGGGTGGCCGCCATCTGCGCGGCGAGCGTGGGCGAGACGAGCCCGGGCCGCAGCGCGACCAGGAACCGCAGCCGCTCCGTCTGCTGCGCCAGGGCGGCCGTGGTGAGCCACGCGTCCTCGCACCAGGTTCCGGTCGGGGTGAGCACGGCGTCGTACCCGAGGCGGTCCGCGGCCCGCGCGACCTCGCCGAGGTACTCCACGGTGGGCGACCGCAGGCCGGTGACGCCCGTGCCGCCGTGCGACTCCTTGGCGTGCGCGCTGCCGACGATGCCGCGGGCGTCGCCGTTGGTGGGCAGGAACCAGTGCACGCCGGCCGGGCGGCGCTCCGCCGTCACGCCACGGCCTCCGCCGGCTCGCCGGCCGTGAAGCCCGCCGCCCGCCGCTCGTCGCGCGGGCCCCACAGGTCGGTGGTCACCTCCGCCCGGACCAGCGGCACCACCTCGGCCGCGAACCGCCGCAGCACGTCCTCCTGGCGCGCCGGCTCGAGCAGGTGGTTCACCGACACCGCCTGCAGCACGTGCCCGAACGAGCCGTGGTAGTCCAGGATCTTCTCGGCCACCCGCTCGGGCGAGCCCACGAGGGCCGGCCCGCGCTCCACGGCGTCCTCCAGCGTGCGGAAGCTGGTCACCTTGCCGACGGCGCCCGGCGCGTGCTTGCGCGCGTCCTGCTGGCGCACCTGGCCCTCGTAGATGGGCCGGTACTGCTCGACGGCCTCCTCGGTGGTGTCGGCCAGGAACAGGCCGCCCGAGCCGGCACCCACGAACCCGTACGCCGGGTCGTGCCCCGCGGCGGCATACCGCTCGCGGTACCGGTCGATGAGCACCGCGTAGTTCTCGCGGGGCTGCAGCGCGTTCGCGCTGACGATCGGGTCGCCGTGCTCGGCCGCCAGGTCGACGGCGAACTGCGACGTCGCCGAGCCGTGCCAGATGCGGAACGGCCCCGCGAACGGGCGCGGCAGCGTGGTCGCGTGCTCCAGCCGGTGGCGGTGCCGGCCCTCCCACGTGACGTCCTCGGTGGACAGCAGCAGCCGCAGCAGCTCGTAGTTCTCCCGCAGGTACTCGTACTGCTTGGTGATGTCCAGGCCGAGCAGCGGGTACTGGAGGTCCTCGTTGCCCTTGCCGATGACGATCTCCAGCCGGCCGCGGCTGAGCTGGTCGACCGTCGAGAGGTCCTCGGCGAGCCGGATCGGGTCGTGCAGGGACAGCACCGTGACGCCGGTGGACAGCAGGATGCGGGAGGTGCGGGCGGCGATGGCGCCGAGCAGCACCGTCGGTGCCGACGACAGCACCGGGCCCGCGTGTCGCTCCCCCACGGCGAAGGAGTCGAAGCCGAGCTCCTCGGCGAGCACCGCCGTGTCCACGATCCGGTTCAGCCGGTCGGCGGGCGGCACCTCCCGGCCCGTGACGGGGTGCGGCGGGTTGAACGCGATGTCCAGGACCTGGAAGCGCATCAGGCGGCCACCTCCTGCGCCGCCGCCCGGTCGCGCTCGGCCACGCCCTCCTTGACCAGCGGGATGACGTATCGGCCGAAGTCGATCGCGTCGTCCAGCAGGTCGTAGCCGCGGGCCGAGATGACCCGCACGCCCAGGTCGTAGTACGCCAGCAGCGCCTGCGCGACCTGCTCCGGCGTGCCGACCAGCGCGTTGGAGTTCCCGGCGCCGCCCGTGGCCTTCGCGGTGGCGGTCCACAGCGCGGTGTCGAACCGCTCACCCTGGGCGGCGATCTCCAGCAGGCGCTGGGAGCCCGCGTTCTCCGGCTTGTCGATCGGGTGCCGGCGGCTCAGCACGCCGCCCTGAGCCGCCTTGCGCGCCTCGATCCGGCCCAGGATGCCGTGCGCCTTCTCCCAGGCCAGCTCCTCGGTCGGCGCGATGATCGGCCGGAACGCCGCGTGGATGCGCGGCGGCGTCGCCCGGCCCGCCGCGGCGGCCTCGGCGTGCACGCGGGCGATCTGCTCCGCGGTGCGGTCCAGCGGCTCGCCCCAGACGGCGTAGATGTCGGCCTCGGCGGCACCCACCGGGTAGGCCGCCTCGGACGATCCGCCGAACGAGATGGTGGGCACGTGGCCGTCGACCGGCTTGGCGTCCAGCACGAAGTCGTCAAGGTCGTAGAACTCGCCGTGGTGGTCGAACGGCTCCGCGCTGGTCCAGGCCCGCCTCACGATCTGGATGTACTCGCGGGTGCGGGCGTACCGCTGGTCCTTGGTGAGGGTGTCGCCCTCCCGGCCCTGCTCGTGGTCGTTGCCGCCCGAGATGAAGTGCACCGACAGCCGCCCGCCCGAGAGCTGGTCCAGGGTCGCGAACGTCTTGGCCGCGTACGTCGGGTAGGAGACGTTGGGCCGGTGCGCCAGCAGCAGCTCGATCCCCGGCACGTGCGCGGCGACGTGCGCGGCGAGCGCCGCCGGCTCGGGCCCGGAGGAGCCGTAGGCGAACAGGATGCGGGTCCACCCGTTGTCCGCGTGGGCGCGCGCGATGCGGACCAGGTACTCGGGGTCAAAGGGCTTGGTGGTGCGTGCGGTGGTCTCGGAGGCGTCGCTGGTCGCGGCGATGCCGAGGAACTCGACGGGCATGGGGTTCTCCTTGGTTCGGTACGGGTACGTCGTCAGACCCCGCTGGCCACCCGTCCGGTGTCCGGGGCGGAGGCCCGGTCGGCGCCGCCCCAGGCGTGGGCCAGCAGCTCGAAGGAGCGGCGCGTCTCGGCGGGGTCGTGGGTCGCGGTGGTCACGAGCAGCTCGTCGGCGCCCGTGACGCGCACGAGCGTCTCGAGGCGTTCGACGACGGTCTCCGGGTCGCCCACGATCCGCGTGTCGACCCGGTCGGCCACCAGCGCGCGCTCGGAGTCGGGCCGGTCGGTCCAGGCGGTGGCGGCCGACGGCGACGGGTAGGCGATGGCGCCGCGCTCGCCGCGCCGGATGGACAGCACCCAGTCGGCGAACGGCTCGGCGAGCACGCGGGCGCGTTCCAGGGTCTGCGCCACGAGCACGTCGGCCGAGACGATGACGTACGGCTCCTCCAGCACGCCGGGCCGGAACGCCTCCCGGTAGGCGGCGACGGTGTCGAGCACCGTGGCGGGGCTGACGTGGAAGTTGGCCGCCAGCGGCAGGCCGAGCTCGCCCGCCACCCGGGCGCTCTCGCCCCCGCTGGACGCGAGGAGCCAGAGGTCGAACTGCGCCCCCTCGACGGGCGGGCTCGTGTAGGCGCCGCCGTTCCGGTCCCGGTAGGTGCCGCGCCGCACGTCGAGCACGAGCTCGACCTCCTCGCGGAAGTCGGCGGGCTGGCGCTGCACGCCGATCACCTCCTGCTGGGCGAGGATCCGCTCGCGCAGCGCGGGGTCGTTGAACCCGTTCGGCGGCGCGGGCGGCACGTAGAGCCCGTCCACGAGCCGCGGTACGTCCCCGGCTCCGGCCGCTGCCCGTCCGCCGTCGAACGTAGATCTGATCGGGTTCTCGGCCGCCTTGGCGCGACTGTTCCTACGTTCGTCGCCCCCGGTCGCGGCGGCGGCCGACGGCGGCACCGTGAACGAACGGCCCAGCCCCAGGTCGACCCGCCCGGGGTGGAGGGCCGCGATGGTGCCGAACTGCTCGGCGGCGATCAGGGGCGACGTCGTGGACAGCAGCACCGCCCCGGAGCCGACGCGGATGCGTGAGGTGCGTGCCGCGACGGCGGCCGCGAGGACCGCCGGCGACGCCGAGGCGACGCCGGGCGCGAGGTGGTGCTCGGCGTACCAGACCCGGTGGTAGCCCAGGGCGTCGAGGTCGGTCGCGAGCGCCACGGCCCGCTGGATCGCCTCGACGCCGGTCGAACCGTCGGCGACGAGGGCGAGGTCGAGGACGGACAGGGGCACCCGGGTGGTGCGGTCGGTGGTCGGTTCGGTCATGCGGCTCACTCCTCGGTCTTGGGCAGGCCGGGCGGGTTGGTCTCGGAGCGGTCCACGGCCTCGACCTCGAGGCCCCAGCGCTCCAGCACCTGCTGGTAGGACCCGTCCTCGATGGCGTGGTTGAGGGCAGCGGTGACCGCCTCGGCGGCGCCGGCGCCCTTCTTGGTGGCGACCGCGATCTGCGCCGTGTCGGGCCAGCCGCCGTTCAGGGTGCCGACCACCTTGAAGTCCTCCGGGGAGACCGCGGCCTGGTAGGCGAGCACGGCGTTGGGCCCCACGTAGGCCTCGACGCGGCCCGACTGGAGGGCGAGCAGCACGTCGGAGAGCTGCTCGTAGTACTCGGGTCCCTGGATGGGCTCCAGGCCGTCGGCCTGGTTGAGGCGGTCCCACTCGAGCAGGATCTTCTCCTGGTTGGTCCCGGAGCCGACGCCGACGACCTTGCCCGCGATGTCCTCGCGCTTCTCGATCGTCAGGTCGGAGTCGGCGGCCGTGAGCCAGCCGAGCTCGTCGACGCGGTAGCTGGAGAAGTCGATGGTCTCCTTGCGCTCCTCGGTCACGGTGATGTTGGAGATGACGGCGTCGACGTCGCCCGACTGGAGGGCGAGCGGCCAGTCGGCCCAGGCCTTCACCTCGAGCTTCACGTCCTTGCCGAGGGCGTCGGCGACGAGCTGCGCGATGTCGGTCTCGTGGCCGATCGGCGTCTTGTCGTCGTCGGCGAGGAAGACCAGGGGCGGGGAGCCGCTGGCGCTCACGGCGACGGTGATCTCGTCCTTGTCGGCCCACTCGTCCGGCAGCAGCGCGACGGCCTCGGCGGACTCGGTGGTGCGGACGCGGTCCTGGTCGGGGCTGGTGCTGACCTGCAGGCCGGCCGACTCGGGGGCGTTCTCGGCGAGGCCGGCGGCGTCGTCCGCCTCGGGCCGTTCGGTGCTGGCGGCCGAGCAGGCGGCCGTCAGGGCGAGCAGCGGTACGGCGGCCAGGGCGAGCAGACGGGTGCGGACGGCTCGTCGGGAGACGGTCACGGTAGTTCCTCTCGGGGCAGTTTCCGGGGCGGGCTCCCGGGCTGGGGTGGGGGTCGGGAACGGGGTCTGGGACGGAACGGGGGTCGGGTGCCTGCGGGTCACAGGACCTTCTCCAGGAAGGCTCTGGTCCGGTCGCTGGCGGGGTTGTCGAGCACGGCGTCGGGCGGTCCCTGCTCGACCACGACGCCCTCGTCCATGAAGACGACGGTGTCCGCGATCTCGCGGGCGAAGCCCACCTCGTGGGTGACGACGACGAGCGTGGTGCCGGTGCCGGCGAGCTCCTTGATCACGCCGAGCACCTCGCCGACGAGCTCGGGGTCGAGCGCGGAGGTGGGCTCGTCGAAGAGCACGACCGCGGGCCGCAGGGCCAGGGCGCGGGCGATGGCCACCCGCTGCTGCTGACCACCGGAGAGCTGCCGGGGCCGGGCGTCGGCCCGGTCGGCCAGCCCGACCCGGGCCAGCAGCTCGCGCGCCTCCGCCTCTGCCTCGGCGCGCGGCCGGCCCTGCGCGTAGATCGGCGCCTCGACGACGTTCTCCAGCACGGTGAGGTGCGGGAACAGGTTGAAGTTCTGGAACACGAACCCGATCCGGGTGCGCCGGCGCAGGATCTCGCGCTCGGTGAGCTCCCGGAGGGTGTTGCCGTGCCGGGCGTACCCGATGAGCTCGCCGTCCAGGGAGACGAAACCGCGGTCCACCTTCTCCAGGTGGTTGATGGCGCGCAGCAGGGTCGACTTGCCCGACCCGGACGGCCCGATGACGGCGGCAACCTCACCCGGCCGGACGGTCAGGTCCACGCCGCGCAGGGCCTCCAGCAGGCCGAACGACTTGTGCACACCCCGGATCTCCAGCAGTCCGCCGGTCATGCGGCACCTCCTCGCGGAGCGACCCAGCGCCCCACCCGGACGCGCGCAGCGAAGGCGGGCGGGACGCCGTCGGGCACGGGGGCGCCGGTGAGGCGCGACCAGCCGACCTGGATCTCCCACCGCACGCGCTGGACGGGCGTGGGCGGCAGGGTGCGCAGGGCGCCCTTGGCGTAGTGCCGCTCCACGTAGTACTGGACCACCGTGATGAGCGTGGTCAGCGCGAGGTACCAGATGGCGGCGACGATGAGCAGCGGCACCACCCGGCCGTTGCGGCCGTAGATGACGCTCACGATGTAGAACAGCTCGCCGTACGCCAGCACGTACACGATCGAGGTGCCCTTGAGCAGGCCGATCACCTCGTTCACCGCGGTGGGCACGATGGACCGCATCGCCTGCGGCAGGATGATCCGCCGCACCTGGCGGTGGCGCGGGATGCCCAGCGACGCCGCGGCCTCGTGCTGGCCCTGGTCGACGCCGAGGATGCCCGCCCGCACGATCTCCGCGCTGTACGCCGCCTGCGACAGCCCGAGGCCCAGGATCGCGGCCCAGAACTTGTCGATCAGGTCGAGCGTGTCGAAGAACAGGAACTCCGGCCCGAACGGGATGCCGAGGCTCAGCACCGGGTAGAGGTAGGCGAGGTTGTACCAGAGCAGGAGCTGCAGCAGCAGCGGCACCGACCGGAACACCCACGTGTAGGCCCACGAGACGGCCTGCAGCAGCGGCGATCGCGACAGCCGCATCAGGGCCAGCACCGTGCCGAGCGCGAAGCCCACGACGGACGCCGTCGCCGTGAGCCGCACCGTGGCCCACGCCCCCTCCAGGATCGAGGGCCACGTGAGGTAGCGGGCCACGACGTCCCACTCCCAGCGGTCGTTGGTGACCAGGGAGGAGACGACCATGGCCAGCAGCACGCCCACCACGGCGGTCGCGATCCAGCGGCCCGGGTGCCGGGCCGCGACCACGCGCAGGTCCTCGTCGGCGGGCCCTGCCTGCGCCGGACCGTCCCCGCCCGGCGGCAGGCCGGGTGGCGGGTACAGGAGGCGGGACTCGCCCTCGGCCAGGTCGGCGCTCATGTCGTCAGCCACTTCTCGAAGGGGAGCGGGCCGAACGGCTGCTCGACCGCGGGGTCGGCGGGCTCGCCGGCGGCGGCCGCGGTGAGCGGCGTGTAGCCCGTGGCGCGGTAGAGCCCGGCCGCCTCCGGCTGACGCGGGCCCGTGGTCAGGTAGAGCCGCGGGTAGCCCAGGTCGCGGGCCCGCGTCTCGAGCTCGGACAGCACCCGCCGGGCCAGACCGCGGCGCCGGTGCGCGTCGTGGGTCCAGATGCGCTTGAGCTCGGCCGTGGGGACGGCCGGGACGCCGTCCGCGTCCCGGGCGTCGGCGCGCGCCAGGCGCGCGGTCTCCCCCAGCTCGGGCTCCAGCCGACGGCGGAACGCGCCGCCCGCCACCGGCTCGCCGTGCTCCAGGAGCAGCACCAGGGCGCCCACCGGCGGGGCGAACTCGTCGGCCGCGTAGTGCGTCATCTCGGCCTGGTGCTGCTCCTCGGTCAGCAGGTCGTGGTACCGGGTGCGGTACTCGACCGACAGGCCCGCCAGCAGCGGCTCGACCAGCGGGTCGGACAGGCGCACGTCGCGGACCTCCAACCCGCTCGGTGCGTCCGGGGCGGTGGACGACGGGTGCGGCCCCGCGGAGAGGGCGGTCATCGTGGTGCCTTCTCGCCCGCGGTGACGGCGAACGGCAGGTGGTTGCCCGCCAGCGGGGCGGGGCACGTGCCGAACCGCGTGAACGCGTACGGCAGGTTCACCGCCCGGTTCAGGTCCAGGCGCAGCGTGCCGGAGGCTGGCCCGTCGGCGTCGTCCGCCGTCGTCCCCGGGACCGGGACCCGCAGGACCCGCCACGGCGCGACCTCGTCGGACTCGTCGGTGAACAGGAGGGCCGGCTCGGTGCTGCTGCCGGTCAGCGCCAGGGTGGTGACCGTCCCGGCGTGGGCGACGTCCACCTCGCCGAACACCTCGACGTGGTGCACCAGGCGGGGCTGCGCCGCGCCCACGGTCACCGCGTCGGGCTCGTCGTACCAGCGCACGGGCACGTCCAGCACCCAGGCCGGGTCGTGGTCGAACGCGGGAACGCCGTCGAACTCCGCGCGGGTGGCCGCCTCCGGGTCTCGCGGCCGCACCCCGTACCGGCCGGTGCGCAGCACCACCTCGACCGCCACCTCGTGCTCGGCGCCGGCCGCGCGGCCCTCGGGCAGGAACGTGCCCAGGATCTGGCTGCGGCCCTCGCCCACGACGATCGACGTCGGCCCGTCGGGCTCGACGTGCTCCCCCACCAGACTGGCCGTGTCGCCGGACGCCGGACGGGTGAACAGCGTCCGGTCGTCGACCCACCACTCGCCGGGCAGCCCCGGCAGGCGCGACGGCGTGGCCGTGGGCCACAGCAGCGCCGCCGGAGTCAGCCAGCCGTGGGGCTTGCGCAGCTCGCGCTCGCGGGCGGCCCGCCACGCGGCGTGCTCGCGCGCGGCGGCGTCGGCGTCGGGCGGGCTCAGTACCTCGGTCATGTCAGGTCCTTCCGGTCGGGGTGCTGCGCAGCGGTGCGGGCACCGGGGATCGCCGCGATCAGCTCCGCGGTGTACGGGTGGGCGGGGTGGTCGAACACGCGGCCGACGGGTCCGGTCTCCACGAGCCGGCCGTCGCTCATGACGCCGACGTGGTCGGCGACCTGCCGCACCACCCCCAGGTCGTGCGAGATGAACAGGTAGGTGAGGCCACGCTCCGCGCGCAGCCGGGCCAGCAGCTCCAGCACCCGGGCCTGCACGGAGACGTCGAGCGCGGAGGTCGGCTCGTCCAGCACGAGCAGCTCCGGGTCGAGCGCCAGCGCCCGCGCGATGGCCACCCGCTGGCGCTGCCCGCCCGACAGCTCGGCCGGCCGCCGTCGGGCCAGGTCCGGCGAGAGGTGCACCTGCTGCAGGAGCTGCGCCACCCGCTCGCGCCGCTCGGCGCGGTCGCCCACGCGGTGCGCGCGCAGCGGCTCCTCCACCACGGCGGCGACCGTGAAGCGCGGGTCGAGGGACGAGTACGGGTCCTGGTGCACGAGCTGGGTACGACGGCGGGTCGCCCGGTCGGCGCCGACGGGCGCGCCGTCCAGCTCGACCGCGCCGGCGTCGGGCCGCTCCAGGCCGAGCACCAGGCGCGCCGTGGTCGACTTGCCCGACCCCGACTCCCCCACCAGGGCGAACGCGGAGCCCCGCGGGACGGCGAACGACACGTCGTCGACGGCGCGCAGCCGCTCGCGGCGGTCCAGGCGGAACTCCTTGACGAGCCCGCGGACCTCCAGGAGGGCGGGTGTGGCCCCAGGGCCCGGGTCGGTGCCTGGGTCGGTCCTGGCCACGGCGGTGCCGGTGGCGGTTCCTGCGACGGCGCCCGCCCCGCTCGGGGCTGTGTCGTCGGGCGCCCCGGGCTCCGGACCGGCGTCCGGCGCCGACGCGCTTGGCACATTATTTCTGCCGGGCACCGCCGCGACGAGCTCCCGCGTGTACGGGTGCTCGGGCGCGCCCAGCACCCGGGCGGCCGGCCCCTCCTCGACCACCACGCCGTCCTTGAGCACGACCACCCGGTCGGCCCGGTCGGCGGCCACGGCGAGGTCGTGCGTGATGAGCAGCACCGCCGTTCCAGCGCGGCCGGTGAGGTCCGCGAGCAGGTCGAGCACCCGCCGCTGCACCGTCACGTCCAGGGCCGACGTCGGCTCGTCCGCGATGACCAGCTCCGGCTCGCACGCCATGGCGATGCCGACGAGCACCCGCTGCCGCATGCCGCCGGAGAGCTGGTGCGGGTACTGCCGGGCCCGCTCCCGCGGCCGGTCCAGCCCCACCTCGGCCAGGATCTCGACGGCCCGCTCCCGGGCGGCCCGCCGCGGCGTGCCGTGCACCACGAGCGCCTCGGCGACCTGCTCCCCCACCCGCACCACGGGGTCGAGCGCGGTGCCCGGGTCCTGCGGCACGAACCCCACGCGCACGCCGCGCACGCGCCGCCACGCGTCGGGGAGCAGGCCGGTCAGCGGCGTGGGCCCCTCGCCGAGCGTCACCTCGCCCGCGGTGACGCGGCCGCCGTCGGGCAGCAGGCCGATCAGGGCGTGCGCCGTGGTGGACTTGCCGCTCCCGGACTCGCCGACCAGCGCGACCACCTCGCCGGGCCGCACGTCCAGGTCCACGCCGTGCACCACCTCGCGGTCGCCGTAGGCGACACGCAGGCCCCGCACGCGCAGCGGGCCGCCCGACGGCGCGGGGTCGACCGGGCCCGTGGTGGTCGCGCCCGTGCCGGGCCGCGTCGTCAGCGTCATCGGTCCGTCCTCGTCTCGCGGGTGAGCGCCCGGCCGAGCACGCCGACGGCGAGCACGAACAGGGCGATGACCAGGCCCGGCAGCGTCGAGTACCACCAGGCGACGGCCAGGTAGTCGCGCCCCTCGGCCACCAGGGAGCCCCACTCGGGCGTGGGCGGCGTGGCGCCGTACCCGAGGAAGCTCAGGGCGGAGACCGCCAGGATCACCGCGCCGAGCTCGACGGCCGCGAGCGCCAGCACGGGGCCGGCGGCGTTGGGCAGCACGTGCCGCAGCAGGACGGCGCCCCGGCCCGCCCCGGCGAGCCGGGCGGCCTCCACGTAGGTGGCGTGCCGTACCCGCAGCACCTGGCTGCGCATGACGCGGGCGAACGTGGCCACGGAGGCGACGCCCACGGCGATGGCCACCTTGACGGTGCCGAAGCCGAGCGCGGTCACGACGGCGAGCGACAGCAGCAGGCCGGGGATGGCGAGGAGCACGTCGGTGGCGCGCATGAGCGCGTCGTCGACGGGGCCGCCGAGGAAGCCGGCGAGCAGCCCGACGCCGGACCCGGCCACGAGGGCGACGCCGATCGCGAGCAGCGCGGCGCGTACCGACAGGCTCGTGCCGTGCACGGTGCGCGAGAACAGGTCGCGGCCGAGGTGGTCGGTGCCGAACCAGTGGGCGGCGCCGGGGGCCTGGAGCTTGTCCGCCGGGACGCCGGTGATCGGGTCCTGCCCCGTGAACAGACCGGGGACGAGCGCCCAGGCCAGGACGAGCACCACGATCACGAGCGCCACCAGCGCGGCGGGCCTCGTGCGCAGCAGGGCGAGCCCGCGGGTCATCGTGCGCCTCCCCCGGTGCGGCCGTGGGCGCCGGCGAGCACCCGCGGGTCGAGCAGGGGGTGCACGAGATCGACCAGGAGGCTGGTGAGCACGAACACCGCTGCGGCGACGACCACGAGCCCCTGGACCACGGGGATGTCCTGCGTGGTCACGGCGTTCTCGACGAGCCGGCCGAAGCCCTGGCGGGAGAACACCGTCTCGACCACGACCGTGCCGCCGAGCAGGTTGCCCACGAGCACGCCGAGCACGGTGACGGTCGGCAGGGACCCGTTGCGCACCACGTGCGCGCCGAGCACCCGGGCCCGGCCGGAGCCCTTGGCGAACGCGGTCTCGACGTAGGGCGCGCGCCAGGCCTCGCGCAGGCCCTGGGAGAGCACCTGCGCGACGACGGCGGCGAGCCCGATCGCGAGCGTGACCGTGGGCAGCACCAGGGAGGCGAACCCCTCGTTGCCGACCGCCGGGAAGACGAACCAGGTGAACGAGAACAGGTGGAGCAGCACGAGCCCGACCCAGAACCCGGGCACCGCGACACCGAGCGGCGGCAGGGCGAGCAGCAGGTCGCGCAGCCACGCGGCCCGGGTCCAGGACGCGAGCAGCGCGATCCCCACCCCGGCGACCAGGGCGAGCGCGAGCGCGAGGCCGGCGAGCTTCGCCGTCTCGGGGAACGCGTCCGCGATGAGGCCGGAGACGGGGGCGCCGCTGCTGATGGACGTGCCGAGGTCGCCCGTCAGCGTCCGGCCGAGCAGCGTGACGTACTGCTGGAGCGGGCCCTGGTCGAACCCGTAGCGCTCGCGCAGCTCGGCGACGCGCTCCGGGTCGACGCGCTCGCCCCCGGCGCCCTGGTCGAGCATGATCGCGACCGGGTCGCTGGGCAGCAGGTACAGGATCAGGTAGGAGACGGTGAACGCCGCCCACAGGACCGCGACGGCGCCGGCGAGGCGGCGCAGCACGTAGGCGAGCATCACTCCTGCTCGATCCAGGCGTCGTGGAACAGCAGCCGGGAGGAGGCGTCGAAGGTGACGCCGTGCACGTCACCACGCACCCCGATCGACTGGGACAGCTCGAACAGCGGGACGGCGAGGCCCTGGTCGAGGATCGCCTCCTGCGCCTCGGCGGCGATCGCGTCGCGGGCGGCCGGGTCGGCCTCGCCGAGCTGCTCGTCGAGCAGCGGGTCCACGACGTCGTCGGGCTCGCGCAGGCTGAGGTTGCGCTGCGCGGTGGAGAACTGGGTGCGCAGGATGTCGGCGTCGGCCCGGGTGACGTTGTAGTAGTAGAAGTCGTAGTCGCCGGAGTCCTGGGCGACGGTCTGCTCGGGGGCGGTGAGCTGGCGGAGCGTGAGGTCCACTCCGACGGCGCGCAGCTGCTGGGCCACCAGCTCCAGCACCGGCCCGCTGCCGGTGAACACCGGGGTGTAGGTCACCTCGATCTCCAGCGGCTCACCGTCCTTCTCGCGGATGCCGTCCGGGCCGAGGGTCCACCCGGCGTCGTCGAGGATGCGGCCGGCCTCCTCGGGGTCGAACGCGAGCCGGTCGGACAGGTCGGCGTAACCGGGTGTGGTGGACGCGAGGATGCCCGTGGCCGGCTCGAACGCGTCCGACAGCACGGTGTCGACCAGCTCCTGGCGGTCGATCGCCAGGAGGAGGGCGCGGCGCACCTCGACGTCGTCCAGGGGCGCGCGGGTCAGGTTGGGTTGCAGCACGAACGGCACGCCCGGGTTGGCGCGGGTCAGCACCGCGCCGCCCGAGCCCTCGATCTGCGGCACGTCCTGCGGCAGCACGTCGCCGACGGCGTCGAACTGGTCGGACGCGAGCCCGCCGGCCCGCACCCCGGACTCCGGGACCACGGAGAACTCGACGCGCTCCAGGTAGGCGTCGCCGTCGTGCTCGGCCGACGCGGGTGCCCAGTCGTAGCCCTCGCGGCGCGTGATCACGGCGCCCTGGTCCTGCGTGTAGCTGTCCAGGACGAACGGCCCCGAGCCGACGACGTCGCCCTGCAGCCGCTCGGCCGGGTCCACGTCCGCCGTCTCCGCGGCCAGGATCGCGAGCGACACCGTCGAGGTGGCCTGCAGGAACTGCGCGTTCGGCTCGTCGAAGACGACGGTCGCGGTGCTCTCGTCGGGCACCTCGGTCTGCTCGTAGCCCGCGAGGTAGCTCGCCGCGAGCGGGGCGCTCGCCCCGAGGTCGCCAGCGATGGCGTCGAAGCTGGCCTTGACGTCGGCGGAGTCCAGCGCGCTGCCGTCGGAGAAGGTCACGCCGTCGCGCAGGTGGAACGTGAACCGGGTCAGGTCGTCGCTGACGTCCCAGCTCTCGGCGAGCCACGGCTGGATCTCGCCGGTGGTCGGGTCCTGGTCGGTCAGCGAGTCCGCGAGCTGCCGCGCCACGTAGATGCTGACGTTCGAGCCGACCTGCTGCGGGTCCACGCCCTGCGGCGCGGCCCCGAGCGCGAACCGGAGCGTGCCGCCCGGCGTCGGCTCGGCGGACGCGCTGCCCGAGGCGGTGTCGGGTCCGGCGCAGCCGGTCAGGGCGAGCGCGGCGGCCAGGACCGTGGCGACGGCCGGGGCGGCGACTGCTGTGGACGGCGTGCGGCGGGGGTGGTTCGGGACCATGGGGTTGTCCTCTCGGGGCACGGCGAGGCGGACCTGCGCGAGGGTGCACGAAGGTCCGTCACCGGAGGTGACGCGGGGGGCGAGGTGTGAGGGCGGGGTCGCGGCGCCGGGGTGCGGCATGCCGGCCCGGGCGGGTACGACGAGGAAGGGGTACGAGGAAGGGGTACGAGGAACGCGTACGACGAGGAACAGCCGCGAGGGGCCGTTCAGCGGGGGCGCCGCGAGGCGTTCCCCGGGGGCTGCGAGGTGTCGGGGGCCGTCAGCAGCCGGCGGGACAACACTCCTGGGCACGACACATGGGGCGGGCGTGCGCGAACTGCACCGTGCCGTACATCGCTCGTGCCATGTCGGTCTCCCTCCGATTCGAATTCCCTATCGGACTGATAGGGATTCGGTATGCGGGGAAGTTACGGCCGCCCACGGGGCATGTCAACGGTGTCCACGAAGGGTCTCGCATCGCGGACGGAGCCGGCTCGCCGTCCTGCCCCACCGACGTCCGGCCCCGCGTCGAACCGCAGGTCAGACGTCGCCGTAGACGCCCTCGAACACGTCCCGGTACGCGGCGGCCAGGCGCAGCCCGTCGTGCCGGGCGGTGTCGTCGCCGCGGCGCACCTGGCGCATGATCACGCGCGCGCCCATCGACGCGGCCGCGGCCTCCAGCGCCGCGACGTCCTCGACCGCGGACGGGTCGGCCAGCACGGCGTCGATCCGCAGGCCGGGCGCGTGCTTGTGCAGGGCCTCCAGGTGGTCGACGGCGGTCAGACCCGCCGTCTCGCCGTTCTCGGCGGAGAGGTTGAGCGTGACGCAGCGGCGCGCCTTGGTGACGTGCAGGGCGTCCGCGAGGGCGGGCACCAGCAGGTGGACCAGCACCGACGAGTACCAGGACCCGGGGCCGAGGACCACCCAGTCGGCGTCGAGCACCGCCTGGACGGCCTCCGGGGACGCCGGCGGGTCGGCGGGCAGGAGGCGCAGCTGCTCGATCCGGCCCTCGGTCACGGCGACCTTGCTCTGCCCGATCACGGTCTCCAGCGGCGCCTCCGGCTCGCCGGGCACCGCGGTGTGCCGCACGTCGGCCTCGACCACCAGCGGCACCGACGCCATCGGCAGCACGCGCCCGCGCGCGCCGAGCAGGCGGCCCACCCAGTCCAGCCCCTCGACCGGGTCCCCGAGCAGCTCCCACAGCGCCACGATGAGCAGGTTGCCCATGGCGTGGTTGTCCAGCTCGCCCGACGACGAGAACCGGTGCTGCAGCATCGCGCTCCAGGTCCGGCCCCACTCGGAGTCGTCGCACAGGGCTGCGAGCGCCATCCGCAGGTCACCGGGAGGCAGCACGTCCAGCTCCTCGCGCAGCCGGCCGGACGAGCCGCCGTCGTCGGCCACCGTCACGACGGCCGTGAGGCGGTCCGACATGAGCCGCAGCGCGGACAGGCTGGCGGACAGGCCGTGGCCGCCGCCGAGGGCGACGACCGACGGGTTCTTGCTCCACTCCGGGGCGGGGACGTCGGGCACCCCCGGCGCGTGCGGGATCATTCGCGGCCCAGGTCACGCGCCGAGACGGAGACGAGCTGCCCGCGGGCGCGCAGGCGCTCGGCGATGGCGTCGGACATGGCGACGGACCGGTGCTTTCCGCCCGTGCATCCCACGGCGATGGTCACGTAACGCTTCTCCTCGTTGAGGTAGCCGGCGAGCACCGGTGCCAGGGCCTCGACGTAGCGGTCCGCGAACTCGACGGCGCCCGGGCGGGCGAGGACGTAGTCGCGTACCGGCTGGTCACGCCCCGTCAGGTGCCGCAGCTCGGTGATCCAGTACGGGTTGGCCAGGAACCGTACGTCCACCACGTGGTCCGCGTCCAGAGGGATGCCGTACTTGAACCCGAACGAGATCACGTTGATGCGCAGCTGCTCGGTCGCGTCGTGCGCGAGCCAGGCGCGGATCTCCCGGGCGAGGTCGTGCACGGACAGGTCGGAGGTGTCGATCCGCAGGTCGGCGCGCTCGGCGAGGGTCGCGACCACGGAGCGCTCCTCGGCGATGCCGTCCAGGATCCGGCCGTCGCCCTGCAGCGGGTGCGGGCGGCGCACCTGCTCGAAGCGGCGCACCAGCACCTCGTCGCTCGCGTCCAGGAACAGGATCCGGTAGGCCACCCCGGCCTCCGTCATGTGCACGAGCACCTTGTCCAGCTCCGAGAAGAACTGGCGGCCGCGCACGTCCACGACCACGGCGACGCGCTCGATGCTGGACCCCTTGGCCATGAGGTCGACCAGGGGCACCAGCATCATGGGCGGCAGGTTGTCGACCACGTACCAGTCGAGGTCCTCCAGCACCGCGGCGGCCCGGGACCGGCCGGCGCCGGACATCCCGGTGATCACCAGGACCTGCGGGTCGCTGCGCTCGGGGGTGTGCGTGGCGGCCTCGACCGCGGCGATTCCCTCGGGGGCCGTGGTGGGGGACGGCTCGGTGTTGCTCATGGCACCTAGCATGCCAGCGTCAGGCCTTGAGGGCGGCCACGACGGCCGCGGCCGTCGTGGTCCCCATGCCCCGCACGCTGGCGATCTCCTCGACGCTCGCCGCCTTGAGCCGCTTGAGCGACCCGAAGTGGGTGAGCAGCACCTTCTTGCGGGCCGGCCCGAGCCCCGGGACGTCGTCGAGCACGGAGGCGGTCATGCCCTTGCTGCGCCGGCGGCGGTGCTGCGTGATCGCGAACCGGTGGGCCTCGTCGCGGACGCGCTGCAGCAGGTACAGGCCCTCGCTGGAGCGCTGCAGGATGACCGGGTACTCCTCGCCGGGCAGCCACACCTCCTCCAGGCGCTTGGCCAGGCCGCAGAGCGCGACGTCGGTGATGCCGAGCTCGTCCATCGCCTTCTTGGCGGCGGCGACCTGGGGCGGCCCGCCGTCGACCACCACGAGGCTCGGCGGATAGGCGAACCGGGCCTTCTCCTCCGGCGCGTCGGCGGCGACCTCGCCGCCCGGCAGCGCGCCGGGCAGGGCGCCGGCGGGATCCTCGTCCGCGCGGTCCTCCCCCGCCGAGATCTCGACGTCGTTGGCCTTGAGCCGGTCGGTCAGGTACCGCTTGAAGCGGCGCGTGATGACCTCGTGCATGGCCTGCGTGTCGTCGCGGGCGCCGTCGCCGTCCGACCCGCGGATGCTGAACGAGCGGTACTCGCTCTTGCGGGGCAGCCCGTCCTCGAAGACCACCATGGACGCGGACTGGTAGGTGCCCTGGGTGTGCGAGATGTCGTAGCACTCGATACGCAGGGGCGCCGACTCCAGGTCGAGCGCCTCCTGGATCTCGCGCAGCGCCTGGCTGCGGGTCGTGAGGTCGCCCGCGCGGCGGGTGCGGTGCAGCACCAGCGCGTGCTCGGCGTTCTTGCGGACGGTCTCCGCGAGCTCCTTCTTGTCGCCACGCTGCGGCACGCGCACGTCCACGCGCGAGCCGCGCAGGCCCGTGAGCCACGCGCCCACCTGGTCCAGGTCGGGCGGCAGCACCGGGACGAGCACCTCCCGGGGCACGGCGTCGCGGGCCTCGGGACCGCTCAGGTCCTGGTCGGACCCGTACACCTGCTGCAGCAGGTGCTCCACGAGCTCGCCGTCGCTGATGTCCTCGACCTTCTCGACCACCCAGCCGCGCTGGCCGCGGATGCGGCCGCCGCGCACGTGGAAGACCTGGACGGCGGCCTCCAGCTCGTCGCCCACCAGCGCGAACACGTCGGCGTCCGTGGCGTCGCCCAGCACCACCGCGTTCTTCTCGGTGGCGCGCCGCAGCGCCTCGATGTCGTCGCGCAGGCGGGCCGCCTGCTCGTACTCCATCTCGGCGGCGGCCTCCTGCATGCGCTTGGTGAGCCGGCGCTCGAACTTGGCGGTGTCGCCCGCCATGAAGTCGCAGAAGTCCAGGACCAGCGCGCGGTGGTCGTCCACGCTGATGCGGCCCACGCACGGCGCCGAGCACTTGTCGATGTACCCGAGCAGGCACGGACGTCCCGACTGGCCCGCCCGCTTGTAGACCCCCGCGGAGCAGGTGCGGATGGGGAACACCCGCAGCAGCAGGTCGAGGGTCTCCCGGATGGCCCAGGCGTGCCCGTACGGCCCGAAGTACCGGGTGCCCTTGCGCTTGGCCCCGCGCATCACCTGGGCGCGTGGCACCTCCTCACCGAGGGTCACCGCGAGGTACGGGTACGACTTGTCGTCCCGGTACTTCACGTTGAACCGCGGGTCGTACTGCTGGATCCAGGTGAACTCCAGGGCGAGCGCCTCGACCTCGGTGCCCACCACCGTCCACTCGACCGACGCCGCGGTGGTCACCATCCGCTGCGTGCGCTCGTGCAGGTGCGCCACGTCCTGGAAGTAGTTCGCCAGGCGCTGGCGCAGGTTCTTCGCCTTGCCCACGTAGATGACCCGGCCGTGCTCGTCGCGGAACCGGTAGACACCGGGCGACGTCGGGATCTCTCCCGCCTTGGGTCTATAGGTTGCTGGATCCGCCATGGCACCAACCTATGCGCTGCCACTGACAACCTGGACCGATGACGCGGACGACGACCCGGGCCGACGACGCCCGTGGCGCGGCCGGCGCCGCCCCGGTCAGGCGGGGACGGCGAGCGGCACGGGCGCGACGTGTATCGGGAAGTTGACCGAGCGCGCGATGAAGCACATCGCGTGCGCCTTGTGGTGCAGGGCGGCCACGTGCTCGTCCGTCGCGAGCTCGCCCGCGTCCGCCACGACCCGCGGGTGCAGCGTCACGTCCGTGAACGCGCCCTCGCCCCGCGACTCGACGCGCATCGTGCCCGTCGCCGCGTCCGAGTACTCCCGCACGATCAGCCCCGACTCGGCCGCCAGGTGCAGGAACCACAGCATGTGGCACTGGCTCAGGCTGACGACGAACAGCTCCTCGGGGTTGTACCGGCCCGGGTCGCCCCGGAACGCCGGGTCGGCCGAGCCCAGGAGGGGCGGCTTGTGCGCCAGGTCGATCTCGTGGTCGCGCGAGTACGCGGTGTACGACGACGTACCCGTGTCCCCCGCGCCCGTCCACCGCACCGTCACGGCGTAGTCATGCGTGGCTCCGCTCATGCTGCTCACCCTAGCCGTGCGGGGTGACGAGGGCCACGCCTCTCGGGCGGCCGCGCCGGCCGGTCAGGCCGCCGGGACCTGGCGGACCGTGACCGCGCTCTGCTCCTTCGGCGTGCGCCCGCCCTCCACCCCGACGAGCTCCAGCGCGCCCTCGCCGAACAGGTCCACGCGGTCGCCGACGACGGCGTCGACCGTGGCCCGCCGCCCGTCGTCGGACCGCACCAGGAGGCGCGCCGTCGGCACGCCGTCGCGCGGCCCGGCGACCATGACGCCCACGCGCGTGGCGCCGAACCGCGCCTGCGCGCTCTGCTTCACCCGCACGACGGGACCCGCGCCCGCGCCCGGGCCCGTGTCGTCGGCCACGGCAGCCCCTCTCCCTCGCTCGACGGCGGTCACTTCATCGACTCGCCGTAGGTCACGGAGTCGAAGTTCTCATAGAACTCGTCCGCCGACATGGTGATGGTCCCCGGCTTGGTGTTGCCGTCCGAACCGGTACCGCCGTTCGGGCCCCACGGGTTGACCAGCGTGATCGTCTTGCCGTCGGACGAGACGCTGTCCACGACGTAGACGTGGTTGTTGACGACCTCCTTGTCCGGCGGGGGATCGCCGAACCAGCCGCCGCCGTCCGGGCTGGCGGCCACGACCGGCTCGCCGTTGCCCAGCCGGTCGCGGATCGACTCCAGGCTGGGCGGGTCCTCCCACGGCAGGACGGGGTCGAGCGACTCGCTGGACGTGTCCTTGCCCGTCATCATCTCCAGCGCCTTGGACGCGCTGTCGTACTCGATGTCGTCGTACTGGCCGCCCAGGTACTCGACGGCGGCCTTCTCGTAGATGGAGATCCACGACGGGTCGCCGCTCGGGTCCCCGGCCGCGTTCTCGTACACCTGCGAGTCCACGGTGATCTGCACCGGCTCGCCGTCGTCGTAGAACGTCACCGTGTAGGTGCCGTCGTCGTTGGGCTTGATGTGCTCCCGGATCCAGTCCGGGTCCCGCTCGGCGATAGCGCCCGCCGAGGCGAGGAACCAGCAGTCCGCGAGGCTGCCCTGCTCGATCTGGCTCGCGTCGATCGCCTTGTCGTCGAGCGGCACCTTGCCGGCGTCCTCCAGCTTGCCGAGGTCGCCGGCCGCCTTGTCCTTGTCCCCCTGGCCGCCGGACGAGCTCTGGTCCGTGCCCTCCGGGCCGCGGCCGCCGCCGGTGACACCGCCGGCCGCGCCGTCGTACGTCTCGCTCGTGCGCTCCTGGGCGTCCGCGTTCGCGATGACCCGGCGGCCCACCTCCGCCAGGCCCAGCGCGACCGCGCGCAGGGCCCCGGAGTGCGTCGTGTGCCACTCGTCGAGGAAGCCCTCGTGGTCGGGTCCGGACCACGCCGTCGCGGAGACGGCCTGGTTGATCTGGCCGACGGCGGTCTCGAGCACGTCCCCCTGCTGAACCATGGTGTTTCCGAGCGTGCGAAGCGCGCTGATGTCCGCGCCGTACATCTCCGACATACCAGGCCCCCTCGTCGTCGAGATCACTGTAGAGCACCGCCACGCGGCGCCGCCACGATACTGCCCGGGTACCTCTCCCCATCCCGCCCGTCGTACGCAATGCCCGCAAGCACGCACGTCCGCGGCACGCACGAGGGCCGGACCGGACCCAGGTCAGGGTTCGATCCGGCCCTCGGGCGAGAGGAGGGCGCCGGTCCGCTCAGCCCGCGACGGCGGCCTTGCGCCGTGTACGGCTCGCCGCGGACCCGTTCGCCGTGGCCCCCTTGCCCTTGGCGGCCTTCGGCGCCCCGTTGGTCGGCGCGGCGTCCACGGGCGCGTGGCCGTCGAGGATCTCGGCGAGGTACGTGCCGGTGTGGCTCTCCGGGACCTGGGCCACGACCTCGGGCGTGCCCTGCGCGACGACCATGCCGCCGCCGCTGCCGCCCTCCGGACCCATGTCGATGACCCAGTCGGCGCTCTTGATGACGTCCAGGTTGTGCTCGATCACGATGACCGTGTTGCCCTTGTCCGCCAGCGACTGCAGCACGCCGAGCAGCCGGCGCACGTCCTCGAAGTGCAGGCCCGTGGTCGGCTCGTCCAGCACGTAGGCCGAGCGGCCCGACGACCGCTTCTGCAGCTCCGCCGCCAGCTTGACGCGCTGCGCCTCGCCGCCGGACAGCGTGGGGGCGGGCTGCCCGAGCCGCACGTACCCGAGGCCGACGTCGACCAGGGTGGACAGGTGCCGTGAGATGGCCGGGAACGCCTTGAAGAACTCCGCGGCCTCCTCGATCGGCATGTCGAGCACGTCGGCCACCGTCTTGCCCTTGAAGTGCACCTCGAGCGTCTCCCGGTTGTACCGGGCGCCGTGGCAGACCTCGCACGGCACGTAGACGTCGGGCAGGAAGTTCATCTCGATCTTGATGGTGCCGTCGCCCGCGCACGCCTCGCAGCGCCCGCCCTTGACGTTGAACGAGAAGCGGCCCGGCCCGTAGCCGCGCACCTTGGCCTCCTCGGTCTCCGCGAAGATCTTGCGGATCCGGTCCCACACGCCCGTGTAGGTGGCGGGGTTGGACCGCGGCGTGCGGCCGATCGGCCCCTGGTCCACGTGGACCACCTTGTCGAGCTGGTCCAGGCCCGTCACGCGCCTGTGCCGGCCGGCCACCCGGCGGGCGCCGTTGAGCTGGTTGGCCATGACCGTGTAGAGGATCGAGTTCACGAGCGTCGACTTGCCCGAGCCCGAGACGCCCGACACCACGGTCAGCACGCCGAGCGGGAAGGACACGTCGACGTCGCGCAGGTTGTTCTCGTGCGCGCCCACCACCGTGACCTGCCGGCCGGCGTCGACGGGCCGTCGCTGCGCCGGGAGGGGGATCGAGCGCCGGCCTGCGAGGTACGCGCCCGTGAGCGACTCCTGCTGCTCCAGCAGCCCGGCGTAGTCGCCCGAGTGGATGACGGCGCCGCCGTGCTCGCCCGCGCCCGGGCCGATGTCGACGATCCAGTCGGCCGCGCGGATCGTGTCCTCGTCGTGCTCGACGACGATCAGGGTGTTGCCCAGGTCCCGCAGCCGGGTGAGCGTGTCGATGAGCCGGCGGTTGTCGCGCTGGTGCAGGCCGATCGACGGCTCGTCCAGCACGTACAGCACGCCGACCAGACCGGAGCCGATCTGGGTCGCGAGCCGGATGCGCTGCGCCTCGCCGCCCGACAGCGTGCCGGCCGGCCGCTCCAGCGTCAGGTAGTGCAGCCCGACGTCGAGCAGGAAGCCCAGGCGGGCGTGGATCTCCTTGAGGACCTCCGTCGCGATCTGCGCCTCGCGGACCCCGAGCTCGATGCCCTTGAGGAACTCGGCGGCCTCCCCCACGGGCAGGCGGCAGACGTCGGCGATGGACAGGCCGTCCACCTTGACCGCGAGCACCTCCGGCTTGAGCCGCGCGCCACCGCAGGTCGGGCACGGGACCTCACGCATGTAGGCCTCGTACTTCTCCTTCGACCAGTCCGAGTCGGTCTCGCGGTGGCGCCGCTCCAGGAACGTCACCGCGCCCTCGAAGCCGGTCGAGTACTGCCGCTCGCGGCCCCACCGGTTCTTGTACTTGACGTGCACCTTGTGGTCGCGGCCGTGCAGGATCGCCTCCCGCGCCCGGGCCGGCAGCGCGCGCCACGGCACGTCCATGGAGAACTTCATCTCCTCGGCCAGCGCGGAGAGCACCCGCTCGAAGTACTCCGACGACGTCTGCGCCCAGGGGGCGACGGCGCCGCCGCGCAGCGTCTGCTCGTCGTCCGGCACGATGAGGTCCGGGTCGACCTCCAGGCGGAAGCCGATGCCGGTGCACTCGGGGCACGCGCCGTAGGGCGCGTTGAAGGAGAAGGTCCTCGGCTCGATCTCGTCGAGCGCCAGGGGGTGCTCGTTGGGGCACGCCCGCTTCTCGGAGAACTTGCGGGTCCGGCCCAGGTCGTCGATGTCGGCGTCGACCAGCTCGATCATCACCAGGCCGTTCGCCAGGGCGAGCGCGGTCTCCACCGAGTCGGTGAGCCGGCGCTGCACGCCCTCGCGCGCCACGAGCCGGTCCACGACCACCTCGATGTCGTGCTTCAGCTTCTTCTCGAGCGTGGGCGGGTCGGTGAGCTGGACCACCTCGCCGTCGACCCGGGCGCGGGAGAAGCCCTTGGCCTGCAGCTCCTTGAACAGGTCCGCGTACTCGCCCTTGCGGCCGCGCACGACGGGCGCCAGCACCTGGTACCGGGTGTTCTCCGGCAGCTCCAGGATCTGGTCCACGATCTGCTGCGGCGTCTGCGACTGCACCTTCTCGCCGCACACCGGGCAGAACTGCGTGCCCGCCCGCGCGTAGAGCAGGCGCAGGTAGTCGTAGACCTCGGTGATGGTGCCGACGGTGGACCGCGGGTTGCGGTTGGTGGACTTCTGGTCGATCGACACCGCGGGCGACAGACCCTCGATGAAGTCGACGTCGGGCTTGTCCATCTGACCCAGGAACTGCCGCGCGTAGGCGGACAGGGACTCGACGTACCGGCGCTGACCCTCGGCGAAGATCGTGTCGAACGCGAGCGACGACTTGCCCGAGCCGGAGAGCCCCGTGAACACGATCAGCTGATCCCTGGGAAGGTCCAGATCGACGTTCTTGAGGTTGTGCTCACGGGCACCGGAGACGACGAGACGATTGCTCACAGAGGCATCCTAGGGCGGACCACCGACATTCGCACGGGTGTTCTACGAATCAACCTGGGAGACTCGTCACACCCGCGGGGTTCAGCGGATCGCGCGCCCGTCGACGGCGCCGGACCGGCGCACGCGGGCCTGCAGGTCCAGCGCCCGCAGGAGGTCCTGCTCGTGGGCGTAGGAGCCGTCGACGAGCCGGCGGCGCACGGTGACGACCTCCTGCGCGTACTCGGCCGCCGTGTCGGGCTTCCCGAGGTCGACGTGCACCGCGACGAGGTTGGTCAGCGCGGACGCCAGGCCCGGCAGGTGCACGTCGGGGCTGCGCCCGGCGAGCTCCCGGCGCAGGCGCACGGCCTCCGTCGTCGGCTCCACGCCCTCCTCGGCGCGGCCCGCGTCGAGGAGCGCGGCGCCGAGGTTGAGCAGGGCGTCGGCCAGCGGCGGCTCGAACCGGCCGGGATCCTCCACGGCGAGCTGCTGCAGCAGCCCCACCGCCTCCTGGGTGGGCGCCACGGCGTCGGCGGGCCGGCCGAGCTCGGCGTAGAGCACGCCCAGGTTGGAGAGCGAGTGCGCCAGGTGGTCCTCGCCGGGCTGGCCGTCCTTGGCCAGGGCACGCCGGATCGCGACCGCCTCCCGCTCGAGCGGCAGGGCCTCCTCCGGCTCGCCCGCCCGGGAGTGCGTGACCGCGAGGTTGGACAGGGACGCCGCCAGCATGCGCCGGTACCGCGCCGGGTGCTCCCGGGCGAGCCGGCGGCGCAGCAGCACCGCCTCCCGCTCCAGCGAGATCGCCTCGTCGAGGTCGCCGAGCCGCGAGCGCACCGCGCCGAGCGACGCGAGGCTGTAGGCGAGCGTCCAGGTGTGCGTGGCCGGGTTCTCGCGGACCAGCTCGCGCCGCACGGCGACCGCCTCGCCGAGCGGTTCGACCGCCTCGCGGTCCCGGCCCAGCGCGGCGTACGCGTTGGCCAGGTTCGTCAGCGCGAACCCGAGCTCGTTGCGGTGCCGCTTCGGTGCCTGCCGCACCATCTCGCGGCTGAGCGCCACCGCCTCCCGCGCGAACGGCACGGCCTCCTCCGGGCGGCTCTCGGTGAGCACCACCGACCGGTTGGACAGCGCCGTGGTCAGGAACACCGACCACTGCCGCGGGTCGCGCGCCACCAGGTTCCGCAGGATCGGGAGCTGCTCGGCGAAGGTCGCGTCCTCCTCCTGGGGCGCGCCGGCGTCGTTGAGCACCACGTTCAGGCTGATCAGGACGCGTGCCAGCTCGGCCTCGGCCCAGGCCCGGTCGCGCTCCGGGGCCGCCCGGCACAGCTCGACCGCCTCCTGGTGGGCGGCCAGCGACTCCCGGCTGTGCCCGGCCCGCCAGCGCGCGCTGCCCAGGGCGTTGATCGCCGAGACCAGCGCGGTGCGGTAGCGGTCCGGGTCTCCGGCGGCGATCTTGCGCCAGGCCTCGACCGCCGAGTCCAGCACCTCCAGCGACTCCGTCACCCGCGCCACGTCCCGCAGCGCCGTCCCGAGGTCGACCAGCGCCTCCGCCCGGCCCACGGCGTCCTTCGCCACCGCGACGGCCCGCTCGCCCCGGTACACGTCGTCGACCGAGGCGTCGACGACCGACCGCTGCTTGAGCAGGAACGCGGTCCGCAGCGCGCGCGGGTCGTCGCCGTAGGAGTCGGCGGCCCGGCGCAGGAGCTCGCCCGCCAGCGCGGTCGCCTCCGGCGCCTCGGACAGCTCGACCTCCAGCCGCCGGGCGACCCGCACCACCCGCAGCGCCGCCTTGCGGGACAGCCCCCAGGTGCACGACCCGACCAGCGAGACCGACCGGCCGAGCCGGTCCACGACCAGCAGGTCGCCGAGGCGGTCGGGCCCGGCAGGACTCGGCCCGAGCTCCGCGGTGGCGGCCGGCAGCCCGAGCAGCCAGCGCGCGCCCGCGCGCGCCGGCAGGCCCGGCACCACGCGGCGCAGCACGTCGCGCGCGCCCGCCGTGTCGTCCGCCCCGAGCAGGCAGGCCGCCGCGACGACGTCCTGGACCTCGTCGAGGCTCAGCTCCAGCCCGGCCTCCCGCGCCGACTCGGCCCACGAGACCGTGGCCACGTCCAGGAGCCCGCGCAACGGGTTCGGCTCGTCCGCCGGGACCGGCGCGCCGGCCACGGTGAGGGCGGCGAGCGCCGCGGCCGCGTGCAGGTCGACCACGCGGGTGCCATGGTCGGGCTCGTCGGTCGACAGGTCCCCGAGCTCGGGCGCCGTGACGCCGAGGTGCTCGGCGAACGCGGCGACCGCGGCCTCCAGCACCGCGACGTCCGTCAGGTCGGGGGCGAGCGAGACGTCCAGCGCCGTCTGCGTGGCGTCGCCCGGCCCGAGCTGCGTCCACAGCGTCGAGCCCCAGCGCAGCCGGCGCAGCCACTCCCCCGCGACCCGGGCGAGCATGAGCACCCGGGTGCGGCCGCGGGCGGGGCGGGCCAGGGCGTCGAGCATCGCGCCGAGGCCGCGCCGCGCCGCCGCGTCGTCGACGACGAACAGCACGTCGCCGACGGGGCGGGCGCGGACCGTGGCGGCCTCCTTGCCGCGCGGCACCAGGACGACGGTCCAGCCGGACCCGCCCAGCCGGCCGCCGAGCTCGCTCGCGAGCCGGGTCTTGCCAAAGCCCGCGGGGGCGACGACCAGGCGCAGGCTGATCGGCACGTCCGTCTCCGCCCAGGAGCGGAGCTCACCGAGCTCCCGCTCACGGCCCAGGAACGGGACCACGGCTCGGGCCGGGTCGAGCAGGACGGCCGGCCACCGGACGTCGTCGTGCGGGACGTCCGAGATCGCAGCGGGGAGCGGGCCGCGGCCCACCGCCGTACGGGCGGCCCGGACCGCGGCAGCCAGCCTGGTCGACACGTCCGAGACCACCACGAGGCCCAAGTCAACCGGACGAACGTCCAACACTCAAGAGGTAGCTGACGACTCATTCACCCCGGTAACAAAGCGGGTTCCGACAGATCGGCGCCACTCAGACAATGCGGGCAAAAGTTGCATACCGCCCCCGATCGCGACATCCTTCCCTCGGCCGGGTGAGAATCCGGCCGATCCACGACCGCACGGACGAAAGGCAGGCACGTGAGCCTGAACCTGAACAAGCTCGTCGACAAGGCCTACAAGGACCAGAGCATTGCCGCGATCCTCGCGGCGCCGCCGTCGGCGCTGCTCGGCCTCACGCCGAAGCACGACGAGATGCTCGCCGAGCTCAAGATCAAGACGGTCGCGGACCTGGGCAACTGGCAGCACGCCGTGCACGCCCAGGCGCTCGTGACCCTCGCGGACGCCGAGGTGCCCGCGATCGCCGGCGACAAGTAGACCTGCCGCACCGCCCGCTCAGCACGCCGAGGGCGCCCGTCCACCACATGGTGGGCGGGCGCCCTCGCCGTCCGCCCGGCCGGGTCCCGGGGCGCCGGGTCGCGGGGCGCCAGGTCCCGGGATCAGAGCCCGAACCGCTCCACGTCGCGCATCTTGTTCGTCGCGTCCAGCGCCGCGACCTTGTAGGCCTCCGCGAGCGTCGGGTAGTTGAAGACGGTGTCGACCAGGTGGTCCACGGTGCCGCCCGTGGTCATGATCGCCTGCCCGATGTGGATTATCTCCGTGGCGCCCGTCCCGAACACGTGCACCCCCAGCACCTTGCGGTCCTCGGTGGAGACCAGCAGCTTGAGCATCCCGTAGGAGTCGCCCACGATCTGCCCGCGCGCGAGCTCGCGGTAGCGCGCGACGCCCACCTCGTAGGGCACGCCCGCGGTGGTGAGCTGGTCCTCGGTGTCCCCGCAGTAGGAGATCTCCGGGATCGTGTAGATCCCGATGGGCTGCAGCTCCAGCACGGACGAGACGGGCTCGCCGAACGCGTGGTACGCCGCCAGGCGCCCCTGCTCCTGCGAGGTCGCCGCGAGCGCCGGGAAGCCGATGACGTCGCCGACGGCGTAGATGTGCTCGACGTCGGTGCGGAACTGCTTGTCGACCTGGAGGCGGCCGCGCTTGTCCGCCTCCAGGCCGGCCGCCGCGAGGTCGAGGCCGTCGGTGGACCCCTGGCGGCCGGCGGAGTACAGGACGCAGTCGGCGGGGATCCGCTTGCCGGAGGCCAGGGCGGTGACGGTGCCCTCCGCGCCGGCGGTGACCGACGCGACGGTCTCCCCCAGCCGGAACGTCACCGACAGGTCGCGGAGCTGGAACTTGAGGGCCTCGACCACCTCGGAGTCGCAGAAGTCGAGGATCCGGTCGCGCGCCTCGACGACGGTGACCCGCGTGCCGAGCGCGGCGAAGAGGGAGGCGTACTCGATGCCGATCACGCCGGCTCCGACCACGACCATGGTCCGGGGCACCTGGCTGACGTCGAGGATGCCGTCGGAGTCGACCACGCGGACGCCGTCGAACGCGATGTTGGCGGGCCGGGCGGGCGCGGTGCCGACCGCGATGACCACCTTGTCGGCGGTCAGCCGGCGCACGACGTCGCCCTCGGCGTCGGTCACCTCGATGTCGTGCGGGCCGGTGAACCGGGCGCTGCCCACGACGGTCTCGACGTGGTTGCGGGCGAGCTGGTTGCGCACCACCTCGATCTCCCGCCCGATGACGTGCTGCAGCCGGGCGAGCAGGTCGGGGACGGTGATGTGCTCCTTGAGCCGGTAGCTGGAGCCGTAGACGTCGCGCATCTGCAGGCCGGTCAGGTACAGCACCGCCTCGCGCAGGGTCTTGGACGGGATGGTGCCGGTGTGCAGGCTCACCCCGCCGACCTGGTCGCGCCGTTCCACCACCGCCACGCGCCTGCCGAGCTTGGCGGCGCCGATCGCGGCCTTCTGACCGCCGGGGCCGGAGCCGATCACGACGAGGTCGAAGTGGTTCTCACGTGCGTCCATGCTCCGAGTGTGGCGGCCGACGGCGGCCCGTGACGAGCGTCTTCATCAAGAATTAACCGGCTGCCCCGCGCGGATGGCAGGCTGCGCCCATGAGCATCTTCGCCGTCAGCTACACCTACTCCGACGACGTCGCGACCCGCGACGAGGTCCGCCCCAGCCACCGCGCCTTCCTGCGCGCCCTCAACACGGACGGCGTCGTGCGCGCCTCGGGCCCGGTCGACGGCGGGGTCGGCGCCCTGCTGATCCTCGAGGCGGAGTCGGCCGACGCGGCGCTGGCGATCCTGGACGAGGACCCGTTCGCGCTCCGCGGGCTGGTCGCCGAGCGGGGCGTGCGGCAGTGGGACGTGGTGATCGGTGGCCTCGGCGAGTAGCACCCGCCAAATTCACCCTATACCCATCCATACAGAGGTTTTTACTTAATAGTCACGTTTCGAGCATGGCGTGGCGCGCTCCATGGTGCACATGATGCCTGTTCGAACACTGCTGACTAGGTTCGGGGAGGCACTGCATGACCTCTGTCGACGGTACATCGGTGGGATACGACCAGATCGGCCCGCGCATCTGCGTGACGCCGCCCTACTACGCACTCAGCGAGCTGACCAGCCCGGAACCCGGGCTCACCAGCGCACGGGTCCCGGTCCAGTCGCCGACGGGACGGCAGGCCACGCCGGTCAACATCGCGGAGGCCGGCCGGCACCTCGCCATCCTCGGCCTGTGCGCGGCGGCCACGACCAACCCGAGCTCCAGGCGGCACTACTACCTCGCGCACCGCGGCGTCGGCCGGATGTTTCCGGCCACCGGACCCCTGACCGCGCTCACCGGGACGGCGAGCGCGCAGATGACGGGCCGGCACCGTGCCGAGGCCCGGACCGAGCTGCGCGACGCCCACGGCAACCTCGTGGCACAGATGGACGTCGAGTACCTCGTCATGTCCGTGCCCGTCTTCCGCCGCATGATGGGCCCGCCCCGGGCACCCGACGCGGCGGAGCCGGCCAACCCCTACGGCCTGCCCGCCCCGCTCGTCGACGTCGCCACCGACACCCGGAGCGCAACGGCCAAGCTGGCGGTCGAGGCGTCGATGTGCCGGGGACACTTCGACAGCTATCCGGCGCTGCCCGTGTCCGTGGCCGGCTACGCCGCGTTCGCGCTCTTCGACCACGTGCTGGAGGCGGCCGCCGGCCCCGACTCCCGCTGGCTGCCGGGGCTCTTCCGGCTGCGGGCGGACAACCTGGCCGCGGCCGGCGAGCTCTGCACGGTGGACGTCGAGCCCTCTGCCCCGGCCGAGCCCGCCGTCCACGGCCGGGCGTTCACCGGGACCATCCGGTCCGGGGACCGGGAGATCTTCTCGATCGAGGTCGACTACACGGTGGTCTGACCAGCACCGAGAGCGAACGGCCGGCGGCCGCGCCCCCTCAGGGACGCGGCCGCCGGCCTGCCGTGCTGCTGCCCGGAGTCGCTCAGGCGGTCACTTCGTCGCGTCCTCCGGCTCGGGCGCCGGCTGGGCCGCCTCGATCCGCGCGTCGTGCGCGGACTTGATCAGGCTCGCGACCGTGCCGACCGCGAGGGAGACCACGATCACCGTGAGCGAGAGCCAGATCGGGATCTCGGGCGCCCAGTGGAAACCCTCGCCGCCGTTGATCCAGGACAGCGAGTTGGTGTGCAGCGCCTCGAGGATCAGCTTGACGCCGATGAAGCCGAGGACGGCCGAGAGCGCGTAGGGCAGGTACACCAGCCGGTCGAGCAGGCCGCCCAGCAGGAAGTAGAGCTGGCGCAGGCCCATCAGCGCGAACAGGTTGGTGGCGAAAACGATGAACGGGTCCTTGGTGATCCCGAAGATCGCCGGGATCGAGTCGACCGCGAACAGCACGTCCGTCGAGCCGATCGCCAGGAAGACGATGATCAGCGGCGTGAACAGACGACGGCCGTCGACCGTGGTGGTCAGCCTGCCCTCGTTGTACTGGTGGTGCAGCGGCAGGACCCTGCGCATCACCCGGATGAGCGCGTTCTCCTTGTAGTCGTCGTGCTCGTCCTCCTTCTCCGGGATCGCCTGCTGGATCGCCGTGTAGATGAGGAACGCGCCGAAGAGGTAGAACAGCCAGGTGAACTGCTCGATCAGGGCGGCACCGGCGAGGATGAACGCGGCACGGAAGATCAGCGCCATGATGATGCCCACCATGAGCACCTTCTGCTGCTGGTCACGCGGCACCGCGAACCGGGCCATGATGATGACGAACACGAAGAGGTTGTCGACGCTCAGGGAGTACTCCATGAGCCAGCCTGCGTAGAACTCCGCCGCCGGGGTCACGCCGCCGACGGCCCAGACGATGACGCCGTAGACCAGGGCGAGGCCCACGTAGAAGCTCACCCAGACGGCGCTCTCCTTCATGGTCGGCACGTGCGGTCGCCGTCCGACGATGAGGAGGTCGGCGACCAGCAGCAGGACCATCGCGCCGAGCGAGATCAGTTCGAAGGTCACGGGCAGTTCGTGGACCATTGTTTCCTTCCGGAACAGGGAGGAACGCGCGATCGCATCGAGCCTCCGGTGAGCACAGCAGGGCACCGGAGGTCTTCCTCGCCCGCCCGTGCACCAGCCTGGCCGAGACCACGCACCGGTGCACCACGAGCCGGCCAGGCCGAGCTGGCGTCATCGGCAGCTGTGATGACGACCGGGCCGTTCCGAGGTACTCCCCTCCAACGGAGGGAAAGCATACGGGACGTCAGGTTTGTTCCCGTACGTGATCTGCGGCACGTTCAGACGAGCGTGACCACGAGCTTGCCGCGCGCGTGGCCGTGCCCTGCCACCTGCCGGATCGCGTCCACCGCGCGCTCGAGCGGGTAGGTGGCGCTCACGATGGGCAGCAGCACGCCGTCGGCGACCATGCCGTCCAGCACGGCCAGGTCCTCGCCGCTCGTGGTCGCCGTGACGTTCACGATCCGGTACGGACGCAGCCGCGACAGCAGCGGCGCCACCACCAGCCCGGGCATCGGACCGAGCAGCCCCTCCCGGCTCCCGTCGTTGGCGAGCAGCAGCCCGCCCGGCACGAGCACGCGGCCGAGCGCCCGCAGCGGGTACCGGCCGGCGTTGGTGAAGACGACGTCGAAGCGGGGCTCGCCCGCCGTGACGTCGTCCTGCGTGTAGTCGACGACCTCGGACGCACCCAGCTCGCGCACCATCGCGGCGTTGCGCGGGCCGCACACCCCGGTCACGTGGGCGCCCCAGGCAGCCGCGATCTGCACCGCGAAGTGCCCGATCCCGCCGCCCGCGCCCGTGATCGCGATGCGCTGCCCGGCCGTGAGCTCGGCGGCGCGCAGGAACTGCAGGGCCGTGACGGCGGCCATGGGCATCGCCGCCGCCTCGACGTGGGCGAGGTCGACCGGCCGGCGGGAGATGCTGTCGACGTCCGCGAGCGCCAGCTCCGCGAACGTGCCGCCCGTCCCGAAGCCGAACACCTCGTCGCCCGGCGCGAAAGCCGTGACGCCAGGTCCGGCCTCCACCACGACGCCCGAGAGGTCCGCGCCTCGCACCGCGGGCCGCGGCCCGCCCAGACCGCCGAGCGCCGGACGGGCGATCAGCGGCTGCCCGGCGGCGTAGTGCCAGTCGTAGGGGTTGACGCCGGCCGCGTGCACCTGGACCAGCACCTGGCCCTCGCCGGGCACCGGGTCGGGGACGTCGCGCACCGCGAGAGCGTCCCAGCCGTACTTGTCCTGCGTGAGTGCCCGCATCCGGCCCCGCCACTTCTCCCGACGTGCGCTGCCACCCTGCGCGATCAGGGTCCACCGGGCCCCGGGAGCGGGTCAAGGATGAACTCGGCGCCTCACTGCAGGCAGAACTCGTTGCCCTCGGGGTCGCGCAGCACGATCCAGAACTCACCGAGCTCGGTGGCCTCGTTGACGACGCCGGCCCCGAGCGCCGTGACCCGCTCCGCCTCGGCGCGGATCTTCGCGACCCGTTCGTCGCCGGTCAGGCCGGCGGCCACGTCGACGTCGAGGTGCACACGGTTCTTGGCCGTCCTGGGCTCGGGCACCTTCTGGATGAAGATGCGCGGGCCCACGCCGTCCGGATCGCTGACGGCGTTCTTGTCGTTCCACCGCTCCTCGGGCAGGCCCCAGGCGGTCAGGGCCTCCTCCCACGAGCCGAAGCCAGCGGGAGGTGCGTCGCGCACGTAGCCGAGCACCTCGCACCAGAAGTCGCCGAGCGCGCGGGGGTCGGCCGCGTCGAAGGTCACCTGGAACGTCAGGGCCATGGCGCTGCACTCCGTCCGAGTCGTGGGTCCGAGTCGTGGGTCCGTGTCGTGGGTCCGTGTCGTCCTTGCTGTGCCGCCCGCCTTGCCGTCCTTGCCGTGCCGTCTGCCTGTCCCGCTCGCGGCCCGCGACGGCCTCAGGCCGTCGCCGCCTGCATCTGCCGCAGCTCCTTCTTGAGCCCCGAGATCTCGTCGCGCAGGCGCGCGGCGACCTCGAACTGCAGCTCCGCGGCCGCGGCGTGCATCTGGTCGGCGAGCTCCTGGATGAGCTCGGCCAGCTCGCTCGCGGCGGCACCCGCCAGCCGGTTGCCCGACGTCGCGGCCTCCTTGGGCGTGCCCGGCACCGGGGCCCGGCCCTCGCCCTTCGACCTGCGGCTGTTGCGGTACCCGCCGGCCAGCAGCTCGGCGGTGTCGAGGTCCTCGCGCGCGAGCATGTCCGTGACGTCGGCGATCTTCTTGCGCAGCGGCTGCGGGTCCAGGCCGCGCTCGGTGTTGTAGGCGATCTGCTTCTCGCGGCGCCGGTTCGTCTCGTCGAGGGCCATCTGCATGGCCGGCGTGATCTTGTCCGCGTACATGTGCACCTGACCCGACACGTTACGTGCCGCGCGGCCGATCGTCTGGATCAGCGACCGCCCGGACCGCAGGAAGCCCTCCTTGTCGGCGTCGAGGATCGCGACCAGCGACACCTCGGGCAGGTCGAGACCCTCGCGCAGCAGGTTGATGCCCACGAGCACGTCGTACTCGCCGAGCCGCAGCTCGCGCAGCAGCTCGACGCGGCGCAGCGTGTCCACGTCGGAGTGCAGGTAGCGCACCCGGACGTTCCGCTCCAGGAAGTAGTCCGTGAGGTCCTCGGCCATCTTCTTCGTCAGCGTGGTCACCAGGACGCGCTCGTTGCGGTCCACCCGGTCGCGGATCTCGCCCAGCAGGTCGTCGATCTGGCCGGTCGTCGGCTTGACGACCACCTCGGGGTCGATCAGCCCGGTGGGGCGGATGACCTGCTCGACGACACCGTCGGACAGCGAGCGCTCGTAGTCGCCGGGCGTGGCCGAGAGGTACACGGTCTGCCCGATGCGCTCGGTGAACTCCTCCCACTTCAGGGGGCGGTTGTCCATCGCGCTCGGCAGGCGGAAGCCGTGGTCGACGAGCGCGCGCTTGCGGGACGCGTCGCCCTCGAACATCGCCCCGATCTGCGGCACCGTCTGGTGCGACTCGTCGATGACGAGCAGGAAGTCCTCGGGGAAGTAGTCGAGCAGCGTGTTGGGTGCGGTGCCCGGCTCGCGGCCGTCGATGTGCATCGAGTAGTTCTCGATGCCGGCGCAGGTGCCGATCGAGCGCATCATCTCGATGTCGTAGGTGGTGCGCATGCGCAGCCGCTGCGCCTCCAGCAGCTTGCCCTGCTTCTCCAGCTCGGCGAGCCGCTCCTCGAGCTCCTTCTCGATGCCGGCGATGGCGCGCTCCATGCGCTCCGGGCCCGCGACGTAGTGCGTGGCCGGGAACACGTAGATCGACTCCTCGCTGCGCACCACGTCGCCCGTGAGCGGGTGCAGCGTCTGGATCGACTCGATCTCGTCGCCGAACATCTCGATCCGGATCGCGAGCTCCTCGTACACCGGGATGATCTCCACGGTGTCGCCGCGCACCCGGAACGTGCCGCGCGTGAACGACATGTCGTTGCGCGTGTACTGCATGGTGACGAACTGGCGCAGCAGGTCGTCGCGGTCCACGACGTCCCCGACGTCGAGCCGGACCATGCGGTCCACGTACTCCTGCGGGGTGCCCAGGCCGTAGATGCAGGACACCGAGGCCACCACGACGACGTCCCGTCGGGTCAGCAGCGACGAGGTGGCCGAGTGCCGCAGGCGCTCCACCTCGTCGTTGATCGACGAGTCCTTCTCGATATAGGTGTCCGTCTGCGCGATGTACGCCTCGGGCTGGTAGTAGTCGTAGTACGAGACGAAGTACTCGACCGCGTTGTTGGGCAGCAGCTCGCGGAACTCCGTGGCGAGCTGCGCGGCGAGCGTCTTGTTGGGCGCCATGACCAGGGTGGGCCGCTGGAGCTTCTCGACGAGCCAGGCCGTGGTCGCGGACTTGCCCGTACCCGTGGCGCCGAGCAGCACCACGTCCTTCTCGCCCGCCTGGACACGTTCGGTCAGCTCGGCGATGGCCGTCGGCTGGTCGCCGGCGGGCTGGTACTCGGAGATGACCTCGAACGGGGCCACCGTGCGCTGCAGATCGGTCACGGGTCGCATGTCACTACCGTACGGCGGACCACTGACACTCCGGTGCGCGGGGCCCGTCCGGGCCCCGTCCGGGCCCGCTCAGCGCCCGCTCAGCGCCCGCTCAGTGCAGCGTCCCCGCCGCCACGGCCGGCTCCGTGACCTCGCCGCGGGCCGCCGCGAGCGCCGTGCGCACCACGATCTCCAGGGCCCGGGCGAGCTCGCCGACCGGGAGGTGCGCCTCGCCGCCGTCCACGAGGGCGGACGCCGACGCCTCCGCGCCGACCTCCTCCGTGGTGCGCGGCACGTGGACGAAGCCCGAGAGCACGCCGGGCCGCCCGGCCAGCGCGTGCTGGAGGGCGTAGAAGGTGGCGTTGCAGACGTACGTGCCGGCGCTGTACGTGACGCCGGCGGGGATGCCCGCCGCCCGGACGGCGTCGGCCGCCGCCTTGACGGGGAGCGTGGCGAACCGGGCGGCGGGGCCGCCCTCGACCACCGGGGCGTCGACGGGCTGGGCGCCGCCGTTGTCGGGGATGCGCGCGTCCATCAGGTTGATCGCCACCCGCTCGACCCGCACCTGGGTGACGCCGGCGGCCAGGCCCACGGCCACGACGACGTCGGGCACGTGCTCGTCCAGCAGGCTCAGCAGCGAGCCGTCCGCGCCGCGGACCTGGTCGAACTCGACCGGGAGGACGGCGGTGACCAGCTCCTCGGGTCCCGCCCAGCGCTCCGCGAGCGCCGCGACCGCCTCCGCGGAGGCGTTGACCGCGTCACCGCCGAACGGCTCGAACCCCGTGACCAGAACCTTCATCGTGGCTGCTCCTCCCCGGGGCGGCCCGGTTCACACGGTGTCCGCCTCCGCCTCCTGCGCGACCTCGCCGGCCACGCGCTGCCACAGCGTATCGACCTGGGAGCGCAGGTCGTCCTCGCTGCCCGAGCCGTCGAGGGTGACGTCCGCGGCGGCGAGCCGCTCGTCGTCGCCCGCCTGTGCCGCGATGCGGGCGCGGGCGGCGTCCTCGGTCAGGCCCCGGCCCTCCACGAGGCGGCGCACGCGCAGCTCCGCGGGGGTGTGCACCACGACGACGAGGTGGAAGTGCTCGGCCTGCCCGGTCTCGACCAGCAGGGGGATGTCGTGCACCACGACGGCGGCGGGGTCGGCGGCGCCCGCCATGGCCTCGCGCTCCGCCGAGAGCCGACGCACCTCGGGGTGGACGATCTCGTTCAGGCGGCTGCGCGCGGCGGCGTCGGCGAACACGAGGGCCCCGAGGGCCGGCCGGTCGAGGCCGCCGTCCGGCGTCAGGACCCCCGGGCCGAACGCCTCGACGATCTCGGCCAGGCCGACCGAGCCGGGCGCGACGGCCTCCCGGGCCAGCAGGTCGTGGTCGACGACGACGGCGCCGAGCTCGGCCAGGCGCACGGTCGCGACCGACTTGCCGGCCGCGATCCCTCCGGTCAGTCCGATGCGGAACATGTGGTCCTCAGTGCCGGGATCGTTGGATTTCTGCCGCGGTCCCGGTCCGCACGTACGGTGTGACCGCACGTCCCGCGACCCGGACGGGCACGGGACCACAGTACGCCAGGCAGAAGGAGCACGATGATCGTCGACAGGGGCCGGCCGGCATGGCTCACCTGGACCGTCCGGGCGGTCGCGGCCGCCGGGCTGCTCGTCGTGCTGTGGGCCTGCCTGACCGCGTGGGGCGCGGTGGTGCACGGGCATCCCGCCTACGCGGTGCTGCTGGGCCTGACCGTCCTGGGCTGCGGGTGGGCGCTGTGGCCGGGCCGCCGGCCGCGTCCGGCCCGGCCGGCCGGACGCCGGGTCCTCGACGTGGCACTGGTCGTCGCGGGGCTCGTCTGGATCGCCGCCATGGCCTGGCTGCGCCTGTTCACGGCCGTGGAGCCGGCGCTGACCGCGATGTACTCGGACGAGTCCGTGACCGTCACCGAGTCCGCGACGCGCGTCGTGCTCGCGCCCGCCGGGGAGACGGACGGGGACGCTGCGGAGGACACGGCCTCCGACGGGGACGCAGCCGGGACCGCCGTCTTCTTCCGCCCCGGGGCCAAGGTCGAGGCACGGGCGTACGCCGCGGTCCTGCGCCCGCTGGCCGAGGCGGGGCACACGGTGGTGATCGCCAAGCAGCCGCTCGCCGTCGCGTTCCTCGCCGGCGGGGCGTTCGACGCCGCGCGGGCCGAGGTGCCCGCAGCCGAGCGCTGGGTCGTGGGCGGGCACTCGCTGGGCGGCGTCGTCGCGTCCACGGACGCCGCCGGCGCGGCGGACGACGCCGACGCGCCCGCCGTCGGCCTGCTCCTGTACGCGTCCTACCCGGCCGAGGACCTGAGCTCGCTGACGCCGGCGGTCGAGTCCGTCTCCGCCTCGCGGGACGGCCTCGCCACGCCCGCCACGATCGAGGCCTCGCGGGCGAACCTGCCGCCGTCCACCACGTACACCGTGGTGGGCGGCGCGGTCCACGCCTTCTTCGGCGACTACGGGCCGCAGCCCGGCGACGGCACCGCGACGATCACCCACGACGAGGCCCGGTCCCGGATCTCCGAGGTGAGCAGGACGTTCGTCGACTCGCTGGGCCGGTAGGGCCGGGCGTCCCGGGTCCGCAGACCCGGGCCGGGTCACCGGGCTGTCGTGTCACAGAACCCGACCCCTGCCCGGTCGGTCGGTTGTGAGCGTGCCGTGCCGCGGCGCGCGAGACGAGAGGAACCTCGATGACCCCCATCCAGCATGCCCTCACCGACGTCCTCGACATCGCGTACGTCGAGGACGGGCCGGTCGGCGGTCCGGCAGTGGTCCTGCTCCACGGATATCCCTACGACGTCCACAGCTACGTGGACGTCGCACCCCGGCTGGCGGCGCTCGGCTACCGGGTCGTCGTGCCCTACCTCCGCGGCCACGGTCCGACCCGGTTCCGCGACGACCGGACGCCGCGCTCCGGCCAGCAGGCGGCGCTCGGCGCGGACGTCCTCGGCCTGCTCGACGCCCTCGAGATCCCCGAGGCCGTGCTCGCCGGCTACGACTGGGGCGGCCGCGCCGCGTGCGTGGTGGCGGCACTGCGGCCCGAGCGGGTCACGGGACTCGTCAGCGTCAACGGCTACCTGATCCAGGACGTCGCCGCGTCGGCGCGACCCATCCGTCCTGACCTCGAGGCCGGCTTCTGGTACTTCTACTACTTCCTCACCGAGCGCGGACGGGCCGGCCTGACGGCCAACCGCCGTGAGATCGCCGAGGTGATCTGGCGCCGTAACTCGCCGGCGTGGGACTTCGACCAGGCGACGCTCGACCGAGCGGCGGCCGCGTTCGACAACCCCGACTACGTCGACGTCGTGCTGCACTCCTACCGGCACAGGCTGGGCGCGGCACCCGGCGCACCGGAGTACGACGCCTTCGAGCACGCCCTCGCACCGTTGCCCCCGGTCGGGGTCCCGACGGTGACCCTGGCCGGCCTCGCCGACGGCAACTTCCCCGTGATCGACGGGGTCCCCGACACCAGCCGCTTCACGGGCCCCCGCCTGCACCGTCGGGTGCCGGACGCCGGGCACAACCTCCCCCAGGAGGCACCGGACGCGTTCGTCCAGGCGGTGCTCGACGTGACCCGGCTGGCGGCCGGCCGTACCTCCCGTCGACCGGCATCGCCGCGCTGATGCGCGACGTGCCGGTCGACGGGAGGTGGCCGGAGTGGGGGGCAGCCGCCGGAGCGCGCCGCCGGGCTCAGACCCGGGCCGGCGTCCGCGCGACCTTGCGCTCGGGCGTGAACGCCACCGGCAGCACGGCCGGGTAGCGCGACCACGGCGACGGCGCCCACGTGACCTGCGGGTCGGTCAGCCGCAGGTCCAGGCGCTCCATCAGGCTCTCCACGGCGATCTTCACCACGAGCCGCCCCGGCCGGCGGGCGGGGCACGCGTGCGGCCCGACGCCGAACGACAGGTGCGACCGGTTGCCGGCCTCGAACAGGTCGTCCTCGGTGCGCACCCGCGGGTCGTTGTTCGCCGCGGCCAGGCCCATCACGATCGCGTCGCCGGCCCGGATCTGCGCCCGGCCCAGCGTGCAGTCCGTGACGGCGTACCGGGCCGGCAGGTTGGCGACGGGCGGCTCGCCCCACAGCGTCTCGTCCATCGCGTCGTCCAGCCCGCGGCGCACGCCCGTGACGCGACCCGTGTACCGCGGGTCGGTGAGCATGCGGCGCAGCGTGGCCGCGATCCAGGTCACGAGCATCTCGTTGGCGGCGCAGATCGCCACCACCATCGAGTGCACGATCTCCGTGTCGTCCTCGAAGTTGGGGTGCGCGACGAACTTGGCGGTCAGGTTGGGCCCCGGGTTCTGCCGGGTGGCCTGCACGTGGTCCAGCACGATCTGGTCCATCGTGGTCAGCGCCGCCACCGCGTCGCCGCCGTGCCCGAACACGCCGTGGGCGCAGCGCAGCAGGGCGATCCCCTGCGGCTCGCTGAAGCCGAACATGCCCGAGACGGCCAGGAACGACACCGCGGCCGCGTACTCGCCGATCAGGTCCGCGTCGCCCCGCTCCGCGAACGAGTCGATGAGCCGGCCGCAGACGCCGCGCACCATGGCCGCCGTCTGCGCCTCGTCGATGGCGGCGAACGCCTCGTCCACCGGCAGCCGCAGGCGCCGGTGCTCCGCGCCGTCGGCGTAGTACAGGGCGCGCCGCCCGGCCGGGGAGAGGATCGCGTGCAGCGACGAGTCCATCGGCAGCCGCTCGGTCCAGTGCCGCGGGTCCCTGGCGAAGACGCTCTCCGTCCGCATCACCTCCATGACCTCGGCGTGCCCGAGCACGAGCCAGCCGGGGACACCCGGCTCCAGGTCCACGGGGGCCACGGGGCCCCACTGGTCCTGCAGCTCGCGCAGCGCCGCCGTCATGTCCTCGGCGCCGGTCAGCTCCACCAGCGCCATCCGGCCCCCGCTGCGTTGCGGCTCCAGGTCAGGCATGGCACTCCACCCGTCGTTATTCATGGACTCATCCATCGATTCATGGGGCGACCTGCGTAGACGCCCGATCGAGGGTTTCTATCACGGCCGACCAGGAACGCGTAACACCCGTGTGGTCCGGATCACCCCCGGGTGCCCGCTACGGCCGGATCAGGTGTCCGCGCGAGGTGTCCGCGAGGCTCCGTGGCCGCCGCCGGCCCGTCCCCGTGGGACGATTCGACGGTGAGGACGATCCGACGGTGAGCATGCACGGAGGCGGCGGGAGCATGGGCGGGGGCCGCACCCTGCGCTCCTTCACGCAGGACGGTTCCGTCACCCGGCAGCGCCTCGGCTGGGCCACCCTGCGCCGCATCGTCTCGTTCGCGCGGCCGTACCGGGGCCGGCTCATCGCGTTCGTGCTGATCCTGGCCCTGGAGGCCGCGGCCGGGGCGGCCACGCCGCTGCTGTTCCAGCGGATCATCGACCGCGGGATCGTCGACGGCGACACCCGCCTGGTCGTGCTGCTGGCGGCTGCCGCCGGCCTGCTCGCGATCCTGGCCGCCGGGCTGTCCGTCGCGGACCGGCTCGTCTCGTCCCAGGTGGGCGAGGGTCTCATCCTCGACCTGCGGGTCGCGGTGTTCGACCACGTCCAGCGCATGCCGCTCGCGTTCTTCTCCCGGGCCCGCACCGGGGCGCTCGTCCAGCGCCTCAACGGCGACGTGCTGGGCGCGCAGCGCGCCTTCACCTCGACCCTGCAGACCGTCGTGTCCAACACGCTGACCATCACGTTCACGCTCGCGGCGATGTTCACCATGTCCTGGGAACTCACCCTCGGCGCGCTCGTGCTGGTCCCGCTGTTCGTGTTCCCGGCCCGCTGGTTCGGCCGCCGGCTCGCCGGCCTGACCCGCCGCGGCATGGAGGTCGACGCCGACCTGGGCCAGGTCATGAACGAGCGGTTCAACGTGGCCGGCGCCCACCTCGTCAAGGTGTTCGGCGACCCGGACGCCGAGTCCGAGCGGTTCGCCGGGCCCGCCCGCGAGCGCCGCGACCTCGGTGTGCGGACCGCGCTGTTCGGCACGTGGTTCCGGGTGGGCCTGTCCACCGTCGCGTCCCTGGCGGTGGCGGGCGTCTACGGGTTCGGCGGCCTGCAGGCGATCGCGGGCGAGCTCACCGTGGGTACCGTCGTGGCGCTGGCCACGTACCTGACACGGCTGTACGGGCCGCTCACGGCGATGGCGAACGTCCAGGTGGACGTGATGACGGCGCTCGTCTCGTTCGAGCGTGTGCTGGAGGTGCTGGACCTGGAGCCCTCGGTCGCCGAGCGGGAGGACGCCGCCGACCTGCGGGCCGCCGTCGCCGCCCGGGGCGCCTCGCTGTCGCTGACGGGCGTGACGTTCCGCTACCCGCGGGCCGAGGACGTGTCGCTGGCGTCCCTGGAGTCGGTGGCCGGGCCCCGCAAGGACCCGACGACGGACACGCTGCGCGACGTCTCCTTCGAGGTCCCCGCCGGCTCGATGGTCGCGCTGGTGGGCCCGTCGGGCGCGGGCAAGACGACGGTCTCGCAGCTCGTCAGCCGCATGTACGACCCGACCGCCGGGACCGTCCGCATCGCCGGCCACGACCTGCGGGACGTGACGTTCGCGTCGCTGCGGGCCACGGTCGGCGTCGTCTCGCAGGACGCGCACCTGTTCCACGACACCGTCGCGGCGAACCTGCGGTTCGTCCGCGCGGAGGCCACCGACGCCGACCTGGAGCGGGTGCTGCGCCAGGCGCGCATCTGGGACCTGGTCGACCGGCTGCCGGAGGGCCTGGAGACCGTCGTGGGCGACCGCGGGTACCGGCTGTCGGGCGGCGAGCGGCAGCGCCTGGCGATCGCGCGGCTGCTGCTGCGGGCGCCGGACATCGTGGTGCTCGACGAGGCCACGGCGCACCTCGACTCCGAGTCCGAGGCGGCCGTGCAGGTCGCGCTCGACCAGGCCCTGGCCGGGCGGACGTCGCTGGTCATCGCGCACCGGCTGTCCACGGTGCGCGCCGCCGACCGCATCGTGGTGCTCGACGACGGTCGGGTGGTCCAGTCCGGGACGCACGCAGAGCTCCTCGCCACGGGCGGCCTGTACGCCGACCTCTACCGGACGCAGTTCGCCGAGGCATCCTGAGCTTCCGGGCCACTGCCGGGCCGGGCGGACGGCACCGGCGGCTGGGAGGATGGACCGTGTGGACACGCACGACCACCAGCACCTGCCCGACGGCGGCCGCGGCCGGCTGACCGCCGCGTTCGGCATCACGGCCGCGGTCCTGGTCGCGCAGGTCGTCGGCGCGCTGCTGACGGGCAGCCTCGCGCTGCTCGTGGACACGGTGCACCTGCTGACCGACGCCGCCGGTCTCGCGATGGCCCTGTTCGCGGCCCGCCTGGCGCAGCGTCCGCCGTCGGCCCGCCGTACCTGGGGCTACCGGCGGGCGGAGGTGATCGCCGCGCTCGCCCAGGCGGGCGTGCTGCTGGTCGTGGGCGTGTACGTCCTCGTGGAGGGCGTGCTGCGGCTCGTGTCGCCACCCGAGGTGCCCGGCCCCGAGCTCGTCGTCTTCGGTCTGGTCGGCCTGGCCGGGAACGTCGCGGCGATGGCCGTCCTGGCCGGGCGCCGGACGGCGAACCTGAACCTGCGCGCCGCGTTCCTGGAGGTCGTGAACGACGCGCTGGGCTCGCTCGCGGTCGTCGTCGCGGCCCTGGTCATCACGTTCACGGGCTGGCAGCGGGCCGACGTCGTGGCGGGGCTGCTGATCGGCGCGCTGATCCTCCCGCGGGCCCTGCGGCTGCTGCGCGAGACCGTCTCGGTGCTCCTGGAGTCCTCCCCGCCCGGGCTGGACCTCGACGAGGTGCGCGCCCACCTGCTGGAGCTCGACCACGTGGAGGACGTGCACGACATGCACGCGTCGCTGATCGCCACCGGCCTGCCCGTGCTCAGCGCCCACGTGGTGGTCCGCACCGACTGCTTCACCGACGGGCACGCGGCCCGCATCCTGGACCAGCTCCAGGAGTGCGTGGCGCAGCACTTCGACATCGCGGTGGAGCACTCCACGTTCCAGGTCGAGCCGCACACGCACGTCGCCCACGAGCACCCGCAGCACGCCTGAGCGGCCGCCGGGCCCGCACCCGACGGGCGGCACGGGACGGACCCGCCTACCGGACCGTCGTCGGGTTCCGGATCGCCGCCTCGACCCGCGCGAGGACGGCACGGGACCGGTCCAGCTCGGCCCGGTAGCGCTCCGGCAGGTCGGCGGCGAGCCGACGGCGCATCTCCACCGCCTCCCGCGCGAGGCCGAGGGCCGCCACGTTGTCCCCCGCGGCGCTCAGCGCACTGGCGAGGTTGGAGAGCGTGAGCGCCAGGTCCGGCCGGTGCTTGTCGGGGTTCTCCACGGCGAGCTGGCGCCGCATCGCGACCGCCTCGCGCATGGGCCGCAGCGCCTCGGTCGGCTTGTCCAGGTCGAGCAGCGTGGCCCCCAGGTTCGCCAGCGCCTCCGCGAGGCCGGTGCGGTACTTCTCCGGCTCGTCCAGCACGAGCCGGCGCAGCATGTCCACCGCCTCCTGCGTGGGCCGCAGCGCCTCCTCGAACCGGCCCAGGTCGGCGTACCGCACACCCAGGTTGGACAGCGACTGCGCGAGGTACTTCAGCGACCGGGCGTTCCGGCGCGCGAGACCCCGGCGGATGCCCACGGCCTCCTCCTCGAGCAGCACGGCCTCGTCGTACCGGCCGCGCCGGGCGTAGGTGACGCCCAGGTTGGACAGCGAGTGCGCCAGGTAGTGCAGGTACCGCGCGGGGTGCTCACGGGCGAGCTCGCGCCGGATCTCCAGCGCCTCCCGCTCCAGCCGGAGCGACTCGTCGGCGCGGCCCGTGGTCGAGTACAGGGCGCCGAGCGCGGACAGCGCGCCGGACAGGTCCGCGCGCGTGCCCCGCGCGTTCTCCTCGGCGAGGCGCCGCTGGATCTGGAGCGCCTCGACCAGCACGGAGCCCGCCTCCTCGTATCGCCCGAGCGCCTCCAGGGTGGTGCCGAGCTGGCCGAGCGACCACGCCAGCTCCCCCAGGTGCTCGGGCCGGGCCGCGGCCAGCCGCCGCCGGATCGCCACGGCCTCCGCGTTCGCGGGCAAGGCGTCCTCGGGACGGCCGCTCTCCGTGAGGGCCTCGAAGTTGCCCAGCACGGCGGCGACACGGGGCTCGTACTGCACGGGGTCGCCCTCGGCGAGCCGACGGTAGATGTCCAGCGACGCGCGCTGCGTGGCCTCGATCTCGCCGGTCCGGCCCAGCTCCGTGTAGGACACGCCGGCGTTCTGCAGGGCCCGCGCGTGCTCCGCATCGGCCCACGGGGCGTCCCCCGGCCCGAGCCCGGCGCACAGGGTGATGACCTCCTCCTGGGCGGTGAGCGCGTCGGCGTGCCGGCCCACCGCCCAATAGCCCATGCCGAGGTTGTTCAGCGCGGTGCACAGCGGCGGGCGGTAGCGCTGCTCGTCCGTCCGGGCGAGGCCGCGCCACAGCCCCACCGCCTCCTGCAGCACGGGCACCGCGGCGGCCGGCTCGCCCTCGGCGACGAGCACCACGCCGAGGTCGGTCAGAGCCTCGCCCTGCGTGGCATCGTCGCCCACCACCCGCGCGAGCTCGGCGACGCGGTGCGTGAGGCGGTCCAGCACGGGCACCGCCAGCGGGCCCGACGAGCGCGGCAGCCGGCGCGTCACCCGCATGAGGCCGGCCAGGTCCGCCGGCCCCTCGTCCGGCAGGGCGGACGCCGCCGCCGCGATCAGCTCCCCGGGGACGTCCCGGCCCGTCGCCGGCCGGTCCAGGCTCATCGCCGTGGCGAACGCCAGCACGCCGAAGGCCTCCTGCCGCTCGAGGTCGCGCGTGCACGCCTCGATCAGCCGCTCCTGCTCCGCCAGCACGCGGGAGACGAGCAGCTCCGCCAGGCGCGGGACCGCGGGGACGTGCGCGCGGACCCAGGCGACGGCCTCCGCCGTCCGCCCGTCGTCCGGCTCCACGTTCGCGCGCCGCAGGGCGGCGCGCACGCCTGCTTCCGAGGTGTCCCCCACCAGCAGGGTGGTGGCCAGGGCCGCCTCGGCCGTCCCGCCCGGTCCCGCGACGAGCCCGGCCGCCGCGGCCGACGCCGCCCATCCGGCCCGCTCGTGCTCCAGCACGGCCTCGAGCCCGCGGGCCGGGTCGACGACCACCGGCGGTTGCTCGCCGGCGTCCGGATCCTGTGGCGCCAGCACCGCCGCCAGCGCGGCCGCCTGCAGGTCGAGGGCGCGCGGCCGGTGGTCCGGCGTGAGCTCGAACGAGACCTCGGGCACCGGCCGGTCCAGCGCCCGCGCGAAGCGCGTCACCGCCGTGCCCAGCAGCACGCGGTCGTCCTCCGAGCGGTCCACCTCCAGGCCGAGCGCGGGATCCGGCCCCACCTCCACCGTCCGGTCGAGCGCCGGCGCCAGCGCCATCTGCGTGACCGACGGCGTGCGCCCCGCCCACAGCGTGCTGGTCCACCGCTGCCGCCGCCACCACTGGCCGCCGGTGCGGGCAGTGCACAGGATGCGCAGCCGGCCGCGGGTCCGATTCTCCGCGACGGCGTCGAGCATCGCGGGCAGGTCGAGGCGGTGCCCGGCGTCGTCCACCACCAGCAGGACCCGGCGCGCCGCGGCGACCGCGGCCACCGCCGCCACCTCCTCGCCGGGCGGTACGTGGACCACGGTCCAGCCCGTGCGGCGCATCCGCCGGCCGAGCTCGAGCGCCAGGCGGGTCTTGCCGACGCCGCCGAGCCCGCACATCAGGCGGAGCGCGACGGGTTCCCGGGACCGCACCCAGGCGCGCAGGTCGGCGAGCTCCCGCCCGCGGCCCGTGAACGGCACGACCTCCCGCTCGGGAGCGAGGAGGGCCGCCGCGCTCGTCTCGCGCACCACCGGGCTCCGCACCTCGTCGGGTCCGGGTCGGCTCATGAGCAGCCATCCAACAGCACTCCCGCGTTCCTGACCAGCGCACCTGTGATACGCCGCGGCGCTGCCTCAGGCGGCGGCGTCGCAGGTCACAGCGTTGGGCAGGAGTCCGCATCGGTCCGGTCCACCGCATCCCGAAAAGAGCGTGCCCCTCCTGTGCCCCCGAAACGTGTGCCCCCGGGACACAGCGACGGCCCGCCGCCCCCGGAGGGGCGACGGGCCGTCGGTGATCAGCTCAGGTCAGTTGCCCGTGAGCTTCTCGCGAAGCGCGGCGAGCGCCTCGTCCGAAGCCAGCGTGCCACCGGCCTCCTCGACCGGAGCCGAGGAGTAGCTGGTGCTGCCGCCACCGGCCGGAGCGGCCGGGGCCTCGGACGACGCCTCGGTGTCCGCGGTGAGCGCCTCGGCGACCTGCTTGCGGTGCGCGGTCCAGCGCTCGTGCGCCTTGGCGTACTCCGCCTCCCACGACTCGCGCTGGGTCTCGAAGCCCTCGAGCCACTCGTTGGTCTCCGGGTCGAAGCCCTCCGGGTACTTGTAGTTCCCGGCCTCGTCGTACTCGGCGGCCATGCCGTACAGCGCGGGGTCGAAGTCCTCGGACTCCGGGTCCACGCCCTCGTTGGCCTGCTTGAGCGACAGCGAGATGCGGCGACGCTCCAGGTCGATGTCGATGACCTTGACGAACACCTCGGCACCGACGGTGACGACCTGCTCCGGCAGCTCGACGTGGCGCACGGCCAGCTCCGAGATGTGGACCAGGCCCTCGATGCCGTCCTCGACGCGCACGAACGCACCGAACGGAACCAGCTTGGTGACCTTACCCGGCACGACCTGACCGATGGCGTGCGTACGGGCGAAGGTCTGCCACGGGTCCTCCTGCGTCGCCTTCAGCGACAGGGAGACACGCTCGCGGTCGAAGTCGACGTCGAGCACCTCGACGGTGACCTCCTGGCCCACCTCGACGACCTCCGACGGGTGGTCGATGTGCTTCCAGGACAGCTCGGAGACGTGCACCAGACCGTCGACGCCGCCGAGGTCCACGAACGCACCGAAGTTGACGATCGAGGAGACGACACCCGGGCGCACCTGGCCCTTCTGCAGGGTCTGCAGGAAGGTCGAGCGAACCTCGGACTGCGTCTGCTCGAGCCAGGCACGGCGCGAGAGCACGACGTTGTTGCGGTTCTTGTCGAGCTCGATGATCTTGGCCTCGATCTCCTTGCCGACGTACGGCTGGAGGTCGCGGACACGACGCATCTCCACGAGGGAGGCGGGGAGGAAGCCGCGCAGGCCGATGTCGAGGATGAGGCCACCCTTGACGACCTCGATGACGGTGCCGGTGACGACGCCGTCCTCCTCCTTGATCTTCTCGATCGTGCCCCAGGCGCGCTCGTACTGTGCGCGCTTCTTGGACAGGATCAGACGGCCTTCCTTGTCCTCCTTCTGGAGGACCAGGGCCTCGACGGCGTCGCCGACGGCGACAACCTCGCCAGGGTCGACGTCGTGCTTGATCGAGAGCTCCCGGGACGGGATGACACCCTCGGTCTTGTAGCCGATGTCGAGAAGGACCTCGTCACGGTCCACCTTGACGATCGTGCCTTCGACGATGTCACCATCGTTGAAGTACTTGATGGTGGCGTCGATGGCAGCAAGGAAGTCCTCCTCGGTGCCGATGTCGTTGACGGCAACCTGGGGTGCGGACTTCGCAGGGGTGGAGATGGTCATTGAGTTCGATGCTCCGATGCGGACATGGCGTAGTACGGACAGGGTCTGTTTGAGCTCTGCTTGTGCGGTGCTCGTGAGGTGCCGGTAGGTCGCCGGAAGGCGCACGGCACCGCCAGTCATCCTAGTGGCGCGGCAGCACCCTGGTCAACGCGAGCCAGGGTGGCGCGAGCCGCACGGATCCGGTCCCCGACGCTCAGAGCGCGAGCTCCAGATCCTTGCCCGGGATGGCGTCCAGCAGCGCCCGGGTGTAGTCGGTGGCCGGCGAGTCGAAGACCGCGTCGACGGTGCCCTCCTCGACCACGCGACCCTGCTGCATGACAAGCACGCGGTCCGCGATCTGCCGCACGACGGCGAGGTCGTGCGTGATGAAGAGGTAGGTCAGCCCCAGCTCCTCCTGCAGGCCGGCGAGCAGCTGCAGGATCTGGGCCTGGACCACGACGTCGAGCGCCGAGACCGCCTCGTCGCACACCACGAGCTCGGGCGACAGCGCCAGCGCGCGGGCGATCGCCACTCGCTGCCGCTGGCCACCGGACAGCTCGGAGGGGAACCGCCGCAGCTGGCCCTTGCTGAGCGCCACCTGCTCGGCGAGCTCCTCCACGCGGGCGCGACGAGCCGCGGCGTCGCCGTAGTCGTGCGCGCGCAGCGGCTCCTCGATCGCCCGGAACACCGAGTAGAGCGGGTCCAGCGAGGAGTACGGGTCCTGGAACACGGGCTGCACCCGGCGCCGGTAGGCGATCTGCTCCTTGTGCTTCCCGGCGCCCACGAGCCCGCCGTCGAACGTGATGGAACCCGTGGTGGGCTTCTCGATGTCGAGGATCATCCGGGCCAGGGTCGACTTGCCCGAGCCGGACTCCCCCACCACGGCCACGGTGGAGCCGCGCGGGATGTCGAAGCTCACGCCGTCGACGGCGGTGAAGTCCTTGCTGCGGGACAGCAGGCCGCCGCCGCGGATCGTGAAGACCTTGCTCACGTCCTTGACGGAGACGAGCACGTCAGCCTCGGCCGCGCCGTCGGCGACCGCCTCCTCGCCGGGGGCGAGGAGCGCGTCGTCCAGCACGTCCTCCAGGCCGCGCTCCCGCGCGATCTCGATGCGGCGCGAGGCGAGCGACGGGGCCGCCGCCATGAGGCGCTTGGTGTAGTCGTGCTGCGGCGACGTGAGGACCTGGCGGGCCGGGCCCTGCTCCACGATCTCGCCGTGGTACATGACCACCACGATGTCGGCACGCTCGGCCGCGAGGCCGAGGTCGTGCGTGATGAGCAGCACCGCGGTGCCGAGCTCCTCGGTCAGGCCGGAGAGCTGGTCCAGGATGCCGCGCTGCACGGTCACGTCGAGGGCCGATGTCGGCTCGTCGGCGACGAGCAGGGCCGGACGGCCCGACAGGCCCATGGCGATGAGCGCCCGCTGGCGCATGCCGCCGGAGAACTCGTGCGGGTACTGGCCCGCGCGGCGGGCGGCGTCGGGCAGGCCCACCTCGTCGAGCAGCTCGACGGTGCGGGCGCGCGCGTCGCGGCGCGTCCGCAGGCCGTTGTCGATCAGGCCCTCGTCGATCTGCTGCCCGATCCGCAGGATCGGGTTGAGGTTGGTCATCGGGTCCTGCGGCACCAGGCCGAGCTCGGTGCCCCGCAGCTGCGCCATGCGCTGCGCGCTGATGTGGCCCAGGTCCTCGTCCTTGAACCAGATGTGGCCCTCGGCGACGGAGCCGTTGCTGGCCAGCAGGCCCAGTACCGCCATGGCGAGCGTGGTCTTGCCCGAGCCGGACTCCCCCACGATCGCGACGGTCTGGCCGCGCCGGACGGTCAGGTTGGCGTTCGCCACGGCGCGGGCGGGGCCGCCCTCGGTCCGGAAGTCGACGCTCAGGTTCTCGACCCGCAGCACGACGTCCTCGGCGGGGGCGTCCACGGGAGCGTCCGCCGGGGCGTCCACCGGGGCGTCGGCCGTGTTGTCAGCGATGTCGGTCATCGTCGGGTCCTGTTCCGGGGGTCGAGGGCCTCGCGCAGGCTCTCGCCCACGAGGGTGAAGCCGAGGGCCGTGATGGCGATGCAGATACCGGGCAGGATCGCCAGGCGCGGGGCGACCGCGAGCTCCTGCTGCGCGGCCGTCAGCATGCGTCCCCACTCCGCGGTGGACGGCTCGCCGCCGCCCAGCCCCAGGAAGGAGAGCGCCGCGGCCTCGATCACTGCCGTGGCCAGGGTCAGCGTCGCCTGCACGATGACCGGGCCGACGCTGTTGGGCAGCACGTGGCTCATGGTCACCGAACGCCTGCTGAGGCCCAGCGCGGAGGCGGCCAGCACATAGTCCTGACCACGCTGCGCGAGCATCGAGCCGCGCAGCAGGCGGGCGAAGATCGGGATCTGCACCACACCGATGGCGATGATCACCGACATCGAGGACTGGCCGGCGATCGCCGCGATCGACACCGCCAGGAGCAGGGAGGGCACCGACAGCATGAGGTCCACCAGGCGCATCGCGCCGAAGTCGACCCACTTGCCGAACCAGCCGGCGAGCAGGCCCAGGAGCATGCCGCCGACGAGGCCGAACAGCGTGGACAGCACGCCGACCAGGAGCGAGGCCTGCGCGCCCCAGATCAGCTTGCTCAGCACGTCACCGCCGTAGCGGTCCAGGCCGAGCGGGTACTCGGCCGACGGCCCGGGAATCATGGTGGGCCGCACCTCGGCGCGGCCCGGCAGCTCGTCGGGTCCGTACGGGGCGAGCACCGGCGCGAGGATCGCCACCAGGACGAAGATCGCGACGATGACGAAGCCCGCGATCGCGACGGGGTTCTTGCGCAGCGTGCGCCAGGCACGCGCCCAGACGCCCTCGCCGGCGTGGTCGGCGCCGCCGGGGCCGTCGCCGTGGATGCTCTGGTGGAGCGGCGCGGCGGCCGCGCCGTCGGTCACAGGAAGCTCGTTGGCGCTCACTGCTGCCTCCTCAGCCGGGGGTCGATCAGCCCGTACGACACGTCGACGAGCAGGTTCACGAGGGCGTACACGATCGCGATCATCAGGACGAAGCCCTGCATGACCGGGTAGTCGGCGTTGAAGACGGCCTCGGCGAGGAACGAGCCGATGCCGCTGAACGCGAACACCGTCTCGGTCAGCACCGCACCCGAGAGCAGCAGGCCGACCTGCAGGCCGATGGTCGTCAGGACCGGCAGCATCGAGTTGCGCACGATGTGGTCCCCGCGCAGCCGGGCGGACTTGATCCCCTTGGCGCGGGCGGTGCGGACGTAGTCGGCGTTCTGCACCTCGGACACGGCGGCGCGCGTCATGCGGGCCACGATCGCGAGCGGGATGGTGCCGAGCGCGATGCCCGGCAGGATCAGGTGCACCAGCGCGTCCCACGCCGCGTCCCACTCACCCGTGAGCAGGCCGTCCAGCACGTAGAAGTTCGTCGGGTGCGTCGCGATCATCGTGGGGTCCTGCCTGCCCGTGGAGGGGAACCAGCCCAGCTCCACGGCGAAGACGTACTTCAGGATGAAGGCGAGGAAGAACACCGGCACCGTGACGCCGATCAGCGACACGACCACCGACGAGTGGTCGAGGAACGAGCCGGCGCGACGGGCCGCGACGTAGCCCAGCGGTATGCCGATGCCGATCGCGATGATCAGGGCCACGACCGTCAGCTCGATCGTCGCCGGGAACCGCGTCAGGAACTCGTCGAGCACCGGACGGCCGGTCCGGGTGGAGACGCCGAAATCTCCCTGCAGCAGCCGGGACAGGTACTTGAAGTACTGGACGTGTACCGGCTGGTCGAACCCGTACAGGGTGTTGATCCGAGCGACGGCCTCGGGCGTGGCCCGCTCTCCCAGCAGGGCGGTGGCGGGGCCGCCGGGCAGCGCCCGGACCCACGCGAACAACAGCACCGACAGCCCTAGCAGCAGCGGTATCAGGAGCAGCAGCCGCTGCACGATGAGGCGGAGCATACCTATCCTCGTGAAGTTCCTCGAATGGCACGGACAGCGGTCGGGGCGCGGCAGGCGCCGCGCCCCGACCTGAGCAATTCACCCTAAGGCGTGATGCGCCCTAGGTATGTCATCAGGTTCTGGTCACTCCGTGAACGTGATGACGTTGTAGACCTCGTCCTGCACCGGCGAGACCGGGTAGCCCTGGACCTGCTCGGTGAACGCGAGCGAGGGCACGGGGCTGGCCAGCGGCACGCCGGGCAGGAACTCCATCACGGCCTCGTTCGCGGCCTTGTAGAGGTCCTCCTGCTCGTCGATCGGGGCGTAGCGGGCGTCGCCGAGGCTCTTGAAGAGCGCCTCGTCGTTGAAGCCCCACTCCGCCGACTCGGCGCCGAAGAAGGTGCCGATGAAGTTGTAGGTGTCGTTGTAGTCACCCGTCCAGCCCAGCAGGTGCAGCCCGTGCTTGTCGCTGCCCTGGATGGTGTCGAGGTAGGTGGGGCTCCACGGCTCCGGGGTCGCCGTCACCGTGATGCCGACCTCCTCGAGGTCGGCCGAGATGGCCTCGTAGATCGCCGCGGCGTCCGGCATGTACGGGCGCGAGACGTCGGTCGGGTAGTTGAACTCGATCTCGAGGTTCTCCTGCCCGGCCTCCTTGAGGAGCTCCTTGGCCTTCTCCTGGTCGAACTCGTACGTGGCGACGTCGTCGCTGTAGCCCGAGACGATCGAGGGGACGAACTGCGTGGCGACCTCGGTGCCCTCGGGGAGCGCGGCGGCGACCAGCGCCTCCTTGTCGATCGCGTGGGCGATCGCCTGGCGCACCAGCGGGTCGTCCAGCGGCTTCTGCTTCTGGTTCATGCCCAGGTACAGGATGTTGAACGGGTCACGGTTCAGGACCTGGTAACCGGCACCCTTGAGGGCGTCGACGTCGGCCGGGGCGACCAGGTCGTAGCCGTCGATGTCGCCGGCCTCGAGCGCCTGGCGGCGCGCGGTGCCCTCGGCGATCACGGTGAAGACGATGTTCTTGACGTCACCGAACTCGCCCCAGTAGTCGTCGAACGCGCTGAGCGTGATCGACTCGCCGGCCTTCCACTCACCGAACGTGTACGGGCCGGTGCCCACCGGGTGACCGGTCGCGTACTCGGAGAGCTCGGGTGCGTCCTCGGCGCCACCGACCTCGTCGGCACCGAACTCCTCCAGCGCCGTGGGCGACTGCATGGAGAACGACGGCAGCGACAGTGCCGGGATCAGCTCGGGCAGCGGGCTCTTCAGCGTCACGACAGCGGTCGCGGCGTCGGACGCCTCGCACGAGTCGTACTTGCCGTTCTCGCCCTGCCCGCCGAACACGTGCGTGTAGTAGTAGGACAGCGACTCGGACGCGGCCAGGCCGGTCCAGTTGGCCCACCGGTCGAAGTTGAAGCACACGGCCTCGGCGTCGAAGTCCGTGTCGTCGTGGAACTTGACACCTTCCTTCAGGTGGAAGGTGTACTCGAGGCCGTCCTCGCTGATGTCCCAGCTCTCGGCCAGCAGCGGTGCGGGGTCGGCCGTACCCGGCTCGACCCCGACGAGGCCCTCGAAGATCTGGCGCGCGACCCGGAACGACTCGCCGTCACTGGCGAAGGCCGGGTCGAGCGAGCCCGGGTCGGCAGAGGCGGCGAACACGAACGTATCCTTGCCGCTGGCCTCGCCGCTGCCCTCGCCATCCCGCTCGCTCGCGACACAACCACTCAGCGCGACTGCGGCCGCGGTCACCAGGGTGACGCCGCCCGCAAGGCGCGTAGCGCGTCGACGCATGGCACTCTCCTTCCTCGAGCGCATCGGCAGGCCCGGGTTCGGGCACGACGACGCGCAGACGTTTGCGCCTGACCTTAGGAGCCCTTTCGTTGCTTCCGTATTTCGCTACGGCACTCGCAATCCAATCGTGACCCTTTTGTTACCGCTATGAATGTGGTAGTTGGCCCGGGCTTCACCGGTGCGTGCGGGCGCGCGCCGAACGGGGATGATGGCACCGTGACCTCTGACGAGCCGGTGTCCTTCGGCTACCGCGACCTGCCCGACGACCGCGGCGTCGCCCGGAGCTGGTGGGACGCCAACGCGGGTGAGTACCTCGACGAGCACCGCGACTTCCTCGGCGACGCCGGGTTCCGCTGGGGCCCGGAGGGCCTGACCGAGGCGGAGGCGGGCCTGCTGGGCGACGTCGCCGGGCGGGACGTGCTGGAGGTCGGGGCCGGGGCCGCGCACTGCTCGCGCTGGCTCGCGTCCCGCGGCGCGCGGGCGGTCGCCACCGACTTCTCGGCGGGGATGCTCGCGGGGGCGGTGCGGCTTGACGCCGCGACCGGCGTCGTCGTGCCGCGGGTGCAGGCCGACGCGCGGGCGCTGCCGTTCGCGGACGGCTCGTTCGACGTCGTCTTCACGTCGTTCGGCGCTCTGCCCTTCGTGCCCGACCCCGTCCGGGTGCACCGCGAGGCGGCCCGCGTGCTGCGCCCCGGTGGCCGCTGGGTGTTCTCGGTGACCCACCCCCTGCGCTGGGCGTTCCCGGACGACCCGAGCCTGCACGGCCTCACGGCGAACCGGTCGTACTTCGACCGCCGCCCCTACGTGGAGGCCGACGCCGCCGGGCGGGTCGTGTACGCGGAGTACCACCGCACCGTCGGCGACCACGTGCGTGACGTGGTCGCCGCCGGGCTGCGCCTGGTCGACCTGGTCGAGCCGGAGTGGCCGGACTGGAACGACCAGGTCTGGGGCGGCTGGGGCCCGGAGCGCGGCCGCTACCTCCCGGGCACGGCGGTCTTCGTGACGACCCGCCCGTAGAGCCCGCTAGTGGCCCGCCTCGTGCCAGGTGGCGCCCGTGCCGACCGAGACGTCCAGCGGCACGTTGAGCTCGAACGCCGCGCCCATCTCGGTACGCAGCACCTCCTCGGCCACGTCCCGCTCCCCGGGCGACACCTCGAGCACGAGCTCGTCGTGCACCTGCAGCAGCAGGCGTGAGGCGAGACCGCGCTCGTCGAGCGCGCGCTGCACGCGGAGCATCGCGAGCTTGATGATGTCGGCCGCGCTGCCCTGGATGGGCGCGTTGAGCGCCATGCGCTCCGCCATCTGCCGGCGCTGCCGGTTGTCGCTCGTCAGGTCGGGCAGGTAGCGGCGCCGGCCGAGGATCGTGGCGGTGTAGCCCGTCGCGCGGGCCTCCTCGACCACGCCGGACAGGTAGTCCCGCACGCCGCCGAACCGCTCGAAGTAGTCGTCCATCAGCGTCTGCGCCTCGCTCGTGGCGATGTTCAGCTGCTGCGACAGGCCGAACGCGCTCAGGCCGTAGGCCAGGCCGTACGACATGGCCTTGATCTTGGAGCGCATCTCGGGGGTCACGGCGCCGGGGTCGACCTCGAACACGCGCGAGCCCACGTAGCGGTGCAGGTCCTCCCCCGAGTTGAACGCCGCGATCAGGCCCTCGTCGCCCGACAGGTGCGCCATGATCCGCATCTCGATCTGGCTGTAGTCGGCCGTCAGCAGGGACTCGTAGCCCTCGCCCACCCGGAACGCCCGGCGGATCTGCCGGCCCGCCTCGGTGCGGATCGGGATGTTCTGCAGGTTCGGGTCCGTCGAGCTCAGGCGGCCCGTGGCGGCGATCGTCTGCTGGAACGTCGTGTGGATCCGCCCGTCCGGGGCCACGGACTTGAGCAGCCCCTCGACCGTGACCCGGAGGCGGGAGACATCGCGGTGCGCCAGCAGGTGCGCCAGGAACGGGTGCTCCGTCTTGACGAACAGGTCCTGCAGGCTCGCCGCGTCGGTGGTGTAGCCGGTCTTGATCTTCTTGGTCTTGGGCATGCCGAGCTGGTCGAACAGGACCTCCTGCAGCTGCTTGGGGCTGCCGAGGTTCACCTCGCGGTCGATCACGGCGTAGGCGTCGGCCGCGGCGTCGGCCACCCCCTGGGCGAACTGCTTCTCCAGGCCCGTCAGGTACTCGGTGTCCGCCGCGATGCCGATGCGCTCCATCCGGGCGAGCACCCCCGACAGCGGCAGCTCGACGTCGTCCAGCAGGTGCGTGGCCCCGCGGTCGGCGAGCTCGCCCTCCAGGGCGGTCGCGAGGTCGGCGACGCCCTGGGCGCGCACCGCCTCCGCCTGGCCCTCGGTGTCGCCCTCCAGCGACAGGTCCAGCGCGCCCTGCGCGCCCTCGGGCTCGACGACCTTGAGCTCCCGGCCCAGGTGCCGTACGGCGAGGTCACCCAGGTCGTAGCCACGCTGGTCGGGATAGCAGAGGTAGGCCGCGAGCTCGGTGTCGAACACGACGCCGTCGAGCTCCATGCCGCGCGCCGCGAGCATGTGCGCCGCGGCCTTCGCCCCGTGCAGCACCTTGGGCGCGTCGGCGTCGGCGAGCCAGGCCGCGAGCGCCTTCTCGTCGTCGGGCCCGAGCTGCGTGAGGTCGAGGTAGGCGGCCTCGCCGCCGGGCTGCGCCACGGCGACGGCCCAGGCGTCGCCGCCGCCGGGCGTGGTCTTGCCGGACACCTCGACGCCCACGCGCCCGGTGCGGGCGGCGAGCCAGGCGCCGAGGGCGCCCGGGTCGACGTCGGCCAGGTCGAGCTCGACGGACGCGCCGGCGGGCGCCTCCTCCTCGGCCGCGCCCGCGGGGTCGACGGCGAGCAGGCGGTCGCGGAGCTGGCCGAACTGCAGCGTGTCGGAGACGAGGTGCACGGCCTCGCGGTCGAAGCCCTCCAGGGCGAGGTCGGTCACGGCGAGCGGCAGCTCGACGTCGGTCAGGAGGGCGTTCAGCTCGCGGTTGACCCGCACCTGGTCGAGGTGCGCGCGCAGGTTCTCCCCCGCCTTGCCCTTGACCTCGTCGGCGGCGTCCAGCAGCGCGGCGAGGCCGCCGTGCGCGGTGATCCACTTGGCGGCGGTCTTGGGCCCGACGCCGGGTACGCCCGGCAGGTTGTCGCTGGTCTCGCCCACGAGCGCCGCGAGGTCCGGGTAGCGCTCGGGCGGCACGCCGTACTTCGCCTCGACCGCCTCGGGGTCCATCCGGGCCAGCTCGGACACGCCCTTCTTGGGGTACAGGACGGTGACGTCGCCGTTGACGAGCTGCAGCGTGTCGCGGTCGCCCGAGCAGACCAGCACCTCCATGCCCGCGGCCCTGGCCTGCGTGGACAGGGTCGCCAGGATGTCGTCGGCCTCGATGCCGGCGAGCTCGATCGAGCTGATCCGGAGGGTGTCGAGCACCTCCTTGATCAGGGGCACCTGTCCCTTGAACGCGTCCGGCGTGGCGTCGCGTGTGCCCTTGTAGTCGGGGAAGCGCTCCGTGCGGAACGTGACCCGGCCCGCGTCGAACGCCACCGCCATGTGGGTGGGCTGCTCGTCGCGGAGCAGGTTCGTCAGCATCGACGTGAAGCCGTAGACGGCGTTGGTGATCTGTCCTGAGCTGGTCGCGAGGGTGTCGGGCAGCGCGTAGAACGCCCGATAGGCCATGGAGTGGCCGTCGATCAGCAGGAGACGGGGGCGGCCTGAGGACGGCGTACCCGGAGTACGGCTTGGCGCGGTGGAGGTCACGCCTGACAACATAGCTCGCATGACTGACACGAGCGCTTCCGCGACGCCCTCCGACGCGGGTTCCGACGCCGGTTCCGGCACCGGCTCCGGCACCGAGATCGACTGGAAGGGCATGTACGCCGGTGCGGACACCGCGGGCACGCTGTTCGAGCGCATGGAGATGGAGCTCCTGGAGCTCGCCCCGGACCGCGCCGTCGGGCGCATCCCGGTGAAGGGCAACACCCAGCCCGCGGGCCTGCTGCACGGGGGTGCCTCCGTGGTGCTCGCCGAGACCCTCGGCTCGCTCGCCGCGCAGGCGCACGCCGGACCGGGCAAGAAGACGGTGGGCATCGAGGTGAGCGCCACGCACCACCGGGGCGCGCGCGAGGGCTACGTCACGGGGACGGCGACGGCGATCCACCTGGGCCGGTCGACGGCGTCCTACGAGATCGTGATCACCGACGACGCCGGCAAGCGGGTGTGCACGGCACGCCTCACCTGCATGATCCTCGGGTGAGTGCGCCCGGGCCGGGCTGGCTCAGCCGGCCTTCGCCGGGTGGCGGCGCGACGGTGCGCCGCCACCCACCGCGCGCATGTCGATCGGCCCGGACTCCATGACGGAGCGGGCACGACGGCGGCGGGCGATGAGGTCCTCGATGCCGCCGCGGGCGAACCGCCGGCCGTGCGCGCCGTCGCGAGCCGTGGCCTCGGCGGCGAGACGGCGCTGCAGCGCGGCGACGGACGCCACGCGGTGCCCCGCGGCCGGGGCGAACCCGAGCCGGGCGAGGAAGCGCTGGACGCCCCGGTTGCCGGGCACGGGCGCGGAGTAGATGTCGTGGCACTCGTGCTCGGCCGCGAGGTCGGCGGCGGCGCGCAGCAGCGCGTGCCCCACACCGTGGCGGCGGGCCTGCGGCGCGACGAACAGCATGTCCAGGTAGAGGCTGGCGCTCTCCGCGAAGAGGTACGCCGCCACGACCCGGCCGAGGACGACACCGACGACCTGGCCGTCCTGCTCCGCGACCAGCACGTGGCCGCCCGCCGCCAGCAGCACGCTGAGATGCTCCAGCAGCCGGTCGGCCTCCTGGGCGCCGAGCTGGGCCCCGGTGGGCGAGTCGTCGCGCGCGGTGGCGGCCAGCGCCGCCACGGCGGGCAGGTCGGCCTCGCGCGCGAGGTGGATGTCCAGCACGGTGCGCACGCTCATCTCCTCCCGGGTGTCCGAGGCCCGGACGTCACGTCCGGCTCCGCGCAGACACTAGTCCCGACCGGGCGGGCAGAAAACAGGCAGTCCTGAATTTCACCCGCTCCGGGACGACGGGTCCGGATCGTGCGTTCCACCGCTCGCTCAGGCCCCGACCTGCTCGATGACGGCGTCGGCGACCTCGCGCATCGTGAGGCGGCGGTCCATCGACGTCTTCTGGATCCAGCGGAACGACTCCGGCTCCGACAGGCCCATCTTGGTCATGAGCAGGCCCTTGGCGCGGTCCACCCGCTTGCGGGTCTCGAAGCGCTCGGTCAGGTCGGCGACCTCGGCCTCCAGCGCGCCGATCTGCGAGTACCGCGAGATCGCGATCTCCACGGCGGGCAACAGGTCGGCCGGGGTGAACGGCTTGACCACGTAGGCCATGGCGCCGGCGTCGCGCGCGCGCTCGACGAGCTCCGTCTGCGAGAACGCCGTGAGCAGCACCACGGGTGCGGCGTGGGCCTTGCCGATGCGCTCGGCGGCGGAGATGCCGTCCAGCTCGGGCATCTTGACGTCCATCACGACGACGTCGGGCTTGAGCTCGATGGCCAGGTTGACGGCCGTCTCGCCGTCACCCGCCTCACCCACGACGTCGAAACCCGCCTCGCGCAGGGTCTCCACCACGTCCATGCGGATGAGTGCCTCGTCCTCCGCCACGACGGCGCGACGGGAGGGGTTGGCGGGAGCTGCCTCGGGCTCGGCGTCGACCAGCGGGGGCAGATCCAGGGAAAGCTTCTCGGTGTTCTCGTCGGTCACGAAGGACATCCTACGTTGCGCACCTGGGCTTGGGACCCAGCCCGGCGGTGTGGTTCGATGTGCGCCGGGACATAGTTCGTGTCCTGGCAGGCCGGGTTGGCGGAACAGGCAGACGCGGCGCTCTCAAAAAGCGCTGCCCGCGAGGGCGTGTGGGTTCGAGTCCCACACCCGGCACCAGCAGGCTCAGTGCCCGTGGACGAGCTCCGGCGTCCGGGCCACCTCGTACCGCACGACCTCCAGCCCGAACTCCGCCAGGATCTCGGGCAGCAGCCGCACCACGTCGCGATCCTTCTCCCGGTTCGACTCGGGCAGCTCCGACCACGGCACGCCGATCATCGGGTGCACCCGGGCGGCGTCGTCCCGCACCGGGCCGCTGCGCCAGCCCTGGGCGACCCGCACGGACTCCCACAGCTCGTGCTCGGCCTCGGCGAGCCGGTCGAGCTCGGCGCCGTCGAACACGACGTCCGGGGCGCCGTCGCGCGGCGCGATCGTCGCGCCCATCCGCGACAGGCGCGCGGGCAGCCCGACCACCCAGCCGCGGTTGGACGCCCGCAGGTCGTCCGGCAGGTCCTCCCAGCGCACCATCGCGGGGACCTCGCCCCAGCCGACGCCGCGCTCGAGCTGGTTGCGCAGGTACACGTGGTGCACGGAGCGCGCGATGCGCTCGTACATGTCGGCGTGCGCCCGGGCCTCGGCGCGCTCGACGTCGGCGAGCAGGTCGCGCGTGGTCACGGTCCGCAGCCGGCCGTCCAGGTTGTCGAGCACGCGCGACGCCTCGGTGCCGAACGCACCCGTCAGGCCCGCCAGGCCGTCGAGCAGGAGCACGAGCGACCCGGGGCCGCCGTGCCACAGCCGGGTCGCCGTCAGCGCGACCCGCAGGGACACCCCGTCCGACGCGTGGCACACGTACACGGTGTCCGGGGCGGCGCCGCCCGTGCCGAGCACCGGCACCGCCCGCAGCTCGATCCGCTGGGCCACGGGCGACCAGCGCGCCCGCAGCTCGCCGGCCACGTGGTCGGCGTCGTCCGCCGTCAGGTCCACGACCAGCCGCAGCCCGTCCCCCGCGAGCTCCCACTCCCGGGCCAGCCCCACCACGAGGGCCTTGGCGAACTCGCCCGAGCCGACCACCACCAGGTGGGTCACGAGAGCCGGACCGCCCGGGGCGTCCAGGATGCGCCGCACCTCGCGGACGGCGAGGGCCTGCGCGGCGATCACGTCCAGCGTGAAGAAGTCCACGCCGGGCTCGGCGCAGCTCAGGTGCCGCGCCTGCAGCGCCACACCGAGGTCGGGGTCGCTGACGTGGGCATACAGCCGCTCGGGGCCGCCGCCGGCGCGGCGGACCGCTGCCTCCGCCTCGGCAACGGTGAGCACGTTCGCGGTCGCGTCGGTGGTGTCGTCGCCGCAGGCGTACAGGACGGTCGCGCCGGTCAGGCCGACGCCGGGCAGGCCCGCGGCGTCCGGGGTGCGCAGCACCCGGTGCCCGGCCGCCTCCAGCGCGGCGGTGACGGTGTCGGCGGCGTCGGTCTCCCCGACGACGATCGCGTGGCCGCGGGCGCGCCGCTCCCTGAACCGGCGGATCTCGCCGGTGAACAGGGCGCGCGCCGCCTCGAACAGGGCGTAGACGGCGGTGCCGGGGGCGAGGAACCGCGCGACCTGGAGCTGCCAGGACAGCGGGCCGCCGTCGCTCGCGGGGTCGGCGCCCATCACGAAGAGCTGCAGGTCGTGGTAGACGACGTCGTACCAGGTGCGGCCCGGCACGTGCGTGGTGTCGAGGATCAGGCCCCAGCAGCCGAGGCCGAGCGAGACCACGACGAGGGCGGCGAAGCCGATGCGGGACCAGGGGAAGGAGGCGCGGTTCACGCCCGGAACAATAGCGACATCTCCCCCAACTTGAACCGCGGGAGTGAGAACGACGACGCCGAGTCAGCGTCCTGGTCCGCCTCTTGCCGGGTGACACCCGGGAGCGGTCGGACCAGGACGCTGACTCGGCGTCGTGGTTCTCGTCGTTCTACGTGTGACGTCAGCCCTTGCTGCGGCCGTCCGTGTGCGAGCCGATGCGGTGCACCAGGATCGAGTTGGTCGTACCCGGCACGCCGACCGGCGCACCCGAGACCACCACGACCGTGTCGCCCTTCTCGGCCAGGCCCTGGTCCTGCAGGGTCAGGTCCACCTGGGCGACCATGGCGTCGACCGTGTCGACCTTGGGCACGAGGTACTCGGAGGTACCCCACGTCAGGGCGAGGGTGTTCGCGACGTCCTGCTCCGGGGTGAACGCGAGCAGCGGGATGGACGAGCGCAGGCGGGACATCCGGCGCGCGGAGTCGCCCGACTGCGTGAACGTGACGAGGTACTTGACCCCGAGCGTCTCGCCGATCTCGGCGGCGGCGCGCGTGATGGCGCCACCGCGGGTGTGCGGCGTGGAGCCGAGCGGCGCGATGCGCTCCCGGCCCGCCTCCTCCGTGGCCTCGATGATCCGGGCCATGGTCTGCACCGTGATGATCGGGTAGTCGCCCACCGAGGTCTCGCCCGAGAGCATGACCGCGTCGGCGCCGTCGAGCACCGCGTTGGCGCAGTCGGACGCCTCGGCGCGGGTCGGCGTGGGCGAGGTGGTCATCGACTCGAGCACCTGCGTGGCGACGATGACCGGCTTGGCGTTGCGCCGCGCCATCTCGACGATGCGCTTCTGCACGAGCGGCACCTGCTCCAGCGGCATCTCGACCGCGAGGTCACCACGCGCCACCATGACGCCGTCGAACGCCGCGATGACCTCGGCGAGGTTCTCCACGGCCTGCGGCTTCTCGATCTTGGCGATGACGGGGACCGTGCGGCCCTCCTCCTCCATCACGCGGCGGACGTCCTCGTAGTCCTTGGCGGACCGCACGAACGACAGCGCGATGAAGTCGGCACCGAGCTGGAGCGCCCAGCGCAGGTCCGACTCGTCCTTGTCGGACAGGGCCGGCACGGACACGGCGACGCCGGGCAGGTTGATGCCCTTGTTGTTCGAGACCGGTCCGGGGACCTCGACCTCGGTGACGACGCGCGGGCCGTCGACGGCGGTGACGCGCACGCGCACCTTGCCGTCGTCGATCAGCAGCGGGTCGCCCACCTGGGCGTCCTGGGCCAGACCCTTGTGGGTGGTCGAGACGATCTCACGGTTGCCGAGGATGTCCTCGGTCGTGATGGTGAACGTGTCGCCCTTGTTCAAGAAATGCTTTTCGTCTCCCGCGAACCGGCCGAGCCGGATCTTGGGTCCCTGCAGGTCGACCAGTACGGCGACCGACTTTCCTGCCGCCTTCGCGGCCTCTCGCACGTTGCGGTAAACCGCCGCATGAGCCTCCTGCTCGCCGTGGCTGCGGTTGATCCGCGCCACGTTCATGCCGGCGTCAACGAGCTCCCGGAGTTTTTCCGGGCTCTCCGTGGCGGGTCCGATGGTGCACACGATCTTGGCTCTGCGCATGTCTCCAGCCTAGGCATGGTGGGCGCCTCGGCGCCCTGTGGGGGTGTACAACTCCCGGACGGGTTCTCGGGTCACGATCGCAGAGCGAGCGTGCGCGGGCGCACCGGGGCGGGCAGCTCGGTGCTGCCCTGGAGGTAGGTGTCGGCCGCGGCGGCCGCGGCGCGGCCCTCGGCGATCGCCCACACGATGAGGGACTGTCCACGGCCGGCGTCGCCGGCGACGAACACGCCCGGCAGGCTCGCGGCGTAGTCGTCGCCACGCGCCACCAGGCCGCGCTCGGTGACCTCGATGCCGGTCTGCTCCTCGAGCACACCGGTCTCGGGGCCGGTGAAGCCCATGGCGACGAGCACCAGGTCCGCGGGGATCTCGCGCTCGGTGCCCGGCGTGGCCGCGCGGCGGCCGTCGGGCAGGTACTGGGTCTCCGCGACCTTGAGGGCCCTGACGGACCCGGCGGCGGCCCCGGACTCGTGCGCCACGAACTCGACCGTGGAGGCCAGGTAGGTGCGCTCGCCGCCCTCCTCGTGCGAGGTCGAGACCTCGAACAGGATCGGGTCGGTGGGCCACGGCTGGTGCGCCGGGCGCTCGACCGGCGGCTTCTTGCCGATGGCGAGCGTGGTGACGCTGGCGGCGCCCTGGCGCAGCGCGGTGCCGAGGCAGTCCGACCCGGTGTCGCCGCCGCCGATGATGACGACGTGCTTGCCGGCCGCCGTCGGCGCGCCCTCGGGCAGGTCGTCGGGCGTACCGGCCGCGACCGCCTTGTTGGCGGGCGTCAGGTAGTCCATCGCGTAGTGGATGCCGGCCAGGTCCCGCCCCGGCAGGGGCAGCTCGCGCGGCACGGTGGCGCCCGTGGCGACCACGACGGCGTCGAACCGGCGGCGCAGGGCGTCCCAGCTGATGTCCTCGCCGATCGTCACGCCGGCGCGGAAGCGGGTGCCCTCGGCCTCCATCTGCGCCAGACGGCGGTCGATGTGCAGCTTCTCGAGCTTGAAGTCCGGGATGCCGTAGCGCAGCAGGCCGCCGATGGCGTCGTCCCGCTCGTAGACGACCACGGTGTGGCCGGCGCGCGTGAGCTGCTGCGCGGCGGCCAGGCCCGCGGGGCCCGAGCCGACGACGGCCACCGTGGAACCGGTGAGCCGCTCCGGGACGTGCGGCGTGACCAGGCCGCGCGCGAACGCCTCGTCGATGATCGAGACCTCGACGTTCTTGATCGTCACCGCGGGCTGGTTGATGCTCAGCACGCAGGACGACTCGCACGGCGCCGGGCACACCCGCCCGGTGAACTCCGGGAAGTTGTTCGTGGCGTGCAGGCGGTCGATCGCGTCGGCCCACTGGCCGCGCCAGACCAGGTCGTTCCAGTCGGGGATCAGGTTGCCCAGCGGGCAGCCCTGGTGGCAGAACGGCACGCCGCAGTCCATGCAGCGGCCGGCCTGCTCCTTCAGGAACGCCTGCCCCTCCTCGCGGTGCGCGTGCGTGTCCTTCCAGTCACGCAGCCGCACCTCGACGGGCCGGTTCGGCGGGAGCTCCCGCTCCCGGACCTTCAGAAATCCTCGGGGGTCAGCCACGTGCCACCTCCATGATCTGGTTCCACACGGACGGGTCCCACTGGGTCTTGCCCGAGATGTCGGTGCCGTCGGCCTCGGCCTCGGCGAGGGCGAGGCGCACGCGCGCCCAGCCCGGGGGCAGCAGCCGGCTGAACCGGCCCCGCGCGGCGGCGGGGTCCGCCAGCAGCTCGGCCGCGATGGTCGAGCCGGTCTCGGCCAGGTGCCGCTCCAGGAGCCCCTGCACAGTCTCCCAGTCGGCGTCGTCCAGGACGCCGACGGCGAGCTCGCCCGCCTCCAGCGCCGCCTGGTTGACGCGGGAGACCCGCAGGTCCAGGAAGAACGCGGTGCCGCCGGACATGCCGGCGCCGACGTTGCGGCCCGTGGGGCCGAGCACCAGCACGGTGCCGCCGGTCATGTACTCGCAGGCGTGGTCGCCCACGCCCTCGGCGATCAGCGTCGCGCCGGAGTTGCGCACCCCGAACCGCTCCCCCACGCGTCCGCGCAGGTACACCTCGCCGGAGGTGGCGCCGTAGCCGATGACGTTGCCCGCGATGACGTTGGCGCCGTCGAGCACCGAGGCGCGGTCGGGCCGCACCGCCACGCGGCCGCCCGACAGGCCCTTGCCGACGTAGTCGTTGGCGTCGCCGAACAGGCGCAGCGTGATGCCGCGCGGCAGGAAGGCGCCGAGCGACTGGCCGGCGGACCCGGTCAGCGTCACCTCGATCGTGTCGTCGGGCAGGCCCGCGCCCCGGTACCGCTTGGTCACCTCGTGGCCGAGCATGGTGCCGACCGTGCGGTTGACGTTGCGCACCGGCAGCTCGATCTTGACGGCGTCCCCGCGCTCCAGCGCCGGGGCGGCGGCCGCGATGAGCTGGTTGTCCAGCGCCCGGGCGAGGCCGTGGTCCTGCACCCGGGTGTGGCGCAGCGACGAGCCCTCCTTGAGCTGCGGCCGGGCGAGCACCGGCGTCAGGTCGAGGCCCTGCGCCTTCCAGTGGTCGACCGCCTTGCGGGTGTCGAGCACCTGCACCTGGCCCACGGCCTCCTCGAGGCTGCGGAACCCGAGCGCCGCGAGGTGCTCGCGCACCTCCTGGGCGATGAACTCGAAGAAGTTCACGACGAACTCCGGCTTGCCGGTGAACCGGCTGCGCAGCTCGGGGTTCTGCGTGGCGACGCCGACGGGACACGTGTCCAGGTGACAGACGCGCATCATGACGCAGCCCGAGACCACCATCGGCGCCGTCGCGAAGCCGAACTCCTCGGCACCGAGCAGCGCCGCGACGATGACGTCGCGACCCGTCTTCATCTGACCGTCGACCTGCACCACGATGCGGTCGCGCAGGTCGTTGAGCACGAGCGTCTGCTGGGTCTCGGCCAGGCCGATCTCCCAGGGCGTGCCGGCGTGCTTGAGCGACGTGAGCGGCGAGGCGCCCGTACCGCCGTCGTGCCCCGAGATGAGGACGACGTCCGCGTGCGCCTTGGACACACCCGTGGCCACGGTGCCCACGCCGAACTCGCTGACCAGCTTCACGTGCACGCGCGCCGACGGGTTGGCGTTCTTCGCGTCGTGGATGAGCTGGGCCAGGTCCTCGATCGAGTAGATGTCGTGGTGCGGCGGCGGCGAGATGAGGCCGACGCCGGGGGTCGAGTGCCGGGTGGCGGCGACCCACGGGTACACCTTGTTCCCGGGCAGCTGGCCACCCTCGCCGGGCTTGGCGCCCTGGGCGAGCTTGAGCTGGATGTCGGTGGCCTGCGTGAGGTACTCCGACGTCACGCCGAACCGGCCCGACGCGATCTGCTTGACGCGCGAGCGGCGCTCGTCGTCGTACAGGCGCTCCGGGTCCTCGCCGCCCTCGCCCGTGTTGGAGCGGCCGCCGAGGCGGTTCATCGCGATCGCCAGGGTCTCGTGCGCCTCGGCCGAGATCGAGCCGTAGGACATGGCGCCCGTGTTGAACAGCTTGACGATCTCGCTGACCGGCTGGACCTCGTCGATCGGCACCGGCTCGCGGTCGGGGCTGAAGCGCAGCAGGCCGCGCAGGGTCATGAGGCGGTTCGACTGCTCGTCGACGCGCCGCGTGTACTGCCGGAAGATGTCCATCCGGCCGGACCGCGTGGCGTGCTGCAGGCGGAACACCGTCTCGGGGTCGAACAGGTGGTCCTCGCCGTCGCGGCGCCACTGGTACTCGCCGCCCGTGGTGAGGCGCTCGCCCGGCTTCTTGTTGCCCGACGGCGGGTAGGCCTCGGCGTGCCGCGCCGCGACCTCGGCCGCGATGACGTCCAGGCCGATGCCGCCGAGCCGCGAGGTGGTGCCGGTGAAGTAGTCCTCGACCAGGTCGTGGGACAGACCCACGGCCTCGAAGATCTGGGCGCCGCGATAGGACATGATCGTGGAGATGCCCATCTTGGACATCACCTTGAGCACGCCCTTGCCGAGGGCCTTGATGAGGTTGGCGACCGCCTGCTCCGGCGTGACGTCCAGGTACCCGCGGCGGGCGAGGTCCTCGACCGTCTCCATCGCGAGGTAGGGGTTCACGGCGGCCGCGCCGTAGCCGATGAGCAGCGCGACGTGGTGCACCTCGCGCACGTCGCCGGCCTCGACCACGAGGGAGACCCGGTTGCGGGTGTGCTTGCGCACCAGGTGGTGGTGCACGGCGCTGGTCAGGAGCAGCGACGGGATCGGGGCGAGCTCGGAGTTGGCGTCGCGGTCCGAGAGCACGAGGAAGCTCGCGCCCTCCTCCACGTACCGGTCGACGTCGGCGAAGATCGCCTCCAGCCGGGCCAGCAGCGCGCCGCCGCCGCCCGAGACGTCGTACAGGCCCTGGATCGTCTCGGCCTGGAACAGGCCCTCCAGCTCGCGGTCGCGCTCGACGTGCACGACCTTGGCGAGCTGGTCGTTGTCCAGCACCGGGAAGCCCAGCACGAGCTTGCGCGCGTGCTCCGGCAGGTCCTCCAGGAGGTTGGGCTCCGGCCCGATGGCGCTGCCGATGGCCGTGACCAGCTCCTCGCGGATCGCGTCCAGCGGCGGGTTGGTCACCTGCGCGAACATCTGCGTGAAGTAGTCGAACAGCAGCCGCGGCCGCTGCGAGAGCACCGCGACGGGCGTGTCGGAGCCCATGGCGCCGAGCGGCTCACCGCCGGTGGTCGCCATCGGCGACAGGATGATCTTGAGCTCTTCCTCGGTATACCCGAAGGCCCGCTGGCGACGACGCACCGAGGCCGGGCTGTGCGCCACGTGCTCGCGGTCGGGCAGCTCGTCGAGGTAGACCGAGTGCTCGCGGATCCAGTCCCCGTAGGGGTGCATCGACGCGAGGCCGGACTTGATCTCCTCGTCCTCGACGATCCGGCCGGAGCCGGTGTCCACGAGGAACATCTTGCCGGGCTCCAGGCGGCCCTTGCGGACCACGGTGGCGGGGTCGATGTCGAGCACGCCGGCCTCGGAGGCCAGCACGACCAGGCCGTCCTCGGTGACCCACCAGCGCCCGGGGCGCAGGCCGTTGCGGTCGAGCACGGCGCCGATCAGGGTGCCGTCGGTGAACGTGAGGGAGGCGGGGCCGTCCCACGGCTCGATGAGGTTCGCGTTGTACTGGTAGAAGGAGCGCAGCGCGGGGTCCATGCCCGCGTTGTTCTCCCAGGCCTCCGGCACCATCATCAGCACGGAGTGCGGCAGGGACCGCCCCGACAGGTGCAGCAGCTCGAGCACCTCGTCGAAGCTCGCCGAGTCGCTCGCACCGGGCGAGCAGACGGGCTGGAGCGGCGCGAGGTCGCCGAGCAGGTCGGACTCCATGGTGCCCTCGCGCGCCGCGACCCAGTTGCGGTTGCCGCGCACGGTGTTGATCTCGCCGTTGTGGGCCAGCAGCCGGAACGGCTGGGCCAGCGGCCACGACGGGAACGTGTTGGTGGAGAACCGCGAGTGGACCAGTGCGAGCTCGGTGGCGTACCGCGGGTCCGACAGGTCGGGGAAGAACGGCTCGAGCTGCGCCGTCGTCAGCATGCCCTTGTACGTCAGGGTGCGGGCGCTGAGCGAGGCGAAGTACAGCCCGACCTCGTTCTCCGCCCGCTTGCGCAGGCGGTAGCAGCGGCGGTCCAGGTCGATCCCGGACAGGCTCCGCGAGGGGTCGGCCACCACGATCTGACGGAACACCGGCATCGAGGCGCGCGCCGTCGGGCCCACGATCCCGGCGTCGACCGGGACGTCGCGCCACGCGAGCACGTCGAGCTTCTCCTCGGCGGCCAGGGACTCGACGCGGCGCACCATGGCGTCGCGCTCGGCCTCGTCGGTCGGCAGGAACGCCGTACCGATCGCGTACATCCCGGCGGGCGGCAGGTCGACCCCCACGACGTCACGGACGAACGCGTCGGGGATCTGGGTGAGGATGCCGGCGCCGTCGCCGCTGTCCTCCTCCGCTCCCACCGCGCCGCGGTGGTCGAGGTTCAGCAGGGCGGTCAGCCCGGCATCGACGATGTCGCGCCCGGGCGTGCCACGCAGGGTCGCCACGAAGGCGACGCCGCACGCGTCATGCTCGGCTGCGGGGTCGTACAGGCCGCCTTCAAACGTCTGCGTGGGCAGCCCAACCCTCTGTGTCGGCAACGGCTTGGTCATGGGTCCTCACAGGCACCCGGCCGTAGCCGGGCGCAGTTCCTTGCGGTGGTCCGGGACGACGGCGGCCCGGTCGGTCAGGGGGCTCGTCGTCCGGTGGTCCCGGCGGTCGTGCCCCTCAGGTGCGCACGGAGGCGTCCGCGTCGGACTCCTCCTGTGCAGCTGTCTTTACTTCCTCCGGCTCGGCCGCGGCCTCGCCGGTCCCTTCGACTCCTGGGTCAGGCTCCGGCTCGGCCCGTGGGCCCGCCGGCGGTTCGTCGTCCTCTGGTCGCAGCCGCACCGACTCTTCCCTGGTGGGGAACCTTCGAGCCAGCACGATCGAGACCACCAGGGCCGCAAGGCCCAGCAGGATCGAGGTCCAGACGTTGAGGCGGAGCCCCAGCACCTGCTCCGCATCGTCGATGCGGAGCATCTCGATCCAGACCCGTCCGAGAGTGTAGAGCAGGACGTACGCCCAGAATACCCGCCCATGACCCAACCTGAACCGACGGTCGAGAAACAGCAGAACTCCGGCCATCAGGAGATTCCACAGGAGTTCGTACAGGAAGGTCGGGTGGAAGAGCGTGCCCTCGGGGTACGCCACGCCCGTGGCCGGGTTGGACACCAGGTACTCGGCGTCGATGTGCAGGCCCCAGGGCAGCTCCGTGGGCCGTCCGTACAGCTCCTGGTTGAACCAGTTGCCGAGGCGGCCGACGGCCTGCGCGATCAGCAGGCCCGGCGCCACGGCGTCGGCGAACGACGACAGCCGCACACCCTGCCTGCGGCAGCCGATCCAGGCACCCACGGCGCCGAGCGCCACAGCGCCCCAGATGCCGAGGCCGCCCTCCCAGACGTAGAGCGCCTTGACGGGGTCGCCCCCGCCCGCGAAGTTCTCGCCGAAGTACCGGTCGGGCGACGAGAGCACGTGGTAGATCCGGCCCCCGACGATGCCGAACGGCACCGCCCAGAAGGTGATCTCCAGGACGTCGTCCGGGCTGCCCCCGCGTGCCTTCCACCGCCGGGCGGTCAGCCAGACGGCGAGCACGATGCCCGCGAGGATCGCCAGCGCGTAGGCGCGCAGCGGGAAGATCCCGAGGTACCAGGTGTGCTGGGACGGGCTGGGAATCTGGGTGGCGGCGGGAGCTCCGGGGAGCGCGGCGGACAACGCGGCAGGCAGCTCGACGGTCAGAGCGGCCGGCAGTGCGGTCAGCAGCGTCACAGGGCCTCTCCGGAGGTGGTCGCACCGCCAGGCGTGGCGGCAGGTGGGTCGGTGGGCGCGGGAGCGCGAGCCGACCGTACCCCGGCGGCGAGGTCCTCCGTGACCCCGGCCAGATTCGTGAGACGGACCGCCCACTCGTCGTCCGGCAGCGGGCCGTCCGACAGGAGCGGGCGGACCAGCGCCGAGCCCACGATGACGCCGTCGGCGAAGCGGCCGACCTCGGCGGCCTGCGCCCCCGTGGAGACACCCAGGCCCACGCAGACGTTCGGCGCGCCGGCGGCGCGCGTGTCGGCCACGAGCTGCTCGGCGCGCGAGCCCACCTGGTTCCGCTCCCCCGTGACACCCATGAGCGACGCGGCGTACACGAAGCCGCGGGACTGGCCCACGGTCAGCCGCAGCCGCTCCGGCGTCGAGCTGGGGGCCACGAGGAACACACGGTCCAGGCCGTGCGCCTCGCTCGCCGCGATCCAGTCGGCGCCCTCGTCCGGGATGAGGTCGGGGGTGATGAGCCCGGCGCCGCCCGCGGCGGCCAGGTCGCGCGCGAACGCGTCCGGGCCGTACTTGAGCACCGGGTTCCAGTAGGTCATGACCAGCACGGGCACGTGCGGCGCGTACTCGGTCAGCTCCCGCACCACGCGGAACACGTCCCGCACCCGCGCGCCCGCGTCGAGCGCGCCCTGTGCGGCCGCCTGGATCACCGGGCCGTCGAGGACGGGGTCGGTGTAGGGGATGCCGAGCTCGATGATGTCGACGCCGTGGTCCACGAGGGTCTTCAGGGCCTCGATCGACCGGTCGACCGTCGGGTAGCCCACCGGCAGGTAGCCCACCAGGGCGGGCCGGTTCTCCTGCTCGCGCAGGCGGGCGATCAGGTCGGCGGTGCCGGAGTGCGTGTCCGGCCCCGTGGCCTGCTGCGTCACCGTGCTCATCCCCGGCCCTCCTGTCGTTCCAGCTCCTCCGCCGCGACGTTGTTGTCCGCGCCGTCCAGCAGCCCGAACCAGCGGGCCGCCGTCGCCACGTCCTTGTCACCGCGACCGGACAGGTTCACCAGCAGCACGAGCGGCTCGCCGTCGGGGCCGGTGCGGCCCTCGGCCGCCGCGGCCTGGCCCACGCGCAGCGCGCCCGCGAGGGCGTGCGCCGACTCGATGGCCGGGATGATGCCCTCGGTGCGGCACAGCAGGCGGAACGCCTCCATGGCCTCGTCGTCGGTCACGGGCTCGTAGGTGGCCCGGCCCAGGTCGTGCAGCCACGCGTGCGCCGGGCCGACGCTCGGGTAGTCCAGACCCGCGGAGACCGAGTGGCTGGGCAGGGTCTGGCCGTCGTCGTCCTGCAGCAGGTACGAGCGCGCGCCGTGCAGCACGCCCAGCGCGCCGCCGCTGAAGCGGGCCGCGTGCCGGCCCGACTCGATGCCCTCGCCGCCGGCCTCGAAGCCGCGCAGCTCCACGTCCTTGTCGTCGAGGAACGCGTTGAAGATGCCGAGCGCGTTGGACCCGCCGCCCACGCACGCCGCGACGACGTCGGGCAGGCGGCCGGTGCGCTCCAGGATCTGCTCGCGCGCCTCCTCGCCGATGATGCGGTGGAACTGGCGCACCATCTCGGGGAACGGGTGCGGGCCCGTGACGGTGCCCAGCAGGTAGTGCGTGGTCTCGACGTTGGCGACCCAGTCGCGCAGCGCCTCGTTGATCGCGTCCTTGAGCGTGCGCGAACCGATCTTCACCGGCACGACCTCGGCGCCGAGCAGGCGCATCCGCGCCACGTTCAGCGCCTGCCGCCGGGTGTCCTCCTCGCCCATGTAGACCACGCACTCGAGGTCCATCAGGGCCGCCGCGGTGGCGGTGGCGACACCGTGCTGGCCCGCCCCCGTCTCGGCGATGAGGCGCTTCTTGCCCATGCGCTTGACGAGCAGGGCCTGGCCCAGCACGTTGTTGATCTTGTGCGAACCGGTGTGGTTGAGGTCCTCGCGCTTCAGGAACACCCGCACCCCACCCGACTCGCCGCCCGCGTGCGCGGCGAACCGCGGCACCTCGGTCAGCGGGCTGGGCCGGCCGGTGTACTCCCGGTGCAGGCGCTGCAGCTCGGCCGCGAACGCGGGGTCGTCGGCCGCCTTGCGGAACTCCGTGTCGAGCTCCTCGAGCGCGGCGATCAGCGCCTCGGGCACGAAGCGCCCGCCGTACTGGCCGAAGTACGGGCCGGAGACGTCGGCAAGCTTCACATCGGTCACCTCGGATCCCTTCAGGCCGGACGGACGGAGCGCAGCGACGGGTGCGAGCCCGCGGCGACGAGGTCGGCCACCGAGGCACGCGGGGCGCCGTCGGTCACGAGCGCCTCGCCCACCAGGACGCCGTCCGCCCCGGCCCGGGCCATCTCCATCACGTCGTGCGGGCCACGGATGCCGGACTCCGCGATCTTGACCACGTCGTCCGGGATGTACTCGGCGAGGCTGCGGAACAGGCCGCGGTCCAGCTCGAGGGTCTTCAGGTTGCGGGCGTTGACGCCCACGACGCGCGCCCCGGCGTCGACCGCCCGGCGCACCTCCTCGAGGTTGTGCGTCTCCACCAGGGCGGTCATGCCCAGGGAGTGCACCCGCTCGACGAGCGACTCGAGCACCGTCTGCTCCAGGGCCGCCACGATGATCAGGACCAGGTCCGCCCCGTGCGCGCGGGCCTCCCAGACCTGGTAGGGCGTGACGACGAAGTCCTTGCGCAGCACCGGGACGTCCACCCGGCCGCGCACCGCGTCCAGGTCCGCCAGCGAACCGTGGAACCGGCGCTGCTCGGTGAGCACCGAGATCGCCGAGGCCCCGCCGGTCTCGTACTCGACCGCGAGCGCCGCCGGGTCGGCGATCGGGGCCAGCGAGCCCTTGCTGGGGCTCGAGCGCTTCACCTCGGCGATCACCGAGACGGCGTCCGCCTGCTTGAGGCGGCCGAGGCACTCGAGGGCCCCGGGCACCGCGTTGGCGCGCTCCTTGAGCGCGTCGAGAGGCACGCGTGCCTCACGCTCCGCGAGGTCCTCACGTACCCCCGCGACGATGTCCTCCAGGACCGACATGTAATGAGCCTCCCCGTGCCCTCGCTCTGCCCTTGGCATGCGGCCTCGTGCGCCTGATCACGCCCCTACCACTGCCGGGACGTGTGCCCCATGGCCATGGTAGGCGGATCCAGGGTGTGGTCCTGACCACTCCCGGACCGTGAGACGACGGCCCGTCAGATCCCGGACGGCGCCGTCCGCCTCGTTTCCCTGGAGATCGCCTGATCAGGGCCGGGATCAGATCCAGGGGGTCAGGTACTGCTGCAGCCCCGGCAGGTTGCGTGCCACGAAGAACGTGAGCGCGACCCCGAGCGTGACCCAGCCCGCCGTGCTCGACAGGCCGCGGAACGGGCGGCCGCGGACCGCGGCCAAAAGCCAGGCCAGCCAGACGACCACGACCACCGGGGCGGTGACCGTCCACAGCGCGTTGGCCGACCAGGCGCCGGCCAGGTCGAGGTGCGCCAGGTCGTGCGTGGCGCGCAGCCCGCCGCAGAGCGGGCAGGCCAGGCCGGTCAGCTCCAGCAGCGGGCAGAACCCGTAGGAGCCGGGCACGTGCGGGTCGCGGAGCGCCACCAGCAGGGTGGCCGCACCGACGGCCGCACCGGCCAGGAGCGGCGCCCGCAGGGCGGGCGCCGCCGGCCGGACGGCGGCGTCAGGAATTCGGCCCACCCGCCAGGAAGCGGACGACGACCAGCCCGATCACGAACACGAGGATCGCGAGCGAGAGCCAGCCCAGCACGACGCCGGTCAGCGCCATCCCCTCGTTGTTCGCCTCGCCGGCGCGCACGGCGCGGCGGCCCTGGTTGCCGACGATGATGGCGGGGATCCCCGTGAGGATGCCGAGCGCCAGCACGATCGACACGATGCCCAGCACGAGCGACCAGACCCCCAGGCTGTTGCGGGGGTACGCGGCGGACGGCGCGGCCATCTCCAGGGCGGTCATGGTGTGGCTACCGTCCGACCGGCTTCTGGCCCAGGCCGAGGTTGCGGAGCACCAGACCGATGATGAGCGAGGCCCCGATGACGACAAAGCCGAGCACGAACAGGACCAGCCAGGCCGACCACGACTGGGCCACGATGACGCCCCACGAGGAGATCAGCACACCCAGCGTGATCCCGACCATCGTGACCCACGCGGCGACCGTGTGGCCGTGGTTGGTCGGCGGGACGCCCGGCGGGAGGTAGGCGATCTCAGGCTTGTTCTCGGTCATCGCAGGTTTGATGCCTTTCGTGTCGTGCGGTACGCGCCCAGCCTAACCGCTCGCGGCCGGGTCAGCGGCCCGTCGGGTCGTCGCCCCGGGACAGGGCGTCCCAGGCGTCGTGGGGGTCGATCTCGTCGTCGTCGGCGCCGGGCTCCTCGGGCGCGGGTCCGGTGCCGCCGTCGCCCGCGGGCCTGCCCGCGGCGCCGTCGGCGGGGGCCGTTCCCGCGGCCGTGGCGGGGGCGCCGGCGGTGGTCGCCGTGCCGGCGGCCGGGCCCTGACCCGCGCGCTCGTGCCGGCCCGACGTCGCCGTCCAGCCGCGGGCCGCGACGGCGCCCCAGACGGCGACGGCCACGGCGAGCACGCCCGTGGCGACCGCCGCCCAGGGCCACGCGGTCAGCGTGACGGGCGAGGTGAGCTCGGTGACGCCGCTCGTGGCGGACGCGGCGTTGGTCGCGGCGGGCGTCGGGTCGCCGATGACGACGAGCGTGCTGGCCACCACGAGCACGCCGGCCGCCGCAGCGACCACGAGCGCCACGTACCGGGCCACACGGCCGGTCAGCGCGCAGGCGATGCCCGCGGCCAGCAGCACGAGCGCTCCGGCCCCGACGCCCGGCGCGGCCGAGGTGCCGGAGGCGGCGACCGCCACCTCGGGCTCCAGCGCCGTGGCCACCGTGGTGGTGATCCAGGTGGGCGAGCCCGTGCCGAACGTCAGCGCGCCCAGCACGAGGAGGGCGAGGACGGTGCGGGTGCGGGTCACCGGTCGCCCCCGGCCGTGCGCAGCGGCGTCAGGCGCGACGCGAGCTGGATGGCGCGGACCGCAGCCGCGGCCTTGTTGCGCGACTCCTGGTACTCGGACGCGGGCACCGAGTCGGCCACGATGCCGCCGCCCGCCTGGACGCTGGCTCGGCCGTCCGCGATGTACGCGGTGCGGATGGCGATGGCCATGTCCATGTTGCCGCCGAAGTCGAAGTAGCCGCACACCCCGCCGTAGATGCCGCGCGAGGCGGGCTCCAGCTCGTCGATCAGAGCGATCGCCCGGGGCTTGGGCGCCCCGGACAGGGTGCCGGCCGGGAAGGTCGCCCGCAGGGCGTCCAGGGCGCCGAAGCCCGGCCGCAGCCGGCCCACGACGGTGGAGCACATGTGCATGATGTGGCTGAACCGCCGCACCTTCATGAACTCGACCACCTCGACGCTGGTGGGCTCGCAGACCTTGACCATGTCGTTGCGGGACAGGTCGACGAGCATGATGTGCTCGGCCCGCTCCTTGGGGTCGGCCAGGAGCTCCTCGCCCAGCTCGGCGTCCTCCTCCGGGTGCGCGCCGCGCGGGCGGGAGCCGGCGATCGGGTAGGTGGTGACGTGGCCGTCGTCCACCTTGACCAGCGTCTCCGGGCTGGAGCCGACCACGGCGAACTCGGCGCCGTCGGGCTTGGCCAGGTGGAAGTAGTACATGTACGGGCTCGGGTTGATCGTGCGCAGCGCCCGGTACACGTCCAGGGGGTCGGCCGCGCACTCCAGGTCCAGGCGCTGCGAGAGCACCACCTGGAACACCTCGCCGTCGCGGATGGCCTCCTTGCCCGCGAGGACCGCGTTCTCGAACTCCTCGCGCGTGGACCGGAACTCGAGCTGCGGCTCGGGCACGTCCTCGGCCACCACGGACGTGACGCGCGGCCCGCCGGCCGCGAGCTGCGCCTGCATGGCGTCGAGCCGCGCGACGGCGTCCGCGTAGGCCTCGTCGACGCGCTCGTCCGTGGCGTCCGCGTTGATCGCGTTGGCGACCAGCCAGACCGTGCCCTCGCGGTGGTCCACCACCGCGAGGTCGGTGGCGAGGCACAGGGCGAGCTCGGGCGCGCCCGTCTCGTCCGGGGCCGTCGCCGGGAGCGTCGGCTCCCAGTGCCGCACGATGTCCCAGCCCAGCACGCCGGCCAGTCCGCCGGTCAGGGGCGGCAGGTTCTCGACGCCGGGCGTGCGCAGGGCGGTGAGCGCCGCCTCGACCACGTCGACGACGTCGCCGCGCGTCGGGATGCCCACGGGCACGTCGCCGGTCCACACGGCCTGGCCGCCGTCGCTGGTCAGGGTCGCGCGCGACGCGACGCCGACGAACGACCAGCGCGCCCACACGCCGTCGGACTCCGCCGACTCCAGGATGAACGTGCCCGGCCGGCCCTGCGCCAGGGTCCGGTAGAGGCCGACGGGCGTGGCGTCGTCGGCCAGCAGGGGGCGGACCACGGGGATCACCCGGCGGTCGGCGGCCATCCCCCGGAACTCGGGCAGGCTCGGCCAGGTGCGGCCCCAGGGCAGGTCGGCCGGTGCGGTCGCCGCGCGGGCCTCGTGGGTGCCGGGCTGGCTGTCGAGCTGGGTCACCGGATCTCCTCGTCGTGCTGGTTGCGGTCGCCGACCACGGCGCCCAGGTCGCCCCCGGCGACGAAGCAGGTGCGCGCGCCCGTGTGGCACGCGGCACCCACCTGGTCCACCTGGACCAGCAGGGCGTCGCCGTCGCAGTCGATGCTCACGGCCTTGACGTACTGGGCGTGGCCGGACGTGTCGCCCTTGCGCCAGTACTCCTCCCGGCTGCGGGACCAGAACGTCACCCGCCCCTGTGTGAGCGTGCGGCGCAGGGCCTCGTCGTCCATCCAGCCGACCATGAGCACCTCGCCCGTGTCGTGCTGCTGGACCACGGCGGCGACCAGGCCGGCGTCGTCGCGCTTGAGGCGGGCGGAGATCGTGGGGTCGAGAACTTCGGGCACCTGAGAATCCTGCCACGTCGTGGGCCGACGGCGGTGTGATGTCCGCCGCCGGCCCGCGATCCGGTCCGAGAGCCGACCGGACCTACCGGGTCTGGGCCACCCAGCTCTCGTACATCTGGGCGTAGACACCGTCCGCCGCGACCAGCTCCGCGTGGGCGCCGACCTCGGCGACGTGGCCCTGGTCCACCACGACCACCAGGTCGGACGCCTCGGCCGTGGACAGCCGGTGCGCGATCGTGATCGTGGAGCGGCCGGCGGTCAGGGAGTCCAGGGCCCGCGCGATCCGCACCTCGGTCGCGGGGTCCACGGCCGACGTCGCCTCGTCGAGCACCAGCAGGTCCGGCTGCGCGAGGTAGGCGCGCGCGATCGCGACGAGCTGCCGCTCCCCCGCGGACAGCGCCTCGCCCCGCTGGCCGACGGCCGTCTCGAGCCCGTCGGGCAGGTCCGCCACCCAGTCGGCCAGGCCGAGCTCGGCGAAGGCGCGCTCCACCGCCACGCGGTGCCCGGCGGCGGGCTCGCCGTCGTCCTCGGCTGAGGCAGCGGTGGGCGCCTCCAGCGGCGCACGCAGCCCGTAGGCCGCGTTCTGGAGCACCGTGCCGTCGAACAGGAAGCCCTCCTGCGGCACCAGCACCACGCGCTCGCGCAGCGAGGCGAACGTCAGCTCGCGCAGGTCCGTGCCGTCGAGCTCCACGACGCCCGCCGTCGGGTCCATGAGCCGGGTGACGAGCTTGGCGACGGTCGTCTTGCCGGAGCCGGTCTGCCCGACCACGGCCACCTTGGTGCGCGGCGGCAGGTCCAGCGTCACGCCGTGCAGCACCTCGGGGCCGCCCGGGTAAGCGAACCGGACGTCGCGCAGCGTCACGTGCGCCGGCCCGCGCTCCTGGGTCACGGCGCCGGGCTTCTCGGCCACCTGGACCGGCGTCTCGATGACCGCGATGACGCGCCGCCAGCCGGCCACGGCGTTCTGCAGCTCGTTGAGGATCTCCGTGGCCATCTGCACCGGCCCGGTGAAGAGCTGCACCAGGAACAGGAAGGCCACGAGCTGACCCGCCGTCAGGCCGCCGCCCACGCCGAGGAACGTGCCCACGACCACCACGACGGCGAGCACCAGGTTGGAGATCAGCACGCCCGACGAGAACGTCGCCGCGACCAGCACCTGGGACCGGGCCTGGGCACTGCGGGTCGCCTCGACGGCGCCGCCGATGCGGCGCCCCGTGCGCTCGGACACGCCGTAGGCGCGCACCGTCTCGGCGCCCACCACGGACTCGGAGATGGCGCCGAGCATCGCGCCGACCCGCTCGCGCACCAGGGTGTACGCGCGGTTCACGTACTTCTGTCCGTACCGGATCACGAGGAACATCGGCACGAAGGCGATCCACACCACGGCGGTCAGGATCGGCGAGTAGACCAGCATCAGCCCGGTCGCCACGAGCACCTGCAGCACGTTGACGAGCAGCATGATGCCGCCCCACTGCACGAACAGGGAGACCGTGTCGACGTCGTTGGTCACGCGCGAGACCAGAGCGCCGCGGCGCTCGGTGTTCTGCGTGAGGGTCGACAGGTCGTGCACGTGCCGGAACGCCTTGACGCGCAGCGTCGCCAGCCCGGCCTCGGCCGAGCGGAACAGGCGCACGTTGACGAGCGCGGCGCACAGCGCGGCCAGCACGAGCGCCCCCGCCGCCAGCGACGCGAGCATGGCCACCTGGCCGACGTCCGGCCCGCCGTCGGCCAGGATGCCGACGTCGATCGTCTGCTGCACCGCGAGCGGCACCACCACGCGGCCCGCGGCCGCGAGGGACGCGAGGCCGAGCGTGACCCACAGCCCCCGGGTGATCTCGGGGCTGATCTCGATCCCGCGGCGCAGGGTCGCGAACACGCCCAGGCTGCTGGCCGACTCGATGCGGGCGCCGTCGGCGTCGAGCAGGTCCTCGGGCACGTCGGTCACGTCGGGCTCGTCCGTCACCGCGGTCATCGGGCCACCTCCTCCAGCTCGTCGTCCAGCGTCCCGGCGGCCGCCTCGTCCGCCCGTTCCTGCTCACGACGCTCGGTCTCGGCCTCGTAGGCCGTGGCCAGCGCGCGGTAGCCGGGGTCGCGCGCCATGAGCTCGTCGTGCGTCCCGACGTCGACCACGCGGCCGCCCTCGACGTGCACCACGCGGTCCGCGAGCGCCACCGACGACATGCGGTAGGCGACCATGATCACGGTGGTGCCCGGGGCCTCGGCACCGGGCGCGCCGGCGCCGGGCGTGGTGTCGCCGTCGGTCCGGGCGGCCAGGCCGCGCAGGATCTCCTGCTCCACGCGGGGGTCGACCGCGCTGGTCGCGTCGTCGAGCACGAGCAGGCGCGGGGCGCGCACCAGGGCGCGCGCGATGGCGAGGCGCTGTCGCTGCCCGCCGGACAGGTTGGCACCGCGCTCGCCCAGCGGGGCGTCGAGGCCGCCGGGCATCTCACGGACGGTCTCGTCGAGACGGGCGAGCCGGAGGGCGTCCCACACCTCGTCGTCCGACGGCGCCCCGGGGGCGCCCGCGTCGGCGAGCGTCACGTTGCCGCGCACGGTGTCCTCGAAGATGAAGGTGGACTGCGTGACGAGCGCGACGTGGGCGGGGATCTCGCCGTCGGCCAGGATGCGGGCGTCCACGCCGTCGAGCAGCACCTGCCCGCGCGTCGGGTCGGAGAGCCGCGCCAGGAGGCTCACGAGGGTGGTCTTGCCGGCCCCCGTCGTGCCGACGACGGCGACCGTGGCGCCCGGCCGGACGTCGACGTCCACGCCGTCGAGCAGGGTGATCGAGCGGCCGACCGCCCCGCTGATCGCGGGGACGTCGACGCCCACGTCCGTCAGGCGTACCGCCATCCCGGTCGGGCGAGCGGCCCGCGGCAGGCGGGCGTCGCCGTGGGCCAGCGCGCCGGTCGCGTCGGCGACCTGGGCGATGCGCTCGTAGCCGACCAGGGCGCGCGGCAGCTCGCCGAGCACCCAGCCGAACGCCTGCACGGGCACGGTCATCATGGTGAGCAGGTAGGCGGCGGTGACGAGGTCGCCCGGTTCGACGGCGCCCGCGGAGATGCGCCAGGTGCCGACACCGAGCACCAGCAGGGTGCCGATCGACGGCAGGGTCTGGATCACGGGGTCGAAGAGCGAGCGGACGATGCCGACCCGCACGTTCGCGGCGCGCAGCTCCTGCGTGCGGGCGCCGAACCGGCTCTCCTCGCGGTCCTCGGTGCCGAGCGCCTTGACGAGCAGGGCGGCCTCGAAGCTCTCGTGCGCGACGTCGGCCACGTCGCCCCGCAGGCGCTGCGCCCGGGTCACGGCCGGGGACATGTGCCGCTGGTAGACGGCGTTCACGGCCACGGTGACCGGGATGACGGCGAGCGCCGCGAGCGCCAGCCACGGGTCGATCGTCACGAGCATCACCACGGAGACGCCGATCATGACCACGACGCCGAGGGCGAACGGCAGCGGGTTGAAGACGCCGGTGGCGGCCTCGGTGTCCGAGGTTGTGTGGTTCAGGAGCTGGCCGGCGGGGTGCGAGCGGTGCCAGGAGCCGGGCAGCCGCAGGTACTGCCGGGTCAGGGCGGTGCGGTGGTCGGCCTGGATGCGGACGACGCCGTAACCCGCCCAGATGCGGCGGCCGGCGACGGACAGGGCGAGCATGAGCGCGACGGCCGCGAGCACGAGGCCGGCGAGCCAGACCCGGTCACGGGCAGCCTCGTCGCCCGCGATGGCCGGGACGACGACGGAGTCGGTGGCCCAGCCGACCGCGCGGCTCACGCCCACGGTCAGGGCGCCGAAGATTCCGGACGCCCCCACGGCGAGCAGGTAGATGCCGGGGTGCGAGCGCATCCCGCGCCACATCAACGAGATCGAGCGGCGCACACGAGAGCCCGTGAGGGCCATCGGGGTGGGTCGCGGGGCTTCTGGGGGCACGGCAAGACCTCGCTTCCTGGGGGGACCCCGTAATTTTCTCACGGCGCGGGAATCGATTCGACGGATTTACGCCCTCGGCATCGCCGACGCTATGACCTCAACGACGGTTGAGGTCAAGGAAGTCCCGGAGGACGGCTCAGCGGACGTCGAAACCCGCGGCGCGCATCGCGTCCTTGACCTGGCCCACCGTCAGCGCGCCGAAGTGGAAGACCGACGCCGCGAGGACGGCGTCCGCGCCCGCCCGGGCCGCCTCGACGAAGTGCTCCGGCGTGCCCGCGCCGCCCGACGCGACGAGCGGCACGTGCACCCGCTCGCGCACGGCGTGCAGCATCTCCAGGTCGAACCCCGCGGTGGTGCCGTCGGCGTCCATCGAGTTGAGCAGGATCTCGCCCGCGCCCAGCTTCGCGGCGCGCTCGGCCCACTCCACGGCGTCGATCCCCGTGCCGCGCCGCCCTCCGTGCGTGGTCACCTCGTACCCCGACGGCGTCGTGACGTCGCCGGTGACGCGGCGCGCGTCGACGCTCAGGGTCAGCACCTGCGAGCCGAACCGCTGCGCGATCTCGGAGATGAGCTCCGGGCGCGCGATGGCCGCGGTGTTCACGCCCACCTTGTCGGCTCCGGCGCGCAGCAGCCGGTCGACGTCGTCCGTGGAGCGCACGCCGCCGCCCACCGTGAGCGGCACGAACACCTGCTCGGCGGTGCGCCGCACCACGTCGACCATGGTCTCGCGGTCGCCCGACGAGGCCGACACGTCCAGGAACGTCAGCTCGTCGGCGCCCTCGGCGTCGTACCGGCCCGCGAGTTCGACCGGGTCCCCGGCGTCGCGCAGGTCCGCGAAGTTGACGCCCTTGACCACTCGGCCCGCGTCGACATCCAGGCACGGGATCACTCGGATCGCGACGGACATCAGCCCTCCTTCTTCTTCGGCTCCTCGTCGTCACCCGCGACGGCCTTGTGCGCGTCGAGGATGTCGACCACGTACACCATGGTCTCGCCCGCCAGCTCGCTGGCGGTGTTCGCGTACCCGCTGTCCGGCGGCACGACCAGCATCACCTGCGACCCGACGGTCTGCTCCAGGAGGCCCTGGTCCCAGCCCTCGACGAGGCGGCCGATGCCGATCTCGGCGGACTGGGGCGGGGTGTCCTCGGTCCAGGTCGTGTCGACCACCTTGCCGTCGCTCCAGCGGACGGCGGTGAACTCCACGGTCAGGATCTGGCCGGCCCGCACCTGCGGGCCCGTGCCGCGCAGCAGCGGGTGCACCACCAGGTCGGACGGCGGGTCGACGCCCCGCGGGACGCGCACGGTCGGGGCCCCGAGGTCGTCGAGGCGCACCTGCGGCAGGTCCTTGCCCGGCGGCACGCCCTCCGTACCCGCCGCGCGGGTCGGCAGCACGTCCACCACCAGCAGCACCGGGACGCCGTCCTGCTCCTCCATGAGCGCCAGGCGCGTGCCGACCCTGCGGCCCTCCAGCGCGGCGAAGAGGTGGTTGCCGAGCGACTGCTCGGTCATCGTGTACCCGGCGGGCGCGGTGCGGAAGGTGTTCTGCAGCTCCGTGCCGTCGCGGCCGTCCTGCGCGTAGAGGTTCAGCAGCACCGGGTCGTCGCGCTCCAGCAGGTCGCCCGTACCGGGCCAGATCATCCGCGAGCCGGACTGCACGACCTCGAACGGCTTCTCGTACTCGAGCGTCGGCGGGGTGCCACTCGCGCCCGTGACCTGCAGCGGCTCCTGCGACGCCGACGACGTCGGCGCGGGGCCCACCTCCACCGGGAGCGAGGCCGGCGAGCACGCGGCGGTCACGGTCACCGTCGCCGCCGACAGCGCACCGACCAGGACGCGTACCCAGGAACTCACCCGCAGAGTCTCCCATGCCGCGACGGCGGTCCCGGGACGGCGCCGCCCCGGGACCGGCCGACGGGCCGGTCCCGGGGCGACGCCGAGAACGTCACATGCTCTCGATGAGCCGCTCCACGCGGTCGTCCACGCTCTTGAACGGGTCCTTGCACAGCACGGTGCGCTGCGCCTGGTCGTTCAGCTTGAGGTGCACCCAGTCGACCGTGTAGTCGCGTCGCGCCTCCTGCGCCGCGCGCACGAAGTCGCCGCGCAGCTTGGCCCGGGTGGTCTGCGGCGGCAGCGCCGTCGACTCGAAGACCTCCAGGTCGGTGGTGACCCGCTCGACCATGCCGCGCGCCGCGAGCAGGTTGTACAGGCCCTCGGTGCGCGAGATGTCGTGGTAGGCCAGGTCGAGACGGGCGATCCGCGGGTCGTCGAGCCCCAGGTCGTGCTTCTCCTGGTAGCGCCGGATCAGCTTGAGCTTGATGACCCAGTCCAGCTCCCGGTCCACGAGCGACAGGTTCTCCGCCTGCAGCGCGCGCAGCCCGCGCTCCCACAGGTCGAGCACCTGCTTGACCACCGGGGTGACCTCGAGGTTGGCCTCCACGAGCTCACGCGCGCGCTCGTAGTACTCCGACTGGATCTCGATCGCCGTCATGGTCCGGCCGTTGGCCAGCGTCACGGCGTGCTTGCCCGTGCGGTCGTGGCTGATCTCCCGGATGGCCCGGATCGGGTTCTCCAGCGTAAGGTCCCGCATGGGGACGCCCGCCTCGACCAGGCGCAGCACCAGGTCGGTCGTGCCCACCTTCAGCATCGTGGTGGGCTCCGCCATCGACGAGTCGCCCACGATGACGTGCAGCCTGCGGTACAGCTCGGCGTCCGCGTGCGGCTCGTCGCGCGTGTTGATGATCGGGCGGGACCGGGTCGTGGCGCTGGAGACGGCCTCCCAGATGTGGTCGGCGCGCTGCGAGAGGCAGAACACTGCACCCCGAGGGGTCGAGAGCACCTTGCCCGCCCCGACCAGGATCTGCCGGGTGATGAGGAACGGCACGAGCACGTCGGACAGGCGCGAGAAGTCGCCCGACCGCCGCACCAGGTAGTTCTCGTGGCACCCGTAGGAGTTGCCCGCCGAGTCGGTGTTGTTCTTGAACAGGTGGATGCGTCCTGGCAGGTCCTCGTGCTCCAGACGCTGCTGCGCGTCGGCCACGAGGCCCTCCAGGATGCGTTCGCCGCCCCGGTCGTACGAGACGAGCTGGCGCACGTCGTCGCACTCCGCCGTCGCATACTCCGGGTGGGAGCCGACGTCGAGGTAGAGGCGGGAACCGTTCCTCAGGAACACGTTCGAGGAACGGCCCCACGCCACCACCTTCCGGAACAGGTAGCGGGCGACCTCGTCTGCCGACAGGCCACGCCCGTCGTCGGCCGCGCACGTGACCCCGTACTCGGTCTCGAGACCGAAGATCCTGCGGTCCATGGAATCCCCTCCCTGTTCGCGGAACCTGGTGCTATCGGTCGGCGCCGGGCGTGGTGCCGGAGGCGTCCGGCCCCTCGCCCGGCTTCTCCTCCGTCGGGGAGTCCTCGGTGGGCTCGTCGGCGGGTGTCTCGGGTGGAACCGTGTCCGCCGTGCCCAGGCCCGGCGTCGCCGCCCCGACCGCGACGTCACCCGCGGGCGGGAGGTCGTCGGCGGGGGTCTCGCCCGACGGCGTCGGCGCGCCCTCGGCCAGCAGGTCGGCCAGGACCTGCCGGTTCAGCCTGCGGAATGCCCGGCGCGGGCGGTCCCGCTCCAGGACCGCCACCTCGAGCTGGGCCGCCTCGATCGTGCGCGGCGTCGAGCCCTCGCCCGAACCGAGCGCCGCCACGGCGAGCCGCAGCGCCTCCCCCAGCGAGAGGTCGGCGCGCCAGCCCTCCTTGACCCGGCGGCCGAGCTGCTCGGCCTGCCCGCCCATGACGACGAAGCCGTGCTCGTCGGCCACGGTCCCGTCGTAGGTGAGCCGGTAGATCTGGTCGTCCGCGGCCTCGGCGCCCACCTCGGCGACGACGATCTCCACCTCGAGCGGCTTGGACTCGGTGATGAAGACGGTGCCGAGCGTCTGGGCGTACGCGTTCGCCAGGCCGCGCGCCGTCACGTCGGAGCGGTCGTAGGAGTACCCGCGCATGTCGGCGTACCGCACGCCGGCCACCCGCAGGTTCTCGAACTCATTGTACTTGCCGACGGCCGCGAAGGCGATGCGGTCGTAGATCTCCGAGATCTTGTGCAGCGCCCGCGAGGGGTTCTCCGTGGCGAAGGCGATCCCGCCGTCGTAGGCGAGCACCACCACGGACCGGCCGCGGGCGATGCCCTTCCGGGCGAAGTCCGCCCGGTCCTTCATCAGCTGCTCGGGCGAGACGTAGAACGGCATGTTCATGCGATCGACCCCCTCTCGCGGCGCTGTGCCACGATCTGCTCCGCCACGCGGGCGATCTCTGCGTCCTCGATGCGCTGGTAACCGTCCACGGTCACGGTGGCGACCACCGGGAAGATGCCGCGCACGGTGTCCGGCCCGCCGGTCGCCGAGTCGTCGTCCGCCGCGTCGTACAGCGCCTCGACAGCGACCTCGACCGCGGCGTCCGCGTCCATCCCCCGGCGCCACAGCTTCTTCAGCGAGCCGCGCGCGAAGAGCGAGCCGGAGCCCACGCCGTGGTGCTCGTGCTCCTCGTACCGGCCGCCGGTGGCGTCGTAGCTGAAGATCCGGCCTGTGTCCTTGTCCAGGTCGTAGCCCGCGAACAGGGGCACGACCGCCAGCCCCTGCATCGCCATGGCCAGGTTGCCGCGCAGCATCGTGGCCAGGCGGTTCGCCTTGCCCGTGAGCGACAGCAGCGAGCCCTCGATCTTCTCGTAGTGCTCAAGCTCGAGCTGGAACAGGCGGACCAGCTCCAGCCCGATGCCCGCCGAGCCGGCGATGCCGACCGCCGAGTACTCGTCGGCCGGGAACACCTTCTCGATGCTGCGGCTGGCGATCATCGGGCCGGCGGTGGCGCGCCGGTCACCGGCCAGCAGGACGCCGCCGTCGAAGGTCAGCGCCACGATCGTGGTGGCGTGGGGGGACAGGGTCGCCGGGTCGGTCATGCCCGCGGGCAGGGTCCGGTTCCCGGGCAGGCGGTCGGGGGCGTGCTCGGCCAGGAAGTCCACGAAGGACGACGATCCCGGACGCAGGAAAGCGTCCGGGAGTCGTCCTGCGGTGCGGTCTACGTTCAGGTTCACTGCCCACCCTTCTGGACGAATCCGCGCACGAACGACTCGGCGTTGGTCTCCAGCACCTCGTCGATCTCCTCGAGCAGGGCGTCGACCTCGTCGTCGTCCTTCTGCGCTGCCGCCGCGGCGGGCGCCGGCGTCCCGGCGTCGTCGTCGGGAGTGCGGTCCTCGTGCGACGGGTTGATTCTTTCCTGACCGGCCATGATCGCCTCCTGGTGATTCTCTGACGTAGTGCTGGTCTTGAAGCCTAGGCCCTGAGGCTTGGTGTTGACCCTAGGGACTGACCCTAGGCGGTGACACCGACATGGAGGGTCACCTTCGCCCGGAGAGTCCGGCGAGCAGCGCCGCCGCGTCCGGGCTCGCGTCGAGGAGCGCGCCGATGTGGCGCCGCGTCCCCCGGGTCGGGTCGAGCATCGGCACGCGCTGCAGCGCCTGGGCGCCGTCGACGTCGAAGATCACCGAGTCCCAGCTCGCGGCGGAGATCTGGCTGCCGTAGCGCGCCATCACCTCGCCCCGGAAGTAGGCCCGGGTGTCCGTCGGCGGGTGCTGGACCGCCCGCGCGACGCTCTCCTCGTCGACGATCCGGTCCACCGCGCCCTTGGCGAGCAGCCGGTGGTAGATGCCGCGCTCGGGGCGCACGTCCGACCACTGCAGGTCCATCGCGTGCAGCCGCGGGTGGTCCCAGTCCAGGTTGTCGCGCGAGCGCAGGCGCTCCAGCAGGCGCAGCTTCGCGACCCACTCCACCTCGCGCGCGCACCCGGCCAGGTCGGTGCCCAGCCGGTCGACCAGGGACGCCCAGCGGTCCAGCACGGCGTCCGACTCGGGGTCGGTGCCCAGCACCTTGAGCGAGCGCCGCACGACGTCGACCACCTCGCCCTGGATCTGGAGCGCCGTCATGGTGCGGCCGTCCGCGAGCTCGAGCGCGGCGGTCAGGTCGAGGTCCCGCGAGACCTTCTGCACGTCGCTCACGGGCGCCGCCAGCCGCAGGGCACCCAGCTCGCCGCGCGCGTCCACCCCGGCGTCGGCCAGCTCGTCCAGGTGCTCCAGCACCCACAGGACCAGCGACGTCGTACCGGTCTTGAGGTAGGTCGGCACCTCCATCAGGTTGGCGTCCCCGAGGATCAGGTGCAGGCGGCGCCACCGCTGCCGGTCGGCGTGCGGCTCGTCGCGGGTGTTGACGATCGGCCGGCGCAGCGTCGTCTCCAGGCCGATCTCGGCCTCGATGTAGTCGGCGCGCTGCGAGATCTGGAACCCGGCCGTGCCGCTCGTCGCACCCAGGCCCACCCGGCCGGAGCCGGTGAACACCTGGCGCGTGACGAGGAACGACGTGATGAGCTCGGCCAGCGTGGTGAACGGCAGCGCGCGGTCCACGAGGTAGTTCTCGTGGGTGCCGTAGCTGGCGCCCTTGCCGTCCACGTTGTTCTTGTAGAGCACCACCTCGCTGCCGGGGAAGCCGGCGAGCTCCCGCAGGGCGGCGAGCATGACCCGTTCGCCGGCGACGTCCCAGCGCACGATGTCCTCGGGCGTCATGACCTCGGGCGAGGAGTACTCGGGGTGGGCGTGGTCGACGTACAGCCGCGCGCCGTTGGTGAGGATCACGTTGGCGGCACTCGGGTCGTCGTACTCGTCGGCGGCCGGCCGCTCGACCTCCTGGGTCGAACCGGGCCGGCGCCGGCCACGGCCCGGCAGGCCGGGCTCCACGACGGGCACCTGGCCCGTGACGGGTCCGGACGGCGCGGGCCGCGCGGGGTCGTCGGTCAGCATCGACGGCTGCGCGGAGGCGCGGTCGAGGTGGAACCCGCGCGCGTCCTGCAGCGGGTCCTCGTCGTCGTAGTCCCACCGGGCCTTGCCACCCGAACCCTCGGCGCGGGTGGAGATGGCCCGGTAGGTGGTCACCACCTGGCTCGACAGCAGCATGGGGTTGGCCAGGGGCCGGCCAGGCTGCAGCACTCCGTACTCGGTCTCGATGCCCATCACACGACGCACGCTCACGTCCACCACCCTATGCCGGAGTAGTCCCGTTGGTCGGGCAGGTCCGCGCCCGGTCGACGGACGCGGACCTGCCCGGTTGTGGTCAGAGGTACTGGCCGGTGTTCTGGACGGTGTCGATGGTGCGGGGCGTGGCGCCCTCGCCCTTCTTCTGGACGATGGTGCGGATGAAGACGATGCGCTCGCCCTTCTTGCCGCTGATGCGCGCCCAGTCGTCGGGGTTGGTCGTGTTCGGGAGGTCCTCGTTCTCCTTGAACTCGTCGACGCACGCGGTCAGCAGGTGCTCCACGCGGATGCCCTTCTGGCCGGAGGCCAGGAAGTCCTTGATCGCGTTCTTCTTGGCCCGGTCCACCACGTTCTGGATCATGGCGCCCGAGTTGAAGTCCTTGAAGAAGAGGGTCTCCTTGTCCCCGGAGGCGTAGGTGACCTCGAGGAACTGGTTCTCCTCGTCCTCGGAGTACATGCGCTCCACCACCGAGGTGATCATGCCGTCCAGCGCCTCGGAGACGTTGCCGCCGTACTCCGCCAGGTCGTCCGCGTGGATCGGCAGCTCCTTGGTGAGGTACTTGCCGAAGACCTCCTTGGCGCCCTCGGCGTCGGGCCGCTCGATCTTGATCTTCACGTCGAGACGCCCCGGGCGCAGGATGGCCGGGTCGATCATGTCCTCGCGGTTGGAGGCGCCGATGACGATGACGTTGTCGAGCCGCTCCACGCCGTCGATCTCGGCGAGGAGCTGCGGCACGATGGTGGTCTCCACGTCGGAGGAGAGGCCGGTGCCGCGGGTGCGGAACAGCGACTCCATCTCGTCGAAGAAGACGACGACCGGCATGCCCTGGCTGGCCTTCTCCCGCGCCCGGGCGAAGATCAGCCGGATGTGCCGCTCGGTCTCGCCGACGTACTTGTTGAGCAGCTCCGGGCCCTTGACGTTCAGGAAGAAGCTCTTCACCTCGGGGTTGCCCCCGTTGGCGCGCGCCACCATCCCGGCCAGGGAATGGGCGACGGCCTTGGCGATGAGCGTCTTGCCGCAGCCGGGCGGGCCGTACAGGAGCACGCCCTTGGGCGGGCGCAGCCCGTGCTCCCGGAACAGGTCGGGGTGCGCGAAGGGCAGCTCCACCGCGTCCCGGATGGCCTCGATCTGCGGCCCGAGGCCGCCGATGTCCTCGTACTCGATGTCCGGGACCTCTTCGAGGACCAGCTCCTCGACCTCGGACTTGGGCACGATCTCGAACACGAAGCCGCTGCGCGTGTCGACCGTGAGGGAGTCACCGACCCGGAGCGGGGCGTCCATCACCGAGCCGGCGAGGCGCACGACGCGCTCCTCGTCGGCACGGCCCACCACGAGCACGCGGTCGCCGCCCAGCATCTCCTTGACGGTCACCAGCTCGCCGGTGCGCTCGTAGTCGCCCGCGCCGACCACGGTCATGGCCTCGTTGAGCTTGACCTCCTGGCCGGGACTCAGCCGGGTCACGTCCAGGCTGGGGCTCGCGGAGACATGCATCTTGCGACCGGCGGACGAGATGTCCACCGAGCCGTCGGCATGGGCCCCCAGGAACACGGCGTAGGTGCCCGGTGGCTTGGCCAGGTCGTCGAGCTGTTTCTTCAGCTCGACTATCTGATCACGCGCCGCACGGAGTGCTTCCGCGAGACGCTCGTTCTTTGCTGAGAGGAGGGCGATCTGGCGCTCGTAGTCGCGGCTTGGCAAAGGCTCGTGCTCGGGATGGTTGTATCCTGACGTGTTCTCGGTCATGACATCCCCTCTCGTAGTGCCCGAGAGGCGACCATATGACGCAATCGCCTCCGAGAACAGCACTCTAAGCACAGTCACTGACACACCGGGAGTGAGAACACCCGTTTGAGACGTCCGGGGTACCCGATCGTTACAGCCTGTTCACGCGGACGGGGTGTTTCCCGCCTCGGGCGCAACCCCGAGGTCACGTCGCACCTTTCGGATCTTCTTGTCCGATATGGCGCGCTCCCCCAGCTCCTCCGGCGACCACTCCGCCTCGGCCGTCACGGGGTACGCACCCTTGGCAGGACGCCGTTTCCGCTCGGGCGGGACCACTCCGTCGGCCAGCCGGCGGGTCGTGATGAGGAAGCCCGTGTGCCCGATCATCCGGTGCTCGGGACGGACCGCCAGCCCCTCCAGGTGCCACCCCCGGACCATCGTCTCGAAGGCGGCCGGCTCGGCGAACCGGCCGTCCGCGCGAAGATCTTCTGCTGTGCGCGAAAGTTGGGTCGTGGTGGCCACATAGCAGACGAGCACGCCGCCGGGCGCGAGCGCGGACGCGACGGCGTCGACGTTCTCCCACGGCGCGAGCATGTCCAGGACCACGCGGTCCACGGTGCCGGGCTCGGCCACCTCGGGCAGCACGTCGGCGAGGTCGCCCACGGACAGGTCCCACGCGGGGTGCGGCCCGCCGAAGAACGTCTCGACGTTGCCCTGCGCGATCGCGGCGAAGTCCTCGCGCCGCTCGATCGAGTGCACGTGCCCGGCGTCGCCGACGGCGCGCAGCAGGGACATGGTCAGCGCGCCCGAGCCCACGCCTGCCTCGACCACCCGGGCGCCCGGGTAGATGTCGGCCATGGCGATGATCTGCCCGGCGTCCTTCGGGTAGACGACGGCGGCGCCGCGCGGCATCGACAGCACGTAGTCGGCCAGCAGCGGGCGCAGCGCGAGGTACTCGATCTCGGCCGTGTTCACGACCACCGAGCCCTCCGGCTGCCCGATGATCTGCTCGTGCTTGAAGTAGCCCTTGTGCGTGTGGAAGGTGCCGCCCGGCTGCAGGGTGATGGTGTGCAGGCGGCCCTTGGGGTCGGTCAGCTGGACCTTGTCGCCCACTCGGAACGGGCCGCGGCGCAGCTCGGCGCCGGTGGCGGTAGGGGCATCGGTGGGTGTGGTCACAACCGACCAGTCTAGGTGCCGCGCACCGCCCGGGCGACGTCGGCGAGATCGAGCACGCCGGTGACCCGGTCCCCCTCGACCACCGGGACCAGCCGGGCGCCGCCGGACCGCGTGGCCAGGTGGTTGAGCAGGTCCGTGCCCGACGTCGCCGGGTGGACGGCGCTGCCCGGCACGAACGGGACCGCCACGGCGTCCAGCGGGGTCAGGTGGTGCGCGGAGGCCGGCACGGCGGCGACGGCGTCGTCGTCGAGCACGGCGACCGGGGCACCGCCCTGCCCCACCACGACCAGGCGGTACGACGCCGCCTCCGGGACGCCCGCGGCGACCGCCGCCGTCCGGGCGGACAGCGCCTCGGCGACCGTGGAGCCCAGCGAGACCGAGAGCGCCGGGACCGCGAGCCGGCTCGCGGACAGCGCGGCGATCGCCTCACGGCGACGGCCGTTGGTGATCGCCGCCCCCGCGCCCGCCCAGAGGAACGCGCCGATCAGCGCCGACCACAGCACGGTGGTGAGGTTGGGTGTGGTGCCCTGCGCGAACGGCACCACCAGGGCCCACAGCAGCACGCCGACGGCGACGACGCGCCCCACCCAGCCGGCCGCGATGGTGCCCGTCGAACGCTTGCCGGTGACGGCCCAGACCAGCGACTCGAGGATCTGGCCGCCGTCCAGCGGCAGGCCGGGGAGCAGGTTGAACGCGCCGACGAAGGCGTTGGAGATCGCGCCCGCGTACAGCAGGAGCGTGGGCACGTCCTGCACCGGCGCGGCGGTGTACGCGAGCCAGAAGCCGGCGGCGAGGACCAGGTTGGTGAGCGGCCCGACGACGGCCACGAGGAAGCCGTCGAGCGGCTTGCCGAGCCCACCCGTGTAGGCGGTGTGGCCGCCCCAGATCGTGACGGCGAGCTCGGTCACCTGCTGCCCGCGCGCCCTGGCCACGAGGGCGTGGGCGGTCTCGTGCAGGAACACCGAGCCGAACAGCAGCAGCACGAACACGAACGCGACGAGGTAGGCGCCCGCCCCGAGGTGCGGCGCGATCACCTGCACGTTCGGCACGAACAGGATGGTCAGGACGAGGGCCGCGAGGAACCACGACCGCGTGATGATCACGGGCGCGCCGGCGACGCGGCCGACCACGATCCCCTTCGAGCGTTCCGGGGCGGGTGGGGGCGTGGAGGCGGGCTCCGAGGTGGTCACCGGACAAACCTAACCGGCCGCCGGGCATGCGGGTGACGGCACGCTGTGGACAACTACCGGGGGATGTCAGTGCCCGCCCCTAGGGTTGGGGCATGACGACGACGGAGCTGACCGAAGAGCTGGGGCAGGGCGTGGCGACGGAGGCGGCCGACGCCGCGCCGGCCGTGCGCGCGCCCTCGCGACCGCCGGCCCTGTCCCCGTCGCGCGCCAACGACTTCATGCAGTGCCCGCTGCTGTTCCGGTTCCGCACGGTGGACCGGCTTCCCGAACCGCCGTCGGCCGCCGCGGCGCGCGGCACGCTGGTGCACGCGGTGCTGGAGCGGCTCTACGACGCCCCGCTGGGCGAGCGGACGCTGGCCGCAGCGCACGACCTGCTGCCCGGCGAGTGGGACCGGCTGCTGGAGGCGGACGAGCGGTACACCTCGCTGTTCACCGACGGGATCGGCCCGGACGGACAGGACCGCGCGGGCTGGCTCGCCGGGGCGGGCTCGCTGCTGGGCACGTACTTCACGCTGGAGAACCCGAACCGGCTGGAGCCGGCCGAGCGGGAGCTCCTGGTCGAGTCGCAGCTCGACGGCGGGCCGCTGCTGCGCGGCATCGTGGACCGGCTGGACGTGGCGCCCGACGGCGCGCTGCGGGTGGTCGACTACAAGACGGGGAAGTCGCCGCGGCCCGGCTACGAGACGTCGGCCGTCTTCCAGATGCGCTTCTACGGCCTGGTGCTGTGGCGCGAGCGCGGGGTGCTGCCCAAGATGCTGCAGCTCGTGTACCTGGGTGACGGCCAGGTCCTGCGCGGCGAGCCGACGACCGAGCACCTGGAGCACACGGAGCAGAAGATCCGCGCGATCTGGTCCGGCATCGAGGAGTCCGCGCGGACCGGCGAGTGGAAACCCCGCCGGTCCAAGCTGTGCGGCTGGTGCGCCCACCAGGCGATGTGCCCCGAGTTCGGGGGCACGCCGCCTCAGGTCCCGGAGGGCGCGGTCGCGCTGCGGCTGGGCATCACGGGCTGACCCGCCGCCGGTCGGCTCAGCCGGCCAGGTCGCCGGCGCCGAGCAGGTCGACGACCTCGCCGGACGCGATCCGGCCGAGCAGGTCGAGGTCGACCTGCTTGAGGGACGCGGCCCGGCTGAGGCCGGGACGCGGCGGCACCGGCACCTCTGCCGGCACGCCGAGGGTGCGGGCGCCCGACGCGAGCGCGGACGTGATGCCGGGGCCCGAGTCCTCGATCGCCACGCAGTCCTCGGCCCGCACGCCGAACAGGCCGGCAGCCACCAGGTACGGCTCCGGGTGCGGCTTGCCGTGCGTCACCTCGTCGCCCGTGACCAGGTGGGTGAAGGTGCCCGCGGGAGCGCCGTCGGCCACGACCTGGGCCTGGCTGCGGTAGGACATGGTGACGATGGCGCACGGCACGTCGGCGGCGCGCAGGTCCTCCAGCAGCTCCAGGACGCCCGCGCGCCACGGCACGGCCTCGCGGAGCTGCTCGTTGACCCGGGCCACGAGCCAGGTCACGATCTCGGCCGGCTCCAGCGGGACGCCGGCGTCGTGCAGCATGCCGCCCGTCGTGAGCAGCGCCTGCCCGACGGCGCCGAGCGCGTCCTCGTGCGTCCACATGGCCCCGTGCGCGACGACGATCTCGTGCTCGGCGCGCATCCAGTAGGCCTCGGAGTCGACGAGGGTGCCGTCCATGTCGAACAGGACGGCGGCGGGCAGGGCTGACGATTCGCGGGGCACCGACACATGCTAGGTGCCGACATGGAACGGCCGGTAACGGGCGTGCGACGGGCCGGATGCCGGACGATAGCGCCATGACGCACACCGCCGCCTCCGGCATCGCCGCCTTCACCTTCGAGATGGGCGTGCTCAAGCGCCTGCGCCGATCGGGCTGGTGGCAGGTCGGGGTGCGCGACCCGGAGTCGGTGGCCGAGCACAGCCTGCGCGTCGCGCAGCTCGCCGCCCTGCTGGCCGCCGAGGAGGGCGCCGACCCGGCGCGCGCCGCCTACCTCGCGCTGTGGCACGACTCGCAGGAGACCCGCATCACGGACCTGCCGCACACGGCCCGGCCGTACCTCACCAAGCCGGACAACGTCGCGGTCACGCGGGACCAGGTCGCCCGGCTGCCCGAGGCCGCGGCGGCCACCGTGCTCGGCGCGGTCACCGAGTTCGAGGCGCAGGAGACGCCGGAGGCGCGGTGCGCCCGCGACGCGGACAAGCTGGAGTGCCTCGTCCAGGCCGTCGAGTACCGGCACGGCGGCCAGGACGGCGTGCAGGAGTGGATCGACTCGTCCTACGCAGCGCTGGGCACCGACGCCGCGAAGCGGGTGGCGGACGCCGCGCTCACGCAGTCCCCGATGAGCTGGCGCGACTGAACCGGCGGGCCGGGCGGCCGCGCCGGCTCGGCTCCGGTGAGCGGGACGGCAAGCGGGACCGGTCAGTCCGCGAGCAGCTCCTCGGCCCGCTCCTCCTGGCCGGCGTCGAGGTCGGTCCGCTCGAACGCGGCCACGGCCTTGTCGAACGTGCGGTTCACCCGCGGCTCGATCTCGACGACGCTCGCCGGGGTGACGATCGCCCGCTCGTACTCCGCGATCCAGGCGTCCATGTGCGCCACGTAGGCATCGCGGGCCAGGTCGAGCCTGCTGCCGTCGGACAGCGGCACCGCCTGGGCGTCCTCCTTGGCGGACAGGACGCCGGACCGGGCCTCCTCGGCCAGGTCGGGCACGTCGGTCATGAGCGCGGCGGCGAGCTCCTCCTTCTTGTCGACGTCGGACGTGGCCTCGATCTCGCCGAACCGTCCGCTCACCTCGTCGATGTAGTCACGCATCGTGGACTCGCTGTGCTCCACGGCGTCGAGCAGCACGTCAGCGGGCTCGCTGGTGCCCTCGGCCTGGGACCAGGCGATGCCGCTTCCGGCGCCGGCGACGACGAGCGCACCGACGGCGGAGAGCAGGACCCGGTGATTTCGCAGGTTGAGCATTAGTTCATCGTCACCCGGACGTGGGGCGTTCCGCGCGCTGACGAGTGTGATCCGCGACGGAACTAACGGTCATATCATCCTATTCCGGTCACCAATTGTCGCTCGCTGTCACTCACGGGTGCGCCGCAGGTGCTCCAGCCGCTCGGCGGCCAGGGCCGCGCGGTTCATCCCGGCACGGATGTACGGCGCGTCCGTACCGGCGCTCTTCGGGTAGAAGATGCCCAGGTTGATGAGGCTGACGAATGACGCGTAGACCAGCTCGTCCTGCACCAGCCCCAGGGACAGGAGCGTGCCGATGCCGATGATCGGCGCCAGGTACACGGCCACGGTGGGCTGCCAGGCCGCGAGCCGGCCGAGCGTCGCGATCTCGCCCCGCGGCACGGACGAGAGCCCGGCCGCCCGGGCGCGCGCGTTCGTGTCCCACGCGAACCACAGGCAGGCCTGGACCACGACGGCGAACGTGACGTGACCGACGAGGGTGCCCAGCGGCCACCAGTCCCGCTGCACCAACGTGGGCAGCACCACGTAGATCACCGGCAGCACCGCCAGCGAGCGCAGGCCGACCTCCGCGGTCACCGCCCGCACGCGTGGTCCCCGGCCGGCGGGCAGGGCCCAGACGGTGCTCAGCTCGGCGAAGACGTTGAGGTACAGCCGCGCGGTGACCAGAGCGAACGTCAGCGTGACCAGGCGCACCGGCAGGTTGCCCCACGGGTCCGGGATCGGGTAGTCGTCCGCGCGGACGTCGTCCAGGAAGACCAGGCCGACCCCCGACCGGCCGAACACCTCGTCCGCCATCTCGAACCACTTGGCCTGCCAGGACAGCCCGAGGTCGCGGGACCACCACGTCACGACCAGCGCGGTGGCGGACCACACCAGCACGGCGAAGAGCCACGCCCAGCGCTGGAGCCGGCGGGCCTGCCGCAGGTGCGCCGCCCCCGTCGCGTCCCGGACCTGGCCGGTGCGCACCTGCAGCATGCGGCGCTGGCGGGCCACCGTCCCGGCCCCCGGCGAGAGGTCGCGCAGCCGCTGCCACGCGGTGCGCGGCCGCTCCCTGCCGTCCTGCTCAAGGATGGCCACCTCGTCGGCGGACACCCGGCCGATCTGCTCGAACCGAGGGCGGGCCGGGTCGACCGGCGTGACCAGCAGGCGGCGTCGCGGGTCGGCGTCCGTCAGGTCCTCCAGGAGCCGGGCCAGGCCGACCGACACCACGTAGAACTGGTCGGGCACCGTGCCGTCGGGGTTGTGCGGTATCCCGGCGATCGCGACGAGGAGCGCGCCCAGCGAGTACACGTCGGCCAGGGGGTGCCCGACGCCGTCGCGGCGCACCTCGGGCGCCGTGAACACCCCCTCACCCTGCCCCTGGCCCGTGATCGACCGGGCGTGGAGGTGGTTGACCCCCAGGTCGACGAACCGCAGCCGGATCCGTCCGGGCTGCTCGTCCTGGACGATGATGTTGGACGGTGTGAGGTCGTCGTGCCGCCGCCCGTCGCGCTCGAGATCCGCGAGCGCGCTCAGCAGCGCCCCGCCGAGGTCGCGCAGCGCCGGGGTGTCCACCGGTCGCAGGATCTCGCGCGGGGGCGGCGCCGGCTGCTCGGCGGCACGTCCGGCCAGGTACTCCCCAATCGTCCGGCCCCGCACCAGGTCCATGAGGATCCAGCTGTCGTGGCTCGCCCAGACAGGCACCGCCGGGGACGGCTCGTCGGCGTCGGGGCGGCCGTGCTCGGTCAGGTACCCGCGGGTCGCGGCCACGATCGTCGGGATGGTCAGGTACGGGTGGATGACGCACTTGAGCACGAAGGCCGCCGTCCGGCCCCGGGACGGCTGCGCGAGCCGCCCGATGAGGATGATCGACGTCGTGCCGTGCCGGAAGAACTCCAGGCTGGTGAGGTCGAGCGCCGCCCATTCCGCCAGCGCCCGTGCAGACCCGGTCGTCCCGGCGTCCGCCGCGCCGGAGCCGGAGCCCGCGCCGGAACCGGGGCCGTCCGCCCGGCCCGGGTCGTGGAGCGCGGCGAGGGCGCGCCGCACGTCGGGGTCCCCGACGAGCGCGCCGCTGACCTCGGCCGTGAGGCACCCGGCGACCGTGACGTCCCACGGGGCATCGCCGTGGAACCGCATCCGGTCCGAGCTGTGCATGGCGACGAGCGTGAGCAGGTAGTACCCCAGATAGCCGGCGGTGCGCGGCTCCACCGGTCGGGCCCGCCCCGACCACCAGGCCCACAGCAGCTCGATCTCCTGCTCGCGAGTGACCTGGAACCGGTCCGCGTACGCCCGCTCGTCGAGCGGGACGTCGAGGAGCGCGGCATGCCAGTCCTGGACGCGCCAGCCGTCCAGGCCGGTGCCGCGGCGTCCCGGCGCGCCGCCGCGCCCGGTCAGCTCGCGCACGACACCGGTCAGGTGCTCGAGGCTCCCGCGCGTCCCGTCCCCCTGCCGCCCCCTGGTCACGGTTCGCGACGATAGCGAAGTCCCGGGCCCGTGCGCTGGGAAAACACCCCGATCGCGCGAACCGCCGGGAGGCGGGCCGCGCGGGCGCACCCACCACGCCCCCGCCGCGCGCGTCGCGTCGTCCTGCGCGATGCTGGCCCTCGATCGACGGTTTCGGCCGACGAGTCCCGGCAGCGACCGAAGGGAAGACAGACCGTGTTCGGACCCGATTTCTTCGAGCGACTCTCGCAGCGGATGTACTACGACCTCGACGGTCACCCGATCACCCAGGACCAGTGGTCGGTGCTGCGGCTCGGGGCCGGGGCCGCGCACATCGCCCGCGACCACCTCGGGATCTACCACGTGTCCACCGTGTGGACGGGTATCGACACCGCCGCGCCGCTCGAGGACGACGACGACCACACCCCGCTCATCTACGAGACGATGGTCTTCGTCGAACGGCTCGACCCGGACGGTGTGCTCTCCGAGGACGAGCGCCTCGACTGCACGGAGCAGTACGCCGAGATGCACGCCACGCGGGAGGACGCACTGGCCGGGCACCGGCGCGCGACGGCGCTGGTGCGCGAGTGGATCGCGAAGGGCCGCCCGGAGCTCTGAGTACCGCAGCTCGGAGGAACGCAGCTCGGAGGAACGCAGCTCTGACGACGACGCAGGGGGAGCCATGATGCACACCAGCACGCCTTCTCTGACCGCCCTCTTCACCGGGCGACGTGCCGCACGCCGCGCCGTCCACGGCCCCCCGGCCTACGGTGAACCGATGCACGGAACCACCCCGCGGGACCTCGGTCCCGCAGGTGCACGAGCACTGCTGGCCGAGGTCTTCGAGCCCAGCACCGACCGCTTGGCCCACTCGCTCGGGGTCGGCCGGCGGGCCGAGCGCGTCGCCCGCGTGCTGGGCCGGTCCGACCTGCTCGTGTCCGCGGCGTACCTGCACGACATCGGCTACGCCGCCGCGGCCCGCGACACCGGGCTGCACCAGCTCGACGGCGCCCGCTACCTGCGCCGGCTGGGCGCACCGGACGAGCTGACGAGCCTCGTCGCGCACCACACGTCGGCCCTGGTCGAGGCCGGTGAACGCCACCTCGACGCGCACCTGCGGGGCGAGTTCCCGGTGCCGACGGACAGCGACCTGCTGGACCTGCTCACCTACTGCGACATGACCACCTCGGCCCAGGGCCGCCCCGTCACCGTGGACGAGCGGCTGGACTGCATCTACGACCGCTACGCACCGGGCCACCTCGTGTCGCGCAGCATCCACCGCGCGGAGCCGCAGCTGCGGCGGCTCGTGTCCGCCGTCGACGAGCGCCTCCGGCGCGGCTGAGCCCCCGGCCCGCCGCCCGGTCCAGGAAACCGCTCAGGTCAGAACGGCTCAGGTCAGGAACGGCTCGGTGCGCGACAGGTCCACCGCGTGGTCGATGCGCAGCCGCATCGACGGGTGGATCTCCAGCTCACCGAGCCGGTCCACGGGCTGCCACACCACCTCGCTGGACTCGTGCGAGGTCCGGACGGCGCCGCCCGTGACCGTGGCGCGCATGCAGATCGAGAACTGCGCCCGGACCTCGCCGTCCGAGTAGACGATCACGTGCCGGGGGTCGGTGTAGATCCCGACCAGGCCCGTGATCCGCACGCGGTAGCCCGTCTCCTCCTCGGTCTCGCGGACGCCGGCCTGCCGCACGGTCTCCCCCGGGTCGATGCCGCCGCCCGGCAGGGCCCAGAGGTCGTTGTCGGTGCGGTGGATGAGCAGCAGGCGGCCACCGCCGTCGCGCACCGCCACCGTGACCGAGGGGACCACGGAGTTCACCGCCGGCGCGGTCGGATCGTCGAAGTAGTCGAGCCGGGTCATCACGACACCTCGCCCAGGTCCTCCGTCCGCGGCCAGACCGTCAGCGGCGTCGCGGCGTTCCAGACCCGCTCGAAGCCCGCCTGGTAGGCCGGCGCCATCGACGCCTCGGGGCCGTCCTTGAGGTGCAGCAGCGGGTTCGCTCCGGCGGGCGAGCCCCAGACGTGGGTGTTGACCAGCAGGTCGTCGTCGAACCGGAAGGTCGTGGCGTACAGCGTGCGGTCGTGCAGCCGCACCTCGACGCCCGGCGTGCCGAGCGCGGGGGCCAGGTAGGCCAGCACCAGCGCGATGCGCCCGGCGAGGCCCGTGCCGCCCTCCTCCTCGGTGCGCACGGTGACCGCGCTGCCGTCCGGGTCGCCCAGCAGCAGCCGTACCTGGACGCCCCGCTCCGCCATGGTGACGATCTCGGTGGTCAGGTCCAGGGTCTGGTCCGGCAGGAACGTCGCCGCGAACGCGTGCAGCTCGAACCGCTGCTCCACGCCGGCGAGGAAGGCCCGCCAGGTCCCGGACGGCACGGCGCGCCGCGCCGGGTAGACGCCGACGATCTCCTGGGCGGCGGCCTCCGCCCGGTCGACGTCGCCCCACAGCGCCGCGACGTCACAGCCCAGCGCCTCGGAGACCGCGACGCGATGGCGCGGGTGCGGCGTGCGCCCCTGGGCCACCCACCGCTCCACGGTCTTCGGGTCGACGCCGACGGCGGCCGCGAGCCGGACCTGGCTCAGGCCGGCCTGGTTCATCGCCGCGACCAGTCGTTGGTTTCTCACGTGTCATCTCACCCCCTCAGGGACGTATCTATCACCGAAACGTCCCGTGCGCTGCCGATGGCACGTCCCATGTGCCCGGCGCACAGTGGTATCAGCCAGTCCACCTGTCCGACCCGTGTCCCGGAGAGCCTCGTGAACCCCATTGCCTCGCAGTCGGTCACAGAACGTCTCGGCGATGTCATCGACCTGCTGCGGCATGTCCGCGCGGACTGGATCGAGGTCCTGACGGTCACGCCCGAGCGCGTGTGCCTGCAGCCCTGGCACCTGGACGACGGCGAGAGCATCGCGCGGGCGCTGGGCCTGGACCACGCCATCGACCAGCGCATGCTGAACCCCGGGTACACGCTGTGGTCGGGCGAGTGGCGCGGTGTCGAGGTGCAGGTGCGCGGCGCGCTGCGTGCCGGCGTGCCGGTCTTCTGAGCCGGCGGCCCGGCTCCGACACGCCGTCACGGCATGGATTCGCCCGTCCGCGAACGCGGCCGTGCCCCTGGTCACGCCGAGCGCCGCACACCCTAGGGTGGGGGGATGACCGACGCGCATCACGAGCAGCCGGAGCAGGCCTCGCCTCGCCAGACCGTGCTCCTCGCTGCCTTCGAAGGTTGGAACGACGCGGGTAGCGCCGCCACGACGGCGCTCACGCACCTGGCCGAGGTGTGGGGCGCCGAGAAGGTGACCGAGCTCGACCCCGAGGAGTTCCACGACTTCCAGGTCAACCGCCCGTACATCTCGCTGGACGACGACGGGAAACGCTCCATCACCTGGCCCACGACCACGATCTCGGTGGCGCAGGTGGGCGAGCGCAAGGTCGTGCTGGTGCACGGCGTCGAGCCGTCGATGCGCTGGCGCAAGTACTGCGAGGAGCTGCTGCGCGTGGCGGACGAGCTGGGGGTCCGCACCGTGATCACGCTCGGCGCGCTCCTGGCGGACGTCCCGCACACGCGGCCCATCCCCATGACCGCCACCTCGGACAGCGTGGGCCTGCAGTCCGTGCTGGACATCGAGGCCAACACCTACCAGGGCCCCACGGGCATCGTCGGGGTGCTGCAGCACGAGGCCGCGGAGCGCGGCCTGCAGTCCGTCAGCCTGTGGGCGGCCGTGCCGCACTACGTGGCCAATCCTCCGTCGCCCAAGGCGACGCTGGCGATCCTCACGCGCGTGGAGGAGATCCTGGGCGAGACGGTCCCGATGGGTGAGCTGCCCGACGACGCCGCGGCCTGGCAGCACGGCGTGGACGAGCTGGCGTCCGAGGACTCGGAGATCTCCGAGTACGTGGCCCAGCTCGAGGAGGCCAAGGACACCGCCGAGCTGCCCGAGGCGTCCGGCGACGCCATCGCGCGCGAGTTCGAGCGCTACCTGCGCCGGCGCGACGGCGGCGGCAAGGACAGCGGGCCCGAACGGCTCTGAGCCCGCATCCGGCCACCCGGTCCGGAACAGGGCGACGAAGCACAGAGGCCTGAGTCCCCCGTGGGGCTCAGGCCTCTGACGTGTTGTCCGGCGTGACGGTCACGCGCTGCTGGAGATGGGCTCGATCCGCACACCTGCGTCCGGCCCGTGGAAGCCCACCCATGTCTCAAGACACCGTGCGGCGTCCTCGACGCGGTCGTAGACCGGTGCGTATCCCGGTCCGTTACGTACCACTCGGTATCGCGTGCTGCACCTGGGCGCCGTCGTGACGGTGACCCGGGTCTCACCCGTGAAGTCTTCCTCGTACTCCGTCATGCTCCCCATCCTGCCCCGGGTTAAATGCAAACGGAAGCAGGGGCCAAAACTAACCTGTCGGGCGCCCGGCGCGGTTCTGGCCTACCTCGCCGAAACCGGGTCGGAATGCGGCGCGCGAGGGGTCAAAGACGCACCCCGAGCAGGGCGTTTACCGTTCGCGCGATGATCCCGGGGGCGCCCTCCTCGTCGGCGGAGGTGTCCCGGGACGGGTCCAGGGAGCTCTCGGCCCACGCGTCGACGGCGGCCAGCGCGGCCGGTGCGTCGAGGTCGTCCGCGAGTGCCGCGCGGACCGCCGCCAGGGTCGAGTCGGCCGACGGACCGCCGTTCCCTGAGACCGCGTCGCGCCACCGGACGAGCCGCGCCTCGCCCTCCGGCAGCGAGCTCTCGTCCCACTCCCACTCGGTGCGGTAGTGGTGGGCCAGGAGCGCCAGGCGGATCGCCATCGGGTCGTGCCCCTCGTCCCGCAGCCGCGAGACCAGCACGAGGTTGCCGAGCGACTTGCTCATCTTCTCGCCCTGGTAGGCGACCAGGCCGGCGTGGACGTGCGTGCGGGCGCCGGCCGGCTCGCCGTCGCCGGCGGCCGGACACAGCACACGCAGGTGCGACGTCGACATCTCGTGGTGCGGGAACAGCAGGTCCGAGCCACCGCCCTGCACGTCGAACCGCTCCCCCGCCGCCACGTCCAGCCCGTCGCGCGCGATCACCGCGCACTCGATGTGCCAGCCCGGGCGGCCGGTGCCGAGCGGCCCGCCGTCCCACGCGGGCTCGCCCGCGCGCTCACGGCGCCACAGCAGCGGGTCCAGCGGGTCCTTCTTGCCCTCACGGTCCGGGTCGCCGCCGCGCTCCGCGAAGGTGGCCAGGGCCTGCTCGCGGTCGAGGTGCGCGACCGCGCCGAAGCGCGGGTCGGCGGTGAGGTCCGCGTAGACGTCGCCCAGCTCCGGCGCGGAACCGCCGGCGCCCGGCTCCAGCGACACGCGGTAGGCCGCGCCGGACTCCAGCATGGCCGCCACGGCCCGCGCGACGTCCGGGGCCGACTCCACGGCTCCGGTCCACGTCGCGGGCGGGATGACGCCCAGCGCCGTCATGTCCTCGCGGAAGAGCGCGATCTGCGAGGCCGCGAGCTCGCGCCAGTCCATGCCGGTCGCCTCGGCGCGCTCCAGCAGCGGGTCGTCGACGTCGGTCACGTTCGAGGCGTAGGTGACGTCCTTGCCGGCGTCGCGCCAGGCGCGCACCAGCAGGTCGAACGTCACGTACGTGTTCGCGTGCCCGATGTGGGTGGCGTCGTACGGCGTGATGCCGCACGCGTACAACCGCGCCTGCGGGCCCGGCGCCGCCTCCACGAGCTCACCCGTCGACGAGTCGTGGACCCGCACCGGGGCGGGCGCGGGAGAGCCGGGGAGCAGCGGGACTTGGGGTGTGGGCCAGGCGTGCACGCGACCAACGATAACCGCCGCCTGTGACACTCCCTGACCATGTCAGGGGCCCGGGGCGTGTGTTCTACGCGACGCCGCCGGTCGCGTCGATCGTGCCCGACATCAGCAGCCACACGACCACGCCGGCGAGCACGAACCGGTAGTACACGAACGGCTTGTAGGAGTAGTTGCCGATGATCTTGAGGAACCCGATGATCACCGCGTAGCCCACGCCGAACGCAATGATGGTGGCGATGATCGTGGCGCCCCATCCGGGCGCCCCCTCGGGGATCGGCTCCCCCACGGTCTTGACGAGCTGGTAGAAGCCCGAGCCGAGCACGGCGGGAAGGGCGAGCAGGAACGAGTAGTCTGCCGCCGCCTTCCGCGTGAAGCCCATGGTCATGCCGGCGGTGATCGTGCCGCCGGAGCGGGACACACCCGGCACCAGCGCGAGCGCCTGGGCCAGGCCGAAGCCGATGGCCGTGGACCCCGTGAGCGACGTCAGCTCGCGCTCCTGGCGACCGAACACGTCGGCCAGGAGCAGCAGGATCCCGAAGAACGTGAGCGTGAAGACCGTGAGCCAGAGGTTTCGGAACGTGGACTCGATCTGCTCTTCGAACAGCAGGCCCAGCACCACGATCGGGATCGAGCCGAGGATGATGTACCAGCCCATCGCGGCGTCGTGGTTCGCGGTGACACCGGGGCGGCCGTGCCGCACGTCGACGGAACCAGGGCGCGGCCCCAGGCCCGTGCGGGCACGCCAGCCCTTGCCGTAGGCGCCCGTCAGGGCCTTGGACCAGGCGACGAGGATGACGCCGATCTTCTTGCGGTAGTAGATGATCACCGCGAGCTCGGTACCGATCTGCGTGATGGCGGTGAACGCCGCGCCGGGGTCACCCGACCCGATCAGCTCACCGACGATCCGCAGGTGCGCCGACGAGGAGATCGGGAGGAACTCGGTCAGGCCCTGGACCAGGCCCAGAAGGATGGCTTCCCACGCAGTCACGGGCCGTGACACTACCCCACGGCGCGCCTCCTGACGCACCCGCGGCGGCCGCGGGTAGCCTGCCGCACATGGAACGACGCCGGGTGGGCAGGTCGGGCCTGCGGGTCTCCGAACTCGGGCTCGGCACCATGACATGGGGCCGCGACACCGACGAGATCGACGCGGCCGAGCAGGTACGGGACTTCCTCGACGCCGGCGGCACCCTCGTGGACACCGCGGCCAGCTACGCCGACGGCGACTCCGAGCGCGTGATCGGCACGCTCCTGTCCGGCAAGGTGGGCCGGCACGAGCTGGTGCTCGCCACCAAGGCCGGCATCCGGTCGGAGACGCGGCCCGACGGCGGCCCGGGCCGCGTCGTGGGCGCCTCCCGCGGCGCGCTGCTCGACAGCCTCGACGAGTCGCTGGTGCGGATGGGCACCGACCACGTGGACCTGTTCCTCGTGGCCTGCCCCGACCCCAATACGTCGCTCGAGGAGACGTGCAACGCGCTGCGGATCGCCGTGACCAGCGGGCGCGCCCGGTACGTGGGCCTGAGCAACCACCCCGGCTGGGCGACGGCGCGCGTGGCGACGCTCCTGGAGCCCGACGTCGGCCTGGCCGCCGTGGAGCTCGAGTACTCGCTGCTGCAGCGCGGCGTGGAGCGCGACGTCGTCCCGGCCGCCGACGCCCTCGGTGCCGGGCTGCTGGCCTGGTCCCCGCTCGGGCGCGGCGTGCTCACCGGCAAGTACCGGCGTGCCATCCCCGCCGACTCACGGGCCGCCGGGGCGCTGGCGGGCTTCGTCCAGCCGTACCTGGAGGGGCCGGCGTCCGCTGTCGTCGAGGCCGTGGCGACCGCCGCCGAGGGGCTGGGCCGCGCCGCCGGGGAGGTGGCGCTCGCCTGGCTCCTGGAGCGCGAGGGCATCGCGTCGGCGATCGTGGGCGCGCGGACGCCCACCCAGCTCCGTTCGTCGCTGGCGGCCGTGACCCTCGAGCTGCCGTACGAGGTGCACGCCGCCCTCGACGACGTCTCCGCCCCGGAGATCGGCTATCCGGAACGCTGGTGACCGTTCGCCCGCCCGGGCCTGAGCCCGCGCCGGGTCAGCGCTGCTGCGCAGGCTGCGGCTGGTCCTCCGACTCCTCGACCTCGCCCAGGTCGTCGTCGAAGTCGAGGTCCTCGAGGTCCTCCAGGTCCTCGTCCGACTCGTCGTCCTCGTCGTCGTCGTCCTCGTCCACCTCGTCGGCCAGGTAGAACGGCGTCACCTCGCCGAACACCGTGGCCAGGGAGTCCTCGTACACCTCGTAGGCGTCGGCCAGGACGTCGTAGGCGTCGTCGACGGCGGGGTCGTCGTCACTCCGGCGAGTGGCGACCGCGTGGTGGTGGGCCTCGAGTGCGGCTACGAGGCGGTCGAGCGCGGCACGCGGTTCAACGGTCATGCCTTGAAGGTAGCGCCCCATGGGCCACAATGGGCAGACGAAATTCATTGCTGTCACCGGTCTGCAATCAAACCGGCATAAACTGACCTCACCCGCGACCCGAGGACGGTGCATCAGATGGCGAGAGACGGCTCCGTGTTCCGCAAGAACAGTCAGTACGAGTACCGCGTCGTGACCTTCGAGCCGGACACCACGGTGCCGGACGCCCGCAAGGTGCTCACCGACGAAGCCGAGTACGGCCGTTGGGAACTGGCAAGGACCCTTCTCTACATCGGCGGCAGACGCAAGGTCTGGCTCCGCCGCAAGATCATCAAGGTCTCCTCGACCCTCTGACCCCGTGCCGGATGCTCAGGTCACCCGGGTGACCTGAGCGTCCGGCACGTGCGCGCGTGCGCCGGGCGTCAGTGCTCCGGACGGGTCAGCAGGTGGCGAGCAGGCGGTCCAGCACGCGCGTGCCGAACTTCAGCGCCTCGGTCGGCACCCGCTCGTCCACGCCGTGGAACATGCCGGCGAAGTCCAGGTCGTTCGTGAGCTGCAGCGGCGCGAAGCCGTAGCCGGTGATGCCCAGCCGGTGCAGCGACTTGTTGTCCGTGCCGCCGGACAGCGTGTACGGCAGCACCTTCGCGCCCGGGTCCTCGGCGTCGATCGCGGCGACCATCGCGTCGACCAGCGACCCGCTGAACGGCACCTCCAGCGCCGTGTCCAGGTGGATCGGCTCGATCCGCACCCGGGGTCCGGCCAGCTCGCGCAGCGTGGCCATCCCGGCCTCCTCGTGCCCCGGCAGGAGCCGTACGTCCACGGTCGCCTCGGCGCGGCCCGGGATCACGTTCGCCTTGTACCCGGAGGCGAGCTGGGTCGGGTTGGACGTGTTGCGCACCGTGGCGCCCACGAACTTCGCCACCGGGCCGAGCGCGGCGACCAGGGCGTCGATCGTGGCCGGGTCCTCGTGGTCCACGGGCAGCCCCGTCAGGTCGCCGACGCCGCGCAGCAGCGCGTCCACGGTCGGGGTGATCGTGGTCGGCCAGGCGTGCTGCCCGATCCGCGCGACGGCGGCGGCGAGCTCGGTGACCGCGTTCTCCTCGTTGACCTGCGAGCCGTGCCCGGCCCGCCCGTCGGCGATCAGCCGCAGCCAGGCGATGCCCTTCTCCGCCGTCTGCAGCAGGTAGGCCCGCTTGCCGCCCACCTCGACCGAGTAGCCGCCCACCTCGGAGATCGCCTCCGTGGCTCCCTCGAACAGGTCGGGGCGGTGGTCCACGGCCCAGCGGGCGCCGTACACGCCGCCCGCCTCCTCGTCGGCGAAGAACGCGACCACCACGTCGCGCGCGGGCTTGCGGCCCTCGCGCACCATCTGCCGCACGACCGCCAGGATCATGGCGTCCATGTCCTTCATGTCGACGGCGCCGCGGCCCCACAGGAGCCCCTCTGTGAGCTCGGCGCCGAACGGGTCCACGCTCCAGTCGTCCTTCGCGGCGGGCACCACGTCGAGGTGCCCGTGCAGCACCAGCGCGGGCCGGCCACGGTCCTGCCCCTCCAGCCGGACGACGACGGAGGCCCGTCCCGGGCTGGACTCGAACAGCTCGGGCTGAAGCCCCACCTCGTGCAGCAGCTCCATGACGTACTCGGCCGCGGCACGCTCCCCTGGGCCCTCGTTGTCGCCGTAGTTCGACGTGTCGAACCGGATCAGCTCCTGACAGATCCGGATGACCTCGTCGGCGGCGGTGGGCACGGGCGCGGCGGTGGGAACAGTCTCAGTCACAGGGCCACGGTAACCGGCCGCACGAGGCGGCCGGTCCACCGTGGCCGGGCGTCTCACCCCTCAGACGAGGCCGCGCCCCTCGGACGGCGCCTCATCCCTCAGACCAGGCCGCGCCCCTCGGACGGCGCCTCACCCCTCAGACCAGGCCGCGGCGCTCGAGCAGCGGCGTGATCTCGGCGGCGCGCCCCCGCAGGTCCTCGAACGAGGCCAGCGGGTCCTGCGAGCCGCCGCGGGCGAGCAGCTTGCGGCGGAACGCCTCGCCGTTCTCCCGGGTCAGCCCGCCGTTCTCGGCGTACCACTGCACGGTGTCCGCGTCGAGCACCTCGGACCAGATGTACGAGTAGTACCCGGCCGAGTACCCGCCGCCGAAGATGTGGTTGAAGTAGGTGCTCCGGTACCGCGGCGGCACGGACGCGAAGTCGACCCCGGCCGCGGCGAGCGCCGCCGCCTCGAAGGGCAGCACGTCCTCGACCGACGTCGGCACCTGCTCCGGCGTGAGCTGGTGCCACGCCTGGTCGAGCAGCGCGGCGGCGAGGTACTCGGTGGTCGAGAAGCCCTCGCCCCAGACGCGGGAGGCGAGCATGGTGTCGACCCACTCGGCCGGCATCGGCTCGCCGGTGGTGTGGTGCACGGCGAACGACCTCAGGATCTGCGGCTCCCACGACCACATCTCGTTGACCTGCGAGGGGTACTCGACGAAGTCGCGCGGCACGGAGGTGCCCGACTGCGACGGGTAGCGGACGTCGCTGAGCAGGCCGTGCAGCGCGTGCCCGAACTCGTGGAACAGGGTGGTCACCTCGTCCCACACGAGCAGCGTGGGCTCGCCCGCCGGGGGCTTGACGATGTTGAGGTTGTTGACGACCACGGGCTTCTCGCCCAGCAGGTCGCTCTGCACGACGAGGCTGTCCATCCAGGCGCCGCCCCGCTTCGACTCGCGGGTGTAGAAGTCGGCGAGGAACAGCCCGAGGCCGGTGCCCGGCTCCCCCGGCTCGACCGAGTCGAACACCTCGTAGACCCGCACGTCCGGGTGGTAGCCCGGCAGGTCGACGCGCTCGGTGAAGGAGAGCCCGAACAGCAGTCCGGCCGCCTTGAACACGCCGTCGTGCACCACGCGCTCGAGCTCGAGGTAGGGCCGCAGGGCGGCGTCGTCCAGGTTGAAGCGCTGCTTGCGCACGGCCTCGTTGAGGTAGGACCAGTCGGCGGCGGCCACGCCGTCCGCGCCGCCGCTGCCCGGCGCCCCGCTCACCTTCGCGAGCTCGCTCGCCTCGCGCCGCGCGTTGGCGACGGCGGCGGGCGCGAGGCGCCCCAGCATCTCGTTGACCGCCGCCGTGGTGCCCGCCGTCGCGTCCGCGGCGATGTAGGCCGCGTGGTGCTCGTAGCCGAGGAGCTGCGCGTGCTCGGCCCGCAGCCGGGCGAGCTCCAGGAGCACCTCGCGGGTGTCGTTCTCGCCGCCCGTCGCGCCGCGCGCCATGGAGGCGCTCTGCACACGCTCGCGCGTGCTCGGGTTCTCCAGCGAGGCCAGCACGTTCTGGTGCGTGAAGAGCTGCATCTCCAGGAGCCAGCCGTCCTGGCCGCGTGCCTCGGCGGCGGCCCGGGCGCCCGCCCGGGCGTCGGCGGAGAGGCCGGCGAGCTCCGCCTCGTCGGTCACGAGCACGCTCGCCTCGTTGGCGCCGGCCAGGAGCTTGCGCCCGAAGCTCGCCTCCAGCGACGTGATGCGCGCGTTGAGGTCGCGCAGCGTGTCCTGGTCCTGGGGCGACAGCTCGATGCCGGAGCGCTGGAACTGCTTCATGAGCTTCTCGACCAGGTACGCGGTGTCGGGCTCCAGGTCGAGGTCGCCCGCGGCGGCGGCGTCGGCCAGGGAACGCACGCGCGCGTGGAGGCGCGCGTCCATGTTGATCGCGTCCTGGTGGGCCGCGAACCGCGGCGCGAGCCGCTCCTGGACGTCCTCCAGGCCGGGGGTCGAGTCCGAGGGGAGCTGGTTGAAGTACGCCCGGGCGGCCCGGCCCAGGAGCTGCCCGGCCCGTTCCAGCGCCTCCAGCGTGTTCTGGACGGTGGCGGGCTCCGGGTTCGTGGCGATCGCGTCGACCTCGGCGCGGTGGGCGGCCATGCCGGCCAGGATCGCCGGCTCGTAGTGCTCCTCGCGGATCGCGGCGAAGTCGGGCAGGCCGTACGGGAGGGTGGACGGGGCGGCGAACGGGTTGGCCGGGTCCAGGTCCGCGGGCGCGGTGGTCTCATGGGTCGAGGTCATGGGGAACATCCTCGCCCATCGGTTGCCTCGTGGACGCGCCCTTTCCGTGAGGTCGGCACGACGCACCGAGATCGGTCCAGGCCTGTGCCGATCTCGGTGCGAACTGCCGATCTCTCGGCGCGGACTGCCGACCGGCGGAGCCGTTAGGGTCAGGGCGTGGATCCTCTGCGGCTCGTCGGTACCTGGGACTTCCGGCGGGAGATCCGGCACGCCGACGGCACGCAGTACGCCGCCGACGGCGGGGCCGAGCTCACCCCGCAGGAGGACGGGCGCATCCGCTGGGCCGAGCGCGGCACCCTGCGCTGGGCCACGGGGAGCACCCCGGTGACGCGCACCCTGTTCCTGGTCCGCGAACCGCCGCCCGACGACGGGGCCGCGCCGGGGTGGCGCGTGACCTTCGAGGACGGCCGGGACTTCCACCCCTGGACGGCCGGCGCCGTCGAGCACCTGTGCGGCCGGGACCTCTACCGGGGCGGCATCGACCTCCCTGCCCAGGTCCCGGCAAGAGTGCCCGCCGTCCGGGTGCCGGCGGACTCGTGGGACCTGCGCTGGCACGTGACGGGCCCCGAGAAGGACTACCTGATGCACACCTGGTACGCCCGCCGCCCCTGAGCCTCCCTTCCGCACGCCGAGGTCGGCAGTGCGGTCGAGGTCGGCAGTGCGACGTCGAGGTCGGCAGTCGGCTCCGAGATCGGCACAGGCCTGTGCCGATCTCGAAGCCGACTACCGAACTGGTGGGGCTGACTGCCTGACTGCCGGCCGGAAGACCGGCGTCAGGGCAGCACGTTCGGGTTGTTCGCGTGGGTCAGGGTCTCCCAGGCCACGAACAGGTTGTTGGTGCCGGCCGGGCGGGTGGACTCCGTCAGGGCCTGCGTGTTCGACATGGCGTGACCCTGCCGGTTGTGCAGGGCGTTGAACCCGACCTCGGTGACCGGGCCGAGGCCCAGGTGCACCGACCCGCCGCAGAGCCAGGACGGCACCGCGGTGCCCCGCTGGTAGGTCGAGTGGAACCCGAGCGCGTGCCGCAGCCGCTCCCCCACCTGCGGGTACAGGTCGTCGCCCTGGATCGCGGCGGTCTCGGCGACGTGCGAGATCGCCGAGATGCCGTAGCCGGTGTGCGTGAAGTCCCGGCAGGTCTCCTGGGACAGGCCGTTGACCAGGGTGCGCTGGTTGTGCCAGTAGGCGAAGATCTGGTCCGGGGTGTCCCGGCCGGAGCCGGGCACGGTGCGCGGCACCGACCCGTCGGAGGTCAGGTAGATGAACGCGGGCACCCGCACCAGGAACCGCTGCCGGGCGGACGCGTAGGCGGTGCGGTCGTCGAGGAAGATGGCGATGCCGACGGCGGCCTCCATCATCGACAGCTCCCAGTTGCCGTTGCTGTTGGACCCGTTGATAACCTCAGGCAGGTAGACGTTCCGCAGCATCGTCTCGAACCGGTCGACGTCGGCCGCGGCCCAGCCTGCGCCCGTGTACCGGATGATCTCCGCGGCCCGCGGCCACACCGACCCGGCCCACGCCGTCTGCAGCGGCGCGTTGGAGTTGGTGTGGTCCCGGATCACCGGCGACCACGCGTTCATGATCGAGATCGCCTTGTTTGCGTACCGCGTGTCCCGGGTGACCGACCAGGCCAGAGCGTGGGTGTACGCCGCGATCGCGTCCTCCCGCTCGTCGGTGCACCCGTAGTTCGGGTTGGAGTACGACCCGCACTCGACCACGGCCCGCGGGTGCGGCGTGTAGGACAGCGACGCGTACCGGCTGCCCATCATCGAGTCGTAGGCGCTGCGCCACGGCTGGGCGCCGGCCTGCACCTGCTGCCGGATGTAGTCGAGCTGCGGCGCGCTGACGTGCACGCCCGGGTGCGTGAACGTCGCGGGCACGTCGGCGGGAGCGGCCACCGGCGCGGCACCAGGAGCGGCGTCCGGCACCGCGTCGGGTACGGCGGGCGCCTGCTGCCCGACGGCGGCGCGCGCCCCGGGCGCGGCGCTCGCCGTGCCCGCGGCGGCCGCGGGCAGGACGAGCCCCACGGCGACGGCGAGCACGACCAGGGTGCGGGCGGATGCCTTGCTGCTGCGGATCCCCATCAGAAGCCTCCCGTGATGCGCGTGAACTCGAACCCCGGCTGGTCCCGGTTGACGGACCAGAACGCCAGCCGGGTCAGCCCGTTGTTCCGCGCGTAGTCACGGATCTGCGTCCAGGCGGCGGTGGTCGTGATCTCGCCCTGGTCGGAGCTGCCGTTCATGCCGGAGATGCCCATGTGGGCGTACGCCTGGGCGTCCGTCCAGCCGCGGGCCGACTTGAGCTGGTTCTTCAGCCCCTCGGACGCGTTGATCGTGTCCTGCGCGATGTTCGAGGAGCCGAAGTTGAACGGCATGATCGTGTAGTTGTCGATCGGGACGCCCAGCTGCGCGGCCCGGTTGATCAACCGGGTGCCCGCACCCTCCGGGCCGCCGCGGCCCGTGCCGATCGTGACGGCGATCTTCACGTTCGGGTTGTTCTGCTTGACGATGGTCAGGCCCTGCAGGATGCGGTCCTGGACGGTGTAGTTCTCGAACTCGTCGGAGTTCTCGATGTCGAAGTCCACGACGTTGGGCTGGTGCGCGTTGATGACCTGCTGCACGGCCCCGGCGTACGCGGCGGGCGACGAGCAGTTGGGGCCCAGCTTGTTGCCGGACCAGCCGCCGAACGAGATCTGCACCTGGCCGCCGGCGGCCTTGATCGCGTTGATGGTCTGCTGGTCGACGCCGCCGGTCAGCGGGCGGCTGCCGTCCCACGCGGGGTTGCAGCCCCCGGACGAGAGGATGAACGCCATGGTGAACGCCCGCACGCCCGTCTGGCTCATCACCGACGTGGCGCTGGGCGGGTTGCCCCAGCCCAGGTACAGGTAGGGCGCGCCCGGCATTTTCGCCGGGTTGGGCTCGGGGTTGCCGCCGCCGGACGGGAGCGTCCAGCGCTGGTTGGCGCCCGCGAAGCAGTCCCAGAGCTGCAGCGGCGTGCCGTCCGCGGAGCTCGGGCCGGTCGCGTCGAGACACTTGCCGAGCGCGCGCAGCGTGCCGTCCGCGCCCGCGGTCCAGGTCTGCGCGGCGCTGCCGTTGCAGTCCCAGAGCTGGATGCGGGTCCCGTTGGCGGTGCTCGCGTCCGCGACGTCGAGGCACTTGCCGAGCGCGCGGACCGTGCCGTCGGTGCGCACGTCCCAGCTCTGCGCGTTCGTGCCGTTGCAGCCGTAGAGCTGGATCTGCGTCCCGTTCGCGGAGCTCGCCGCCGCGACGTCGACGCACTTGCCGCCGTACCCGGTGATCGCCCCGGTCGCGGCCTGCGCGGGCAGGGCGCCCCCGCCGAGCGCGAGCGCGGTGGCGAGGGCCAGTGACAGTGTCGCGAGGCCGCCGAGGACACGGCGCCGTAGACGTGCTTGCATGGTCGTCCTCCTCATGAACTTTCAAGCCTGTAAGTGAGGAGAACGTACGACTTCCTTGCCACCCGCAACATTGGGGCTAACCCGTACAGGTACCACACAGGTTCGGCCGGCCGACGGCAGCGGGCACCGGCGGGACGACGTCGGGCACCGGCTCGCGGACCGCGAACCGGTGCCCGACCACTGCGCGGCGGGGGTCAGAACCCCGCGGTGATCCGCGTGAACTCGAGGTCCTGCTGCGCGATGCCGCTGCAGTTGGACGTCACGCCGCCGCCCTCGCAGCCCCGGTCCCGGTTGACCGCCCAGTACGCGAACCGGGACAGCCCCTGGGCGTTCGCCCAGTCGCGGATCTCGGTCCACTGCGCCGGCGTGGTGGTCTCGCCGACGTCGGACAGCCCGTTCATGCCGGAGATCCCGGAGTACGAGTACGCCTCGGCGTCGGACCAGCCGTGCGCCGCCTTGAGCTGGTCCTTCAGGCCCTCGGCGGCGCTGATCGTGTCGGCCACCATGTCGGAGCCGCCGAAGTCGAACGTCATGATCGTGTAGTTGTCGATCGGCGTGCCCAGCTCGGCGGCCCGCGTGATCAGGCGCGAGCCGGCCCCGCCCGGGCCGGTCGTGGTGGTCGGGATCGTCACCACGGCCTTGACGCCGGGGTTGTTCTGCTTGACGATCGCGATCCCCTGCAGGATCAAGTCCTGGACGGCGTAGTCCTCGTACTCGTCGGTGTTCTCGATGTCGAAGTCCACGACGTCGGGCCCGTGCGCGTCGATCACCTGCTGCACGGCCCCGGCGAACGCCTCCGGGCTGGAGCAGTTCGGGCCCAGCTTGTTGCCCGAGTAGCCGCCGAAGGAGATCTGCACCTGGCCGCCGGCGGCCTGGATCGCGTCGATCGTCTGCTCGTCGACGCCGCCGGTCAGCGGACGCTGCCCGTCCCACGCCGGCGTGCAGCCGCCGGACGACAGCATGAACGCCATGGTGAACGCCGAGACCCCGGTCTCGCTCATCACCGAGGTGGCGCTCTGCGGGTCGCCCCAGCCCAGGTAGAGGTAGGGCGCGCCGGGCAGCTTCTCCGCGGCGGCCTGCGGCTCGGACTGCCCGGCGGCCCGGGCCCCGGCGACCTCCGTCGCGGCGGCGCCGACCATGCCGCCGGCCGCCAGGACCATCGCGGTCACGGAGCTGAGCAGGGCGAGGCGCCTCGGGTTGGTCTTCATCGTCGTCTCCCGAAGATGTCGGTCGGATGCGTACCGAGACCGTACACAGCGGGTGAAAAATGGCGCATCAGGGTTAACCCGTACACGTCACCGGCGCACCTGCGTCAGATTTCCCTCCGGATCCAGCCGGATCTCCGCGTCCAGGCCCAGCCGCTCCAGGAACGCGCCGTCGTGGCTCACCACGAGCAGCGCACCCCGGTAGGCCGACAGCGCGTCCACGAGCTGGTCCGTGCTCGCGATGTCGAGGTTGTTCGTCGGCTCGTCCAGCACCAGGAGCTGCGCCGGCGGGTCCGCCAGCAGCAGGCGCGCCAGCGCCACCCGGAACCGCTCGCCGCCCGACAGCGTCGCCACCGGCCGGTCCACGGCGGCGCCCCGCACCAGGAACCGCGCCAGCCGGTTGCGCAGCTCCCCCGGTGGCACGTGCGGCGCGCCCTCCCGCACGGCGTCCAGCACGGAGGACGCGTCCGGCAGCACGTCGACCCGCTGCGGCAGGTACGCCGCGCGCTCGGTCAGCAGCTCCCCGTCCGCGAACCCCTGCCCGTCCCGCCCATCTCCTTGAGTGCTGGGTGTCTGCGGCCCCGAGGGGGCCTGGCCCGACACATACCCAGCACCCGACGGGGCAGGGGCGGGTATCGAGAGCAGGCGCTCCAGGAGGGTCGTCTTGCCGACGCCGTTCGGACCCGTCAGCGCGATCCGCTCCGGACCCTGGATCACGACCTCCCGGCCGTCCGCGCCCCGCAGCACCGCCAGCCGCCGCCCGGCCGGCACCCCCGGGTCGGGCAGGTCCACGGAGATCCGGTCGTCGTCGCGCACCGCGCGCTCCGCCAGGTCGACGGCGGCCCGTGCGGCGTCCACCTTGTCGTCCAGCATCCCGCGCCGCGCACCGGCGGACTTCTCCGCGCTGTTGCGCCGGTCGTTGATCACGGCCTTGACGTACTTGCTGTTCGCGGCGTCCTTGCGGCCCTTGCGCTCGCTGTGCGCGATCCGCTCCTCGGCCTCGATCCGCTGCCGCTTCTCGCGGCGCAGCGTCTGCTCGGCCGCACGCAGCGTCTGCGCCGCCGCCTCCTGCTGCACCTGGAGCCACGCCCGGTACTCCGAGTACGGGCCGCCGAACGTCGTCAGCGACCCGGCACGCAGCTCGGCCGTGTCGTCCATCAGCTCCAGCAGGGCCAGGTCGTGCGAGACGACCACCAGCGCGCCCCGCCAGCCGCGGACCAGCTCGTACAGGCGCTCGCGGGCGGCGCCGTCGAGGTTGTTCGTCGGCTCGTCGAGCAGCGCGACGGCGGCGCTCCCGGTCGACTGGCGCAGCCGCACACCGGTGATCGCCGTCAGCATCGTCTCGCCGCCGGACAGGGTGGCGACCGACCGGTCGAGGCCGGTGGGCAGGCCCGTCGCCGCCAGCAGCGCGACGGCCCGCTCCTCGACGTCCCAGTCGTCGCCGACGACGTCGAAGTGCGCCTCGTCGACGTCGCCGGACTCGATGGCCCGCAGCGCGCGCACGACGGGCGTGATGCCCAGCAGGTCGGCGACCGTCGCGTGGACGTCGAGCGTGATGCGCTGCGGCAGGTAGTCGGCGGTGCCGCTCAGGGCGACCCGGCCGGAGGTGGGCGTGAGCAGGCCGGCGATGACGCGCAGCAGGGTGGACTTGCCGGCCCCGTTGAGACCGGTCAGGCCGGTGCGGCCGCGGCCGAAGGCGCCGGAGACGTGATCGAGCGCGACGGCGCCGTCGGGCCAGGCAAAAGTGACGTCGTGCAGCACGACAGAAGGGTTGGACAACACAGCAGGGACTCCCGGGAGGTGGCGTGGTGCCGACGCCCGGAGCCCTCGTGGAGGGCAGGCGTCAGCGCGAGGTGTTCTCGTACCGGGAGATGCCCGTCATCACAGTCCTTGTCCGTAGCTCCCTCACACGCGCGGCACACCCGCAGGAGCGCACACAGCCTGACATGGGACGACGCCGGGGCGCAACGTGAATCACGGCACCCCCGCCGCCCGTCACGGCCGCGGTGCCGTGAGGTACCGCTGCACGGTGGGCCCCAGCCAGGCGACGACGTCCGCCCTGGTCAGGTCCGCGGCGGGGCCGAACCGCAGCACGTACCGCACCAGCGCCATGCCGAGCACCTGCGAGGCGACCAGGGCGGCCCGCCGCGCCGCGTCCTCGCCGGCCCCGACGAACCGCTGCGCGAGCGGCAGGATCTGGCCGGAGAACACGTCGCGCATCCGCGCGGCCCCGGCCTCGTTCGTCACCCCCACGCGCAGCAGCGTCTGCAGCACGCTGTCGTGCTCCCAGAGGTCGAGGAAGTGCCCCACCAGTACCGCCCCGACGTCGTCCACCGGGATCGCGGCCAGGTCCGGGAGCACCAGCTCCACGTCGATGACCGCAGCGAACAGGCCCTCCTTGGAGCCGTAGTAGCGCATCACCATCGACGGGTCGATCCCCGCGTCCTGCGCGATGGCGCGCACCGTGGCGCGCTCGTAGCCGTCGGCCGCGAACCGTGCCCGGGCCGCGTCCAGGATCGACGCGCGGGTCACGTCGGAGCGGCGCCGCGGAGCATCGGTGTCTGTCATGCCAACAACTGTATGCCAACACACGTTGACCTTCGCCCAGCCGGTCCGCTACGTTGGTCAACAAGCGTTGGCAAACACTCGTTGGCCCACCCCAGGAGGACACCATGGACACGGACGTCGTCGTCGTCGGGGCCGGCCCGACCGGCCTGCTGCTCGCCGGGGACCTCGCCACGGCCGGGGCGCACGTCACCGTGCTGGAGAAGCGGCCGGCCGGGCTGAGCAACCTGACCCGGGCGTTCGCCGTGCACGCGCGCAGCCTCGAGGTGCTCGACGCACGCGGCCTGGCGGACGAGCTGCTCACCCGCGGGCAGCAGGTCACCAGCCTCCGGCTCTTCCAGCGGCTCACCATCGACCTGGCGGACCTGCCGTCCCGGTTCCGGTACGTGCTCGTCGCGCCCCAGTACGAGGTGGAGCGGCTGCTGCGGCGCCGCGCCGAGGAGGCGGGCGCCGTCTTCCGGCACGACACCCGGGTCACCGCCCTGGCCCAGGACGACGACGGCGTCACGGTCACCACCGCCGACGGCCCGGACCTGCGCGCCCGGTACGTCGTCGGCACCGACGGCGCGCGGTCCACGGTGCGTGACGCCGTCGGCATCCCGTTCCCCGGCCGGGCAGTGATCCGCTCGATGGTCCTGGCCGACGTCCGGCTGGCGCGGCAGCCCGCCGACCTGCTCACGGTCGCCGCCGCGAACGACTCCCTCGGGTTCCTCGCCCCGTTCGGCGACGGCTGGTACCGGTTCATCGGCTGGCACGGCGACCGCGACGTGAGCGAGGACGAGCCGGTCGACCTCGACGAGGTGCGCACCATCGCCCGCGCCACGCTGCACGACGACTTCGGCATGACCGAGGCGCGCTTCCTGTCCCGCTTCCACGCCGACGAGCGGCAGGCGCCCGCCTACCGCGCGGGCCGCGTCCTCCTGGCCGGCGACGCCGCGCACGTGCACAGCCCCGCGGGCGGGCTCGGCATGAACACCGGCATGCAGGACGCCGCGAACCTCGGCTGGCGGCTCGCCGCCGCGCTGCGCCTGCCCGACGACGCGGCGGACGCCGTGCTCGACGGCTACGAGGCCGAACGGCACCCGGTGGGGCGGCAGGTGCTGCGCACCAGCGGCGGGATCCTGCGGGTCGCCACCCTGCCGGGGCCGCTGGTCGCGGCTGTACGGCGCAGCGTCGTCGGCCTGGTCTCCCGGGTGGCCCCGGTCCGCCGGCGGGCGGCGCTCACGGTGTCCGCGCTGGGCGTCGCCTACCCGCACCCCCGCGGAGCGCACCCGCTGGTCGGCAGCCGGGCGCGGGACCTCCCGCTGGAGGGCGGGTCGCGTCTCGCCGAGGCCCTCCGCGCCGGGCGGTTCGTGCTGGTCGCCCCGGCGGACGCGCCGGCTCCCGGCCTGCCGGCCGCGCCCGGCGAGGTCGACCCGGCCGAGCGCGTCGTCGTCCGCCGGTCCGACGGCGGCGCGACCGCCCTGCTGGTGCGCCCCGACGGCTACGTGGCCGGCGCGGTCGCGGGTGCGTGACCCGCGACCGCCGGCGACGTCGGCCTGGTGCCCGGCGGCTCAGTACTCGTAGCTGTAGCCGGACGTGCTCTCGTCGAAGAAACCCTCCCGGAACTCCGGGATGCTGAACAGGATGACGATCCCGACGACCAGGAGCAGGGTCAGCCCGATCGTCACCCAGCCCGTGATGATGCCGACCAGGCCCATGCCGCCGTTGTCGGCCTGGCCCTCCTTCTGCGCCCTGCGGCTCAGGTGCCCCGTGATGATCGCCGGGATCCCGGCCAGGAAGCCGCCGACACCGCAGGCGAACAGCAGGATGACGCTGAGGATGCCCAGCACGAGGGACCAGACCCCGAGCGAGTTCTTCTCCAGCGGTGCGGCGTAGCCGTAGTAGGGCGCGCCGTACGGGTAGGGCTGCTGCCCCGGGTACGGCTGGGGCGGGTAGGGCTGGGCCGGGTAGGGCTGTCCCTGCTGGTCCCACTGCTGCTGCTGATACGGCTGCTGGTAGGGGCTCGGCGGTCCGGCCTGGCCGGGCGCGGACCCTGGTCCGGGACCATAGGCCGGGCCGGGCTGCGGGGCGTCCGGCTGCTTCGGCGGGTCGTAGGGCGACTTCCACTCGTCGGGCTGGCTCATGCCTCCCCCTTCCACGGGGTGCGCGGGATGCTGCGTGCTGCCGCAGGCCGCCGGACCGCGGTCATACCTGGGTCACCGAGAATGCCGCCCCGAGGAGCCCGACCACCAGGAAGACGATCCAGACCAGCACCGCGGCGCCGGTCAGCGCCACGTTGATCCAGCCCAGGACCAGGCCCGCCGTCGCCGAACCGGGGTTGTTCGCCAGGCCCTCGCGGACCGCCTTGTGGCTGGCGTTCCCGGTGACGATGGCGACGATGCCCAGGACGAGCGGGCAGAGGATCCAGCTCAGGATGCCCGTCACCAGCGACCAGACGCCCAGGTCGTTCTTCGGGGGCGCGACCGGGTAGGCGTACTGCGGCGGAGCGCCGTACTGGTACGCGGCGGGGCCCTGCGGCGGGTACGGCTGCACCTGGCCGGAGGAGTACTGGCCGGACGGGTACTGGCCGGACGGGTACTGACCCGAGGGATAAGGGCCGGGCTGACCCGGGTACGGGACCTGCTGGCCCGACGGGTGCTGCACGGGATACCCGTACGCGGGGCCCGGGGGCGGCGCCGGGGGCGTGGGCGCGACCGCCGTCTGCTCCCCGGTCGGCTGGTCCGGCGCCGTCTGCTCGACCGGCGGCTGCGGGCCGGCCGGCTGGTCGTTCGGGTCCCGCGGGCCGTGCCCGTCGTCGGGCTGGGTCATCGTGCTGCCTTCCATGCTCGGGCGCGCCAGGGGGCGCTGACGGGAGACGACGAGTCAGCCCGCCGCACGACCGAGGGAGTCTCACCTCGGGTGCGGCGGGCTGACCGGCTGCTGCGGAGCGGGCTCAGCTGTTCTCGAGCTCGTCCATGAGCTCCTGGAGCTCAGGGTCCATGGTCGCGCCGGAGTCGCCGAGCTCCTGCTCGTAGCTGTTCTCGAAGCTGTCCTGGAACTCCGGGGTCGAGACCAGGAAGGCCGCGAACGCGATGTAGGCGATCACGCCGAGCGTGACCAGCACCGTCCCGATCCAGCCCAGGACGAGACCGGCGAGGCCCATGCCACCGTTGTCCGCGAGACCCTCGCGCTGCGCCTGCCGGCTCTTGGTACCGGTGATGATTGCGGCGATACCCGTGAGCAGACCGCAGCCGAGCACGGACAGGATGCCGAGCACGAGCGACCAGACGGCGAGGCTGTTCTTCGGCAGCGGCGCGCCGTAGGCGGGCTGACCGCCCTGCGCGTAGACCGGCTGCTGCTGGTCGTACGGCTGCTGCCCGTACGGCGCCTGCTGGTACGGGGCGGGCTGGCCGGGGACCGGGCCCGGAGCCGGTGTCGCCGGCTGTCCCTGCTCGGGCGGCTGCTGCGGCGGGTCGTAGGGCGACTGGCCGCCGTCAGGCTGGGTCATCGTGCTACCTCTCTGCTTGCGGTGAGCCGGGGGACTGGACCGGCCCGGAGGTGCCAAACCTACAGGTAGGACGCCCCGCGCGGCAGGAAAACCGCGCGGGGAGTCCTACCCGTGTTCGCACGTGCGCGGGGTCAGTAGTTCCAGTCGTTGGGGTCCATGTCTTCCCATCCGTTCAGGCCGCCGGCGAACAGCCCGACCGCCAGCGCGATGACGAAGAACACGATGGCGAGCACGACCAGCACCACGTTGATCCAGCCCAGGATCAGACCCGCGGTGCCCATGCCGCGGTTGTTCGCCAGGCCCGCGTCGGCGGCCCGGCGGCTCATCGTGCCTGTGATGATCGCCGCGATCCCGAGCAGGAGCGGGCAGAACACATAGCTGAGGATGCCCGTGATCAGCGCCCACACACCCAGGTCGTTCTTGGGCGGCGTCTGCCCGTACCCGTACTGCGGTGCGGCCGGGGCGCCGGGCTGGCCGTAGGGCGTCGGGACGCCCTGCTGCCCGTAGGGTGCGCCCGCGTCGGGACCGGCCGCCGAGCCCGGGTACGGCTCCTGCGGGCCGGGCTGCTGCGGGCCGGGTTGCTGCGGGCCGGGCTGCTGCGGGCCGGGCTGCTGCGGTGTGGGCTGCTGTCCGGCGGGCTGCTGCTCCGCGCGGTACGGCTCGCCCGGAAGAGGCTGCGTGGGTGTCGGGTCCGAACCCTGCGAAGGGGTCGACCCGGGCAACGGCTGCGTAGGCGGCGTCTCCCGCTGGGGATCGCGCGGCGTACCGCCCTCGTTCTCGGTCATGAGGCTGCCTTCCCTTCCAGTTCAGGGAGCTGGGAGCACCGGGACCGATGCCCCTCCTCCACCTAACCAGGGATGACGCAGACCTGCGCGCGCGGCAGTGCCCTCACTCGCGCCGCCAGGTCTCCACCTGGTGCGCCAGCACGAAGCCCAGGCGCTCGTAGACGCGGCGCGCGGGCGCGTTGTCGTCGTAGAGGCCGAGCGTCACCAGCCCGTGCTCCGCGACGCCGTCCGCCGTCATGCGGGCCGTCAGGGCGCTGCCCAGCCCCCGCCCGCGGCGCGTCGGGTCGGTCCCGATCGACCCGAGGTGGACGGACCCGGTCGGGGTCGGGGTCGCCGATCCCACGGCGACCAGCGCGCCGGCGCGCTCCCCGGGGGACGCAGACGGGGCACGCACCCCGTACCAGCGGGTCAGTCGTGCCCGGGGTCCCGACGCGCCGGAACGCGTGCGGGGGTTCGCCCGGGCGAGCAGGCCGACGATCTCGTCGGTGTGCCGGTCCAGGTCGAGCACCTCGACGGCCGGCGACCCGTCGCGCACGGGCGGCGCCACCTCCGTGACCATGCGGTCCCAGGTGGAATCCGGCGCGAGGCCCCAGCCCGCGAGGGTCTCGCCGGCCAGGGCCCCGGTGCCGCGGGTCACCGTGGCGGCCACGACGTCGCCGTCGGGCACCACCGTGGTCATCAGGCGCGCCAGCCGGTCGGCCCGGCCGACGGCGTTGAGCCACCGGCCGGGCCGCTCCCCCGTCGGGTCGACGAGCTCGACGACGGCGGCCGCACCGGCGTCGTCCGGACTCGTCCGGTCCGTCCAGGTCCGCGTGACCTCGAAGAAGTCGGAGCGCGCCCGGTGGAAGACGTGGTCGAGCCCGTGGCCGCCCAGCCGCGTCACGCCGTGGGGGCCGCCACGGGTGCGGCCTCGGGCGTGAAGTCGACGCCGGCCTCCTTGCGCTGCTCCGGCGTGATGGGCGCCGGCGCCGCCGTCAGCGGGTCGAACCCGCCGCCCGACTTCGGGAACGCGATGACGTCGCGGATCGAGGCCGACTTCGTCAGCAGGGACACGATGCGGTCCCAGCCGAACGCGATGCCGCCGTGCGGCGGGGCGCCGAACGCGAAGGCGTCGAGCAGGAAGCCGAACTTCTCCTGCGCCTCCTCGTGCCCGATGCCCATCACCTCGAAGACGCGCTCCTGCACGTCACGGCGGTGGATACGGATCGAGCCGCCGCCGATCTCGTTGCCGTTGCAGACGATGTCGTACGCGTAGGCCAGGGCCTCGCCCGGCTCCTTCTCGAACGAGTCGATCCATTCGGGCGTGGGCGACGTGAACGCGTGGTGCACGGCGGTCCAGGCGGACGAGCCGAGGTCGACGTCGTCGTCCTCGCCGGCCGGCTTGAACAGGGGCGCGTCCACGACCCACACGAAGGACCAGGCGTCATCCGTCTCAGGCGTGCCGATCTGTCCGAGCTTCCGCGCGATCTCCAGGCGGGCGGCGCCGAGCAGGGCCCGCGCCTCCGACGTCTTGCCCGCGGCGAAGAAGACGGCGTCGCCGGGCCGGGCGCCGGTCGCGGCCGCCAGGCCGGCGCGCTCGTCGTCGGACAGGTTCTTGGCGACGGGGCCGCCGAGCTCTCCCTCCTCCGTGAAGGTCACGTAGGCGAGTCCGCGGGCGCCGCGCTGCTTGGCCCACTCCTGCCAGGCGTCGAACTGGCGGCGCGGCTGGGCCGCCCCGCCGGTCATGACCACGGCGCCCACGTACTCGGCCTGGAACACCCGGAACGGCGTGGCCTTGAAGTAGTCGGTGAGCTCCACGATCGGGTTCTCGAACCGCAGGTCCGGCTTGTCGGTGCCGTACAAGCGCATCGCCTCGTGGAACGTGATGCGCTGGATGGGCGTGGGGATCTCGACGTCGACCAACGCCCAGAGCGCCTGGAGGATCTTCTCGCCGAGGGCGATCACGTCCTCCTGGTCCACGAAGCTCATCTCGACGTCGAGCTGCGTGAACTCCGGCTGGCGGTCGGCGCGGAAGTCCTCGTCGCGGTAGCAGCGCGCGATCTGGTAGTAGCGCTCCATGCCGCCCACCATGAGGAGCTGCTTGAAGAGCTGCGGCGACTGCGGCAGCGCGTACCAGGAGCCGGGCGCGAGGCGCGCCGGGACCAGGAAGTCGCGGGCACCCTCCGGGGTGGACCGGGTCAGGGTCGGCGTCTCGATCTCGACGAAGTCCTGCTCGTCGAGCACGCGGCGCGCGGCCTGGTTGGCCTTGGCACGGAGGCGCAGGGCGTGCGCGGGGGCCGGACGGCGCAGGTCGAGGTAGCGGTGCTTGAGACGCGCCTCCTCGCCGATCACCTCGGTGTCCGCGAGCGCCGTGGACACCTGGAACGGCAGCGGCGCGGACTCGTTGAGGGTGACGACCTCGGTGGCGACGACCTCGATCTCGCCGGTGGCGAGGTTGGCGTTGGCGTTGCCCTCGGGGCGGCGGCCGACCTCGCCGGTGACCTGCAGCACGAACTCGGCGCGCAGCGGGTGGGCGATCTCCTCGTCGCGGATGACGACCTGGGCGATGCCGGACGCGTCACGCAGGTCGATGAACGCCACTCCCCCGTGATCACGGCGGCGGTCGACCCAGCCCGTGAGGGTGACGGTCTGGCCGATGTGCTCGGCCCGCAGTGAGCCGGCCGTGTGGGTGCGGAGCACGAAGAAGTCCTTCCAGCGTGAGGTGAGGGTCGACGAGAATTCTAGTCACCGCCGGGGCTCCTTCGCGCCGCCGGCCGTGGTGGGCGCCGCTGCGCGTAGCCTGACGCCCATGGCCAGGACTATCGCGACCAACACGACCGTGTCCCGGGACGAGCTGCTGGAGTTCCTGCGCTCGCGCCGCAACGGGATCCTCGTGACGAGCAGGGCCGACGGCGCCCCGCAGCTCAGCCCCGTGACGTACGGCGTGGACCCGCAGGGCCGTGTCGTCGTCTCGACGTACCCGGAGCGGGCCAAGGTGCGGAACCTGAAGGCGCGGTCCGCGGCGTCGTTCCTGGCGCTCGGCGAGGACTTCGGGGGCGCCTGGGTGCAGGTGGACGGCACGGCCGAGGTGCTGGACGTCCCCGAGTCGGTGGAGCCTCTGGTCGACTACTTCCGCGCGGCGGCCGGCAAGGAGCACCCGGACTGGGACGAGTACCGCGCGGCGATGGTCGAGCAGGGCAAGTCGCTCGTGCGCATCACGATCGAGCGCTGGGGTCCGGTGGCGACGGGCGGGTTCCCGGCGCGTCTCGCCGAGGGCTGACCCGCCTCGCCGCCACCGGGCGTCAGCCGGCGTCGTCCGCCTTGCCCTTGTCCTCGCCGCCCAGCCGGATGACCGCCTTGTAGGTGAGCCAGGTGATGCCGGCGCAGGCCAGACCCGCGGGCACGACGACGGCGAGCGTCAGCCAGTCCCGCTCGCCGTCGAGCAGGCTGCCGATCCAGACCATGAGCAGCACGCCGGAGAAGAGCGTGCCGCCGACGGCGGCGAGGAGAACGAGGACCAGGGCGAGGATGCCGGCCAGCTTGCCGAGCTCGAGCACGGCTTTGCCGGTGCCTGCCACCGCGGCTCCGGCGGTGCGCAGGATCCCGTCCTCCTCGACCTCCCGGTCGGCGCGGGCCCGGCCCGCCTGCTTGATCCGTTCCTTGTCGGGACGCTCCGGTGCCGTCGCGCGGGGAACGGGCACGACCAGTTCCTCAGGCACGTGCCGGTCCACCAGCTCGGCGACGGTCGACGCGTCGAGGTCGTCGTGCAGAGTGGGCTCGAACGGGATCCGCGCCCCGTCAAGCGCGACCAGGAGGCGCCCGCCGTCGGGGTGAGCCAGCAGCGCGGCCGTCTCGGCGAACCGGACGGTCGTCCGGGTCCGCCCGTCCCGGAGCGTGGCGCCGTGGTCCCCGACGACGATCGTCGCGTCCACGTCGATGCGCTCGAAGGCGCGGCCGGTGACGGCCTCACCCGCACCCCGCCGCGCGACGGCGGTCCCGGCCCAACCGGACCCGACCGGCGCGACCAGCAGCCCGGTGTCCCAGGCGGCGCGCGCCAGGGAGACGACGTCGGCGGCGGTGACCTCGGCGATCGCCGCTCTCCGTTCGGCCGGCGACGGGACGGGCTGTCCCAGCAGCGTCAGCAGGGCCTCGTCGGGCAGCCACATCGCCTCCTGGTGGGGCTCGTCGAACGCCAGGAGCAGGTGCGCACGCGCTGCCGCGACATCGTCCTCGGCGACGAAGTACCGCAGCCGACCAAGGGTGTCCAGGAACTCGCCTGTGGCCTCGGCGGCCGTCTCCGGTCGCAGCCCCGCGGCGATCCGCAGCGTGGCTTCCCGCCCGTCGAGCACGCCGATCGCGGCGGAGACGTCGTACGTCCAGCCCTGGTCCTGGCGCATGCGCCGGAACAGCGTCCGACGGGCCACCTCGGCGAGCACCTGGAGCGCGGGCACGTCCGGGGCCACGACCTCCCACACGACGTTCGGGCCGCCGGCCGGAGCCTCGGCGGGGAGTGACAGCACCGGCTCCGGGACAGCCGGCGGCGGATAGGGTGCTGCGGCGAGCCCTCCGGCCGGCAACGCCAGGCCGAGGTCCGGCTCCTCGTCACCCGCGTACCACGCGACCGCGTTGGAGCTCGCGAACCGCTCGGCGGACCACGACCGGAGATCGGCGGCGGTCGCGCCATGGAGTCCCACGTGCTGCCCCGGGCCCAGGCCGTACGACTGGAACCCGTACCGCCAGGCCATGACCCCGACTGCATCTGTCTGCCGCTCGTCGAGCGCACGTGTCTCGGTCTCGCGGTGCTGCACCGGCAGGTTCGCCAGGGCATGTGTCAGGTCCCGGAGCGTCGTTCGCACGCGCTCGGCGGAGCCGCTCACCCGCACGTGGGTCACGACAGGGCCGACCGAGGCAGTGATGTCCAGACCCGGCCGCTCGACCGAGCGCAGGGCGAGCGCCACCACCAGCGCGGTGATGCCGCTGGTGGCGAGCGTCTCGTCGGCAAGGCCCACGCGGAACACGAGACCTCCGGCGACGCGGCCGGGGTGCCGAGCGAAGAGGGTCCGGGGAAGCTCGCGCATAACGCCGGTCATCGCTCCCCCTTCCCGTGCCGCTTGCGCAGGAGCTGGACAGTGGTCGCCACCAGGACGAGCAGGGGAAGGAAGCCGAGGCGCAGCTCGGCTCCGAAAAGCTCCCGCGCGATCAGCTCCGCGACGACGAACAGGACGAACACGCCGAACCAGAGCGCGATCAGACGCTCGATGGTCCCCCACACCGAGCGCGCGACCTTGCCCGCCTTCTTCGGCGGCACAGCAACCGGGATGTCCTGCGGGGCGCGTGCGGGATGGTGCACCACGACGTCCTCGGGCACGTGCCGGTCGACGGACGCGGCGATGTCAGCCACCGTGAGGGAGCGATAGAGCGTCGGCTCGATCACGACCCGGAACCCGTCGGCCCCGGTGAGCACTCGCGCGCCGTCGGGCACCGTCTCCATCAGCACGCAGTCGGCGAACAGGACCGTCACGACGCCGTCGGGCGAGGCACTCCCGACACCGTCAGGACCGATCACGAGCGAGACGTCCGGCACGTCGATGCGCGGGTAGGACCGCCCCTTCGCAAGTGCAGGTGACTGCTCCGGGGCGGGTGCCATCCCGGCCCAGTCCAGGGGTGCCGGCCCGTACCAGAGCGCGCTGCCCCATACCTCGCGCATCGTGCCGAGGACGTCGTTCGCCGACACCTGTTCCACGGCGGCGCGAGCCTGGTCCGAACCGTCGAGGTCTCGACCGGTCACCATGCGGTAGGCGAGCGACGGCAGCAGGTCGGCGGCAGGCGCTGCCGCAGCCTCCGCCATCTCCTCGAGCATCCCCTCGCGGGCCGCGGCCAGGTCGTCCTCGGTCACGTGGAACCGGAGGCCGCCCAGCGCGTCGGCCAGGCCACCGGCCGCAGCGTCCTGGCGCCCCTCGGCCGCCCGCACGACAACGGAGACCCGCGCGAGCTCATCGTCCAGGTGGTCGTAGGACACGCTCAAGGACTGTGCGATGTCGGCGCTACGGCGCAGGTCGCGGTGCAGCACCTCCCGGATCACCCCGGTCGCCAGGAGCGCCGGATATCCTCGCGGCACCAACGCGTCGAGGGACACGCCGTCCCGTAGCCCGGACAGATACGCGGGTGTGCCCTTGAGCACGTCGGTCACGGCGGGCGGGTACATGCGCTCACCCGACGGCAGGCTCAGGTCCAGGCCCGCGGGAAGCGCGTCGGCAGTGACCCAGGCGACCGCGTTCTCACGTGTGAACATCCGTGCCGCCCACTGCCGTACCTCGGCCGGCGTGATCCGGTCGAGGCCCCGCTCGCCGTACCCCGCCAGTCCGTAGCCGCGCGCCCCGTGCCGGTTGACACGCAGCGCGCCTCCGAAGCCCGGATTCCTGCCCTCCGCCTCGGACCGCAGGATGTCCTTCTCGGTCTCGATCTGGTCGAGCGGCAGGTCCTGCAACGACGCGCAGACATCGTTCAGGTAGGACACGACGTCGTGGACCGATCCGGCCACATGGAACACCGTGACATCAGCGTGCGTCTGTCCGTTCAGGTGCGCCTCGCTGAGGACCTGCCCCCGCAGTGCGAGGTGCTCGACCAGGTGGGTGATGCCGGACGTCGCGAGGGTCTCGTGCGCGGTGCCGACACGGAAGACGATCCCCGCGCCCAGGTTCCCCTCACGCGGAGCAAGGAGCACAGGGACCCCGTCGGACTCGGAAAGCACGACACCAGGGAAGTCCGCCAGGTCCGGAAGCGCGGAGATCGTCATGCCGGCACGCCCGAACGAGCGGAGACCTTGGCTGCGGCCTTGGCGGCGTTGTCCCGCTGCACCTTGTAGGGCACCTCGGCCCGGACGTCGTAGTAGCCCCACATCCCCTCGACGGGCGAGTTCCCGAGGGCCTCGAAGTGCGGCCAGGCCTCGGCAGGCACCTTGGCGATCGTGAAGAACAACGCGAAGTTCGCGTGAGCCGTCGCCGTCGCCGCGGTACGGGAGTGGTCGGGATGCAGCACCGTGGCGGCGGCCGCCTCACGAACCCGGTCCACCATCGCGGACGGGACCTTCTTCTCGCCGTCGAGCCACCGTTCGATCGCGTGGTCGACCACGAGAGCCGGACCGAGGGCTCCAGGTGCGGCGTCGGCCGCGCACTCCTCGACGAACCGGGACGCCTCCTCCCACGACCCGCTCCACTTGGGCAGGATCTGCTGGTGGTACACCCGCTGCGCGGCGAAGAACTGCGGGTCGAGCGCCGCGAGCCGGTCGTACCGGCGTCGCGCCTCACCATGCCCGAGCTGCAGGCCACGAGCCGTCGTGATCCGGGGCTCCCAGGCCGGTGCGTAGCCGGGGTGCTCCGAGCACACGTCGAACAGGACGCGCTCGGCCTGCCGGAGCCAGTCGTGGAACTGCTCGAACTGACTCGCCGAGACGTGCTCCGCGCGCGCGTGCGACCGGATGGCCCAGCCCACCGTGACGTACCGGACCGCGCGCAGGGTACGCGCGAGCGGCGTGCCGTCGTCGGCGGCCTCGATCGCCGCCGTGAGGCGCTGCGCCTCGTCCGTGACACCGGCTGTCGTGTCCGCGATCTCCCACAGCGCGGCCGCGATGTCGTCGGGCACGGTGAGGCCGCGGACGACCGCGAGCGCCGCCGCCGGGTCCCCCGCGTCACGGGCCGCCCGCAGGGCGGCGCCGTCGGGCACGTGTGCCAGCGGGTCGAAGAAGGTCGCGGTCGGCGCCGCGTCGCGCGTGGTGGCCATCGGTTACCTGTCCGGGGGTGGTCGGGATCCTGGGGGGCGTCGGTGCCCGACCGGAGATTACTGGCGCCGCCGGACCTGCCCGGGCGAAATCGGACCGCAGCCCGGGTGAACTTCCCAAAAGCACTCGGAACGGTCATCTCGACCCGGGGCGAGGGTGCACGGGCAGGGCACCGGACCTGCGACCATGAGCGGGTGCGAGAGATCAGGCAGAGCCGCAAGCTGAAGTCCGTCCGGTACGACGTCCGGGGTCCGATCCTGGAGGAGGCGTACCGCCTGGAGGCCGAGGGTCACAAGATCCTCAAGCTGAACATCGGCAACCCCGCGCCGTTCGGGTTCGAGGCGCCCGAGGCGATCCTGGCGGACATGATCCACCACCTGCCGCAGGCGCAGGGGTACAGCGACAGCCGCGGCATCTACTCGGCACGCACCGCCGTGGCGCACTACTACCAGTCGCACGGCATCGACACGCACGTGGACGACGTCTACATCGGCAACGGCGTCTCCGAGATGATCAGCATGGTGCTGCAGGCCCTGATCGACGACGGCGACGAGGTGCTCGTCCCGGCGCCGGACTACCCGCTGTGGACCGGGGCCGTGAGCCTGCAGGGCGGCACGCCCGTGCACTACCGCTGCGACGAGTCCAACGGGTGGAACCCGGACCTGGAGGACATCGAGTCCCGCATCACTCCCGCCACGAAGGCACTGGTGATCATCAACCCGAACAACCCGACGGGCGCGGTGTACAGCGAGTCGACCGTCAAGGGGCTGGCCGAGCTGGCACGCAAGCACGACCTGGTGCTCCTGAGCGACGAGATCTACGAGAAGATCCTGTTCGACGGCGCCACCCACCACCACACCGCCACGTTCGCCGCCGACGACGTCCTGTGCATCACGTTCAGCGGCCTGTCCAAGGCGTACCGGATCTGCGGCTACCGGTCCGGCTGGGCCATGATCTCGGGCCCCAAGCACCGCGCCGGCGACTTCATCGAAGGGCTCACCCTCGTCTCGAACATGCGCATGTGCGCCAACGTGCCGGCGCAGCACGCCATCCAGACGGCGCTGGGCGGCTACCAGTCGATCGACCACCTGGTGCAGCCCGGCGGCCGGTTCTACGAGCAGGCCATCCTGGCGGACAAGCTGCTCAACGAGATCCCGGGCGTCACCTCGGTGCGCCCGCGCGGTGCTCTGTACTGCTTCCCGCGCCTGGACCCGGAGATGTACCCGATCGAGGACGACGAGGCCTTCGTGATCGGCCTGCTGCGCGCCAAGAAGATCCTGGTGACGCACGGAACGGGCTTCAACTGGCCCGAGCCCGACCACTTCCGCCTGGTGACGCTGCCCGACGTCGACGTGCTCACCGAGGCGATCGGCCGCATCGCGGAGTACCTGGAGGAAGTGCGGGCCTGACGCCTGTCCCCACCTTCTCAACCTTCTCAGCCGGCGAGCCGGACGTGGACGTGCATGTCGTGGTGGCCGTCCGCGTGCCGGGCGGCCCCACGGCGGGTCCCCTCCAGGGCGAACCCGGCTTTCTCGGCGACCCGGCACGACGCCGGGTTGAGCGTCGAGTGCTCCAGCTCCAGCCGCCGGAACCCGACGTCGAACGCCCAGGCGCTCGCCGCCGTGACCGCCTGCGGCGCCACGCCCTGGCCGCGGGCGGCCGGGACGGTCCAGTAGGCGATCTCGGCGACGCCGTCGAACAGGACGAGGTCCTTGAGCGCGAGCCGCCCGAGCAGCGTGCCGTCGGCGGCCGCGACCGCCCACTCGAGGCGGCGTTCCTGCGCCCAAGCGCGCTGCCAGCCCTCGATCATCCCGCGCGCCTCGTCAGGGGAGTCGATCCGGCGTACGTGCCAGCGCTGGATGTCGGGGTCCGCGTAGGCGGCCTGGAGGGCGACGGCGTCCGTGCCGCTCCAGGGCCGCATCCGTGCACCGCTCGGGAGTGGCAGCGTGGGTTGCGCCAGCTCCGCCAGGGTGCCCGGTGTGATCGTGTACGGGGCGAGCTCAGCCATGCCGACACGATAGGTGCCAGGCGCAGCGGCCGACGTAGCCGCGTCGAGGCCCTGCGGTCACGGCACGGCATGGACGTCGCCGGTGCGGGCGATGGCGCGCAGGTGCGCCCGCGCCTGGCGCACCACCGGGTTCGTCTCGGCGCGGGCGGCGAGCTCGATCAGCGCGACAAGGTCGGCGGACCGGGCGAGATGGAGGGCACGACGCCGGTCGGAGCCGTCGGCGCCGACACCCGCGGACCAGCCGTCCAGGACGCCCTCGACGTAGGGCGGCTCCCGGTCGAACCGCAGCAGGTTGCCCAGGTCCGTGGCCGGGTGCCCCGCGTGCGCGAACTCCCAGTCGAGAACGCCGGTGACCTGGAGCGTGGCCGGGTCGACCAGCACGTTCTTGGGGTTCAGGTCGCTGTGCACCAGGCAGGGCGTAGCGCCCTCCCGGTCGACGCCGGCCCGCTCGGCTACCTTCCGCAGACCGGCGACCTCGCCGTCGGACCAGCCTCCCGCGGTCAGGCCCGGCGCATGGGCGTCGACCCAGTCGGGCAGCCAGAGGTCGAACGGCTCGATCCGCAGGTCCGCGCCGGCGAACAGCCCGGTCCGAGGCATCGGCGTCGTGGCGAGCGTTCCGGCGACCCGGCCGAGCGCTCGGCCCAGCGCCCCGAGGGCGCCCTCGGTCGAGCGTCCGCCCTCCCGCCGTCCGCCCTCCCTGTGCTCCGCGACGAGGCGCGCGAGCACCAGGTCGCCGCGCTCCCCCGGCAGCAGCTCGGTGACGAGCGCCCCGGGCAGCGCGCCATCGCCGTCGTGCACCTCGCGGACCGCAGGGACCGGAAGGGCGCTGCGGACCCGGTCGAGCAGCGCCGCCTGGATCCGCGCGGCGTCCGGGGTGTGCCGCGCGTCGGCGAAGAACCGGACCACGAGCCGGTCCCCTCCCCTCGCCGCGCGCGACGGGGTCGCGAGGAACGTCTCCCCGGACCACCCGCCCGTCAGCGGCTCCAGGAGGTACCCGGGCAGGCGCGGGTCGACGCGCGGGGTCGGGGGCTGCATCAGAAGAGGGTCTCGTTCCCGACGTCCGCGCCGATGGACGCCGCGCCGACGCCGTCGGACCGCACCCCGGTGAACGCACCGCGCGGGTAGTCCCCCTCGGCGTGCTGGTCGTCGGTCAGGTCCCCGGACGCGGCACGCGTCCGGTGCATCGCGGCCCCGCCCAGCCCGCGCTCGCGGATCAGGGGACGCACCCGCTCCCAGAGCCAGTCGCGGTAGCCCCGGTGCGCGTAGGCGCCCCGCGCGTAGACGCGGCCGTAGCCCTCCACGAGGTGCGGGTGGTCTCGCCCGAGCCAGCCGAGGTACCACTCGCGGGCACCGGGTCGCAGGTGCAGCGGCAGCACGGTGACGCCGGTCGCGCCGGCCTCGACCAGGTTGTCGAGCAGCCGTTCGAGGTGCGCGAGCGAGTCGGTCAGCCAGGGCAGCACCGGCGCCACCATCACGCCGCACGGCAGGCCCGCCGCCCGGATCGCGCGGATCAGGTCGAGGCGGGCCTTCGGCGTGGGGGTGCCGGGCTCGACGGCCTGCTGCAGCTCCCGGCCCGACGGCGTGTCGGCGAACGCGAGCGAGACGCCGAGACCGATGTCGACCTTCTGCGCGGCCTCGACGAGCAGCGGCAGGTCGCGCCGCAGCAGCGTGCCCTTGGTCAGGATCGAGAACGGCGTGCCCGAGTCCGCGAGCGCCGAGATGATGCCCGGCATGAGCCGGTAGCGGCCCTCGGCCCGCTGGTACGGGTCGGTGTTGGTGCCGAGCGCGACGGCCTCGTGGCTCCAGGTGCGCTTGGCCAGCTCGGCCCGCAGCACCTGGTCGGCGTTGACCTTGACGACCACCTGGGAGTCGAAGTCGTGTCCGGCGTCGAGGTCGAGATATTCGTGGGTATTTCGGGCAAAGCAGTAATAACAGGCATGACTGCATCCGCGGTACGGGTTCACCGTCCAGCGGAACGGCATCTGGGACGCCGCCGGCACCTTCGACAGCGCGCTCTTGGCGAGCACCTCGTGGAAGGTCACGCCCGCGAACTCGGGTGACCGGACGGTGCGCAGGAGCCCGGCGCCGCGCAGCCCGGGCAGTTCCAGCCCGGGCAGCGCGCCGTCGTCGTTCGAGATTGCCTGACCGTTCCAACGCATGACCCGATTCGAACACTTGTTCGAGGAGACGTCAAGCTGTCCACAGACTCACCCGGAACAGCCCGTCAGGGCAGCGGCGCCTCGCACGTCGCCGTCGGGACCCCGTCGGCCGACACGACGGCCGCGACGCGCCACTGCGCGCGTTCGGCCGCGGACAGGGCGCGCGGCGGCTCCACGGTCAGGATGCCGTCGCCGGGGACGGCGTCGCGGACGGTCGGGTAGGCGGTACCAGTGGCGTCGGTGAAGGTCACCGCCACGGCCGAGCCAGCCGGCGCCGTGACCGCGAGGTGGTCCCGCGGGTCCGGCAGGCGCAGGCCGAGGACGTCGCGGTACTGGTCCACCCAGCCGGCGGACACGCCGGCCGGGCAGACGAGCACGACGTGCTCGGCCTCGACCGGGCTGAGCGCGAGCACCGCGGTGGACCCCGCCAGGCTCGCGCCGAGCACGATGGCAGGCGCGGAGAACCGGCGGCGTGCCCGGCGCAGCGCGTGCAGCCGGTTGTCGTCCGGGGCGCCCGCGTGCTCGCGCACCGTGCGGTGCGGGTTCCGCGCCCACCGCGTCCGGACCAACCCCCCGGCAGCCCGGATGCGACGTCGTCTCATCGGCGCCGCGCCGGGCACGCCCGTCACCCCGACGAGCGACTGCTCCCAGTGCTCGCCGAGCACCCCGTCGTCGACGCGTCCCGAACCTGTCATCGGCTGTCCCCTCGGCCCGCCGTGGGCCGAGAGGCGGCCGGCGGCGTCGTTCACATACCGGGTCTCATCGACCCGACCGCGAGGCTATCCGAAGGCACGTTCAGAACTCCGGGCAAACCGGACAACATGCTCCAGTTCACCCACCGGGTCACCCGCGCGCCCCCGGGCTGACGTCGAGCCGGGCTGCCCGCGATCGGAGCGAACCCGTTCGGGTAGGTTGCCCCGGTGATCACGCGTCGGGAGGGCTGGCCAGAACGAAAGGCCGGACTCAAAGGTTCTGCCGTCACGGCCTGCCTCGTGGCCGCTGCAGGAGCCGCGATCGTGATCATCCACCTGCTCGGCCCGTCGGCGGGCCGAGCGAGCCACAGCAGCACCGAGGACTGCACCCAGGCACCGGCGGCAACCGCCCGACAGGAAGGGTCATCCATGCCGGCACCGGCTCACACCACGCCCGGGGACGCGGCGCTGTACGCCTTCGAGACGTGGGCACCCATGCTCGAGCTCGTCAGGGCCGAACACCCCGAACTGTGCGCGTGGTCCGGCGACTATGCGCTGGGGGCCTTCAGCCTCCCCCTGGCCAAGACCTCCGACGAGTCCGAGTACACCGTGGCACTCATGGACGCGACCGAGCCGCTGAGCTCAGCGCTCAAGGATGCCGGCAGGAGCTCCATCAGCTTCTCGGTCCGGATCGCGCCGGACGGACACACTGTCGTGACGCCGGCAGCCGAGTCGCCGACCACGAAGGTCCACCGGGCCTTCGGGGCGAACGGTGCCGGGCATGTCGTCCTGGTCGACGGCGCGGTGCCCGAGCCCGTCCGGCGCGAGCCCCGGACATACCCAGGACGCGGGCCGGCCCCGTCGGCCGACCCCGAGCTGCTGGAACGGGTGCTGCGCGAACGGATGCCCGACGCGGTCGGGGCCACCGAGCAGGAGCTCACCGCCCTGGAGAAGCGGCTCGGCATGCCGCTGCCGCCCGAGCTGCGCGCGGTGCTGACCGCGACCCGGGCGAAGTACGGCGACTACGGCCCGTACGGCGAGGACGACCGCTACGAGCGGGACACCACCGCGCTCGGTGGGATCGAGCAGTTCGAGGCGGACGGCATCGAACGCGCCTCAGTGGCTGACATCCGCAAGGGCCTGCCCTTCGACTTCCTCGCCCGCGAGGCCGTGGTCACCCGGCCCGACTCGCCGGTCCAGGGCCTGGTGGCCCCGCCGGAGTGGATCGTGATCGGCGACCTCGGGGGGACCGGCGACTGGGTGGCCATCGACCTGGCGCCCGGCCCCGCCGGCCACGTCGGCCAGCTCGTCGTCCTCAGCCACGAGTCCGACGTCGGCGCCTGGCTGCTGGCCGACTCGATCACCGACCTCGTGCTCCACGGCGAGAACGCCTCGCCTCAGGGCGAGACCATCACGGAACCGCCCGCAGCGGTGATGGTCAACAGTGCCGAGGGCATGACCGTCGAGGCCGCCGCGACCGAAGAGCTCGAGGTACTGGGGATCGGGCACTGGGACACCGCACCGTCGGACCTCTCGCCACTCGTCGGGCTCCCAGCGCTGCGCACGGTGATCGCCGAGCCCGGCACGATCGCCGACCCCCTGGTCATCGGGCGGCTCGACCACCTCGAGTATCTCGAGATCGGCCTGGACGAATGGCAGGCACTGATCGCCGCAGATGCCGTCCCCAAGTCCCTGCTCGCCGCCGGGATCTCCGGGTCCGACCTCGACCGGGCGGAGGTCGACGCGGTCTACGACACGCTCATCCGGCTGTGGGGCGGCGAGGGCCTGCGCACGGTGACGATCGAGGGCGACCTCTGACGCCCGAGTCGTTTTTTGCGCAGATTTTACCTATAAGCCATGACTGCCATCATTTACCCCGCTACGGTCGAGCAATGCAGAAAGTGACCGCGCGTTCGACGGCGCTCGCCCTGGTGTGCTTCGCCCTGACCCTGGTGCTGGTCACGGCAGCCCAGGTCCGCCTGGCCGCGTCCGGCCAGGCGGCCACCCCGATCACGGTCGCGTCGGCGATCGCCACCCAGAACGGCTCGTCCGCAACGGTGCGCGGGTATGTCGTCGGGCAGCCGACTGCCACCAGCACAGTCGTCACCAGCGGGTTCCCGAACGATTACGCGCTTGCCCTGGCCGACGCCCCTGGCGAGAGCAGCACCTCGCGCATGGTCTACGTCCAGATCCCCGCCGCATTCCGTAGCAGCTTCGGTCTCGCGTCGAACCCAGCCCTGATGGGCAGGCAGCTCGACGTCACGGGTGCCCTGACGTCGTACTTCGCCCACCCGGGGCTCAAGGACGGCACCACGTTCGCCGTCGTCGGCAACGGCGGGGGTGGCGGTGGCGGCGCGATCCCCACCGGCTACTACGACGCGGCGGCGGGCAGGACCGGCACAGCGCTGCGCTCGGCCCTGCACGGCATCATCGACGATCACACCGGCGTGAGCTACGCGACCGTCTGGACCGCGCTCCAGGAGACCGACGAGGACTCGAGCAACCCGGACAACGTCATCGAGTTCTACTCCGGCGAGTCGATCTCGAAGACGCTCAACGGCGGCGACCCCGACGACTGGAACCGAGAGCACACCTGGGCCCAGAGCCACGGCGACTTCGGCACGGCCACCGGCCCGGGCACCGACCTGCACCACCTGCGGCCCACTGACGTCACCGTGAACTCGACCCGGGGCAACAAGGACTTCGACAACGGCGGCTCGGCCGTCTCCGAGTGCCCGGACTGCTTCACCGACTCCAACTCGTTCGAACCCGCCGACCAGTTCAAGGGCGACGTCGCACGCGCGCTCTTCTACATGGCGATCAGGTACGAGGGCGATGACGGCTGGCCGAACCTGGAGCTGAACGAGTCGACCTCGAACGGCTCGGTGCCGTTGCACGGGAAGATCTCCGTACTGCTCGCCTGGCACGCCGCCGATCCCGTATCAGCGGCGGAGATCCGTCGCAACGACATCATCTACGGCGACTGGCAGCACAACCGGAACCCGTTCATCGACCACCCGGAGTGGGCCGAGTCGATCTGGTGACCGGCGGGTGCGCACCCGCCTCGTCATCCGAGGCGGGTGCGCAAGGTTCAGGTCGGCCGGCGGGGCACCGGCCTGCCGGCGGTCAGCCCTGCGGGACCACCCGCGGCCAGCGGTCCTCGGCCGGCGGGGCCCACGTCGCGGCGTCGGCGTCGACCTGGTCGCCGGAGCGGATGTCCTTGACCTGGTCGGCGCCCACGACGCCGTCCTCCCCCGCGGAGCCCGGGAACCAGACGAACGGGATGCCGCGCCGGTCGGCGTACTTGATCTGCTTGCCGAACTTCGCGGCGCTCGGCGCCACCTCCACCGGGATGTCCCGGGCGCGCAGAGCCGCGGCCACCGCGTCGGACGTCGCGCGCTCCTCCTCGGACGACACCGCGACCAGCACGGCGGACGGCACCGAGCGCGTCGCCTGCACCAGGTCGGCGGACAGCAGCCGGGAGACCAGCCGCGAGACGCCGATCGACAGGCCGACGCCCGGGTAGGTGTTCTTGCCGTCGGACGCGAGCGTGTCGTAGCGGCCGCCCGAGCAGACCGAGCCGAGCTGCTCGTGCCCCACCAGCACCGTCTCGTACACCGAGCCGGTGTAGTAGTCGAGGCCGCGCGCGATCTTCAGGTCCGCCACGACCACACCCGGCGCACGCTGCGCCGCCGCGGCGATCAGCGCGCCCAGTTCGGCCAGGCCGGTCTCCAGGAGTTCCGTGACCGCGCCGTAGGACTCGGCCAGGGCCCGCACCTCGTCGATCACGCCGACGTCGGACCCCGAGATCGACGCGAGCGCCAGGCAGGCCTTCGCCTGGTTGTCGGTGGCACCGCACTCGGTCACGAGCAGCTCGGAGACCTTGTCCGGCCCGATCTTGTCGAGCTTGTCGATCTGGCGCAGCACGCCCTCGACGTCGTCCAGCCCGACGCCGCGGTAGAAGCCCTCCGCCACCCGGCGGTTGTTCACCAGGATGCGGACCGGCGGCAGGCCGATCTCGCCCAGTGCGCCGAGTGCCTCGGCCATGACCAGCGGTGCCTCGACCTCGAAGTGGTAGGGCAGCTCGCCCGCGCCCACGATGTCGATGTCGGCCTGGACGAACTCGCGGAAGCGGCCATCCTGCGGGCGCTCGCCGCGCCACACCTTCTGGATCTGGTAGCGACGGAACGGGAACGCGATGCGGCCGGCGTTCTCCAGCACGTAGCGGGCGAACGGGACGGTCAGGTCGAAGTGGAGACCGAGCTGCTTCTCGGAGCCGGAGCGGGCGGCGCCGTCCTCCTCCTGGAGGCGGGACAGGACGTAGACCTCCTTGGAGGTCTCACCCTTGCGCAGGAGCTGGTCCAGCGGCTCCACGGCCCGCGTCTCGATCCCGGCGAACCCGTGCAGCTCGAAGGTGTGCCGCAGCGTGTCGAGGACGTGCTGCTCGACGATGCGACCGTCAGGGAGCCATTCGGGGAAACCGGAGAGAGGAGTGGGCTTTGCCATGCCTCAGATCTTCCCATGAGCGGCGACCCGTCAGCCCGGGTTTTCCACAGCCTGGTCGACCAGCCCGGCGAGCACGTCCAGCTCGCCGCGCTCGTGCCACGCCAGCCGGCGCAGCACCTTCACGCTGGTCCAGCTCCCGTGCTCGGGCCAGACCCGGGACAGGTCCGGCGCCCTCATGTGCCGTCCGCGGCGAGGAACGGGTTGGTCGCCAGCTCGCGGGCCACCGTGGTGGCGGGCCCGTGCCCCGGGACGACGGCGAGCGCCGTGTCGAGCCCGCGCACGACGTCGCGCAGCGTCGCGCCCATCACCCGGTCCGAGCCGCCGTGCAGGTCGGTGCGGCCGACGGAGCCCGCGAACAGGACGTCGCCGGTCAGGACCACCTCGCCGTCGAGGCGGTAGAGCGTGGACCCCTCGGTGTGGCCCGGCGCGTGCACGGCGTGCAGCGTGACGTCGCCGAACGTGAGCTCGGCGGACCCGCCGGGCGTGGCGAACGGCTCGACCAGGTCGGGCGCCCGGTAGTCGTCGCGGTGCAGCCCGAGCGCGGTCTCCAGCGCGGGGCTGAGCGTGCCGAACGGGTCGGCGAGGCGGTAGGCGTCGGCCTCGTGCAGGCGCATCGGGATCCCGTACCGCGCGCACAGTGCCCCGGCGTCCCAGGTGTGGTCGGCGTGGCCGTGCGTCGCGAGGACGGCGCGCGGCCTCAGTCCGGTGTCGTCGAGCAGGCGCCCGACGGCGTCGGCGACCCCCGCACCGGCGTCCACCACCACGCAGTCGGCGCCCGCGGACACGACACAGCAGTTGGTCCCGAAGACGGGCGCGACCACGACGCGAAGCTCCACGCGACCTACGCTAGCGGCTCGCATCGGCCCTGGCAGGGGCTTCTTCACCCGTCGCCGGAGGCGCTCAGACAGTATGACCTGGCATCCGATGCCTACACTGTCCCCGCACGGGGTGATTCGCCCCGGATCCATCAGGTGAATCGGTCCAGCGTGACCGCGCCCCGGGTCGGGGCGAGCACGAGAGAGCACGGGGAAGGGAACGCGGTGGCTTCCACCAAGCAGCGGCAGCGCGCGCAGCAGGCCAGGCAGGCCGACAAGCGGGCGCAGCGGCAGGCGGCCAAGCGCGCGCAGAAGCAGCGCCTGTGGACCCTGGTCGCACTGTTCACGGTGCTGGCGCTCGTCGGCGCCTTCGTGATCGCCGCGCTGATCAACTCGGGTGCGCCCGAGGCGGGCGGGGGCACCGCCGACTGCCCGGCCGGCGTCGAGGAGGCACGGGACACCTACGAGCTCGCCGACCCGTCGGTGGCCGAGGACCGCACCTGGACCGTCACGCTGCAGGCCTGCTCGGGCGACACGACCGCCGACATCGTGCTCGAGCTCGACGGCGCGGCCGCGCCGCAGGCCGTCGCCAGCTTCGTCACGCTCGCCCAGGGCGGCTACTTCGACGGGACCGGCTGCCACCGCCTCACGACGCAGGGCATCTTCGTGCTCCAGTGCGGCGACCCGACCTTCACGGGCTCCGGCAGCCCGGGCTACTCCTTCGGCCCCGTCGAGAACGCCCCGGAGGACGACGTCTACCCCGCGGGCACCGTCGCGATGGCGCGGCGCGGCGACGACGCAGAGTCCATGGGCTCCCAGTTCTTCCTCGTCTACGAGGATTCGACCATCCCCTCCGACACAGCCGGCGGGTACACGGTCTTCGGCACGATCACATCCGGCCTGGACTTTGTCCAAGCAGTCGCTGACACGGGCGCGGTAGACGGTGCACCAGACGGTGAGCCTGCCACCCCGGTCACCATCGAAGGAGTTGAGACCCAGTGAGCGAACCCACTTCTCGCTCGACCGAGCCCGTCCAGCAGGACGCGCCCGTCGAGCCCGTGGCCGAGACTCCGACCGCAGCCGAGGCACCCGCCGAGGCGGTCAGCGAGGCGCCCGAGGAGGACGCCGCCGAGGCGACCCCCGAGGCCCCCGCGACGGAGCCGGCCGCCGAGGAAGCTCCCGAGGCCGAGGCCGAGGCTCCCGCGGAGGACGCTCCCGCCGAGGAGGCGCCCGCCGCGGTCACCGAGGCTCCCGCCGAGGACGCCGCTGCGACCGAGGCTGCCGTCGAGGAGGCCGCCAAGGCAGAGGCCCCCGCCGACGAGGAGGCCGTCGAGGAGGCCGCCGAGGCCGAGACTCCCGCGACCGAGGCCGCTGCGACCGAAGCCGCTGTGACCGAGGCGCCCGCCGAGGAGGTACCTGCCGAGGAGGCACCGGCGGCGGAGGCACCGGCCGCCGAGGCCGAGACTCCTGCCGAGGAGGCTCCGGCAGCGGAGCCGGCGGCCGAGGAGCCTGCGGCCGAGGAGACCCCGGCCCCCGAGGCCGAGGCGCCCGCCGAGGAGACCCCCGCCGAGGAGGCTCCGGCAGCGGAGGCACCCGCCGCCGCCCCCGCTCCGAAGCCCGCCACCCCGAAGCCGTCGGCGATCCCCTCGCCGGCCGCCCTCGCGCGGCCGCGCGCGCCCAAGCCGGGCACACCGTCGGCCCCCGTGGCGCAGGCCGCCCCGGCGACGGCGCCCGCACCCGTGGTGCCCGCGGCCGCGGACGCCGTCGCGCACGCCGAGGCGGAGAAGTTCGGCCGTGTCGACGACGAGGGCAACGTCTACGTCAACGACGGCGACGGCGAGCGCGTCGTGGGCCAGTTCCCCGGTGTCACGACCGAGGAGGCGCTCGCCCTGTACGTGCGGCGTTACCTCGACCTGAGCGCGAAGGTCGGCCTGTTCGAGGCCCGGCTGGAGAGCGCGGACCTGTCGGTGCGCGAGATCGACCAGACGCTGCAGAAGCTCGGCGAGGAGACCGCCGAGCCCGCCGCCGTTGGCGACCTGGCGGGCCTGCGGACCCGGGTCGAGGCCCTGCGGGGCCGCGCCGCGGAGCGCCGCGCCGCCCTGGAGCAGGCACGCTCCGCCGCCAAGGCGGAGGCCGTCGCGTCGCGCACCTCGATCGTGGAGGCCGCCGAGAAGATCGCGGCGACCGACCCGGGCAAGATGCAGTGGCGCCCGGCGGGCGAGGAGCTGCGCGCGCTGCTGGACCGCTGGAAGGACGCCCAGCGCTCCGGGCCGCGTATCGACCGCCCCACGGAGGAGTCGCTCTGGAAGCGGTTCAGCCACGCCCGCACGGCGTTCGACCGTGAGCGCCGGCACTTCTTCGCCGACCTGGAGCAGCGCAACAGCGCCGCGAAGACGGAGAAGGAGAAGCTGGTCTCCGAGGCGGAGGCGCTGTCGAACAGCACCGACTGGGGCTACACCGCGGGTGCGTACCGCGACCTGATGACGCGCTGGAAGGCGGCGGGCCGGGCGTCCCGCAAGGACGACGACGCGCTGTGGGCCCGGTTCCGGGCCGCGCAGGACCGGTTCTTCCAGGCCCGGGACGCCGAGAACGCTGTCATCGACGCGGAGTACGGCGAGAACCTGAAGGTCAAGGAGGTCCTGCTGGAGGAGGCGGAGGCGCTGCTCCCAGTCAAGGACCTGAACAAGGCCAAGGCCGCCCTGCGCAGCCTCCAGGAGCGCTGGGAGGAGGCCGGCAAGGTCCCCCGCGGCGACATCCAGCGCATCGAGGCCCGCCTGCGCGCGGTCGAGACCGCGGTCCGCGACGCCGACCAGGCGCAGTGGAAGCGCACCAACCCGGAGACGCGTGCGCGCGCCGAGGGTGCGGCGGCGCAGCTCGAGTCCGCGATCGCGGCCCTCGAGGCGGACCTCGCGGAGGCGCAGGCCAAGGGCGACAAGCGCAAGGTCTCCGAGCTGGAGGCCGCGGTGGCGGCCCGCCGCTCGTGGCTGGAGCAGGTCGTCAAGGCCGCGGAGGACTCCCGGGGCTGATGCTTGTCCACAGCGGGCCCGTTCGCGCTCTGCGCGACCGGGCCCGCTGCGCGTAGGTTCTGCGCATGCCGTTCCCATCCCTCGCCGCGCTGCTCGACCCCGAGCAGACGGCGCCGCCGCTCATCGTGACCCCGGCGCACGTCGGCGGACCGGTGGCGTGGACCGAGCTGCGGCGGGCGGGCGCGCTGGTCGAGCTGCACGACGGCGCGGCGGTCGCCGCAGGTTCCGTGGTGGGCCCGGCGCACCGCGCACTGGCGCTCGCACCCGAGGTGCCCGCTCGCTGCGTCCTGGGCGCCGCCACCGCGGCGTGGGTCCACACGGGCCTGTACGACGGCGTCGCGGCGCCCGCCTGGCCGGCCGGAGCCCCGGTCGAGCTGGCCTACTCCCCCGACACCCACCGTCCCGTCCCGCGCCCGGGGCAGGTCGCGCGCCGCGCGCCGGGTCTCGGGCGGGACACCGAGCACCTCGCGGGAGTACCGGTGACCCGGCGGGTGCGGACCGCCGTCGACGTCGCCTGCACCGCCCCGCAGGAGGCCGCCGTGCCCGTCCTGGTGGCCCTCGCGCGGGCCGGGGCGGACCTCCGGGAGGCCACCGCCCTGCTGGACCGGCGGGCCCGCGTGGTCGGTCGCCCGGCGGCGCACCGGGCGCTTTCTGCGGCGCGGGAGCTGCTGGCGGGCTAGGTTCGGTCCATGGCCGGATCCAAGACACCCGCAGTGGAGCTCGACGTCGCGGGCCGCACCGTGCGCGTGACGAGCCCGGACCGCGTCGTCTTCCCCCGAGGCATCACCAAGCTCCAGGTCGTCGAGTACTTCGTCGCCGTCGCCGACGGCATCACCGGCGCCCTGCTCCACCGCCCCACCACGCTGGAGCGGTGGCCCAAGGGGTGGCACGAGGGCGCGCACCTCGCCACGCGCATGCCCAAGCCGGACGACCCGAAGGGGGACGGCTTCTACCAGAAGCGCATCCCGAAGGGCGCCCCGGGCTACGTGGAGACCGCGACCATCGCGTTCCCGTCGGGCCGCACGGCGGACGAGGTCTGCCCCACGGAGCCCGCCGTGGTCGCCTGGGCGGCCAACATGGGCACGCTCACGTTCCACCCCTGGCCGGTGCGGCGCGACGACGTCGAGGCGGTGGACCAGCTCCGCATCGACCTGGACCCGCAGCCGGGCACGGACTTCTCCGACGCCGCCGCCGTGGCGCCGCACCTGCGGGAGCTGCTCGGCGAGCTGGACCTGCGGGGCTACCCCAAGACGTCGGGCGGCCGCGGGCTGCACGTGTTCGTGCCGCTGGAGCCGCGGTGGACGTTCATCGAGGCGCGGCGGGCGACCATCGCGATCGGGCGCGAGCTGGAGCGCCGGCTGCCCGGCAAGGTCACCACGCGCTGGTGGAAGGAGGAGCGCGGCGAGGCGATCTTCGTGGACTACAACCAGATGGCCCGCGACCGCACCATCGCCTCCGCGTGGTCGATCCGGGCCAACGGCCGGGCGACGGTGTCGATGCCGCTGGACTGGGACGAGGTGCCCCACGTGCACCCCGACGACTTCGACGTGCTCACCGCGCCGGGCCGGTTCGCCGAGCGGGGCGACCTGTTCGCCGCCCTGCGCGCCGACCGGGACCCGGACCTGGACTGCTCGCTCGACGCCGCGCTCGACCTGGCGACGCGCGACGAGGCCGACGGCCTGGAGGACCTGCCCTACCCGCCGGAGTACCCGAAGATGCCGGGCGAGCCCAAGCGGGTCCAGCCCAGCCGCGACAAGGACCGCGACCGGAGCAAGGACGCCGCGGCGGAGTGACCCGCCCGCGGCAGCGCCACGGCCGGTGAGGCCGTCAGTGCGACCGGAGCGCCTTGATCAGGTCGCCCTTGCGCATCGAGGAACGTCCCTCGATGCCGATCTCGGCGGCCCGCTTGCGCAGCTTCTCGACCGTCCAGTCGTCGTAGTCGCCCGCCTTGCCGCCCGTGCGGCCGACGCTCTTGCGCGACGTGTTCGCCGCCGCGTTCGCGATGCGGGCGGACTTCTCCTTGGAGCTGCCCTCGTCACGGAGCTTCTCGTACAGCTCCTTGTCCTTGACGCTCGGCCCGGGGTCACGCTTCGGCATGGTCACTCCTCCCGACGGTGCTGGACGCTCACCGTCCACCATCACCCGATCTCACCCCGCTCGCACGCCCGCCAACCGATGAGTCCGGCGCCCGCCCGGCGTCGGACGGGCATGGGAACGCTGCGCTACACCGCGAACATGTCCGCCGACGGGTACACCGTCGACGCGGAGGGAAGCTTCGACTTCACGCGGCCGACCGACGAGGTGCTCGCGTTCATCAACGAGAACGAGTCGGACGTCGCCGTCTACGTCCTCGGTCGGCGCATGTACGAGACGATGGTCTACTGGGAGACCCACGACTCCCGGTCCGACCCGAACCCGCACACGGACCGCTACGCGGCGATCTGGCACGGCGTCGACAAGGTCGTCGCGTCGTCGTCCCTGCCGCAGGACGCCGTGGCGTCGGCCCGGACCCGGCTCGTGCGTGACCTGCAGCCGGGCGAGCTGCGGCGCATCGTGAACTGCGCGCCCGGCGTCGTCTCCATCGGCGGGCCCACCGTGGCCGAGGAGTTCATCCGGCAGGGCCTCGTGGACGACTTCCGCTTCCTGGTCTACCCCGAGGTGGTGGGCGGCGGGCTGCCGGCCCTCCCCCGGGACGCCCGGCTGCGGCTGCGGCTGGTGGACTCCCGGACCTTCGACAGCGGGTGCGTCTACCTGCGCTACGCGCCGCGCTGAGGCAGGCTCGTATCCGTGACCACACTCAACCTGCCCGTGCAGCCCCCGGTCCGGCCGATGCTCGCCAAGAGCGTGCCCTCGGTGCCCGCCCAGCCCGCCGGCGACGACGCCGGCCCCGCGTACGTCTACGAGCCCAAGTGGGACGGGTTCCGCGCCATCGTCTACCGCGACGGCGACGAGGTACGCATCGACTCCCGCAACGCCAAGCCGATGGAGCGCTACTTCCCGGACGTCGTCGCCGCCGTCCGCGACGCCCTGCCGGAGCGGTGCGTGGTCGACGGCGAGATCGTCATCGCCCAGCGGCCCGGCCACGGCGCCGCGCACCTGAACTTCGAGCTGCTGTCCCAGCGCATCCATCCCGCGGAGTCCCGCGTGAACATGCTCGCCGAGACCACCCCGGCCGCGCTCGTGGTGTTCGACGTGCTCGCCCTGGGCGACGACTCGTTCATCGACCGGCCGCTGACCGAGCGGATCGCGGCCCTGGACGGCCTCGGTCTCACGGGTCCCCTCGTGTTCGCGACGCCCCGCACCCTCGATGCCGCCGAGGCGAAGGAGTGGTTCGGCTCGTTCGAGGGCGCGGGCCTGGACGGCGTCGTCGCCAAGCCCGCGGACGGGCCGTACGCGCCCAACAAGCGCACCATGCTCAAGATCAAGCACACCCGCACCGCTGACGTCGTGCTGGCGGGCTACCGGCTGCACAAGACCTCGACGCCCGAGCAGCCGCTGCTCGGCTCGCTGCTGCTGGGCCTGTGGGACGAGACCGACGACGGGCCGCGCCTGCAGTTCGTGGGCGTCGCTGCGTCGTTCTCGGCCACCCGGCGCGCCGAGCTGATCGCGGAGCTCACCCCGCTGGTCGTGGAGCCCGGGACGCCCGCGGCAGAGGAGCACCCGTGGCAGGGGTGGACCGACCCCACGAAGGCCGAGGCGGGCGACCGGCTGCCCGGCGCGCAGTCGCGCTGGAGCTCCGGCAAGGACCTGTCGTTCACCCCCCTGCGGCCCGAGCGCGTGCTCGAGGTGGGCTACGACCACATGGAGGGCTCCAGGTTCCGGCACACGTCCCAGTTCAAGCGCTGGCGCCCGGACCGCGAGCCGGCGTCCTGCACGTACGAGCAGCTCGAGGAGCCGGTCAGCTTCGACCTGGGCGAGCTGCTCCCGGGGGCTCCGGGGACGTCCTGACGTGTCAGACGTGCAGGTCACCCGAGTGACCTGTACGTCTGACAGGACGGTTCAGACCGGCAGCTGCGGCCGCTCGACCGGCTTGGTGCCGGTGATGCGGTGCACGTCGAACACACCCTCGACCTTGCGCACCGCCGACAGGACGGTCGCGAGGTGTGCGGGCTCGGCCATCTCGAAGATGAACCGGGAGACCGCCAGCCGGTCGTCCGACGTCGAGACGAACGCCGACAGGATGTTCACGTGGTTCTCGGACAGCACGCGGGTCACGTCCGACAGGAGCCGCGAGCGGTCGAGCGCCTCGACCTGGATCTGCACGAGGAACATCGTGTTCGCGCCCTGCGTCCACTCCACCTCGACCAGGCGCTCGGGCTGCTTGCGCAGCCCGTCCAGGTTCACGCAGTCCGTGCGGTGCACGCTCACGCCCTGGCCGCGGGTCACGAAGCCCACGATGTCGTCGCCCGGCACCGGGGTGCAGCACTTGGCCAGCTTGACCCAGACGTCGGCCGACTCGGAGCCCTTGAGCATGACGCCCGGGTCGCCCGACCGTACGCGCCGGGCGGTGAGCCCGCCGGGCCGAGCCGCCTCGGCGACGTCCTCCTCCGCGCCGTCCGCGCCACCCAGGGCCTTGACGAGCTTCTCGACCACGTGGGCCGAGGAGATCTGACCCTCGCCGACGGCCGCGTACAGCGCGGACACGTCCTGGTAGTTCATCTCGTCCGCGACCCCGACCAGGGTCTCGTGCGACATGAGGCGCTGGATCGGCAGGCCCTGCTTGCGCATCGCCTTCGCGATCGAGTCCTTGCCGGTCTCGACGGCCTCCTCGCGGCGCTCCTTGGTGAACCACTGCCGGATCTTGTTGCGCGCGCGCGGCGACTTCACGAACCCGAGCCAGTCGCGGCTCGGGCCGGCCGTCTCCGACTTCGAGGTGAGGATGTCGACGACGTCGCCGTTCTCCAGCGGCGAGTCCAGCGGCACCAGGCGGCCGTTCACGCGGGCGCCCATGGTGCGGTGGCCCACCTCGGTGTGCACGGCGTACGCGAAGTCGACGGGCGTGGCGCCGCCAGGCAGCGCCATGGCCGAACCCTTCGGCGTGAAGACGTAGACCTCGTCGCCGCCGATCTCGAACCGCAGCGAGTCGAGGAACTCGGCCGGGTCGGCGGTCTCCCGCTGCCAGTCCACGAGCTGGCGCAGCCAGGCCATGTCCTGGTTCTTCGGGTCGTTGCCGCCCGCCGCCGGCGTCTTCTCCTTGTACTTCCAGTGCGCCGCGACGCCGTACTCGGCGCGCCGGTGCATGTCGTGCGTCCGGATCTGGATCTCCACGGGCTTGCCGCCCGGGCCGATCACCGTCGTGTGCAGCGACTGGTACATGTTGAACTTCGGCATCGCGATGTAGTCCTTGAACCGGCCGGGGACCGGGTTCCACCGCGCGTGCATGGCACCGAGCGCCGCATAGCAGTCGCGCACGGTGTCCACCAGGACACGCGTGCCGACCAGGTCGTAGATCTCCGCGAAGTCGTGACCGCGCACGATCATCTTCTGGTAGATCGAGTAGTAGTGCTTGGGCCGGCCGGTCACGGTGGCCTTGATCTTGGCGCTGCGCAGGTCCGACTCGATCTGCCCGCGCACCACGCCGAGGTACTCCTCGCGGGCGGGGGCGCGCTCGGCCACCAGGTGGACGATCTCGTCGTACACCTTGGGGTACAGGGTCTGGAAGGAGAGGTCCTCCAGCTCCCACTTGATCGTGTTCATGCCCAGGCGGTGGGCCAGCGGCGCGTAGATCTCGACGGTCTCGCGCGCCTTGCGCTCCGCCGACTTGGACGGCACGTACTTCCACGTGCGGGCGTTGTGCAGGCGGTCGGCCAGCTTGATGACCAGCACGCGGATGTCCTTGGCCATGGCCACGACCATCTTGCGCACGGTCTCGGCCTGCGCCGCGTCGCCGTACTTCACCTTGTCGAGCTTGGTCACGCCGTCCACGAGCAGCGCGACGTCGTCGCCGAACTCGCCGCGCAGCGTGTCCAGCGAGTAGTCGGTGTCCTCCACCGTGTCATGCAGCAGCGCGGCCGCGATCGTGGTGCCCTCGAAGCCGAGCTCCGCGAGGATCGTGGAGACGGCGACGGGGTGCGTGATGTACGGGTCGCCGCTCTTGCGCATCTGCCCGCGGTGGGCCTTCTCGGCCACCACGTAGGCGCGCTCGATGAGGGCGACGTCGGCCTTGGGGTGGTTGCTGCGGATCGCCTGCAGCAGCGGCTCGATCGCCGCGGGGGTGCCGCCACCGATGCTGCGCACGCCCAGGCGCACCAGCCGGTTGCGCATCCGGTTGCCACCCGGAGGGGTGGGCGGGTTCTTCTCGGGCACCGGAGCGCGTGACACCGTGTTCTCCGCCATGTACGCGCCTCCTTCCCCGGGATGAAACCCGGAGTCGCCAGTCTAGCCCTGGACCTCTATTCGCCGTCCGACCGGATCATTCACCGGACGGGGTGTCCACCCGCAGGAGAGTATCGACGTTGTGGCCCTGGAGCCTGTCGCGCCCGTGAAGCGCCTCCAGCTCGATCAGGAAGGCGAGCCCGGAGACGACTCCACCGCACTGCTCCACCAGCTCTGCTGCGGCCGCCGCGGTACCGCCCGTGGCGAGAACGTCGTCGATGATGAGAACGCGCGCACCGGGGGTGAGTGTTCCCGAGCGCAGCTCGATGGACGCGGAGCCGTACTCCAGGTCGTACGAGACGCTGTGCGTGGGCGGCGGGAGCTTGCCCGCCTTGCGCAGGGGCAGGAAGCCCAGGCCGAGCGCGTGGGCCACGGGCGCGCCGAGCAGGAAGCCGCGCGCCTCCATGCCGGCCACGACGTCCACACCGTCGGCCAGCGCGAGGCGGGTGAACGCCTCCACCACGTCGGCCAGGCCCTCGGCGTCGGCCAGCAGGGGCGTGATGTCCTTGAAGAGGACACCGGGAGAGGGAAAGTTCGGGACGTCCGCGATCAGGTCGCGAACGCGCGTCGCCCTCTCCGGCGCCAGGCCGGAGAGGGCGACGTCGGTCATGTCGTCTGCCACGAGGCGGAGCCTACCGGCGACGCCTGGGCTGAGCCGCCTGTCCCTGGTGGTGACCGGGGACGAGCTGGGCCGAACCGGACGCGGCAGCGGCCAGCATGCCCTCGTCCGCGCCCTCGGCCACGAGACCCGCGCGCAGGTCCATGACCTTCTTGGTGTGGGCCGCGATCTTGGGCTCGCGCTCACGCAGCGTCACGTCCAGCGGCGTCGCGAAGAAGAGCGACGACAGCGCACCCGCCGCGATACCGACGAACAGCGACAGGGAGATGTCCTTCAGCGTGCCGGCGCCCAGCAGGAAGCCACCCACGAAGAGGATGCCCGCGACGGGCAGCAGCGCCACCACGGAGGTGTTGATGGACCGGACCAGGGTCTGGTTCACCGCGAGGTTGGCCCGCTCGGCGTAGGTGCTGCGGGTCTGCTCGGTCACCGAGGCGGTGTTCTCGCGCACCTTGTCGAAGACGACCATCTTGTCGTACAGCGAGAAGCCCAGGATGGTCAGGAAGCCGATGATCGTGGACGGCGTGACCTCCCAGCCGATCACCGCGTACACGCCGGCCGAGACCAGCACGTCGGTGAGCATGGCCACGATGGCCGCGACCGACATGCGCCAGGCGCGGAAGTAGACCGCCATGAAGACCGCCGCCGCGAGCACGAACGCCACGGTGCCCCACAGCGCCCGCAGGCTCACGGACTGGCCCCAGGTCGGGCCGATGAAGTTCGACGTGACCTCGTCGACGCTCACGCCGTAGGCGCTGGCCAGCGCCTCGCCGACCTGGTCGGTCTGCTCGCTGTCGAGCTCCGAGACCTGCACGCGGACGGCGTTCGCGCCGACCTGGCTGACGTGCGGCTCCTCGCCGGGAGCGACGGTCGCGACCGCGTCGATCGCGACGTCCTCGTCCGTGGTGGAGACACCCGAGACGGTGAACTCGGAGCCGCCGCGGAAGTCGATACCGAGGTTCAGGCCCTGGAAGACGAGCACGAGGATCGACGCCGCCGAGAAGAGCGCGACGATCGAGTACCAGAGCCGCCGCCGCTGGACGATCGGGTACGACCTACGACCGGTGTAGAGGTCGTTACCCCACTGAGCAAAGCCACCCCGCGCCATCAGCTGTTCTCCTCGTTCTGAGCCGGCTGGGTCGTCTCTGCGGACCCTGCGGCAGCCTTGCGCTCGGCGGCACGCCGCTCCGCGATCGTCATCCTGCGGCCGTCCTCGGCGGTGCGCGGCGCCGGGGTCACGGACTGCGCCGTGACCAGCTCCCGGTCGGGCTCGGCGGTGCCGAGGTCGGGTGCGTCGGTCGTCGCGTCCGGCCGCGCGCCGGAGAGCTGGCCGGCGCCCCGGTACCGCGGCGTCACCTCGATCCGGTCGGCCGAGAGCCCCGACCACTTGTGGCCGTCGCGGAAGAACGGCACCTTGGCGAGCAGCTCCATCATCGGGTGCGTGAACCAGATGACCACCATGACGTCGATGATCGTGGTCAGACCCAGGGTGAACGCGAAGCCGCGCACGCCGCCGACGGTCATGAAGTACAGGATGACCGCGGACAGCAGGTTCACGGCCTTCGCGGCGTAGATCGTGCGGCGCGCACGGACCCAGCCGCGCTGGACCGCGAGTCGCAGCGACCTGCCGTCGCGCAGCTCGTCACGGATACGTTCGAAGTACACGATGAACGAGTCCGCGGTGAAGCCGATGGCCACGATCAGACCTGCGACACCCGGCAGGGACAGGCGGTAGCCGATGCCCCAGCTCAGGAGCGCGATCACCACGTAGGTCATGGCGGCCGCGACCACCAGCGAGGCGACCGTCAGCAGGCCCAGCGCGCGGTACTGGAACAGCGAGTACACGACGACGAGCGCGAGGCCGATCAGACCGGCGATCAGGCCGCGCTGGAGCTGCTCGGAACCGAGCGTGGCGGAGATCGTGTTCTGCCCGTCGACCTGGAAGGTCAGCGGCAGCGAGCCGAAGCTGAGCTGGTTGGCCAGCGTGGCGGCCGACTCCTGCGTGAAGGAGCCCGAGATCTGCGCCTGACCGTTGGTGATCGCGACGTTCGTGCTCGGCGCCGACACGACCAGGCCGTCCAGCACGATGGCGAACTGGTTGCGCGGCTGCTCCAGGTTCACCAGGCGCTCCGTGGTCTCACGGAACTCCTTGGTGCCCTCGGTGTTGAAGTCGAGGTTGACGCCCCACTCGTTGGTGACCGTCCCGTTCGCGCCCGGCATGAGGCCCGACGACGCGCTGGTCAGGTTGGTGCCGTCCACCTCGACGGGGCCCAGGATGTACTTGGCCGCGCCGGTCTGGTCGCACGTGACGAGCAGGCGGTCCGGGTTGTCCCCGCCGCCGCCCTCGAGGTTCTTGGGGTCGGTGCAGTCCAGCGCGTCGTACGCGGCCTGGACCGACGGCGTGATCTGCGCCAGGTCCGAGGGGTCGGTCGCCGCCTTGATCGCCTTGTCCTGCTCGGCGAGGTCCTCCTTGGTCGGCTCGGCCGCCGCGGCCGCGTCGCCGCCGTCGGCCTGGGCGTCGTCGCCCGTGCCGTCCGCGGACGCCGACGGGCTCGCCGAGGGCTGCGTCGTCGGGACCGGGTTGCCGATGGCCAGGACCGGGCGGAACTTCATCTGCGCGGCCTTCGAGATCAGCGCGACGGTCTCGTCGTCCACCTCTCCCGGGATCTCGACCACGATCTGGTTCGACCCCTGGGCAGCGATCTCCGCCTCGGTCACGCCGTTGGCGTCCACCCGCTGCCGGATCACGCCGATGGCCTCTTCCATCGCCTCGGGGGTGATCTCGGAGCCGTCGGAGGTCACCGCCTTCAGGATGACCTGGGTGCCGCCCTGGAGGTCGAGGGCCAGACCGGGTGCCAGGCTCGCGCCGTCCGGATTGTCGCTCGACTTTCCGTCGAGCTGCCAACCTGCCAAGAGGGCGCCGAAGGGCAGCAGGATCGTCAGGATCGTCAGGAGCACGATCGTGCGAACCGGCCGCGAGCGCCGGGTGTCAGTCGCCAACGTCTGTCTCTTCTCGTGTGCGCGCCGGGGTACGTCCGGCGCGGGTTCGGCGCCGTCCGGGGTCACCGGACGGCGCGGCCGTCACTTGCCGTCTGCGTCGGCGTCCCGTCGCTGCTGCTCCCGGTACTCGCGCTGGGCGGTGTCGAGGCCAGACAGATCGTCGGGGACGTCGGTCGCGTCGGGGCTGATCGTACTTCCCGTTTCGCTCTTTGCTGTGACGTCGACCTCATCTGCCGTGTTGTCGGTGTCCGCGTCGTCGGCGACGGGCTCCTCGACCTGCTTGGAGATGGCGGCGCGGAGCCAGGTGGTCTGGCTGCCGGGGACGGACTCGATGGTCACCTGGTCGTTCGCGTCGTCCACCTCGACGACGGTCCCGATCATCCCGGAGGCGGTCATGACCTTGGCCCCGACCGTGAGGTTGTTCCGGAACTCCGCCGCCGCGCGCTGCTGCTTGCGGGTGCGGGAGGACATGAAGAACATCGCCACGAGGAGGATCGCGACGAGAATGAGCATTTCCACGGTGAGGTCCCTGTTCGATTGCTGTGTCGGATGTGCTGCGCACGTTCGTGGCGCACGACGAGGATCCCAACCAGTGTAGTGCTCGGGCGTGGATCCCCGGGCTGCCCGCGGTGGGGGCGCCACAACGACAACGTCAGGGGTCGAGCAAAGTTCCCGGGCCGGTGGTGCCGGTCGTGGCGCCGGCCGCCTGCGCGGGCGGCGTGAGGCCCAGGTGCTCCCAGGCCGCGAGGGTCGCGACACGGCCGCGCGGGGTGCGCCCGACCAGCCCCTCGCGGACGAGGTAGGGCTCGGCGACGGTCTCGACGGTCTCGGCCTCCTCCCCCACGGTCATGGCGAGCGTGGACAGGCCGACGGGCCCGCCGCCGAACCGGGTGCACAGGGCGGTGAGCACCGCGCGGTCGAGGCGGTCGAGGCCGATGAGGTCGACCTCGTAGACCTCCAGGGCCGCCCGCGCGGCGTTCAGGTCGAGGCGGCCGTCGCCGCGCACCTGCGCCCAGTCGCGGACGCGGCGCAGCAGCCGGTTCGCGATGCGGGGGGTGCCGCGGGAGCGGCCGGCGATCTCGTGCGCGGCGGCGTGGTCGAGGTGCACGCCGAGCAGTCCGGCGGAGCGCAGGATGACCCGCTCCAGCTCCTGCGGCGTGTAGTAGTCCATGTGCCCGGTGAACCCGAAGCGGTCGCGCAGCGGGGCGGGCAGCAGGCCGGAGCGGGTGGTGGCGCCGACCACGGTGAACCGGGGCAGCGCGAGCGGGATCGCGGACGCACCGGCACCCTTGCCGACCACGACGTCGACCCGGAAGTCTTCCATGGCGACGTAGAGCAGCTCCTCGGCGGGGCGGGCCAGGCGGTGGATCTCGTCGATGAACAGCACGTCGCCCTCCTCCAGGGAGGACAGGACGGCGGCGAGGTCGCCCGCGTGCTGGATGGCGGGTCCGCTGGTCAGGCGCAGGTGCGACTCGAGCTCGCCGGCGATGATCATGGCCAGCGTGGTCTTGCCGAGCCCGGGCGGGCCGGACAGGAGCACGTGGTCGGGCGGGTTGCCGCGCGCGATCGCGGCCTGCAGCACCAGGGAGAGCTGGTCGCGCACGACGCGCTGGCCCACGAAGTCGTCGAGCCGCTTGGGGCGCAGCGCGGCCTCGGCGGCGCGCTCGATCTCGTCGGCGCTCGGGGCGACGATCCGGCCGCCGCCCTCCGTCTCGGTCGAGACCTCAGCCACGGTGGCCTCCCAGCACGCGCAGGGCCGCGCGCAGCGTCGAGGCGACCTCGTCGGCCGCCACGGAGTCGGCGCCCGCCTCGGCGAGCACCTTCGCCACGGCGTCGTCGGCCTGCTTGGCGGGCCAGCCCAGGCCCGCGAGGGCCTCCACGACCCGCTCGGAGTGGTCGGTGGCGCCCGCGGCGGCGCTGGGCGCGGCCTCGGCCGGCGCGAGGCCGGACGGCGGCCCCAGCCGGTCGCCGAGCTCCAGGACGATGCGCTGGGCGCCCTTGCGTCCGATGCCCGGCACGCGGGTCAGCGCGGCGAGGTCCTCGCCGGCGACGGCGCGGCGCAGGGCGTCCGGGGTGTGCACCGCGAGCATCGCGAGCGCCAGGCGCGGCCCGACGCCGGAGACGGTCTGCACCACCTCGAACACGTCCCGCTCGTCCGGGTCGCCGAACCCGTAGAGCGTCATCGAGTCCTCGCGGACCACCATGGTCGTGGCGACACCGGCGGTCTCGCCGACGCGCAGCCCGGCCAGGGTGGCGGGGGTGGCGTGCACCAGGTAGCCGACGCCGCCGACGTCGACCACCGCGCGGTCCAGACCCACGTGGGCCACGGTCCCCGTCAGCGAGGCGATCACGGGCTCCCCCTCCTTGCCTGCTGGTCCGGCTCGCCGAACCAGTATCGAACGTCAGTGCGAGGAGCCTAACAAGCGGAGGGAGGTCTCCGGGGAGGCACGCCGTCAGCGGCGGGGGCGCTGCTTGGCGGCCTGCTCGGCCGCGGCCCAGGCGCGCTGCGCGGGCGTGAGCTCGTGCCGGTCGCCGCCCTGCAGGGCCCCGGCGGGGCGCCACAGGTGGCAGACGGCGAGCGCGAGCGCGTCGGCGGCGTCGGCGGGCCGCGGCGCCTCGTCGAGGTCGAGGATCCGGGTGATCATCGTCGTCACCTGCGCCTTGTCGGCGCGCCCCGAACCGGTCACGGCTGCCTTGACCTCCGACGGGGTGTGCAGCGCGACGGGCACGCCGCGGCGGGCCGCGGCCACCATGGCCAGGCCCGCCGCCTGGGCGGTCCCCATCACCGTGCCGACGTTGTGCTGCGCGAAGACGCGCTCGACCGCCACCACGTCCGGGACGTGCTCGTCGAGCCAGCGCTCCAGGCCCTCCGCGATCCGCAGCAGGCGCAGGTCCGTGGACAGGTCCACGTCCGAGCGGATCACGCCGACGGCCACCATCCGGGCCCGCCGCCCGGGCAGGGAGTCGACGACGCCGACGCCGCACCTGGTCAGACCGGGATCAACACCGAGAACGCGCACGGAGAAACCCTCTCACGTGCGGGTTCCTTCCCTGCGCGGACACGGCCGGGGGGGTGAGTGCTACTCCTCCTCGTCGAGCGCCGCCATGACCTCGTCGCTCGCGTCGAAGTTGGCGTAGACGTTCTGCACGTCGTCGCTGTCCTCGAGCGCGTCGATGAGGCGCATGATCTTGCGGGCGCCCTCGACGTCCACCTCGACCTGCATGGAGGGGTGGAAGATCACGTCGGCCGAGTCGTACTCGATGCCAGCCTCCTGGATGGCCGTGCGCACGGGCACCAGGTCGGTCGCCTCGGTGAGGACCTCGATGACCTCGCCCTGGTCGGTGACGTCCTCGGCGCCGGCGTCGAGCGCGGCGAGCATGACCTCGTCCTCGCCCACGCCGTCGGCCTTCGGCACCACGATCAGGCCCTTGCGGGAGAACAGGTACGACACCGATCCCGGGTCGGCGAGGTTGCCGCCGTTGCGGGAGAACGCCAGACGGACCTCGGAGGCCGCGCGGTTCTTGTTGTCGGTGAGGCACTCGACCAGGACGGCGATGCCGTTGGTGCCGTAGCCCTCGTACATGATCGTCTGGTAGTCGACGGCGTCGGCGCCCTCGCCGGAACCGCGCTTCAGCGCACGGTCGATGTTGTCGTTCGGGACCGACGACTTCTTCGCCTTCTGGACCGCGTCGAACAGCGTCGGGTTACCGGCGAGGTCGCCGCCGCCCGTCCGCGCCGCGACCTCGATGTTCTTGATCAGCTTCGCGAAGAGCTTGCCGCGCTTGGCGTCGATCGCGGCCTTCTTGTGCTTGGTCGTGGCCCACTTGGAGTGACCTGACATGCCTCTACCTGACTCCTTGCATTTCGATGGCTCTTATCAATGGCTGACGAACGGCGAGGGGAACCCGCTCAGCCGCCCGCGACCATGCTGACGAACAGCCCGTGCACGCGCGCGTCCCCCGTGATCTCGGGGTGGAAGGCGGTGGCGAGCAGCGACCCCTGCCGTGCTGCGACAATCCTACCGGCGGCCGCCACAGGACGGCCTTGCGTATCCACAGCCGGGATGCGGGACAGCACCTCGACCTCGGGCCCGGCCTCCTCGATCCAGGGGGCGCGGATGAACGCGGTACGCACCGGGCCGCCGTCGCCGACGTCGGAGATCCCCGCGAAGTCGAGGTCGGTCTCGAACGAGTCGACCTGCCGCCCGAACGCGTTGCGCCGGACGACGACGTCCATGCCGCCGACGGTCTGCTGGTCGGCGGTCCCGTCCAGGATCCGGTCGGCGAGCAGGATCATCCCCGCGCACGAGCCGTACACCGGCAGACCCTCCTTGATGCGGGCCTGCAGCAGGTCGCGGAGCTCGAAGATGCGCAGCAGCTTGTCGATCGTCGTCGACTCGCCGCCGGGCAGCACGAGCCCGTCGACCGCCGCCAGCTCCCCCGGCCGACGCACGGTCACGCCGTGCGCCCCCGCGGACTCGAGGGCGGCCAGGTGCTCGCGGACGTCACCCTGCAGGGCCAGGACGCCGATGGTCGGGTTGCTCACAACCGTTCATTCTACGGCGGCGGCCGACAGACCTGGGACGTCACCGGCTGTGCCCCCGCAGGGGAACAGCGGCAGACGAGCGGCCCATGACCTGTTGGCCCGCTGCTCTACGACATCAGATCAGCCCACTCGGCCGGGAATCCCATGTCGGCGAGACTGACCACCCCGTCCGCAGGGAAGTCGGAGAGCAGGCGCACCAGCTCGGCCTTCCAGTCGCCGTCCATCGAGACCTTCTCCATCAGGAAGCACAGCACCATCAGCGCCGGGTAGAACCGGGCACGATCGCGGTGCTCAAGCCCGGCGAGATGCTTGAGCCCCTTGATCCCCTGCAGCGCCGACACACGCACGGTGTCCGTGAAGTGCCGGTTCCAGAGCCGCGCGTGGTGCGCGCACGTGTTCCGGGCGATGTTCAAGGTTCTGAGCCAGTTGGCGAGGACCGCCCCGTCGCCGGCGCCCGTCCGGTCGACGACGTCGAGCCGGCGGGCGATCTCGTCACGGTCGCGCCGCTTGAGCCCCTGGAAGAGCACCGAGAGCGCGCCGAAGTCCAGGACCTCCAGAGCTGCCCAGATCGGCAGGTCGCCTCCGTACTTCCGGCCGTAGTGCGCCACGTACTCCTCGGACGACCGGGCCTGGTGTGCGCGAAGCTTGCCCACCCAGCTCGCGTGCCGCGACGGCCGGCCCTGACCGGACGTGGAGAAGCGCGTCTCGAGGTGCCCGGGATCGAGGTGTGCGAACGGTCCGCGACGGCCCAGGACATCGGTCACCTTCACCCGGATCGCCACCTCGATCCGCTCGATGGCGTCCATCGTCAGAAGCTTGAGCCGACGATCGAACTCGTACACCCGCAGCACCTGGTTCAGGTCCGTGCCCGGGCCTACGTCGGCAGTGCGCACAGGGCGGCCGTGGCGGGACGAAGCGGCCTGGTCGATGACACGGTAGGGATACCAGTAGCCGCTGAGGCGGTGATAGCCGATCTGGCCCAGCGCGAACACGCACGACGCGTCGTCGAGCCGCATGCCGCGTCGTCTCAGCAGGGCTTCCTGCTGCAGGATCGACAGGTGCGGCTTCAGGTACCGGGACATGGCGCTTCCTCGAGATTGCGGCCGGTTGAGGCTTGGGCAGTCGCAGGGACGTCGAAGGTCCCGCTCACTGGCTTCTCGAGGATAGGAGTGCTTCCGCAAATCCTCTAGGCGAAAGCGTGATGGCCGAGGACGGAGACACATGAAGACCGGCCCGTGATCGCTAGGCGATCAGAGGGACCGGTCGTGTTACCTCAATTCTACGGGGAGCTCCGGCGTGACGCAACGGACGCACCGCGGCTCGGCGGGCTCAGTCGTCGTGCTGCTCACCCAGGTGGCGGACCTCGCCGTCCCAGCCGGCCACCAGGTGGTCGATGACCTCCGGCAGCTCCGGCGGGAACACCTCCAGCGGCTGCGCCCGCAGCTCCGCCGCCGTCAGCCAGGCCATCTCGTCGAGCAGCTCGCGCTCGGCGTCGGTCCAGCCGTCGGCGGTGACCTCGATGGCGTCCGGGATGCGGGCGAAGTAGAAGACCTCGTACTGCCGGCACGTCTCGGCGAAGAAGTCGAAGATGCCCGTCCGCGTGAGCACGGGCCCCACCAGTGCTCCGTCAGGGAGGTCGATGCCCACCTCCTCGCGGGTCTCGCGCTGTGCAGCCTGGACCGGCGTCTCCCCCGCGTCGATGCCGCCGCCCACCGTGAACCACCAGGACCGTTCCGGCTGGTTGACATCGTGCCCGCGCATGACGAGCACCCGGCCGGTGTCGTCCATGAGCAGGACGCGCGCCGCCGAGCGCTCGCGGACGCCGTCCGGCCCAGGCACCCAGTCGTCCCCGAGGGACGTGGTGCCGGGCCCGACGGCCGACGGCGCGACGGCCGTCGGCGCGACTACTGACGGCCCAGGCGCTGACGGCGCGGCAGGCCGGTGCTGGTCGGAGGTCTCCGGCGGGTGACCCGTCATGCGGTGTGCTCCTCGTGCTGAGCGTCTGAGTGCTGGCGATTCGGGGGGCCGGACGTCCCCTGCGGACGGTCCGGTGCCCACAACGTACCGTCCGCGACCCGCCCGGCGTCCGCCCTGCCACGCTCATCGGCCCGGCGCCGACACGGCAGGCTGCCCGCGGGTGCCGCCGCGCGGCGCAGAGGAGGTACTCACCGGCGCGGCTTCACCCGCCCGGTCGGCACCGCGGTCAGCGGGTCCTCCGGCCACGGATGCCGTGGGTACCGGGCCCGGAGGTCGGCCCGGACCTGGGGGTAGCCCTGCTTCCAGAAGGAGGCGAGGTCGCTCGTGATCGCAGCCGGGCGTCCCGCGGGCGACAGCAGGTGCAGGACGACCGGGACGCGGCCGTCCGCGACGGCCGGAGTGGCGGTCCAGCCGAACACCTCCTGCAGCTTCACCGCGAGGACCGGCGGCTCGACGCCGTCGTACGCGAGCCGGACCTGCGAGCCCGACGGGACCCGGAGCCGTTCCGGTGCGAGCTCGTCGAACCGGGCCGCCGCGGGCCAGGGCAGCAGTCGCCGGAGCGCCGACGCGACGTCGATGCGGTCGAGATCGCGCGACCCGCGCACCGCGGCGAGCTCGGTGCCCAGCCATCCGTCGAGACCGGCCAGCAGCGCGTCGTCGTCGACCGCGGGCCACGGGGCGCCGAGGTGGGCGTGGCAGAACGCCAGCCGCTCGCGCAGGGCGAGCGCGGCCTCCGACCAGCGCAGCACGGACAGGCCGCTGCGCCGGATGCCGTCGCGGACGGCCGCCTGGACCAGCAGCGGGTCGGGCTTCGCCAGCGGGACGTCGCCCAGCACGATCGCGCCGAGCGTCTCGACGCGTCGCGTCACGATCCGGCCGTCGTCCCAGCGGATCTGGTCGGTGGTCGAGACGAGGTGGCCCGCGACGTCGCGCGCGGTCTGCTCGTCGATCGGCACCGCGGACCGGATCCTCGCGTCGGCGCGACCGGGCGCCCGGTCGGCGACCGCGATCGCCAGCCAGGTCGTGGACCGCAGCGGCGACTGCGGGTCCAGTGCGGCACCCGTACCACCTGACATCTGGTAGGTCGCCGAGCCGGACCCCCGGACCCGCGCGATCCGCTCCGGGTACGCCAGCCCCACCACGATCCCCATCGCGAGATCGTCCGGTACCCCGCGCGTCGCCGGGCCGGCCGCACCGTCCGACGGGTCTCCGGTCGTCGCACCGCCGCCGGTCGCCGTGCCCCGGCCGAGGCGCTTCGTCTCCTCCCGCCAGCGGGCCGTGGCTCCCCGGTCCTCGCCACGGCGCAGGGCTCGCCAACGGGCCGGCAGGTCGTCGCCGAGGCCGCGTCCGGAGTCGTCCGAGAGCAGCGCGACGACCTCGCGTGCCCGGTCGGCGCCGACCCGCGGCGTCCCGTCGAGCAACGCACGAGCCAGGCGAGGGTGCGCGCCGATCGCGGCCATCCGCCGGCCTCGATCGGTGATCCGGCCGTCGTCGTCCACGGCGTCGACACGGCGCAGCAGCTCGGTGGCCGCGGTCATCGCCGGCGCGGGCGGCGCGTCGAGCAGGGTCAGACCGGCACCGCCGGGTGCGCCCCACGCGGCGAGGTCCAGGGCGAAGGAGGCCAGGTCGGCGATCGCGATCTCCGGCGCCGGATGGTCGTCGAGCCGCGCGTGGTCGGTGGCGGACCAGCACCGGTAGACCCGGCCGGGCGCCTCGCGCCCGGCGCGGCCCGCCCGCTGGTCGGCCGACGACCGCGAGACCCGGCAGGTGACCAGCGCACCGAGGCCACGGGACTGGTCGGTCCGCGGCTCCCGGGCCAGACCCGAGTCGACCACGACCCTGACCCCGGGCACGGTCAGCGAGCTCTCCGCGACCGACGTCGTGACCACGATCCGGCGCGTGGCGGACGGCGCCAGCGCGCGGTCCTGCTCGGCCCGGGACTGGCGGCCGAACAACGGCAGCACGTTCTCGCCGGCCAGCCGGCGCGTCACGCCGTTGATCTCGGCCTCCCCCGGGACGAACACGAGCACGTCGCCCTCGTTCTCGGTCAGCGCGCGCCGGACGACGGCCGCGACGTGGTCCAGCAGGCGCGGGTCGACCCGTCCACCGGGCAGCAGCGGCGCGGGGACCGGCGGCGGGGTCCACTCGACCGCCACGTCGAACAGCGCGGCGGACGCGGTGACCACCGGCGCCGGGTCGTCCGTGCCCAGCGCGCGGCTCAGCCGGACCGTGTCCGCCGTGGCCGAGGTCGCGACGATCGCCAGGTCCTCCCGGAGGTTGGCCCGGACGTCGACGCAGAGCGCGAGCAGCAGGTCGGCGTCGAGGTGCCGCTCGTGGCACTCGTCGATCACGATCGCGGCGACCCCCGGCAGCTCCGGGTCCCGCTGCAGACGCCGCACGAGGAGCCCCGTCGTCACGACCTCGACCCGCAGTCCGTCGCCGCCGCTGCGCTCACCGCGCATCGCGTAGCCGATCCGCCGCCCGAGCGGTTCGCCGACGAGCGTCGCCAGCCGGGCCGCCGCCGCGCGGGTCGCCATCCTGCGCGGCTCGGCGACGACGACCGTGCCCCCGAGCGCGTCGGCCAGCGCGAGCGGCAGCAGCGAGGTCTTCCCCGATCCGGGCGGCGCGACCAGCACCGCGGTTCCGCGCGACCGCACGGCGTCGACCGTCGCGGGCAGGACCGCCCGGACGGGCAGGTCCGCCCCCGGCGTCGACAGATCAGGCAGCAGCACGCCCCGACCGTAACCGACGGACCGCCTGCAACAATGCGTTCTCGTGAACCATCGGCTGGACCTCGGGTCCCGGAAGTTCTGGCGGCTGGTCGGAAGGCCCGTCGACCTCGCCGGCGAACACTCCTGGTTGCGCGCCCCGGTGAGTCGTTCCTCCACCGTCGGGGACGGCTGGCTCGCCGCCGAGGCCGCGCACCACGGCGGCACGGTCGACGACGACGTGACCACCGATCCTTCGACCGGCCCGGCATCCCGTCCGGCACCCGGCCTGCTCCCGGCGATGACGGTGCTCGACGGTCCCGGGTTCGACGCCTCCCGGCTGGATCCACGGATCCGCGACTTCTACGAGCACACCGCCGCCTGGCACATGGACGTGTGGAGCGGATGGTCACCGCTCTTCTGGCCGGCCGGCGAGCTGATCGCGCGGCTGTTCGCCCGCCGGATCGAGCAGCTCTCCCTCCCGATGCGGCCGCTCGACGTCGCGCACGGGATGGACAGCCGGGTCCGCGTGATCCGCGACCGGGACGGCGCGCAGGTGGGCGCCGCGTGGCTGCGGACGCTCCGGCCGTCGGGCCGCTACGTGTTCAGCGGCTGCTACTCGGCACGCAGGCTCCCCGGCAGCACGCAGCCGAGCGTCCACGTCGCGTTCCCGCTCGAGTCCGGCAACGTCCAGGTGTTCCTGCGCCCCGCCGTCAGCGCCGAGGGCGGGCTCGTCCTGGAGTCGCCCCCGGGACGCTTCGGGCAGGACGGCGCGTACGTCGTCGTGCACGACGGCGGACGGGACTTCGCCGCGCGCGTCCCGCTCCACGAGACCTTCCGCCTGTACACCGACCCGTACGGTGTGCTCCGCACCGACCACGAGCTGCGGATGTGGAGCACCTGGATGATGCGCCTGCACTACAAGATGGACCGCGAGAAGACGGGGCGCGCCCGATGATGCACACCTTCCACCTCGCCGAGCTGCCGGCCGCCGTGACGGCACGCGCGCTGCTGCGAGCGCCGTCGGGCACCACCACGCCCGGGCTGGACCACGCCGAGTGCCTCGCCCTCATGCGCCTGGGGGCGCCCACCGTCTCCCTGGACCGGCTGCAGCTGCGGCGGATCGCGGTCTTCGCGCAGTGGCGCGACGAGGACGCCCTGGACCGCTTCCTGTCCGACGACGCGCTCGGCCGGCACCTGGCGACCGGCTGGCACGTGCGGATGGAGTACCTGCGCCGCTGGTCCCGGCTGGCGGCCCTGCCCGGCCTGCCCGCCCGGACCGGCGGCTGGGACCAGGACGAACCCGTGGTCGCGGTGACCGTCGCGCGGATGCGGCTGCCCGAGGTGCCCCGGTTCCTGCGGGTGGGCAAGCCCGTCGAACGTCAGGTGCGCGACCACCCCGGCACCACGCTCGCCCTCGCCGCCTTCCGGCCGCCGCGCACCATCTCCACGTTCTCCGTGTGGCGCACCGTGCGCGAGATGGAGTCGATGGTGCACGGCCGCTCCGACCCCGCGGACCGACGGCACGTGGACGCCATGGTCGAACGGCGGCGCCGTGACTTCCACCACGAGTTCGCGACGTTCCGCTTCCGGCCGCTCGCGGAGCACGGCAGCTGGGAGGGTCGGACCGGGATCGTCCCGGTGGGCTGATCCGGCCCTGGATCGTCCTCGGGCGCCACCGATCCGATCAGGCGGCGGCGACCCGCGGCAGCAACGTCTCGGTGAACTGCCAGATCAGGGACGAGTCGTGCGTGTGGAAGGCCGCCCCCGAGTAGTAGGTGCGGTTGCGGCCCTGGAGCGTGGCGAGCCGGCGGTAGAAGCCCGCGCGGACGGCGGCGGCCGGCACCGTCAGCTCGAACGGGGTGTGGCTGGCGAAGGTGGCGAAGTCGGGGCGCGTGGTCGGTACGGTGCCGGCCTCGTGCAGGCGGCGGACGCTCGCCCGGATCTCGGCCTGCACCGCCTGGTCCGACAGTGCGACGGGGCTGCCGAACTTGACGTTGTGCAGACCGGGAAGGCCGGTCGGTGAGATGACGTAGACGCCCGGGAGCTGGGGCACGTTGTACGGGGTGTCCAGGCCGATGTTGCGCACCGACACGTTGTCGGGGATGCCGGAGTCGCGCAGCACCCCCGTGTAGTAGGCGCTGTGGCGGAACTGGCCGAAGAGCTGGCGCTCCAGGCCGTCGAGGTCGAACCCGTCCAGGTTGCCGAGCAGGGGCGGGATCGTCACCAGGACCTTCCGAGCACGGATGGTCCGGCGTCCGGCGGGCGTGTCGACGCGGACCGAGGCGTACCGCCCTCCGTGACGCTCGGTGGAGACGACCCGGCTGTGCAGCAGGACGTCGTCGCCCAGCTCGGCGAGCGCCTTCTCGTAGAGCTCGCTGTTGTTCCGGCGCTCGGTGCTGAGGAAGCCGGTCTGGAGGTTGCGCAGGATGTCCGAGCCGAAGTTCTTCATCACGTACAGGGTCGGCTGGCGCAGCAGGTCTCCGAGGCCCTGGCCGAACTGGACGACCGTCGGCACCACCTCGTCGAGGCCGTACCGGCGCACGAAGTCGCCGAACGGCAGGAGCAGGTCCGCCGGCACCGGGTCGGGCAGCTCGAAGCCGTGCTCCAGGTACGGGAACCTGGCGAGCTGCTCGCCGTACAGGGCCAGCGCAGCGACGGGGTTCGGCGGCGCGTAGCCCTGGACCTCGCGGCCCGTGCGGTAGTCGGCGTAGACGGTCTCTCCGCCGCCGAACGACGCCTTCCGCAGCGGGATGTCGAAGCGCTCGAACCACTGCCGCACCAGCGGCTGGTCGTGCCAGACGACGACGCCGATGTCGAGGGTGCTGCCCGTGGCGGGATCGGTGTACGTCTGCGTGTGCCCGCCGAGCCGCCCGTCGCGTTCGACCACGACGACGCTCTGCCCCAGCTCCCGGAGCCGGATCGCCGCGTACGTCCCGGCCGCGCCACCACCGATCACGGCGACGTCGCGCACGATGTCACGGGGGCCGCCTGGTTCCGAGCCGGCCGCGGGGCTCGTCGCCACGGACCCGAGCGCCACCGCCCCGGCGCCCGTCCCGATCAGTCTCAGCATCTCTTTACGGCTCAGGTTCATGGCGAGTTCCTCTCGGAGGGCAGCGCAGCATCGCGGCAGGTGCGAGCTCGTAGATCTTCGTCACATCGGGGGTACCTATTTGTCCCAAACGTCCGGTGCACCATAGCAACGGGTGGTCGTGCCGCACAGGGCGACAGTTATCCTTCGGCGGTGCCAACGAAAGCGGGGATCGACCCGGACGAGCTCGCCACCACCCTGCGGGTGCTGGGCCAGCTCCATGACCTCGAGCCCGACCATCCCGACGTCCAGACTGTCAAACGGGCGACCGGTTACATGTGGAAGCTGCTCAAGAAGTCCCGCAAGGCCGCGGTCCGCGAGGAGATCCAGGCGCACGACCGGAGCATCATCGAGCGGACGGCGACCGGTTCGGCGGCGCGGATCGACGACGAGACCGCGGGCATCCCGCTGGTCTCCTCCGTGCCGGGGGCGTTCGCCGGGGAGCTGCGCACCGCCCGCGGCTGCTACATCTGCAAGACGGACTACGTGCTGGTCGACTCCTTCTACCACTGGCTGTGCCCGGACTGTGCCGCGAAGAGCCACGCGCGGCGCGACCAGCGCACGGACCTGACCGGCCGCCGCGCCCTGCTCACCGGGGGCCGGGCGAAGATCGGCATGTACATCGCGCTGCGCCTGCTGCGCGACGGCGCCCACCTCACCATCACCACCCGCTTCCCGAAGGACGCGGTGCGCCGCTTCTCGGCGATGCCCGACGCCGCCGACTGGCTGCACCGGCTCAAGGTCGTCGGGATCGACCTGCGTGACCCCACCCAGGTGATCGCCCTGGCCGACGACGTCGCCGCGGCGGGACCGCTCGACATCCTGGTCAACAACGCCTGCCAGACGGTCCGCCGGTCCCCGGGGGCCTACTCGCAGCTCGTCACGGGCGAGTCGGCGCCGGTCGCCCCGCTTCCCCACGGGCTCCAGCCGCCGGAGATGGTCACGTTCGACCGCGTCTCGGAGGCGCACCCCGCGGCGATCGCGGGGGCGCTGGCCGCCCTGTCGGTCGCCCACCACGAGGGCGAGTCGGAGCGCGACGCCGTCGCGACGCACACCGCGGCGTCCCTGACGGCGCTGGCGCTCCGGGCGGGCTCGGCCTCCCTGGACGCCCACCTGGCCGGCACGGCGGTCGACGCCGGCGGGCTGCTCCCCGACGTGCAGAAGAACAACTCGTGGACCCAGGTCGTGGACGAGGTCGACCCGCTGGAGCTCCTGGAGGTCCAGCTCTGCAACGCGATCGCGCCGTTCCTGCTCATCTCACGGCTGCGGCCCGCGATGCGGGCCGCGACGGCCACGTCGCGACGCGGGTACGTCGTCAACGTCTCGGCGATGGAGGGGCAGTTCTCCCGCCGGTACAAGGGCGCGGGGCACCCGCACACCAACATGGCCAAGGCCGCCCTGAACATGTTGACCCGGACCTCGGCCGGGGAGATGTTCGAGAAGGACCGCGTCCTGATGACCGCGGTGGACACCGGGTGGATCACGGACGAGCGCCCGCACCAGGAGAAGCTGCGGATCGCGGCCGAGGGCTGGCACGCGCCCCTCGACCTGGTGGACGGCGCCGCCCGCGTCTACGACCCGATCGTCCAGGGCGAGGCCGGGACCGACCTGTACGGCTGCTTCCTCAAGGACTACGAGCCGTCGCCCTGGTAGGGGCGTAGCCACAGCAACGCGCCGGGGAGCCATGGCTCCCCGGCGCGATCACAGCGCGAGTGCGACGTCGACCGCCTGCTCGGCGGGACAGGAGTGGTCGGGAACGACCCCGACGCCCTCCCAGTTGGTGCCGGTGACGGCGTGCACCGACCGCGCGATCGGCACGTGGAGCTGCAGGTTGGGGGTGAGGTCGAACGCCTCCCGGGGATGGGCCCCGCCCACCGTCGTCTCCCCGACGACGACCGCACGGCCGAGGGCCTGCAGGTCGTAGGCGAGCTCCTCACCGCCGCTGAACGTGCGGCTGCTGGTGAGGACGACCACCGGGACGTCGGGCAGCCTCGGGGCTACGTCCGGCGTGGTGAACGACGGTTCGACGGCGCCGTCACGGTGGACGAGGTCCAGGAGGTGCACCGGCTCGTCGCCGAGCAGGTGGCTCACCAGCAGGGCGACGGACTCGGGCACGCCGCCCACGCACCCGCGCAGGTCGACCACGAGACGGCCCACGCCCTGCAGCAGCGTGAACGCCGCCGACGCGCCCGGGCGGACGTACTCCGGCGGCAGGATCAGCGGGCCGATCGTCAGCAGGCCCACGTTGCCGTCGAGGCGGCGCACCTCGCTGATGGCGGGGCCGTGCTCCCGGGCCAGCGCGGCGAAGTAGGCGCGCACCTCCTCCTCGTCCTGCTCGGGAGGCACGCCCTCCGGGTAGTGCCGGACCCGCAGGTGCCGGTCGCCGTTGACCGACTGCAGCACGGTCGTGGCAGCCTCGGCGAACGTCGGCTCGTCGACCGCATCGACGGTGAGCTCGTCGAGCGCGTCTGCGACGCTCCGTGCCACGTCGGGAAAGACGTAGTGGGTTCTCACGAGGTCCTGGACCTGGGCGATCAGCATGCGCGGAGTCAACCGAACGGCCTGACGAGGCGTCAACGGGTTTGCGAGGCGGCCCCGCGGACGGCGGCGTCCTGGAGGAAGAGCGGAGGGGCCCCGCGGACACGAAGTCCGCGGAGCCCCTCCGACGACGGTTCAGCTCACCAGCCGCGCTCGGCCAGCCGGTGCGGCTCCGGGATCTCGTCCACGTTGATGCCGACCATGGCCTCGCCCAGACCGCGGGAGACCTTGGCGATCACGTCGGCGTCGTCGAAGAACGTGGTCGCCTTGACGATGGCCTCGGCGCGCTGCGCCGGGTTGCCCGACTTGAAGATGCCCGAGCCGACGAAGACGCCCTCGGCACCGAGCTGCATCATCATCGCGGCGTCCGCCGGGGTGGCGATACCGCCCGCGGTGAATAGCACGACGGGCAGCTTGCCGGTGGTCGCGATCTCCTTGACCAGCTCGTACGGCGCCTGCAGCTCCTTGGCGGCCACGTACAGCTCGTCCTCGGGCAGCGACGTGAGGTGGCGGATCTGCTGCCGGATCTGGCGCATGTGCGTGGTCGCGTTCGAGACGTCGCCGGTGCCGGCCTCGCCCTTCGACCGGATCATCGCGGCACCCTCGGTGATGCGGCGCAGCGCCTCGCCCAGGTTGGTCGCACCGCACACGAACGGCACGGTGAAGTTCCACTTCTCGATGTGGTTCGTGTAGTCCGCCGGCGTCAGCACCTCGGACTCGTCGATGTAGTCGACGCCGAGCGACTGCAGCACCTGCGCCTCGACGAAGTGCCCGATGCGCGCCTTCGCCATCACGGGGATCGAGACGGCCTCGATGATGCCGTCGATCATGTCGGGGTCGCTCATGCGCGACACGCCGCCCTGCGCACGGATGTCCGCGGGCACCCGCTCGAGCGCCATGACGGCCACCGCGCCCGCGTCCTCGGCGATCTTCGCCTGGTCGGGCGTGACGACGTCCATGATGACGCCGCCCTTGAGCATCTCGGCCATGCCGCGCTTCACGCGCGCGGTGCCGACCGTGCCCACGGTGTTCTCGCCGGTCACGGATTCAGTCACGGTTACCTCGCATAGTTCTCGCCGGTGGGATCGACGCCGGTCGTTCCGGGCGCGGTCGGCGCCCTGCCTCGATCTTATCGCCCGGCCTGCCGCGTCCCTGCCGCCGCCCGCAGAACGGTCATCTGCCGGACAGCACGGTCACCCGGCGGCCGGCTCCAGCCCGGGCGGCAGGGCGTCGTCGAGCTCGACCGTGCGCGGCATCGGCGCCCGGCCGGCCAGGTGGAACAGCCGCACGTACCAGAGCCTGCGCACCCGCCGGGCCTGCGCCACGGCCTCGTTGTGGAAGCGGCGGGCGAGCGTCACGCGGTACCAGGCGGCCGCCAGGCCCACCACGACCTCGCCCGCCGGGCCTGCCCGCAGGTCCCGCACCGCCTCGGGCGAGCCCAGCGCCTCCCGGAGCGTCGCCGTGAGCCCGGACTCGGCCCGTTCGCGGGCCGAGCCCAGCCCGTCCATCTTCAGCGCGGCGGCGGGCGAGGTGACCGGTCCGGCGTCCGACGCCGTGTACGCGGCGTCGGCCACCAGCACCGAGCTGGCCGGGTCCAGGGCGCCCGACGCCGCCAGCTCCACCGCCGCCGAGGCCCGCCGCACGAGCTGCGCGTCCAGGGCGATGCGCGACGCCGCGACCTTGCGGTGCAGCCGGTCGAGCCGGGAGGCGCCCTGCCAGGCGAACACCAGGCCGACGACGACGGCCGCCAGCGCGACGAGCGCGATCTCCGACCAGGTCACGCGTCACCCCCGACCCGCCGCGGGAACAGCCCCATGAAGCGGCCCACGACGTCGCCGGCGATCGCGTGGTCGGCGTCGAGCGTCATCTCGTACACGGCCAGCACCTGCTCGGTCACGCCGGACCAGTCGAACCGCTGCACCCACTGCGCCGCGTGGGCGCGGTAGGCGTCCCTTCGCGCCGGGTCGGCGATCAGGTCCAGCACTGTGGAGGCGAGGTCGGCGGGGTCGCCGGTGCGGAACAGCGCGCCCGCGGCGCCGTCGTCCAGGACGCGCTGGAAGGCACCCAGGTCGCTGGCCACCACGACGGAACCGGCGCTCATCGCCTCCACGAGCACGATGCCGAAGCTCTCGCCGCCGGTCTGCGGGGCCACGTACAGGTCGGCGGACGCCAGCAGCGCCGCCTTCTCGGCGTCGGACACCGCGCCCAGGAACTCGACGGACGACGCCCGCTCCCCCAGCGCCTCTCGCGTCTCGGCGACGATGCCGTTGCCCCGCCCGGCCACCAGGAACCGGGTGCCGGGCACCCGGTCGAGGATCGTGGGGACCGCCTGCACCAGCACGCTCAGCCCCTTGCGCGGCTCGTCCAGCCGGCCGAGGAAGGCGACGGTCGGCGCGTCGGCCGTGCCCGTCCACTCCGGCCGCCGGGCGCTGCTCGCGAACACCTGCGTGTACACCCCGTTGGGAATCACGACGGCGTCGCCACCCAGGTGGTCCACGAGGGTGCGCCGCGCGTCCTCCGACACGGCGATCCGGGCGGCGATCTTCTCCAGCGACTGCCGCACCAGCGGGTAGGCGACCTGCAGCGCGCGCGAGCGCACCTGGGAGGTGTGGAAGGTGGCGACCACGGGCTCGGTGGCCAGCCACAGGGCGAGCATCGACAGGGACGGGACCATCGGCTCGTGCAGGTGGACGATGTCGAACGGGCTGCCGTCGATGCCGCCCTCCAGCCAGCGGCGCACCCGGGTGGCGGTCAGCGGCCCGAAGGTGAGCCGCGCGACCGAGCCGTTGTAGGGCACCGGTACGGCCCGGCCGGCGGCGGTGACGACGTCGGGCAGCTCGGTGTCGTCGCTGGAGGGAGCCAGCACCGACACGTGGTGTCCTGCGGCCTGCAGCGCCTCGGCGAGGTCGCGCACGTGGAACTGCACGCCGCCGGGGGCGTCGAACGAGTACGGGCAGACGATGCCGACGCGCAGCGAGCGGTGGCCGCGCCGCCGCGTGCCTCTCATCCGTTCTCCCGCGCGGGGGCGGGATCGGGCCGGGCCTCGTCCTGCGCGGTGGTGTCCCGTCCCTCCGCGGCGGACCGCCCCGCCGCCCGCTGCCGGGCCGGGCCCAGGTCGGCGACGAACACGCGCTGCAGCATGTGCCAGTCGTGGGTGTGCTCCACGATCGTCTCCGTGAGCTGGTCGACCCAGCCCTGGGTGAGGATCCGCGCCTGCTCGGCACGTGGCAGCCCGGCGTCGGGCACGGGCAGGGGCGGGTAGAAGTGGATGACGATGCCCCACGGGGTGCCGGCCGCCCGGCGTCGGTCGCCGCGCAGCCGCTCGTAGGTGATCCCCACGGCGTGCACGGGGACGCCCGCCTCCAGGCCCAGGAGGGCCGGGCCGGCGGCCACGCGGGCGCGGTGCCCGGCGAGGTCGACCTCGATGCCGGTCGAGGTCAGGTCACGGTCGCTGAGCAGCGGGATGAGCTTGCTGCCCTCCTTCGCGCCGCGGACCAGGGAACCCAGCACGTCGCCGTTGCCCAGGGCCAGGACCTCGATGCCGAGCGAGCCGCGGAACCGCACGAACTCCTGGAACAGCTCGTCGGGCTTGAGCCGCTCGGCGACGGTGAGCACGCTCGCGAGGTACTGGGAGCCGTACGCGCCCGCCAGGTCCCAGTTGCCGAGGTGGCCCAGCGCGAGCGAGGCAGCGCCGCCGTCGGCGATCACGGGACGCACGTGCTCGTCGTAGCCCTCCACGCGCACACGCGCCCGGAGCCGTTCGGAGGTGACGCCCTGGAGCGTGAACGCCTCCCGGAAGTACCGCATGTAGCTGCGCATGCCCACGCGGGACAGCCGGCGGACCGCCGCGGCGTCCAGGTCGGGCCGCACGCGCGCGTAGTTGCTCTCCATGCGCCGCACGCTCTTGCCGCGCCGCAGCCAGGTGACGTCGGCCACCGCCGTGAACACGGCCCGGAGCACGGGCTCGGGGATCTTCGTGGCGTTGCGCCACGCGAACGTGTACAGCCCGGCGATGTCCATCAGGCGCCCTGCCCGGCCAGCGGACCCTCGTGCGGGTCGTCCCTGGTCTCGACGGCGTGCCGGGCGAGCTGCGCCCGCACCGTGGCGATGCGCTGGAACACGGTCACCAGGCTCGCGAGCGCCAGCAGCGTGAGCATGACCTCGGCCACCACGACCGGCAGGCCGACCTGCAGGAACGTGAACGGGAGCAGCGCCAGCAGGAGCCGGTCGGCGCGTTCGGCGATGCCGACCTGCGCGGTGGCCCCCACGCCCTCCGCGCGGGCCCGCGCATACGGGACCACGCTGCCCAGCACCAGGCAGGCGAGCGCGGCGCTCGTGCCCCACAGGCCGTGGTGCTCGTCGGGGTGCAGCACGAACCAGAGCGTGATGCCGGCGAACACCGCGCCGTCGGACACCCGGTCCAGCGTCGAGTCGAGGAACGCGCCCCACGGGCCCGAGCGCCCGGCCAGGCGCGCCATCACCCCGTCGAGCGAGTCGAAGAGGACGAAGAAGCCGATGAGGAGCCCGCCCACGAGCGTGTGCCCGGTCGGCAGGAGTGTCAGGGCCACCGCGGTGACCACGACGGTGCCGGCGATCGTCACGGCGTCCGGCGAGACCCGCAGGGCCAGCAGCAGCCTCGCCAACGGGGTGAACAGCGTGGTCATGAAGGAGCGCAGGCCCCGTAACATCAGTTCTCCTCTCCGCCCCCCGCGGTCTCCCAGGCCTCCGCGAGCCGACGGCGGGTGTCCGCCAGCAGCTCGGGCAACGCCTTGGTCTGGCCCACCACGGGCAGGAAGTTCGCGTCGCCCAGCCAGCGCGGCACCACGTGCTGGTGCAGGTGCGCCGCGATGCCCGCGCCCGCGACCTCGCCCTGGTTGATACCAAGATTGAAGCCTGCGGGCGCGTGGACGGCGCGCGACACGCGCATGGCCTGCTGAGTCATCCGAGCCAGCTCGACCGTCTCGGCGGCGTCGAGGTCCGTGTAGTCCGAGACGTGCCGGTACGGGAGCACCATCATGTGCCCCGAGTTGTACGGGTACAGGTTCAGCACCACGTAGCACCGCTCCCCGCGGGCGACGACGAGGCCCTGCTCGTCGTCGCCCGCCGGGATGCGGCAGAACGGGCACTGCTGGGTGGTCCCGTCGGCCGGCTTGTCCTGCCCGCCGATGTAGACCATGCGGTGCGGCGTCCAGAGCCGCTGCAGGCCGTCGTCGGAGGGACCGAACGCCGTCGGCGACTCGGGGGTGGGCTCGCTGTTCATCCGGGGACGACCTTCCGGCCGGTCAGACCTGCACCCGGTCGCTGACCGCCTTCACGATCCGCTCGATCGCCTCGGCGACCGGCACCCCGTTCTCCTGCGTGCCGTCGCGGAAGCGGAACGACACGGCGCCCGCCTCGACGTCCTCCCCGCCCGCGATGAGCACGAACGGGACCTTCTCCTTGGACGCGTTGCGGATCTTCTTGCCGAACCGGTCGTCGGAGAGGTCGAGCTCGGCGCGGATCCCCTGGGCGCGGAGCTGGGCGACGACGTCCTTGAGGTAGTCGTCGAAGGCGTCGGCCACGGGCACGGCGAGCACCTGGACCGGCGCGAGCCAGGCCGGGAACTGGCCGGCGTAGTGCTCGATGAGCACGCCCATGAACCGCTCGATGGAGCCGAACTTGGCCGAGTGGATCATCACCGGCTGCTGGCGGGTGCCGTCCGCGGCGGTGTACTCCAGCCCGAAGCCCTTGGGCTGGTTGAAGTCGTACTGGACGGTGCCCATCTGCCAGGTGCGGCCGATGGCATCCTTCGCCTGCACGGAGATCTTGGGGCCGTAGAACGCGGCGCCGCCCGGGTCGGCCACGAGCTCCAGGCCGGTCTCGCGACCCACCCGCTCCAGGATCTCCGTGGCGGCGGCCCAGTCCTCGTCGGATCCCACGAACTTGTCCGGCTTGGAGTCGTCCCGCGTGGACAGCTCCAGGTAGAAGTCGTCCAGGCCGAAGTCGCGCAGCACGCTGAGCATGAAGTCGAGCAGGTGCTTGACCTCGCCCGGCGCCTGCTCGGGCGTCACATACGAGTGCGAGTCGTCCTGCGTCAGGCCGCGCACGCGGGTCAGGCCCTGCACCACGCCGGACTTCTCGTAGCGGTACACCGACCCGAACTCGAACAGGCGCAGCGGCAGCTCCCGGTAGGAGCGCCCGCGCGAGGCGAAGATCAGGTTGTGCATGGGGCAGTTCATGGCCTTGAGCCGGTACTTGGACCCCTCGAGGTCCATCTCCGGGAACATCGTGTCCGCGTAGTACGGCAGGTGGCCCGAGGTGTGGAACAACCCGTCCTTGGTGATGTGCGGGGTGCCGACGTAGGAGAAGCCCTCCTCGATGTGGCGCTGGCGGACGTAGTCCTCCATGACCCGCTTGATCACACCGCCCTTGGGGTGGAACAGCGGCAGGCCCGAACCCACCTCGTCGGAGAAGCTGAACAGGTCCATCTCGGCGCCGATGCGGCGGTGGTCGCGGCGCTCGGCCTCGGCCAGTCGCTCCAGGTACGCCTTGAGCTCGTCCTTGGACGGCCACGCCGTGCCGTAGACGCGCTGGAGCATCGGGTTCTTCTCGCTGCCGCGCCAGTAGGCGGCGGCGTTGCGCATGAGCTGCACGCCGTTGCCGATCAGGCGCGTGTTCGGCAGGTGCGGGCCGCGGCACAGGTCCTTCCAGACCACGGTCTCGCTCTCGCGGCCGGCGCCACGCACGTTGTCGTAGATGGTCAGCTCGCCGCCGCCGACCTCGACGCTCTCGCCGCTCTCGCCGTCGGCCGCGCCGCCCTTGAGGCCGATCAGCTCCAGCTTGTACGGCTCGCCCGCCAGCTCGGCGCGCGCCTCGTCCTCGGTGACGACGCGGCGGCGGAAGGTCTGGCCCTCCTTGATGATGCGCGCCATCGTCTTGTCGAGGGCCTTGAGGTCCTCGGGCGTGAACGGCGTCTCGACGTCGAAGTCGTAGTAGAAGCCGTCCGTGACGGGCGGGCCGATGCCCAGCTTCGCGTCCGGGTTGACCTGCTGCACGGCCTGCGCCAGCACGTGCGCGGCGCTGTGCCGCAGCACGGCGAGGCCGTCGGGCTCGCCGATGGTCACCGGCTCGACCTTGTGGCCGGCCGGGATCTCGCGGTCGAGGTCCCACAGCTCGCCGTCCACGCGCACGACGACCACGTCGCGGCGGTCGCCGTACAGCTCGACGCCGGTGGTCGTCTGCGTGGTCGTCGTCGCCTCCGTGGAGTTCTGCGCCGGGGTCTCGCCACCGGCGAGGTCGGTGGGGCTGGGCGGCGATGCGACGTCGGACACAGGAGTGCTCCTTGGGGAACGGAAGACGAAATGGATCGAGGGGCGCCGTCCACGCGGACGGTGCCCCTCGATCGTACCGATACAGTGCCGGTCCCGTGCCCGCGGTCGCGCCGCGGGCGGACCGGCGGCTCAGCTCTGGCCGAAGTCCTTGGCCTTCTCACCCAGTGCGTCGATCGCGCCGTCGGCCTTGTCCGGCGCGAACTCCTTGAGCTTGTCGGTAGCGGCGTCGACGTTCTCGTCGGTGAGCTGCTCCTTCGCCTTCGCGACGTTGTCCGGGTCGGTCACGAACTCCTTGGCCTTGTCAAAAAGCCCCATGGTTCGACTCCTCTTCGACACAGGCACACCAGGTGCGCCCCCTGCGCACGACGGGGTCCCGCCGGCACCCCGAACCTATGCGGAGACGGCCTCGCGCGCGCGGTAACACGGCCCGACCTGGTATCTCGCAGGGCTGAAAAAGTCGGCGTGCGACGCCGCGGTCTCGTAACGTCAGCCTGTGGAGTACCTGATCGTCGCAGTCGTCGCCGCCATCCTGATCATCGCCGTCACCTCGCTCGCGCCCAAGGCGGGAGTCGCGGCCCCGCTGGTCCTGGTGGTGCTCGGCGCGGGCGTCAGCCTGCTGCCGTGGGTGCCGGCGGTCGAGATACCCCCCGAGGTGATCCTCGGCGGCGTGCTGCCCCCGCTGCTCTACTCCGCCGCGGTCGGGCTGCCGTCGATGGACTTCCGGCGCGACTTCACGGCCATCGGCGGCCTGTCCGTGACGCTCGTGGTGATCAGCTCGGTGCTGCTCGGGCTGCTCTTCCGGTGGCTGATCCCCGGGATCGACCTCGCCACGGCCATCGCGCTGGGCGCCATCGTGAGCCCGACCGACGCCGTCGCGACCTCCATCGTGAAACGGCTCGGGGCGTCCCCGCGCAGCGTCACGATGCTGGAGGGCGAGTCCCTGCTCAACGACGCCTCCGCCCTGGTGCTGCTGCGGTCCGCCATCGCCGCCACCGCGGCCTCGGTCAGCCTGTGGGAGGTCGTGGGCGACTTCGCCTACGCCGCCCTGGTGGCCGTGGCGATCGGCGTGCCCGTCGGCTGGCTCGGCCTGCGGGTGCGCCGCCGGCTGGGCCACGCCGCACTGAGCACGGCCATGTCGTTCGTGGTCCCGTTCGTCGCCTACCTCCCGGCCGAGGAGCTCGGCGCGTCCGGCCTGGTGGCCGTCGTGGCGGCGGGCCTCGTGACCGGCAACGGCTCGCCGCGCTACCTGCGCCCGCAGGACCGGATCGCGGAACGCTCCAACTGGCACACCGTCGAGCTGCTGCTCGAGGGCGCCGTGTTCCTCATCATGGGCATCGAGCTGTTCGCGCTCATCGAGGACGCGGAGTCCGGGACCGGGTCGGTCTGGCAGGCCGTCGTGGTCGCCGCGATCGCCAGCGTGGCGATCCTCGTGGTGCGCGCCGCGTTCGTGACGCCGCTGATCGGCATCCAGGCCCGCCGGGCGCGGCGGGGCGAGGCCGTGCGCGAGACCCTCACCGCGTTCCAGGACCGGATCGACCAGCGAGCGGCCGCGACCCCGCCCGCGTCCGGCGAGCCGGACCAGGCCACCGGGCGGCGCACGGGCCGCCGCTCGACCGCCGAGCGCCTGGAGCGGATCCAGGGGACGCTACGGCGCCGGACCGCCGACATCGACTACGACCTCGCGCGGCCGCTCGGCTGGCGCGAGGGCACGCTGCTGGTGTGGGCGGGCATGCGTGGCGTGGTGACGCTCGCCGCCGCACAGACGCTCCCCCACGACACCCCGGGGCGGTCGTTCCTCATCCTGGTCGCCTTCGGCGTCGCGTTCGGCACGCTCCTGGTCCAGGGCAGCACCCTGCCCTGGCTGACGCGGCGGCTCGGGCTGGTCGGACAGGACACGGCGGGCGACCTGCCCGCCCTGCGGCGCGAGACCGAGCAGGCGGCGCGCGACTACCTGGCAGACCCGCACCGCCCGGACGGCACGCCGTACGACGCCGGCGTGGTCGCCCGCGTGCGCAAGGACACCTACCGGGAGCACGAGTCGCAGGACGAGGACGCGGTGCTCACCAAGGACCGCTTCATCCAGTACCGGGAACTACGGCTGGCCACGATCGCGGCCCAGCGCGAGGAGCTGCTCGCCGCGCGCTCGGCCGGCACCTACGACTCGGCGCAGCTCGGCACCGCCCTGGACCTGCTGGACGCCGAGCAGATCGCCGTCGAGATGCGCAAGGGCAAGTTTTCGCTGCGTGAGGAGGACCCGGAGCGCTAGCCTCCGGGCGTGACGGACTACACACCGCTCCACCTGGACTGGCCGGGCTGCCTGAACGCCCGTGACCTGGGCGGACTACCGCTCACGGGCGGCGGCACGATCCGCGAGCGCGTGCTGGTGCGCTCCGAGTGCCCCAGCCACCTGACCGACGTCGGCGTCGCTGCGGCGAGGGCCTACGGGCTGACGCGGGTCATCGACCTGCGCCGGCCGGAGGAGCTCGAGCAGTGGCCGAGCCGGCTGGCCGACGGTGCGACCTACCTGCACCTGCCGGTGCAGGCCCCCGGCGATCCCGAGGAGGGGCCCTGGGTGCACCTCTACCAGGGAATGCTGGACCGGCGCCCGGAGCTGTTCGCGCGCGCCGTGGGGGCCGTCGCGGACGCGCCGGACGGTCCCGTGCTGGTGCACTGCGCCGCCGGGAAGGACCGCACGGGCCTGGTCGTGGCGCTCGCGCTCACGCTCGCCGGGGCCGACGTCGACGCCCTCGCCGACGACTACGAGGTCACCAACGAGCGGCTCGCGCCCCGGTACGTCGAGCGGGCGGCCGAGCCCGGCTACGACCGGCCCGCCGAGCGCCGGGTGCCGCCCACCCGGCACGTCATCCTCGGGGCGCTGGAGCACCTGCGCACGCGGCACGGCGGCGTCGAGGAGTACCTGGCCCGCGGCGGGCTCACCCCGGGGCACGTCCGTGCGCTGCGCACCCGGCTGGTCGGCTGAGCCGGAGGTGCAGCGCAGGGTGCGGGCCGAGGAACGAGGCACGCGCCCGGA
>NZ_JARVSD010000034.1 GCF_030209445.1 Promicromonospora sp. MEB111
GCCCCGCGCTGCCCTGCCGCCTGGCCGGCGCCGCCGGTGCCCTGACCGCGCGACTGGCCCTGCCGGCCGCCGCCCTGCGCACCGCCCTGGCCGGAGCCCTGACGCCCGCCCTGGGCGCCGCCCTGACCCGAGCCGCCCTGACCGGAGCGCGAGCGCCCACCCTGCCGCCGCGGCTGGCCCTGGCGGGCCGGCTGCTGCTGCGGGGCCGGCGGCACGTACTCGACGTACGGCGCGACCTCGCCGACCAGGCGGGTCACGGTGGCGTCGCCGGGGGCGACGTCCTGCGGGCGGGCGGTGATCTTCGCCTTGCGGGTCAGGTCACGCACGTCCCCGCGCTCCTCGGGGAGCATGAGGGTCACGACGTCGCCGCCGGACCCGGCGCGCGCCGTGCGGCCTGAGCGGTGCAGGTATGCCTTGTGCTCGGCCGGCGGGTCCACGTGCACCACGAGCTCGACGTCGTCGACGTGGATGCCGCGGGCGGCGATGTCGGTCGCGACCAGCACCTTCACCTCGCCGGACGAGAACGCGGCGAGGTTGCGCTCGCGCGCGCCCTGGCCGAGGTTGCCGTGCAGGTCGACGGCGGGCACGCCCGCGGCGGTGAGCTGCTTGGCGAGCTTCTTGGCCTGGTGCTTGGTGCGCGTGAACAGGACCCGGCGGCCGGTGCCCTGCGCGAGCTGCTGCACCACGTTCTTCTTCGCGTCCTTGTCGGCCACGGCGAGGATGTGGTGCGTCATCTGCGGCGGCGGCGCCGCGGCGTCGTCCACGGAGTGCGTGACCGGCTGGTGCAGGTAGCGCTTGACCAGCACGTCCACGCCGTTGTCGAGCGTGGCCGAGAACAGCAGGCGCTGCGTGCGCGGGCCCGTCCTGTCGAGGATCCGCTTCACGCCGGGCAGGAAGCCGAGGTCGGCCATGTGGTCGGCCTCGTCGAGCACGGTGATCTCGACGTCGTCGAGCGTGAGGTGACGCTGGCCGAGCAGGTCCTCGAGGCGGCCGGGGCAGGCGATGACGATGTCGACGCCCGCGTTCAGCGCGGTGACCTGACGCGACTGCGCCACGCCGCCGAAGATCGTGGTGGTCTTCAGACCGAGGGCCTGCGCCAGGGGCGCGACCGACTCGTCGATCTGGTTGGCGAGCTCACGCGTCGGAGCCAGGACCAGCGCACGGGGCCGGCCGCCCACGCGGCGCGGCTGGCCCGACGCGGCGGACCGGGCGCCGGACGTCGCGAGACGCGTCACGACCGGCAGCGCGAACGCGAGGGTCTTGCCGGAGCCGGTGCGGCCGCGGCCGAGCACGTCGCGGCCGGCGAGGGAGTCCGGCAGGGACGCCGTCTGGATGGGGAACGGCGAGGTGATGCCGCGGTCCGTCAGGACCTGCACCACGGGTGCGGGCAGACCGAGGTCGGCAAAGGTAGTCAAAGGAGTTGGGCCTCTCGGGCTCGGTGGCGGCGCGTACCGCGCCGGTGGTCCGCCGTGCTCACACCGGCGGGCGGGTTGCTCACCCGGGCCGGGGCCACGACGTCGGGCGGCCGATGCCGCCCACGACCGAACATTCTCGCACGTTCGCCGGCTCGTGACTGCGGCGCACGTCACGTTCCGTGTGGTTCTATGTGGCGCATGAATTCCGCACCGACCAGCCCCGCCGGCCCGCTCGCCACCATCGGCGACGTGCTCGGCACCATCTGGACGAACGCGGTCACCCCGGTCGACCCTCCGGCCGACCTGATGGTCCTGGCCATGGCGGCGATCGCGCTGGTCGTCGTGATCTTCCGGCCCCTGTGGCACCTCGCGCGGCACGTGATCACCATCGCGCACGAGGCGTCGCACGGCCTGGGCGCCCTGCTGACGGGCCGCAAGCTGGAGGGCATCCGGCTGCACTCCGACACCTCCGGCCTCACCGTGTCGCGCGGCAAGCCCCGCGGGCCGGGCATGGTCATCACGGCGTTCGCGGGCTACGTGGGCCCGGGCCTCATCGGCCTCGGGGCGGCCTGGCTGCTCAAGCTCGGCTACGCCGTGGGCCTGCTGTGGCTGCTGGTGGCGCTGCTCGCGCTGCTGCTCCTGCAGATCCGCAACTGGTTCGGCCTGTGGTCCATCCTCGTGAGCGGCACCGCGCTCGTGTTCGTCACCTGGTTCCTGGCGCCCGAGGTGCAGAGCGCCGTGGCCTACGCCGTGACCTGGTTCCTGCTGCTCGGCGCGGTACGCCCGGTGTTCGAGCTCCAGGTGCAGCGCTCCCGGGGGCAGGCCCGGACGTCCGACGCCGACATGCTCGCCCGCCTGACCGGCGTCGGCGGCCTCTTCTGGGTGATGCTGTTCCTGCTCGTCACCCTGGGCGCGCTGGTGCTCGGCGGTTCGTGGATCCTCGGCGTGGCACTCTGACCCGTCCCCCGCGCACCGACGCCGGCGGGCGTCGTCGCACGGCGAAGGCCCCCGGGAACCACCTGGCAGGTGGTTCCCGGGGGCCTTCGGCGTTCGGCGCCCAGCTCGGGGCGCCGGAAGGTCACGCCGTGGGCGTGAGCACGAATCCCGGACCCTCGGCGCGCGGGTCGGCGTCCAGGGTCAGCGTGTCCAGGGCAGGTGCGGCCTGCGCCTCGACGAACACGTTGGTGGAACCCGAGGCGTCGACGACCTGGTCGTCGGGCTGCGGGGCCGGAACCAGCGCGAGCTCGAAGTTCCCCGGCTGGTCGGAGGCCTGCGCGATGCGCAGACCGCCCTCGACCGGCACTCCGGCCTGCTGAGCAAGGTCCTGGACGGCGGTACGAGCGTTGTCAGTCACGGTGAGCACGATGAGCTCCTCACATTGGTTCTCGTGGTCCTGACCACCGAACCAAGCCCTCCCTCTCACCGCAAGCGTGAGACGCATTTAACCCGATATCTCCCACTGGGTGGGACAGCGTGTGACAGCCGCCGACAGAAGACGTAGGGTGCCCCGCTCGGAGGGCCGCACCACCATCAGGGAGCTGACCGGTAGGCTTTCTACTCGCGCCGCCCGGTCGCCGGGCACGCGGGCCTCTAGCTCAACTGGCAGAGCAGCGGACTTTTAATCCGCGGGTTCCGGGTTCGATCCCCGGGGGGCCCACCTCTCTCACCTGCGCACTCACCGTCCCCAGGACTCCCGCCCTGCGGTCCGCCCAGCGGATACGTAGCATCGAGGCGGACGCATCATGCGCAACGTGGCCCGCATTCTCACCGCGCTGGCCGTCCTGCTGGCGGGCGTCGCACCGACACCGGCAGCAGCGGCCGCTCGGTGCTCGCTGCCCGACGGCGGCAGCGGCGTCCACGTCTGGATCAAGTCTCCGACCACGCGCGCGCCCGACGGCTCACCCGCCGGCCGGACCAGACCCGCGGGAACCCGGCTGTGCCGGACCGTCAACTCCGGCGCGCAGGTCGTCTACGTCGAGGGCGCCACCGGACTGATCCTGGCCACCCGGCGCGCACCCGTGACCGGCGGTCCCTCCGGCTCCGCCGGGCGCGCGCACGGGGACGCCGCCAGGCAGCTCGCCGCCAGGTACGGGGTCGCCCTCCAGCTCTCGGCGGCGGACGAGGGCGGCAGGCGCGGCTACGTCACCGCGACCAGGGCGCTGCTCACCGGGAGCTACACCCCGGGCGGCACGCTGGCCCCCGGCAAGGGGCTGATCCGGCTCGGCAACGGAGCCGACGACATGTCCGTGGCCGGCAGCGGGAGCAACTGGTTCCGCAGGTACCTGTTGAACCAGGCCCGCCACGAGATCGCGCACGCGGAGATCGAGCAGCGCTGCGGCACCACCAGGCCACCCGTCGCCGGTGCTCCCGGCGCCGTCCGCGCCTCCACCGGGAAGCCCGTGCACGAGCACGTCACCGAGGCGTACGCCCACCTGTACCTGGGGGCGACCACGCGCAGCCCCGGCGGATACGGCTACTCGACGGTCTGGGACGCGCCGCGGGCGAGGGCGATCCACGCGGGCCGCTGCTCCTGAGGCCGCTCCCACCGACTGCGACCGACAACACCAGATGCCACCCCTGCGCAAGATGTTTCCGGTGATACGCCTCCGCCACGCGAAAACCTCGCCCACGCACCTCCACCGAACGCTCTTACGCCGCGCCTACCCTGACCTGTACCGTAGTCGCCCACCCGATCGCCGAGGGGCCCACATGGCACAGCTAGACCGTCGCACCTTTCTGGCAGGCGCCGCCGTCGTCGCATTCGACCCGGCCGACTCCCGGTGGCTGAGCAGCCTCCCGGAGAACTCCACCGCGATTCAGCTCCCCCACCTCGACGGCGAGCTCGTCACCGACGAGGACGCACTCACCGAGGCCGCCACCGACTACGGGCACCTGAAGAACCACCGCCCCCGGGCGGTGCTGCGCCCCGGTTCGGTCGACGACGTCGTGACCCTGGTCCGGTTCGCCAACGAGCACGGACTCGTCGTCGCCGTGCGCGGCCAGGGCCACTCGACGTTCGGTCAGGCGCAGGCCGACTGCGGCGTCGTGATCGACTCGCGCACCCTGGCAGCGATCCACGAGATCACACCCGACCGGGCAGTCGTCGACGCCGGGGTCCAGTGGCTCGACCTGGTCCGCGCCACGCTCGCCGTCGGCGTCGCTCCCCCGGTGAGCACGGACTACCTGGGCCTCTCGGTGGGCGGGACGCTCTGCGTCGGCGGGATCGGCGGCGCCTCGCAGCAGTTCGGGATGCTCGTGGACAACACGGTCGAGCTCCAGGTGGTCACGGGCGAGGGCCACCTGGTCACCTGCTCCGCGGAACAGGAGCCGGAGCTCTTCGAGGCCGTGCTCGGTGGGCTGGGCCAGTTCGCCGTCATCGTGCGCGCCACGGTGCGTCTGGAGACCGCGCCCGCGATGGCGCGCGTCTACACGCTGACCTACCCCCGGATCACCGACCTGACGGCGGCCCAGCGGACCGCCCTCGCCGACGGCCGCTTCGACTACCTGGAGGGCCAGCTCGTCCCCACGGACGACGACGGCTTCGCCTTCGTCCTGGAGGGCGGCGCCTGGTACACGACCGAGCCGCCCGACGACGCTGCCCTGCTGGCCGGCATCGAACCCCCCGGCGTCGACCTCGTGGACGTGCCGTACTTCGAGTGGCTGAACCGGCTCTACGAGACCGTGGAGCAGATCGAGGCGCTCCGGCTGCCGGGACCGTGGCTCAACGCGTTCCTCCCGGACGCCGCCACCGACGAGATCGTCACGGAGCTCCTGACCACCCTCACCCCGGCCGACGCCGGCGGGGCCCTGCTCTACCCGGCCCGGCGGTCGCTCATCACCCGGCCGCAGGTGAGGGTCCCGGACGGCGAGGTCTTCTTCCTGCTCGCGCTCCTGCGCGCGGTCAGCCCGCCGGACGACGCCGAGGCCGAGCGCCTGATCGCCGACAACGACGCGCTGTACGCCCGCGTCCTCGCCGCCGGCGGCACCCAGTACCCGGTCAACGCCCTGCGCCTGACGCCGGCCGACTGGCGCACCCACTACGGCGACCGCTGGCCCACCGTCCTGCACGCCAAGGACCGCTACGACCCCCGCGGCGTGCTCACGCCGGGGCAGGGCATCTTCGAGCCGCTCAGCAGAGCCTCTCGTACTCCTTGAGCCCCTCGACGGTCGAGGCGACGTCGAGCTCGGTCTGGTCCTCCGTGCCGTCGTCGAGCGCCTTCTGGAGCTGGAGGAACGGGACCCGCATCTTCTCGACCGGGCCCTGGAACTCCTCGGGCACGCGCTCCTCGAGCCGCCCGAGCTCCAGCGCCATGGCGTGCATCTGGTCCGCCGATGCGGCGTCGAGCCCGTCGCTCGCGCCGACGAGCGCGATGCCGATGCGCTCCTCGAGCGTCTTGTCGCCCTTGACGTACATGGCGGAGCAGGCCTCGTTCGCGTCCAGGGGTGCGTCCGGGTCGGAGCTCGTGGTCGCGCTCGGGCTGCCCGACGGCGTGGCGCTCGCCCCGCCGTCGGCCTCGGACCTGGCGCCGTCGGCCGAGCAGCCGGTCAGAAGAAGGAGCAGCGTCGCGGTGGCGACGACGAGCGGTGCGGGACGGACCATGGCGCACATGAAACCACCAGGTCCTGGGAATCCGCGCATCCGGCGGGTTTCGCCGGGGTGACCGACGCGGCGCCCCCGGGGCCGGGCGGTGAACGCTCCTGGAACTCTCCTCGAATTCGCCCGACGGCGCCGGACGGACCTCCGCCAGCGGCTACCGTGGCGGGCAGAGCCGCAGATCCGGAGGTCAGCATGGCCGCTCGTCCCGCAGTCATCGCCCACCGTGGGTACTCCGCGGTGGCCCCGCAGAACACCCTCGCCGCCATCGAGGCCGCCTGCCACGCGGGCGTCGACTACGTCGAGATCGATCTCCAGCCCACCGCCGACGGCGTGGGCGCGGTGATCCACGACGAGACGGTCGACGCCACCACGGACGGCACCGGCAAGGTCGCCGCCCTCACCGCGCGGGAGGTGCTCGCGCTCGACGCCGGAGGCTACTTCGCCCCCGCCTTCTCGGGGCAGCGCGTCCCCACGCTCGACGACGTGCTCGCCGTGCTCGCCCGCCACCCCCGCACGGACCTGCTGCTGGAGCTCAAGGGCGCCTGGAACGCGGAACAGGTCGAGCGGGTCGTGGCGATCATCGACGCCGCCGGGTTCGACCGCCGCGTCCTCGTGCAGAGCTTCTGGCCCGGCACGGTGGCCACGGTGCGCGACGTCGCGCCGCACCTGCCGGGCGGCCTGCTCGTCTCCTTCGACCCGCCCGGCCTGCTGCGCCTGTGCGAGCGGCTGAACGTCGTCGCCTGCAACCCCTCCGTCGCCACGATCGCGGGCAGCCCGCGACTGGTGCCCCGCCTGCACGCGGCGGGACTGCGGGTCATGTCCTGGACGGCGAACGACCCGGAGGCGTGGACCACGCTCGTGACCGCCGACTCCGGGATCGGCGTCGACGGCGTGATCACCGACCGGCCCGAGCGGCTCACGGGCTGGCTCGCGGGCCGGGCCGACCAGGCCGCCGCCGCGCTGCCCGTGCCGGGCCGCGGCGGGATCCGGCTGCGTCGCCGCGGGCACGCCCCGGCGCCGCGACTGTCCGTGGGCCACGCGTAACCCAGGGGATCAGGTGCGGTGCAGCCAGCCGTGGAGCCGGCGGGTCACCCACGGCAGCACCCAGTACGCCATGATCGGCGTCAGGATCAGCGTCGAGATCAGCACCTTGAGCACGAGGTGCACGTCGCCCCACCCGGGCACCAGATAGGTGAACAGGGCCGTGAACAGCAGGTTCACGGGGAAGAACCCGAGCCAGATGCTCGTGGCCTGCTTCCACCGCGGCGGCACGACGACAGCGGCGACGTCGGCCGGCTCGTCCACCCGTGTCGGGTCCTCGAACCAGCCCTCGATCCCCGTCCGCTGCTGGTAGCGCAGCTCCTCGACGAGCCCGGTGCCCTGCGCGAGCCAGTCCCGGCGCTCGGCGGACTGCTCCCATGCGGCGAGCCGCTCGGCGTCGGCGAAGCGGTAGAGCATGTGCCAGTCGCGGGATCCCTCCGCGGCGCGGATCCAGCCTGATCCGAGGAACCCGTCCCAGCGGTTGGCGAGGTTGACACCCGACTGCACCCAGCGGGTGACCTCCGGGACGTGGTCGGGGTGGACGATGCGGTGGATGGACACGGTCACGGGTTGTCCGGCGGGGGTGGGCACGGATCCGTTCGCGGCCTGATCGTGATGGGCCATGCCCGAAGTCTGATACACGGCCTCGAACGCCTCAATGTGAGCGCGCACACCCCGGGTTGTCCAGCCTTCACGGCTGGGTCACCGTCTCTGCTCGATTTTTGTGAGGCATGCCTCCCCCAAGGGGGTTACATGACTCTCGGACAGTCGTTCAACATTAAACGTCGTCGCGAGGAACGCATCCCCTGGGCCTTCGGGCCGTCGTTCTCCGCGGCGATCGCCATGGCCTGCGCGACCCCCTTGCGCGCCGTGGCCTGTCAGCAGCTTGAGCATTCTTCGCCGTCCCCCCGAGGGAAACTCCCCTCACGGTGTCGTCCGTGCCCAGCCGCAGAACGGAAGCCAGCGTGCCCCAGACGCCGAACCCCGTCGCGCACCGCACCATGTGCCTTGCCCTTGCCCCCGAGCACCGGGAGCGCCCTTGAGGCCCGAAGACCACACCCTCGTCCCCCGTCGTACGCGACGGCCGGGCGCCCAGGGTGCCCACGCCGCCGTCCCCGCAGCGGGACACAGCGCGCGATCCGGCCGGATGCTGCGCCGCTCGTCCTTCGCGGTCGCGGCAGCGCTCACCACGGTCGCACTGAGCACCACCGCGGCGGTCAGCTTCACCGGGAGCGACGACGCCGCGAACAGCTCGACGACGGCCGTAGAGCCGGCCGTGCAGCCCGCGGCGGTCGCCATCACCAGCGCCGTCGTGACCGATCCCGACGTCCGGTCCGCCTCCGAGAAGGCGGATGCCGTCCTGACGGACGCCGACTACGTGACCCGCGAGGGCGACCTCACCGTCAAGGACCGCAAGAAGCTCCAGGCAGCCACCAAGGAGCTGCGGACCATGCTGGACCGGGCCCGCGACGCCGCCGTCACCGCCACCGGGCTGCGACAGAACACCGCCGCCTCCCGGAGCACCGAGCGTGCGTCGCTCGCCGAGCGTGCGGCCGACGTGTCGGCCGCCGGGAGCGGGACCGCCGACGGCGACGCCCGGGGCACCGCGGCGGACGCCACCGATCCGACGAACCTGGCCGTCGCGGCCGCGGGCGTCACCCCGCTCGGCGGGCAGCAGGCCGAGAGCCTTCCGATCCTCGACACCCCGCTCGCGGACGCGGTCGTGAGCACCGCGGCGGCGAAGGAGTCGGAGCAGGCGGAGAAGTCCGCCGACGCCGAGGACGCCAAGGCCACCGCGGAGAGCGCGGCGGCGGCAGCGCCGTCGGCCGACCGGATCGAGAAGGTGACGACGTCGCTCCAGCGGCTCATCACCAAAACCGACGGCGACGCCGTCGTGTCGGTCAAGCCGGGCCCCACGCCCGAGGAGATCGCCGCCGCGAAGAAGGCCGCCGAGGAGCGGCGCGAGGCGCGCGCCGAGCGCAAGGCCGAGCGCAAGGCCGAGGTAGCCCGGGAGAAGGCTGCGGCGCGCGCCAAGGAGATGGCCAAGGCCGCGAAGAGCTACGGCAACGGGCAGATCCCGTCGAGCGTGCTCTGCGGGCTGAGCTTCGCCTCGGGCGAGCAGCTGCGGTGCGACGCCGCGGTGGCTCTCGAGGACCTCAACCGCGCGTTCCGCGGCACGTTCGGCCGGAACCTGGACCTGACGGACGGCTACCGCTCCTACGGGGAGCAGGTGGCGGTCGCCGCCTCCCGGGGCGCCCTGGCCGCCGTGCCCGGCACGTCGAACCACGGCCTGGGCCAGGCCGTGGACCTGTCCGGCGGCATCGAGTCGTTCGGCAGCGCCGAGCACGCCTGGATGGTCGCCAACGCCGGGAAGTACGGTTGGAAGCACCCGGGCTGGGCGCAGGCCGGCGGCAGCAAGCCGGAGGCCTGGCACTGGGAGTACGGCACGAAGTACTGAGCCGCACGCCCGTGCCCGGTCCCGTACCGGGAAGCCCGACCACGAACCCCGGGTCGCGAAGCCTCGCTTCGCGACCCGGGGTTCGTCGGTTCCGGGTCCGTCGGTTCCGGGTCCGTCGGCTCCCGGTGCGTCGGCTCCCGGTGCGTCTGCGTCCGCCCGGGCTCAGTCCCAGCCGAGCTCGTGCAGGCGGTCGTCGTCGATGCCGAAGTGGTGGGCGATCTCGTGGACCACGGTCACCGCCACCTCCTCGACCACGTCCTCGCGCGTCTCGCAGATCGCGAGGGTCGGGTTCCGGAAGATGGTGATGCGGTCCGGCAGCGCCCCCGCGGCCCACATGTGGTCGCGCTCCGTGAGCGGCACACCCTCGTAGAGCCCCAGCAGCTCGGGATCCTCCGCGGGCGCGTCGTCCTCGACGAGCACCACCACGTTGTCCATCTGCGCCGCGAGGTCGGGCGGCACGAGGTCCAGCCCCTCGCTGACGGCCGTCTCGAAGTCCTCCCGCGTCATCTCCACCACGCACCCATCATCCCCGACGCGCGACACGTCCCGGACGCGACTCCCGACGTGCGGCGGGGCAGCCGAGCGCCTGTAGACTTGCCCGGTCTTGGCCCCCATCGTCTAGCGGCCTAGGACCCCGCCCTTTCACGGCGGTAGCACGGGTTCGAATCCCGTTGGGGGTACGGAGCGGCTCGCAAGAGCCGGGTTTCGACTGCTGTGAGGCAGGTCATCTCCACCGAGCAAGGATCTGATTTCAGGTTCTGGCCCGCGGTGGGTTAGGGTACTCACGGCTCGAAACAAGCCCCCCGATCGCGGGTAGCGATCATGGCCCTGTAGCGCAGTTGGTTAGCGCGCCGCCCTGTCACGGCGGAGGTCGCGGGTTCAAGTCCCGTCAGGGTCGCGCGAGAGGCGCCCGGATTGTCGGTCTCGACTGTCCGGGCGTTCGCGCTAGGGCTCTGTAGCTCAGTTGGTAGAGCGTTCGACTGAAAATCGAAAGGTCACCGGATCGACGCCGGTCGGAGCCACAGCGAAAACCCCCGGAACCATTGCGGTCCGGGGGTTCTTCATTTCCTCCGAGCGATCAGCCGGGACGACCGGTCGGCGAACTCGGCCACCCTGGCGAGCGCGACCGGGTACGGGTGTCCGTGGCGGCCCCGACTCTGGTTGGTCCGGCGGACTGGTAGTTTCCCGCCCATGGCTTCGCACACTCTCGACATTCCCGGCACTTCCGGACACGTCGAACTCGTTCCCGACATGTGGTGGGGACGTAGCTACCTGACCGTCGACGGCAACAAGGCGCCGAGCGCCGGCAAACGTGCCTTCACGCTGCAGGGCACGGACGGCCGCCCCCTGGTCGCGACCCTTGGCCGCACCGCCCTGTTCGCGGCGGTGCCGCCCGTCGAGGTGAACGGCGAGAGCCACCTCGCGGTCGATCCGCCTCCCGTCGTCGTGCGGGTCATCGGCATGCTGCCGATCCTCCTCGTCACGTTCGGTGGGCTCCTGGGCGCTCTGGTCGCGGTGATCGCGATCATCGTCAACTTCAGGGTCGCAGGGAGCCGCCTCCCGACGGGTGCGAAGGCTGGAGTCATGATCGCCGTGACCGCCGCCGCCTACGTGATCTGGCTGCTGAGCGCGGGCATCATCGCGGCGAGTCTCTGATCGCCCTGGGACCATCTCGACGGGCCGCACTTCTTCGGGAGTGCGGCCCACCGGCGTTTCCGGGGACTCGGGCACGGGTTCCCGGTAACCGCCTCTTCCCATCGCGCCACAAACATCGCTCGCCGGCGCCCCGAGATAATTCCTTCCAGCAATTGCGCATTGGCGAGTGATCCCCTTCATGCCTTTTACTGGAAGCCACGCCGCGCCAGGAATTGCCCCATGAGCTCTTGGCCTGTTGAGTTGTCTTCAGCGGCGCAGGCCGAAACCGGCGGCACGGGAGGGCAGATGATCGACGACGTGAAGATCGACGGCCAGGCAGGAACGGCAGGCAGCGGCCCGGAGAGCACGCCAGGACCCGAGAAGCCGGTCTCGCTGGGCAAGCTGGTCGAGCAGGTCTCCGAGCAGGCCTCACGCCTCGTCCGTGCCGAGATCCAGCTGGCCAAGGCAGAGCTCACCGAGAAGGCCAAGAAGTCCGGCATCGGCATCGGGCTGCTCGTCGTGGCGCTCCTGATCCTTGCCTACGCCGTCGGCGTGCTGCTCCTGGCGGCCGTGTACGGCCTGGGCACGGTCTGGCCGCTCTGGCTGTCGGCACTCGTCATCGGCGGCTTCATGGTGCTCGTCGTGATCATCCTTGCGCTCGTGGGTGCCCAGCTGCTGAAGAAGGCCACCAACCCACCCGAGAGCGTCCAGCGCGTCAAGGACGACATCACGTCGATCAAGGAGGGGATGCAGCGATGAGCACTCCGACACCGCCGCCCACGCCCAGCAGCCGCGAGCTCGAGGCCGAGGTGCTCCGCACCCGCGCGGACCTCGCCGCGTCCATCGACGAGCTGACCACCCGCCTCAGCCCGGGGTACCAGGCGTCACGGATCGCGCAAGAGGCCAAGCAGGCCGCGAGCGACGCCGGGGCCATGGCGGCCGGGGCGTTCGGGCACAAGAACAGCGAGCACAAGAACGGCCCGGCGCAAGATCCGCGCCGGGCCCGCAACGCCAAGGTTGTGATCGGTGCCGCGATCGGGCTCGTGGCCATCGGCACCGCTGTGGTCGTGACCGCTGTGCTCAGGCGCGCGCGGGGCTGAGCTGGGGGGCAGCACCCGGCGCGCCTTCGTCCTACCTGCCGACCAATCCGTCAACGACGCCCGACTAGTTGTCGGTGTCGCCCGAGCTGTCCGCTGCCGCACCGAGCAGCGCCCGAACCTCGGACTCCTTGTAGCGGCGGTGACCGCCAAGTGTCCGGATCGACGAGAGCTTTCCCGCTTTTGCCCAACGCGTTACTGTCTTGGGGTCAACACGGAACAAGCTCGCTACCTCGGCAGGCGTGAGCAGGACCTCGGATTCTCCGTGGATGGACATCCCCGCACCTCCTCCGGAACGGTGCCGGCCTGGCCGTACCAGGCGGTTGACGACACCCGCTCTTGCACCATTGTTAGCAGCAAACGGGATTTAGGCGACTTGGGGACGGGGTTTATTCCCTCACTTTCTCCCCCACTCGCCACGCGCGCCCGTTTCGGGCGAGTCTCGGACACGTGCGACACGCCGACGCCGACATTTCGCCGCTCCTCGGGGCGGCACGCGGACCGCCCCGAGGGCACGTTCGAACGACGCCCCGACGCCCGCCAGGACTCGGCAAAGCGCCGGACCGGACCCTTGGGGCACCCGGCCCGGATCGCCCGGGAGAGGCCGGCCCGGGGGTACGCCCGGCGCACCATCGGCCTCGATATAGCCATGACATGGTCAAGAGATAGCAGGTGGACGAGTCCGGGCGAGTCGGCAAGGGGCCGGAACGACTCCAATGTCACATCGGCGGATGGGACGAATCACGTCCACGGACTGGAAGAAACGCCGTACCAGCATGTAACGTTGGAACCTGGACAGACGAAACGCTACGGGGCCGCACGTCCATGCACGGTGCCGCCCCGCTCCTACGTTGAGGGGGGTCGGAGCCATGGGCCGCGGCCGTCAGAAGGCTAAGCAGACCAAGGTTGCTCGCGAGCTGAAGTACTACAGCCCGGACACCAATTATCACGCCCTCGAGCAGGAGCTCAGCGGAGACTCCCGCACGGATGTCGCGACACAGTCGCGGTGGGAATCCTCGGAGGACGAGGAGTACGACAACAGGTACTCCGACTGGGCAGACCAGGACGGCAACACGCGCTGAGGGTGCCGGCGCGTTTGCGCCGGCCCCAGGCCCGGCCCTCGGTCAGGTCCGCCCACCGCCTCAGCGGTAGTCGTTCACCAGCCTGACCGCGCCGCCGGACACACCCTTCGTCCCCGCGACCAGGTCTTCCTGTGCCGCCGAGGCGTCCAGGGTCGCCACGCTGCCCAGCGTCCATGCCGGCACGCCCAGCGCGGCCAGCCGCGCCAGTGCCGCGTCCGCGCCGTCGGCGCCCACCACGGCCACCATGCCGACACCCAGGTTCAGGGTGTTCTCCAGGTCACGCCGCGGCACGTCGCCGAGGCTGCGCACCATCTGGAACACCGCGGGAACGTCCCAGGACGCGCGGTCGACCGTCGCCACGAGCCCCGCGGGGAGCACACGCGCCAGGTTCGCCGCGAGACCGCCGCCCGTCACGTGCGTGAACGCGTGCACCTGCGCCGCCTCGTCGGCGGCCAGCGCCAGGCAGTCCGAGGCGTAGACGCGCGTGGGCTCCAGCAGCTCCTCGCCCAGGGCGCGCCCCAGGTCGTCCACGTGCCGGTCCAGCGCCCAGCCCGCGTGCTTGATCACGGCGCGCACCAGGGAGTACCCGTTGGAGTGCAGGCCGCTGGAGGCCAGCGCGATCAGCACGTCACCGGGCTGCACCCGGTCCGGGCCCAGCACCTTGTCGGCCTCCACGATGCCCGTGGCTGCGCCGGCGACGTCGTACTCGTCCGGGTCCAGGAGGCCCGGGTGCTCGGCCGTCTCGCCGCCCACCAGGGCCGTGTCAGCCACCTCGCACGCCTGCGCGATGCCCCGCACGATGTCGGCGATGCGCTCCGGCACCACCTTGCCCGTGGCGATGTAGTCGGTCATGAAGAGCGGCTTGGCACCCATCACGACGATGTCGTCCACGACCATGCCCACCAGGTCGAACCCGATGGTGTCGTGCTTGTCCATGGCCTGCGCGATCGCGACCTTGGTGCCGACGCCGTCGGTGGACGTCGCCAGCAGCGGCGCGCGGTACCCCTTGAAGGCCGACAGGTCGTAGAGGCCGGCGAAGCCGCCCACCCCGCCGAGCACGGCCGGGCCCTGCGTGCGCCGCACGGCGTCCTTCATGAGCTCGACGGCCTTGTCGCCCGCCTCGGTGTCCACGCCTGCGGCGGCGTACGTCAGGCCTTCGGAAGTCACGGGTGCTCCTGCGTCGTTCGGGTGGTGTACGTGGGTCACGGGTGGTCGAGCGCGGTCGAGCCGCCGGTGCTCACGGTGAGCTGCTTGAGCCCGTCCTCGGGCTGGCCGAGCGGCAGCTCCGCCTGCTCCAGGAGGTGCTTGCCCAGCTGGTCGTCCGGGGGCAGCTCGATCGGGTACTTGCCCGTGAAGCAGGCGGCGCAGAGCTGCGAGCTGGGCTGCTCGGTCGCGGCGATCATGCCCTCGGTGGTGATGTAGCCGAGGCTGTCGGCGCCGAGCGACTGGCCGATCTCCTCGACCGCCAGACCGTTCGCGATGAGCTCCGCGCGCGACGCGAAGTCGATGCCGTAGAAGCAGGGCCACTTGACCGGCGGCGACGAGATGCGCACGTGCACCTCGGCCGCGCCCGCCTCCCGCAGCATGCGGATCAGGGCGCGCTGGGTGTTGCCGCGCACGATCGAGTCGTCCACCACCACCAGGCGCTTGCCCTTGATGACCTCGCGCAGCGGGTTGAGCTTCAGGCGGATGCCGAGCTGCCGCAGCGTGTCGGACGGCTGGATGAACGTGCGGCCGACGTAGGCGTTCTTGGTGAGGCCCTGGCCGAACGGGATGCCGGACTCCGCGGCGTAGCCGACGGCGGCCGGCGTACCGGACTCCGGCGTCGGGATCACGAGGTCGGCGTCGACCGGGTGCTCACGCGCCAGGGTGCGGCCCATCTCGACGCGCGCGGCGTGCACCGAGCGCCCGTTGATCGTGTTGTCCGGGCGGGCCAGGTACACGTACTCGAAGACGCAGGCGGCACGCTCGGCCTGGGCGAAGCGCACGGAGCGCATGCCGTCGGCGTCGATGCAGATGAGCTCGCCCGGCTCGACGTCGCGCACGTAGGAGGCGCCCACGATGTCGAGGGCCGGGGTCTCGCTGGCCACCACCCAGCCGCGGTCGAGGCGGCCGAGCACGAGCGGGCGCACGCCTTGCGGGTCACGCGCCGCGTACAGGGTGTTCTCGTCCATGAAGACCAGGGAGAAGGCCCCGCGGAGCCGGGGCAGCACCTCGAGGGCCGTGGCCTCGAGCGTGTGGTCGGCGTCGCCCGCGAAGAGCGCGGTGATCAGGGCCGTGTCCGTGGTGTTGCCGCGGGCGAGCTCGCCGCGGCGCTGCGCGCCGTAGCGCTCGGCCACGAGGTTGACGAGCTCGGCCGAGTTGGTCAGGTTGCCGTTGTGGCCGAGTGCCACCGTGCCCGACGCCGTCGCGCCGAGTGTCGGCTGGGCGTTCTCCCAGGTCACGCCACCGGTGGTGGAGTACCGGCAGTGCCCGACGGCGATGTGGCCGGTCAGTGCGTTCAGGGCTGTCTCGTCGAAGACCTGGGAGACGAGTCCCATGTCCTTGTAGACGAGGATCTGCTCACCGTTGCTGGTGGCGATGCCCGCGGACTCCTGTCCGCGGTGCTGCAGGGCGTACAGACCGAAGTACGCGAGCTTGGCGACCTCCTCACCGGGTGCCCAGACCCCGAAGACGCCGCATGCGTCCTGGGGGCCCTTCTCGCCGGGCATGAGGTCGTGGTTGAGTCGGCCATCTCCGCGCAGAGGCATGATCCGAGTATCCCATGCGGCCGGATGTCCGTGACCGGCCTCGCATGTGACCTCCGCGTCAGCGGCCGCGCAGGCTCCGGCGGTCCGCGATCACCGCGAACAGGCCGGCCAGCAGGGTGGTCACCATCGTGACGAACGCGGTCAGCACCGTGACGTAGACGCCGGGCTTCATCAGCCCGGAGCCCGAGGGCGAGCTGACCAGGTAGAACGACAGGAGCAGACCGAGCACGACGCCGACCAGCGCGCCGGTCAGGAAGAAGGCCTTGTACCGCGGGGCACGACGCACGGTCGCCGGGTCGACGACGTCGCGCACCTCCACGTCGTCGGCGGAGTCGCTGGCTGCCTGGGTCTCACTCACGCAACCCAGGGTACGCGTCCCGGACCCGCCGGCCGCCATGGCCACAAGGGAAAAGGCCGCCGGCCGGGTGTACCGAGACCTGGGTCTCGGTACACCCGGCCGGCGGCGGGCACGCTCCGGTCAGCCGATCAGCTTCCAGGGGCTGTGCTTCCCGACGCCCGGGATCTGGAGGATCGTCGGCCGGGTCGCCTCGTACACCTTGCCCCGGAAGGACACGGTGTCACCCCACCAGTAGAGCTTCCACGGCACCCACGCCGGAGCCTCCGGCTCCTCGGGCTCCGCGGCCTCGACGGTGATCGGCAGCCGGGCAGTGGTGCCCGACGGCGACGCCTGCACCACGAGCTGGTACTGGCCGGCGGCGGTGTTCGCCGGGATGGTGACCGACGTCGACGTCGCGCCGTTCGTCACCGTGCCGGTGCCGAGGGAGACGCCGTCCGCCGGCGCGCCGCCCGTCGGGACCAGGAACGTCTCGACGCCCGTGTTCTGCGGGGCGCCGAGCGAGGTCAGGTCCAGGCCGGACAGGCCGACCGTCGTCGCGGTGCCCGCCTCGACCGTGCCCGGCAGGGTCGAGGCGACCGTGCGGGTGCGGGCGAAGCTCGGCGTGACCGGGGCGGCGTCCTTGAGGTACGTGATCCAGGCGTCACGGTCCACGAGGCCCGAGTCCCGACCGTCCGTGCCCTCGGTGAAGGCCCGGAAGTTGTCTCCGCCCGAGATCAGGAACGAGAACGTCGCGATGCGGTACTCCGCGGCGGGGTCCACGGGAACGCCGTCGATCGTGATCGACGAGACGTTGTCGCCCGGCGTCGCGTTCGGGTCGGCCGTGGTCGTGGTGTACGACACGTTGTCGGACAGCCCCAGCGCCAGGTACGGGCGCGACGGCCGGTTGCCGTTGGCGTCCGTCTGCCACTGCTCCTCGAGCAGGGTGTCGAGCTGCGCACCGGTCAGCGTGATCGTCCACAGGTTGTTGACGAACGGCAGCACCGCGTTGGCCTCGGCGTAGGTGATGATCCCGTCCTCGCCGAAGTAGAGCTCGTTGCGCAGGCCACCGGGGTTCACGACGCCGATGTCGGCGCCGCCCCGCTCGTCCGCGGCGAGCGAGTCGCGCAGCGAGTTCGCCACGAGGTTGCCGAGCGCCGACTCGGACGCGCGGTCGTCCCGGTTGCCGCCGGTGTAGACGCCGTTCGTGTACGAGCCGCCCGAGAAGGCCGTCGTGACGTCGGCGGTCACCTTGCCGACCGGCTGCGCGCCGATCTCCTCGGCCTCGGCGAGCGCGGCGTCGACGATCGCGTCGACCTCGGCGACCGCCGGGTACGTCTCGATCAGCTCGGCGGCCGGGGTGGCCGTGCGCGCCACGTTCTCGACGGTGTAGTCGGTCACGTCGAACGACTCGGTGTCCACCGTGAGCGAGACGTGGCCGAGGAACTCGCCGTAGTTGCCGGTCTGGATGATCGGCCGGGTCTCCCCCTCCGCACCCGGGACCGGCGCGTCCCACGCGTACTGCTTGTGCGTGTGGCCGGTGAAGATGGCCGCGACGCGCGGGTCGGTGTCCTGCACCAGCGCGGCGAACGGACCGCCGGCGGCGATCTCCTCCTCCAGCGTGGCGCCGTCGGGCGTGCCCGCGCTCGCGCCGTCGTGCGCGAGGGCCACGACCACGTCCGCCTCGCCGTTCGCGGCGTCGCCGTCGAGCAGCTCGTCGGTGACGCGGTTCAGCGCCTCGACCGGGTCGCCGAACTCCAGGCCCTCGATGCCCGAGGGCGTGACCAGCGTGGGGGTCTCCTCGGTGACCACGCCGACGAAGCCGACGTCGACGCCGTTGACCGGGACCACCTGGTACTGGGGCAGGGCGGGCTCCCCCGTGGCCTCGTCGTAGACGTTGGCGCCGAGGTAGTCCCAGTCGGCGGCGTCGGTGACGCGGCCGGTGAGGTCGGACATGCCCTGGTCGAACTCGTGGTTGCCGACCGCGGAGGTCTTCAGACCTAGCGCGTTCAGCACGTCGATCGTCGGCTGGTCCTGCTGCAGCGCCGAGGCGAACAGCGAGGCGCCGATGTTGTCGCCCGCCGAGACGAACGCGGTGCCCTCGGGGTTCTGGGCCCGCAGCTCCTCCACGGTGCCCGCGAAGTTCACGGTGTTGCCGTCGATGCGGCCGTGGAAGTCGTTGATGGCCACGAGGTCCAGGTCCACCGAGCCGGGCTCGGTGGTGGTGTCACCCAGGTCCAGGCCCACCAGGACCGGGTCGTGGTCGGAGGACCGGAAGGGCGTCTCGTCGTAGAGGATCGTCGCGTTGTAGTTGTAGCGGCTGTACTCGTTCGCCACCGGCTCGTACGCGTTGATGTTCCAGATGTCCGTGCCCGACACGGCCTCGGCCGCGGCCGGGGAGGCCAGCACGTGGTCGAGCGAGCCGACCATGCCGTCGAAGTTGTACGAGTACTCGCCCGTGGTGGGGCCGAGGTCGGTGTAGCCGGCCTCGGTGAGGACCTCGATCGGGTCCTCCTGCTCGTACGAGTTGAAGTCACCGACCAGCAGGACCTTGTCGGTCCCGGCAGCGGCGGCCCGCTCCTCGGCGAACGTCACGAGGGACGTCGCCTGCCGGGTGCGGGACTCGTTCGACGCGCCCTGGCCGTCGCCCTGGTCGGCGTCGCCGGGCCACGGGCCGGCCGAACCCTTCGACTTGAAGTGGTTGGCGACCACCACGACGTCGTCACCGGCGTCGGCGGCGCCGTCCGCGGGCTGGAACGTCTGGGCCAGGGGCTGACGGGCGTTCTGGAACGCCTCGTCGCCGATCAGGATCGTCGAGTCGCCGACCGGCTCCGCGGTGGCGGTCCGGTAGATGAAGGCGTTGCGGATGACGTCCTCGGCCTCGGGCACCTCGGCCGGGGAGGCCACGTAGGCCCACGTGCCGGCACCCTCGGCGGCGTTCAGCGCGTCCACCAGGTCACCCAGGGCCTGGTCGCGGGGACCACCCAGCGAAGCGGTGTTCTCGATCTCCAGCAGCGCGACGACGTCCGCGCCGAGCGCCGAGATCGCCGCGACGATCTTGGTCTGCTGCCGCTGCAGGTCCTCCTCCTCGGCGGCGCCGCGGGCGTCGCAGCCGCCCGAGACGGTCACCGGGTCGCCGTCGCGGTCCGTGTAGTAGGTGCAGCCCGTGAGCTCGTCACCCGTGGTGCTGAAGTAGTTCAGCACGTTGAACGTCGCGACCTCGAGGTCGCCGCCCACCTCGGCGGGTGCCTCCTCGCGCGTGTTCTCGAAGGTCGCGGGCTGCACGGCGTCGGCGACGTCCGGGGTCAGCTGCGACGTCGGCTGGAAGCCCCACGCGTCGAACCGGTAGTCCAGCACGACCGGGCGCGTGAACGTGACGCCCGCGCCCACCCGCAGCGGTGCGCCGCCGGTCAGGTAGGGCAGCGGCTTTGACTTGTTCGCGGTCGAGTTGTAGTTCGTGGACGAGCCGTCGTCGAGCAGCACCCCGCGCGCCGCGTTGTCCGCGACCTGCGCGTCGTACTCCGCCGAGCCGGGCCGCCCCGCCGTGGTGGGCTGCACCAGCGGGCTGTCGCCCGCCGCCAGCCCGACCGTGCCGTAGTAGTTGGTGTCGTAGTTGTCCGTCACCGTGAACTCGCCCTGCGGCGCGAGGAGCATGCCCTCGAGCGCCTCGCGGCCTGCCGCGGTGGCGGGCCAGGCGGTCACGGTCGGCTCGACCGTGGCGGGCTCGTCCAGGACGGTCCAACCGCCCGACGACGGCGTGAGCTCCGTGAGGCCGTTGAACTCCGACACGACGCCGGTGACCTCCACGTGGTCGCCCGCGGAGAGGTCGGCGGCGGCCGCCGCCGAGAACACGAAGACGGCGTCCGACGCACCGGGCGTCGGGTCCGCGCCGCCGCCGGTACCGGCGGTCTGCAGGTACAGGCCGTTGAAGCCGCCGGTCGGGTAGACGGCGGTCACGACGCCCTGCGTCGTGACCGTGTCGCCGACCAGCGGGCTGGCGTCACCGGTGCCCTGGATCCCGGCGATCGGGGTGACCTCGCCGGGCTCGGTCGGCTCCGACGGGGTGGGGCTGGGCTCGGGCTCCGAACCCTCGCCGTTGGTGGGGGTCACCTCGGTGCTGAACACGAAGTCCGCCGAGTTGTCGCCCGCGTCGCCCGTGCGCTCCAGCGACCCGACCACGCCCGTGCCCTGGCCGGCCGGGCCCTGGGCGGTCTCGAACGTGTCGGCGGTGCCGTAGCCGAGCAGGTCGACGACGCCCGCGGCGCCCTCGGCCGGCACAGCGCCCTTGGCGGGCGTGACGGCGGTGGCCTGCGACGCCAGCGCGATGACGCCGGCCGTGCCGCTCGGGTTGAGGCTGCCGACGGCGTCGGGCGTGGGGAGGGGCTCACCGTTGGCGGCGTTCGAGCCGCCCTGCACCAGGTAGTGGCCGCCGGCGGCGATGGTGCCGCTCAGCGCCGTGATCCCCGAGAAGGACGCGCCGGTCGCGGACTTGTACTGGACCGACCAGCCGTCGACGCTGACCGGCTCGTCGGTCGGGTTGTACAGCTCCACGAACTTGTTCCGGTACGGCTGGCCGGAGCTGCCGCCCACGAGGTACGCCTCGCTGATGACGACGTGCCCGGAGTCCGGGCCGTCCGCGGTGGCCGCGGGCGCGGCGACAGCCGCCGTCGCGGGCACGGTGAGCGCTGCGGAGAGTGCCACTGCGACGGCGGCTCTCCCACGGGGTCGGGGGTGCGGTCGCGGGGACCGCAGCGTGCTGGGACTCACGCTGACTCCTTCTGCAATAGCCGACCGATGGCCGGGGTGGAGTGCACTGCTGCTGGACGACGTGCTCGGCGGCATCGCCGCGGCCGGGCGCGCATCAGTTGCGCAGGCGGTCCGGCACGAGCGGCACCAACCAATCACTGCCTCGTGAACCGGCGGTTACGGTCGGACACCCGCCGGGAAAACTGAGGTCCCGGCACCGGGTGAACCTGCCCGCAGCCGAGCCACGAGATCGACGCCGAGGCTAGCGGGTGTCACCGACATCACCGCCCGGTACACGCCGCCGGCGCCCGGTTCACCCGGGTACGGCCGGAGGCTCTGGCTCGCCGCCCGACCCGGAAGCCGCCCGGCGCCCGGCCGTCAGCGGCAGCAGGTGCGAGATGTCGGAGCGGTCGCCCGAGGCGCGCACCCGCCCGTCGGCGACGACGTCCGCCCAGGTGAGGGCGCCCGTGGCCAGGCCGAGCCAGGTCTCCGGGTCGGTCTCGACCACGTTCGGCGGGGTGCCGCGCGTGTGCCGCGGCCCGGCCACGGCCTGCACCGCGCCCGCGGGCGGCACCCGCACCTCGACGGAGTTCCCCGGCGCTACGGCGGCGAGCTCCTCCAGCGTGAACCGCACGGCCGTGGTGACGTCCCGGCGCTCCGCCTCGCCCCGGGCCCAGACGGCGACGGCGGCGCGCCCGGCCACCGGGTCGGTCCGGCGCCGCGGGGGCACTACCGCACCGCCAGGAAGTCGCCGAGCCGCGTCCAGCCGGACTGCTCGAGGCTCGTGAAGTCGGTACCGGGCACGACGAACATGGCCTTGCTCGTGCCGTTCGACACCTCGGTGCCCGTCGCCTCCAGCTCCTGCACCCCGTCCGACGACGTGCAGGCGGTCAGCAGGGCCGCGCCGAACGCGACGACGGCACCCGCCCGCCAGGCGGCACCAGGAACAGCATTGGTCATGGAGTCAGTATTGCCGACCGTCGCCTCAGTACCGGTACACGTCGGGCGTCGGGCCCTCGACCGCGAGCAGGTCCGCCGCCACCACCATCGGCAGCTCGCGCGAGGACACGGACGGGAACCGCGCCACCTGCACGACGCGTGGCAGACCACCCGTTCGCACCGCCGGCACGGGCTGCGACAGCGGCCCGGCGGCCGGCGCGTGCCGCGGCCAGGGTTCCGACAGCGGCATCTCGTCCCGGACCTGGGGCCGCACCGGCCGGCTGATCGGCGGGTAGTCCGCGCGCCGCACGCGGCGGGGGACCTCGGACACCGTCGGCCGGAACGCGGGCGGCTGGGGCTGCGGTGCGGGCGCGGGCCGGGGCTGCGGCGTCGGACGCGGCCTCGGGACCGGGCGGGGCTGCGGGCTGGGGCTGGGCTCCGGCTGCTGCCACGGCTCGGTGCCCGACACCGGCTCGGTGCCCACCACCGGCTCCGACCAGCGCCGGCGCTCGGCCCGCGACCGGAGCTGGGGCGCGGGACGGGGCGGCGGATCGGGCCGGAGCCGCGGTTCGAGCGACGGCTGAGGTTCGGACAGCGGCTGGCGCGCGTGCAGGGGCTGGGGCGCGAGCAGGGGCTTGGGCGCGAGCAGGGGCTCGGGCCGGCCCCACGGCTCGGGCTGGTGCTGCGAGCGCAGCACCGGGCCCGCGTGCTGCCCCTGCGCCGGGTGCGGTTCCGCCTGGGCGCGGGGCTCCGGTGCCCGAGGCGCCACGGCCGCCTCGGGCACGGGGGCCGGCCCGTCGGCCGGCGCCGCGAACGGCGTCGGCGCGG
>NZ_JARVSD010000033.1 GCF_030209445.1 Promicromonospora sp. MEB111
GTGTCAGACGTACAGGTCACTCGAGTGACCTGTACGTCTGACACATCAGTGCGTGAGGTGTGTCTCGCAATTGAGGAGTGCGCAGGACCCTCAGGTATCTTGATATCGAGAGATCGGCACATTCCAACATCCCGGGGAGTCAGCCACACCCATGTCCAAGATCATCTATACCCACACGGACGAGGCTCCGCTTCTGGCGACGTACTCGTTCCTGCCGATCGTCTCGGCGTACGCGGCCAAGGCCGGTGTGGACGTCGAGACCCGCGACATCTCGCTCGCCGGCCGGATCATCGCCCAGTTCCCGGAGCGGCTCACGGAGGAGCAGCGCCAGGCGGACGCGCTCGCCGAGCTGGGCGAGCTGGCGAACGACCCGGCGGCCAACATCATCAAGCTGCCGAACATCTCGGCGTCGGTGCCGCAGCTCAAGGCGGCCGTCGCCGAGCTCCAGGGCCTCGGCTACGACCTGCCGGACTTCCCGGAGAGCGTCGAGACCGACGAGCAGAAGGACGCGCGCGAGCGCTACGGCCGCGTCATGGGTTCCGCCGTGAACCCGGTGCTGCGCCAGGGCAACTCGGACCGCCGCGCCCCCGCCTCGGTCAAGAACTACGCGAAGGCGCACCCGCACCGCATGGGCGCGTGGTCGGCCGACTCCAAGACCAACGTCGCGACCATGGGCCACGACGACTTCTTCTCCAACGAGAAGTCCGTGATCGTCGAGGCCGACGACACGCTGCGCATCGAGCACGTCGCCGCCGACGGCACCGTGACCGTGCTCAAGGAGTCGCTGCCGGTGCTGGCCGGGGAGGTCGTCGACGGCACGTTCCTCGACGCCGCCGCGCTGGACGCGTTCCTCGCCGAGTCGATCGAGCGGGCCAAGGCCGAGGGCGTCCTCTTCTCGGTGCACCTCAAGGCCACGATGATGAAGGTCTCCGACCCGATCATCTTCGGCCACGTGGTCAAGGCCTTCTTCAAGCCGGTCTTCGAGAAGTACGGCCAGGACCTGGCCGCCGCCGGACTGTCGGCGAACGACGGCCTGGGCGGCATCTTCGCCGGCCTCGAGTCGCTGCCGAACGGCGCCGAGATCCGCGCCGCGTTCGACGCCGCGCTGGCCGACGGCCCGAAGATGGCCATGGTGAACTCCGACAAGGGCATCACCAACCTGCACGTCCCGTCCGACGTCATCGTCGACGCCTCGATGCCCGCCATGATCCGCATCGGCGGCCACATGTGGGGGCCCGACGGCGAGGAGGCGGACACCCTCGCGGTGATCCCCGACTCCTCCTACGCCGGGATCTACCAGACCGTCATCGACGACTGCCGCGTCAACGGCGCCCTCGACCCGGCCACGATGGGCTCCGTGCCCAACGTCGGCCTCATGGCGAAGGCGGCCGAGGAGTACGGCTCGCACGACAAGACGTTCGAGATCGCGACGGACGGCACCGTCCGCGTCGTCGACGGCTCCGGCGCCGTGCTCATCGAGCACGCCGTCCACGCCGGTGACATCTGGCGCGCCTGCCAGACCAAGGACGCCTCGATCCGCGACTGGATCAAGCTGGCCGTCACGCGGGCCCGCCTGTCGGAGACGCCCGCCGTGTTCTGGCTGAACTCGCGGCGCGCGCACGACGCCAACCTGATCCGCAAGATCGAGCAGTACCTGCCGGAGCACGACACCGAGGGCCTCGAGATCCACGTCATGGACCCGGCGGAGGCCACGGCGTTCTCGCTCGCGCGCATCCGCGAGGGCCTGGACACCATCTCGGTGACCGGCAACGTGCTGCGCGACTACAACACCGACCTGTTCCCGATCCTCGAGGTCGGCACGTCGGCCAAGATGCTCTCGATCGTGCCGCTCATGAACGGCGGCGGCCTGTTCGAGACGGGCGCCGGCGGCTCCGCGCCGAAGCACGTGCAGCAGCTCGTCGAGGAGGACTACCTGCGCTGGGACTCGCTCGGTGAGTTCTTCGCGCTCGCCGCGTCCTTCGAGCACCTCGCGGTGACCGAGGGCAACGCCCGGGCCCAGGTCCTGGCCGACACCCTCGACCGGGCCACCGGCACGTTCCTCAACGAGGACCGTTCGCCGGGCCGCCGGCTGGGCACCATCGACAACCGCGGCTCGCACTTCTACCTGGCCCTGTACTGGGCGCAGGAGCTGGCCGGGCAGTCGGACGACGCCGAGCTGGCCGCCACGTTCAAGCCCCTCGCCGAGGCGCTGGCCACGGGCGAGCAGGCGATCGTGGAGGAGCTCGTCGCGGTCCAGGGCAAGCCGGCCGACATCGGCGGCTACTACCGTCCGGACGACGCCAAGGCGTCCGCGGTGATGCGCCCGAGCGGCACCTTCAACGAGGCCCTCGCGTCTCTCTGACGCCCGCTCTCTCGTACGTGTCAGACCCTCAGGTCCCCCGGGTGACCTGAGGGTCTGACACGTTGAAGTGACCTTGGTCGCTCCGCGGGAAAAAGAGGCGGGGACTGTCGGTGTCTCGTCGTAGCCTCAGGAAACGATGATCGACGCACCGCACACCCCTGAGACCACGCCCGTTCCTGAGGCGTCGCCTCGCCCTGCGTCGACGCCGTCCGACCCGGCCCGCCGGCTCGACTGGCGCCGCCTGCGCGGCCCAGCCGCTGTCGTCGCCCTGCTCGCGCTCACCGCGGGTGCCGTCGGCCTGGCGCTGGGCACGGTCGCGGCCGGCCGGCTGGCCGCCGACGCGACAGTTTTCGGGCTGGTGCTGCTCGCGCTCTGCGTCGTCGGCGGTGCGGTGTTCGACGGCGTCGGCCAGGTGACCTGGGCGAGCGTCGTGGACCGGGCCGAGGGCAAGCTCCGCAGCGACCTGCTCAGCGCGGCCCTGCGGCAGCCGCTCGCCACGCTCTCCGAGCAGGCGGTCGGCGAGGTGCTCGACCGGGTCGACGACGACACGCACGCCGTCGGCACCCTCGTGCGCCGCCAGCTCTGGGGCGCCGGCCGCACGGTGGTCGGCGTCGTCCCGATGTGGATCATCGCGGGCATCACCTGGTGGCCGGCCTGGCTGCTCTTCCCGGTGCTGGGCGGCATCGTCGCGCTGCTCACCCGGCCCCTGCTCGGCGAGATCGCGCGTCGCAAGGTGATCGAGGAGGCCGCCTGGACCGACCACGCCGCCGCCTTCGAGGAGGCGGTCGCCGCGCGGAACGACCTGCGCACCAGCCTCGGCCAGGCGTTCGCCGTGCGGCGCGTCGCGCAGCTCTCGGCGATCGTCCACGAGAAGTTCCGCGCGGTGGTGCGCGTCGAGGAGCGCCTGCTGCGGCGGGCCGGCCTCGTCATGTACGCGCTGCTCGCCGGCACCGCGGTCACCTGCGCGGTCGTGGCCGCCGGGGGTGGCCTGTCGGTGCAGCAGCTCGTCACGCTGTTCCTGGTCACCGCGATGTTCGTGGGGCAGATGGACAACCTGGTGCACCACCTGCCGGACATCCAGGAGGGCCTCGGCGCGGTGCTGCGCATCCGGCAGATGCTGGAGGTCGAGCCTGAGCCCGAGGGCGGTGACGACCTTCCCGAGGGGCCGCTGGGCCTCGAGCTGCGCGACCTGACCTTCGCCTACGACGAGGGCACCTTCGCCCTGAGCGGCGTGGACCTGCTGGTCCCCGCCGGCGAGACCATCGCCCTCGTGGGCCGCACGGGCTCCGGCAAGTCGACGCTGGCCGCGCTGCTGTCGCGCGCCGTCGAGCCGGAGCGGGGGTCGGTGTTCCTCGGCGGCGCCGACGTGCGCGACCTGGACCTGCAGAAGCTGCGCGGCGCCGTGGGCGTGGTCACCCAGCGCACGGAGATCATCGCCGGCACGCTCGCGGAGAACATCGCGCTGTTCGCCGACGTGCCGCGCGCCGACATCGAGGCCGCGGTCCGCGAGCTCGGCCTGACCGACTGGACAGCCGGTCTGCCCGACGGTCTCGACACGCTCCTCGGCCCGGGCGGCACCACGCTGTCGGCGGGCGAGGAGCAGCTCGTCGCGTTCGCCCGGCTCCTCGTGCGGCACGTCCAGCTCGTCGTGCTCGACGAGGCGACCGCGCGGATGGACCCCTTGACGGAGGCGCGCGTCGTCGCCGCGTCCGACCGGCTGCTCAGCGGTCGTACCGGTGTGCTCATCGCGCACCGGCTCGGCACGATCGAGCGCGCCGGCCTGGTGGCGGTCCTCGATCGCGGTCGCGTGGTGCAGCAGGGCCCCCGGGCCAGGCTCGCCCGCACGCCCGGCCCGTTCCGCTTGCTGCTGGAGGCCGGCGCGAGCGACGGGTCGCTGGACGAGACGGCAGCCGAGCCCACGCCGGCCACCGCGGCCGAGGCGCGTGCCCAGACGGTCACGGCTTCCGCGGCCGTCGACCCCCGCACCGCCGCGCCCGACACCGCCGAGCCCCGCACCGCCGCGCCCGACACCGCCGAGCCCCGCACGGCCGAGCCCGACACCGCTGAGCCCGACACCGCCGAGCCCGACGCGGTCGGCGGCCGCCGGCGGACCGGGACGCCGCCCGACCTGACCCCGCCCGGGGACGGACCGAGCCTCGCGCGCGGCGTGCTGCACGCGCTGTTCGTGCGCCCCAGGTGGGGCCTGTTCGGTGCGGTCCTGTTCCTCCTGGCGAGCCTGGTCGCGGCCCAGGGCGCGGTCAGCGGGTTCCTGTGGGGCCGCACGGTCGAGATCGTCGGTACCGGCGAGCTCCCTGTCGGCCTGCTGGTCGCGCTCGCCGTGCTGCTGCTCCTGCAGCCGCTGTTCATCTCCAGGGCGCTGGGCGTGTACCCGCGCTGGTGGGTCGAGGTGCTGCTGCGCATCCGGATGTCGGTCATGCACGGGCAGACCCGGCAGTACCGGCTGCCCGCCACGCCGCCCGGCGAGGTGGTGGCCCGGTCCATGGACGCCGACCGCTTCGTGCGGTACGCCGACCGCTGGGTCGACTTCGTCAACGGCCTCGCGATCGTGGCGGTCACGGCCCTGATCAGCGGCACCTGGACCGCCGGTGCCGTGCTGCTCGCGGTCATGGTGGTCTCCGCGGCGGCCTCGGCCATCGGCCGACCGATCGCCGGCCGCTCCGCCGCCGGGTCCTCGGCGGCCCGTGCGCGGTTCGGCCGCGCCCTCGTCTCGGCCCTGGACTCGGCGCGCACGGTGAAGCTCGCCGCCCGCACGCCCGACGTGCGCCGGCACCTCGGCGAGGTGGACTCCGGGCGGGTCAAGGCCGCGATCTTCGAGCACCGGGTGCAGGCGGTGCTCGACTCGGTGCCGTTGGTGACCCTCTACGTCGGCGTCGTCGTCGCCTGGGGGTTCCTGCTGGTGGGCACCTGGGACCTGGCCACGACGCTGCTCGTCGCGAACGCCGTGACCGGTTTCGCGTGGTTCGGGGTCGTGGCGGGCGCCGTGGTCACCGAGGCGCCGGGCACCCGCGCCTGGCAGGTCGCGACCGCCCGGTTCGCCGGTGGCACCGACCTCGTCTCACGCCAGCAGGGCGTGGACCTCGTGACGGGTGTCGCGCCCGCGCCGGAGCCGACGGAGCGCGAGCCGCTCGACCGCCTGGAGCTGCGCAACCTGACCGCGGTGCACGACGACGGCACGATCGGCGTCTCCGACGTCGACCTGGAGATCCGTCGGGGCGAGCTGGTGCTGCTGCTCGGCCAGGTCGGCTCGGGCAAGTCGTCGCTGCTCTCGGCGCTGGCTGGCTTGATGGAGCACACCGGGCACGTCCGGTGGAACGGCACCGAGGTGACCGACGCCCAGGCGTTCCTGCGCCCGGGCCAGGTGGCGCACGTGGCCCAGGTGCCGCGGGTGCTGTCCGGCTCGTTCTCCGACAACGTGCAGCTCGACCACGCGCGCGAGATCGACGGTCCGGTCCAGGGCGCGCGCCTGGAGCAGGACATGCGCGACGCCGGCGGTCCGCATGCCCTCGTCGGGCACCGGGGCGTGCGGCTGTCCGGCGGCCAGGTGCAGCGGCTCGCGCTCGCGCGGGCGCTCGCCGCGGACACCGAGCTGCTGCTGGCGGACGACGTCTCCAGCGCCCTGGACGCCTCGACCGAGATCGAGCTGTGGGCCGCCCTGCGGGAGCGGGGCACCACGGTGGTCGGCGCGACGTCCAAGCGCGCGGCGCTCGCCCGCGCCGACCGCGTGGTGGTGCTGGTCGACGGCGCGGTGGCAGACGTCGGCCCGTGGGCGGGCCTCGCCCCGCGCTGGAGCCACCTGGCGGGCTGACGTCGCGGGCTGATCCGGCCCGGTGAGCTCGTCGCCGGCATCCCTCGGGGTGCCGGCGATGAGTTTGCCGGGCCGTCGTCGTCGGAGGGGGAGAGCCGCAGCGCGCCAGTGAGCAGCGCGGCACCGAACGAGGAGACCCCCATGGCGAAGATCGTGTCCAGCCTGTTCATGGCGCTCGACGGCGTCGTCGAGCCGGACAAGGGCAACTGGCACTTCCCGTACTTCAACGACGAGCTCGGCGCGGCTGTCGACGACACGCACAACACCGACGTCTTCCTGTTCGGGCGGGTCACCTACGACTCGTTCGCGGGCGCCTGGCCGGAGCGCGAGGAGGCCGGCGGCGAGGACGCCGGGTTCGCCAAGCGGCTGGGCGACATCCGCAAGATCGTCGCGTCCCGCAGCCCGCTCGACCTCAGCTGGCGCAACTCCGAGCAGCTCCAGGGCGATCTGGTCGAGGCCGTCACCGCGCTGAAGAACGACCCTTCGATCCAGAAGATCGGCCTGTCCGGCTCGATCTCGGTGGTGCGCCAGCTCCTCGACGCCGGCCTGCTCGACGAGCTGCACCTGTTCGTGCACCCGGCCACGGCGGGCGGCGGCCTGCGGCTCTTCCAGGACGGCGACCCGTCCCGGCCCATGAAGCTCCTGTCGGCCACACCGTTCCGCACCGGCCTGCTGCACCTGGTCTACACGCCGGACCCGAACCCGCCGACGGGCGGCTACGAGGAGGCCGTGGGCCAGCTCCCCGACGAGTGACGGCAGGGAGCCCGCGTCAGTGCACCGGCTCCACCCGGTGCGGCAGCACGAACACCAGCAGGAACGCCACCACGGCGAGGCTCGCGCTGGTCGCCATGGCCAGGGTCGCGCCGTGCGCGAAGACCTCGGCGACGACCTCCGGCGTCGGGCGCCCGGGCGGGAACGTCAGCGCGCCGAAGAGCACCGAGCCGACCACGGCGATCCCCGCCGCCGAGCCGATCCGCTGCATGGTGCCGATCACGCCGGACGCCGCGCCGGCCTCGTCGCGGTCCACCGTCGCGACGATGAACTGGGCGTTCGGCGCGATGAACAGGCCGCTGCCGATGCCGCCGACCAGCAGCGGCGCCGCCAGGTGCCAGTGGGTCAGGTCGCCGGTCGGCACCAGCCAGAGCACGAGCCACACCGAGACCAGGCCCGCGGCGACCATGCCCGTGCCGATCACGAGCACGGTCCGGCCCAGGCGGTGGGACAGGCGCTCGCTCTGCGACGCGCCCAGGATCGAGCCGATGGCGAACGGCACCGACACCAGGCCGGAGGCCAGCGCCGAGTGCCCCAGCCCGGACTGCCAGAAGATCGAGATGGTGAAGAAGATGCTGGTGAACGCCGCGAAGTAGACCAGCGCGAGAATCACGCCGCCGGTGAACGCGGCGTGGGAGAACAGGTGCGGCGGCACCAGCGGGCTGCCGCTGCGGGCCGCCACCCGACGCTCCCAGAACGCGAACGCGACGAGCAGCAGCAGGCCGCCCACCAGCGACGTGAAGGTCCACCACGGCCAGCCGGCGTCCTCGCCCTCGATGAGCGGCACCAGGATCGCGACGAGCGCCACCGAGACCAGCAGCAGCCCGACGACGTCGACGCCCCGCGCGGCGCCGCCGACGACGATCCGGGGCAGCAGCGCGATCGCCGCGGCCACCGCGATCACGCCGATCGGCAGGTTGACGAAGAAGATCGAGCGCCAGCCCTCGTTCTCACCGAATGCCTCGATGAGCAGTCCGCCGATGATCGGCCCGAGCGCGGTCGAGAAGCCGATGGCCGCGCCCATCACCGCGAACGCCCTGCCGCGGGTGCGGCCGGTGAACATGAGCTGGATCAGCGCCGTGACGGCCGGGAAGAAGATGCCGCCGCACAGGCCCTGGACCACGCGCGCCACGATCAGCTCGGTGGCCCCGTTGGCCAGGCCGCACCAGAGGCTGGCGAGCGTGAACCCGGCCAGGCCCACGACGAACACCCACTTGTGGCCCACGCGGTCGCCCACCCGCCCGGCGGGGATCAGGGCCAGGCCGTAGGCCAGCGCGTATCCCGAGATGATCCAGGAGAGCGTGCCCTCCGACGCGTCCAGGGAGGTGCGGATGGTCGGCAGCGCGACGTTGACGATGGTCGTGTCCAGCAGGGCCATGGAGACGCCGAGGATGAGCACCGCGAGGGCGAGCCAGGAGCTGCGCGGGGGTGCGCCGGAGGCATCGTCCGCGGCCGCGGGCACTGGGGAGGTGGTCACAGACAAGAGCCTAGGGTGGCGCCATGGAACTGACCTTTCGTGAAGCCGCGCGGGACGATCTCGAGCGGATCGTCGAGCTCATCGCCGACGACGCCGTCGCGGCCACCCGGACCGGCACCTACGGCGCGGCGCACGTCGCGGGATTCGAGGCCGTGAGCGCAAGCCCGGACAACGAGCTGGTCGTCGCCGAGGCCGGCGGCGAGGTGATCGGCGTCATGCAGCTGACGTTCATCCCCGGGATCTCCCGCAACGGCGCCTCCCGGCTCCTGGTCGAGGCGGTGCGGGTGGACAAGGCGCAGCGCGGCCAGGGCATCGGCCGCCGGATGATGGAGCACGCCCACGAGCGCGGCCGGGAACGCGGCTGCGTGCTGGCCCAGCTCACGTCGGACAAGCAGCGGCCCGAGGCGCACCGGTTCTACCGGAACCTCGGCTACGCGCAGTCGCACGAGGGGTTCAAGCTTCCGCTCTGACAGCGGCGGACATTTCGCGGGCCGCACGAATCGGTCACTCCGGACGCTTGCTGCAAGGTTCTGCAAGCGTTACAGTCGCGCTCGGACCACACGGGTTCCGGACGACGAAGGGGTCATCCATGTCTCGCACCGCGCGCCCGCGCTCGGCTCATCCTCGACCGGCCCGTGGGCCTGCCGCGCGGCAGCGTGCGGGGGCGGGGCTGGCCGCCGTCGCCCTGCTGGCCTCCCTCGGGCTCGCGGCCTCGACGTCGGCCGCCGCGGCCGGGGCCGTGCCGCAGGCCGCCCAGGACCGCACCGCGGCCCTCGTCGGCAGCCTCCAGGACGAGCTCGGCTGCGCCGCCGACTGGGACCCGGCCTGCGCGGACACGGAGCTGGTGGCCCAGGGCGACGGCACGTTCGTGGCGGAGTTCGCGATCCCGGCGGGCACCTACGAGTACAAGGTCGCCCTGGACGACACGTGGGACGAGTCCTACGGGCGCGACGGCGGCGCCGAGAACGCCCCGCTCCACCTCGACGGCCCGGCCCGCGTCCGCGTCTCCTACGACGACACGACCCACCGCACCGCCCTGACCCCGCTCACCCTGGCCGGGGACTACACGGAGGCGGACGACACCCTCGTCCACGACCCCGTGCGCCAGGCCGGCGGCGACGAGCGCTTCTACTTCGTGATGACCGACCGGTTCGCCAACGGCGACCCGGCCAACGACACCGGCGGCCTGGACGGCGACCGGCTCACGACCGGTTTCGACCCGACCGACAAGGGCTTCTACCAGGGCGGCGACCTCGCGGGCCTGCGGCAGAACCTCGACTACATCGAGGACCTGGGCACCACGGCCATCTGGCTCACCCCGAGCTTCCTCAACCGCCCGGTGCAGGGCTCGGGCAGCGACGTCAGCGCCGGGTACCACGGCTACTGGATCACCGACTTCACGCGGATCGACCCGCACCTGGGCACCAACGCCGAGCTCGAGGCGCTGATCGACGACGCTCACGCGCGCGGGCTCAAGGTCTACTTCGACATCATCACCAACCACACGGCCGACGTCGTCGACTACGCCGAGGGCACCTACGACTACGTGGACCAGGCCACCGCCCCGTACACGGACGCCGCCGGCAACCCGTTCGACCCCGCCGACCACGCCGGCACGGGCGACTTCCCCGCGCTCGACGCGGCCACGAGCTTCCCGTACACGCCCGTCGTCGACCCGGCCGACCAGGACGTCAAGGTCCCGGCCTGGCTCAACGACCCCACGCTGTACCACAACCGCGGCAACTCGACGTGGGAGGGCGAGTCGGTCACGTACGGCGACTTCAGCGGCCTGGACGACCTCATGACCGAGCACCCCACCGTGGTGGACGGCTTCGAGGAGATCTACAAGGCGTGGATCGACCTGGGCATCGACGGCTTCCGCATCGACACGGTCAAGCACGTGAACTTCGAGTTCTGGGAGGAGTGGTCCACCGAGATCGCCGAATACGCCCGGGACCGGGGCAAGGACGAGTTCTTCACCTTCGGCGAGGTGTACGACGCCGACGCCGCCAAGACGTCCCCGTACGTGCGCCGCACCGACATGAGCTCCGTGCTCGACTTCTCGTTCCAGTCCGCCGCCACCAGCTACGCCAGCGGCAACAGCGCGCAGCGGCTCGCGGACCTGTACGCCTCCGACGACCTCTACACCACGCCGCACAGCAGCCCGTCCGCTCTGCCGACGTTCCTCGGCAACCACGACATGGGCCGCGTCGGGTACATGCTGGCGGGCGCCGAGAACCCGCTGGAGCGTGACGAGCTGGCGCACGAGCTGATGTACCTCACGCGCGGCCAGCCGGTGGTCTACTACGGCGACGAGCAGGGCTTCGCGGGCACCGGGGGCGACAAGGACGCTCGGCAGACCCTCTTCGCCACGCAGGTCGACGAGTACGCCGACCAGCCCCTGGTGACCGGCGAGCAGGCCGGCAGCGTGGACCGCTACGGCACCGACGCGCCGCTCTACGAGCACATCGCCGCCCTGGCCGACCTGCGCGAGGAGCACCCGGCCCTGGCGACCGGCGCCCAGGTCGAGCGCTACGCGGAGGACGGCGCGGGCGTCTACGCCTTCTCCCGCGTCGACCGCGAGGAGAAGGTCGAGCACCTCGTCGCCGCGAACAACGCCGCGCAGCAGCGCACGGTCACGTTCGACACGCTCACCCCGGGAGCCGCCTACGCGCCGCTCTATGGCACCGACGCGACGGTCACGGCCGACGCCGACGGCGCGGTGACGCTCACCGTCCCGGCCCGCTCCGCGGTCGTGCTGGTCGCGGACCGGACCGTGGGCGCCGACTCGGCCGGCGTCGCCGCCGTCGTCCCCGGGACGAGCGCCCGGCCGGGCGCCGCGGTGACCGGGGTGGCCCCCGTGGCGGCCGGGGTCGCCGACGCCTGGGCGGAGACCTCCTTCGCCTGGCGCGCCGTCGGCACCGACGAGTGGCACCACCTGGGCACCGCCGAGGACACCTCCCCACGCGTCTTCCACGACGTGTCGGCGAACGGCGCCGACCTGCCCGAGGGCACGCTGGTCGAGTACCGCGCGGTCACGCGGGACGCCGACGGCGACCGGTCCGCCGCCAGCTCGTACGCGTCGGTGGGCGTGGACGTCAGCGGCGTCGTCGACGACCCCACCGACCCCGACATCGACCTGGTCACCGTGCCCGGCTCGCACAACAGCGAGATGGGCTGCGCCGGCGACTGGACCCCGGACTGCGAGGCCGCGCGCCTCACGCTCGCGGATGACGGCACGTACACCGGCACGTTCGAGCTGCCCGCCGGGTCCTACGAGTTCAAGGTGGCCGTCAACGGCTCCTGGGCCGAGAACTACGGGGCCGACGGCGTGCGCGACGGCGCCAACGTCGCCTACTCCACCGGCGGCGGGCCCGTCACCTTCACCTGGGACCCGGAGACCAAGGTGCCCTCCGTCCAGGTCGGTACGCCCGGCACCCCGGGGGAGGGGCAGCAGGCCGCGCACTGGGTCCGCCAGGGCCTCGTCCTGGTCCCGGCGGACGACTTCGGTTCCGGCGACACCTGGGCGCTGGAGACGGAGGCGGCGTCCTACCCGCTGGTCCCGGCCGGCGGCACGGGCGACGTGCCCGCCGACGTGGCCGAGGACTTCCCCCACCTGGCCGGGTACCTCGCCCTGGAGGCCGAGGGCCTGAGCCGGGCCGCGGCGACGTCGGCCCTGACAGGGGCGCTGCGCCTGACCCGGCACGACGGCGAGACCCTGACCGCCGTGACCGGCGTGCAGATTCCCGGCGTGCTGGACGACCTGTTCGCGACCGACCGTACCCTCGGCGTGACGTGGAAGGGCAGCAGGAACGCCTCCTTCGCGCTGTGGGCCCCCACCGCCCGCGCCGTGACGCTCCAGGCCTGGCCCGCGGGCACGGCGCTGGACGCCGCGCCCCGCACCTTCGCCATGACCCGGCAGCGGGACGGCGCCTGGACGCTCGACGGCGGTCGTACCGACCGCCGGCTCGACTGGCAGGGCACCCGGTACCGCTACGCCGTCGAGGTGTACGTGCCGAGCACCGGCCAGGTCGAGACCAACGTCGTGACCGACCCCTACTCGGTGGGCCTCACGCTCGACTCGACCCACTCGGTCGCCGTCGACCTCGACGCCGCCGCCTGGCGGCCCAAGGTGTGGCGCACCACGCCCGCGCCGCGGGTGGAGCGGGCCGTGGACCAGACGATCTACGAGCTGCACGTGCGTGACTTCTCCAGCTCCGACGAGACCGTGCCCGCCCGCCTGCGCGGCACCTACGGCGCGTTCGGGGTCAAGGGCTCGGACGGCATGAAGCACCTGCGCTCGCTGGCCGACGCCGGGCTCACGACCGTCCACCTGCTGCCCACGTTCGACATCGCGACGATCCCCGAGAACCGCGCCGACCAGGCCACCACGGGCGACCTGTCCGGCCTCGCGCCCGACGGCACGGAGCAGCAGGCCGCCGTCGCCGAGGTGCAGGGGAGCGACGCCTTCAACTGGGGCTACGACCCGTACCACTTCATGGCGCCGGAGGGTTCCTACGCGGTCGAGGCCGACGGCGGGGCACGCGTGGCCGAGTTCCGCTCCATGGTCGGCAACCTGCACGGCGCCGGGCTCCAGGTGGTGCTGGACCAGGTGTTCAACCACACGGCGGCGTCGGGCCAGGACCCGAGGTCGGTGCTGGACCGCGTGGTGCCGGGCTACTACCACCGCCAGAACGCGACCACCGGCGCCGTCGAGACGAGCACCTGCTGCCAGAACGTCGCCACCGAGCACGCCATGGCCCAGAAGCTGATGGTGGACTCCGTGGTCACCTGGGCCCGCGACTACCACGTGGACGGGTTCCGGTTCGACCTCATGGGGCACCACTCCCGCGCGAACATGGAGGCCGTGCGGGCGGGGCTCGACGGGCTCACGCTGCGGCGCGACGGGGTGGACGGCAAGAGCGTGTACCTGTACGGCGAGGGCTGGGACTTCGGTGAGGTCGCGGGCAACGCCCGGTTCGAGCAGGCCACGCAGGGCCAGCTCGGCGGCACGGGGATCGGCACGTTCAGCGACCGGCTGCGCGACGCCGTGCACGGCGGCTCGCCCGTGGACGGGTCGTCCCTGTTCACGCAGGGCTTCGGCACCGGCCTGTTCACCGACCCGAACGGCAACGAGGCCCGGCTGGAGGACCCGGCGTCGGTCAACGACGGCGACGCCGACGAGGCGGCCGACCTGGCGCACCAGACCGACCTGGTCAAGCTCGGGCTGGCCGGCAACCTGCGCGCCTACGAGGTCACCACCTCGTCCGGGGAGCGGGTCCGGGGCGACGAGCTGGACTACCGGGGCGCGCCCGCAGGCTACGCCGACTCGCCCGAGGAGGTCGTCACGTACGTGGACGCGCACGACAACGAGACACTGTTCGACCTGCTCGCGCTCAAGCTGCCGGCGGACACTCCGATGGCGGACCGCGTGCGGATGAACACGGTCTCGCTGGCCACGGCGGCGCTGTCGCAGTCGCCCTCGTTCTGGCACGCGGGCACCGACCTGCTGCGCTCCAAGTCCCTGGACCGCAACTCGTTCGACTCCGGCGACTGGTTCAACACGATCGACTGGTCGGGGCAGGACAACGGGTTCGGCCAGGGTCTGCCGATGGCGGCCGACAACGAGGACAAGTGGCCGTACCAGCGGCCCCTGCTCGCCGACGCGGCGCTCAAGCCGGACGCCGACGACATCGGGTTCTCCGCGGCCCAGGCGCGCGAGCTGCTGGAGCTGCGGCACTCGACCGAGCTGTTCCGCCTGGGCTCGGCCGAGCTGATCCAGCAGAAGGTGACGTTCCCCGGTTCCGGGCCGGACGCCGTGCCCGGCGTGATCACCATGTCGGTCGACGACCGCGCGGGCCGGACCGACGTCGACCGGAAGCTGGACGGCGTGCTGGTGGTGTTCAACGCGTCGCCGGACGAGGCGTCCGTCGCGGTGCCCGAGCTGGCGGGGCGGGACTACGCGCTGTCCCGCGTCCAGGCGCGCGGTGCGGACCCGGTGGTGCGGGCGACCGGCTGGGACGCCGCGACGGGCACCGTCACGGTGCCGCCCCGCACGGTGGCGGTCCTGACGGACCCCCGGGGCCGCTGACCGACCACTGAGCAGCCGCTCAGC
>NZ_JARVSD010000035.1 GCF_030209445.1 Promicromonospora sp. MEB111
CGGGCGATTGGCGCAGCGGTAGCGCGCTTCCCTGACACGGAAGAGGTCACTGGTTCGATCCCAGTATCGCCCACGCGCAGAAGGCCCCCGGCCGGCGGAGACGCCGACCCGGGGGTCTTTCGCATGTGCGGGGTCCTAACCGGGCGTACCGCGGCGCGCCTTCCACCGGGCGAAGCCGGCGGCCTGTCCCTCGTGGATGTCGCCCACCCACTCCCAGCCGGGTTCGACCCCGCCGATGCGCGGGTCGTCGGGGGTGCGGCCGTCCCGCAGGGCGTGCAGGTACGCGCGGTCGAGCTCGATCCGGACGCGGACATTCTCGGTTCCGGCGACGGCGGAGCCGTGACCCGGGACGAGCACCTCGACGTCGCCCACGACGTCCTCCAGTGCCCGCAGCCCGGCGAGGTACTCCTCGACCGGGTCGCTCGCGTCGGTGAAGTCGCCGAGCATCGGGACGAAGACGTCGGACAGCATGTCGCCGGCGGCCAGGACGCCGCGGGTCTCGACCAGCAGCGCCGCGTGGCCGGGGGAGTGCGCCGGGTGCTCGATGATCCGGACCTCGGGGCCGTCCCATGGAATCCGCGCGGTCCCGGCGGGCAGCCCGGTGACGAGACCGAAGAGGTCCAGCGGGACGTCGTCGGCGATCTCCGGCGGGAGCCCCTGGGTGACGCGGGCCTGCCAGTCCGCGGTCGACCGGAGGTCTCGCAGGTCGGCGGCGCAGCGCGCGGTGCCGTAACGAGGGGGCTCGCCGAGCCCGGTGTGCCAGAGCACGTGGTCCCAGTCGGGGTGCGTCGAGAAGCCGGCCGCGACGGGCAGACCCAGCTCGCCCAGGTCGTTCGCGAGGCAGGCCATCTCGGAACCCGTGATCCCGGCGTCGACGACCAGCGCGCCGTCCTGGCCCCGCACGACGACGGTGTTGTTCCGGAGCAGCTCGCTCTGGTGCACCAGAACGCCGTCCGCCACCTGCGTCAGCATCGCGTCTCCTTCCGTCCGTCCGCGCCCGGCCTCAGCTGCCGGTCCCGGGCGGCCCGTCCATCACGGTCGGCACGTAGTCCAGCAGCTGCAGACGGCCGTCGAACGTGCGGTGCTCGACCAGCTCCATCGCCACGTCCGGGTACCCGTCGAAGATCCGCTCCTTGCCGCTGGCGCCCGTGACGACCGGGAACACGACCACCCGGTAGCGGTCCACCAGGCCGGCGAGCAGCAGCGAGCGGCACAGGCTGAGGCTGCCGAGGGTGCGCAGCGGGCGGTCGGAGGTCTCCTTGAGCTCGCGCACCGCCTCGACGGCGTCGCCGGTGACCAGCTCGGTGTTCGCCCACGTCAGCGGCGTCGTCAGCGTCGAGGAGAACACCACCTTGGGCATGTCGGCGAGCGGGTCCTCGGGAACGTCGGCCATCAGCTCGGTCATCACACGGTACGTCGTCGCGCCCATGAGGGTGGTGTGCTGGTTCTCGCCGTCCTCCCCGAGAAAGGCGAGGTACTCCGGGCCTTCCAGGCCCCAGAAACCTGGCCAGCCCGCCGCGGACGCGTAGCCGTCCAGCGAGATGATGAAGTCCACCATGAGCTTCTGCATCGGTCTCTCCTCGGATTCGGTGTGTGCCCCTGGTGACCGGCCACGCCGAGGAAACTCATCGGTGGACGGCGGCCCGCCGGCTGAACGGCCCGCCGTCCGGTGCCCGACTACTGCGTCGTGTAGTGCTCGATGCTCATCACGAGGATCACGCGGTCGGCGCTGTCCGCGGGCGGCTGCTGCTCGGCGTTGCCGTACCGCTTGCCCAGGTGGACGTAGAACTCGCCGGTCGGGTCGGGGACCACCTCGACGAGCTTGCCGCGCACCTCGATGTAGTTGAAGGCGTTCTCGTCGTTGAGGATCGCGAGGCTCATCGTCGGGTTGTGCTGCAGGTTGCGGTACTTGGCGCGGTACGTGGTGTGCGTGAAGCGCAGCGTCTCGCCGTCGAAGTCGAACCACATCGGGTTCACCTGGACCGTGTCGTCGGGGCGGATCGTGCCGAGGAACGCATAGTTCGGCGCCTCGAGCAGATGGATCAGGTGGGCGGGGATGATGTCGGAAGCACTCATGCCGCCGAACATAGCCCGCCCGCGCAAGCGTTGCCGCGGGTGAAACCGCCTCGAAGGAGGCGCTTTTCGTTTCCTGCCGGTTACATCTGCTTTGAGGTCTTGTGGGTGAAATGTGCCACACGTCACACTCGTGGCCAGTGAGACGGCGCGGACGGCGATCCGTCCTTGCCGAGCAGGACCCGCAGCCAGCGGGTCCATCACCCCAGGAGGATGCAATGACGTTCATTCGCACCGCTCTCCGCCCCGGTCCCGCCCGACGGGCCCGACTGATCGCACTCACCGCCGGGCTCGGCCTCGCGGTGTCCGGCCTGGCCGGACCGGCGGCCACGGCCGCACCCGACAGGCCCACCGCCGCCGAGCTCGCGACGGTGAACGCCGCCGTCGGGGCGGCGGACGTGGACGGCGTCGCCTGGTACACGGACCCGGCCACGGGGAAGGTCGTGGTCACCGCGGACTCGACGGTCACGGCGGCCGAGCTGAGCACGCTCCGCAGGGCGGCCGGCTCCGAGGCGGACGCGCTGACCATCAGGCGCGCACCCGGCACCTTCAAGCCGCTGCTGGGCTCGGGCGACGCCATCTACGGCTCGGGGTACCGCTGCTCCGTGGGCTTCAACGTCCGCAGCGGCAGCCAGTACTACCTGCTCACCGCCGGGCACTGCGGCAACGAGGTGCCCACCTGGTACACGAACTCCTCCCAGACCACCCTGGTGGGCGCGACCGTCGGCTCCAGCTTTCCCGGCAACGACTACGCGATCGTCCGCTACGACAACACGTCGCTGAGCCACCCCGGCGGCTACACGCGGGCAACGCCTACGTGGGTCAGAGCGTCACCCGGGACGGCTCCACGACCGGCGTGCACTCCGGCACCGTCACCGCGCTCAACGTCAGCGTCAACTACCAGGGCAGCGGCGTGGTGCGGGGCATGATCCAGACCACCGTCTGCGCCGAGCCCGGCGACTCCGGCGGCGCGCTGTACAGCGGGTCGACCGCCCTGGGCATCACGTCCGGCGGCAGCGGCAACTGCTCCACGGGCGGCACCACGTTCTTCCAGCCCGTCACCGAGGCGCTCAGCGCGTACGGGGTGTCCATCTACTGACGGGCGCCTGCCCCTGACCTGCCCGGGTGGCGTCGCCGGACGATTCCGGCGGCGCCGCCCGAGGGCTGCTCGGCGTCGCGAGACCCCGTGCAGGTGGCGCGGCGATTTCGATTGGACCGGCACGCCGTTTGTGAACTACTCTTCCGGAGCGTCACCACGCCGGGACCGAAGGGTCCAGGATGGTCATAGCGCGGATGTAGCTCAGTGGTAGAGCATCACCTTGCCAAGGTGAGGGTCGCGGGTTCAAGTCCCGTCATCCGCTCGATACCCGCTTTGGTGGGGAGCACGGTGGGTTGGCCGAGAGGCAAGGCAGCGGCCTGCAAAGCCGTATACACGGGTTCGAATCCCGTACCCACCTCGGGCGATTGGCGCAGCGGTAGCGCGCTTCCCTGACACGGAAGAGGTCACTGGTTCGATCCCAGTATCGCCCACCAGCAAGGCAAGGCCCTCTGGCCGGCGGAGACGCGGGCCAGGGGGCCTTTCGCATGCCTGGTGCCGGTGGACCCGCGTGAGGCCGGTGGACCCGCGGTGCCGACCGACTGGTGGCCGACGCTGCGGACGGCCGTCTGGTTCATACATCGGATCTCTTGGTACAAGGATCGGCGGATTCATCCCATCTGCTCGATAACCAGGCAAGGCGCAGCAAGGAAACATCAGCTGTTTGGTTGACACTGCTCCGGGCGCGTTGCTTGAATGCTCGCGAGCACTGCCCGGCGTCCACGGTGGCGCGGGAGACGACGACGACGTCGATGGTCCGGAGGCCGAGGATGACCTTCTGCTCGATCCCACTGCTGATGCGCCGACCCTCTCGGCGCGCGATCGCGGCCGCACTGGCGCTGCTGCTCGCCGCACCGGTGTCCGCCGCGGCGGTGGTCCCCGCCGCGGCCGCACCGGACGCCGCCACCCCCAGGGACACGACCGCCCCGAAGGACACGACAGCACCGGAGGACACGACCGTGCGGGACGACCGACCGCGCCTCGAGGGGGCGCCCGACACGATCTGGTTCGACGAGCCGCTCTCGACCGCCGGCGACCACCAGCGCAACTGGGAGCAGCGCGCGCTGCCGATCGGCAACGGTGCCATGGGCGCCGTCGTCTACGGGGGCGTCACCGACGAGAAGCTCCAGCTCAACGAGAAGTCGCTCTGGACCGGGGGACCCGGCGCGCAGGGCGGCTACGACTACGGCAACTGGACCGACGGCCGCGGGCCCGAGACGATCGAGGAGGCCCGGCAGCTCATCAACCGGTCGCCGACCGGCGGCATCGCACCCGAGACGATCGCCGACCTGCTCGGCAAGCCGAAGCTCAACTTCGGCTCGTACCAGACCTTCGGTGACCTCGACCTGACGATTACGGGCATCGGGGAGGCGACCGGCTACCGCAGGCAGCTCGACATCTCCGACTCGGTGGTGACCACCACGTTCACCGCCGACGGCGTCGGCTACACCCGCGAGTACTTCGCCTCCGCGGCCGACGACGTCGTCGTCGTGCGCCTGACGGCCGACAAGCGCGGCCGGATCGGGTTCGACGCACGGCTCAACCTCCCGGCCGGGCGCACGGCGGTGACCCAGACGGCCGAGGGCGGGCGGCTGACGACGGCGGGGCGGCTGGCGAACAACGGGCTGCGCTTCGAGTCGCAACTGCAGGTGCTCAACAGCGGCGGGTCGGTGACGGAGGGCGACGGGTCCATCGGCGTCCGGGGCGCGAGCTCCGTCACGCTCGTGCTCAGCGCCGCCACCGACTTCGCGATGGACCACGCGGCCGGCTACCGCACCGGCGTCGACCCCCACGAGCAGGTCACCCGGGCGGTGGATGCGGCGTCCGAGCGCGGGTTCAAGGCGCTTCTGAAGCGCCACCAGAGCGACTACCGGGGCCTCTTCGACCGTGTGGAGCTCGACCTCGGCGCCCGGCTCCCCGACATCCCCACCGACGAGCTGCTGGCGGAGTACCGGTCGACGACCGACGCCGAGAGCGCCCGGGCGCTCGAGTCGCTGTACTTCCAGTACGGCCGCTACCTGCTGGTCTCGTCCTCGCGCGGCGGCTCGCTCCCCGCGAACCTGCAGGGCGTCTGGAACCGGGTCAACAACCCACCGTGGGACGCCGACTACCACGTCAACATCAACCTGCAGATGAACTACTGGCCGGCCGAGACCACCAACCTCGCCGAGACCACGCAACCGTTCTTCGACTACGTGGACTCGATGGTCGCCCCGGGAACGCTGACGGCGAGCCAGATGTACGGGGCGCGCGGCTGGGTCGTGGGGAACGAGACCAACCCCTACGGGTTCACCGGGTTCCACCAGTACCCGCAGTCGTTCTGGCAGCCGGACGCCGCGGCGTGGCTGGCGCAGCACTACTGGCAGCACTACCTCTTCACCGGGGACGAGCAGTTCCTGCGGCAGCGCGCCTACCCGATGCTCAAGGCGGTCTCGGAGTTCTGGATCGACTTCCTCGTGCGCGACACGGACGGCACCTACGTGGTCACGCCGAGCTACTCGCCCGAGCAGGGCGACTTCACGGTCGGGGCGTCGATCTCGCAGCAGATCGTCACCGAGCTGCTGACGTCGGCCGGGGCCGCCGCCGAGCTCACCGGCGAGGACGACGCCGCCTACCTCGCAGACCTCGACGAGAAGCTGCAGGGCATCTACCCGGGCCTCGCCGTCGGGTCGTGGGGCCAGCTCAAGGAGTGGAAGGTCGAGCAGGCGCTCGACAACCCGTCGAACCAGCACCGGCACGTCTCCCACCTCTACGCGCTCTTCCCCGGGACGGCCGTCTCACCCGCCGCGACACCGGAGCTCGCCGAGGCCGCCCGCACCACGCTGGAGGGACGCGGCGACGGCGGGACCGGGTGGTCGAAGGCGTGGAAGATCAACTTCTGGGCGCGCCTGCTCGACGGCGACCGCGCGCACAAGCTGCTCTCCGAGCAGCTCAAGGGCTCGACGCTCGACAACCTGTGGGACGACCATCCGCCGTTCCAGATCGACGGCAACTTCGGCGCGACGTCCGGCGTCGCGGAGATGCTGCTGCAGAGCCAGGCCGGCCGGATCGACGTGCTGCCCGCGCTGCCGACGGCCTGGCCGGACGGCTCGTACTCGGGCCTGAAGGCCCGGGGCGACGTCGAGGTCGACGCGACGTGGGCGGACGGATCGGTCCGGCGGATCGACATCCGCCCCGCGAACGACGGCGAGCTGCGGATCGGGAACCAGATCTTCCAGCCGGGCCTGTTCACGCTGACCGACCACAGGGGCAGGCCCGTCGAGTCGACGGTCGAGGACGGCGTCGTGGTCTTCGAGGGGCAGGCCGGGAAGCGGTACGTGGCCAAGGCCACGGCGGCGCTGTCGGTCACGGCGCCCGCGACCGCGACGTCGGGCGACGAGCTCCCGGTCACCGTGCGCGCAGAGGCGATCGGTGCCGAGCCGGTCGAGGACGCGGCCGTGCTGGTCACGGTCCCGGACGACACGGCGCCGGGCTACCCGCAGTGGTCGGCCGAGCCGGCGGAGCTCATGTTCGGCACGATCCGGCCTGGCGAGAGCGTCGAGCGGACCGTCACCGTCACCGTCGGCGCGGGCAACGCCGCGCGGCAGTCGCCGATCACCGCGACGCTGACCGCGGGCGACATCACGCTCAGCCGCACGGTGGTGGTGGACGTCGAGCCGCCGACGCCGTGCCCGGTACCCGATCCCGACGCCACGCTCGTCGCGTGGAACCTCGGCGGCGACGCCGACGGCGACCAGTCCGGCAACGGCCGCGACTGGCGGGTCGAGGGCACGCTCGGCGTGCTCGCCGACGGGCCGACCGGTGCGGCCCAGCAGCTCGCGACGACGGGCTACGTCACGAGCGTCGAACCCTTCCCGCTCGGGTACCTCGAGGAGTCGACGTTCGCCGGCGAGTTCAGGATCGACAGCGGTCAGCCGGGCCATCGGCGCCTGTTCGACCACCGGTCGGCGAGCAGCGACTCCGACGGCATCATGATCGACACGACGCCGTCGAACAACGTCCGCGTCATCACGGCGGGCACGGGGACGACGACGAACGCCGTCGTCCCGACCGACCGCTGGTTCGAGCTGGTCGTGACCCTCTCGGCCACCGGCTCGATCACGGTGTACGTCGACGGCACGCAGGCAGCCACCGCCACGATCGGCGGCTACGAGGCGGCGAACGCGTGCACGTCGCGCACCCTGCACATCGGCGCGAACCGCGACGGCGGCGAGCGGCAGTCCGGCGGCGCCGACCGGCTGGCGATCTTCGGCCGTGCGCTGACGGCGGACGAGGCGGGCCGGTGGCAGGAGCTGGCCTTCCCCGGGAGCTAGGCCGCACCAGCCCTGTCCGTTTCGGCTGAGCCTGCGGTTCCGCTCCGGGCGCGTGCCTCGTTCCTCGGCCCGCACCCTGCGCTGCACC
>NZ_JARVSD010000030.1 GCF_030209445.1 Promicromonospora sp. MEB111
TCTTTTTGACTCGTGTGAGTGTGGTTGTGAAGTTATCGGCAGGTTAGTACCGGTCAGCTCCACAGGTCTTCAGTCCCTGCTTCCACATCCGGCCTATCAACCCAGTGGTCTGCTGGGTGCCTCTCACACACAAGGTGTATGGAAACCTCATCTCGAAGCAGGCTTCCCGCTTAGATGCTTTCAGCGGTTATCCCTTCCGAACGTAGCCAACCAGCCATGCTCCTGGCGGAACAACTGGCACACCAGAGGTTCGTCCGTCCCGGTCCTCTCGTACTAGGGACAGCCCTTCTCAAGTTTCCTACGCGCGCAGCGGATAGGGACCGAACTGTCTCACGACGTTCTAAACCCAGCTCGCGTACCGCTTTAATGGGCGAACAGCCCAACCCTTGGGACCTACTCCAGCCCCAGGATGCGACGAGCCGACATCGAGGTGCCAAACCATGCCGTCGATATGGACTCTTGGGCAAGATCAGCCTGTTATCCCCGGGGTACCTTTTATCCGTTGAGCGACGGCGCTTCCACAAGCCACCGCCGGATCACTAGTTCCGACTTTCGTCCCTGCTCGACCTGTCGGTCTCACAGTCAAGCTCCCTTGTGCACTTGCACTCGACACCTGATTACCAACCAGGCTGAGGGAACCTTTGAGCGCCTCCGTTACATTTTAGGAGGCAACCGCCCCAGTTAAACTACCCACCAGGCACTGTCCCTGATCCGGATCACGGACCGAGGTTAGACATCCGAAGCGATCAGAGTGGTATTTCAACAATGACTCCACCCGAGCTGGCGCCCGAGCTTCACAGTCTCCCACCTATCCTACACAAACCGCACCGAACACCAATACCAAGCTATAGTAAAGGTCCCGGGGTCTTTCCGTCCTGCTGCGCGTAACGAGCATCTTTACTCGTAGTGCAATTTCGCCGAGTTCGCGGTTGAGACAGCGGAGAAGTCGTTACGCCATTCGTGCAGGTCGGAACTTACCCGACAAGGAATTTCGCTACCTTAGGATGGTTATAGTTACCACCGCCGTTTACTGGGGCTTAAATTCTGGGCTTCGCCGAAGCTAACCCGTCCTCTTAACCTTCCAGCACCGGGCAGGCGTCAGTCCGTATACATCGTCTTGCGACTTCGCACGGACCTGTGTTTTTAGTAAACAGTCGCTTCTCCCTGGTCTCTGCGGCCCTCCCCGCGTCCCCCAGCAAGTGGGTTAACGGTTCAGGCCCCCCTTCTCCCGAAGTTACGGGGGCATTTTGCCGAGTTCCTTAACCACGATTCTCTCGATCGCCTTAGTATTCTCTACCTGACCACCTGAGTCGGTTTAGGGTACGGGCGGCTAGTCCCTCGCGTCGAGGCTTTTCTAGGCAGCATAGGATCACCAGATTCCCGCATACACGGTCACTATCAGCTCTCACCCTCAATGACACCCGGATTTGCCTAGGTGTCGGGCTACAACCTTGGACGTGGACAACCATCGCCACGCCTGGCTACCTTCCTGCGTCACCCCTGTTAACACGCTTACCTACTACCGGATCAGGTCCCACGCCTCCCCAACGGTCCGGTCCGAAGACCAGTGTGCTGGATTGGGATGGTTAGTATCACCGGACTCGGTATGGGCGGTACTTCGCCGGTAGGAGAATATCAACTCCTTGTCCATCGACTACGCCTGTCGGCCTCGCCTTAGGTCCCGACTTACCCAGGGCGGATGAACCTGGCCCTGGAACCCTTGGTCATTCGGCGGACGGGATTCACACCCGTCATTCGCTACTCATGCCTGCATTCTCACTCGTGTAGGCTCCACCGCTGGATCACTCCGCGACTTCACTGCCCACACGACGCTCCCCTACCCACCCACACACCTGAACACACACCACAAGGGCGCATGCTGGGCTTGCGATCAAACGCAATGTGAGTGCCACGGCTTCGGCGGTGTGCTTGAGCCCCGCTACATTGTCGGCGCGGAATCACTTGACCAGTGAGCTATTACGCACTCTTTCAAGGGTGGCTGCTTCTAAGCCAACCTCCTGGTTGTCTGTGCAACTCCACATCCTTTCCCACTGAGCACACGCTTAGGGGCCTTAGCCGGTGATCTGGGCTGTTTCCCTCTCGACCACGGAGCTTATCCCCCGCAGTCTCACTGCCGCGCTTGCACTTACCGGCATTCGGAGTTTGGCTGACGTCAGTAACCTGGTGAGGCCCATTAGCCATCCAGTAGCTCTACCTCCGGCAAGAAACACGCGACGCTGCACCTAAATGCATTTCGGGGAGAACCAGCTATCACGAAGTTTGATTGGCCTTTCACCCCTAACCACAGGTCATCCCCCAGGTTTTCAACCCTGGTGGGTTCGGTCCTCCACGCCGTCTTACCGGCGCTTCAACCTGCCCATGGCTAGATCACTTCGCTTCGGGTCTAGACCCGGCGACTATAAACGCCCTATTCGGACTCGCTTTCGCTACGGATACCCCACACGGGTTAACCTCGCCACCGAGCACTAACTCGCAGGCTCATTCTTCAAAAGGCACGCCGTCACCCCTACCAAGGAGGCTCCGACGGATTGTAGGCACACGGTTTCAGGTACTATTTCACTCCCCTCCCGGGGTACTTTTCACCTTTCCCTCACGGTACTTGTCCGCTATCGGTCACTAGGTAGTATTTAGGCTTAGCAAGTGGTCTTGCCAGATTCACACGAGATTTCACGGGCCCCGTGCTACTTGGGATCCCCTCCACCAGGCCGCATCATTTCGTCTACGGGACTCCCACCCACTACGGTCCGGTATTCAACCCGGTTCGACTATGACACGACTTTCTTACTGGCCGGAAGACTGTCAGATCTTCCCGGAAGGTCCCACAACCCCGCACACGCAACGCCTGACAGCTTGACACGCATACGGTTTGGCCTCATCCGCTTTCGCTCGCCACTACTCACGGAATATCTCTTCCTGTCGGTACTGAGATGTTTCACTTCCCGACGTTCCCTCCACACGCCCTATACATTCAGGCGCGGGTAACCGAACATGACTTCGGCTGGGTTCCCCCATTCGGAGACCCTCGGATCACAGCTTGTCTGCCAACTCCCCGAGGATTATCGCAGGCTACAACGTCCTTCTTCGGCTCCTAGTGCCAAGGCATCCACCAATGTGCCCTTAAAAACTTCAGCAACACTACAATCACAGAAACCAAGACAACATGCCCCACAACAACCAACCGAACAAGAGCGAACCCTCACCGGCGATCATCACAGAGCAGTCTTGGAAAAATTCAAAGATGCTCGCGTCCACTATGCAGTTCTCAAGCAACGGACGAACCCACCCAGGCAATCCGCACACGCCAACACCGGCAAGCCGGCTGGTCCGCGTACAACCCGGTGACCCGTGTCCTTCCAGAAACACCCAACCCTCCACACCCGCACCCACCGGTTCGAAGAACCACCAGGAGCGCAGCATGAGGCGGCCGGTTGCCTCAGGACCCAACAGTGTGCTTGGCAAGCCCCGCCGGCGTCGACCCCCACGTTCCAACCAGTGACAAGCACCGGCGTACTAGCGTTGGCCACCACCGAAGGCGACTCTTCGTCAATGTTCCACCCATGAGCAACCACCCCAGACGCGTACGGCCTGGGCATGGCCTCTGCCACCAGCACCCACCACCCACAGGGCGGCACGGCATCCCCGGTGTCCGGGGCCTGATGGAGATGAGCTCCTTAGAAAGGAGGTGATCCAGCCGCACCTTCCGGTACGGCTACCTTGTTACGACTTAGTCCCAATCGCCAGTCCCACCTTCGACCACTCCCTCCCACAAGGGGTTAGGCCGTGAGCTTCGGGTGTTACCAACTTTCGTGACTTGACGGGCGGTGTGTACAAGGCCCGGGAACGTATTCACCGCAGCGTTGCTGATCTGCGATTACTAGCGACTCCGACTTCACGGGGTCGAGTTGCAGACCCCGATCCGAACTGAGACCGGCTTTTTGGGATTCGCTCCACCTCACGGTATCGCAGCCCTCTGTACCGGCCATTGTAGCATGCGTGAAGCCCAAGACATAAGGGGCATGATGATTTGACGTCATCCCCACCTTCCTCCGAGTTGACCCCGGCAGTCTCCCATGAGTCCCCGGCATAACCCGCTGGCAACATAGGATAAGGGTTGCGCTCGTTGCGGGACTTAACCCAACATCTCACGACACGAGCTGACGACAACCATGCACCACCTGTGTACGAGTGTCCAAAGAGAACCCCATCTCTGGGGCTTTCTCGTACATGTCAAGCCTTGGTAAGGTTCTTCGCGTTGCATCGAATTAATCCGCATGCTCCGCCGCTTGTGCGGGCCCCCGTCAATTCCTTTGAGTTTTAGCCTTGCGGCCGTACTCCCCAGGCGGGGCACTTAATGCGTTAGCTGCGGCACAGAACCAGTGGAACTGGCCCCACACCTAGTGCCCAACGTTTACGGCATGGACTACCAGGGTATCTAATCCTGTTCGCTCCCCATGCTTTCGCTCCTCAGCGTCAGTAACTGCCCAGAGACCTGCCTTCGCCATCGGTGTTCCTCCTGATATCTGCGCATTCCACCGCTACACCAGGAATTCCAGTCTCCCCTACAGCACTCTAGTCTGCCCGTACCCGATGCAAGCCCACAGTTGAGCCATGGGATTTCACACCAGACGCGACAGACCGCCTACGAGCTCTTTACGCCCAATAATTCCGGACAACGCTTGCGCCCTACGTATTACCGCGGCTGCTGGCACGTAGTTAGCCGGCGCTTCTTCTGCAGGTACCGTCACTCTCGCTTCTTCCCTGCTGAAAGAGGTTTACAACCCGAAGGCCGTCATCCCTCACGTGGCGTCGCTGCATCAGGCTTTCGCCCATTGTGCAATATTCCCCACTGCTGCCTCCCGTAGGAGTCTGGGCCGTGTCTCAGTCCCAGTGTGGCCGGTCGCCCTCTCAGGCCGGCTACCCGTCGACGCCTTGGTAGGCCATTACCCCACCAACAAGCTGATAGGCCGCGAGCCCATCCCCCACCGAAAAACTTTCCAACACCCACCATGCGGCAGATGCTCATATCCGGTATTAGACCCCGTTTCCAAGGCTTATCCCGAAGTGGGGGGCAGGTTGCTCACGTGTTACTCACCCGTTCGCCACTGATCCACCCAGCAAGCTGGGCTTCACCGTTCGACTTGCATGTGTTAAGCACGCCACCAGCGTTCGTCCTGAGCCAGGATCAAACTCTCCGTAAAAGAGAAACATCCACACCCACCCACAAGGGGCGAGCACGAACAATGATACTGGCCAGACCAAAACCAAACTGGTTAATTGATCCGATCCAAAAACAACCCCCACCGATCCCGACCACACCACCATGCTGGTGATACGACC
>NZ_JARVSD010000015.1 GCF_030209445.1 Promicromonospora sp. MEB111
CCACAACTACATCGGCACGGAGCACATCCTGCTCGGCCTCATCCGCGAGGGTGAGGGCGTGGCAGCACAGGTGCTCACCAAGATGGGTGCCGACCTGAACAAGGTGCGCCAGCAGGTCATCCAGCTGCTGAGCGGCTACCAGGGCAAGGAGCCCGTCTCCGCCGGTGGTCCTCAGGAGGGTCAGCCCGCGGGCTCGGCCGTGCTCGACCAGTTCGGCCGCAACCTCACCCAGGCCGCGCGCGAGGGCAAGCTCGACCCGGTCATCGGGCGCACGCAGGAGATCGAGCGGGTCATGCAGGTGCTGTCCCGCCGCACCAAGAACAACCCGGTGCTGATCGGCGAGCCCGGCGTCGGCAAGACGGCCGTCGTCGAGGGCCTCGCCCAGGACATCGTCAAGGGCGACGTCCCCGAGACGCTCAAGGACAAGCAGCTCTACACGCTGGACCTGGGCGCCCTGGTGGCTGGCTCGCGCTACCGCGGTGACTTCGAGGAGCGCCTCAAGAAGGTGCTCAAGGAGATCCGCACCCGCGGCGACATCATCCTGTTCATCGACGAGATCCACACCCTGGTGGGTGCGGGTGCCGCCGAGGGCGCGATCGACGCCGCCTCCATCCTGAAGCCCATGCTGGCTCGCGGTGAGCTGCAGACGATCGGTGCCACCACCCTCGACGAGTACCGCAAGTACGTCGAGAAGGACCCGGCCCTGGAGCGCCGCTTCCAGCCGATCCAGGTGGCCGAGCCGTCGCTCGAGCACGCCATCGAGATCCTCAAGGGTCTGCGTGACCGCTACGAGGCGCACCACCGCGTGTCCATCACGGACTCCGCGCTGGTCTCCGCCGCCACGCTCGCGGACCGGTACATCAACGACCGGTTCCTCCCGGACAAGGCGATCGACCTGATCGACGAGGCCGGGGCCCGGCTCCGCATCCGTCGCATGACGGCGCCGCCGGAGCTCAAGGAGCTCGACGAGTCCATCGCCGAGGCGCGCCGCGAGAAGGAGTCGGCGATCGACGAGCAGGACTTCGAGAAGGCCGCCGGGCTGCGTGACAAGGAGAAGCAGCTCACGCAGGTCCGCGCGGACAAGGAGAAGGCCTGGAAGTCGGGTGACCTGGACACGGTCGCTGAGGTCGACGACGAGCTGATCGCCGAGGTCCTCGCGATGTCCACGGGCATCCCGGTCGTCAAGCTCACCGAGGAGGAGTCCAGCCGGCTGCTCCACATGGAGGACGAGCTGCACAAGCGGGTCGTCGGCCAGGAGGCCGCGATCAAGGCCCTGTCGCAGGCGATTCGCCGTACGCGGGCCGGCCTCAAGGACCCGAAGCGTCCCGGTGGTTCGTTCATCTTCGCCGGCCCCACGGGCGTCGGTAAGACCGAGCTCGCCAAGGCGCTCGCCGAGTTCCTGTTCGGTGACGAGGACGCCCTCATCCAGCTCGACATGTCCGAGTTCTCGGAGAAGCACACGGTCTCGCGACTGTTCGGCTCCCCGCCGGGATACGTCGGCTACGACGAGGGTGGCCAGCTCACCGAGAAGGTGCGGCGCAAGCCGTTCTCCGTGGTCCTGTTCGACGAGGTGGAGAAGGCGCACGCCGACATCTTCAACTCGCTGCTGCAGGTGCTCGAGGACGGTCGCCTCACGGACTCGCAGGGTCGCGTGGTCGACTTCAAGAACACCGTGATCATCATGACCACCAACCTGGGCACGCGGGACATCGCCAAGGGCGTCCAGACCGGCTTCAACGCCGGCGGCGACCTGGTGACCTCCTACGAGCGCATGAAGGCCAAGGTCAACGAGGAGCTCAAGCAGCACTTCCGGCCGGAGTTCCTCAACCGCGTCGACGACGTGGTCGTGTTCCCGCAGCTCTCGCAGGACGAGATCATCGAGATCGTCGACCTGGAGATCGCGAAGCTCGACCGTCGCCTGCGCGACCGGGACATGGGCATCGAGCTCACCCCCGCCGCGAAGCACCTGCTGGCGGAGAAGGGCTACGACCCGGTGCTCGGCGCCCGTCCGCTCAAGAGGGCGATCCAGCGGGAGATCGAAGACACGCTGTCCGAGAAGATCCTGTTCGGCGAGCTCACGGCCGGTCAGCTGGTGATCGTCGACGGCGAGGGCGAGGGCATCCTCGGCGAGTTCAGCTTCCAGGGTGTGGAGCGGGACGAGCGTCGTCGGCCGACCCAGGCCGAGCCCCAGTCGGTGCCCGCGGGCGCCGGACTGGTGCCGCGCGACCTGCCGCCGTCGGGCCAGATGGCGGCCGGCGGGGCGTGATCGCCCGGTAGGACCCGGTCCTGACACAAGGCCCGGCCACCCCGCACGGGGTGGCCGGGCCTTTGTCATGCCCGCCGACCGACTCACCAACCGACCGACTCACCAACCGACCGACTCACCAACCACCTGACTCGGC
>NZ_JARVSD010000032.1 GCF_030209445.1 Promicromonospora sp. MEB111
CACGCCGTCCAGGGCGCGCACGATCGCCTCACCCTTGCCGTACGTCTTCGTCAGGTTCCTGGCCCGGACGGCACGGGCGGCCCTGCCCGAACCCGGAGCCGGCTGGTCCGCCGGGACGTACACGGTGGTGTCCACGAGATTCTCCTCGGTGATCGACGCTGCTGGATGCTGGCGCCGCTGGATGCTGGCGCTGCTGCGTGCTGCGCGGGCCGCCGGTGGCGACACGCGCCGGGCGACGCCTGCGGGAACGTGTCCCGTGTGCGGCCCGGAAGTGGTCCGGCCTTCCCGGGGTGGACCCCGGTTCGGCCGGCATCAACGAACCTACGGAGCCGGGGCGGGTCTGGACATCGGGCGTCGGCCTGATCCTTCCCTGGTCGTGTCATCCCTTGGTCGTACATCTCGTCAGTCCCGGGTAGGGGCAGTCCCCCAGGGGTTGTGCCCCAGGGAGCGCGACGGTGAGCCTGTGGAAGCCGGGGTTGTGCACAGAAACCCTGGTCAGGGCCCTGGCGCGGACCGGCCGGCGCAAGGCTGGGGGCATGACCACACCCCCGCCGCCCGACGACGCCGTGCGCGTGACCCTGCACCCGGGCGAGGACGTGCTCCTGCGGCCGGGCAGCCGGCTCGGCGAGGTGCGCGCGCCGCTGGCCGCGCTCGCCCGCCGCCCCGAGCTGCGGTGGGCGGCGCTGACGGCCGACGGTGAGCGCCTGACCGACGACCGGGTGGTCGGCGAGCGCCCCCTGCTGCCCGGCGCCGTGCTGCGGGTGCGGCGGCCGGACGGCGCCGGTCCGGGGGCGGCCGGCCCGGATGCCGGGCCCGGACCCGGTCACGCCGCCGCCGGTCTCGACACAGCCGGGCTCGCCCGGGCCTGGCTGGTCGTCCGGGTGACCGGTCCCGACGCCGGGACCGTCGTGGGTGCCGACGGCCCCTGGGCTGCCCTCCGGACATGGGCCCGCCTGCGCCGGGGCGGGCGCCTCGTGATCCGCCGGTCCCGCGGTCCGGCCGCACTGCTCGCACCCCGGCCGGACACCGCGCCGGGCGGCGTCCCGTGGCCGCTCGTGCTGCTCCCCGCGGTCGCGTCACTGCTGCTCGCGGCGGTCCTGCGTCAGCCGGTCCTGGCGGTGTTCGCCCTGGTAGGCCTGGTTGTGGCCGCCCCGCAGCTGCGCGCCGCGCGGCAGCGGACGACGGGCCGGGGCGCCGCGCGCGGCGGGGCGCGCGAGCTGCCCGGGCCGGCGCGCCTCCTCGCC